>NZ_JAEDAO010000001.1:0-1399506 GCF_016641735.1 Ramlibacter algicola | reverse complement strand
ATCTCGCCGGTGGTGGTGTGGGCCGGGGAGGCGCGCGGCCTCGTGCCGCAGGACGGCGAAGTCGCCAGCATCCACCGCATCCCGGTCGACGAATTCATGCGCACCGACGCGCCGATGCTGGAGCCGTCCGATGCCGGCGAGCATCCGGTGCTGCGCATGCCGGTCGGCCAGGGATGGATCGCGGCACCGACGGCCGCGGTGCTGTACCAGTTCCGCGAGGTGTGCATCGCCGGCCGCGCGACGCGCGTGGCGCACTTCGACCAGCCGCCGTTCGCGCGGCGTTAGGAGCCTGCTCCTAGCCGCGCCGCAGCGCCGCGGCTTCGGAGGCAAGCCGCGTGATCTCGTCCCAGCGCCCCGCGCGCACCAGCTCCGGGGGCGCGATCCACGACCCGCCGACGCACGCCACGTTCGGCAGCGCGAGGAACTCGGGCGCATTCCCCGCATGGATGCCGCCGGTAGGGCAGAAGCGCACGTCGTGGAACGGACCCGCGAAGGCCTTGAGCATCGCCAGGCCGCCGGCCTGCACGGCCGGGAAGAACTTCAGCTCCTTGTAGCCGCCGTCGAGCGCGGCCATCACCTCGCTGCCGGTCGCCACGCCGGGCAGCAACGGCAACCCCGCTTCGCGGCAGGTCTCGCCCACCGATCGCGTGTAGCCCGGGCTGACGGCGAAACGCGCTCCCGCCTTGATGGCGGCGTGCGCGTCGGCGGCATTGCGCACGGTGCCCGCGCCGGGCACGGCATCGGGCACGTCGCTCGCGATCGCGCGGATGCAATCCAGCGCCTCCGGCGTGCGCAACGTCACCTCCAGCATGCGGATGCCGCCGGCGACGAGCGCGCGTGCCAGCGGCACTGCATGCGCCACGTCGTCGAGGACGATGACCGGGATCACCGGTGCATCGCGCATCACGTCCAGCGCGGACAGCGCCGCGCCCCGGTTCACAGCCATGTGCAAGCCCCCTGCTCCGCTTCGGCGGCATTGCGGCGGAACGCCGCGAACAGCTCGCGGCCCAGCCCCATGCCGTTGTCCTCCGCCTGCGACGCCGGCAGGCGGGCATGCTCGCGACGGATCCAGTCCTCGTGCGGCACGAGCACCTCGAGCCGCCCCGCTTCCGCGTCGAGCCGCACGACGTCGCCGTCGCGCAGCAGGCCGAGCGGACCGCCGGCGGCCGCTTCCGGCGAGACGTGGATCGCCGCCGGCACCTTGCCCGACGCGCCGCTCATGCGGCCGTCGGTGACCAGCGCGACGCGGTAGCCCTTGTTCTGCAGCACCGACAGCGACGGCGTCAGCTTGTGCAGTTCCGGCATGCCGTTGGCCTGCGGCCCCTGGAAGCGCACGACGCACACCAGGCCGTTGCTGCCGTTGGAGCGGCAGGCCTCCTCCAGCTCACCGGCCTGGAAGGCGCGCAGCAGCGCATCCTGCGTGTCGAAGATGCGTGCCGGCGCCTCGACCAGGTGCCGGTCCTGCGGCACCGCGGAGATCTTGATCACGCTGCGCCCCAGTTGCCCGGTCAGCAGCTTGAGGCCGCCCGTGACGCTGAAAGGCTGCGCCGCAGGTCGAAGCACTGATTCGTCGCGCGACGCGCCCGTGTCGCGCCACTGCAAGCCGTTGTCGTTCACCGGCACGCGCGTGTACTCGCGCAACCCGCCTTCACGCACCGTGAGCACGTCGTCGTGCATCAGCCCGGCGCCGAGCAGTTCGCGGATCACGTAACCAGGCCCGCCCGCGGCCTGGAACGCGTTCACGTCCGCCTGCCCGTTCGGGTACACGCGCGCGACCAGCGGCACGACCGAGGACAGCTCGGCGAAGTCGTCCCAGTCGATGGCGATGCCGGCGGCGCGCGCGACCGCGACCCAGTGGATCAAGTGGTTGGTGGACCCGCCTGTGGCGAGCAGAGCCGCCATCGCGTTGACGATGCAGCGCTCGTCCACCTGCCGGCCGATCGGCGTGAAGCGGCGCGTCTTGACGTTGCCCAGCAGCGTGCGCACCGCCTCGCGCGTGAGCGCCTCGCGCAGGCCGTCCTGCGGCTGGATGAATGCGGCGCCCGGCACGTGCAGGCCCATCGCCTCCATCAGCATCTGGTTGCTGTTGGCCGTGCCGTAGAAGGTGCAGGTGCCGACCGTGTGGTACGCCTTCTGCTCCGCCTCCATCAGCTCGGCGCGGCCGACCTGGCCCTGCGCCGCGAGCTCGCGCACCTTGGCCTTCTCGGTGTTGGACAAGCCGCTGGGCATGGGGCCGCCGGGCACGAACACCATCGGCAGGTGGCCGAACTGCAGCGCGCCGATCAGCAGGCCGGGCACGATCTTGTCGCAGATGCCCAGCAGCAGCGCGCCGTCGAACACGTCGTGGCTCAGCGCCACCGCCGTCGCCATCGCGATGACGTCGCGCGAGAAGAGCGACAGGTCCATCGCCGGCGTGCCTTGCGTGACGCCGTCGCACATCGCGGGCACGCCGCCGGCAACCTGCGCCGTCGCGCCGTGCCGGCGCGCCTCGTCCTTGAGCACGTCCGGGAAGCCGGCGTACGGCGCGTGCGCCGACAGCATGTCGTTGTAGGCGGTGACGATGCCGAGGTTGGGCGCGCGTTCGGTGATGACCTTGAAGCGCGCGTCCTGCGGCATCGACGCGAACGCATGGGCCACGTTGGCGCAGCCCAGCCGGTCGCTGCCGCGGTCCCGGCCCGCCATGCGCTCGACCAGTTGCAGGTAGCGGGCGCGCGACGGCGCGCTTTTTTCGCGGATGCGGTCGGTGACCCGGGCCACCACGGGATGCAGGGACATGCTGTTGCACTGAAGCGATGGGATCGGGGCATCCTACCTGCAAGGTCCTGCCGCGTTGGCCGCGTGGTGACCACCCGTGACGCGCCCGCCCGTGCAACGCTACAGTTTCGCCATGGACATCGCGGTGACGCCGGTGCGCGACCCGGCGCCGATGCTGGAGAAGGTGCTGGCCGACTGGGGCGGGCACGAGGACCTCTGGGTCTTCGGCTACGGCTCGCTGATCTGGAAGCCCGAGTTCGACTATGCCGAGCGCCGCCCGGCGCGCGTCAACGGCTGGCACCGCGCACTCAAGATGTGGAGCCGCGTCAACCGCGGCACGCCCGACTGCCCGGGCCTCGTGCTGGGCCTGCTCACGGGTGGCAGTTGCCAGGGCATGGTGTTCCGCATCCCGAAGGCTTCGGCGCCCGAAGTGCTGGTGCGCCTGTGGGCACGCGAGATGGTGACCGGCGTGTACGACCCGCGCTGGCTCACCTGCCACACGCCGCACGGCCCCATCAACGCCCTCGCCTTCACGCTCTCGCGCAAGAGCCCCAACCACACCGGCGTGCTCACGCCCGACGAGTACCGCCGGATCTTCAGCGACGCGTGCGGCCGCTACGGCACCACGCTGGACTACGCGCAGCGCACGTTCGAGGAGCTGGGGCGCCACGGCATCCACGACCGGCATCTCGAGCGCCTGCTGCGCATCGCGCGCGGCCACTGACGGGCTGGCACGCGGGCGCCGGCGCGCCTACAGTGCGGACTCTCACCCTCGGGAGACCCGCATGAAGACGACCTGCTCCATCGCCCTGCTCGGCGCCGCGCTGCTCGCGGCCTGCGCCACCACGCCGTCCGGCCCGGCGGCCACCGCCTCGCTCGCGCCCACCACCGGCAATGCCACCGCCGGCCAGGTGCGGTTCCAGCAGGCCGGCGCCAAGGTGCGCGTGAGCGGCGAGGTGCGCGGCCTCAAGCCGAACGCGGTGCATGGCTTCCACGTGCACGAGAAAGGCGACTGCTCCAGCGGCGACGGCATGAGCGCCGGCGGCCACTTCAATCCCGCCGGCGCGCCGCACGGCCAGCACGGCATGGGACCGGCGCATGCCGGCGACCTGCAGTCGCTGCAGGCCGACGCGAATGGCGTCGCGAAGTTCAGCTTCGAGAGCAGCGCGATCTCGGTCGGCGGCGGCGCCAACGACGTCGTCGGCCGCGGGCTGATCGTCCACCGCGACCCGGACGACTACAAGACGCAGCCGACCGGCAACGCCGGGCCGCGCCTGGCCTGCGCGGTGGTGACGAAAGCGTGAATCTCGCGGCATCGCTCGCGCGCATCGCGCGCCTCGACCCACGGCGTCCGGCCCTGTACGAGGGCGAGCGCCTGCTGTGGACCTATGGACAACTGGCCGACCGCGTGCAGCGGCTGGCGGGCGCGCTGCGCGCCGCCGGCCTGGAGCCGGGGGACCGCGTCGCGCTGTTCCTGCGCAACCACCCTGCCTATCTCGAGTTGCTCTACGGCTGCTGGTGGGCCGGGCTGGCCGTGGTGCCGATGAACGCCAAGCTGCACGTGCGCGAGGCGGACTGGATTGCGTCGCACGCGCAGGCTTCGTGGGCCTTCGTCACCTCCGATATCGGCGCGGGCTCCGCGGGCGCACCTCGCGTCGTCGACGTCGACACGCAGGAATACGCGCACCTGTTCGACGCGGCACCGCTGGACATGGAGCACCGCGGCCCCGACGACCTGGCGTGGTTGTTCTACACGAGCGGCACGACCGGCAAGCCCAAGGGCGTGATGCTGTCGCACCGCAACCTGCTGGCGATGGCACTCGGCTACTTCGTCGACGTCGATGCGGTCACCGCTACCGACGCCATCGTGTACGCGGCGCCGATGTCGCACGGCAACGGCCTCTACGCGCTGCCGCACATGCTGGCGGGTGCGCGCCACGTGGTGCCCGCCTCGGGCGGCTTCGATCCCGCCGAGCTGTTCACGCTCGGGCGTGCGATCGGGCCGCTGTCCACCTTCGCCGCGCCGACCATCGTCAAGCGCCTGGTCGACCACGCCGAAGCGCAAGGTCTTGGCGGCGAGGCCTTCAAGACCATCGTGTACGGCGGCGCCCCGATGTACGAACAGGACATCCGCCGCGCGCTGCGCGTCATGGGCCCGCGCTTCGTGCAGATCTACGGCCAGGGCGAGACGCCGATGACGGCCACCGTGCTGCCGCGCGCGCACTTGCTCGACACCGCGCACCCGCGCCATGCGCATCGCCTGGCCTCCGTTGGCTACGCGCAATCGCCGGTCGAAGTGCGCGTGGCGGACGCCGACGGCCGCACGCTGCCATTGGGCGACACCGGCGAAGTGCTCGTGCGCGGCGACACCGTGATGCTGGGCTACTGGCGCGATGCGGAAGCGACCTCCCGCGCGATCCGCGGCGGCTGGCTGTCCACGGGCGACCTGGGCAGCCTGGACGAAGACGGCTTCCTCACGCTGCGCGACCGCAGCAAGGACCTGGTGATCAGCGGCGGTTCCAACATCTACCCGCGCGAAGTCGAGGAGGTGCTGCTGCTCGCGCCCGGCGTCGCCGAAGTCGCCGTCGTCGGGGCGCCCGATCCAGAATGGGGCGAAGTGGTGGTCGCATTCGTCGTGCCCCGCCCGGGCATGCAGGTCGACAAGGGCGCGCTCGACGAGGTCTGCCTGCAACACATCGGCCGCTTCAAGCGACCCAAGCGCTACGTCGTCGTCGACGCGCTGCCGAAGAACAACTACGGCAAGGTGCTCAAGACCGCGCTGCGCGAACAGCTGCGCGCGGAAACGGCCAGCTAGCGACGCGAAGCGAGCAGCCGCTCGGCTTCGCGCAGCGCGTCGACGGTGTCGACGTCGACCGCGATGCCCGGGTCGTCCACGGCGAGCAGCAAGGGCGTGTGCGAACGCACGATGGCAGCAGCGCCTTGGGGACCCGACAAGGCGGCGAGTTCCTCGCCACAGGTCACAGCAAAACCCACCGGATGGCCCCGCTCGCCGCGCCAGGTGGGGACCACGACGGTCGAATCCGACAGCGCCTGCGCGACGGCGCGCAGCGTCTCGGGCAACACGAGCGGCAGGTCGCCCGGCAACACGAGCCATCCGCCCGCATTGCGCGTTGCTTGGACCGCGGCGGCGATCGAATCGCCCATGCCGGGGTGGCCCGCATCCTCGACGTGGAACGGCAGCCCGCTGGCGCGCACCGCCTCCAGCGTGTGCTCGAGCACGGGCCGCCCCGCGAGCAGCGCCTGCAGCTTGTTGAGCGTGCCGCCCGAGGCGACGAAGCGCTCTCCGCGCCCCGAGGCGAGCACGAGCACGACCGGCATCAGGCGGCGCGCGGGAACGGCAACTCGCGCGGCGCCGGCTTGCCGCTGGCGCGCGCGATGGCATTGGCGAACGCCGGCGCGAGCGGCGGCAGGCCCGGTTCACCGATGCCGGTGGGCGGATCGGCGCTGGGCACGATGTGCACGGCGATCTTCGGCATGTCCGGCATGCGCGGCACCGCGTAGTCGCCGAAGTTCGATTGCTCGACGACACCGTCCTTCAGCGTGATCGCGTGCCCCGGCAGGCAGGTGGCGAGCCCCATGAGCGCCGCGCCCTGGATCTGCGCGTCCACCGACAGCGGGTTGACGGCCAGGTTGCAATGCACGCCCGCGGTGGCGGCATGCAGTTTCGGCACGCCCTTGTCCAGCGATGCCTCGACGACGTACGCCACAACGGTCCCGAACGACTCGTGCACCGCCACGCCCCATTGCCGACCCGGCGCGAGCTGGCGCTTGCCGTAGCCCGACTTGTCGACAGCGAGCTTCAGTGCCGCTTCGTGGCGCGGGTGCTTGCCTGCCATCAGCTTCAGTCGGTAGGCGACCGGGTCCTGCTGCGTCGCGCGCGCGACCTCGTCGACCAGCGTCTCCATCACGTAGGCCGTGTGCGTCGAGCCCACGCTGCGCCACCACAGCACCGGCACGTTCACGTCGGGATGGTGGACCGCCAGGCGCATCGGCACGTCGTACGGCTCCTTCATGCCCTCGACCATCGTCGCGTCGACGCCGTCCTTCACCATGAAGTCCTCGAACGGCGATCCCTTCAGGATCGACTGGCCCACGATCACGTGGTCCCACGCGAGGATGTTGCCCTTGTCGTCGAAGCCGATCTCGGCGCGGTGCAGGTGCAGCGGGCGGTAGTAGCCGCCCTTGATGTCGTCCTCGCGGCTCCACAGCGTGCGCACCGGGCCGGACAGCCCCGCGGCGCGCGCCGCCTTCGCGACCTGGCAGGCCTCGACGACGTAGTCGCTGGTGGGGATGGCGCGCCGGCCGAAGCCGCCGCCGGCCATCTGCGTGTTCACCTTGACGGCCGTCGGGGCGACGCCCAGCGTCTTCGCCGCGGCCTGGGCATCCAGGCCCGGCATCTGGGTGCCGGCCCAGAGCTCCGCCGTCTTGCCGTCGAAGGCCACCGTGCAATTGAGCGGCTCCATCGGGGCGTGCGCGAGGTAGGGGAAGCTGAACTCGGCGCTCAGCTTGCGCGGCGCGGACGCGAGCCGCGCGACGTCGGCCTGGTACTTCAGCTTGCCCGGCTGCTTCGCGAGTTCGCGGTACTGCGCGAGCAGTTGCGCCGAGTCCGCCTTGGCGACGCCGGTGGTGTCCCACTCGAGCTTCAGCGCTTCGCGCGCCTGCCTGGCCGGCCAGTAGCCGTCGGCGATCACCGCGACGCCTTCGCCGCCGCGATCGACCGGCACGCGCACGACCGCCTTGACGCCGCGAACCGCGCGCGCGGCCTGGTCGTCGACGCTCTTCAGTTTCGCGCCGAACACCGGCGGCCGCGCGACGACCGCGGTGAGCATGTCGGGCAGGCGCACGTCGATGCCGAACGCCTGCTGGCCCGTGGACTTCGCACGCGCGTCCAGGCGCCCCGTCGGCTTGCCGATCAGGCGGAATTGCTTCGGGTCCTTCAGCGTGACCATCTGTGGCACGGTCTCGCGCATCGCCGCTTCGGCCAGCTCGCCGTACGTGGCGCGCCGTCCGCCCGGGCCGGTCACGGCACCGGCTTGCGTACGCAGCTGCGCGACATCGGCGTTCCACTGCCTGGCAGCCGCCGTGACGAGCATCGCGCGCGTGCGCGCACCGAGTTCGCGGTACTGCACGTAGGAGTTGTGGATCGAATTCGATCCGCCGGTCAGGTGCATGCCGACCGTCGGGTCGACATACGCCGCGTCGGCGCTGCCCGCGACGGCGCGCACCTTCGACCAGTCGGCATCCAGTTCCTCGGCCAGCACCATGGCCAGGCCGGTCTGCACGCCCTGGCCGAACTCGAGCCGGTTGACGGTGACGGTCGTGGTGCCGTCGCGATCGATACGCACGAAAGCGGCCGGCTGCTGGAAGGGCTTGAGCGTGTCCTGCGCACAGGCAGCGACGGGAAACATCCCGAGCGCGAAGCCGGACACGGCCGAGAGCTTGAGGAAGTCGCGGCGCTCCAGCGTGGCGGGGGCGGCGCCCGCGAAGTGGCGGGCCAGGACCTTGGGCAGGCGGCCTGCGGTGGCGGGATCGAAGTGCATCGTGCGCTCCTCAGGCCAGGCTGCGGGCCGCGTCGTGGATGGCGGCGCGAATGCGGGCGTAGGTGCCGCAGCGGCACACGTTGCCTGCCATCGCCTCGTCGATGTCGGCGTCGGTCGGCTTGCGCTTCGTCTTCAGCAGCGCCGTCGCGCTCATCACCTGCCCGCTCTGGCAGTAGCCGCACTGCGCGACGTCGTGCTTCACCCAGGCGGCCTGCACGGCCTGGCCGATGCGGTCGTTGCCGACCGCTTCGATGGTGGCGATCTTCTGGCCCGCGGCCGCCGACACCGGCGTGACGCACGAGCGCACCGGCGTGCCGTTCAAGTGCACGGTGCAGGCGCCGCACAGCGCCTGGCCGCAACCGAACTTGGTGCCCGTCATGCCGAGCGTGTCGCGCAAGGTCCAGAGGATGGGGGTGGACGGATCGACGTCGGCATCGACGTCTCTGCCGTTGATGTTCAGCGTTGCCATGCGGCCTCCTGCAGCGTGAGTCCGCGAACTGTAGCGCTGCGCCTTCTCCCGCCGACGCGTGGGGGGGTGCGCACCACGCGGGTGCCACAATCGCGTGCATGAGCGACACCGCCAAGCACATCGCGGACCTGCGCAAGAGCTACGAGAAAGCCGAGTTGAGCGAAGAGGCCAGCCACGCCGACCCGCTGCGCCAGTTCGACCAGTGGCTCACGGAAGCGATCGCCGGCGCGGTGCCCGAGCCCAACGCCATGACGCTCGCAACGGTGGCGAGCAACCTGCGCCCCAGCACCCGCGTGGTGCTGCTCAAGGGCTACGACGCGCGCGGCATCGTCTGGTACACGAACTACGACAGCCGCAAGGGTCGCGAACTGGCGGGCAACCCGTACGCGGCGCTGCAGTTCCACTGGGTCGAACTCGAGCGCGTCGTGCGCATCGAGGGCCGGGTCGAGCGGACCACCGCCGAGGAGAGCGACGCGTACTTCGCGAGCCGTCCGCTCGATTCACGCATCGGCGCCTGGGCCAGCCCGCAGAGCGAAGTGATCCCCGGTCGCAGCGTGCTGGTCGCGAACGCCGCGAAGTACAGCGCGCAATTCCTGCTGCAGCCGCCGCGCCCGCCGCACTGGGGGGGCTATCGCCTCGTGCCGGACGAGTGGCAGTTCTGGCAGGGCCGCAAGAGCCGCCTGCACGACCGGCTGCGCTACCGGCTCGACGGCGGCGCGTGGGTGCGCGAGCGCCTCGCGCCCTGACCTGCGTCAAGCGCGGCCTTCCCGGCCGCCCGACAATGTGGCGATGACCACGATGCGCCACTCCCCCGTCCGCCGCGCCGTCCTCGGCACATTGCTCGCCACCGCCGCGTTGCCCTGGGCGCACGCGCAGAAGGCGCCGGCATTCGTCGAAGTCTGGAAGGACGAAGGCTGCGGCTGCTGTGCCGACTGGGTGCGCCACCTGGAGCAGGAAGGGTTCCAGCTGAAGGTGCACGACGGCGGCCACCACCCGATGCGCGAGAAGCTCGGCCTGCCGCGCCAGTACGCGTCCTGCCACGTCGGCCTGGTCGGCGGCTACCTCGTCGAGGGCCATGTGCCGGCGGCCGACATCCGGCGGCTGCTGCGCGACAAGCCGAAGGCGCTGGGGCTCGCGGTGCCGGGCATGCCGGTCGGCTCGCCGGGCATGGATGGGCCGGCGTACGGCAACCGCCGCGACCCGTTCGACGTGCTGCTCGTGGCGCGCGACGGCAGCGCGACCGTGTTCCAGCGCCATCCCGCCAAGGGCTGATCCACCGTCGCGCTTGCGCGGCCCACGGCCGCGCCGACCTGCGCCACACTCGGCGCATGCCCCACCCCGCCGTCGACCGCGCATGAGCGTCCTCGTCGTGCCCCTGCCCGGCGCGGAGCCGATCGCGGCCGACCTCGCCGGCCATCTCGGCGCGGAGACCGGGTCGATCGACTTCCGGCGCTTCCCGGACGGGGAGTCCTACCTGCGGCTGCTGGCCGACCCCGCGGGCCGCGACGTGGTCGTCGCGGCCGCGTTGCGCGATCCGGACGCGCAGGCGCTCTCGCTCTGGTTCGTGGCGGACACGGCACGCGAACTGGGCGCGCGCTCGGTCGGGCTCGCGACGCCCTACCTCCCCTACATGCGGCAGGACGCGCGCTTCAAGCCGGGCGAGGCGATCACCTCGCGCAGCTTCGGCCGCTACGTGTCGCAGGCGTTCGACTGGCTGGTGACGGTCGACCCGCACCTGCACCGTTACGACTCGCTGGACGCCGTCTACAGCATCCGCACGGCCGTGGTGCCGAGCGCCCCGGCGGTGGCGCACTGGGTGCAAGCGCACGTGCCGGAAGCCGTGCTGGTCGGGCCGGACGCCGAGAGCGAACAGTGGGTGGCGGACGTCGCGCGGCGCGTCGGCTGCCCCTGGCAGGTGCTCACCAAGACGCGCCGCGGCGATCGCGACGTCGAGATCACCCTGCCCGACCCGCAGCTCGTGCAGGGCCGCCGGGCCGTGCTGCTCGACGACATCATCTCCAGCGGCCACACGATGGGCGAAGCGGCGCGCCACGTGCGCGACGCCAGCGGGCAGGCGCCGACCTGCATCGGCGTGCACGCGCTGTTCGATGCCGACGCACGCCAGTACCTTCTGGACTGCGGCGCGGGCCGCGTGGTCACGTGCAACACGGTGCGCGACCCGAGCAACGCGATCGACGTGCTGCCGGACGTGGCAATGGCGATCCGCGGCCTGCTGGCCTGATCAGGCCGGCGTGTAGCCGGCTTCGCTCAACGCGGCCACGAACTTCTCGCGCGGCTGCGCCGACTCCACCTTCGCCTGCTTGGCGGCCAGGTCCACTTCGACGCGCGCCTGCGGGTCCACTTCGTGCGCGGCTTCGGTGACGGCGGCGATGCAATGCCCGCAGCTCATGGCGGGCAGCTTGAATTCATGCATGGGGTTCTCCTTGATCGGGTCGCTCATCGTCGAGGTTGCCACGGGGGCAAGGTCAACGGGGTGCGGCAGTGTCCCTGCTTGATGCAAGGCAAGGACGGCAGGACCGCTTGACCCTACCATCATGGCAAGGTTCAGACTCGCTGCATGACTTCCACCACCCTTCCCGCCCCGGCCGCCGTTCGCCTGCAGATCGAAGGCATGACCTGTGCCTCCTGCGTCAACCGCGTCGAACGCGCGCTGCGCAAGGTGCCCGGCGTGGCCAGCGCCGAAGTGAACCTCGCCACCGAAACGGCGGAGGTCGGCTTCGCCGCACCGGGCGGCGACGTCGGCGCCCTGTCCGCCGCGGTCGCGAAGGCGGGCTACCAGGCGTACGTCGTTCGCGAGGACGGGCCCAGCCGGGGCGACGACGCGTTGCATGGTGCCTGGCCGGTGCTCGTCGCCGCGCTGCTGTCGTTGCCGCTGCTGGCGCAGATGGGTGCGATGGCGGTGGGTTCGTCCTGGATGCTGCCGCCGTGGGTGCAACTCGCCCTGGCCACGCCGGTGCAGTTCTGGCTCGGCGCGCGCTTCTACCGCGCGGGCTGGGCGGCCCTGCGCGACCGCAGTGGCAACATGGACCTGCTGGTGGCCATCGGCACCAGCGCCGGCTACGGCCTCAGCGTGTGGTCGATGTGGCGCCACGGCGGCCACGCGCACCTCTATTTCGAAGCGTCGGCGGTCGTGATCACGCTGGTGCTGCTGGGCAAGTGGCTGGAAGGCCGCGCCAAGCGGCAGACCACGCAGGCGATCCGCGCGCTCAATGCGCTGCGGCCCGACGGCGCGCGCGTGCAGCGCGACGGCGTCGAACGCGAGCTGCCCGTCGCGCAGCTGGTGCCGGGCGACCGCCTCGTCGTGCGCCCCGGCGAGCGGCTGCCGGCGGACGGCGTCGTGCTCGAGGGCAGCAGCCACATCGACGAATCCATGATCACCGGCGAGAGCCTGCCGGTGGCCAAGCACGCCGGCGACAAGGTCACCGGCGGGTCGGTCAATGCCGAAGGCCTGCTGCTCGTGCAGGCCACGGCGCTCGGCGCGGAAAGCACGCTGGCCCGCATCGTCCGCCTCGTCGAATCCGCGCAAGCGCACAAGGCACCGATCCAGCGGCTGGTCGACCGCGTCAGTGCCGTGTTCGTGCCCGCGGTGATCGGCATCGCGGCGATCACGTTGCTGGCGTGGGGCCTCGCGACGGGCGACTGGGAACAGGCCATCCTCAATGCGGTCGCGGTGCTCGTGATCGCCTGCCCGTGTGCGCTCGGCCTCGCGACGCCGGCGGCCATCATGGCGGGCACGGGCGTCGCCGCGCGCCGCGGCATCCTGGTGAAGGACGCCGAAGCGCTCGAGGTCGCGCACCGCGTCGACGTCGTTGCCTTCGACAAGACCGGCACGCTCACGCAGGGGCAGCCGCGCCTGGTCACCTCCTTGCAGGCGCCCGGCGCCAGCGACGTGCTCGCAGCCGCCGCGGCGCTGCAGGCCGGCAGCGAACATCCGCTGGCACGTGCGGTGCTCGCCGCGGCACGCGAAGCCGGAACCAGCGTCCCCGCCGCGCAGCGCGTGCAGGCGGTCGCCGGCCGCGGCATCCAGGGCGTCGTCGATGGCCGCGACCTGCGCCTGGGCAGTTCGCGCTGGATGACGGAACTCGGCGTCGACCTCGGCGCGATGCAGGCGGCCGCGCAGGAGGCGCAGGCCTCGGGACAGACGCTCTCGTGGATCGCCGACCTGACGGACGGCCCCCGCCTGCTCGGCATGCTGGCCTTCGGTGACACGCTCAAGCCCGGCGCCGCCGCCGGCGTGCAGGCATTGCGCGCGCAAAGCGTGCGCACCGTGCTAGTGTCCGGCGACAACGCCGGCGCCGCCGGTGCCGTCGGCCGCGAGCTCGGCATCGACGAAGTGCACGCCGAGGTGCTGCCGCAGGACAAGGCGGGCTTGCTGCAGAAGCTGCGAGAAGGCGGGCACGTGGTCGCGATGGTGGGCGACGGCATCAACGACGCACCGGCTTTGGCCGCCGCGGACGTCGGCCTGGCGATGGCCACCGGCACCGACGTCGCCATGCATGCCGCCGGCATCACGCTGATGCGCGGCGAGCCCGCGCTGGTCGCCGATGCGCTCGACATTTCGCGGCGCACCTACGCCAAGATCCGCCAGAACCTGTTCTGGGCCTTCGCGTACAACGTGGTCGGTATCCCGCTCGCCGCGCTGGGCTGGCTGAGCCCCGTGCTGGCGGGCGCGGCGATGGCCTTCAGCAGCGTCAGCGTCGTCACCAACGCGCTGCTGCTGCGCCGCTGGAAGGGCGCCGCGGCGAGCCCCTCGAGGAAGCAGCCATGAACGACACCTTGTTCAACATCGGCGAAGCGGCGCGCCGCTCGGGCGTGTCCGCGAAGATGGTGCGGCACTACGAATCGCTCGGCCTGCTGCCGGCGGTGCATCGCACGGAAGCGGGCTACCGGCAGTACGGCGACAACGAGGTGCACACGCTGCGCTTCATCCGCCGCGCGCGCGACCTCGGCTTCTCGATGGAGGAGATCGGCCAGCTGCTCAAGCTGTGGCAGAACAAGCGGCGCACCAGCGCCGACGTGCGCCGCATCGCGAGCAAGCACGTCGAGGACCTGACGCGCAAGATGGCCGAGATGGAGGCGATGCGCCGCACGCTGCAGCACCTGGTGCACTGCTGCCACGGCGACGAACGCCCCGACTGCCCGATCCTCGACGAGCTCGGGCACGCGGCGGCGCAGCCCGCAGCGTGAGTCCGTTCAGAACGTCGCCTGGACGCCCAGCTTGATGCTGCGGCCGGGCAGCGGAACGCGCCCCGGCTGCGTCTGCGTGAGGATGGAGCTCGCGCTCGACGCCAGCTTGTCCGCCAGGTTGTCGACGCGCGCGTACCAGAGCAGCCCTACGGGGCCGCGCTGTTGCTTCCACGTGAGCGCGGCGTTCCAGAGCGTGTACCCCGCTGTCGGCAAGTCGCCGGCCGGCACGCGGCGTTGCGCTGCGTACGCATCGCCTCCGAGACGGGCGCCCCAGGCGTCGTGCGTCCACGCCAGCGTCGCCCCGGCGCGCGCGGGCGCGATGCGCGGCAGCGGCTCGCCCGTGTCGCGATTCGTGGCCCGCACGACGTCGGCACGCCACTCGAGGTCCCACTGGCCCGGCGCGAACGCCGGCAGCCGCACGGCCCCGTTCGCCTCGCCGCCCGCGAAGCGAGCCCGCGCGGCGCGGTAGGCCAGCACGGGCAGGTCATCGCGCGCCGTCCCGGTCGAATACAACGTCACGTAGTTCGCGAACTCGGTGGCCCACGCGCGCAGCTCGGCGCGTGTCGTGCCGCGTTGCCAGCGCACGCCGGTGTCGACGCCGACGGAGCGCTCGACGGACAGGGTCGCATCACCGACTTCGTAGGCGGAGGTGGCGAGATGCGGGCCATCGGCGAACAACTCGTAGTCGCGCGGCGCGCGCTCGGTGCGCGCGACGCTGGCGCTCCACTGCCACTCGCCCGCGAGTTTCCAGTTCAGGGCGGCCGCCACGCTGCGCGGCTGGAAACTGCGGTCGGCCTGCGGGAAGCGCGCCAGCAGTGGATCGCCGAGCGACCGCACGCGCACCTGCTCGATGCGGCCGCCGAAGGTGGCCTTGAGGTCGCCGATGCCGGCCTCCTCGAACGCATACAGCGCCTGCTGTGACGTGCGGCTGGGTGGCGCGAAGGCTTCGTCGCCCTCCGCCGAGAAGTGCGTCGCCTCCACCTGCAGCCCGACGACGCCGCGCAGAGGGCCGAGCGGCACATGCCGGGCCTGCAGCCGCAGGTCGTTGCCGCCGGTGCGGAACACCGTGCCCGGCACGCCTCCGTCGAATTCGGTGTGCCGGTATGCGGTACGGCTGGCTTGCAGCTTCACGGATTCGAAGGGGCCGATCGGCTTGCGCCACTCGCCTTCCAGCGCGTAGCGCGTCGAGCGCATCCTGATCGTCGCCTCGTCCTCGGCCACGGCGCCGTAGTCGCTGCCATGGGTCGAGACCGAGGCGCCGAGATGGCCGCCGTCGAAGAACAGCGAACCGCCCACGGCGCCGCCCTCGGCCTGGGCCGCGGAATTGCAGATGCGGCGCTGCAGCCGCGGCACGCCGCCGGGCGCGCAGGACAGCGCGGCGGGCACGGCGACGTCGTCGCTGCTGCGGCGGTACGCATCCGCGTGCAAGCCATAGCGGTCAGTGCCCGAATCCACGTGCACCGCGCCGGCGGCCTCGCGCGCGCCGCTCGCCAGCGAGAAGTGGGCGCGGCCGGTCGTACCGTCCAACGGGTCGCGCGGGATGCGGTTGTCGATCAGGTTGACCACGCCGCCGACGGCGCTGCCGCCGTAGAGCAGCGCGGCGGGCCCGCGCAGCACTTCGATGCGCTCGATCGTGATCGGGTCGACCGCGACCGCATGGTCGTAGCTCACGCCCGACACGTCGAAGGCGGCGCCGCTGTTGCTCAGGATGCGGATGCGGTCGCCGTCGAGCCCGCGGATGACCGGCCGGCTGGCCGTCGGGCCGAAGTAGGTGCTGGACACGCCGGGCGTGGCGTTGAGCGTCTCGCCCAGGCTGGACTGCGCGCGCAGCAGCAGGCCGGTGCCGGACAACTGCTGCACCGGCGTGCTGACGTCGTCGTCACCGAGCGGGTTGCCGGTGACGGTGACGTCCGGCAGCGCGCGGCGCGGCGCCTCCTGCGCGAAGGCCACGGCGCCACTGGCGCACAGCGCGAGGACGGCGCCTCGCGCGAATGAATGGGACATGGGAAATCCTCGAAAGACACGGAATCGCCTGCGCGATGCGCAGGCGGCGGGACCGGTTCAGGCGAGGAAGGGCGGGCCGCGGGCGCGGAAAGGGAGGACGGAGGAGGCCGCGACACCGACCTCGGTCGGCAGCACGCAATCAGTCGTCGCCAGGGGCGCGATAGCGACAGCCGCGGTCGGCGCCGCATCGCCGTGCGACAGCTGGTCGAACAGGCGGCAGCCGCTGCCGTCGTCGTGGGTCTTGAACAGGCCGCCGAGCGACGCCGTGGCGACGGCTTTCGAGGACGCGGCCGGCCCGCTCGCCAGGCGCGCATGCGCCACGCCATGGACGGCGCCGAGCGTGTGCGCCGCGAGCAGCGCGCAGGCGAAGACCCAGGACCAGAAGCGACGCATCGAGCCGGTCAGCCTTTGGACAGCTCGGAGAACGTCTTGCGGAACTTGGCGACCTTCGGCGCCGCGACCGCCATGCAGTAACCCTGCGTGGGGTTGCGCTCGAAGAAGTCCTGGTGGTACGGCTCCGCGGGCCAGTAGCTGCGCAGCGGCTGGATCTCGGTGACCACCGGCTTGCCGTAGACCTTGTCGCGCTCGAGCTCCTGCACGATCTTTTCAGCCTCGGCCTTCTGCTCGTCGGTCGTGTAGTAGATGCCGCTGCGGTACTGGGTGCCGACGTCGTTGCCCTGCCGGTTCAGCTGGGTGGGGTCGTGCACGACGAAGAAGATCTCCAGGACCTGCCGCGTGCTGATCCGGGCCGGGTCGTAGGTGAGCTTGACCACCTCGTTGTGGCCGGTGCGGCCCGTGCAGACCTGCTCGTACGTCGGCTGGTCCACGGTGCCGTTGGCATAGCCGGACTCGACGTCGGTGATGCCGCGCACCTGCACGTACACGGCTTCGGTGCACCAGAAGCAGCCGCCGCCGAGGACGATGGTCTGTTCGCTCATGGCCGTCTCTCCTTGGAAGGGCCGCCACTGTAACTCCGCGCGGGGGCGGGCCGCGGCCCCGCTAGCATCGCCCCTCGATGGAACTCGGTGAACTCAAGCCGGTGCTCAGTGCGCTGGCGCTCCCCCCTACCGCCCCGCTGCTGCTGCTGTCCATCGGCCTCCTGCTGGCGGCCGGACGCCGCAAGCGGCTGGGCCTCGCAGTGTCCGCGTTCGCGGGCGTGCAGATCTGGCTGCTCAGCTGCTCGGGCTTCGCGTTGTGGCTGTCGCACCTGCTGCTGCCCACGGTCCAGCCGCTGCGACCGGCTGCGCTTGATCGCGTGCAGGCCGTCGTCGTGCTCGGCGCGGGCGTGTTGCGCGACGCGCCGGAGTACGAGGTCGCGCAGCCGAACGGCTACCTGTTGGCGCGCCTGCGCTACGGCGCCCGGCTGGCGCGCTCGAGCGGCAAGCCCCTGGCGTTTTCGGGCGGCATCGGCTGGGCGTCGATCGGCGGCGACATCGCCCCCGAAGGCGACGCGGCCCGGGCCGCCCTGCAGCGGGACTTCGGCATCACCCCGCGCTGGGTGGACGGCGAGTCGCGCGACACGCATGAGAACGCCCAGCGCAGCTGGGAGCTCCTCCAGCCCGCGGGCGTGCGCCGCATCGCGCTGGTCACGCATGCCTGGCACATGCCGCGCGCGCAGCGCGAATTCGAGCGTGCCGGGTTCGAAGTGGTGCCGGCGCCGACCGGGTTCCTGACCCCGCAGATGCGGCCCCTCCTCCTGTGGATTCCCTCGGGCGAGGGACTGGCCGATTCGCGGATCGTGCTGCGCGAAGCGCTCGGCCTGCTGGTGCAACGCCAGCCACTTTGAGCCCCTGAGCGGAAGCGTCCGCTCACATGCGGCCGCCTGTCTTGACCATCGAATCGGGTGGCGGGTACATTACTAACCAGTCAGTCAGTAGATAGGCAGGACCGATGGCTTCGACCAAACCCCTGAGCCGGCCCGCGGACGCCGACGAGCCGGCTGCCCGCCGCGAGCGGCGCAAGGAAGCACGTCCCGGCGAACTGCTGGATGCGGCGCTGGACCTGTTCGTCGAGAAGGGCTTCGCTGCCACGCGCTCCGAGGAAGTCGCGGCACGTGCTGGCGTGTCCAAGGGCACGCTGTTCCTCTACTTCCCCAGCAAGGAAGAACTGTTCAAGGCCGTCGTGCGCGAGAACATCTCCGGCCGCTTCGGCGAGTGGCAGGACGAATTCGAGAAGTTCGAGGGCACGTCCGCCGAGATGGTGCGCTACTGCATGCGCGTCTGGTGGGAGCGCATCGGCGCCACCCGCGCATCGGGCATCACCAAGCTGATGATCAGCGAGGCGCGCAACTTCCCCGAGCTCGCCGCCTTCTACCAGCAGGAAGTGATCCGCCCGGGCACCGAGTTGATCCGGCGCATCCTGCAGCGAGGCGTCGACAGCGGCGAGTTCCGCCCGCTGGACGTCGACAACTCCGTTTACTCCATCGTCGCGCCGATCGTGTTCCTGATCATGATGAAGCACTCGCTCGGGCCCTGCTCGCCGCAGGACTACCAGCTGGACCCGCTGCGCTACATCGAGGCGATGGCCGACAACCTGCTGTCGGGCGTCTGCGCCCGGCCCGCGCAGGAGCAGCGCCGATGACTCGGTCCCGCAAGTGGTTGCTGGCGGTCCTCGTCGTCGGCCTGGTGGTCGTGTTCCTCGGCTGGCGCGCCATCGGCGCGCGCAAGGCGCGCGAGGCGGCAGCACCCGCGGCCGCTGCGAAGGCCGAGGTCGTCGTCGAACTCGCGCAGACCGACGTCGTGCGCGCGCAGGAGCTCGAGCTCACCACCGGCGTGCCGGTGTCCGGCTCGCTGCGTGCCGTGAACAGCGCCGCCGTCAAGGCGCGCGTGGCCGGCGAACTGCAGGGCCTGACGGTGCGCGAAGGCGACGTCGTCAAGGCCGGCCAGGTGCTGGCGCGCATCGACCCCACCGAATCGCAGGGGCGCCTGCGCCAGGCGCAGCAGCAGGCCGACGCGGCCAAGGCGCAGATCGAGATCGCGCAGCGCCAGTACGACAACAACAAGGCGCTGGTCGACCAGGGCTTCATCTCCAGGACGGCGCTCGACACCTCGCTGGACAACCTCAACGCCGCGAAGGCCACGTACCAGGCTTCCACCGCCGCGGCGGACGTCGCGCGCAAGACGCTGGACGACACCGTCCTGCGCGCGCCCATCGACGGCGTCGTGTCGCAGCGCGTGGCACAGCCGGGCGAGCGCGTCGGCATCGACGCCAAGGTGCTGGACATCGTCGACCTGCGCCGCCTCGAGCTCGAAGCGACGCTGGGCGCCGCCGACTCGGTGCAGCTGCAGGCCGGCCAGGCCGCGCAGCTGAAGGTGGAAGGCCTCGAGCGCCCCGTGCCGGCGCGCGTCGCGCGCATCAACCCGAGCGCGCAGGCGGGCAGCCGCAGCGTGCTGGCCTACCTGTCCATCGACGACCCCGCCGGCCTGCGGCAGGGCCTGTTCGCGCAAGGGCGCGTGCTGACCGGCGCGACGAAGGCGACGGCCGTTCCCCTCGCCGCCATCCGCGCCGACAAGCCGTCGCCGTACGTGCAGGTCGTCGAAGGCGGCCGCGTCGTGCACAAAGCCGTGCAGCAAGGCGCGCGCGGCGAGGCCGCGAACGAAACGTGGGTCGCCGTCGACGGCGTGCCCGCGGGGACCACCGTGCTGAAGGGCCACCTGGGCCAGCTGCGCGAAGGCACCGCGGTGCGCTTCACCGGCGGCACCACCGCCGCGCCCGCGGCTTCCGGCGCGAAGGCAGCCTGACCCATGTGGTTCACCCGCGTCAGCCTGAAGAACCCGGTGTTCGCCACCATGGTGATGCTGGCGCTGGTGGTGCTCGGGCTGTTCTCGCTGCAGCGCCTGAACGTCGACCAGTTCCCCAACATCGACTTCCCGGTCGTGGTCGTGCAGACCGAGTACCCGGGCGCGTCGCCCGAGGTGGTCGAGAGCGAGGTGACGCGCAAGGTCGAGGAAGCCGTCAACTCCATCGCGGGCATCGACTCGCTGACCTCGCGCACCTACGACGGCCTGTCGGTCGTGATCCTGCAGTTCCAGCTGCACATCGACGGGCGCAAGGCGGCCGAGGACGTGCGCGAGAAGGTCGCCGCCATCCGGCCGCTGTTCCGCACCGAGGTGAAGGAGCCGCGCGTACTGCGCTTCGACCCGTCGGCGCGCGCCGTGTGGTCGGTCGCGGTGCTGCCGGACGCGAAAGCGACCAGGCCGATGAGCGCGGTGGAGCTCACCAACTGGGCCGACCAGGTGCTCAAGAAGCGGCTGGAGAACGTGCGCGGCGTCGGCTCCGTCACGCTGGTGGGCGGCAGCAAGCGCGAGGTGAACATCTACCTGGACCCGCAGGCGCTGGAAGCCTTCGGCATCACGCCCGACCAGGTCGCGACGGCGGTGCGCAACGAAAGCCAGGACCTGCCCGTCGGCGCGGTGCGCTCGCTGGCGCAGGAACGCGTCGTGCAGGTCGATGCCCGCATGCAGCGGCCGGAGGAATTCGGCAAGCTGATCGTCGCCCGCCGCAACGGGGCCCCCGTGCGCCTGGAGCAGGTCGCGCGCGTCAACGACGGCCCGCAGGAAGTCGACAGCCTGGCCCTCTACAACGGCCAGCGCACGCTGCTGCTGTCGGTGCAGAAGGCGCAGGACGAGAACACGATCGCGGTGATCGACGGCCTGAAGGCCACGGTCGCCGAGATGCAGGCGCAGCTGCCGCCGGGGGTGCGGCTGGAACAGATCCAGGACGGCTCGCGGCCGATCCGCGTCGCGGTGGAGAACGTGCGCCGCACGCTGATCGAGGGCGCGATCCTCACCGTGCTGATCGTGTTCCTGTTCCTGAACTCCTGGCGTTCGACCGTCATCACCGGCCTGACGCTGCCCATCGCGCTGATCGGCACCTTCCTGTTCATGAACTGGTTCGGGTTCACGGTCAACATGATCACGCTGATGGCGCTGTCGCTGTGCGTGGGCCTGCTGATCGACGACGCCATCGTGGTGCGCGAGAACATCGTGCGCCACGTGCAGATGGGCAAGACGCCCTGGCAGGCCTCGCTGGACGGCACGCAGGAGATCGGGCTGGCGGTGCTGGCCACCACCTTCTCCATCGTCGCCGTGTTCCTGCCGATCGGGTTCATGCAGGGGATCATCGGCAAGTTCTTCCACGAGTTCGGCATCACCATCGTGGCCGCCGTGCTGATCTCGATGTTCGTGAGCTTCACGCTCGACCCGATGCTGTCGTCGGTGTGGCACGACCCCGAGATCGAGGCGCACGGCAAGCCGCGCGGCAACTCCCTGTACGACCGCACCATCGGCCGCGTCACCGGCTGGTTCGACCGCGCGACCGAGTCGATGGCCGAGGGCTACCAGTCGCTGCTGCGCTGGGCGCTGGGCCACAAGCTCACGACCGTGCTCGTGGCCACCGGCATCTTCGTCGCCAGCGTCTTCATGGTGCCGCTGCTGGGCACCGAGTTCGTGCCGAAGGCCGACTTCTCCGAGACCAGCGTCAGCTTCTACACGCCGATGGATTCCTCGCTGGAGCTGACCGAGAGCAAGGCGCGCCAGGTCGAATCGATCATTCGCGAGTTCCCCGAGGTGCGCTACACGCTGTCGACCATCAACACCGGCAACGCGGCCGGCAAGATGTACGCATCGATCTACGTGCGCCTGGTGGACCGCAAGGACCGCGCGCGCAGCGTCGACCAGATGTCGGGCGTGCTGCGCCAGCGGCTGCAGCAGGTCCCCGGCATCACCGTCACCCACGTCGGCCTGCTCGACGCCGTCGGTGGCAACAAGCAGGTGGAGTTCTCGCTCCAGGGTCCGGACCAGAAGGAGCTGGAGCGCATCGCCCGCACGGTGATGGACCGCATCCGCGGCATCCCCGGCCTGGTCGACCTCGATTCCAGCGCCAAGCCGGCCAAGCCGACGGTGCAGGTGCAACTGCGGCGTGACGCCGCCTCGGACCTGGGCCTGTCCGTGGGCCAGGTCGGCAGCGCGCTGCGCACGCTGGTCGCGGGCCAGACCGTGGCCACATGGCGCGCCCCGGACGACCAGACCTACGACGTCAACGTGCGCCTCGCGCCCGAGGCGCGCACGTCGCCGCAACAGCTGGAACGCGTGCCCTTCGCCGTCGGCACCAACCCGGATGGCAGCATGCGCATCGTGCGCCTGAACCAGGTGGCGGACGTGCGCGACGGCACCGGCGCCAACCAGATCAACCGGCGCGACCTCACGCGCGAAGTCGCCATCAACGGCAACGCCGCCGGCCGCGGGGCGGGCGAGATCTCCGCGGACATCAAGCGCAGGGTGGAGGAAGTGGGCCTGCCCCCGGGCTACCGCTGGCAGTTCAGCGGCTCGGCCAAGAACATGGCGGAGTCGTTCGGCTACGCGGTGTCGGCGCTCGTGATGGCCGTGATCTTCATCTACATGATCCTGGCCAGCCAGTTCAAGAGCTTCCTGCAGCCGCTGGCGCTGATGACGTCGCTGCCGCTGACCCTGATCGGCGTCGTGCTGGCGCTGATGGCGTTCGGCTCCACGCTGTCGATGTTCTCCATCATCGGCATCGTGATGCTCATGGGCCTGGTGACCAAGAACGCCATCCTGCTGGTGGACTTCGCCATCCGCATGCGCGAGGAGGGGATGGAACGTGCCGAGGCGCTGCTGCTGGCCGCCCGCGTGCGCCTGCGCCCGATCCTGATGACCACGCTGGCGATGATCTTCGGCATGGTCCCGCTCGCCTTCGCCCTGAGCGAGGGATCGGAGCAGCGCGCCCCCATGGGGCAGGCCGTGATCGGCGGCGTCATCACCTCCTCGCTGCTGACGCTGGTGGTCGTGCCGGTCGTCTACTGCTACCTGGACGACCTCGCCGCCTGGGCGAACCGCAAGCGCCGCCGGCCGGCCGCGGCCCCCACCTCGGGAGGCGGTGGCCCATCCGGGGCCGTGCCCGCTTCTAAAATGGACGGTTTGTCCTGAACGCCACGCGCACCGCCATGAGCAGCCAGCCTTCCATCGACCAGCTCCGCTTCAACATGATCGAGCAGCAGATCCGCCCCTGGGACGTGCTCGACCTGGAGATCCTGGACCTCCTGTCCGTCGTCAAGCGCGAGGAGTTCGTGCCGCCGCACCACAGGGGGCTGGCCTTCGCGGACATGATGATCCCGCTGCGCGGCACCCTGGAGGACGGGATGCGCACCGGCCAGGTGATGCTGGAGCCCAAGATGGAGGCTCGGCTGCTGCAGGAGGTCTCGCCGAAGCGGCACGAGAAGGTGCTGGAGGTGGGCACCGGCTCCGGCTACATGGCCGCCCTGCTGGGCGCCCGCGCCCAGCGCGTGGTCAGCCTGGAGATCGAACCGGAGCTGGCCCGCATGGCGCGCGAGAACCTGCAGCGCGCCGGCGTGCGCAACGTGGAAGTGCGCGAGGCGGACGGCTCCCGCGGGCTGGCCGCGGAAGGCCCGTTCGACGTCATCGTGCTGTCCGGGTCGGTCGCGGAAGTGCCGGCGGCGCTGGTGCAGCAGCTGAAGGTCGGCGGCCGTCTGGTGACGATCGTCGGCGACGACCCCGTGATGCGCGCCACGCTGGTCACGCGCACCGGCGACACCACCACCACGACGGCGCAGCGCTGGGACACCATGGCCCCGCGCCTGCTGCACTTCCCGGCCCCCTCCCGCTTCAAGTTCTGAGCCCATGATCGACCAGGTCCGCCCGTCCGATGTCGATGCCTGGCTGGCGGCCCAGGGCGGCGACGGTGTCGTCCTCGACGTCCGCGAGCCCGCCGAACTGCAGGCGGCCGCCGTGCAGCCTGGCCCCTTCCACGTGCTGTCCATCCCCATGGGCGACGTTCCGTCGCAAATCAGTCGACTGGACCCGGACCAGCCCATAGCATGCTTGTGCCATCACGGCGCCCGCAGCATGCGGGTGGCCATGTTCCTGGCGCAGAACGGCTTCACCCGCGTGGCCAACATCGCGGGCGGCATCGATGCCTGGTCGCGCGAGCGCGACCCCTCGGTGCCGAGGTACTGAACGACAACGACACACGACAGACGGAGAAGGCATGAAATCGAAGCGGCTCGTTCCCCTCGCGGCAGCCATCGCCGCGGCCCTGTCCGCCGCGCCGGCCTCGGCCCAGAGCCTGCTGGCGCTGTACGAGGCGGCACGCGGCCAGGACGCCGCATGGCAATCGGCCAAGGCGCAGTACGACGCCAACCTCGCCCGGGCCGACCAGGCGCGCGCCGCGATCCTGCCCTCGGCCAGCCTGTCGTCCAGCTATTCGCGCTCGCATTCGGACATCGGCGGCATCCCCACGGGCCCCGGCAACCCGAACGCCTACAACACGTTCAACACCACGCTCACCGCCACCCAGCCCCTGTACCGGCCCGCCAACTGGGCGACCTACGAACAGGGCAAGCGACAGGTGCAGCTGGCCGAGGCGCAGCTGACCGGCGCGCAGCAGGACCTGATCGTGCGCGTCAGCCAGGCCTACTTCGACGTGCTGGCGGCGCAGGACACGCTGGAATTCGTCAAGGCGCAGAAGGCCGCCGTCGGCGAGCAGCTGGCCAGCGCCAAGCGCAACTTCGAGGTCGGCACCGCCACCATCACCGACACGCGCGAGGCGCAGGCCCGCTACGACCTGGGCAACGCCCAGGAGATCGCGGCCGAGAACGACCTGCGCGTCAAGAAGCTCGCGCTGGAGTCGCTGGTCGGCCAGAAGAACGTGCAGCCGGTCTCGGTCGCCGCGCCGCTGCAGCTGGCACCGCCGGAGCCGGCCGATCCCGAGGCGTGGGTGGCGCTGGCCGACAACGCCAACCCCACCATCCAGGTCGCGCGCACGAACCTCGAGATCGCCAAGCTGGAAACCGACAAGGCCAAGGCCGGCCACAAGCCGACCCTGGACGCGCAGGCCAGCTACACCAACCTGCACAACATCGGCGGCTCCTCGGGCAGCAACCTGGGCACGCAGCCGCGCGTGGCCACGGCCGGCGTCGTGCTGACGGTGCCGCTGTTCGCCGGCTTCGCGACCCAGAACCGCGTGCGCGAGACCCTGTCGCTGGAACAGAAGGCCGAAGCGGACCTGGACAACGCGCGCCGCACGGTGGCGCAGGCCACCCGCGCCGCGTACCTCGGGCTCGTCTCCGGCCAGGGCCAGGTGCGCGCGCTGGAAGCCGCCGAGGCGTCCAGCCAGAGCGCGCTCGACGCCAACCGCCTGGGGTACCAGGTCGGCGTGCGCATCAACATCGACGTGCTGAACGCGCAGAGCCAGCTGTACCAGACCAAGCGCGATCTCGCGCAGGCCCGCTACAACGTGCTGCTCGGCCAGCTCAAGCTGCGGCAGGCCAACGGGACGCTGGTGCCCGAAGACCTCGCGCGCCTGAACGCGCTGCTCACGAAGTAAGCCGGCGCCCCTGCCGCCGCAGCAGCGCGAGGATCGCGTCCGCGGTCTTCGCCGCCGCGCCGCGGTGCGCCTGCGCGAAGCGGGTGGCGTTCGCCACCACCTCGCCGCGCCGGGCGGGGTCGGCCACCAGGGCCTGCGCGGCGCGCACCCCCTCCTCCATCGTCGCCACGCGGACCGCCCCGCCCTCGGCCTGCGCGCGCTCGGCCGCCTCGGCGAAGTTGAAGGTGTGCGGCCCCATCACGACCGGGCAGCCGCAAGCCGCCGCTTCGATCAGGTTCTGGCCACCCAAGGGGAGGAAGCTGCCGCCCAGCAGCGCAACGTCCGCCAGGCCGTAGTACAGCGGCATCTCGCCGAGCGAATCGCCGATCCAGAGGTCCGCGTCCGGTGGGCCGCCGGCACCCCACGCGCTGCGGCGCGCGACGCGGAAGCCCGCCTGCTGCGCGAGTTGCGCCACTTCGTCGAAGCGCTGCGGATGGCGCGGCACGAGCAGCCAGCGGGCCGCGGCGGCTTCGCCATCCGTGGCGCGGCGCGCGAAGCCGGCGCCGGACAACTCGCGTTGCGCCGCCAGGATGCGCAGCAGCTCGGCCTCCTCGCCTTCGCGCGAGCTGGCGAACATGATGACCGGCGCGGCCGAGCGGGCGCGCCAGTCGCGGCCCTGCTGCAGCAGCGCGGCGTCGGGCTCGGCATCGAACTTGAGGTTGCCGTAGACGCCGCTCACCTGCGCGCCCGCGCGGCCGAGGCGCTGCGCATCGGCTTGCGTCTGCGCCCACACGGCGCCGAGCGACCCATAGGCAGCGCGCGAGAGGCGCTGCAGGCGCAGCGTCTTGCGCAGCGACTGCTCCGACAGGCGCGCGTTCGCCAGCAGCAGCGGCACGCCTTCGCGCTCGCACGCGTCCGCCAGGTTGGGCCAGACCTCGGTCTCCATCAGCACGCCGGCGGCGGGGCGGAAGTGGGCGAGGAAGCGCGCCACCGCGTGCGGCGTGTCCCAGGGCAGCCAGGCCTGCTGGTCGCCTTCGCGCAGCAGGCGCGATCCCTCTTCCCGGCCGGTCGCCGTGCCGTGCGTGAGCAGCACGCGCAGCGCCGGATCGCGCTCGCGCAGCGCGGCCAGCAGGATGCCGGCGGCACGCGTTTCGCCGAGCGACACCGCATGGATCCACAGAGCGCCGGGCGTGGCCGGCTGGTCGTAGCGGCCGAAGCGTTCGTCGACCGCGACCAGGTAGCCAGGCTCGGCCGCGCCGCGCCGGCGCAGCTTGCTGCGCAACAGCGGTTGCGCGCCGCGCATCACGAGCGAGTAGAGCTTGCGCATCACGCCGCTCCCCGCACGGCCAGCCAGGCGTTCCATACCGCGTCGAGCGACGGCGCCGGCTGCGCGTACACGCTGCGCTGGTGCGGCGCCGACGGCCCGGTGCGCCAGGCCGTGTCGAAGTTGTAGACCTGCACGTGCGGCAGGTCGAGGGCGACGGCGATGTGCGACAGGCCGCTGTCGACGCCGATCACGCCGGCGCACGCGGCCAGGCGATCCGTCAGCGCGCCCAGGTCCATGCGCGGCCACACCTGCGCGGCGGGCCCGATCGCGGCGGCGATGGCCTCGCTGCGCGCGAGCTCGGCGTCGCTGCCGTGCGGCAGGCCGATGGCGTGGCCCTGCTCGACGAGGCACCGGCCGAGCGCGATCCAGTGCTCCTGCGGCCAGCACTTGTCCTCGCGCGAGGTGCCGTGCACGAAGGCGACCTCGGCCGCGCGGCGAGACGTCGGCGCCGCGCGCAGGCCGAAGCGAAGGGGCGACGGCATTCCATAGTCGAAGGCTGCGGCGCACAGGAGGCGCGACCGCGTGACGGCATCGGTGCGCGGCGTGATCGGGACCGCGACGTCGGCCACCCAGCGCGTCGGCGCTTCCCAGCCGGCACCATCGGTGCGGTTGCCGAGCGCGAAGCGCCGCCCCGATTCGCTGGTGCGCGCTGCACGGGCCACGAGCGCCGACTTGGTCAGCCCTTGCAGGTCGAGCACCGCGTCATAGCGCGTGGCCCGCAGTGCCTTGCGAAAGGTGCGCCACTCCGCCCGCGTCTCCGCAGCCAGCGGCGACCGCGCCCAGCGCCGCAACTCGCACGGGATGACCAGCGACACGCCCTCGCAGCGCTCCACCAGCGGCGCGAACGCCCGCTCGACGACCCAATCCACCTGCACGCCCGGCACGCAGGCCAGCACGTCCTGCACCGCCGGCATGGCATGAACCACGTCCCCGAGCGAGGACAGCTTGACGATCAGGACTCTCACTGGGCGGGCATTGTCGCCGCAGTCGCCTGCCGGGGACCCATGCGGCGGTGCGGGATGAAGGACAGGGGGCGCTTCGCGCGGCTCAACGCAGAGGACGCAGAGAGGGGACAGAGAACACAGAGAAGACAGGACAGGAAGGAATCAAGTCGTTCCCTCTGCGTCCTCTGTCTTCCCTCTGCGTCCTCTGCGTTGGAAGGTGCCAGCGGCGCGCAGCGCGCCGCGCACGACTCAGTGGGCCGCCGCGCCGATCTTGGCGTCGGGCTTCACGGACCGCAGCAGCTCCAGCATCTCCTTCTCGATGCGGTGCAGCGCTTCTTCGGTGTGGCCCTCGAAGCGCAGCACCAGCACGGGCGTGGTGTTCGACGCGCGGACCAGGCCGAAGCCGTCGGGCCAGTCGACGCGGACGCCGTCGATGGTGGACACCTCGGCGGGCTTGGCGAAGTTGGCCTTGGCCATCAGCTCGGCGACCAGGCGGTGCGGCTCGCCTTCGGCGCACTGCACGTTCAGCTCCGGCGTCGAGAAGCTGGTGGGCAGGCCGTCCAGCACGGCGCTCGGATCCTGCTCGCGCGACAGGATCTCCAGCAGGCGGCAGCCGGCGTAGGTGCCGTCGTCGAAGCCGTACCAGCGCTCCTTGAAGAACACGTGGCCGCTCATCTCGCCCCCCAGCGGCGCGCCGACTTCCTTCATCTTCGCCTTGATCAGCGAATGCCCCGTCTTGAACATCAGCGGCTGGCCGCCGGCTTCGCGGATGGCCGGCGCGAGGCGTTGCGTGCACTTGACGTCGAACAGGATGGTGCCGCCCGGCACGCGCGACAGCACGTCGCGCGCGAACAGCATGATCTGGCGGTCCGGGTAGATGGTGTTGCCGTCCTTGGTGACGATGCCCAGCCGGTCGCCGTCGCCGTCGAACGCGAGGCCCAGTTCCGCGCCGCTCGTCTTCAGCGCCTCGACCAGGTCGCGCAGGTTCTCGGGCTTGCTCGGGTCCGGGTGGTGGTTCGGGAAGTTGCCGTCGACCTCGCTGAACAGCTCGATCACTTCGCAGCCGAGCGCGCGGAAGATGCCGGGCGCCGATGCGCCGGCCACGCCGTTGCCGCAGTCGACGACGATCTTCATCGGCCGCGCGAGCTTGATGTCGCCCACGATGCGATCGCGGTACGGTTGCAGGATGTTCACGTTGCGGACCTTGCCGCCGCCCTGGGTGCTCCAGTCCTCCTGCTCCATCGTGCGGCGCAGGTCCTGGATTTCCTCGCCGTAGATGGCGCGGCCCTTGAGGACCATCTTGAAGCCGTTGTAGTCCTTCGGGTTGTGGCTGCCGGTCACCTGGATGCCGCTCTGGCACAGCGTCGACGCGGCGAAATAGAGCATGGGCGTCGTGCAGACACCGACGTCGATCACGTCGACGCCGGCGGACGTGAGGCCGCGCACGAGGGCGGCCGACAGCGACGGGCCGGACAGGCGGCCGTCGCGCCCCACCGCGACCGTGGTTTCGCCTTCCGCCAGCGCGGCCGTGCCGAACGCGCGGCCCAGCCCTTCGGCCACCTGTTCCGTGAGCGTGCTGGGCACGATGCCGCGGACGTCGTAGGCCTTGAAGATCGAAGCGGAGACTTGCATGTTCTGGGACTTCCCTGAGGTGCTGCGGAGGACCCGCATTCTAGGAGCGGCGGGTCGGGGCACAGGTCCGGAAACGGCGAGTCTCCATGGTCGCGTTCTCTATGATCCGGGGCATGCGATCCGACACCGAAGCGCTCCAGCCCGACGCCTGCTACCTGGCGCTGAAGGCACGCGACGCGCGCTTCGACGGCTTCTTCTTCACCGGCGTGACGTCCACCGGCATCTACTGCCGCCCGGTGTGCCGCGTGCGCACGCCCAAGCGCGAGAACTGCCGCTTCTTCCCCAGCGCCGCGCAGGCCGAGCGCGCCGGCTTCCGCCCCTGCCTGCGCTGCCGGCCGGAGCTGGCGCCCCACGCACCGCGCTGGTCGATCCAGGACGCCACCGAACTGCTCGCGCAACAGGCCGCTCGCCTGCTCGACGAGCCGGAAGCGTGGCCCGACGCGACGCCCACGGTCGAGCAGCTCGCACGCCGGCTCGGCGTGAGCGGCCGCCACCTGCGGCGCCTGTTCGAGGCGCGCCTGGGCGTGTCGCCGCTGCAGTACCTGCAGACGCGGCGGCTGCTCACGGCGAAACAGTTGCTCGCGGACACGGACTTGCCGATCACGCAGGTGGCCCTCGCGAGCGGCTTCGCGAGCCTGCGCCGCTTCAACGCGGCCTTCGTGCAGCACTACGGCCTGAGCCCGAGCGGCGTGCGGCGCGAGGGCGGTCGGCGCGGCGGCGGCGCGCTGGTGCGCCTGGCGTACCGCCCGCCGTACGACGTCGACGCGATGCTCGGGTTCTTCCGTGCGCGCGCGATCGACGGCGTCGAGCTCGTCGAAGGCCGCCGCCTCGCACGGACGCTCGCGATCGACACCGCGGGCACCACGCTGCGCGGCTGGATCTCGACTGAATTCGATGCCGACGCGCCGCACGTCATGCTGCAGGTGAGCGACTCGCTGCGGCCCGTGCTGCCGCTGGTGATCCGCCGCGTGCGGGCCATGCTCGACCTGGACGCGGACCCGGTCGCCATCGACGCCGTGCTGCACGAAAGCTTCCCCTGCTGCGAGGGCCTGCGCGTGCCGGGCACCGCGGCCGGCGACGAAGTCGCGATCCGGGCGGTGCTCGGGCAACAGATCACGGTCGCCGCCGCACGCACGCTGGCGCGCCGACTCGCGGAGCGTTTCGGCGAACCGGTGGAGACGCCGATTCCCGGGCTGCACCGCCTGTTCCCCCATGCACGCGTGCTCGCACAAGCGAGCGGTGACGACCTGGGGCAACTGGGCATCGTGCGGCAGCGGCAGGCGGCGATCGTCGCCATCGCGAAGGCGGTGGCCACGGGCGACCTGCGGCTGCACGCCGGCGCCGAAGTCACGCCGACGCTGGACAAGCTGCGCGCCCTGCCCGGCATCGGCGACTGGACGGCGCAGTACATCGCGATGCGCGCGCTGCGCTGGCCCGACGCGTTCCCGTCCGGCGACATCGCGCTGCAGAAGGCATTGGGCGTCACGCCCGGGACGCGCGCGGCGCGCGATGCGCAAGCGGCCTCGCTCGCATGGACCCCGTGGCGCAGTTACGCCGTGATCCGCGCGTGGTCACGTGGCGTCACGCCGACACAACGGAAGGCAACAGCATGAAACACATCTCCAGCCTGGTCGCGGCGCGCCACGCGAGCGCCCTGGGCGACATCCTGCTCGCGGCCTCGCCGCGTGGTCTCGCGGGCCTGTGGTTCGACGGCCAGAAGCACCAACCCGACAGCGCGGCGTGGCCACTGCAGCCCTCGCACCCCGTGCTCGTGCAAGCGATGCGGCAACTCGACGAGTACTTCGCGGGCCGACGCACGCAGTTCGACCTGCCGCTGGACTTGCAGGCGGGCACCGCGTTCCAGCAGGGCGTGTGGCGCGCGCTGCTGGCGATCCCGCATGGCGCGCACTGCACGTACGGCGCGCTCGCGCAGCGCATCGATGCGGTTCGCGCGGTGCGCGCGGTGGGCGCCGCCGTGGGCCGCAACCCGCTGAGCATCGTCGTGCCCTGCCACCGCGTGCTGGGCAGCACGGGCGCGCTCACCGGGTACGCGGGCGGGCTGGAGCGCAAGACGGCGCTGCTGCGGCTGGAAGGCGTGCTTTGACGGGGCGTGCGCGCGGCCCGCGCGCGTGGGTCGTCGACTTCCTGCTGCTCGCCGCGATCTGGGGCGGCTCGTTCCTGTTCATCCGCCTCGGCGTGGTCGAGTTCGGGCCGCTGGCCACCGCGTTCATGCGCGTGGCCATCGCGTCGGCCTTCCTGCTGCCGCTCGTGGCGTGGAAGGGCCGGGCGGGCGACCTGGTCGCCCACTGGAAGAGCATCTTCGCCATCGGCGTCTTCAATTCGGCGCTGCCGTTCGCGCTGTACTCGTTCGCGCTGACTTCGATCGCCACCGGGCTGTCCGCCATCCTGAACGCGACCGTGCCGCTGTTCGGCGCGCTCGTCGCGTGGGGCTGGCTGCGCGAGCGTCCGGCTCCGTGGCGCGCGGCCGGCCTGGCGATCGGCTTCGCCGGCGTCGCGCTGCTCGCCGGCGACAAGGCCGACTTCCACTCGCGCGGGCAAGCGCTGCCGACCGGCTGGGCCGTCCTGCTGTGCCTGTTCGCCACCTTGTCGTATGGCGTCGCCGCGAGCGCGGCGAAGAAGTACCTGTCCGGCCGGCCGGCGCTCGTCACCGCGGCGGGCAGCCAGCTGGGCGCGCTGGTCGCCCTCGCTCCCTTCGCATGGTGGAGCTGGCCGGCTGCGTTGCCGGGCCTGCGCGCGTGGCTCGCCCTGGTCGCGCTGGGCGTGCTGTGCACCGGCGTCGCGTACATCCTGTATTTCCGGCTCATCGAGGAAGCGGGACCGTCGCGCGCGCTCGCGGTCACGTTCGTGGTGCCGGTGTTCGCCGTGCTCTACGGCGTGCTGTTCCTGGACGAGGCGGTGACCGGCTGGATGCTCTTCTGCGCCGCGATCATCGTCGCGGGCACGGCGCTGTCCACCGGCCTGGTGCAGCCCCGCGCGAGCGCGGCCGCGCGGCGCAACGCCTGACGCACGCGGCCTGGCCGCGCACCGGGCAATCCCCTCTAGCCCCTTCGGGCCATGGCCCCCCTGGCGGCCGTAACGCCTGCGCGCGCCCCCCTGTTTGAGAATGGTCCGCATCGCCAGCCGCCACCTCACAACGATGCCCCGACTCCTTCCAGCGATCCTGTTGTCCGCCGGTCTGCAGTCCGCACTCGCGGCCGCACCCGCCACCGCGGCGGCCGCCCCGGCGACCGCCGCGCGCTCCGAAGCCATCGTGCAGGCCCAGTTGCTGGTGCCCACCGATCCCGCCCCGTCCATGGGACGCGGCGGCACGGCCGTCGCCGCCAAGGGCGGCACCAAGTCCGAAATCCATGGCGAGGAAGATCGCGGCGTCGGCGGGATGCTGCTGGCCGCGCTCGCGCTGATGACCGGCATCGCCGTGCGGCGCTGGGGCATGGGACAGCAATGAGCGGTCCGGCGCTGCGATCGCTGGCCGAGCGCGCGTTCAAGTGGAGCGCCGCGACCACCGCCGGCCGCTTCCTGCTGCAGCTGCTGGCGCAGATCACGCTCGCGCGCCTGCTCGGTCCCGACAACTACGGCGTGTACGGCATCGGCATGGTGGTGCTCACCTTCGCCGGCTTCCTGTCGGGCAACAGCTTCAGCTACATCCTCATGCTGCAGAAGCAGGTCGACGACCAGGACGTGCGTTTCGCGTTCACCTGGCAGGTCGTGATGGGCCTGGCGTGCGCCGGCGCCATCGCCGCCTGCGCGCCGTTCGTGGCCGGCTTCTTCGGCGATGCGCGCGTCGCCCCGATGCTGCTGTGGATGGCCGCCACCTGCCTGCTGATGGCGCTGGCGGGACCCGCGACCTGCCTGCTGCAGCGTGACCTCAACTTCCGCGCGCTGGGCCTGATCCAGCTGGCCGGCTACGCGGCCGGCTACCTGGGCGTCGGCGTGCCGCTCGCGCTGTCCGGCTGGGGCTTCCAGGCGCTCGGCGCGGCGTGCCTCGTGCAGGCGGCCGTGGTGCTGGTGGGCACGTTCCTCGTGCGCCGCCATCCGGTGCGCCCGCTGTGGCGCCACCACCTGGCGTCCGACACCTTCGATACCGGCCGCACCGTGTTCACGACCAACCTCGTGAACTGGCTGCTGACCAACGTCGACCGGCTCGTGATCGGCCGCGTGCTCAACGCGCATGCCGTCGGCCTGTTCAGCGTCGCCTGGAACCTGGCGTCGATCCCGCACACGCTGCTGACCACCGCGATGCAGCCGACGTTCCTCGCCGCCGGCGCGCGCATGCAGGATGACCCGAAGCGGCTCGGCCAGGCCTGGCTGACGATCCTGGCCTGCCTCTTCGTGATCGTGCTGCCCGCCTCGGTCGTGATGGCGCTGCTCGCCGGCGACCTCGTGCACCTGCTGTACGGGCCCGCGTGGCAGGAAGCCGGCTGGGTGATGGCGGTCCTGTTCCTCTGCGTGCCCGCATTCGCGGCGCTGAACCTGTCGACGCCGGTGCTGTGGAACACCGGCCGCAAGCATCTCGAAGCGCGCCGGCAACTGCCGCTGCTGCTGCTGGCCGTGCCGCTGTGGTGGTTCGCGGCGCAGGACGGCATCCGCGCGGTGGCGCTGGCGTCGGCGCTGGTCGTGCACCTGCGCGCCGGCGTGATCCTCGCCACCGGCATGCGTGCCGTCGGCTTGCGGCTGCACGAAGTGGCCGGCCTGGCCGGCCGCGGCATCGCGCTCGCGACCCTGTGCGCCGGCGCCGTGCTGCTCGGCCGCGAGGCCGTCGCGTGGGCGCACCAGCCGGTGGCCACGCTGTTCGCGGGCGGCTGCGTCGCCCTGCTCGCCGCGGTGGGCATCGTCGCCTTGCGCCCTCAGGTGCTCGGCCGCGAGGCCCACGCGGTCCTGTCCCGCTTCGTGCCCGGCATCCGGGTGCAGTGGGCGACGGAGGCACAACCATGATCCGCTGGCGCACCGGCCCCGGCTTCCTGTTCCTGCTGTTCCCCGCGATGCTGGCGCTGGCCGGCCTCGACGTGCTGCTGTCCGGCCGCGACCTCACGCAGGCCTTCCTCGACCTCGAGCGCGAGACGCAGGCGTTCGGCGAGGCCACGCGCAACCCGATCCTGGCCTGGACGCAGCGTGGCGTGTCGCTGCTGCTGATCGCCGCCTCGCTCGAGCGCATCACGACGCACTTCATGCAGTCGCGGCCGCTGCCGTCGGTGGTGCTCACCGGCACCTTCCTGTTCTACTGGTTCACCGGCGTGCTGGCCCCGGGCCTGCTCGGCGCGCATCCGCAGCTCACGCACGAATACGGCTACTCGCTGCTCCTGGGCTTCGCCGCGACGCTGACGATGGCGGACGACCGCGAGCGCATCCTCACCGCCTCGCGCAACGGGCTGTTCGTCTTCATGCTGGCCGGCATCGTGCTGGTGCCCTGGAACCCGGCCCTGGTCCTCGACGCGTCCTATTCGCAGGGCCTGCTGCCCGGCGTGCCGCGCTTCGGCGGCCTGGCCGCGCACCCGGTGAGCATGGGCATGCTGGCGCAGACGGCGCTGCTGCTGCTGTGGGCGCGGCCGCTGCAGCGCCGCTGGCTCACCATGCTGTGCTGGCTGCTCGGGCTGACGGTGCTGTTCTTCGCGCAATCGAAGACGGCGTGGCTCGCGTTCCTGATCAGCGCGGCCTGCATGGTGGTGGTGCGCAACACCGCCGACTCGATCGAGCGCCTGGGCGACGTCCGCCACAACTCGTTCGGCGTGCTGATGCTGTTCGGCGTCGTCGTCGCCGTCGTCGGCGCGCTGCTGGCGGTGCTGGTGTTCGACCTGCCCGACGTGATCGCTGATTTCTTCGGCACGGGCCAGGGCGCGCAGCTCGCGAGCCTCACCGGGCGCGACCGCATCTGGACGGTGGCGCTGGAGGAGTGGAGCAACAACCCGGTGTTCGGCTACGGCCCGACGATCTGGGATTCGGAATACCGCAACGCGATCGGCATGCCGTTCGCCGTGCACGGCCACAACCAGTTCATCGACGCGCTCGCGCGCACCGGCACCATCGGCACCTTCGGCCTGGTCGCCTGGTTCGTCACGCTGATGGTGCTGTCGTTCCGCTACGCCAAGGCCACCCGCGGCCTGTCGCTCGCCATGTTCCTCACGCTGGCCCTCATGTGCGTCAGCGAAGTGCCGCTGCTGCTGGCCGGCTACGGCACCGACGTCTTCACCCACATGCTGCTGGTCGTGACCGTCGCGGCCGCCGCCTCCGAGCGGCGCCGCAACGTCATCGCGGCCGACCTGTACGAACCCGTCATCCGGACCGCCGCATGAACTTCTCGGTCGTCGTCCCGCTGTACAACAAGGCGCCCTACGTGGCCGCCGCCGTTCGGTCCGCGCTGGACCAGACCCTGCGACCCCTGGAGGTGATCGTCATCGACGACGGTTCCACCGACGGCGGCGCGGAGGTCGTGCATGCGATCGGCGACCCACGCGTGCGCCTCATCCGCCAGCCCAATCGCGGCGTCTCCTTCGCGCGCAACCTGGGCATCGGCCTGGCGCGCGGCGACTGGGTCGCGTTCCTCGACGCCGACGACTGGTACCACCCGGAGATGCTGTCGTCGCTGCAGCAGGCCGCCGCCGCCGTGCCCGAGGCCGGCATGCTGGGCGCCGGTTTCCGGCGCGTGCCGCCGGCGTTCGACGGCACCTACGCGCCCTGGTCGGTGGCCGACACCTTCTTCGAGGTCGAGGTGGTCGAGGACCTGCGCACGCGCTGGATGCGCTCGGCCCCCTTCTGCACCAGCAGCGTCGCGATCCGCACGGACCTGCTGTGCGCGCTGCAGCCGGCGTTCGAGACCGCCGATTCGATCGGCGAGGACCTGGACCTGTGGTTCCGCGTCGCCGACCTCACGCCGGTGGCGCTCGTCAACGCGCCCTGCGCCGCGGTGCGCGTGCTGCCCGACAGCCTGTCGACCAAGCAGGCGCCCGCCGCGCTGCCGGCCTACCTCGAACGCATGGAGCGGCGCGCGCTCGCCGGCGAGATCCCGGCCAGGCATCGCCGCTCGGCGATCCGCTTCGTCGCCCAGATGCAGGTCACGCTCGCGCGCGAGGCGCTGGATGTGCGCAACCGCCGGCTCGCGCTGCACTGGCTCTGGCGCGCGCGCCGCATCGGCGGCAGCCGCCGCTGGCTGCTCACCGCGCTGATGGCGCTGTGCATGCCCGCGCAGGTCGCGGGCCACTGGCAGCGCTGGCGCTTGCGCAGCGCCGAGCTGTTCTCCCCTGAAGGACCTTCCGCATGAGCACCCCCACGCGGCCCTGCCGCGTCTCCATCGTCATCAAGGCGCTCAACGAGGAGCGCAACGTCGCCGCGGCCATCGAGAGCTGCCTGGCCGCGCTGCGCAACATCGAAGGCGAGGTGGTGCTGGCCGACTCGCATTCCACCGACGGCACCGTGCGCGAAGCCTCGCGCTATCCCGTGCGCGTCGTGCGCCTGGCCGATCCGGCACAACGCAGCTGCGGCGCCGGCCCGCAACTGGGCTACCAGCATGCGCTGGGCGAGTACATCTACATCCTGGACGGCGACATGAAGCTGGTGCCCGGCTTCCTGGAGCAGGCGCTGTCCTTCCTGGCCCAGCATCCGGAAATCGCGGGCGTCGGCGGCCGCGTCGTCGAGCTGAACCAGGAGAGCCTCGAGTACCGCGAGCGCGGCGAGCGCAGCTTGAAGCTGGAAGCGCACCGCCTGCCCGGGCAGGTCGACCGGCTCGATGGCGGCGGCCTCTACCGCCGCCGTGCGATCGAGGAGGCCGGCTGGCTCTCCGACCGCAACCTGCACAGCTACGAGGAGTTCGACCTCGCCACGCGCCTGCGCGCGCGCGGCTGGAAGCTGTGGCGCCTGCCCTTCGACGCGGTGACCCACTACGGCCACGACGCGCCGCCCTACCAGCTGCTGAAGCGCCGCTGGCGCAGCCGCTACGCCTGCGGGCCCGGCGAGCTGGTGCGCGCGTCGCTCGGCCAGCCGCACTTCAAGCTCGTCGTGCGCGGCCTGCGCGAATTGCGCCTGTACGTCGCCGTCGTCGCCTGGTGGCTGGTGCTGCTGTCGACGCCGCTGTGGCCGCTGCCCATTGCCCAGCGTGCCGTCTCGTTCGCGCTGCTCGCCGCCGCGCCGCTCCTGGCGATGGCGTGGCGCAAGCGCTCGTGGACGCGCGCCCTGTATTCCGTCGTCTCGTGGAACGTGAACAGCGCCGGCCTCGTGCGCGGCCTGCTGGCGCCGCGCATCGCGCCGTCCGGGCGCATCGCCAGCGAGGTGCTGCACGAGCCCATCGAGGCCGACGAGGTCGATCGCAAGGAAAGGAACATCGCGCAATGACGACACCGCTTGAGGGCGCCGGCTCGCTGGACGCCACTCACCCGGGACTGGCCGCGATGCATGCGCCGGCGGGCTCGATCGCCCAGCCGCAGGCGCAGGCACGCCGCCGCTTCATCTACGTGGCCGGCCCCAACACGCCGATGGGCGGGGGCATGTGGAAGGTCGCGCAATACCTCGTGGACGCGCAGCCGCAGGGCGAGCCCGTGCTGCGCATGCTGGAAACGCGCGGCCCCGGCCGGGCGCTGCTGTCGCCGCTGTACCTGGCCCGCGCGATCGGCGCCATCGCCCGCGGCCGCTGGCGCAAGGAGCTCGCCGGCGTCCACGTCAACGTCGCCGAGCGCCTGAGCCTGGTGCGCAAGGGCGTGCTGATGGGCGCGTGCCGCCTGCTGGGCGTGCCCGTGGTGCTGCACCTGCATGCGGCGCAACTGCCGCAGACGTACGCGCGCCTGCCCGGCGTCGGCAAGCTGCTGGTGCGCTGGATGTTCTCGTTGCCGCAAAGCTGCGTCGTGCTCGGTCGCACCGCCGCGGATTTCGTCGCGGGCGAACTGCGCGTGCCGGCCGACCGGATCGAAGTGGTGATCAATGGCGTGCCGTCCCCCGCCGTGCCGCGGCGCACCGGCGAGCGCGCCGTGCCGCACGTCGTGTTCCTGGGCAACCTGTCCGAACGCAAGGGCGTGCCCGACCTGCTGCAGGCGCTGACGCATCCCGCGCTGGCGCACCGCCGCCTGCGCGTGTCGCTAGCCGGTGGCGGCGACGTGGAGGCGTTCCGCACCATGGCCACCGAGCTGGGCGTGCAGGACCGCGTGGAGTTCCTCGGCTGGGCGGGGCCCGAGCTCGTGGGCAAGCTGCTGGCCGATGCCGACGTGATGGTGCTGCCCTCGCACGACGAAGGCCTGCCGCTCGCGATCCTCGAATCGCTTGCGCACGGCGTCGCCGTCGTCTGCACGCCGGTCGGCGAGATCCCGAACGTGCTGCTGAACGGCCGCCACGCCTGGTTCGTCGAGCCCGGCAACCCGGCCAGCATCGCGCGCGGGCTGGCGCAGGTCCTAGGCGAGCCGTCGATGCGCGAGCGCCTCGAGCGCGAGGGCCGCGCGCTGTACGACGCCGAGTTCTCGCTGCCGCGCTTCGCGTCCGCGATCGCGCGCGTGCACGAACGCCACTTCGGCCTGTCCGCGGCCCCGAGGCCATGATCGAGTCCGCCGACCGGGTGCCGCGCGGCACCACGGTGCCGGCGGACGTGTGCGTGGTCGGCGCCGGCGCGGCGGGAATTCCCCTTGCGCTCTCGCTCTCCGGCAAGGGCCTCTCGGTCGTGCTGCTCGAAGCCGGTGCCGGTCCGCACGATGCCGGGGCGCAGGCGCTGTACGCAGGCGATCTCGCGCGACCCGGCAAGCACCTGCGACCGGACCGCGGACGCCGCCGTGGGCTCGGCGGCACGACGCAGGCCTGGGACGGCACCTGCATGCCGCTGGACCCGATCGATCTCGAGCGGCGCGCCCATGTGCCGCACAGCGGCTGGCCGATCTCGTGGGACGGCCTGCAGCCCTGGTACGCGCGCGCGAGCCCGTGGCTGGAGACGGGCCGCTTCGGCACCACCGTGCCGGGGCCGCTGCTCGACGGGCTCGACGATCGCCTGGTGGATGCGCAGCGCCTGGAGCAGCTGTCGTGCCCCACGGACCTGGGCCGCCGCTACCGAGCGCGGCTCGCCGCCGCCTCCGACCTGCGGGTGCTCACGGGGGCGCATGCACTGGGCGTGCGACTGCATCCCGACGGCCGCCGCGTGCAAGCCGTGCCATGCGCGACGCTGCGTGGCCATCGCTTCCAGGTCGAAGCGCGCGCCGTGGTGCTCGCCGCGGGCGGGCTGGAAACCGCGCGGCTGCTGCTGCAGCCCGACGACGTGGTGCCGGCGGGCATCGGCAACGCTTTCGACCAGGTCGGCCGCTACTACCAATGCCAGCTGCGCGGGCGGGTCGCGTGGCTCGTCACGCGGGGGGCGGTCCGGGCCGGCCATGAACTGGCCGTGGACGGCGTGCCGACGCGCCGGCGCATGGCGATCGCCGCTTCGGCACAGCGGGCCGAAGGACTGCTGAATGCGTCGTTCTGGCTGCAGCCGCCCGACGCCGCCGACCCGTCGCATGGCGATCCCTGGCGATCGCTGCGGCACCTGGCCACCCATCTTTTCGACCCGGCCGCGGCGCCGGCCCTGCCGCAACACCTGCGCAACGTGCGCAGCGGCGCCGCCTGGGCGCACGCGTGGCAGGCGGCGCGCGAGCGGCTGCAGCACGCGCGGCGCTGGCCGGTGTCGCGCGAGGACGCGAACCGCCATGCGCTGTGGGTCCAGGCCGAGCAGCAGCCGCTGCCCTCAAGCCGGGTGCTGCTCGCGGATGATCGCGACGCGCTCGGCCTGCGCAAGCTGCGCGTCGACTGGCGGCACTGCCTGGCCGATGTCGCGTCGGTGCACCGCGGCCTGCTGCAACTGGCGTCCGAGCTGGGGCGCGCCCGTGCAGGACGGCTGGAGGTCGACGAGGACTTCGGCGACGTGCTGCTGCCGGTCACCGGCACCCACGCGGGCACGGCGCGCATGGGGCGCGACCCGCACACCAGCGTGGTCGATCCCGACGGGCGGGTGCATGGCGTGCAGGACCTGTACGTCGCCGGCAGCGCCGTGTTCCCCACCTGCGGGCAGGCGGACCCGACGCTGACGATCGTCGCGTTGTCGCTGCGGCTCGCCGACCATCTCGCGCGCCGCCTGCAGCCGCGCCGCGCGGCGGCACTGGAGTTGTTCGCATGAACGTCGTCATGCTCGGCGGTGCGACGCCGGCCGGCGCGCGGCTGGCGTCGCTGCTGCGCGACTCGGGCTGGGCGCGGCCCGTGCTGCTGCGGCCGCACGACCCGGGCATGGAAGAAGCCTTCGCGGGGGCGGATGCCGTGGTCGACTGCAGCGGCAGCCCGCGCGCGGCGCTCGCGCGGCGCGTCGAGTGGATGCAGGCCTGCCTCGCTGCCAAGCGCCCCCGGCTCGTGGTCCTGGGCAGCGCGCGCGTCTATGGCTCCTTGCGGGGTCGTGTCGACGAGGCCTCGCCCTGGCCGCGCACGGCGGAGGCCGAGGTGCGCGGCTGGCGCGCGGTGGAAGGCGCGGCGCGCGCGTGCGCGGCCGCAGGCGGCCAAGTGGTGGTGCTTCGCGCGGGACCGCTCTGGGGCAATGGCTTGCCGCTCGTGCGTCGCCTGGCCACGGCCTTGCGCGAGCGCCGCCTGGGCGACCTGGGCGCGCACGGCGACGGCTGGAGCAACCTGGTGCCGGTCGACGACGCCTGCCTGGCGATCATCCGCGCGCTGCAACTGCCGCTGCAGCGCGGCGACTGGCGCTGCTACAACCTGGCGGCACCGGACAGCCCGCGCTGGAACGACCTGTTCCTCGACCTGGCCTTGGGCATCGGCGCGACGCCGGTGCCGCGCATCGCCGCCTGGCGCATCGCCGCGGAGCAGTGGATCGCCACCCCGCTGCTCGACGCCTTGCGCGGGATGGCGCCGCGGGACGACTCGGAGCTGCCCCAGGCGATTTCGCGGCCGGAAGCGGCCGCCTGGCGGCTGCAGCAGCGGGTGGACGCCAGCGCGGCGACCAACGAGCTGCGGCTGGACTGGACTCCGTACCCCTCCGTGCTGGCGGACGTGGCGGCGTGGGAGGTGCGGCAGCACGGCCTGGAGCGGCTGCGCCGCGCCGGAGTCGCGGGGCACCCGGCACGCCGCGGCCTCTGAGGCGGCCCTCCCCCATTCGGGGGGCTGGGCAAGGTTTCGGGTCCGTCGTTACACTGAGTTTCTGGTTGTAACAATGACTGGCTCGTCGCCCATTCCCGACGGATTCCCCGCCGCGCTCACGGGGAGGATCCAGGCCATCGTCGATGCGACGTTGAGCCTGGTGCCCCGCATCGCCCGCCTCCCGGACATGCTGGACACGCAGCTGCTCCACGGCGAGGCGTCCGCCCTGCTGCGCGCCCTGCAGGACATGCACCACGCGGTGGGTGGCGCCGAGCCGGAAACGCCGGCCTCGCTCTGGCGGCGCACCTGGCCGTTCCGCAGCAAGCAATCCGCGACCCTCCTGCGCGACCGGCTCGACGAGGCGCTTCGCACCGAGGCCCCGTTGGCCTCGCACGTGCAGGCCTTGCGTGCATCGCATGCCGCGCAGCAGCAGGCTGCCCAGCACTCGCTCGCCCGGCTGGAGCGCACGCGGGCCGAGATCGATCCGCGCGTGCGGCAGGCGCAGGACCTGCTCGCCGAGCTGTGGGACACCTTGCGCCCGCAACGGCCCGACCCCGAGGACCAGGAGTCGCTGCACCTGCTGCGGATGCTGCTGGCCGACGTCGACCGCCAGCGGGTCGCGTTGCAACGGCTCGAAGGCTTGTGCGTCGCCGCGGCCGATGCGGGGCGCTTCGGCCAGCTCGTGCTCGCGGGGCGCGAAGTCGTGCTGGAGCTGCTCGGCGACGCGTTCGACGCGGCCTGGCGCGATTGGCGCGGCAAGGTCGAGCCGCTCGCGCGCGCGGACCGCGGCGCGCAGGACGTGCTCGAAGGCTCGGAGCAGGCGATCGTGGCGCGCGCCGCGCTGCTGCGCGACATCGACAAGGTGCGCATCGCGTGCACGCGCCTGCAGATCGACGAGCAGGCGTTCGCGCAGGCGCTCGTCCACCTGCGCGAGCAGCTCGCGCCGTTCGCGCAGTAGCCTAGTGCTCGCCGAGCGGGCGGCCGAAGAAACCGGAGTCGGCCTCGAAGTCGCTGTCGCGGAACGGTTCGCCCGCGGGCAGCTCGGCGCCGCCGCGGCCGAACCAGGCCTCGACCAGGCGCGCGAAGCGGCCGGCGGGCTTCACCGCGGCGGCTTCGTGAATGGACGGATCGGTGTCGTGTGCATCCATGGTGTGTGGCTTCCTCTGCATCCATCAGGCCACGCGCGCACAAGCTCGGCTGTAGGAGAACGTCCCTGCCGCCCTCCGGCCATTGGCGCGAGCGCGCCCGCCCGCTCTGGGACAATCGTGCGGACGCCATGAGCAGCACGCAAACCGCCGCACCGCAGGGCGCGCCCTGCACCCACCGCCACGAGTTCCACGCCGGCAACGACGCCGCCGAACGCAGCACGCGCACCGTGTTGTGGGTGACGCTCGTGACGATGGTCGGCGAGATCACGGCCGGCTGGTGGTTCAACTCGATGGCCGTGCTGGCCGACGGCTGGCACATGAGCTCGCACGCGCTGGCGATCGGGCTGTCGGTCGTCGCATACACGACCGCGCGCCGCTACGCGAGCGACGAGCGCTTCGCCTTCGGCACCTGGAAGATCGAGGTGCTGGCGGCGTTCACCAGCGCGATCCTGCTCGTCGTCGTGGCCGCATTGATGCTGCTCGGGTCGGTCGAGCGGCTGCTGGAGCCGCAATCGATCCACTACCCGCAAGCACTCACGGTCGCGGTCATCGGCCTGCTCGTCAACCTCGCCTGCGCCGTGATCCTCGGGCGCACGCACCATGGGCACGACCACGGGCACGCACACGAGCACGAGGACGACCACGACCATGCGCACCACGACGCCCACCGGCATGCGCACGGCGAGGACCTCAACCTGCGCTCGGCCTACGTACACGTCGCCACCGACGCCGCGACGTCGGTGCTGGCCGTCGGGGCGCTGCTGGGAGGCTGGCTCTGGGGCTGGGCCTGGCTCGACCCGCTGATGGGCGTCGTCGGTGCGGTGCTGGTGGCGTGGTGGGCCCGTGGCCTGGTCGGCGAAACCGGCAAGGTGCTGCTGGACCGCGAGATGGACCACGCGATCGTGCAGGAGATCCGGCAAGCGGTGGAAACGACGCAGGACCGCGTCACCGACCTGCACGTGTGGCGCGTCGGGCGCAACGTCTATGCGTGCGCGATGACGTTGCTCACCTCCGCACCCGCGCTGGAAGCCGCCGAGGTGCGCGACCGGCTGGCCGGCCATCCCGAGGTCGTGCACTCCACCATCGAGATCCACCGCGCGGCTTGAGGCCGCCAGCTCACAGCTGGAACGTCAGCCAGCGCAGCAGGCCCTCGCCGACCTGGCGCAACGCGCCGACGCGCGGCGGATGGAATGCATGGGCGTGCGATCGCCAGTGCTCCGCGCGCGCGGCGAACTGCCGCACCGCCGCCTCGCCGTAGAACGCGACCATCAGCTCGTAGTTGAGGAAGAGGCTGCGCTGGTCGAGGTTGGCGGAGCCGGCCAGCGCCACGGCCCCGTCGACGACGAAGAGCTTGGCGTGCAGCATCTGCGGATACAGCCACACGCGCGCGCCGGCGTCGACCAGGTCGCGCAGCGCCGCGGGGCGCGCGAGATCGGCCAGGCGGTGGTTGGATCGCCGCGGCAACACGATGTCGACGGCGACGCCGCGCCGCGCGGCCAGCGTGAACGCCATCAGCAGCGCCGGCTCGGGCACGAAGTACGGCGTGACCGCGACGATGCGCTCCTTCGCGCTGAAGCACGCGTCGATCAGCAGCTGGTACAGCGTGTCCTCGACCTGGTCGGGGCCGCTCGGGATCCACTGCACGAGCGAGTCCTGGCCGTCGGCCGGCGCCTCCAGCAGCTGCAGCCGCGCCGGCTCGTTGCGCGCCAGCGCCCAGTCGGCCTCGAACTGGCGCACCGCCTGCTGCGCGAGCGGCCCGCGCAGGTCGAAGCTCAGGTCCTCCCACGCCGGCTGGCGGCGACCCTCGACGAAGTACTCGGATGCCAGGTTGCGTCCGCCGCACCACAGGTGCTCGCCATCGGCGACCGCGACCTTGCGGTGGTTGCGCAGGTTCACGCGGCCGCGCAAGGGGGTCGTCGACCACGGCTGCACGAACATCCGCAGTTCCACGCCGGCGCGCTGCAGGGAGCGCAGCGACGGGATGCCGCCGAGGAAGCGGCCGACGCCATCGACCATCAACCGCACCCGCACGCCTTGCGCGGCGCGTGCCGCCAGCAGTTGGGCGACGCGCTCGCCGACCACGTCGCGCCCGACGAGGAAGGTGCTGACGTCCAGCGTGCGCTGGGCGCTCGCGATCACGGCTTCCAGCCGCTCCAGCGCCTCGTGGCCGTCCGCGTGCACGTGGAGGTCCTCGCTCGCGACCGGGGGCGGCAGTCCCAGCGCGACGGCCAGGGCCTGGAAGCGGCCGGCGGGCGTCGCGCGATGCGCGGCATCGGCCTCGTGCCGGCGCAAGGCGCCGCGCCGCGGCTCGCGCACCGTCTTGCGGTTGCCGAACACCAGGAACAGCGGCAGCGCGACATAGGGCAGCAGCGCGAGAGCGATCACCCAGCCGATCGCCGCCGAGGGGTGGCGGCGCTGCCGCGTGCCGAGCGACAGCGCCGAATACAGCAGCAGTGAGAGCAGCACCACCGCCGTGTGCAGCGTCAGCCACTCCGTCGGACTGAAGATGGACGCCCGCATGGCGCGAGCTTACGTCGCGGCCGCCCGCCGGCGCAGCACCCCCGGAAGGCCGTAGGTCTCCGGCGCCTCCTTCGCGATCGAGGTCGGCCGCCCCATGTCCGCCAGCACGCCTTCGGCCGCCAGCGCGCCCGAGCGCGCGGCGCTCTCCATGGAGCAAGGCAGCGCCGTGTCGGTCCAGTCGCCCGCGATCCAGGCGCCGGGCAGCGCGGTGGCGTTGCCCGGCCGCAGCAGCTCGGTGCCGGGACGCGGTTGCGGCACCGCCATCGCGATGCGGTGCACGCGCGTGTGCAGCACGCGCGCCTGGCGGGCCTGCGGCGCGAACTGCTCGATCTCGCGCATCGTGTGCTCCACGATGCGCTCATCGCTCCATTCGGCGCGCGACTGCGGGCCGATGGCGTTGCACGCGATCACCGACCCGCGGCTGCCAAGCGCGGGCCGGATGTTGGCCAGGTCGTAGAAATCCGTGTTGAGGTTCTGCACCGACCAGGTCCGCGCCCAGAAGCGCTCGCGGGTCACGCGGCGGTCGAACCAGACGTACGTGCTCTGGTACGGCGCCGGCCGGAAGTAGCTCGCGGTGGTGGCCAGGCCTTGCAGCGCGTCCGTCTCGGCGGCGACGCCGGCCAGGTCGTGCGGCGGCAAGGCGAGCACGCAGCGCGGAGCTTCGAGCAGGTGGCCGTCGGCCGTCTCCACGCCGGCAAAGCGGCCGTCGCCGTCCAGGCGCAGGCGCCGCACGCGTGCGCCGAACAGCACCTGCCCGCCCGAGCGCACCACGGCGCGGCAGGCGCCCGGGGCATACAGCGAGGCGAGCGCGACCTTGGGGAAGCCGAAGTACCAGCCGCTACGTCCCAGCATCAGGCGGAACACGCGCAGCGCCGCGGCGCCGGAGCACTGCTCCAGCGACACGTTCAGCAACGCCAGCATCGCCGAGCGCCAGAACCAGTCGATCGCGCGCGGCCGCACGCCCATCGCGCGCAGCATCGCCAGCGCGTCGTCGCCGTCGAACTCGCGCAGGCGCTGCTCGTCCAGCCGCGCCGCGCGCCACGCCAGCCGCATGTGGGACCACGCATCGGGAATCGACAACCGCGTGAGCGCGCGCGGCGCGAGCGGCAAGCCGTGCAGCGGCGGCGTCCAGCCGCACACCGGCATGCGCAGCGCGCCCTTCGCATCCAGCAGCGTGATCAGGCGCCGGTCCTGCCAGAGCACCTGGTCGTCGGTGCCCAGGCGCTGGAGCATGGCGAGGAAGTTGCGGTGCTCGCTGGTGATCACGTGCGGGCCGATGTCGACCTGCAGGCCGGTGGTCTCGTCCGTCCAGCTCGACGCCCGCCCGCCCGGCATCGGCGCCGCCTCGAGCACCGTCACGCGCAGGCCCGCATCCGCCAGCGCCAGTGCGCAGCGCAACCCGGCGACGCCAGCGCCGGCGACGATGACATCGGCGGTCATGGGGCGGGAGAAGGTCCGGGCGGCACGCGAGCAGCGTAACGGCTGTGCCACCCGCGCGGCTGCCTCAGCAGCGACGGCTGGCGTCAGCGGGGCTTGATGGGTTGTGTTGTTGCACGTGCCGGGTGCGGCGCCACGCACTCAACCTTGCCAGACGCCATACCCAGCGCGACGGAGCGCGATCGCGAGTTCGACTTCCATGCTGCGGGCTTCGTCGTACGTCATGGGGTTGTAGCGGTCGTACAGGCCGGGCAGCAGGCGCAAGCCCCATTGCTGGACGTAGCGGTTGGCCTGGATGCCGGCCTTGTGCTTGTCGAAGCGCACGTCGGGATCGAGCCCCGTCATGCCGACGTACACCAGCGGCTTGCCCGGTTCGTGGTCCGGGTTGGCGCGGCGGAAGCGGGCCGCGTTCCACACCCGGTCGTCGAGTTGCACGACGTAGACGTGGTAGTGCGGCCGCCCCATCGCCGCATCGTAGCGGCGCGCGCAATCAGGCCGTGCCGGCGGAAGCGCCTTCGGGCGGCAGCGGGCTGGCGCGGGTGCGGTCCATGTAGCCGCGCACCAGGCTGCCGGGCCACGACAGGATCATGAACGCCGTGAACCACCAGCGCTTGGTCCGGACGATGCGGCGCGCGGCCCACAGCCAGCGCAGCGCCGCGAGGCGCTCGCCGCGTACCACCGCGTGGCGCGCCATGTCGATCTTCATCTGCGAGATGTAGACCAGGGCCGAGCGCGCCCGGTGCGCGGGCAGCGAGCCGGACCGCACCCGCTCGCGCATGCGTTCGACCCACGGCGGCAGCTCGCGCGGATCGTGCCTGGCGCTCAGGCTGCCGCCCACTTCGGTGCGGTACGCCGCCAGCGGCGCGTGCACGAGCGCGATGGGGCTGCGCTCGCCGACGCGGAACCACAGGTCCAGGTCCTCGCCGAAGGACTCGCCCGGCGGGAAGCAGGGCTGCATGCGGTCCAGCAGCGAGCGGCGCACCGCCACGGACCCGGTGAACAGCGTCGGCCCCTGCATCCAGCGCGTGGGCAGGTCGTTGATGCGCTCGACGGGGACGTCGCCGTCGGGCACTTGCCAGGCCAGCGGCGCGGCCATCGCCTGCGCGTCGGTAAAGGTGACGAAGCGGGAGGCGACCACGTCCGCATCGGGCGCCGCCTGCTGCGCGCGCCGCAGCTGCTCGAGATAGCGCGGGTGGTGCCAGTCGTCGGCGTCCAGGAACGCGACCCATTCACCGCGCGCCAGCGAGATGCCCAGGTTGCGCGCGACGGAGACGCCGGCGTTGGCCTGGCGCACCAGACGCACGCGCGGGTCCTGGATCGCGGCAACGAGGTCCGGGCCTTCGTCGCGCGAGCCGTCGTCGACGACGATCACCTCGAAGTCCGGATCGGTCTGCGCGAGCACCGACCCCAGCGTCGCCATCACGTAGCGCGCCTTGTCGTGCAACGGGATCACGATGGAGAAGTGCACGGGCGCGCGCGGCCCGGCGTCGCGGCGCGGGCGCTCCGCGGGACCGGGCGAGCCGCCCGCGGGCGACGCGGGCGTGAACGTGGCAGCGAAACGGGACGTCGATGGGTTCATGCGGAGCAGGTCGATCACGTGCCAGAGCATCGCCGTGAACGCGCCGGGCGGGAATGGCCCGCCCGGGCTAAGGTTGAGTCGCGTGGAACGGCAGGAAGCGCCGCAGGACGGAGCAAGTGCAATGCCCGAAGCGGCGCGCGGCCAGTGCGCCGGCCACGTCATGCCACGGCCGGCCAGCCGTGGCGCCAGCTGCGCTCCGCGATGTCGAGCGCGCGCCGCAGGAACCGCGGGTTGCCGCGCACGTAGCGGTCCCACAGGCGCCGCGGCTCGCGGCACAGGCGGAACGCCCACTCGAGGCCGTGCTCGCGCATCCAGGTGGGTGCGCGCGGCACCTTGCCGCCGAGGAAGTCGATGATCGCGCCGCCGCACACGATGAGGCACGGCGAGCCGAGCGCGCCGCGCAGGGCCATCGCAACCTCTTCCTGCCGCGGCATGCCCATGCCGAGGACGATCAGCCGCGGACGGTGGCGCGCCGCGAGGCGGATGTACTCCACCGTGTCCATGAAGCCGTCGGCGGTGATGACGTCGCTGCGCGGCGCGAGCTGCGCGAGCACCTCGTCGCGCGCGTGCGACAGCCACGGATCCCGCGTGCCGAACAACGCGATCGGCTCGCCGTCGGCGCGCTGCAGCAGCTTGGGGATCAGGTCGGTCCCGTTGAGGTTCTGCCCCGGCACCTGGTTGCACACGCGCATCAGCATGGCCATCCCGATGCCGTCGCGCACCACCACGTCGGCCGACATCAGTGAGTTGAAGAACGCGGGCGACTCGGCGACCGTGTTCATGGCGTGCGCGTTGACGAACGCGAGCACGCGCGCCTCGCCCGGCCGCAGCAGCCAGTCCAGCAGCTGGTCCTCGCCGCGCGGCGTGTGCACGCGCGCCATCGAACGCACCAGCTGGTACCAGCGCAGCTGCCAGTCGCGAGCAGCCGCGGGCGCCATCACGCCACCGCCCCGGCCCCGTTGAGGACCGCACCGACGACGCTGACGCCGAATTCGCGCAAATCCTCAGACAGCTTGATCACGCGCGGCATCGAGCTGCGGTCCCGGCAGGTGACCATCAGCGCGGCGCCGGCGCGCGCGGCGACGGTGCCCGCATCGGCCCACGCGCTCGCGGCCGGCGTGTCGACGAGGATGACCTCGTACATGCCGCGCAGCGACTGCACGAGGCGCTGGAACGCGGGACGCGACAGCAGCTCCTGCGGGTTCGGCGGCAGCACGCCCGCGGGCAGGACCGTGAGGCCCGGCAGCTGCGGGATGTCGCACATCACCTCGGCGCCGGCGCGGCCGGCCAGCAGCGCCGACAGCCCCACCTTGCCGGGCAGGCCGAAGATGCGGTGCTGGCGCGGCTTGCGCAGGTCGGCGTCGATGACCAGCGTGCGCTTGCCCATCTGCGAGAACAGCACGGCGAGGTTGGCCGTGATGTAGCTGCGGCCTTCGCCCGAGCCTGGGCTGACGATGGCCAGCGCCGACTGGTCGCTGCCGTTCTCGAACCAGCGCAGCATCAGCTGCGCGCGCAGGCTGCGCAGGTGCTCCACCGCCGGGCTGTCCGGCTCGTAGGCGGCCACCAGGTCCTTGCCCAGGCCGGCGTCGGGCGAGATGCTCGCCTGGCCGAACTGGCGGGCGAGCGCCTGGCGCACGTCCTCGTCGGTGAGCAGCCCCATGGAGATGCCCGCCTCGCCGAACGGCAGGCCGACCTTCTTCTGGTACTCGTGGATCTTCTCGGCCTCGTCGCCGGTGATGCGGCCGGCTTCCACCAGCAGCGCCCCGATGGGCATGCTGGCTTCGCGCGCGGGGCCGACGACGTCGAGGTCGCGGTGCAGGGGAAGGATCTGCGTGTTGTTGCTCATGCGTAGCTCCCGCGGTAGCCGAGCGCCGGGCGGGCCGGCGCATGCGCCAGCCGCGCCAGCGATGCCTTGCCGTCGTGCGCGGGCACGGTCGCCAGGATCGGCAGGTGGGTGGCCATGGCCAGGTCGTCGACCGAGCGCACGCGGCGGTTGATCAGCTCGAGCAGCAGCGCACCGGCCAGTGCCAGCAGGAAGCCGGCGACGGCGGCGACGATCAGCGCGAGCTTCATCGTCGGGCCCTTCTGCTCCAGCGGTTCGATGGCGGTGGCCAGTCGCTGGATGTTGGTCTGGTTGGACAGCGCCTGCAGCTTGGACTGCGACGCGCGCTCGCTGACGGCTTCGTACGCCTTCTGGGCGGCATCGAGGTCGCGGCGCAGCACGTTGAGCTCGTCGCGGAACTTGTTGAACTGCATCACGCGGGCGCGCTGCGCGTTCACGGCGCCCATCAGCTCGCGTTCGCGCGCCTTGGTGACCTGGTAGGACGTCTCGATCGAGCTGCCGATGCTGCCGGTCTCGGCGCCCAGGCGCGAGCGCATGGCGCGCAGTTCGTCCTGCATGCGGATCATCTGCGGGTGGCGCGCGCCGAGATTGGCGCTGGCTTCCTGGATGCGCGCTTCCTGCCGCGCGATGTCGGCCTTCAGGCTGTTGATCAGCGGGCTGGCCATGGTCTCGGCGACGCTGCCGGCGGCGGCGTTGCGCTTGTTGGCGACGTCGGTGAGCTGGCCCTGCACCAGGGTCAGTTGCGACGACAGCTCGTTCAGGCGCTGCGTCTCCATGTCGGCGCCGTCGGCGCTGATGACGCCGGTGCGCTGCTGGTACTGCGTCAGGCGTTCCTGCGCCTGCTCCAGGCGGTCACGCGCGAACTTCAATTGCTCGTCGAACCACGCCGAGTACTTGCGGGCCGGATCGGTCTTGATGTCCAGCGCGGTATCCAGGTAGGCCTGCGCGAACGCGTTGGCCACGTTGGCCGCCTGCTGCGGGCTGCGGCCGGTCCACGAGATGTTGATGATGTTGGACTCGCGCGCGGGCTTGACGTCCAGGCCGGCCTGCAGGTCGCTGGCCAGCCAGGCCTTCACGCTGCCGCGGCCGCCGGTGGCCCTCTGCCAGCCTTCGGTGGCCTTGGGGTCCTTGTCCATGCCGAGCATCTCGACGACGCGCTCGGCGACCCGGTCGCTGCGGGCGATGTCGATCTGCGTGGCCATGTACGAGGCCGGCACGATCGGCTGGTAGTTGGGCTGGGCGAGCGGGTCCGGGTTGCGGACGTCGACCAGGATCGGCGCGCGCGCCGTGTAGTACGCGGGGCGCAGCAGCACCCATGCGAGCGCGAGGGCGACGGTGCCGAGGAAGATCCCGAGGACGAGCATGCGGCGCGCTCGCAGGATCGCGAAGAATTGGGACAGGTTCATGGCGAAGCCTCCTTACTGCTTCAGAACAGGCTTTCGCGGACGAAGATGACGTCGTTGGGCATCACCGGGTCGCTCAGGCGAGCGTCGGCTTCCACCTTCTTGCCGTCAGGCGTGGTGCGGGTGACCTTCAACCGGTTGAGGCTGCCGCGCGGGGTCGGGCCGCCGCCTTGCGCGATGGCCTGCTGCACGGTCATGCCGCGCTCGATGCGGTACGGTCCGGGCTTCTGCGCCTCGCCGTAGATGTAGTAGACGGGCGCCTTGTTGACGAACAGCGTGTCGCCGCCCTGCACCAGGATGTCGTCCTGGCCGCGCTGGTTCAGGAACAGCGCGGGAATGTCGATGACCTTGCGGAACGGCTGGCCGCTGCGCGTGCCGGTGACGATCAGCGTGTCGTCGCCCATGGGCGTGACGCCGCCGGCCGCCGCGAGCAGGTCGCTGACGCGCGTGTTGGTCGTCTCCAGCGGGAACCGCCCCGGCTTCTGCACCTGGCCCAGGACGGACACCTGGTTGCCGCGCACCTGCAGCAGGACGATGTTCACCTGCGGCTGGCGCAGGAAGTTGCCGCTCTTGAGCGCCGAGGCGATCTTCTTCTCGGCGTCGCCGATCGTGGTGCCGCCCAATTGGACGTTCCCGATCAGCGGGTAGTTGATCGTGCCCTGCTCGGACACGCGTGTCTCGACGGTCAGGTCGGGGTTCTGGTAGACCTGCACCCGGATCTGGTCACCGGGTCCCAGCCTGTAATCGGCGCTGGCGGTTTGGGCCCCGCCGGCGCCTCCCCCTCCCGGGTCGGGCTGGGCCGCCGCCAGAGCGGCCCAGGTGGTGATCAGGAACAACCCGATCCATCGAAACACGAACTTCATTTCTCTCTCCCTTCAATGACCTGCGGTCTGGCGCCGCATGGCCGGGGAGCCGCCGGAACCTAGATGTTCAGCTTGACGGCCAGCCCGACCACGTTGGCGCGGTAATTGAAAATCGGCACCGACGACGAGCGCTTCTCGTTGCGGTACTGCGCGGACACACCCACGGTGCGCCACGGCTGCCAGTCGAGGCCCAGGGCCACGACATCGAACTTGTCGCCGCGGCCGACGTCGATCGTCGCGCCGCCGACGTCCACCCACTTGCGGTTCTCGTGCTCGACGCGCGCGCTCAGGGCGGTCTGCGTCGTGATGCGCCACACCGGGCCGACGAACACGCGGTCGCTCTCGACGTGGCCGCCGCTGCCGAGCAGGTAGCTGCCCAGGTCGCGCGAGTAGCCGGCGACCAGGCGCGTCTTGGCGGTGGCATCCCACGTCACGCCCAGCGAGCCGATGGCGCCGTCGAAGTTGCGCGCGGACGCGCCTTCGTGTTCGCGGCGCAGGTTGCCGATGGTCGCGTCGACCGCCGTGATGGGCGACACCGCCCAGTGCACGGCCAGCGTGACTTCGTCGTCCTTGAACTTGGGCGCCAGCGCGTTGTTGTAGTCGCCGTCGCCGTGGCGGTAGCGCGCCGTGACGGTGGAGCCGCGGGCCGATTCGTACTGCACGCCCACGCGGCCGCTGGTCACGTCGGGGTTCCCGTCCCACGCGGTGGGGTCGGTGCTGCGCGAGGCCGTGTGCTGGATGCCGGCGAGCAGGCGGTAGCTGGCGCCGATCTTGTAGCGGCCCTCGACCAGCTCGTTGCTCTCGGTGCGGCGGTTCAGCGCGCTCACCAGGCCGTTGGCGGTGACGTCGCGGAACTGCCGGCGCTCGGCGCTGGCGACGCCGTCCAGGACGTTGCCCACCGCCCAGTACCAGGCCGCCGAGTAGTTCAGCGTCGTGTAGTTGGTGTCCAGCTTGTCGAAGCGGTAGTGGTCCGCCGCGACGTCCAGCACCACGCGCTGCAGGCTGTAGCGCTTGTTGAAGCGCAGGCCCACGCCGACCGAGGTGATGGTGTCGGAGATCTCGCCGGTGTTCACGCGGCTGACGTTGCTGTCACGCTCGACGCCCGCCGATGCGCGGAAACGCAGGCCTTCGCGGTCGCCTTCCAGCGGCAGCGCGGTGGTCGGCGGGAACGGCTGCGAGATCGACTGCGCGGGCGACATGGGCACGCTCATGCCCTGGCCCATGGGGATGGCCATCGACTGGCCAGCGGGTTGCGCCGCTGATTCGCCGGGTTGGCCGCCGGGGGACTGCAGCGTGGTCTGCGCATGCGCGCCCATCGCGGGCAGCAGGCAGGCCGCGGCCGCGGCGGTGGCGGTGAGCAGGGGCCGGAAGGACGGTTTCTTCATTTGGTGTTCACTCTCGCGAGGCACCCGCGCTCCCGAAGACTTGCATCGTTGCGCGCAGGCTACGGGCGGACAATGGCTCATTCGCGCTAGTGCTCAATAAGCCGCTCCGTCCTTGAACACCAGCCGGATGGTCCTCCAGATGATGTAGAGGTCCAGCCGCAGGGACCAGTTTCGCAGATAGTCGAGGTCGCAGCGAATACGCGCTTCCATCTTTTCCAGCGAGTCGGTTTCCCCGCGATAGCCGTTCACCTGGGCCCAGCCCGTGATCCCGGGTTTGACCTTATGGCGGATCATGTAGCTCTTGATCAACGGCCGGTAGAACTCGTTGTGCGCCACCGCATGCGGGCGCGGCCCGACGATGCTCATCCGCCCCTGCAGCACGTTGACGAACTGCGGAAGCTCATCCATCGACGTGCGGCGCAGGAAGGCGCCCAGCCGGGTGACGCGCGCGTCGTCCTTGCGCGCCTGGGTCACCACCGGTCCGTCCTCGGTCACCGTCATCGAGCGGAACTTGTAGACGATGATTTCCTGGCCCCAGACGCCGTAGCGGCGCTGGCGGAAGATCACCGGCCCCGGCGACGACAGCTTGACCGCGGCGGCGATCGCCACCAGCAGCGGCGACAGCAGTAGCAGGATTGCAACAGACAGGACCACGTCGCTCACCCGCTTGAGGACCGCGTTGGGCCCGCGGAACGGCGTCTCGCACACCGAGATCACGGGCAGGCCGCAGACGGAGTCCGTGCGTCCCTGGATCAGGTCCGTCACGAACATGTCCGGCACGAAGTAGACCGACGCCGTCGTGTCCTTGAGGGCGTCGAGCAGCTGCTTGATGCGCGGCTGCGACGCCATCGGCAGCGACAGGTACACCAGGTGCACGCGATTGCGCTTCACGTAGTCGGCGATCTCGTGGATGCGCCCCAGCATGCGGTGCCGGCGGCCGTGGATGCGGTCGGGCGTGCGGTCGTCGAAGAAGCCCAGGAGCTCGACGCCCGTGTAGTGCGCCATCGCCAGCCGGTCCGCCAGCGAGCCGCCCTGCTCGTTCATGCCGACCACCACCGCGCGCAGCGGCGGGCCCTGCAGCCGGACGATGTGCGGCGCGGCCTGCCGCAGTCCCCAGTGCGCGAGCAGTTGCGCGACCGGCGCGAACCACAGCCAGTGCAGCACGACGTCGCGCGAGAAGTCGTCGAGGTGGCCGGTGGCATAGCCCATGGCCAGCAGCAGGCCGCAGGTCCAGGCCCAGGCGAGCACGGTGTCGGACACCACACGCGCCGGCGACGCGCGCAGTTGCGGGCGGCCGGGATAGGCCAGCGCGAACGCGAGCACCGACACGACCAGCCAGCTGGGCGTGATGGAGCCTTCGATCACCCACACGATGGCCCACAGCGCCAGCACGGTCGCGAGCGGCTCGACGAACGCCTCGCACGAGCGCAACAGCCGGCTGTGGCTGAAGACGGCCGGCCCGGGCAGCGCCGGGGCCGGGGGAGGCGCGGCGCTGCTTGCCGCCGCCGTGGTCCCGGCGGCCGCGAGCACGCGCTCGGCTTGCGTCTCAGGCATACGTCGCCATCCGGGTCAGCTTGGCCACGGCCTGGGCGCGATTGCTCACGTCCAGCTTGCTGAAGATGCTCTTCATGTGGTTCTTCACCGTGAACTCGCTGATGTGCAGGATGCAGCCGATCTCGGGGTTGGTCTTGCCCATCGCGACCCAGACCATGATCTGGCGCTCGCGCTCGGACAGCTGGCCCAGGCGGACCACCAGCTGCTCGACCTGGCAGCGCTCGGCGCCGGGCTGGCGCATCGGCGCCGGCGGCATGCGGCGCAGCGCGGAATCGATGAAGGGCACCAGCAGCTTCAGCGCGCCGGCGCCGCCTTGCGGGGCCACGCCCGAGGTCAGCGCGGCGAAGACACGTTCGCCGCCCAGGCGCACGTCACCGACGCCATGGACGAGCGCGGTGTGCATGCCCGGCACGCCGGGGGACGGCGCCCAGCCCTGCCCGGCCTCGCCGAGCAGTTGGCCGCAGCCGGAGATGTCGAGCTGGCAGGGCTGCGACTGCGCGGCGACCCAGCAATCGCGGAAGTAGCCCACCAGCGGCGCGATGCGGGCCGGCGGGCACAGGTGCGTGCGCAGGCCCGGCAGGCTGGAAATGATGTCGTACTGCAGCTCGCCATTGCGGAAGTCGCCCCACCCCACCACCATGATCTGGTGAGGCAGCCACTGCTGCACCTCGCCCTGCAGCCAGCGCCACAGGTCCGCATGCGTGCGCAACTGGGCGCCCATGCCAGCGATCTTCAAAAACTGCACCGGATCGACATCCGGCAACGCCAGCGACGTGCTCATGCTGCTCTCCCTGGCCGCCGGTTGACGGCCTACAACTCTGGAAACATTTGTTGCGGCACCGGTTGCGTGCCGCGTGTGACAAGCGTTCTCGGACGGCAACGGCGTGTAATGCGCGTCGCTTGCGTGCCACGCTCGGCTTGCGTCGCCTTCCGCGTTGGTGCAAGCCCCGTGCTTCGCTGTGTCTCGCCGTTGAACTTCTGCCATGGCGTTGATGGTGTGAAAAATGGACATGCCCGCGAGGTAGGTTGCACACGCCGCTTCCTGTCGGTACCGGCCCACCTTCGTGTCCGGCAATTCCGACACGGCATCACGTAACCGCGCGTGCACCGTGCAGCACGTTGCAAGCGCGTGCGTCCAAACGTTCGTGGGTGAGCAGGAAGTCACACGGCCGAGGCAGGCCGTGCACTCACTTGCGCGAGGAGGAGGTCAGAAGCGCGGGAGGTCGGCCAGGCGGCGGCCGGGGCGCCCGTCGTCGAGCGCGAGCGCCTCGACGCCTTCGGGCAGGACGTCGACCTTGACCTCGGGCCCGGCCTGCAGCCCGCCCGCGTCATCGGGGAACACGCTGATCACGGTGTCGCCCTCGACCAGGCGGTCGACGACCTCGGTCACGCGCGTCGGCACGGGACGCAGGTCCCAGCGACGCGCGCTCGGGTCCATGAGGCCCATCATGGCCTCGACGACTTGCGAGCCGGCGTAGCGCAGCGCGGTGATCCCGAAGGTGGCTCTCTCTGCCATGGCGCGGATTGTGGTTGGGTGAGCCGGGCTGCCGATCAGGCAACGGCCACTTCCTGCGTGGGAGGCTGCCTACGGTCGCGGCGTAAACTGCCCCTCCCCATGGACGCCCTGCCCGCAACGCAGCCTGCCCCGCCCGCGATCGGCGCCGTGCACGCGCGCCGCCTGCGCGAGGTGTACCGCTCGGCCGGCTGGCCGTGCCAGGACTTGCTCGAGGTGGAGCTGCTGGCCGCGGGCCTGCTCGAGCGCATCGTCGCCTCCAGTGGCCACGAGTGCATGCGCGTGACCGATGCCGGCCTGGCCCTCATCGCCGCCGGCGCGCAGCGCAACCGCGCGCGGCTGTCGGCGCACGAAGCGCTGGTGGAGCGCGTCGCACGCGAGATGGTCCGCGCCGGCCGCGTCGCCTGGCGCAACCTCACGTTGCGCGCGCTCGTGCCCGGGACCGCACCGGAGGATCCGCCGCAGTGGTGCATGTGCCGGCCGGACGTCTTCTCGATCCGCAATACGTCGGTGGCCGAGTACGTCGAGCCGGTGGTGCACGAAGTGAAGGTGCGCCGCAGCGACCTGCTCGCCGACCTGCGGCAAGCGGCCAAGCGGGCGTCGTATCTCGATCTCGGCGAGTGCTGGTACGTGCTGGGGTGCGATGCGCGAGGCCGTGCGATCGCTTCGCCGGACGAAGTGCCCGAAGGCTGCGGGGTGCTGGTGCTCGAAGGCGAGCGGCTCGTCGTCGCACGCAACGCGGCCCGCGCCCGCCGCGCGGCCCTGCCCTTCGGCGTGTGGATGGCGCTCGCGAAGTCCACGCCGGTGGCGGGCTTCGACGAGGACGCGCAAGGGTTGCTGGCCGCGAACGACGGCTAGCGCACGCGCTTCGCGCGCCGCTACTGCTTGGGATGTTCCGAGTGGCCTTCGTCAGGCTCCGGCGGATGCGAACGATCCGGGTCCTTCGGCGGGTGCCGCGGCTCCGGGTCCGCCGGCTTGGGCGGCTCCGGCAGGTCGGGCTCTGGCGTCGGGGTCCCGGGGGTCATCCCTGCGGCGTGTCGCGCGCCTTCGCGCGCTCCTCGTCCTCGTCGTCGTCGGCCGCCGGCGTGGGGATGTCGTCCTCGATCCAGAGATCGGGCTCCTCTCGCTCGAGACCGGGGGGCAGGGGATGTTGCATGGGGACTCCGGTTGCTTCAGATCGGGGGCGGCCGGCCGACCGGCTCCTCGGGTTCGGCGGCCGGTGGCATCGGTCCGAACTCGGGTTCGACGGGCAGGTGGCTGGAATTGGGGGCGCCGGTGTCCTGCGCCTCGTCGTCCTCGGGGGCTTCGGGCGGCAGGTGGTGCGTGGCCATGGTCAGAAATCGCTCTTGTCGGGCAGCACCGGCGGCGGCGCTGCATCTCGCTCGTTCGCGGGCCCGGTGGTCCCGGCCACGGCAGGCGGCGAACAGCCGTCGTCCAGCTGCGGCGCGGCGGGCTGCACGGGGTGCAGGCTGGGATCGACCTGGTACGGGATCATGCTGGCCTCCTCGCGGGACGCCCATGGTCCCGCGCTCGACGAACCCTGCCCTTCGGCCGCGATGCCAAGCCCCTGTCGGTGCAGGCCGACGCGTCGCGTCAGGTGCTCTCTTCCTCTTCGCGCTGCTCTTCGGCCTCGCGGCGCACGATCCGGCTCGGGTCGTGCGTGAAGGGCATGTGCGGCAGCCCGATCAGCGACTGCAGGACCGCGTGCGCGCGGTCCATGTCGGCGCCGATCATCGCCAGCGCGACTTCATGCCCGGGCTCTTCCTGGGCGACCTTGAGGTAGGCGGCGCGCAGGCGCTGGTAGTCCTCCTCGGCACGGGACAACTCGGTCTGGGCCGCGAGGATCTTCGCGTAGTCGGAACGGCGCAAGCGCATGCACGGATGCTAGGAAGCGGCAGAGCCGGAGGGTGTAGGACAAAGGTGCGAGGCCGCGCAGGCCAAGGCTGGGTCAGGGCGGCGTCGAGGCGTCGCCCACCTTCACGCTGCCGGCGTCCGGCTGCGGCACTTCCAGCGGCACGACCTCCACGGTCGCGAGTCCCTGCTTCGGCTCGAGGCCGATGTCCTTCGCGCTGGCTGGCGACAGGTCGACGATGCGGCCGCCGACATACGGCCCGCGGTCCTCGATCGTGACGACGGTGCTCTTGCCGTTCTCGAGGTTCGTCACGAGGGCCTTCGTGCCCAGCGGCAGCGTCCTGCTGGCCGCGTTGTCGTCGTTCGGGTTCATCGGCTTGCCGTTGGCCATCTTGCGGCCGTTGAACATCTTGGCGTAGAAGGACGCCTTGCCGACTTGGCGCTTCGGCACCTTTGGCGCCGCCTTCTTCTTCGCGGACGCCGCGGGCGGGTCGCGCGCGTCCTGCCGCTCGGGCGCCGCGGTCGCGGGCCAGGCGAGGAAGGCCGCGAGCAGCGCGGCCAGCAAGGGCGTGGGGGATCGTCGCATTCCTGTTCTCCCTGCCCGCACGCGTGGAAACCAACGGCCGGGCATGCAGGAACTTTGGGCCGCATCCGTGGGCGGGAGTGTCCGGACGCGCCGCACGGTCGCGTAGGAACCCCCGGCTCTGCCATCGCCACGCACGGCATACTGCCGCCCCGATGCCCGCTGCCACCCCATCCGCCGGCCTGCCCACCCCGCAACGCTGGTACGCGATGGCCACCATCCTGCTGGGCATCGCGCTGTCGGTGATCGACTCGACCGTGGTCAACCTCGCGCTGCCGGGGATGGTGCGCGACTTCCACGCGAGCGCCTCCGCCGGCGTCTGGGTCGTCAATGCGTACCAGCTCGCCACGCTCGTGCTGCTGCTGCCGCTGGCGCACCTGGGCGAGCGCTGGACCTACCGCCGCGTGTACCTCGGCGGCGCGATCGTGTTCACGGCCGCCTCGGCGCTCTGCGCGATGGCCGATTCGCTGTGGCTGCTCGCTGCCGCACGCGCCCTGCAAGGCGCCGGCGCGGCCGGCATCATGGCCGTCAACGCCGCGCTGGTGCGGATGACGTACCCGCCCGAGCACCTGGGGCGCGGCATCGCGATCAACTCGATCACCGTGGCGACGGCATCGGTGGCCGGCCCGGTCGTCGCGGCGGCCATCCTGTCGGTTGCGTCGTGGCCCTGGCTGTTCCTCGTCAACCTTCCGCTCGGCATCGTGCTGGTGCTGCTCGGGAGGCGGGTGCTGCCGTGCAATGAGGTGCGCCGGGGAGCTTCGGAGGTGTCGCCGCTGGACGTCGTGCTCAACGGCTCCATGTTCGTGCTGCTGTTCCTCGGCGCCGACCTGCTCGGCGCGTCCGTGCGCGGCTCCGACGGAGACGCCGGCGCGGCGCGGTGGGGCGCGATGTTGCTGGCGGCCTGCATCGCGGTCGGCATCGTGCACGTGCGGCGGCAGCGCAGCCGCACGCATCCGCTGCTGCCGATCGACCTGCTGCGCATCCCGGTCTTCCGCTTGTCGATGGCGACGTCGGTCTGCGCGTTCGCGGCGCAGATGTCGGCCACCATCGCCCTGCCCTTCCTGTTCCTCGAGGCCTGGAACCTCGCACCGTCGCAAGCGGGCCTGCTGATGGCGTGCTGGCCGCTGGGCGTCATCGTCGCCGCGATGCAGGCGGGCCGGATGATCGGCCGCTGGCATGACGGGCTGCTCGGCGCGCTCGGGCTCGCCATCCTCGCGTCCGGCCTGGCACTGATGGCGATCACGGCAGCCGGTTCGTCGCCGCAACAGGCGTGGTGGCGCCTGGCGCTGTGCGGCATCGGCTTCGGGCTGTTCCAGTCGCCCAACAACCACACGATCATCACCAGCGCGCCGCCCCAGCGCGCCGGCGCCGCGAGCGGCATGCTGGGGACCGCGCGCCTCACCGGGCAGTCCACCGGCGCCGCGCTGCTGGCGCTGGTCTACGCGATCACGAGCGCGCGCGAGCACGGCGGCGCGTCGATGGCGCTGTCGCTCGCCGCAGGGCTGGCGGCCGTCGCCGCGGTGTTCAGCGCCCTGCGGATCCGCACGACGCGCCACTGAGGCGCGTCACACCTGGCAGCACTGGCGCTGGCTCAGCCGTGCTACGCTGGCCCGACCCCGGTCGACCATGCAGCGCTTCTACCAGCTCGCCGACAGTGCCCCGGTGCTCATGTGGCAGAACGACGCCACCGGCATGGTGTTCCTGAACGAGGAGTACGTGCGCTTCTGCGGGTGCGCACGCGATGCCCTGCTGGGCATGGGCTGGACCGGCCTGCTGCACCCCGACTCCGGCGACTACCTGCGTGCGTACGAACAGGCGTGGGCCAGCCAGTCACGCTTCGACGCCGAAGTGCGCATGCGGCGCCACGACGGCCAGTACCGCTGGCTGCATTCGGTCGGGCTGCCGCACTTCCAGGACGGCGCGTTCGCCGGCTACATCGGCTGCTCGTTCGACATCACCGACACCAGGTCGGCTGCGGACCGGCTGCGGCGCCAGCAGGAGTGGTTCACCGACGTCGCCAACACGATCCCCACGATCATCTGGGTGAGCGATGCGGCGGGGGCGACGACGTTCGTCTCGCGCCAGTGGTACCAGGCGACCGGGCAGTCCGATGACCAGGGGTTGGGCTGGGGCTGGCTGGACGCCACCCACCCCGACGACCGCCACCGGGCGCAGGAAGCGTTCCGCCGCGCGCAGGAGGACCGGGCGGGCTTTCGCTTCGAATGCCGGCTGCGTGCCGCCGACGGCAGCTACCGCTGGGTGATCGACGCGGGCGAGCCGCGCTTCACGCCCGACGGCGAGTTCCGCGGCCACGCCGGGACGATCTTCGACATCACCGACCGCAAGCTCGCCGAAGGGCTGCGCGAAGTGGCGCTGCGCGAGCTGCGCGCGGCGGCGCTGCGCAAGGACGAATTCATCGCGGCGCTCGCGCACGAGTTGCGCAACCCGCTGTCGCCGATCGCGACCGGCGGCGAGATCCTCAAGCGCACGTCCGGCGACACGCAGCAGGTGCTCAAGGTCGGCGAAGTGATCGGGCGCCAGGTCGCGCACATGCGCCGCCTGCTCGACGAACTGCTGGACGTGGCGCGCATCACGCGCGAGAAGATGGACCTGCAGCGCGTCCGCATCGACCTCGTGCAGCTGGTGCAGCAGGTGGTGGCGGACCACCGCCTCGCCGCGGCGCAGGGCGGCATCCGCTTCGACGCCGACCTGCCCGGGCAGCCGCTGCTGGTCGACGCCGACGCGGTGCGCATCGCGCAGGGGCTCTCCAACTACATGCACAACGCCGCGAAGTTCGCGCGCAGCCACGCGGTGGTGCGGCTGCGCAGCGATGGCGCGATGGCGATCGTCGAAGTCGAGGACGACGGTCCGGGCCTCCCACCGGACTTGCTGGCCAAGCTGTTCCAGCCGTTCGAGCAGGGGCGGCAGGACCTCGCGCGCTCGATGGGCGGCCTGGGCCTGGGCCTGGCCATCACCAAGGGCATCGTCGAATTGCACGGTGGCCGCGTGGGCGCGAGCAGTCGAGCCGAAGGCGCCGGCGCGCAGTTCTTCTTCGAGTTGCCGCTCGCGACCTGAGGCGTCGCTCAGGCGGCCTTGCCCTGCGGCGCCCCCGACGGCTCGCGCCGCGCGGGCGCCGGCGTCGCAGGCAACTGGCTCACCACCAGCAGCGTGAGGATCGAGGTGGCCGTCATCACCCCGAGCAGCGCCGCGAAGCCGGCCTGCTTGACGACCGGCCCGATCAGCCAGACCGCGATGGAGCTCGCGCTGAACGACACCGCCAGCCGCATGCCGGAGACGCGCGAACGCGCGCTGTCGTCGACGAAGCGCACGATCATCGCGTCGGTGAACGGGATGGCACCGAAGATCGCGGCCATGAACAGGAACTGCACGGCATAGAACATCCAGCCGTGCGACACGATCGACAGGGCGAGCACGGCCGCCTGGAAGCAGACGATGCCGAGATACAGCGCCTTGAGCGGCACGCGGTCGATCAGGTGTCCCACGACCAGTTGCGTGAGCGACGCGGCGGCGTAGACCGCGGCCAGCAGCGCACCGATGCGCGCGGGGTCCTGCGAGATGTCGCGCAGCCGGTCCGCCAGCAGTTCGTAGTTGCTGTTGGTGGAGAAGTTGAACAGCAGGCTGCCGCTGCTGGCCGCGACGGTCATCACGAGCAGCAGCCTGGCCAGCGTGACGCCGGGCGGCAGCGCCGCGTTGCCGGCCTTCTTTCTGGCCGGGGCCGCCTGCTCGCGCGTGGCGAGCAGCGCGAACGCGCAGCCGAAGGCGATGCACAACGCGCCGGGCACGGCGAACGCCATGCGCCAGCCCAGGTACTTCACGAGCAGGCCGGTGGTGATGGCAGCCACCGCGATCCCGAGGTTGCCCACCAGCCCGTTGATGCCGATCGTCCAGCCGGGCCGCGTCGCACCCTGCACCAGCATCGGGATGCCGACCGGGTGGTAGATCGACGCGAAGCAGCCCATCACCGCCAGCGCCAGCGCCATCTGCAACGGCGACTGCGTGGCGCTGACCAGCAGCGCCGCGGCACCCATGCCGAAGAAGAACACCACCATCATCTTGCGGCGGCCCCAGTGGTCGCCCAGCCGGCCGGCGGGCAACGAACCGATGCCGAAGAAGAAGAACGCGGCCACGCCGTAGGGCATCAGGTCCTCCCAGCGCGCCATGCCGAATTCGCCGGCGATGCTGGTCACCGCCGTCGCGAAGATGAGCAGGAACATGTGGTCGATGGCATGGCCGATGTTCAGCAGCCACTGGGTGGCCGCCGAATTGCGGGCTGTGGTCGGGTGGGTCGCGTCCATGGCCGGATTCTCGGCGCGGCCGTGCTGGCCGCCAAGCGACGGACTGCCATCCATCCACGGATTTCCGCCATGTCCGGTCCGGCGTCCTCCAAACGGCCGTGGACGCCCGGCGCCGGCGCGCGCACGCTCGCGGCCACGTTGCATGGAGGTGCGGGCATGGCGGACATCAAGCTCGAAGTGATCTCGACCACGACCTGGGCAGGCTCGGGCAACGGCAACCAGGTGCCGGTGACGAACTACTCGCGCGTGTACCTGGCGCAGGGCGATTCGTGGTTTTCGCTCGGCGCGGTCCCGCCGTGGGCGACGACCAACGTGCTGGAAGGCATCTGGCTGAAGGATCGCCGGCTGGCGGTCGACTGCGGCTACCCGGGCCGCACGCTGGCGCACATGGTCGATCGCGTGACGGACCCCACGTTCGACCAGCTGCTGGCCGGCAAACTGGCCTGGCCGTGGGACGGGCTGCTGATGTCCGGCGGCGGCAACGACCTGATCGATGCACTCGGCGTCGAACCGCACCACGAGCGCGAGGTGCGCCTGCTGCGGCGCCAGGACGAGTGGGGCAGCGGTTCCTCGGCCTCGCGCTACGTGTGCGAGGAAGGCTGGACGACCTTCCGCGGGCACATGCTGGCGGTGCTCGACGTGCTGCTGGCGCGGCGCGACGCCAGCAGGAACCCGGCCATGCCGGTCTACCTGCACACGTACGACCAGGTGACGCCCCGCTTCGCGCCCGCAGGTGCCGGCAAGGGACCCTGGCTCGCACCCGCGCTGAAGGCGTATGGCATTCCCCCGGACGACTGGAACCCGGTCGCCGACGAACTGATCGAGCGGCTGCGGCAGCTGTGGCTGGGCGCCGCCGGCCCGGCGCGCAACGTCCACGTGATCGACACCGTCGGCACGCTGCGGCGCGCCGATCCGGGCACCAAGGGCAACAGCAACGACTGGGAGAACGAGATCCACCCGAACAAGCACGGCTATGGCCTGCTCGGCGAGAAGTGGCGCGAGGTGCTGGACCCCTGAGCGAGGGGCAAAGGAAAGGGGCCAGTCCTTGCGAACTGGCCCCTTGAAGACTTGGCGGAGTGGACGGGACTCGAACCCGCGACCCCCGGCGTGACAGGCCGGTATTCTAACCAACTGAACTACCACTCCGCGTCGGTGCGGCGTTTCCCGGGTGCGATGACCGAGGCAAGTGCCTGCTACTTGTTTGCCGCAAATCCCGTTGCCGGGAATCTTGGCGACCCTACGGGGATTCGAACCCCGGTACTCACCGTGAAAGGGTGATGTCCTAGGCCTCTAGACGATAGGGTCGTAACCTTGGACTCGGCGTGCTACGCGCGCCTTCCGAATTTTCCGTCGACACCTTGCTGGTGGAGGTAAGCGGGATCGAACCGCTGACCTCTTGCATGCCATGCAAGCGCTCTCCCAGCTGAGCTATACCCCCGCTTGGTGCCGAGCCTTGAATTCTACAACAGATTTTCAGGCCGCCGAGAGGCGTTGCAGCACCACGTCCCTCGGCATCGCCTCGAGCACGGCGTCGAGCGACGGCGTCTGCGCCGTGCCGAGCACCAGCACGCGCACCGGCATCGCCAGTTGCGGCATCTTGAGGCCCGTGGCACGCAGCACTTCCTTCAGGCTCTCCGAAATCGCGCCCTTCTCCCAGGCGACCGTCTCGAGCATCTTCGCGAGCATGCTGATCGCAGGACGCACGCCATCGGTGAGGTGCTTGGCGCGTTCCTCGTCGCTGGCCTGCACGGGCACGTAGAACCGCGCCACCCAGTCGGCCAGCGCGATGGTGGTGTCGCAGCGGTCCTTGAGCAGCCCGCAGATGCGCGGCAGCCGCTCGTCCGCGGCAATGCCGCGCGCCTGCAGGCGCGGCAGCACCAGCGGCGCCAGGTCCGCATCGGGCATCGCCTTCAGGTGCTGGGCATTGACCCAGCGCAGCTTGGCCTCGTCGAACTGCGCGGCGCTCCTGCCCAGGTGGTCCAGGTCGAACCACTGCAGGAACTGCTCGCGCGAGAAGATCTCGTCGTCGCCGTGCGACCAGCCCAGGCGCGCGAGGTAGTTCACCACCGCGTCCGCCAGGAAGCCCTCGTCGCGGAACTGCGTGACGGGCTTGGCGCCGTTGCGCTTGCTCATCTTCTCGCCGCGCTCGTTCAGCACCGTGGGCAGGTGCGCGAACACCGGCGGCTCCTGGCCGAGCGCGCGGAACATGTTGATCTGGCGCGGCGTGTTGTTCACGTGGTCGTCGCCGCGGATCACGTGCGTGATGCCCATGTCGATGTCGTCGACCACGACGCAGAAGTTGTACGTCGGCGTGCCGTCGGGCCGCGCGATGACGAGGTCGTCGAGTTCCTCGTTGCTGATCTCGATGCGGCCCTTGACCTTGTCGTCCCAGGCGACGATGCCATTGGAGGGATTGCGGAAGCGCAGCACCGGCTGCACGCCTTCGGGCACCGGCGGCAGCTGCTTGCCGGGCTCGGGCCGCCAGGTGCCGTCGTAGCGCGGCTTCTCCTTGTTGGCCATCTGCCGCTCGCGCAGCGCGTCGAGGTCCGCGACGCTCATGTAGCACGGATACACGAGCCCCTTGTCCTGCATCTCGCGCAGCACCTGCTTGTAGCGGTCCATGCGCTGCATCTGGTAGTACGGGCCCTCGTCGTGGTCCAGCCCCAGCCACGCCATGCCTTCGAGGATGACGTCGACCGCGGCCTGCGACGAGCGTTCCAGGTCGGTGTCCTCGATGCGCAGGATGAAGGTGCCGCCCTGCGAGCGCGCGAACGCCCACGGGTACAGCGCCGAGCGGATGTTGCCGAGATGGATGAAGCCCGTCGGCGACGGGGCGAAGCGGGTTCTGACGGTCACGTGAGCTGGTCCAGGCCGCGCAGCAGGTCGGCCTTCAGGTCGTCGATGTGTTCCAGGCCGACCGCGAGGCGGACCAGGCCCTGGCCGATGCCGGCCGCCTGGCGCTGCTGCTCGGTGAGGCGGCCGTGCGAAGTGGTGGCGGAGTGGCTGATGATGGTCTTGGTGTCGCCGAGGTTGGTGGCGATGCTCATGACCTGAGCGCTGTCGATCACGCGGAAGGCGTTGGCGCGCAGCGACTCGGGGTCCGTGCCCTTGACGTCGAACGACAGCACGGCGCCGCCCAGCCCGGACTGCTGGCGCATGGCGAGCTCATGCTGCTGGTGCGATGCGAGACCGGGGTAGTACACGCGCGTCACGCCCGGGTGCGCTTCGAGGAAGCGCGCGACGTCGAGCGCATTGGCGCACTGCGCTCGCATGCGGATGCCCAGCGTCTCCAGCCCCTTGAGCACCACCCACGCGTTGAACGGCGCCAGCGTCATGCCGGCCGTGCGCACGATGGGCGCGAACACGTCGTGGATCAACTTCGCGGGGCCGCACAGCGCGCCGGCCATCACGCGGCCCTGCCCGTCCAGGTACTTGGTGCCCGAGTGCATCACGAGGTCGGCGCCGAGTTCCGTCGGCCGCTGCAGCGCAGGCGAGCAGAAGCAGTTGTCGACCGTGAGCAGCGCCCCCGCTTCATGCGCGACGTCGGCCAGCGCCTTGATGTCGCACACCTCGGTCAGCGGATTGGTCGGGGTCTCGGCGAACAGCAGCCTGGTGTTGGGACGGATCGCCTTCTTCCACTCGCCCAGGTCCGTCTGCGACACGAACGTGGACTCGACGCCGAACTTGCCGAACTCCTTCGCGAAGAGATTGAGCGTCGAGCCGAACACCGATCGCGAACACACGACGTGGTCGCCCGCCTTCAGCAGCCCCATGCCCAGCAGCAGGATGGCGGCCATGCCGGTCGACGTGCCGATGGCGGCCTCCGTGCCTTCCATCGCGGCCAAACGCTGCTCGAACGTGGTGACGGTGGGGTTCGACGTGCGACCGTACGTGTAGCCCTCCTGCGGGCTGGCGAAGCGCTCGGCCGAGGTCTGCGCGTCCGGCTGCACGAAGCCGCTGGTGAGGTACAGCGCCTCGCTGTTCTCGCCCCACTGGCTGGGCGGCAGCCCCGCGCGCACCGCGAGCGTGTCGCGGTGCAGGCCGGGCGGCAGGGACTTCTTCTCGATCACGTCACGCTTCCTGTGCGTTGGGCAAGGCCAGCCGGCCGGACGTCTCGTCGAGCGGGTCTTCCTGGCCGATGCGCGCTTCGTTGATCTTCGCGATGTCGTCGGGGTTGATGTCGCCGGTGACGTACACGCCGTCGAAACAGGATGCATCGAAGCCGTCGAGCCTGGTGAAGCCGGCGCCCTGCGCGGCCGCGACGGCACGCTTCATGCCCTCGACGTCCTGGTAGATCAGCGCGTCGCAGCCGATGATCTCGCGCACTTCCTCGACCGTGCGGCCATGCGCGACCAGTTCGCTGGCCGTCGGCATGTCGATGCCGTACACGTTCGGGTAGCGCACCGGCGGCGCGGCACTGGCGAGGTAGACCTTCTTCGCGCCGGCGTCGCGCGCCATCTGCACGATCTCGCGGCTGGTGGTGCCGCGCACGATCGAGTCGTCCACCAGCAGCACGTTGCGGCCCCTGAACTCGCTGGCGATCGCGTTGAGCTTCTGGCGCACCGACTTCTTGCGCACCGCCTGGCCCGGCATGATGAACGTGCGGCCGACATAGCGGTTCTTCACGAACGCCTCGCGGTACGGCAGGCCCAGCAGGTGCGCGAGCTGCGTGGCGCTGGGACGGCTGGATTCCGGGATCGGGATCACGACGTCGATCTCGTTGGGCGGCACGGTGGAGATCACGCGCTTGGCGAGCGTCTCGCCCAGGTTCAGGCGCGCCTGGTACACCGAGATGCCGTCCAGCATCGAGTCCGGCCGCGCGAGGTACACGTATTCGAAGATGCAGGGCTGCAGCTTGGGGTCCTGCGCGCACTGGCGCGTGTGCACCGTGCCTGCCAGGTCGATGAACACCGCCTCGCCCGGCGCGACGTGGCGCTCGAACTGGTGGCCCGTGCCTTCCAGCGTCACCGTCTCGCTGGCCACCATCACGGTGCCGTCGGCGCCGCGTCCCATCGATAGCGGGCGGATGCCGTGCGGGTCACGGAACGCCAGCACGCCATGGCCGGCCAGTAGCGCGATCACCGCGTACGAGCCGCGCAGGCGCTTGTGCACGTTGGCCACGGCGTTGAACACGTCGTCCACCTGCAGTTGCACGCCGCGCGTCGTGCGCTCCAGTTCGTGCGCCAGCACGTTGAGCAGCACCTCGGAGTCGCTCTCGGTGTTGATGTGGCGGTGGTCGGTGGAGAACAGCTCGGCCTTGAGCGCGTGCGCGTTGGTGAGGTTGCCGTTGTGCACCAGCACGATGCCGAACGGCGCGTTGACGTAGAACGGCTGCGCCTCTTCCTCGTTGTACGCGTTGCCGGCTGTCGGGTAGCGCACCTGGCCCAGGCCGCTGTTGCCCGGCAGGCCGCGCATGTTGCGGGTGCGGAAGACGTCGCGCACCATGCCCTTGGCCTTGTGCATGAAGAACTTGCGGCCCAGCTGCGTGACGATGCCGGCCGCGTCCTGGCCGCGGTGCTGCAGCAGCAGCAGCGCGTCGTAGATCAGCTGGTTGACGGGCGCGCCACTGACGACGCCGACGATTCCACACATGGCCTGTCCGCCTTCCTTAGCCCGGCAGGTACTGCCCGAATTCCTCGGGCACCACCGGTTTCAATCCCTTGAGCGCCGTCGTCGAAACGCCGGCCCCCACCGATTCGGTCCACCACGCATCCCTGCGCAGCGGCGTCATGTTGACCACCACCGCCAGCGCCAGCAACAGCACCGTGCCGCGCACCAGCCCGAACGCCGCGCCCAGCGCGCGGTCCACCGGCCGCAGCCCGGCGGCCTCCACCAGCCGCCGCATCGCCCAGGCCACCAGGCCACCCGCGAACACCGCCGCCACGAACACCGCGGCGAACCCCGCGGCGTAGTGCAGCGGTTCGCTGCTGGTGCCCAGCGGCAGCCACGCGCCGACGGTGGGTGCCAGCCACTGTGCCAGCACGAAGGCCGTGATCCAGCTCAGCACCGAAAGCACCTCGTACACCAGGCCGCGCAGCAGGCCCAGCAGCAAGGAGACCAGCAGCACGGCGATGAACACCCAGTCGAGTGCCGCCATGCGCTACAGCGTGAGGATGGCCGCGGGCAGCTCGAGGTCCTTGATCCGGCCGGCGGCCTTGTCCGCCTCGGCCCGCGTCGCGAACGGACCGACGCGAACGCGGATGCGCTTGCCGTCCCTGGTTTCGGCGACGTGCGTGTACGTCTTCAGCCCGGCCTTCTCGACCTTCAGCCGCGTCTCGCGCGCCTTCGAGGCATCCGCGAACGCGCCGACCTGCACGACATAGCGGCCTTCGGCGGCCGTTTCCTGCGGCGCGGCCTGCACGGGCTTGCCTTCCAGCAGCGCCTGCGCGCGTGCGGAGTCGGCGGGTTTCGGTTGCGGCGTCGCGGGCTTGTCCGCCGGCTTCTCGACCGGGGCCGGGGCCGCCTTCGCAACTTGCTCGGCCTTCGGCGCTTCACGCACCGGGCCGCTCGCGGCCTGCTTGGCCGGCGCAGGAGCCGCAGCGACCGAAGCCGTGGGCGCTGCCCGCGAGGCCGCGGCGGTCGCGCGCGACGCTGCCGGGGCCGGCGCGTCTTCCTGTTCCACGATGGCGCCCTGCGCGCGGGGCGCGGGCGGCGGCGGCAAGGGCTTGACCTTGGCGCGGTCCGGGATCTCGATCGGGATATCGACCGCCACCGGGCGCGGCTGCGTGTCGAACAGAAGGGGGAAGCCCACGATGCCGAGCAGCACCAGGATGGCGGCGCCGATCAAGCGGTGCCGCGCGCGGCGACGCAGGGCTTCGACGCTTTCGGGTTGGCCCGTCGCGGCCGGCGCCTCGTCGGCACCCTTGCGGAACTTGAAGAAGGCCATGCTGCGTGTCGCGGGTCGGGGATCAGGAGCCCAGGTGCTTGGCCTGGAGGCGGGGCAGTCCGCCCTGCAGCACGCCACCCACCGTGTAGAACGATCCGAACACGAGGATTCTATCAGTCGGGCTTGCTTGCTCGACCGCGGCGCGCAGGGCGGCCTCGGGGTTGGCGTGGGTGCGCGACGACACGTCCTTGCGGGTCGTCTGCGACCGCCACAGGGCCTCCAGAGACGCTGCCGACGCGGCGCGCGCCGTCGGCAGGTCGCAGAAGTACCAGCGGTCGACCAGCGGGTCCATCTTGCGCAGCATCGGCCCGAGGTCCTTGTCGCCCATCGCGCCGAACACCGCGTGCGTCGTCGGGTAGAAGCCCATCGCGTCGAGGTTGGCCGCCAGCGCCGCCACCGAATGCGGGTTGTGGGCGACGTCCAGCACCAGCGTCGGCTGGCCCGGGACGATCTGGAAGCGGCCGGGCAGTTCGACCATCGACAGGCCGTTGCGCACGGCCTGCGCCGTGACCGGGATGCGATCGCGCAGTGCGGTCAGCGCCGCCAGCACGCCCGACGCGTTCACCAGCTGGTTCGCACCGCGCAGGCCCGGATAGGCCAGGCCGGCATAGCGCCGCCCGCGGCCCGCCCACGACCACTGCTGTTTGTCGCCCTGGAAGTTGTAGTCGCGGCCCACCAGCCACAGGTCGGCGCCGATCGCCTCGGCGGCCTCGACCACGCTGCGCGGCGGCACCGGGTCGCTGACGATCGCCGGCTTGCCCGCGCGCAGGATGCCCGCCTTCTCGCGCCCGATCGCCTCGCGGTCGGGGCCGAGGAACTCCTGGTGGTCCAGGTCGATGCTGGTGATCACCGCGCAGTCGGTGTCGATGATGTTGGTCGCATCGAGCCGGCCGCCGAGGCCGACCTCCAGGATCACCGCATCGAGGTTTGCCGCGGCCAGGCACGAGAGGATGGCGAGCGTCGTGAACTCGAAGTACGTCAATTGCACGTCCTGGCGTGCGGCTTCGACGCTTTCGAAATGCGGCAGCAGCACGTCGGCCTGCACCACTTCGCCGAGCAGCCGGCAGCGTTCCTCGAAGCGCACCAGGTGCGGCGACGTGTACAGCCCCGTGCGCCAGCCCGCCTGCCCCAGGATCGCTTCCAGCATCGCGCAGGTCGAACCCTTGCCGTTGGTGCCGGCCACCGTGATGACGGGGCACGCGAACGCGAGCTGCATGCGTTGCGCCACTTCGCGAACCCGATCGAGGCCGAGCGCGATCGTCTTCGGGTGCAGCCGCTCGCAATGCGCAAGCCAGTCGTCCAGCGTGTCCATGCCTGCATTGTCTCCGCGCGCCGGACGTCCAGCCCGGCTAGCATCTGCCCCCATGGCGATCACCCTCTACGGCATCCCGAACTGCGACACTGTCAAGAAGGCCCGGGCCTGGCTCGATGGGCAAGGCACCTCGCATGCCTTCCACGACTTCAAGAAGGCCGGCGTGCCCGCCGATCGCCTGGAGCAATGGGCCGATGCGGTGGGCTGGGAGAAATTGCTGAACCGGCAAGGAACGACGTGGCGCAAGCTCGATCCGGCCTTGCAGGCGACGGCCGCTGACCGGGCCGGGGCGCTGCGGCTGATGCGCGAGCAGCCCAGCGTGATCAAGCGGCCGGTGGTGGAGTGGCCGGGGCGGACGACGGTCGGATTCGACCCGCAGGTGTGGAGTAATTTGCAGAGCTAGGGCCTGCCGGCGGTTTTTTACGCCGCCTTTACCGGCCATTCAGCTTTGGCTCAGCGCGCCTGCCTAAAATTGAGGCATTCCGAGCTGGAACGCGAGGTTTGCACCATGAAGAAAACCATCCTGATCTCCCTCCTTGGCCTGGGCGCCGTCGGCGCCGCGCAGGCGCAGGACATCGTCGGGCGCGTCATTTCGAGCACGCCCGTCGTGCAGCAGGTCGCCGTGCCGCGGCAGGTCTGCACCAACCAGCCGGTGGCCATCGAGCAGCCCAAGAGCGGCGCCGGTGCCGCGATGGGCGCCATCGCCGGCGGCGTCATCGGCAACCAGGTCGGCCACGGCGGCGGCCGGGCGCTGGCCACCATGGCGGGCCTGATCGGCGGCGCGGTGCTGGGCAACAACATCGAAGGCGGCGGCGGCACCACGGTGCAGAACCAGCAGCAGTGCACGACGCAGACCTTCTACGAGAACCGCACGTCCAGCTGGAACGTCACCTACGAATACGCCGGCCGGCAGTACACGGTGAACATGCCGTACGACCCGGGCCCGACCATCCGCCTGCAGGTCACGCCGGTGGGCTCCAACGAGACGATGGACGCGCCGCAGGTCGTGGCCGCCGCGCCCGCCGCCGTGATGAGCACGACGACCGTCGTGCCCGCCGCGCCGGTCTACTACGCCGCCCCGGCGCCGGTCTACTACGCCGCGCCGGTCGTGCGCCCGTACTACTACCCGCCGGTCTCGCTGAGCCTGGGCTACGTCTACCACGGTGGCGGCGGCCACCATCGCCACTGGCGCTGAAGCGGCACGCTGCGCGCGTCGGCCACGAAGGGCGGGACCTCCCGCCCTTTTTTCTTGCCCGCGCCGCGGAAGGCTGCCGAAGGGCTCGGCCTAGAATCACGGGTTTTCCCCGAGCCCTCTCCCATGACCACCGAAACCCTGGCCGGCGCCAGCGTGAGCACGCGCGCCAACGTGTACTTCGACGGCAAATGCGTGAGCCACAGCGTGACGCTGGCGGACGGCACGAAGAAGTCGGTCGGCGTGATCCTGCCGGCCACGCTGACGTTCAACACCGGCGCGCCGGAGATCATGGAATGCACCGGCGGCTCGTGCGACTACAAGCTGGCCGGCAGCACCGAGTGGCGCAAGTCGTCGGCGGGCGAGAAGTTCTCGGTGCCGGCGAACTCCTCGTTCGAGATCCGCGTCAGCGAGCCGTACCACTACATCTGCCACTTCGGCTGAAGCACCCATGGCAACCATCCTCGAACATTTGCCCGCCGGCCAGAAGGTCGGCATCGCCTTCTCCGGCGGCCTGGACACCAGCGCGGCGCTGCACTGGATGCGGCTCAAGGGCGGGATCCCCTACGCGTACACCGCCAACCTGGGCCAGCCCGACGAACCGGACTACGACGAGATCCCGCGCAAGGCGATGCTGTACGGCGCCGAGAAGGCGCGCCTGATCGACTGCCGCCAGCAGCTGGCGCACGAGGGCATCGCGGCGCTGCAGGCGGGCGCGTTCCACATCTCCACCGCGGGCATCACCTACTTCAACACGACGCCGCTGGGCCGCGCCGTGACCGGCACGATGCTGGTGTCGGCGATGAAGGAGGACGACGTCCACATCTGGGGCGACGGCAGCACCTTCAAGGGCAACGACATCGAGCGCTTCTACCGCTACGGGCTGCTCACCAACCCCTCGCTGAAGGTCTACAAGCCCTGGCTGGACCAGGCCTTCATCGACGAACTCGGTGGCCGCGCGGAGATGAGCGCGTTCATGGCCAAGGCCGGCTTCGCCTACAAGATGTCGGCCGAGAAGGCGTACAGCACCGACAGCAACATGCTGGGCGCGACGCACGAGGCCAAGGACCTGGAGCACCTCGACTCCGGCATCCGCATCGTGAACCCGATCATGGGCAGCGCGTTCTGGAAGCAGGACGTCGAGGTCAAGCCGGAAGAAGTGCGCGTGCGCTTCGAGGACGGCCAGCCGGTCGCCCTGAACGGCCGCGAGTTCGCCAGCGCCGTCGACCTGTTCCTGGAAGCCAACCGCATCGGTGGCCGCCACGGCCTGGGCATGAGCGACCAGATCGAGAACCGCATCATCGAAGCCAAGAGCCGCGGCATCTACGAAGCCCCTGGCATGGCGCTGCTGTTCATCGCCTATGAACGCCTGGTCACCGGCATCCACAACGAGGACACGATCGAGCAGTACCGCGACAACGGCCGCAAGCTGGGCCGCCTGCTGTACCAGGGCCGCTGGTTCGACCCGCAGGCGATCATGTTGCGCGAAGCCGCGCAACGCTGGGTGGCCCGCGCGATCACCGGCGAGGTGACGCTGGAACTGCGCCGCGGCAACGACTACTCGATCCTCAACACCGAGTCGCCCAACCTCACCTACCAGCCCGAGCGGCTGACGATGGAAAAGGGCGAGTCCATGTTCTCCCCGCGCGACCGCATCGGCCAACTGACCATGCGCAACCTCGACATCGTCGACACGCGCGACAAGCTCGGCGTGTACAGCAAGGCCGGCCTGCTGTCCCTGGGCGGTGGCGCACCGCTGCCGCAGCTGAACGACGAGAAGTCCTGAAGACGGACTGACTTCAGTCGTACGAGAAAGTGACGATCAGGTCGACCGCGGCGCGTTCGCCGGCTGACGCGCGGACGGTCACGCGGCGCGAGAGGTCGTAGTAGACGGACAAGGTTCCGACGGCTCCCGACAGGCTGCGCTCGTACGCGGCGTACAGGTTGCGGCCCAGGCGCTTGCCCAGCGTCACCGCGGGACCTTCGGCGCCGGCGCGGCTCACGGACAGTTCGTCCAGGCCGACGATGCCCGCGACGCCCTTGCCGTCGCCGCGATGCGCGCGGCTCGCGAGCAAGGCGACGGCCGCTTGTTGCAGCAAGGCAGTCTCCGCACCACCACTGGCCGACGCGCGGCCCAGCACCAGCCAGGACAGCGTCTCGGCTTCGCTCAGCTGCGGCTCGGAGTACAGCCGCACGAACGGCGCCTGCGCGCTGCCAGTGATCTGCACGCCCGCCTTCTGGCCACCCGCCAGCCGCGGCCGCAGCGCGAGGACGTCGAGCGCCGGGTTGTCCATCGGGCCGGTGAAGCGCAGCACGCCGCGCTCGATGCCCAGGTCCTGCCCGTACGCGCGGTACTCGCCGCCGATCGTGCGGATGCTGCCGACCAGGCGCGGTTCGGCCAGCGAGTCGCCGGCGATGTTGAGCGTGCCTGCCAGGCGCGTCTCGATGCCGCGGCCGCGCACGCGGAAGTCGCGCCCGAAGTCGAGCGTGACCGCCAGTTGCACCGGCCGCCCCTTCGGCGCGTCGCCCTGCGGCTTCACCTTGCCAAGCGTCACGCCCTGCGGCAGGTTGCGCACCACCACGTCGTCCCCCAGCTTCGGCGCCGCCTCGTCGGGCAACTCGATGCGCGCACGGTCGACGTGCAATGCGCCGCGCACCTGCGCGCCAGCCGCATCCATCGACGCCGTCAGCTGGCCGGACACGGTCAGGTCGCGGTCGCTGCGCGAACTCACGTGCAGGTGGTCGAGGTCGAGCACCACGCGCGCCTGCACGCCGTCGCGGCTCCAGCCGCCCTCGCCCGAGCCGGTCACGACGCCGCCGTCGGTGCCCGGCCCCTGCAGCCGCACCTGCTCGACCAGCAGGCGGCGCCCCTCGAGCCGCGCGCGCAGCATGCCGTCCTGCAGCGAGATGCCGTCGACCACCGAACGCAACGCGAGGTCGTCGGCGTGCAAGGTGCCACTCAGCTGGGGATCGCCGCGTGTGCCGGCCACCGCGACGTCGGCGGCGAGCGAACCGCGCAGGCGCCAGCCGGGGGGCGCCAGCAGCGACCACACGCCCAGGCGCGGCAGTTGCGCGCGCACCGCGCCGGACAGCGGCGCGGCCTCGGGCCACGCCCAGCCCTCGTTCGTGCGCGACAGGCGCGTCTGCAGCCGCGCGTCCGCGGTGCCCGCGCGTTCCGAATCCCAGCGCAGCGTCAGCGTCACCGCGTCGCCTTCGCTGTCCAGCGCCAGCCGCGCCTCGCGCACGCCGGCCTGCACGCGGGTGCTGGTGCCGTCGGTCGCTTCCGCGCGCACGGAGACATCGCCGCTGCGCCGCGCAAGTTGTGCCCGCAAGCGCAGCACCTCGCCGAGTTGCGCGTCCCACTGGCCATCGAAGACGAGGTCGCCTGCAAGTGCGGTCCCGGCAAGCTGGGGGCCGCCGAGCAACTCCGCCCACGCGAGTGGCAGGCCAGTCACCCGGCCCGCACTGCGCAGCTGGCCCGGCCGCCATCGCACAGGCTCCCACGCGACCTGCGCCTGCGTCGGCGGCGTGCTCGGCGCCTGCAGCACCGCTTCGCCGGCGCCCGTCTCCAGCTGGCCAGCCGACCAGCGCCAGTCGACCGCCTTCCGCACGTCGACGCGCCACGGCCCCGTGCCGACCGCCGGATCGCGCAGCACGGCGGCCAGGCTGGACAGCTCGCCCTGGAAGGTCCCCGCGTTGCGGCGGCCCGCGCGCGCAACCAGGTCGACGGTCGCCTGCCGCGCGCCCCACTGGCCTTGCGCCTTGGCGTCGAGCCGCGCGTCGGCCAGGCGTCCATCGAGCTTGGCACCGAGGTCTTTCACCGACCACGTCTCGGGCGTCGCCTCGGCGGGCTGCAGCGTGGGGATGGAAGCCATCGCCTGCACCGTCGGGTCCTCCCAGCCGCCTTGCCAGGCCAGCTGGAGTTCGCCCCGCCCTGCAAGCGCCGGTGCGCCCGTGACCGCCTGCGGCACCATCGGCAGCCGCGCCAGCCAGCGCTGCGCCTGCCGGATGTCCGGCAGCGACAACTTGACCGTGCCGCCGCCTTGGGCGCGCGCGACCGAGCCGACGCCACGCGCGCGCAGGCCGGGTGCTTCGAGGTCGACGCGGCCTCGGCCCGTGGCGCTGCCCAGGTGCAGGTCGACGCCGGCATCGAGCTTCGCGTCGGCCGTGCGCACCTCGAGCACGGGCAGCGCGAGTTCCTGCCCTGCCCAGCGGCCCTTCGCGCGCAGCGAGCGCAACTCGAGCGCGCCGACCGCGGCGGCGAGTTCGGAGCCGGCCTTGCGCACCGGCCCGCCACGCGCCGCCAGGTCGGCATCGAACGCGATCGCCGTGCCCTGCCCGCGCAACGACACGCGGCCGGCAATCGGCACGGGCGCCATCGCGGTGTGGATCGCCGCGGGGTCGACGCCGTCCAGCCTGCCGTCGACCTTCCACGCGTCCTGCCCTTCCCACGCGCCCTGCGCGACGACGCGGCCGCCGCCGACCTCGGCTTCGAGGTCGCGCACCAGCACGCGCGTGGCGCCACGCCACTCGCCTTCGACGCGCACGCGCGAGGCGGGGATGCGGTGCTGGTCCCACGGTCCGACGAGCGCGTTGCGCAGGTCCGCGTTCAGCGCCCATGCACCGGCCGCGCGCGGTGCCGCGGCCACTTCGCCCGACAGCAGCATGTGCGGCAGCTGCGGCCACAACGCGCCCGCATCGAAGCCCTCGAGATCGGCGCGCGCCGCGGCGACGGGCGAGTCGGCCCAAGGCGTCACGCGCGCCGTCGCGTCGGCGCGCATCGCGGGCGCCGCGCTGCCCGCCGTGCCTGCGATCCGCAGCCGCACATCGAACCCTGCCAACGGGCCGTTGGCCTGGGCATCGAACGTGACCGGCACCGGCTGCGCCGCCCCGGGCACGGGCGCGGCGATGCGTCCCTGCAGGTCCGCCTTGAGGCGCATGTCGCCATCGCCGCCCACGCGCACGTCACCCCGGTACTGGCCGTCGTAGGCGTGCGCGTTGCGCAGCACGACGTGGTGCTCGCGCCGGTCGTACGCGTACGAGCCCGCGAGATTGCGCACGTCGACCGGCATCGACCCTGCAACGTCGATGCGGCCGATGGCGATGTCGTCGACGGCCACCGGCCACGGCAGCGCCAGCGAGGTGGGCGGCGGCGACTTGCCTTCCTTGGGCGGCCGCTTGTCGTCCACGCGCAGCGACGCCGCGCGCAGGTGGTCCAGGTGCACCTTGCGATGCAGCAGCTCCAGCGGCTGCCACGCGACGTCGACGTCGCGCGCCTCGACCGCGAGCCCGTCCTGCGACCACGCGAGACGATCCGCCAGCACGCCGCGGCGCAGCGAGCCGCGCACGTTCTCCGCCACCAGCGGCTGCCGCTTCGCGACCTGTTCAAGCGCCCAGCGCGCCGACCCTTCGCTGCCGGTCCACACCCACGCCGCGCCCAGCAGCACCAGCAGCAGGCCCACCAGGACGGCGATGGTTCCGAGCACCCAGCGCAGGACCCGCACGTGCACGTCCTTCAGAAGGTGCTGCTCAGCGTCAGGTGCAGCCGGAAGCTGTGCACCTTCACGCCGTACGCCAGGTCCGCCTGCAGCGGCCCCAACGGGCTCTTGTAGCGGACGCCGGTGCCCACGCCCCACCAGGGCCGCAGCCGATCGACCTGGTCGGCGACCGCCCCGCCGTCGATGAACAGAGCGTGCTCGAAATTCGTCTCGACGCCGCCGCGGCGGATAGGCCGCTGCCACTCGACGCTGCCCACCGCCATGTAGCGGCCCGGCACGACGACGCCGTTGTCGCGGACGACGCCGATCTCGCGCAGCCCGTAGCCGCGCACGGTCGTGTCGCCGCCGGTGCGGAACAGCTGCGTGGCCGGAACGCGCGCACGGTCCGGTGCGAGCACGGCGCCCGCTTCGCCGCGCCACTGGATGCGGCTGTCTTCCAGCGGCTGGATCTTCAGCGCCCGCACCACCGTGCGCTGGAACGGGCTCTTGCTGCCCACCAGCGTCAGGCCGCCGCCGACCTCCAGCCCGAGCGAGTGGCCGCGCGTCGGATACGGCAGGCGGTCGAAGTAGCGGCCGGCCCAGATGTAGTTGGCGCTGATCGCGGTGCCGTCGCCGGTGTCCTCCACGGGCGCGACGCCGCCTTCGGCCTGCACGCTCGCGCGGTCGAACTGCAGGTAGATGTTGCGGTCGAAGTTGTCGTCGTTCTTCGTGCGGCCCACGCGAAGGCGCTGCCCGTGCGTGACGAGCAGGCCGTCGTCCAGCCGCTCGACGCGCGCCGACACGCCCCAGCGCCACAGGTCCTCGCCCGGGACCGCCTGCAGCTCGGTTTCGAGGAAAGGCGTCTTGCGTTCGAGTTGCAGGCGCGTGACGGCACGCCAGTCGATCCACGGCAGCCGGTTGTGCGTGTATTCGGCGGTGGCGCGCGGCCCGCTGTCGGTGGAGAAGCCGAGGCCCAGCACCACCTTGTGCAGCCGCGCCTCGCGCACGTTCACCTGCACCGGCGCCGCGGCCGGGTCCGACGTGGGATCGACGGTGATGTAGGCCGAGTCGTAGTAGCCGCTGCCCACCAGCCGCAGCTGCGCGCGCTGGATCTGGTCCTGGTCGTAGACCGTGCCGGGCGGCAGGCGCGCCAGCCGAGGCACCAGCACCGGGTCGTAGCGCCGCGCGCCGGTGACCTGGATCTCGCCGAGGCGGAACGAGGGACCGGAGTCCAGCCTCAGGCCCAGGCGCGCGCGCTGCGTGCCCGCATCGACGTCCGCGAGGCTGAGGCCCACCTTGCCCGCCGGATAGCGGCGCGCGACCAGTTCGCGCAAGGCGCCGGTCTTGGCGTCGTCCCATGCATCCTGCGTCCAGCGCCGGCCCTTGGGCAGCGCCCAGCGTTCGCGGATGCGCTGCCGCTGCGCGATGGCGTCGGAAGCGGTCGAGCCCGCGATGTCGCCGTCGAACGTGATGTCGACCGCGTCCACCAGGGTCGGGGGGCCAGGCGCGACGTCGACCACGACGCGCGGCGGCATCGCACCGTTGTCGCGGCGGATTTCCAGTTGCGGCGAGAAATACCCCAGCGTGCCGAGCAGTTCGCGGGCGTCGCGCTCGGCCAGCGTGATCAGCCGCGCGAGTTCGGCTTCGTCGAGGTCGCGCACCTCCCGGAAGCGCTGCAGCTCCAGGTGGCGCTGCAGCAGCTCGCGCACGTTGCGGTCGGGGCTGCGGACTTCGAGCGTGAAGGACGGCATGGGCGCCGCGGTGTTCTGCGCGATCGCGGCGCCCGCCAGCAGGCAGGCGCCGAGCACCACCACGCGTCGCGCCAGCCCGCGCCAGCCCCCCATCGCCATCCACCTTTCGCCGTCGTGCGTCCCCGGCGGACGCCACCGCGAATCATGCTGAGTCCACCGGCTCAGCCGCGTAGGTCCGCGCCGACAGCACGGTCGCGCTGGCAGGCGGAAGCTCAGACGACGACGGGTTCCGGCTCGAGCCGGATGCCGAAGCGCTCGTAGACGCTGGTCTGGATGGCGCGCGCGAGCGTCACCACTTCGCCGCCGGTGGCGCCGCCGCGGTTGACGAGCACCAGCGCCTGCTTCTCGTAGACGCCGGCGTTGCCCACCGACTTGCCCTTCCAGCCGCAGGCGTCGATCAGCCAGCCCGCCGCCAGCTTCACGCTGCCGTCGGGCATCGGGTAATGCACGATGCCCGGCTCGCGGGCGATGATGTCCGTGCACTGCTCGGGCGTGACGGTGGGGTTCTTGAAGAAGCTGCCGGCGTTGCCGATCACGCGCGGGTCGGGCAGCTTGTTGCTGCGGATGGCGCAGACCCAGTCGAACACCTGGCGCGCCGACGGCTCGCGGATGCCCGACTCGGCGATCTTGCGCTGCAGGTCGGCGTACTCGAGCACCGGCTTCCACGGCTTGGGCAGCCGCAGCCGCACCCGCAGGATCAGCGCCCGGCCCGCCAGGCCCATGCCGCGCACGGGCAGCGCGGGGTCCTCGTCGTCGTCCGGCGGCGGGTGCTTGAAGACCGAATCGCGGTAGCCGAACGCGCATTGCGTGGCGTCCAGCGTGAAGACGCGGCCGGTGCGCAGGTCGACCGCATCGAGCGATTCGAAGCGATCCTGCAGTTCCACCCCGTAGGCGCCGACGTTCTGCACCGGGGAGGCGCCCACGGTGCCGGGGATCAGCGCCATGTTCTCGAGGCCGGGGAAGCCGTGCTCCAGCGTCCAGGCGACGGTGTCGTGCCAGTTCTCGCCGGCGCCCACTTCGACGACCGTGGCGCGCGGGCCGTCGTCGATGACGCGGCGGCCGGCGATCTCGACCTTGAGCACGAGCGGGCGCACGTCGCCGGTCAGCACGATGTTGCTGCCGCCGCCCAGGACGAACTTGGGCCGTTCCGCCAGGGCGGGGTCGGCCAGCAGCCGCGCCACGTCGGCTTCGCTGCGCACGCGCACCAGCTCGCGCGCCTTGGCGACGATGCCGAAGCTGTTGTGCGGCGCGAGGGAGACGTTCTGCTCCACGAACATGGGACAATTGTGGCGCAAGCGAGCCTTGGAGGGAGAACCTGGAAATGCCGTCATTCGACACTGTCTGCGAGCCGAACATGGTCGAAGTCCGCAACGCGGTCGACAACACGGCCAAGGAGATCGCGACGCGCTTCGACTTCAAGGGCACGTCGGCCGCCATCGAGTTGAAGGAGAAGGAGATCACGTTGCATGGCGACGCCGATTTCCAGCTCGGGCAGGTGCTCGACATCCTGATGAACAAGATGGCCAAGCCGGACTCCAAGGGCAATCCGAGGCTCGATCCTCGATTCCTGGACAAGGGCAAGATCGAGAAGGTCGGCGGCGACAAGGTCAAGCAGGTCGTGAAGGTCCGCTCCGGCATCGAGTCCGAGCACGCCAAGAAGGTGCAGAAGCTCATCAAGGACAGCAAGCTGAAGCTGCAGGCGTCCATCCAGGGTGACGCGGTGCGCGTCACCGGCGCGAAGCGCGACGACCTGCAAGCCGCGATGGCGCTGATCCGCAAGGACATCAGCGACCTGCCGCTGACGTTCGACAACTTCCGTGATTGATCGCCCCCTGCGCCGCGTCGCGGCGGGCCTGGTGCTGCTGCTGGCCGGCAGCGCGTGGGCCGAATCCGTCGCCCTGCAGGGCATGCTGGGCAACCGCGCGCTCCTGATCGTCAATGGTGGCACGCCGAAGGCGGTGGCGCCCGGCGACACGCACCAGGGCGTCAAGGTCATCTCCACCCAAGGCGACCAGGCCGTGCTGGAAAGCGGCGGCAAGCGGTACACGCTGCGCGTCGGCGAGGCGCCCTCGAGCGTCGGCGCCGGCGATGCCGGCGGCCCGTCCGGCCGCAAGATCGTGCTGAACGCGGGCACCGGCGGCCACTTCATGTCCGATGGCGCCATCAACGGCAAGCCGGCGTACTTCATGGTGGACACGGGCGCTTCCGTCGTGAGCCTGGGCTCCGGCGACGCCGAGCGCCTGGGCATCGACTACAAGTCCGGCCAGCCGGTGCGCCTGTCCACGGCCAACGGCACCTCCATGGGCTGGCGCATCCTGCTGGCGAGCGTGCGCATCGGCGACGTCGAAGTGAGCAATGTCGACGCCGTCGTCGGCCAGGCGCCGATGCCCTACATCCTCCTGGGCAACAGCTTCCTCACCCGCTTCCAGATGCGCCGCGACAACGACCAGCTGGTTCTCGAGCGGCGGTTCTAGAAGACAGAGGTCCGAACTCCCTAACGCAGAGGACACGGAGCAAGCGCAGAGGACGCAGAAGAAATTTCTTATTCTTCTTCGGTTTCTGCGATCTCTGCGCTTGCTGTGCGACCTCCGCGTTAGGGAGTCCGCCTTCGACAGCCGCGCCAGCGCGGCGCGAATCAGGACTGCTTCTTCGACCCGAGCTTCGACTCGGTTCCCGCCACCAGCCGCTTGATGTTTTCGCGGTGGCGCCATGCGAGCAGCAGCGCCATGGCGGCGAGCGCCAGGGCGACGGGGGTTTCGGCGTACCACTGCAGACGGTGGCCGAACAGGTAGTACGCCGGCGCGAACACCGCGGCGACCAGCGATGCGAGCGAGGAGTAGCGGAAGAAGAACGCGATGGCCAGCCACGTCAGGCCGGTCGCGACGCCCAGCAGCCAGTGGATGCCGAACACCGCGCCGATGAAGGTCGCGACGCCCTTGCCGCCCTGGAAGCGGAAGAACACGGGATACAGGTGGCCGAGGAAAGCGCCCAGTGCCACGAGGGCCACCGTGCCTTCGTCCAGGCCATACGGCCTGCCCCAGGCCCGCACGGCCAGCACGGGCAGCAGGCCCTTGCAGGCATCGAGCAGCAGCGTCGTGATGGCGGCCGCCTTGCTGCCGGAGCGCAGCACGTTGGTCGCCCCGGGGTTCTTGCTGCCGAAGGTGCGCGGGTCGGACAGGCCCATCGCGCGGCTGACGATCACCGCGAAGGCGAGTGATCCGACGAGGTAGGCGGCGATGGCGGCGAGGGTCGGATAAAGCGTGTCCACGGCTGCGGATTCTGCCCGAGCTCAGCCGTCGAGCGCGCAGTGCACCGGCGTGGCGCCGAGCACGTCGACCAGCACCTTCGGCTCGATGCCCACCAGGAAGCCGCGGCGGCCGCCATTGATGCAGATGCGAGGCAGGCCCAGGATGGTTTCCTCGACGTAGACCGGCATCTCCTTGCGCGTGCCGAACGGCGACGTGCCACCCACGAGATAGCCGCTGTGCCGGTTCGCGACTTCCGGCTTGCAGGGCTCGATCGACTTCGCGCCGACCTGCCGCGCGAGGTTCTTGGTGGACACCTTGCGGTTGCCGTGCATCAGCACCAGCAACGGCCGCGCCTTCTCGTCCTCCATCACCAGCGTCTTGACCACCGAGAACGGGTCGAAGCCCAGCACCTGCGCGCTGTGCTCCGCGCCGCCATGTTCGACGTACTCGTACGGGTGCTCGGTGAAGTCCACCCCGCACGCCCTGAGTCGCGCGGTGGCGGGTGTTTCGCTGACGTGGTCCTTCTTGGCCATGTGCCCGATCATGCCTCGAGAAAGACGGACTACCGAACGCAGAGGACGCAGAGCAAGCGCAGAGGACACAGAAGAATCAAGGATATTTACTTTTCCTTCTGCGATCTCTGCGCTTGCCCTGCGCCCTCTGCGTTCGGATGTCCGCCGTCAATTCGCCGGGTCGCGCACTTCCCAGCGGATCTTGTCGATCGCGGCCAGCAATTCGGGCGACAGCGTCGTGCCCCAGGCGTCCAGGTTCTCGTCCAGCTGCGCCAATGTGCGCACGCCGATGATCGTGCTGGCCACCTGCCACTTCGTGTAGCAGAAGGCCAGCGCCATGCGCGCGGGCGCCAGGCCGTGCTCGCGCGCCAACTGGTTGTAGCGGCGCGCGGCGGCCAGCGCCTCGGGCCGGCCCCAGCGGCCGCCTCGCACGGACTCGAACTTGCCGATGCGCGCGTCGCGCGGTGTCTGCGGGCCGTCGATGCCGGCCTCGTCGTACTTGCCCGTGAGCAGGCCGAAGCCGAGCGGCGAATACGCGAGCAGCGAGACGTCCAGGCGCTTCATCGTCTCGTCGAGGCCGTTCTCCAGGAAGCGGCTCACCAGGCAGTAGACGTTCTGCACGGTGGCGATGCGCGGCAGGCCGTGCTGCTCCGCCAGCCGCACGAATTCGTGCACGCCGTACGGCGTCTCGTTGGACACGCCGACGTGCCGCACCTTGCCCTCGCGCACCAGCCGCTGCATCGCTTCCAGCTGCTCGTGGATGGAGGTCTGCGAGCGCTCCTTGGCCGGGTCGTAGTACAGGCTCCCGAACATCGGCGTGTTGCGCTCCGGCCAGTGGATCTGGTACAGGTCGATGGTGTCCACCTGCAGGCGCCGCAGCGAACCTTCGCAGGAGCGGACGATGTCCTGCGCGGTCATGCCGGCGCCTTCGCGCACCCAGGGCATGCCGCGCGACGGACCGGCGACCTTGGTGGCGAGCACGACCTTGCCGCGCGCGGATGGATTCTTCGCGAACCAGCGGCCGATGATCGACTCCGTGGCGCCGTAGGTCTCGCGGCGGGCAGGCACCGAGTACATCTCCGCGGTGTCGATGAAGTTGATGCCGCGCTCCAGGGCGCGATCGAGGATGGCGTGGGCGTCGGCTTCGGCGACCTGCTCGCCGAAGGTCATGGTGCCGAGGCAGATGGGCGTGACGCGAAGGTCGCTGGTGCCGAGCTGGACGAGGTTCATGCGCTGCAGACTGACAAAAGGGGCCGCAAGGGGCTGGGCAGGATAGCCGAATGCCCGAAGGCCCCTCGCTCGTCATCCTGCGCGACGCCGCCCGCGTCTTCGAAGGCAAGCGCATCCTGCGCGTCGAGGGCAACACCAAGCTCGACAAGGACCTCCTGCGCGGCCGCACCATCCAGTCGATCCGCAGCTGGGGCAAGCACTTCCTGGTGGAACTGCCCACGGTGGCGTTGCGCATCCACCTGCTGATGTTCGGCAGCTACTGCATCGACAGCCGCAAGGACAAGCCGCTGCGGATCGGCCTCGGCTTCGCGCAGGGCCGCGAGCTCAACTTCTACAGCTGCGCGGCGCGGCTGGAGGAGATCCCGATCGACCTGCTGTACGACTGGAGCGCGGACGTGATGTCCGAGCACTGGGACCCGCACCAGGCGCGCGACCGGCTGCTGTCGCTGCCGGACATGTACGCCTGCGACGCGCTGCTGGACCAGTCCCTGTTCGCGGGCGTCGGCAACATCATCAAGAACGAGGTGCTGTTCCGCATCCGCGTGCACCCGCTGTCCCTCGTGGGGGCTCTGCCATCGGCCAAGCTGGACGAGCTGGTGCGCGAGGCGCGCAACTACAGCTTCGACTTCCTCGAATGGAAGAAGCAGTTCGTGCTGCGCAAGCACTGGCTCGCGCACACCAAGCGCACCTGCCCGCGCTGCGACATTCCCTTCCACAAGGGACACCTGGGCGTGAGCGACCGCCGCAGCTTCTGGTGCGAGCGCTGCCAGCTGCTCTACGAGTGAGGGGCTCGCGGGCCGCCTACACTGGTCCGCATGCAAGCCGCCTTCTACGAACGCACCGGCCCGGCCCGCGAGGTGCTGCAGGTCGCCGACTTCCCCACCCCCGAGCCCGCGGCCGGCGAAGTGCGCGTGCGCGTGCTCTGGTCCGGCGTGAACCCGTCGGACGTCAAGTCGCGCGCGGGGCTGCGCAATCCGGCCATGCCGTTCCCGCGCGTGATCCCGCACAGCGACGGCATGGGCGTCGTCGATGCAGTCGGCGCGAAGGTTCCGGCTTCGCGCGTAGGGCAGCGGGTGTGGCTTTGGAACGCCGCCTGGGGGCGCGCGCACGGCACCGCGTGCGAGTTCGTGTGCCTGCCGCAGGAGCAGGCCGTGCCACTGCCGGAAGGCGTCGCCGATGAAACCGGCGCCTGCATGGGCATTCCCGGGCTGACGGCCCTGCACGCGGTGTTGATGGACGGCGGCGTGGCGGGCAAGACCGTGCTCGTGGCGGGTGGTGCCGGCGCGGTGGGCCACTACGCCGTGCAGATGGCCAGCCAGCTGGGTGCCGCACGCGTGATCACGTCCGTGAGCACCGAGGCCAAGGCGGCCCTCGCGCGCGAGGCAGGTGCCGATGACGTCGTCCTGTACAAGGACGAGCCGCTGGCCCGGCGTGTCCTGGACCTCACGGGCGGCCGCGGCGTCGACCGCGTGATCGAACTCGATCTCGCCGCCAATGCCGCCGCCAACCTGGAATTGCTCAAGCCCGGTGGCGAGTGCGTCGTCTACGGCAGCGGCGCGCCGCAGATGCAGTTGCCGTTCTTCCCGCTGATCGCGAAGAACCTGCAGCTGAAGTTCTTCATCGTGTACCACCTCGCGCCCACGGATCGCGAGCGCGCCGTCGGGACGCTCACGCAGTTGCTGGCGCGCGGCCGCCTGCGACACAACATCGCGGCTCGCCTGCCGCTGGCGGAAATCGCCCGCGCGCACGAACTCGTCGAGCGCGGCGAGGCGGTCGGGAACGTCGTGCTGCGCGCAGCCTAGCCGCCGCGCGCAGCCTGCACGGCCTCGGCGATGGCGACGACCAGCGCGTGCGGGTTCAGCGGCTTGGCCAGGTGCTGGTGGAAGCCGGCCTCGAGCGCGCGCTCACGGTCCTCGGGCCGCGCGAAGGCCGTCAGGGCGACAGCCGGCAGCGGCGCCCGGCCGACCGACACCTGCATCTGCCGCAGCTCGCGCAACAGGTCGTAGCCGTCTCGCTGCGGCAGGCCGATGTCGCTGACGAGGACATCGGGCCAGGCCGCGCGGGCCGACTGCACGGCGCTCTCGAAATCACCGGCCAGGCGCACGCTGGCGCCGCGGTCCGCCAGCACCACCGACAGCATCTCGCTGGCATCGGCATCGTCCTCGACGACGAGCACGGTCAGGCCCTCCAGCGGGCGCTCGTCGCCCGCGAGCGGCGCCGGCGCGCTGGCGACGCCGGCGCGATCGTCCTCCGCGCGCGGCACCGTGACCGGGATGTCGACGGTGAACGTCGTTCCGTGGCCCGGGCCTGCGCTCGCCGCCGCCACCGTGCCGCCGTGCAGTTCCGCCAGCTGGCGCACGATCGACAGGCCCAGGCCCAGGCCGCTGTGAACGCGGCTGCCCGGCGACTGCGCCTGCGAGAAGCGGTCGAACAGCCGCTCGAGGAATTCGGCGCGGATGCCCTGGCCGTAGTCGCGCACCTGCAGCCGCAGCAGCCCGTCGTCGCGGCGCAGCGTGACGTCGATGGCGCCGCCGCGATGCGAGAACTTGATGGCGTTGGTCATCAGGTTCCAAAGGATCTGCTGGTAGCGCGCCGAGTCCAGCCACGCCGGCCCCCAACCGTCGTCGATGTCGACGTTCAGCTGCAGCTGCTTCTCGTCGATGCTCTGGCGCAGCGAGCCGAGCGCGGAAGACACGATGTCCACCGGGTCGACCTCCTCGCGCTCGAGCGTCATCTTCCCGGAGTTGATGCGCGAGACGTCCAGGATGTCCGAGATGATGCGCGCCTGCGCCTTCACGTTGCGCTCGATCGCCTCCAGGCCGCGCTGGGCTTCGGGGGTGGGCTGGCGGCGCATGAGGATGGCGACCCAGCCGATGATCGCGTTCAGCGGCGTGCGCAGCTCGTGCGACAGCACCGCGATGAAATCGTCCTTGGTGCGGCTGTGGCGCTCGGCCACGGCCCGCGCCGCCTGTTCACGCTCGAGCAGGTCGCGCCGGCGCTCCTCGAGCTGCTCCCGTTCCGAGGCGTCGGCAGCGATCGCGATGCGCAAGCCCGGTTCGACGTGGGCCGACATCGTCCAGTCCAGCAGGATGGACTCGCCGTCGCCACGCCGCAGCGGGAAGCGACCTTCCCACGCCCCGCGCTGCGCCGAGTGGCCGGTCATCTCGCGCTGCGCTTCGTCGCGCCACTCCGCCGGCGCGCGATCGGCCAGCGCGTGCCCGATCAGGTCGCCGGCGCGGCAGGCCAGCAACTGCAGCATCGCGGGGTTCGCGTCCTGCACGTGCCCGTCGGTGTCGAGCACCGCGATGCCCACCGGCGCGTTGTCGTAGATGGCGCGCAGGCGTGACTCGCTGCGGCGCAGGCCTTCTTCCGCCACCCGTGCGCGCACCAGCGCTTGCAAGGTGGCCACGAGGATGGCCGGCTCGACCGGGTGCACCAGGTACGCATCGGCGCCGGCTTCGAGGCCCGCAACGCGGTCCTCGTTGCGCGTGAACTCGGCGGAGAGATGGACCACCGGCAGCGCGCTGGTCAGCGGGTTGGCGCGCAACTCGCGGCAGACGTCGAACCCGCTCATGTCGGGCAGGTGCACGTCGAGCACCACGGCGGAGACGCCGCGCTGGGCTTCCTCGAGCGCACCGGCGCCGCTCTGCGCCTCGCGCGTGCGGAAGCCGGCGGAGGCGAGCACGCGCGTGGTGGTGTAGCGCGTGGCGGGGTTGTCGTCGACCACCAGCACTTCGTGCGCGGAGCGGTCGATCGACGCGGCGATCACCTTCGCGTCGATCATGGCGGCGGCGGTGCGGCTCCTTGCAGGACGGCAGGAATCGTGACGCTGAACGTCGACCCGTGGCCGGGCTCGCTCTCCAGGCTGACGGTGCCGCCCAGCAGCTCCGCCAGCTTCTTGCTCAACGACAGGCCCAGGCCGGTGCCGCGCAGCTTCTTCTGCATCGGCGAGTTGACCTGCGTGAAGTCCTCGAACAGCGTGGGCTGGTACTCCGGCGCGATGCCGATGCCGGTGTCCGTGACGCTGAAGGTGACGTGCCCCTCACCGTGGCGGCGCACCGCCACGCGCACCTCGCCCTTGTGCGTGAACTTCAGCGCGTTGGAGATGAAGTTGCGCAGCACCTGCGACAGCTTGCGGTCGTCGGTGTACAGCTTGGGCACGTCCCCGGGTTCCTCGAACACGAGGTTCACGTCCGGGTTCGTCAGCACCGGCTTGAACATGCCGCGCAGGGCCGAGAACAGGTCGACCATCTCGAACCACGCCGGCGAGATCTCGACTCGGCCGGCCTCCACCTTGGCCAGGTCCAGCAGGTCGTCCACCATTTCGGCGAACTCGGTGGCCTGCTGCTGGATGAACAGGACCTGCTTCTCCTGCTCGCTGGTCAGCGGCCCGTCGACGCGGTCCAGCAGCAGCCGCGTGAGGCTGCGGATCGAGCTGATGGGCGTGCGGAACTCGTGGCTCATGTAGGCCAGGAACCGGCTCTTGAGCTCGGTGGCCTGGCGCAACTGCTCGGCCTGGGCGTCGAGTTCCGCGTACAGCGCCACGACGCCGCGGTTGGTCTCGTCGAGTTCGGCCTGCAGCGACTCCAGCTGCTGGCGCAGTGCTTCGGCGTCAAGGTCGGCCATGGCTCACATTCTGCGCCGCAGGACGGCGACGGTCGCGTCGTCGCGGCCGCGCGAGTGGTCGCGGAACAGCAGCGCCGCGGCGAGCGTCGGGTCGCGCCCGAGCACCGGCAGCACCACCTCCGGCGCCCAGCGCGTGCCGATGCCGTCGGAGTGCACGATGATCATCGCGTGCTGCGGCCAGTCCTGCTCGATCGGTTCGGGCCGGCGCATCTGCAGCCCGGCGGTGCCGTGCTGCATCAGCATGCTGCGGTCGTAGGCACCGGACACCACGCGCACCGACACGTTGCCCGCGCCGCACGAGCGCAGGCGCGACGTGGACGCATCGGCGCGCAGCAGCGTCACCGCCGCGCCGCGCGTGCTGCGCAGGCGGAGGTGCATCTTCTCCAGCATCTGCGTCACGTCGCGCGCCGCCTCGGCCGCGAACACGTCGATGGCGGCAGCCGACGCTTCGGCCGCGTCGAAGCCATGGCCCAGGCCGTCGACCACCGCCAACGTGGCGGAAGGGTCGGCCATCGCCGCGGCCCAGGCGTCGCCGCACACCAGCTCGCCGGTCTTGGGAACCGAGACGGCGCCGACTTCGAGCGCTCCCGCCGCCTTGGGGCCAGCCTCGCGCGCCAGGCGTGCCACGATGACCGTGCCGCCCGGCACGGACGAATGCAGGTCGAAGTCGCGCGCCATGCGGCGCACGGTGCCGAGGCCGGCACCCAGCGACCCACCGGTCGAAAAGCCGTCGCCCATGCTGCGCGCGATGTCGGCCATCCCGGGGCCGTGGTCGATGGAGATCGCCTCCACTTCGCCGGCCTGCTCGCGCACGGCCAGCAGCAGCGTGCCGCGCTGCGCGTGGCGGATGAGGTTGGTGCCGAGCTCCGTGACCACGATGGCCAGCTGGCCCGTCTTGACCTCGTCGAAGCCGGCCCGCATGGCCAGCGTGACCGCGTGCCGGCGCGCTTCGCCGACCCGCGAGATGTCCTCCATCGGGAACGCCGAATGGTGCGAGCTGCGGATCACTTCCATCGGGTGATGGTCACGCACGTGCCCTTGCCCGGTTCCGAGCGCAGGCTGAACTCGTGCACGAGACGCTTGCTGCCCGGCAGCCCCAGGCCCATGCCGCCGCCGGAGGTCCAGCCGTCGGTGAGCGCCAGGTTGACGTCGGCGATGCCGGGCCCTTCGTCCTCGAAGTCCAGCCGCAGGCCGCGCCGCAGGCCGTCCTCGATGGTGGCCCAGCGCATGCGCCCGCCGCCACCGTGCACGACGGTGTTGCGCGACAGCTCGCTGGCCGCCGTGATCATCTTGGTCTGGTCGACCAGGGAGAACTTCAGCGCCACGGTGAGCTGGCGCACCACCTGCCGGCTGGCGACGATGTCCGCCTCGGTGCGCAGCGGCAGTTCGCCGTTGGGTTCAGCGGCCAAGGACACGCTCCCGGCGCGCCTTGGCCAGCAGGGCCATGCCGCGCTCGACGTCGAGCGCGGTGCGCACGCCTTCCAGGGAGAGGCCGAGCTCCACCAGCGTGATCGCCACCGCTGGCTGCATGCCGACGACGACGGTGGTGGCGTCCAGGATGCGGGCGATGCCCGAGATGCCGGCCAGCATGCGGCCGACGAACGAGTCGACGATTTCCAGCGCGGAGATGTCGATCAGCACGCCGTGCGCGCCGGTGGTGGAGATCTTGGCGGCCAGGTCGTCCTGCAGCGCGAGCGCCGTCTGGTCTTCCATGTCCACCTGGATCGTCACCAGGAGGGTGTCCCCCATGCGGAGGATCGGGATTTTGTTCATCAGCTGGCGAGCGCCCTGCGTTCAGTGACGCCGTCGCGCGTGATGCGGTAGCCGGTCTGCGCCAGCGCCATCGCCAGCGCGTCGGCCAGGCTCGACTTGGACGCGATGCCCTGCAGGTCGATGCCCAGGTGCACGATGGTCTGCGCGATCTGCGGCCGGATGCCGCTGATGATGCATTCGGCGCCCATCAGGCGGATGGCGCTGACGGTCTTGAGCAGGTGCTGCGCGACCAGGGTGTCGACGGTCGGCACGCCGGTGATGTCGATGATGGCCAGCTCGGCGCCGGTCTCGACGATGCGCTCCAGCAGCGCTTCCATCACGAGCTGGGTGCGCTGCGAATCGAGCGTGCCGATCATCGGCACGGCGAGCACGCCGTCCCACAGCTTGATCACCGGGGTGGACAGCTCCAGCAGTTCCTGCTGCTGGCGGCGGATGATCTCCTCGCGCGTGCGCTGGTAGGTCGTCACCGTCCACTGCGCCATGTTGTCCACGAGCAGGGACGACGACCACATCGCGGCCATCGCCAGCTGCGGGTCGTTGGCATGCACGCGCTGCATGCCCATGAAGAGCGGGCGCTTGAACGCCAGCACGAACGCGCTGGTGTCGCCGGCCGTCTGGCCCTGCGCCACGCGCGAGCGGGACAGCGCCTCGAGCGCGCCGCGGAGGTCGGCCCAGGCGGGGCCGTCCAGGGATTCGGTCGATCCGCCGGCCTGCAGCCCCGAGCGCACCGCGCGCAAGAGCTCCCCGGCTTCGGATTGCATGGATTGCAGGCTGCCGCCCGATTGCGCGCCGGCCTGTTGCAGCCAGTCTTTCATCACCTGGTCGCTCGCCTGCGCCAGCAGGGCCGCCAGTGCCTCGTTCTCTCGGGCCATAGCCTCTCTCCTCTTTTTTCGGACGAAAGGATCGATTCTTCGTGCCGCGGATGAGGCCGTCTGTAGGACGGTGCCGACAAACTCGACCGGACCGGTCGCGTTCGGTCCAGCCGCCCCCATAATGGGCCGGATGCAATGGCGCGCCAACCACAGTGTCCTCGTCGTCGACGACAACGACGCCGGCCGCTATGCCATCAGCCATGCATTGCGCACTGCCGGCTTTCGTACGGTGGAAGCCCGCTCCGGCGCCCAGGCACTGGAACTCGCCGGCTACGTGTCGGCCGTCGTGCTCGACGTGCACCTGCCCGACGTGCATGGCTTCGAGGTCTGCCGCCTGATCCGCGAGCGCGAGCCCAACGTGCCGGTGGTGCACGTGTCCGCCGTGTACGTCGAGGAACCGTCCCGCGCCGCCGGCCTGGCCGCTGGCGCCGCCGCCTACTTCGTGCGGCCGGTCGACCCCGCGGCGCTCACCCACATGCTGGAACACGTCCTTGGCCGGGACGACGAGGCGCCGCTGCATTGAGCGCCCCCCCGGCGCCCGCACGGCCGGTGTCCCGATGACGACCGCCAGCCCCGCGCGATTCGACGCGACCGAGCTCGAACGCTTCGCCACCCTCCTCCTGCGCCACGCCGGGCTCGACGACGACAAGGCCGGCGCCGTCGGCAGCGTCCTCGTCGAAGGCGACCTCCTGGGCCACGACACCCACGGCCTGCAGTTGCTGCCCACGTACCTCGCCGAACTGGAGGCCGGGCGCATGACCGCCACCGGCGAACCGGACGTGCTGGCGGATGCCGGCGTGGTGCAGGCCTGGGACGGCAAGCGGCTACCGGGGCCGTGGCTCACGCTGCGCGCGATCGACGTCGCAACGCGCTCCGCCCGGACCCACGGCACGGGCATCGTGAACATCCGCCGCAGCCACCACATCGCCGCCCTCGCCCCGTATGCGCGCCGGGTCGCCGAACAAGGCCTGCTGCTCCAGCTGATGTCCTCGGCACCCGCGGGCGGCAGCGTCGCCCCGTTCGGCGGCACCAAGGCGCTCTTCTCGCCCAGCCCGATCGGCGTCGGCATCCCGACCACCGGCGCGCCCGTGCTGGTCGACGTGTCGACGTCCATCACCACCAACGGGCTCACCGGCCGGCTCGCGCGCGAAGGCCGCAAGCTGCCCGGCGCCTGGCTGATCGACGAGCACGGCGCGCCCACCGACGACCCGGCGGTGCTGGTCGCGCCACGCACCGGCACCATCCTGCCGCTCGGTGGCACCGACACCGGCCACAAGGGCTACGGGCTGTCGCTGATGGTGGAAGCGTTCACGGCGGGCCTCGCCGGCCAGGGCCGCTCGGACCCCGGCGCGCGCTGGGGCGCCACCGTGTTCGTGCAGGTGCTCGACCCCGCCTTCTTCAACGGCGAGGACGCGCTGCGCGAGCAGATGGACTGGATCGCGCAGCAGTGCCGCGCGAACCCGCCGGTGCGCGACGGCGCGCCGGTGCGGCTGCCGGGCGAGCGCGCGCAGCAGTTGCTGGCGGCGCAGCGCGCGCAGGGCGTCGAGATTGCCGCGCCCGTGCTGGACGCGCTGGCCCCGTGGGCGCAGCGCGCCGGCGTCACGTTGCCGGCGACGCGCTGAGCCGGCCCCATCGTCGAGGAACCAGGAGTCGAAGCCGAATGAACACCACCGCCGTCGCCGAAGCGCCGCCCGTGAAGCTGATGAAGGGGCCGGTGATCCGCCTGCATGCCGACGACAACGTGGTCGTCGCGCGCGTCGACGTGCCGATCGGCCTGCGCGTGGACAGTGAAGGATTCACCACCCGCAGCCAGGTGCCCGCCGGCTACAAGATCGCCGCCCGCGCGATCCGCAAGGGCGAACCGATCCTGAAGTACGCGGTCACCGTCGGCTTCGCGAACGCGGACATCGAGCCCGGCACGATGGTCCACAGCCACAACACCGAGTTCCGCGAGTTCGACCGCGACTACGCGCACGCCAGCCAGTACAAGCCGGTGCAGCTGCTGCCCGAGCACGAGCGCGCCACCTTCCAGGGCTACGTGCGCCCGGACGGCCGCGTGGGCACGCGCAACTTCATCGGCATCCTGGCGACGGTCAACTGCTCGGCGACGGTGGTCAAGAAGATCGCCGAGTGGTTCACGCCCGAGCGGCTGGCCGAGTACCCGAACGTGGACGGTGTCGTCGCCTTCGCGCACGGCATCGGCTGCGGCATGGAGATGACCGGCGAGCCGATGCAGATGCTGCGCCGGACGATGGCCGGCTACGCGCGCCATCCCAACCTGGCGGGTGCGCTCGTCATCGGCCTGGGCTGCGAGCGCAACCAGCTGCGCGGCCTGATGGAAGAACAGGGCCTGGAAGCCGGCCCCAACCTGCACACCTTCGTGATGCAGGAAACGGGCGGCACGCGCAAGACCATCGAAGCAGGCGTCGAAGCCGTCAAGGCGCTGCTGCCCGAAGCGAACAAGGTGCGCCGCCAGACCGTGTCGGCCAGCCACCTGACCGTCGGCCTGCAGTGCGGTGGCTCCGATGGCTTCTCGTCCATCACCGCCAACCCGGCGCTGGGCGCGGCTGTCGACATCCTCGCGCGCCACGGCGGCACCGGCATCCTGTCGGAGACGCCCGAGATCTACGGTGTCGAGCACACGCTCACGCGCCGCGCTGCCAGCCGCGAGGTCGGCGAGAAGCTGGTCGAGCGCATCCGCTGGTGGAAGGAGGAGTACTCCGTCGGCCGCGACGTGCAGATCAACGGCAAGGTGAGCCCCGGCAACCAGATGGGCGGCCTGGCCAACATCTTCGAGAAGTCACTCGGGTCGTCGATGAAGGGCGGCACGGGTCCGCTGATGGCCGTGTACCGCTACGCCGAGCCGGTGACCACCAAGGGCTTCGTGTTCATGGACACGCCCGGCTTCGACCCGGTGTCGGCCACGGGGCAGATCGCCGGCGGCGCGAACCTGATCGCGTTCACCACCGGCCGCGGCTCGATGTTCGGCTCCAAGCCGGCGCCTTGCATCAAGCTGGCGACCAACACGCCGATGTTCAGCCGCCTCGAGGAGGACATGGACATCAACTGCGGCGAGATCCTCGACGGCACCGCCACGCTGCAGGAGATGGGCCAGCGCATCTTCGAGCTGTTCCTGCGCACTGCGTCGGGCGAGCGCTCCAAGAGCGAGCTGCTCGGCCTGGGCGACCACGAGTTCGTGCCCTGGCAGGTCGGCGTGATGAGCTGATGGCTCGCGCGGCAGCCAGCCGCGCAAGCCTCGGTTCGATCAGCTGCGATCGACCAGCTCAGGCCTTCTTCACCCACGAATTGCACCAGCCTTCGGCGGCGACGAGCTTGCCGCCGAACACCGCGCACGGGCCTTCCTTGGCGGACGCCGCACCCGAATACAGCTGGCATCCGTTGCACTTCTGGTCGTTCGCGTGCTTCGGGAATTTCTTCTTGTCCGCCTGGGTGGTGTTCTCCACGTAGCCGAGTGCGGCTGCCTGCGGGTCCTTGGGGTCGACCTTCTGCTGCGCATGCGCGCCGTTCGACGCGGCCACGGCGCCGCCGGCAATGACTTGGAAGAGGAAGACGCGACGATTGCTGTCCACGGCGATCTCCTTGGGTTCGATGCAGGCATCCTGCCGCGGGTCGGCCCACGCGGTGGACTCGGCCGTGCGAAACATTCGCACTGAATTGGTGTACGCGCCGCTCGTTCCTGGTCTGTCATTCCGGTTTTCGCCGAAATGACATCCGGACATTCAGACAATCACAATGAGAACGCCATGGAACTCATGAAGAACGTCCAGGCCTGGACCGAAGGCGTCGAGGTCGAGTGGGACGCGATGCAGCAGATCCGCAACATCGCGGGCCTGCCGATCCTGGCCGGCCACGTCGCGGTGATGCCCGACGTGCACCTCGGCAAGGGCGCGACGGTGGGCACCGTCATCCCGACCCGCAGCGCAATCATCCCGGCCGCGGTCGGCGTCGACATCGGCTGCGGCATGTGCGCGGTGCGCACCGAACTGCGTGGCGACGCGCTGCCCGACAGCCTGGCCAAGGTGCGCTCGACGATCGAAGCTGCCGTGCCGGTCGGGTTCGACCTGCACGCCAAGGAGCCGAACCCGACCAACGAAGGCCCGCACGGCCGCGACCTGCGTGCGCGCATGCAGGCGCTGTACTCGCGCTTCGAGCAGCTGGGCATCCTGGCGGTCCTGGGGCGGCTCGACGCGCGCCGCATCTGGCGCCAGCTGGGCACGCTGGGCGGCGGCAACCACTTCATCGAACTGTGCCTCGACGAGGGCGGCGTGGTGTGGGTGATGCTGCACTCGGGCTCGCGCAACATCGGCAAGACGATCGGTGAAGCCGCGATCGGCATGGCGCGCGAAGCCGCGCACCGCGCCGGCATCGGCCTGCCCGACAAGGACCTCGCCTGGCTGAACGAAGGCACGCCGGAGTTCGCGCAGTACGTCGAGGCCCTGCAATGGGCACAGGACTACGCTGCGCTCAACCGCGAGCTGATGCTGTTCCGCGTGATGAACGCGCTGCGCGACACGCTGGGCGCCGAAGTCGCCGCGACCACGCAGGTGGTGAACTGCCACCACAACTACGCGACGGTCGAGGACCACTTCGGCTCCAAGGTGTGGATCACCCGCAAGGGCGCCGTCAGCGCACGCGAAGGCCAGCTCGGGATCATCCCGGGCTCGATGGGGACGCGCAGCTACATCGTGCGCGGCAAGGGCAATCCGCTGGCGTACTGCTCGTGCAGCCACGGCGCGGGCCGCCGCATGTCGCGCGGCGCCGCCAAGCGGCTGTTCGACCTGGAGGCGCTCGCGTCGCAGACCCGCGGCGTGGAATGCCGCAAGGACGCCGGGGTGCTCGACGAGATCCCCGGCGCCTACAAGGACATCGACACGGTGATGGCCGCGCAGGCCGAGCTCGTCGACGTCGTGCACACGCTCAAGCAGGTCCTCTGCGTGAAGGGTTGACCCCGCGTGGGAGCGAAGGCCCCGCCGCCCCGCGGCAGGGGCTTTCTTCTTTCCTGCATCGCACCCGCCGTGAAGCGCATGCGGCAGAGGCAGGCGTCCTACAGCGAGTGTCGCAAGCTCGGCACTGCCGGCCCCATGCACCGGCCAGAAGATGCGCTCCTCTTTCAGGCAGGGAGCAACAATGGACGAAGCCGATCTCGCGTTCGATTCCGAGCAGCGGTACCTGACGCAGGCGCTGGCCGCGCAACGCCGCCGCTACGGCACGCTGAAGGCCACCGGCGCGTGCCACTTCTGCGACAACACCGAAGGCCTCGGGGACCGCCTGTTCTGCGACAGCGACTGCGCCGCGGACTGGGAGTACGAGACCTCGCTGCGCAAGAAGCTGGGGCTCGGCGGCGGCTCCGACGAGGTGGCGCCCATCACCCACTGACGCCACCGCGTCCGCCCGGTGGGCGCGGCGTTTTCCGACGCGGCGGGCTCGCGTGCCGCCGCATCGTGCGCTGATGCGCACCACGACCAGCAGCCGCGGGATGCCGCGTCCTTCGGCCACCACCCGCGCCGCGCCCCGCGATCTCACCCAGGGCCCCATCCCCCGCACCCTTGCTGCGTTCGCGCTGCCGGTGCTCGGCGCGAACGTGCTGCAGTCGCTGAACGGGTCCGTCAACGCGATCTGGATCGGCAACCTCCTCGGCGAAGCGGCGCTCACCGCGACGTCGAACGCGAATCTCGTCCTGTTCCTGCTGCTCGGGTCGGTGTTCGGCATGGCCATGGCGGCGACCATCCTCGTCGGGCAGGCGGTCGGTGCCCGCGACATCGCTCGTGCCAAGTGCGTGGTCGGCACGGGCACGACGTTCTTCCTGGCGCTGTCGACGCTGGTGGCCATCGCGGGCGGGGTGCTGACGCCGTTCATCCTGCATGCGCTGGGCACGCCTGCGGCGGCGTTCGACTTCGGCGTGCAGTACCTGCGCGTGATCTTCATCGCGGTGCCGGTGATGAACGCCTTCGCGTTCACGATGGCGGTGCTGCGCGGCGCCGGCGATGCCCGCACGCCGTTCCTTTTCATGGCCGTGTCGGTCGGGCTGGACATCGCTCTCAACCCGCTGCTGATCAGGGGCGTGGGTCCTGTGCCGCCCATGGGCATCGCGGGCTCGGCGATGTCCACGCTTGTCGCGCAGGTGGCCAGCCTGGGGTTGCTGCTCGTGCTGCTGCACCGCCGGCACCATCCCCTGCTGCCCGGGCGCCACGAACTGCGGCACTACCGCCCGCGGCCCGCCCTGCTGCGCGCGATCGTCGTCAAGGGCGTGCCGATGGGCCTGCAGATGATCGTGATCTCCGCGGCGGCACTGGCGCTGATGGGGCTGGTGAACGGGTTCGGCGTCGAGACGGCGGCCGCGTACGGCGTGGCCGCCCAGCTGTGGACCTATGTGCAGATGCCGGCGCTGGCGATCGGCGCCGCGGTGTCGTCGATGGCGGCGCAAAACATCGGCGCCAATCGCTGGGACCGCGTCGGCCGGATCGCGGGCACGGGGGTGGCGTTCAACCTCGCGCTCACGGGCCTGCTCGCGGCGCTGCTGTATGTCGCCGACCGGCTTGTGCTCGGCCTGTTCCTGCCGGCCGGCAGCCCCGCGATCGCGATCGCGGTGCACATCAACGACGTCGCGTGCTGGTCGTTCGTGCTGTTCGGCATCACGATCGTGTTGTTCGGCGTGGTGCGCGCGGCCGGGGCGGTGATGCCGCCGCTGCTGGTCCTCGTCGTGTCGCTGCTGCTCGTGCGCGTGCCGTTCGCCTGGCTGATGCGCGAGCGCTGGGGCGCGGACGCGATCTGGTGGAGCTTCCCGCTCGCCGCGGCGATGTCGGCGGCGCTCGCCTTCGCGTACTACCGGCTCGGCCGTTGGCGGCAGGCGGGGCTGGTGCGCGAGGAGCCGGCGACGGGCACGGCGGCTGACACGGGCGTGTCGGCCCCGTCGATGGACAGCGAACCGTTGTACGAAGCGGCCGAGCCAGCGCCGGCTCGCGCCACGCCGTAGGCGAGCGACTACGCGAGGCTCCGGTGTGCGCGGCTGCATCGCGCACTGTGTGCCGCGTAGCGTTGGAGCCTTCCAACACGAGAGGACCTTCCATGCCCGCCAACGACGACGCGATCGATCTGCTCGACGACGACCACAAGCAGGTCGAGCGCCTGTTCCAGCAGTACAAGGCCGCGCACGACGCCTCGCGCAAGCGCATGCTCGCCGCGCAGATCTGCCAGGAGCTCACCGTGCACACGCGGATCGAGGAAGAGGTGTTCTACCCCGCGTTCCGCCAGGCGACCGGCGACCAGCAGATCGTGGAGCACTCGACGCACGAGCATCGCGAGGCGATGGACCTGGTTCACCGCATCGAGCAGGCGCAGGTCGACGACAAGCTGATGCTGGAACTCGAGGACGCGGTGCTGCACCACGTCAACGACGAGCGCGAGAAGATGTTCCCCGAGGCGCGCAAGGCCAAGGGACTGGACCTGGCCGCGCTCGCGCAGCAACTGCAGCGGCGCAAGTCGGAGCTGATGGCGCACGCCTGACACAGCGGAAGTTGTCATTCCGGCGAAGGCCGGAATCCATGCTGGATCGAGCGTGGACTGCGGGTCACGCCCGCAATGACAATGGCTGCGCGACTGCCAGGTTCATCGGGCCTTTGCCCGCTCTTCCTCGCGCAGCCGAAGCACCCGCCGCTGCACCTTGCCCGTGGTGGTCATGGGCAGCGCCTCGATGAACTCGATCTCCTTCGGGTACTCGTAGGGCGCAAGCTTGCCCTTCACGTGCTGCTGCAGCTCGGCGACCAGCTTGTCGCCCGGCAGGTGGCCGGGCGCGAGCACGACGTACGCCTTCACGAGCGCGCCGCGTTCCGCGTCGGGCTTGGGCACGACGGCTGCGTTCGCGACCGCCGGGTGCTTCACCAGGCAGTTCTCGATCTCGCTCGGACCGATGCGGTACCCCGCGGCCTTGAAGACGTCGTCGGCGCGGCCCTGGTACCAGAGGTAGCCGTCGGCATCGCGCGTGGCGAGGTCGCCGGTGCGGCACCAGTCGCCGGTGTACTTGCGGCCGGTGGCGCCTTCGTTGCGCCAGTAGCCGAGGAAGAAGATCGGGTCCGGGTCGCCGTGCACGTCGTAGCGGTTCACCGCCACGTCGCCCGGCACGCCGACGTCGCACTCGTTGCCGTCGTCGTCGATCACCGCCACCCGGTGGCCCGGATACGGCCGCCCCATGCTGCCCGGCCGCGCCGGCCAGCCGACGCCGCCCTGCGTCCTGCCGTTCATGCTGCAGTTGCCGACGACGTAGTTGATCTCGGTCTGGCCGAACATCTCGTTGACGACCACGCCCAGCTGGTCGCGACAGTACGCGAACACCGCGTCGCCCACCGCCTCGCCCGCGCTCATGATCGCCTGCAGCTTCAGGCGGAACTGCTTTCGCGGCTGCGGGAAGGCCTTCATCATGGCCTTGAGCGCGGTCGGGAACAGGAAGGTGTGCGTCACGCCGTGGTCCTGCATCAGCGTGAACGCGAGCTCGGGGCTGAAGCGCTGGTTGCAGGCGACGATGGGACGGCCGAAGTAGAGGGAGGGCAGGAGCGCGTCCATCAAACCACCCGTCCAGGCCCAGTCTGCTGGCGACCAGAACACTGACGTGTTCTGGTGGTCGCCAGCGCTGGGCGCTTGGCCCGTACTGACGCCCGCCCCCTCCCCGGCCCTCCCCCTCACGGGGGGGGGAGCCAAGACAACACCCTCGCCTGGGTCAAACCCAAACCAGTTCTGGCTGCACACGAACCCCGGCAGGTTGCCGACCATGGCCCGGTGCGGAATCAGCGCGCCCTTCGGCGGCCCCGTGGTGCCGCTCGTGTAGATCAACACCGCGCCGTCGTCGGCCTTGGTCTTCGCCGCCGTGAACGCACCCGGATACCGGGCGAGTTCCACCGACCAATCCAGGTCGGCCTGCAACGCCGCGGCGCCGACGCCGATCACGGTGCGCACCTTCGGGCACGCGGCGCGCACCGACTGCAGGTTGGCGATCGAGCTCTCGTCGCAGATGGCGACGGCGGCTTCGCTGTCCTGCAGCCGGTACTCCAGCGCCTCGGGCCCGAACAGCATCGACAGCGGCATCGCGATGGCGCCGCACTGGAAGATCGCCATGTAGGCGACGGCCGTCTCGAACCGCTGCGGCATCACCAGCGCCACGCGGTCGCCGCGCCGCACGCCCAGCGACACCAGGACGTGCGACAGGCGATCGGCCTGCGCCTGCAGTTGGGCGAACGTCAGCGCGCCGCCGCCGTGCATCCGCACCGCGATGCGCGACGCGCCGTCGGCGCCTTTCGCCCAGCGCGTGCAGCACACCTGCGCGATGTTGAACTGCGCCGGCACCGACCAGCGGAAGCCCGCATGCATGCGCGCGTGGTGGTCGGCCTGCTTGTCGCTGCCTTGACTGACGCCCATCGACTCGCCCTCCTAAGATCGGGGCAATGTACCAACCCGTCCGCCCCTCGCGCAGCGAGTTTGTCCCGATCCGCCGCCTTCGCTACCACGTGCGCGTGTGGGGCGAGCCCGGCGCGGGCAAGGTGCCGCTGGTGCTGGTGCACGGCTGGATGGACGTCGCCGCCTCGTGGCAGTTCATGGTCGATGCGTTCTCGCGCGACCACTACGTCATCGCGCCCGACTGGCGCGGCTACGGGCAGACCGAGTCGCCCGTCGCCGACAACTACTGGTTCCCGGACTACCTCGCCGACCTCGACTTCCTGCTGGACCACTACGCGGGCGACCAGCCCGTCGATCTCGTGGGCCACAGCATGGGCGGCAACGTCGCGATGCTCTACACGGGCGCGCGGCCGCAGCGTGTGCGGCGGCTGGTCAACCTCGAAGGCTTCGGCATGCCGGCCACGCGCCCGTCGCAGGCGCCGGGGCGCTACGGCAAGTGGATGGACGAGCTGAAGGCGCTGTACCGCCACGAGCTCGACCTGAAGACCTATGACGACGCCGACGGCGTCGCGCGCCGCCTGATGAAGACCAACCGCCGCCTGTCCCAGGACAAGGCGGACTGGCTGGCGCGGTCCTGGGCGCGGCAGGCCGACGACGGCCGCTGGCACATCCTGGGCGACCCGGCGCACAAGATCACCAACGCCAGCCTCTTCCGTGTCGACGAGGTGCTGGAGCTCTACCGCCGCATCGCCTGCCCGACGCTGTGGGTGGAAGCCAGCGACGACAGCCTGACGCAGTGGTGGCAGGGCAAGTTCACCCTGGCCGAGTTCCACGAACGCCTGCAAGCCGTGCCCCAGCTGGAAAAGGCCCAGCTGCCCGACAGTGGCCACATGCTCCACCACGACCAGCCCCAGCTGCTGGCCGAGCTGATCGAGCGGTTCATCGACCGCTGAGGTTGCGCGCTGTCGCGCTGGAGCGCTGCGCGGCTGGCCCAACACAGAGGGCTCAGAGGCCGGAGAGAGGACACAGAAAACCTCGGGAACGGTCCTCTGCGGCCTCTTCCCATGGGCTCTGCGGCCTCTGCGTTGAAGAGTCCAAGCGCGCAGCGCCGCCGGCAACGAACTGCTGAGCGTTCCCCCAGAGCCTCAACCACGCGTAAAAAGTCGCATTTGTCCGACTGAGACGTCGGACTGAAGGTCTTCCATGGCGTAGGAGCACTCCTACCCATAGACTTCCTGCTCAACGGAGAGGTGACCCGTAATGAGCAGGAAGTTGTTTGCACTGCTGCTGGCAGTGCTGCTCAGCCCTTGCGCCGCATTCGCCGCGGATGAGACGCAGGAAGGACTGGCGACCCTCTGGGAGTCCCTGTGGCACCAGAGCGGCACCCCCACCCGCATCGTGCGGTGGGAAAACGAGATCCGCATGCGGATGACGGGCGTCGACCTGCCCCAGCACCGCGACTACATCCTGAAGGCGCTGCGCACCGTCACCGACGAGGCGGGTGTCAAGCTGGTGGACGTGTCCGACCAGCCCAACGCCGAGCAGCTGGCCAATTTCAAGCTCGAGGTGGTGCCCAACACCGCGCTCGAGGACAACCAGCCCTGCGTGACGTACCTGGACTTCCGCACGGAAGACAAGGTCGACACGGCGACCATGCAGATGCGCAGCAAGGACGTGTACCGCTGCGCGTACCACGAGTCCATGCACCTGATGGGCGTGCGGGGCCACCCGGCCGGCAAGACCGTGCTGAGCTACTTCCCGGTCAAGGTCGACGGCCTGCTGCCGCTGGACCGCGTGATGCTGCGCGCCTGGTACTCGCCGAAGATGAAGGGCGGCATGACGCCGTTCGAAGCGCTGGGCGTGCTCTCGGACGAGCTGGTCGCTTCGCTGCCGGCTCCGGACCGTGACATCGCGGCGCAGACCCGCAATGCCTTCTTCACGCAGACGCTGGACTCGATGCAGGCGTACGCGGCCGGCCGTGGCGACATCCCCGCGATCCTGAAGCGCTCGGGCAAGTCCACCGAGGATGGCATCCGCCGCGGCCGCAGCGAGATGAGCTACTTCCTGGGCGTGGCGTACTTCGAAGGCGCGGTCGCGCCGGCCGACCAGAAGCAGGCGCTTGCGTGGTTCGAGCGTGCCGCCAGCGCCGGCAACCGCCGCGCGCAGTCGTATCTCGCCGGGCCGCGCTAAGCGCGTCCCATCCCCCGAAGAGCCGCGCGTCCTGCGCGGCTTTTCACTTTCCGGCCTTGCTGTCGAGCTCGCTGCTGTCGAGCCTTGCGGCACACTGGCCGGTTCCGCCTGAACCCCAGCAGTCCCGTGATCCACGCCACCACCCGATTCCGCCGCATCCTGGTGCGCAACGTCGTGTTGCCGCTGGGGATCGCGGTGCTCAGCGCCGCCTCGTTCATCGGCCTGATCGCCTACATCGTGGGCGAGCAGCGCTGGGCCGAACGCAGCGACGAAGTCATCGCGCGCACCTACGCGGTCGTCAAGCTCGACCTCGACATGGAAACGAGCGTGCGCGGCTTCCTGCTGGCCGGCAACCCCGCTTTCCTCGATCCGTACGAAGTGGCCGGCGCCTCGCTCGAAGCCGAGCGCCATCGCCTGCGCGAGCTGGTGGCGGACAACCCCATGCAGGCCGAGCGCGTCGACCGCATCGGCGCGCTGCAGGCGCGCTGGGACGAGTACGCCGCGGCGCAGATCGCGGCCAAGCGCGCGCACCAGGACGAGCAGGTCGGCGTGCGCGCGAACGAAGGCAGGCGGCTCAAGGACGCGGTGCGCGCCGCGTTCGACGACCTGCTGGAGGCCGAGCGCCGCCTGAAGGACCAGCGCAGTGCCGACGTGCGGCGCACGACGCTGGTCGGCGTCGCAGGCTTCGCGACGCTGCTGCTGGTCGTCGGCGGCCTGCTCGCGTGGCGCGGCCGCTCCGACCTGCTGCAGCTTTCGGACGACTTCGGCGGCGCGCTCGCCGAGCGGCAGCGCCATGCGGACGTGTTGCAGGCGGAGGCCTGGTTGCGCGAGGCGCAGACCGGGCTGTCGTCCCGCCTGGCCGGCGAGCGTGAGCTCGCGCGGGTGGCCCACGCCGGTCTCGATGCGATCGTCGAACACGCCGGCGCCGTCGTCGGCGCGCTCTACGTGCCGCAGCCCGAAGGCGGCTTCCGCCGCCTCGCGACCTGGGGCTGGTCGCAGGGCGGCGGCGATGCCTCGGTGCCCGCCGACCGCCTGCTGGTCGCCGAGGCGGCGCAGCGCTCCGGCCCGATCCGGCTCGACGAGGTTCCGCCCGGCTACCTGCGCGTCGCGACCGGCGTGGCGGAAGGCGACACCGCGTCGGCGATCGTCGCGCCCGTGCGCCACGAAGGACGCCTCGCGGGCGTGCTGGAGTTCGGCTTCCTGCGTGGGCTGCAACCACGCGACGTGGAACTCGCGCAGGTCTGCGGCCCCATCCTCGGCGCCGCCATCGAGGCCGCGCAGCTGCGCGAGAAGCTGCAGGAGATGCTGCACGAGACGCAGCAGCTCAACGAGGAGCTGCAGGTGCAGCAGGAGGAACTGCGCACCGCGAACGAGGAGCTGGAAGAGCAGTCGCGCGCGCTGGAGGAATCGCAGGTCAACCTGGAGAACCAGCAGGCCGAACTGGAGCAGACCAACCAGCAGCTCGCCGAACAGGCCCAGGCGCTGGAGGAACAGCGCGACGCCGTGCGGGCGGCGCACCGGGAACTGGAGCGCCGCGCGGAGGACCTGCAGCGCGCGAGCCGCTACAAGTCCGAGTTCCTCGCCAATATGTCGCACGAGCTGCGCACGCCGCTCAACAGCTCGCTGATCCTGGCGCGCCTGCTGGCCGACAACGAGCGCGGCAACCTGGACGCCGAGCAGGTGAAGTTCGCCGAGTCGATCTACTCCGCCGGCAACGACCTGCTCACGCTGATCAACGACATCCTGGACATCGCCAAGGTCGAGGCCGGCAAGCTGGAGCTGCGGCCCGAGACGACCGCCGTGCCGGCCATCGTGCAGACGCTGCGCGGCATGTTCACCCCGCTGGCGGAGGACAAGGGGCTGGCCCTCGCCTTCGAGATCGACCCGGCGGCGCCCGCCACGCTGTTCACCGATCGCCAGCGCGTCGAGCAGGTGCTGCGCAACCTGCTGTCCAACGGCCTCAAGTTCACCGAACGCGGCAGCGTGTCGCTGCGCATTTCCGCGGCCGGCGCCGACCGCGTGCGCTTCGACGTGCGCGACAGCGGCATCGGCATCGACCCGGCGCAGCACGACCTGATCTTCGAAGCCTTCCAGCAAGCCGACGGCACCATCAGCCGGCGCTATGGCGGTACCGGCCTGGGCCTCTCGATTTCGCGCGACCTCGCCCGCATGCTGGGCGGCGACCTCACCGTCGCCAGCGCGCCCGGCCAGGGCAGCACCTTCAGCCTCGAACTGCCGGTGCAACTGGCGGTCGCGCCGGCCGCGCCGCCACCGCTGCCCATGGCCGCACGCGGCCCGTCGGCGCCGATCGCGTCGTCCGCGCCGCTGCCCTCGCAGCCGCCCGCCGTCCCGGCCTTTCCGGACGACCGCGACGAGCATGCCGACGGCCGCCGCACCGTGCTGCTGGTCGAGGACGACCGCGTGTTCGCGCGCATCCTGTACGACCTCGCGCACGAACTGGGCTTCCGCTGCGTGGTCGCGCACCAGGCCGAGGACGGCATCGCACTGGCTCGCGCCCAGCGGCCGGATGCGGTGCTGCTGGACATGCGGCTGCCGGACGGCACCGGCCTGATGGTGCTGCAGCGGCTGAAGGACGACCCCGCCACGCGCCACCTGCCGGTGCACATCCTGTCGGTCGAGGACCAGTCGGAGACGGCGTTGCAGCTGGGCGCGATCGGCTACGCGACCAAGCCGGCCACGCGCGAGCAATTGCGCGACGTTTTCGGCCGGCTGGAAACCAAGCTCAGCCAGAAGGTCAAGCGCGTGCTGGTGGTGGAGGACGACCCGCGCCAGCGCGAGAGCATGGCGCGCCTGATCGGCGACGAGGACGTGCAGATCACGCAGGCGGCCAGCGGCGCGGAGGCGCTGCAGGCGCTGGCCGAAGGCGTGTACGACTGCATGGTGATCGACCTCGTGCTGCCGGACATGGGCGGCCAGGAACTGCTGCGGCGCATGGCCTCGGGCGAGAGCCGTTCGTTCCCGCCGGTGGTGGTCTACACCGGCCGCAACCTGAGCCGCGAGGAAGAGGCGGAGCTGCTGCGCTACTCGCGCTCGATCATCATCAAGGGCGCGCGCTCGCCCGAGCGGCTGCTGGACGAGGTCACGCTGTTCCTGCACCGCGTCGAGGCCGACCTGTCCGCCGAACGCCAGCGCATGCTGCGCACCGCGCGCAGCCGCGAGAAGGCGTTCGAGTCGCGGCGCATCCTGGTCGTCGACGACGACGTGCGCAACATCTTCGCGTTGACGAGCGCGCTGGAACACAAGGGCGCGGAAGTGCTCGCGGCCCGCAACGGCGTCGAGGCACTGGACCAGCTGTCGAAGAACGACGACATCGACGTGGTCCTGATGGACGTCATGATGCCGGAGATGGATGGCTACACCGCGATGCGCGAGATCCGCCGCAATCCGGCCTGGCAGAAGCTGCCGGTGATCGCGATCACCGCCAAGGCGATGAAGGACGACCAGGAGCGCTGCCTGGCCGCGGGGGCCAACGACTACCTCGCCAAGCCGATCGAACTCGACCGCCTGTTCTCGCTGATCCGCGTGTGGATGCCCAAGCTGGAAAGGCTCTGAGTGGTCCGGGGCGACGTCGCGGACATCGAGATCCGCCTGCTGGTGGAAGCGCTGTACCTGCGCTACGCCCACGACTTCCGCGACTACTCGCGGGCCTCGCTGCGCCGGCGCGTGCTGCACGCCTGCGAGCGCATGGACCAGCCGACGGTCTCGGCGCTGCAGGAGAAGGTGCTGCACGACGAGTCGGCGTTCACGGAGCTCCTGCAGTACCTGACGGTGCCGGTCAGCGAGATGTTCCGCGACCCGGACTACTACCTCGCCGTGCGAGAACACGTCGTGCCGATCCTGCGTACCTACCCCTCGCTGAAGGTGTGGGTCGCCGGCTGCAGCACGGGCGAGGAGGCGTACTCGCTCGCGATCCTGCTGCACGAGGAGGGGCTGCTCGAGCGCACGCTGCTCTATGCCACCGACATCAACCCGCGCTCGCTGGAGCGCGCCCGCCAGGGCGTGTTCCCGCTCGACGCGATGAAGGGCTACACGGCCAACTACCAGCGCGCCGGCGGCCGCGAAGGCCTGGCCGCGTACTACACGGCCGGCTACGACCGCGCGATCTTCCAGCGCGAGCTGCGCCAGCGCATCACCTTCGCCGACCACAGCCTGGCCACCGACAGCGTGTTCGCCGAGACGCAATTCGTCTCCTGCCGCAACGTGCTGATCTACTTCAACCGCCCGCTGCAGGACCGCGCGCTCGGCCTGTTCCGCGAGTCGCTGGTGCACCGCGGCTTCCTGGGCCTGGGCAGCAAGGAGACGCTGGAGTTCTCGTCGCACGCCCGCGGCTTCGAAGCCGTCGCGCAGCGCGAGCGCCTCTACCGCAAGGTGGGAGGCACCACGTGAGGACCTCGCTGCCTGCGCGCCTTCGCACCGACATCGACGCCGTGCTGGTCGGGGCATCGGCCGGCGGGCTCGACGCCTTGCTGCAGTTGCTCGCCGGCATCGACCCGGCGCTGCGCGTGCCGCTGGTCGTGGTGCTGCACCTGCCGGCGGACCACGACAGCCTGCTGCCCGACATCTTCGGCAGCCGCATGGGGTTGCTGGCGCGCGAAGCGCGCGCCGGTGCGCCCCTCCACAAGGGCATGGTCCACATCGCCCCGCCCGGCTACCACCTGCTGGTGGAACCGGACGGCACCTTCGGCCTCAGCATGGACTCGCCGGTCCACTGGTCGCGGCCCTCGATCGACGTCCTGTTCGAATCGGCGGCCCATGCGCTGGGCCCGCGCCTGGCCGGCATCGTGCTGACCGGCGCCAACCACGACGGCGCCGCCGGCCTGCGTGCCATCGGCGCCGCCGGTGGCATGACCGTCGTGCAGGACCCGCACGACGCTTCCCATGCGACGATGCCGCAAGCGGCCCTGGCTGCGGCCCGGCCCGACTTCGTGCTGCCGCTCGCCGACATCCGCACGCTGCTGCACCAACTGATGCATCCATGAGCCTCCAAGACACGACCGACGCCAAGGTCCTGCTGGTCGACGACCTGCAGGAGAACCTCACCGCGCTGCAGGCGCTGGTGCGCGCGCCCGGCCGCACGGTGCTGTGCGCCACCAGCGGCGAGGAGGCACTCGCGCTGATGCTGGACCACGACTTCGCCGTCGCCATCCTCGACGTGCAGATGCCCGGCATGGACGGCTTCGAACTGGCCGAACTGATGCGCGGCACCGAGCGCACGCGCCACATCCCGATCGTCTTCGTCAGCGCCGCGGGCCGCGAACTGAACTACGCCTTCCGCGGCTACGACACCGGCGCGGTCGATTTCCTGCACAAGCCGCTCGAGCCGCAGATGGTGCGCAGCAAGGTCTCCGTGTTCGTGGACCTGTTCCGCCAGCGGCAGCGCCTGCTGCACATGCAGGCCGACCTCGAGCGGGCAGTGCGCATGCGCGACGACTTCCTGTCCATGGTGTCGCACGAACTGCGCAACCCGCTGAACACGCTGTACCTGCAAGCGCAGCTGCGCAGCCGGATGGCCGAAGCCGGCAAGCTCCCCGACGTGGCGGGCTTCGCGCAGATGGCGGGCCGCGACCAGCAGCAGATCCAGAGCATGATCCGCCTGCTCGACGACATGCTGGACGCCACCCGCGTGCGCACCGGCAAGCTCACGGTGAAGCTGGAACCGATGGACCTGGCCCACGTCGCGCGCCACACGGTCGATTCCATGCAGGAGCCGGCGCGTGCGGCCGGCACCCCGCTGGCACTGCAGGCGCCCGACACCCTGCCCCTCTTCGGCGACGCCCAGCGCCTGCAGCAGGTGCTGACCAACCTGCTCACGAACGCCGTCCGTTACGGCGAGGCCAAGCCCGTGCAGGTGCGGCTGTGGACCGAGGGCGAGCACGCGGTGCTGGCCGTGCGCGACCAGGGCCCGGGCATCTCGCCGCCCGAGCAGGAGCGCATCTTCGAACAGTTCGAGCGCGGCGACGCCGCCGGCCAGGTCGCCGGCCTCGGCCTCGGCCTGTTCATCAGCCGCCAGATCGTCCAGGCCCACGGCGGCCGGATCGAACTGCGCAGCACGCCGGGACAAGGCGCCGAATTCCGAGTGCGCCTCCCGCTGCCGCGGTAAAACCAAGACTCCGCCTCTAGCAGCGCGGGACGCGCGCCATGCGAAAATCACCGGTTTCCCGAAAGAAAGAAACCATGGACGCAGAACGCATCAACGCCATCGGCACCCAGCTGACCGACCTGCAGCGGCGGGCCGTGGATCTCCGGAGGTATCTTTGACTTCGATGCCAAGTCGGAGCGTCTGAGGACCGTCACCGCCGCGCTCGAAGACCCGGCGGTCTGGAACGACCCGAAGAAGGCCCAGGAACTGGGCCGGGAAAAGAAGCAGCTGGACGACATCGTCCTCGTGCTGCGCGACCTCGACCGCGAGCTGTCGGACAACCTCGAGCTCTACGAGATGAGCAAGGAGGACGGCGACGAAGCCGGCCTGCAGACCATCGAGGCCGAGGGCGCCAAGCTCACGAAGATCGTCGAGGGCCTCGAGTTCCGCCGAATGTTCAACCAGCCGGCGGACCCCAACAACTGCTTCCTGGACCTGCAGGCCGGGGCCGGCGGCACGGAAGCGTGCGACTGGGCCAGCATGCTGATGCGCCAGTACCTGAAGTACGCCGAGCGCAAGGGCTTCAAGGCCACCGTCGAGGACGAGACGCCCGGCGACACCGCGGGCATCAAGGGCGCCACGATCAAGATCGAGGGCGAGTACGCCTTCGGCCTGCTGCGCACCGAGACCGGCGTGCACCGCCTGGTGCGCAAGTCGCCGTTCGACTCGTCCGGCGGGCGCCACACCAGCTTCGCCAGCGTGTTCGTCTACCCGGAGATCGACGACTCGATCGAGATCGACATCAACCCGGCCGACGTGCGCACCGACACCTACCGCGCATCCGGCGCCGGCGGCCAGCACATCAACAAGACAGATTCGGCGGTGCGCCTGACGCACATCCCGACCGGCATCGTGGTGCAGTGCCAGGACAGCCGCAGCCAGCACTCGAACCGGGACGTCGCGTGGCGCCGCCTGCGCTCGCGCCTGTACGACTTCGAAATGCGCAAGCGCATGGAAGAGCAGCAGAAGCTGGAAGCGACCAAGACCGACGTCGGCTGGGGCCACCAGATCCGCAGCTACGTGCTGGACCAGAGCCGCATCAAGGACCTGCGTACCAACGTCGAGATCTCCAACACCCAGAAGGTGCTGGACGGCGACCTCGACGCTTTCATCGAAGCCTCGCTGAAGCAAGGCGTCTGAGGAGACCACCATGTTGAGAGAAGGCCAGAACGCCGTCATCTACCGCGCGGATTACCAGCCGCCGGCCTACTGGATCGACACCGTCGATCTCTGCTTCGACCTGGACCCGGCCAAGACCCGCGTCCTGAACAAGATGAAGGTGCGCCGCAACCCGCAGGTCGCGCCGCAACCGCTCAAGCTGGATGGCGACGAGCTGAACCTCGCGCGCGTGCTGGTCAATGGCCAGGGCACCTCCTTCAAGATGGAAGGCGACCGCCTGGTGCTGGAGAACCTGCCGGAGGGCGACGCACCCTTCGACCTGGAGATCTTCACCACCTGCGCGCCGGCGAAGAACAGCAAGCTGATGGGCCTGTACACCAGCAACGACTCGTTCTTCACCCAGTGCGAGGCCGAGGGCTTCCGCCGCATCACCTATTTCCTGGACCGTCCGGACGTGATGGCCAGCTACACGGTGACGCTGCGCGCCGACAAGCAGAAGTACCCGGTGCTGCTGTCCAACGGCAACCTGGTGGACCAGGGCGACCTGGACGACGGCCGCCACTTCGCCAAGTGGGTCGACCCGCACCGCAAGCCCAGCTACCTGTTCGCGCTGGTCGCGGGCCAGCTGGTGTGCCGCGAGCAGAAGATCACCTCGCGCTCGGGCAACGACCACCTGCTGCAGGTGTACGTGCGCGCCGGCGACCTGGACAAGACCGAGCACGCGATGAACTCGCTGATCGCATCCGTCGCCTGGGACGAGGCGCGCTTCGGCCTGCCGCTGGACCTGGAGCGCTTCATGATCGTCGCCACCAGCGACTTCAACATGGGCGCGATGGAGAACAAGGGCCTGAACATCTTCAACACGAAGTACGTTCTCGCCTCGCAGGCCACGGCCACCGACACCGACTTCATGAACATCGAGTCCGTCGTCGGCCACGAGTACTTCCACAACTGGTCGGGCAACCGCGTCACCTGCCGCGACTGGTTCCAGCTGTCGCTGAAGGAAGGCCTCACCGTCTTCCGCGACCAGGAGTTCAGCCAGGACCTGGCCGGCGAGGCCAGCGCGCGCGCCGTCAAGCGCATCGAGGACGTGCGCGTGCTGCGCACCGCGCAGTTCCCCGAGGACGCGGGCCCGATGGCGCACCCGGTGCGCCCCGAGCAGTACCTGGAGATCAACAACTTCTACACGGTCACCGTCTACGAGAAGGGTGCCGAGGTCGTGCGCATGCAGCAGACCCTGGTCGGCCGCGAAGGCTTCGAGAAGGGCCTGGCGCAGTACTTCCAGCGCCACGACGGCCAGGCCGTGACCTGCGACGACTTCGCGCAGGCGATCGCCGACGCCAACCCGGGCAGCCATCTGGCCAACAACCTCGAGCAGTTCAAGCGCTGGTACAGCCAGGCCGGCACGCCGCGCGTGAAGGCCACGACTCGCTTCGAGAACGGCACGTACGAGATCACGCTGTCGCAGTCCTGCCCGCCCACGCCGGGCCAGGCGGCGAAGGAACCGTTCGTGATCCCGGTCGCCTGGGGCCTGGTCGGCGCCGACGGCCGCGAGGTCGCCGGCGGCATGCAGGTGATGACCCAGGCCACCGAGACCATCCGCGTCGACGGCCTGGCGTCGGAACCGGTGCCATCGCTGCTGCGCGGCTTCTCCGCGCCGGTGGTGCTGGAGTGGGATGCGACCGATGCGCAACTGCTGGCGCTGCTGGAGCACGACACCGACCCGTTCAACCGGTGGGAAGCGGCCCAGCGCCTGGGCGTGCGCCGCATGCTGGACGCCATCCGCGGCAGCGGCGCGATCACGCTCGACGACGCGTACCTGCAGGCGATGCGCAGCATCCTGCGCCACCCGAAGCTGGACGCGGCGTTCAAGGAGCTGGTGCTCACGCTGCCTGCCGAGACTTATGTCTCCGAGCAGCTGGACGAAGTCGACCCGCAGCGCGTGCACGCCGTGCGCGAGTCGCTGCGCGAGCAGCTCGCCAGCGCGCTGGCCGGGGACTGGGCCTGGGCCTACGAAGAGCACAAGGAGAACGGCGCCTACCGTCCGGACCACGTGTCCGCCGGCCGCCGCGCGCTCGCCGGCCTGGCGCTCACGCACTTGTGCATCGCGGCGCGTTCGAGCGGCGACACGGTGTGGCCGGGCAAGGCCTACCAGCGCTTCAAGGACGCGTCGAACATGACGGACCGCTTCAACGCGCTGTCCGCGCTGGTGGTCAGCGGCCACGAGCTGTCGCGCCCGGCGCTGGACAGGTTCCACGGCATGTTCCGCGGCGAGGCCCTGGTGCTGGACAAGTGGTTCGCGCTGCAGGCCGGCGCGCCCGACCGCGGCGGCAACGTGCTGCCGGTCGTGCGTTCGCTGATGCAGCACCCCGACTTCAACCTGCGCAACCCGAACCGCGCCCGCAGCCTGATCTTCAGCTACTGCAGCGCGAACCCGGGTGCGTTCCACCGCGCGGATGCCGCCGGCTACGTGTTCTGGGGCGACCGCGTCCTGGAGCTCGACGGCGTCAACCCACAGGTCGCGGCCCGCCTCGCGCGCGCGATGGACCGCTGGCGCAAGCTGGCCGAGCCGATGCGCAGCGCCGCGCGCGAAGCCATCGCGCGCGTCGCGGCCAAGCCGGACCTGTCCAACGACGTGCGGGAAGTCGTGACGCGCGCCCTGGCCGACTGAGGGGCGGGGCAATGGCGGCGAAACGCAACGCTTTCTACGCCCAGTCCGGCGGCGTCACCGCCGTCATCAACGCCAGCGCGTGCGGCGTGATCGAGACCGCACGCGCGAACAAGGACCGTATCGGCAAGGTCTACGCGGGCCGCAACGGCATCCTCGGCGCCCTCGCCGAGGACCTGATCGACACCGGCAAGGAGAGCGCGTCCGCCATCGCCATGCTGCGATCGACGCCCTCCGGCGCGTTCGGGTCCTGCCGCTACAAGCTCAAGTCGCTGGAAGCGAACCGGCGCGAGTACGAGCGGCTGATCGAGGTGTTCCGAGCGCACGACATCGGCTACTTCTTCTACAACGGCGGCGGCGATTCGGCCGACACCTGCTTCAAGGTGAGCCAGCTGTCGGCCACCATGGGCTATCCGCTGCAGGCCATCCACGTGCCCAAGACGGTGGACAACGACCTGCCGATCACCGACTGCTGCCCGGGCTTCGGCTCCGTCGCCAAATACGTCGCCGTGTCCGCGCTGGAAGCGTCGTTCGACGTGCGCTCGATGGCCAAGACCTCCACCAAGGTGTTCGTCATGGAGGTGATGGGCCGCCACGCCGGCTGGATCGCGGCGGCCGGCGGCCTCGTCGAGGACGAAGGCATCCCGGTCGTCATCCTCTTCCCCGAAGTCGAGTTCGACCAGAAGAAGTTCACCGCGCGCGTCGAAGCGCTGGTGAAGAAACATGGCTTCTGCACCGTCGTCGTCTCCGAGGGCTGCCACAACGCCGACGGCACCTTCCTGGCGGAGCAAGGCACGAAGGACGCCTTCGGCCATGCTCAGCTGGGCGGCGCCGCGCCCGTCGTCGCGGGCATGGTGAAGGACGCGCTCGGCTACAAGTTCCACTGGGCCGTCGCCGACTACCTGCAGCGCGCCGCGCGCCACATCGCGTCGGCCACCGACGTCAAGCAGGCCTACGAAGTCGGCGCCGCCGCGGTGAAGTTGGCGCTGAAGGGCCACAACTCGGTGATGCCGACCATCGAGCGCACCAGCGACTCGCCCTACCGCTACCGCATCGGCATGGCCCCGCTCGACCAGGTCGCCAACGTCGAGAAGCCGATGCCGCGCAAGTTCATCACCGCCGACGGCTTCGGCATCACCGAAGCCTGCAAACGCTACCTGCGCCCGCTGATCCAGGGCGAGGACGCGCCGAAGTACAGGAACGGCCTGCCCGTCTATGCCACGCTGAAGAACGTGCCCGTGCCGCGCAAGCTGCCGGCGTTCGACATGCGCTGACCCCTTCCCGTTTCCACGAGCATTCGATGCCCACCAAGATCTCCCTCACCCGCTACCTCGTCGAGCAGCAACGCGTCGACGGCCGCATCCCCGGCGACCTGCGCCTGCTGCTCGAAGTGGTGGCCCGTGCCTGCAAGGGCATCAGCCACGCCGTCACCAAGGGCGCGCTGGCCGGCGTGCTCGGCACCGCCGGCAGCGAGAACGTGCAGGGCGAGGTCCAGAAGAAGCTGGACATCATCGCCAACGAGGTGCTGATCGAGGCCAACGAATGGGGCGGCCACCTGGCCGCGATGGCGAGCGAGGAGATGGACAGCATCTACCTGGTGCCCAACCGCTATCCGCAGGGCGAGTACCTGCTGCTGTTCGATCCGCTGGACGGCTCGTCCAACATCGACGTCAACGTGAGCATCGGCACCATCTTCTCGGTGCTGAAGAAGCCCGAAGGTTCGCCCGGCGTGAGCGAACAGGACTTCCTGCAGGCCGGCGCGAAGCAGGTGGCCGCGGGCTACTGCATCTACGGCCCGCAGACCACGCTGGCGCTCACCGTGGGCGACGGCGTCGCGGTGTTCACGCTCGATGCCGACCAGGGCTCGTTCGTGCTCACGCAGGAGCAGGTGCGCATTCCCGAGGACACGAAGGAATTCGCGATCAACATGTCCAACATGCGGCACTGGGACGCGCCGGTGAAACGCTACGTGGACGAGTGCCTGGCCGGCAGGGACGGCCCGCGCGGCAAGGACTTCAACATGCGCTGGGTCGCCTCGATGGTGGCCGACGTGCACCGCATCCTCACGCGCGGCGGCATCTTCCTGTACCCCTGGGACAAGCGCGAGCCGGACAAGCCCGGCAAGCTGCGCCTGATGTACGAAGCCAACCCCATGTCCTGGCTGGTCGAGCAGGCCGGCGGCGCCGCCACCAACGGCCGCGAGCGCATCCTCGACCTGAAGCCGGGGAAGCTGCACGAGCGCGTGGCGGTGGTGCTGGGCTCGAGGAACGAGGTGGAGCGCGTCACGCGGTACCACCTCGAGGCGCGGAAGTAATCCGTCCCCTCGCGAGGGAGGGCCCCCGCTTCGTCGTCCCCGCGGAGGCGGGGACCGATCGCTTCCATCGGTCGACGAAGAAAGGCGGAAGCGGTGGATTCCCGCCTTCACGGGAATGACGGAGGTCGCTCAGTACTGCGTGTCCGGCACCTGCACCGTGAGCTCGGGCAGGTCGTCGCCCGCCACCAACTGGCAGCTCAGGCGGCTGCCGGGACGACGCTCCGCGGCGGCGTAATCGAGCATGCCGAGTTCATCCTCGGTCGGCGGCGGCAGCGACGCCACCTGGTCGTCGCGAACGTAGACATGGCAGGTCGCGCAAGTCAGTGCGCCGCCGCATTCCGCCTCGATGCCTTCGATGCCCGCGCGCAGCGCCGCGCGCATCACCGATTCGCCGTTCCTGGCTTGCACGGTGGCCAGCGTCGCGCCCGAAGGGGAGAGGAAGGTGATGCTCGTCATGGGCTGCCATCGTAGGGGATGCCGAGCGACCGCCACTCCGGACCGGGCCCCGCCTCCACGCGCAACGTCCCCGGCAGCTCGATGCTGCAGGCATGCAGCCACAGCCGCTGCGTGCCCAGCCACGCCCCGACGGCGCGGTTGTGCGCGCCCTTGCCGTGTGTGGTGTCGCCCACCAGCGGATGCGCGATGTGCTTGAAGTGGCGCCGGATCTGGTGGCGGCGGCCGGTCAGCGGCTCGGCCTCGACCAGCGCATAGCGGCTGGTCGGGTGCCGGCCATCGACGCTGAAGTCCCACTCGTGGCATGCGAGACGGAGGTAGCGAGTGACCGCCGCCAACCGGACCTGGCCGGTCGACGGCAACTCGGGATCGCGCGCGAGCGGCTGGTCGATGACACCCTGCTCCGCCGGCCAGCCGCGCACCAGCGCGACGTAGCGCTTGCGCACTTCACCTCCTTCGAACGCTGCGCCCCATTGCCGCGCTGCCTCGACGTGTCGCGCGAACAGCAGCACGCCGCTGGTGCCCTTGTCGAGCCGGTGCAGGGGGTACAGCTTCTGGGCCAGTTGGCCTTCCAGCAGTCCGAGCGCCGTGCGGTCCTCGTGCGCGTCGAGTGCGCTCGGGTGCACGAGCAAACCGGGCGGCTTGTCGATGGCCGCCAGGTCGGCGTCGAGATGCAGCAGGCGCAGGTTCGCGGTCACGCCGCGATCTTGCACCAGCGCCAAACGCAGCTCAGCGCCGCGGCAGCGTCGGCCAGGCCGCGACCTCGACGTGGTGCCAGTCGCGCTCGGGCAGCCGGCGCAGGAAGGCGTCGAGCGCGACCAGCGCGCCATGCCGGCGCGCCCACTCGACCTGCTCGCGCAGCCGCAGGCGCTTGAGGAACTCGGATGTGCGCGCCCATTCGAGCACGTCGACGGGCGGGGGCGGTGGATCGCCATCCTGCGCGGCACGCAGCCCGCGGAGCATCCGGTGGATGCGTCCCCACACCTCCGGGACGGGGCAGACGCGGTCGTTGAGCCGGGCCGTCTGCATCACGTCGTCGACCTGCAGCGTGACGCGATGCAGCTTCGACGAGCGCCGCGGCACCTCGCGGCGGCGGGCGCGCGCCCGGGCCTCGACAGCTTCCGAGCAGGCGTCGAACTCGCGCCACGCGAGTTCGCTCGCATCCTCGCGGACCTCGGGCAATGGGCCGCGGTCCATCCACGCCCATGGAAAGGCGTGCTCCCGGCTCCATGCGAACTGCTGCACGGCGATCCATCCCTTGTGCGCCGGACGTCGGCGCGTTGGAACGGATGCTCGGCCTTGGCGTGGCTCGTGTGTGTTGCGCGGGTGTCGTGCACCGCGTGCAAATGCATCGCCGGTAACCGGCTATGGCTCAGGCGTCGCCGAGCAGCGGCTGCAGCACCGCAATGCCGCGCTCCCAGTCGCTCGCCATGCCCTGCAACAGCTCGTCCGCGCCGAGCGCGCGGCGCGCGTTGACCGCGCGCGCGCCCTTCAGGATCAGCGTCTTGTTGGCCGTGCCGATCGCCTCGAAGTGCGGCGCGGCCTCGCCGAGTTCCGGATAGCCCTGCGTCGCCATCCAGCGCAAGTGCGCGCCGAGCAGCTCGAACGCCGCGCCGGCCTGGCGCACGCTCGCGAACGCCCACTGGTGGTAGTGCGCGAGGCCCGCTTCGTGCATGGCCGGCATGTCGCTCTCGATCCGGGCGGCGAAGCGCGAGAACGGGTTGCTGCGCGGCCGCCACGCGAAGTGCTGGCGGAGGAGGTCGAACGCGAGGTCCGACAGGTCGGATGCGTTGCGGCGCACGAGCCGGTCGATGCGAACCACCTCGGCGAACAGCGGCAGGAACGCCGGATCCGGCGGCGCGTCCAGGCGGAACAGCTGCCGGAAGTCCTCGCCCTGCAACTCGAAATAGCCGGCGTTGTGGAAGTACCCGAGCCGCTCGTTCGCGAGGTCCAGGTCCGCCATCAGGATGGTGGTCTTGGTGTGCGAGCGGCGGTAGTCGGTGCCCGCGGTGTCGGGCAGCCAGAACGCATCGGACTCGGTGCTGATCAACTTGCCGGCCGCGAGGTGCTCCTTGGCGTGCTCGATCAGCGGACGCCACACGGTGAGCTCCTGCACGTCCACGCCGTACAGGCTGCGCAACTCCTCGGGCGGTGGCTTGAAGAAGGTCCACTGGTCGCCTTCGAAGTCCACCGCGACGGTGAACGGCAACAGCGCCAGCGGCTCGAGGCCCAGCGTGTGCAGGAACCCGATCCACAGGTCGGCGTAGCAGTTCTTCTCCGGCCACGCGGCAGCTTCGCCGTGCAGCGGGTGCCGGCGGTAGCTCTCGGGCGTCAGCCCGGGCAGGACGGCGATCGATGGCATGGACATGGTCCCGGGCGTCACCTCGGCCACAGTTGGTCGCGCACCTTTGCCGGCCAGTCGGCCACGTCGTAGCCGTGCGCCTTGATCAGCGCCAGCGTCACGCGCTCGAGGCCGAAGCCCAGGCAGGCGGTATGCGCCACGGCGTCTTCCGACGTGCGGATGCCGAACTTGGAGCTGAAGTGGTCCTGGTGCCAGTTGAACGAGCAGATCGCCGTCGGCTTCTCGCGCGAGATCACCGGGCACAGGATCTCGAACTTGAGGCGCTGGTCGACCTGGTTGGCGGCCATCATCTTGCCGGCGCGGCCGAAGAAGGGATCGGACGCGACGTCGCTCTGCACCGGCAGGCCCAGGCCTTCCAGCAGCGTGAGGCCGCGCTGCAGCCAGGCGTCGCGCCACGCGACCACGTCCTCGGGCTTGCCCACGCGGATGTACTCGCGCATGCGGAAGTGCTGCAGCCGCGTCGGCTCGTCCGACGGCTCATGCCGGAACACCCAGCCGAGCACCGTGACCAGGCGGCCGCCCTGCGGCAGCAGGCCGCTGAAGGTCGGGTAGACCGGGTAGCACGCGGCCGGGGTCAGCATCACGTCGGTGGGCGACAGCATGTCTTCCCAGCGCTCGCCCGCATGCACCTTGGCCGACAGCTCGCGCGCCTGCTTGTCAGTGCCCATGAAGCTGTGCACCGAGCCGGCCAGCTGCGGGAAGTTGTCCATGTAGCCGACCTTCTCGATCATGGCGCGGGCCAGGACCGGCGGGAACGTCAGCTCCTGCGCGCCGTCGTCGGCCGCGATGCGCTTCACCAGCGCGTCGAAGCGCTGCAGGATGTCCTCGAACACCGGGCCGCGCCCGTACGCGCCCTTGATGCCGGTCGGCACGATCAGGCCGTGCTCGACCAGTTGCTCGGCGAAACCCTCGATGTCGTAGGTCCGCGTGTCCATCAAACCAGCTCCTTGGTCACGAGGAGCATCGACGCGTTCTTGGCGCCGATGCGTTCGTTGGAAATCATGAGCGAGCCCGACAGGGCATCGCGGTAGTGGCGGCCGAGGCTGAACGGGCTGTCGTTCTTGTAGCCGAGGATGCCGACGATCTGCAGCGCGCGGTGCACGATCTGCGGCGCGGCTTCCGAGCTCGCGATCTTCAGGTTGTTCAGCCGCAGCGCCCAGCCCATGCCGGCCAGCGGCTCGCGCTCGTCGCCCAGCGCATCGAAGTCGCGCGCGGCCGACACCCAGTTCTGCTTCATCACCTGCAACTGCACGAGCACTTCGGCAAGGCGGTTCGCCGTCGGCGGCGTGGTGCCCGGGTTCTGGCGCGCCTGGCCCCGCACGAAGTTGGCGGCCTTGTTGACCGCACCCGCCGCGATGCCCCACCACAGCGAGGCCCACAGGATGTGCGAGTACGGCACCATGGTCTGCGCCGAGATGTCCGCGTACGGCACCGGCAGCACCTGCTCTTCGGCACCGTGCGATTCGAGCTTGAAGCCGGGGCTGCACGTGCCGCGCATGCCCAGCGTGTCCCAGGACGTGGTCTGCGACAGCGTGCAGTCCTCGCGCTTGACGAGCACCAGCACCTGGTCGCTGCGCGCGGCGTCCTCGTCCTTGCGGCAGGTCACCAGGATGGCGTCCGAGTGCGCGCAGTACGAACCCGTCGTCGCGTCCTTGTCGAGCTGGAAGCCGCCGTTGCTGCGGCGGACCGCGCAGATGCTCGAGCGTGTGTCGCCGAAAGTACCGTTCTCCGACGTCATCGACGCCAGCAGGTATTGGCGCTTGACGAGATCGCGCAGGTAGCCGCGGAAGTAGTCGCTCTCCATGCCGTGGCGCGCGATGCACGCCAGCTGGATGTAGTGCATCGCCAGCACCATGGCGCTGGAACCGCACGACTGGCCCAGGGTCGAGCACAGTTGCGCGAGCTCCTCCATCGTGCAGCCGGCACCGCCGAGCTCGCGCGGCACAGCGGCCGACAACACGTGGTACTCGCGCAGCGCCGCCAGTGTCTCGATCGGGAAGCGTGCCTTCGCGTCGACGTCGGCGGCCTGCGGTGCGGCCACGTCCGTGGCGACCTTGCGCACCGCGTCGATGAGTTCGGCGAAACGTGGCGCCGAATCGCAGTCCATCTGGTTGTTCCTCCCATGCGGCGAATGATGCGAGGGACAATAGCACTGCCGTTTCGCGCCGTGGGGCGGCCAAGGGCCCGAATTGCACAGCCAGCAACTCATCCAATCACTGTCGAGCCAAATGCCTGCACGGCCGTCGGGCGTTGTCCGACTCGGCATCGACCTCGTGCACATCCCGCGCATCGAGCAGTCGCTCGCCGAGTTCGGGAATGCATTTGCCCGAAAGTTGTTCGCGGATGGCGAGATCGCGTACTGCGAAGGGTCGCCGCACGATCGGGCGCAGCGCTATGCGGCGCGCTTCGCGGCCAAGGAAGCCGCGATCAAGGCGCTTGCGTTGTCCGAGGCCGGAATCTCCTGGCGCGACATCGAAGTGGTGCGCGCGGACGACGGCGCGTGCTCGCTGGAACTGCATGGACGCGTGCTTTCGATTGCGCGCGAACAGCGCATCGCGCGCTGCATAGTCTGTTTGAGCCATGACGGCGAGTACGCCGCGGCGGTGGTTGCGGCACTGTCCGACACGGCAGAGCCACCCCCCTGACCAGAATGCGGCGGCATGACAACCCTGACTGATGCCGAAACCGCAATCCGCCGCGTCCTGCGTGACCATGGCCGCCTGGGTGTCGATCCGGACAAGCTCGCGGTCGACACGGACCTGTACCAGTCCGGCATGACGTCGCACGCGAGCGTCAACGTGATGCTCGCGCTCGAAGGCGAGTTCGACGTGGAGTTTCCCGACCACATGCTCAAGCGCAACGTGTTCCGCAGCATCGGCTCGATCGAGCGCGCGCTGCGCGAGCTGATCGCCGCCTGAGCGCCGCCATGCGCGCGGCGGCCCTGGCCCCGTTCGCGCGCGAGCCCCTGGCCGCGCGATGGCGGATGCGCGCCACGCCGCCGGGGGAGCCGGTGCACGACGACAACGGCGGCTGGATCGAGATCCGCGAGCCGAAGACCGTCGCCGCTTGCCTGCGCGATGCCGGCCGCTGGTCGATCGATGGCGCCGCGCGCGACTTCGATGCCGAGGACTGGTGGTTCGAAGCACGTTTCGACGCGCCCCCGGAAGGGCTGGACACCTTGTGCTTCGACGGCCTCGCAACGCTCGCGCAGGTCTCGCTCAACGGCGCATCCATCCTGGACAGCCAGTCCATGTTCCTCGCCCACCGCGTGCCGGTGCGCGATCACCTGAAACCTCGGGACAACCTGCTGGCGATGCGCTTCGCCGCGCTCGCGCCGGAACTGGCGCGCCGCCGCCCGCGCCCGCGCTGGCGCACGCCCATGGTCGCGCACCAGCAACTGCGGTGGCTGCGCACGACGCTGCTCGGTCGCACGCCGGGCTGGTCGCCGCCGGTCGCGCCGGTCGGGCCGTGGCGCCCCATCGTGTGGGGATCGGAGCTTCGCCATCGCTTGGCCAACGGCCTCGACGGGACGCGCGGCTGGTGCGACCTGCGGGTCGATGCGCCGGAGGGCTGGCTCAAGGACCTCGATGCGGCGGAACTCGTGCTGATCGATCGCCATGGGCATGAGCACGTGGCACCACTCTCCGCATCGGCCGACGGCGCTGGCGCGCGCGTCACGATCGCCGAGCCGGCGCTCTGGTGGCCGCACACGCATGGCGAGCCGGTGCTCTATCGCGCGCAGCTGCGGTTGCAGGGACGCGACGGCTCGCGGGCCGGCGTGCCGCTCGGGCGCGTGGGCTTCCGCAGCATCGCGATCGACCAGGCCGATGGCGGCTTCACACTGCGTGTCAACGGCGAACGCGTGTTCTGCCGTGGCGGTGGCTGGACGCCGCTGGATCCGGTCAGCCTGCGCTCCTCGCGCGACCAGTGCCGCGCCGCCCTCGAACAGTTGCGGAGTGCGGGCGCCAACATGCTGCGGCTGGCCGGGACGCTGGTGGAAGAGGAGCCGCCTTTCTACGAGCTGTGCGACGAGCTGGGGCTGCTGGTCTGGCACGACTTCCAGTTCGCGAGCATGGATTACCCGTTCGGCGATGCCGCGTTCGCCGCGCTTGCGGAGCGTGAGGTGCGCGAGCAGGCGCAGCGGCTCGGTTCGCATGCGTGCGTCGCGGTGCTGTGCGGCAACAGCGAGGTCGAGCAGCAGGCCGCGATGTGGGGCGTGCCGCGCGAGCAGTGGCGCATGCCCTTCTTCGACGAAACGGCCGCGCGCCTGTGCGAAGAGTTCGCGCCCGGGGCCGCGTACTGGCCTTCGAGCGCGCACGGGGGCTCGTTCCCGCACGTCGCCGATGCAGGCACCACCTCGTACTACGGCGTCGGCGCCTACGAGCGTCCGATCGCGGACGCGCGGCGCAGCAACTTGCGCTTCGCCACCGAGTGCCTGGCCTTCGCCTGCATCCCGGATGACGCGGCCCTCGCGCGCATGCCGGGCGGGCTGGCCACGCGCGCGCACCACCCCGCCTGGAAATCGCGTTCGCCGCGCGACCTGGGTGCCGGCTGGGACTTCGACGACGTGCGTGACCACTACGTGCGCGAACTGTTCGGCGAGGACCCGATGCGGTTGCGGCATGCCGACCACGACCGCTACCTAGCGCTGGGCCGCTGCGCGATCGCCGAGGTGATGGGCGCGGCGTACGCCGAGTGGCGCCGCGCGAACAGCGCTTGCGGCGGCGCCTTGCTGCTGCAGCTGCGCGACTTCTGGGCGGGCGCGGGCTGGGGCGTGCTGGACGAGACCGGCGCGCCCAAGTCCGCCTTCCATGCGCTGCGCCGGGTGTGGGCGCCGCTCGCGGTCGCCGTCACCGACGAGGGCGGCAACGGACTCGTCGCCCATGCGACCAACGATGGAGCGCAAGCGCTCGACGTCCGGCTGGTGCTGGAAGCGTGGCGCGACGGCGACGTGCGCATCGCCGAGGGTGAGAAGGCGCTACGACTTCCCGGGCGCACCGCAACCGCGGTGCCCCTGCTCGACTTGCTGGACCACTTCATGGACTTGAACCACGCCTGGCGCTTCGGCCCGCCGGCCTGCGAGCTGCTCCGCGTGCGGCTGCTCGATCGCGAGGGCGCCGAACTCTCGCGCGCCGTGCACTTCCCGCTCGGCATCGGGCCGCTCGCCGCGGCTCGCCGTCGCGACCTCGGCCTCGAAGGCTCGCTGCAACGCATCGACGACACGCACGCGAGGCTGGCGCTGGCCACGCGCGAGTGGGCCGTCGGCGTGCACCTGGACCTCCCGGGCTGGCGCGCAAGCGACGACCACTTCCACCTGGTGCCGGGCGAATCGCGCGTGGTGCAACTGGAACGCGTCGCTCCTCATGCCGATCTCGCAGGCACCGTGCATGCGCTGAACCTTGCCGGCTCGCTGCCGCTGGAGGCCGCATGACCACGCACGTCCCCGCCCTTCCCCCCGTCGCGCTGACGTTCGACGCCGCGGGCGACTGGTGCTTCGGCTGGTACCACCCACCGGCGCTGCCGTGGCGCGACATGGCCATCGTGCTGTGCCCGCCCATGGGGCACGAAGCGGTGTGCAGCTACCCGACGCAGGTGCAACTGGCGACCACGCTGGCCGAGGCAGGCTTCCCCGTGTTCCGGTTCGACTACCACGGCACCGGCGATTCCAGCGGCGATGGCATGGACGCCGCGCGCGTGAACGCGTGGGTCGACAGCACGGTCGCTGCCATTGAGCAGGCACGCCGCCATTCGCAGGCGCAATCGGTCGCGCTGCTGGGGATCCGGCTGGGCGCCACGTTCGCGCTGGAAGCCGCCGCGCGCGAAGGCGGCGTCGACAGCCTGCTGCTGTGGGCGCCATGCGCGAGCGGCAAGGCTTTCGTGCGCGAGATGCGCGCGGCCGGCGTGCAGGATGACGAAGGCATGCTGCATGCGATGGGCGAGCGCTACACGGCGCCGACGCTCGTGGAGTTGCAGGCGCTCGATCCGGCGAAGGCCGCCACGACGGCACCGGCACGCCGCGCGCTGGTGATCGGCCGCGACGACCTGTCGGCCGAAGGCCCGCTGCCGAAGTCGCTGCGCGCGCTCGGCATGGACGTCGACTACCGCGTGCTGCCGGGCTATGCGGCGATGGTCGACGAGCCGCGGGCGGGTGTGCTCGACGCGGCGACGCTGCGCGAAATTGAAAACTGGTTCGCTTCCTCGCCGGCGGCGCGCGTCCGCGCGGATGTCGTCGCGCCACCGGTCGAAGATCCTTGCTGGAGGCAAAGCGGCCCGGTCCGCGAGTCCCTGGTGCGCTGCGGTGCCGGTGGCTCGCTGGTCGGCGTGGTCACCGAACCCGCGGAGGGCCGCGCGAACGACCGCGCCGGCCAGACCGGGCTGCTGCTGCTCAACGTCGGCGGCAACTATCGCGTCGGCCCGCACCGCGTGTACGTGGGGCTCGCGCGCACGCTGGCTGCCGCGGGGCATGCGGTGCTGCGCCTGGACATCGCCGGCATCGGCGACAGCCCGGCCGCGTCGGGGCAGAAGGCCGGCACGCTGTACGAGCGGGCATCGGCGCAGGACGTGCGCGCCGCCATCGACGCGCTGGCGCAGCGTGGCTGCCGCGAGTTCGTGCTGCTGGGCATCTGCTCGGGCTCCTACCTGGCGTTCCAGACGGCGCTGGTGGACGAGCGCGCCGACGGCGTGGTCCTCATGAACTCGCGCCTGCTCGAGTGGACACCCGGCAAGCCCGGCGACACCTGGCAGTCGTCGATGCAGCAGTACGCCAAGTCCAGCGACTACTACCGTCGCGCGCTGTTCACCGCCGAGGCCTGGCGCAAGCTGCTGCGCGGCCAGGTGGACGTGCGGCTGATCGCGACCCGCATGCTGTCCCTGGCAACGGCGCGCCTGGCGCGCGCGCTGTCGTTCGGCGGCCACGAGGAATCCCTGCTGCGCAAGATGCGGCGCCTGTGCGCGCGGGGCACCGACGTGCTGATGCTGGTGTCCGAGGCCGACGACGGTCGCGACTACGTCGAGTTCCACTTCGGCCCCTCGGGCCGCCGCATGCGCGCGCACCCGAACTTCCGCATGGCCTACGTTCCGGACGCCGACCACACCTTCTCGCGGCCGGGCAACCGCGAGCACGTCGCGCGCGAGTTGCTGCGGCACCTGGCGCAGCGGCCGCTGCCCGCCCGCCGGCACCCCGCCACCCCCGAGCCGCCCGCGTCCGTCCTGGAGGAAGCGACCCCCTCGACCCCGCTATAATCGCGGGCTTCGCGTGCCGGAGTAGCTCAGTCGGTAGAGCAGCTCATTCGTAATGAGAAGGTCGGGGGTTCGATTCCTCTCTCCGGCACCACGACGACAAAGAAAGCCCGCTACGGAATCCGTAGCGGGCTTTTCCGTTTCCGGACGGCGCCAGTTGGTCCTCAGCCCTGCCACGCGAACGGCGCGAAGTGCCCGTTGCGGGTGCCCGTCACGTCTTCCCAGTCGACGCCGAACGCGTGGAACTTGCTGCGCGTCGCTTTCGCCAGCGACAGGCGCGAGTTGATCGGGTGCGCCACGTTGTCGATGGCGATGGCCTGTCCCGGCTGCACCATGCTTTCGAGGCCCTCGCAGGCCTGGTCCACGAGTTCGCCCGCCGTGAGCGAGAACTTCAGGCCGTCCTGCGTGAACCGGATCGGCCGCTTCTCGATGCCGGCGACCTTGCCGACCAGCGGAGCGAGCGCGGCCATGGGACCCCCCGCCTCGCCGGTCGCGATGGTGCGGATCGCATCCACCTGCTGGTCACTGGCCTTGTCGTCGACGATCAGGCCCACGGTCATGTTCCCCTGGCCCATCGGGCCGGGCGAATGCAGCATCACGACGAAGCACACGCCGTCGAGCTTCACCCCGTCCTTGCTGCCCTCGTCGATCCGCAGCGCCACCGCCGCTTCGCAGGCCCCTTCCGTGGGCTGCGCCGCCAGGTTGGACCAGATGCAGGGGCACAGCATCGTGCAGTTGCAGGTCTCCATGTACTGCCCCTTGATCTTCCAGCTGGCCATGTCCGTGCTCCTTCGGATGCCGCGACGAAGTGCAAGTTAGGCCGGGACGGCCTCCAGTTCAAACGCAACTTGTAACCCGCAGGCTTTGACAGCGCGGCCGCTGCGGACCATCTTGATGCAGCCCGCGCCGCGCTTGCGCGGGCAGGAGGGACGCACCGATGCTGCAGCACTCCGGTTCCGCCGCTGGCGCTTCGCCGCGCTTCGCCGATCTCGTGTCGGACCAGCCGGCGCGCGTGCTCGCGTTGCTCGGCACCAGCGTCGCGGGCTGGGCCTTCCTGGCCTGGCTCGCCCTGGACATGCACGGCGCGTTTGCCCAGCTCACCATGCCCATGTCGGCCGCCTGGGAAGCGGCAAACGTGCTCGCCGCGTGGGCCATGTGGTCCGTGATGATGGTCGCGATGATGTTGCCGGCGGCGCTGCCCATGCTGCTCACGTTCGGCCAGGTGGCGCGGCGCAACGGCGAGCCGGTCCGCGCCTGGGCCTTCGGCGCCGCGTATGTGCTGGTCTGGCTCGGCTTCGGCGCCGCAGGCACCGCGGCGCAGTGGGCCTTGCAGGGACTCGCATGGGTGGACCCGATGGCGTTGAGCGCGTCGCCGCCGCTCACGGCCGCGCTGCTCGTGCTGGCCGGCATCTACCAGTTCTCGCCGCTCAAGCGCGCGTGCCTGCGATCCTGCCGAACGCCGCTGGGGTTCCTGCTCGGCGAATGGCGGCCCGGCGTCGCCGGCGCGTTCGTGATGGGGCTGCGCCACGGCATGCTCTGCCTGGGCTGCTGCTGGGCACTGATGCTGCTGCTGTTCGTCGGCGGCGTGATGAACTTGGCGTGGGTGGCCGCGCTGGCGGTCGCGGTCGCGGTGGAGAAGCTCGCGCCCGGTGGGCATCGCATTGCGACGCTGCTCGGCCTGGCCCTGCTGGCCGCAGGGGTCATCAAGCTCGTGGCGCTCGGGACATGAGCAGGCCCGGACGGCCGGGCTGGTCGACGCCCTAGGGCAAGACGTCGATGTCTTCGTAGAACCGGTAGCCGACGCCGCGCATGGTGGCCACCGGAAGCTTCACGCCGGCCTGCTCCTGCACCTTGCGGCGCAGCCTGCGCATCTGCGTGTCGAGGCGGCGCTGGTCGTACTGCAGGTAGTCCTCGCCCAGGGCTGCGACGATCTCCCGCCGGCGCACGCAGTTGCCGCCCCTGGCAAGCGCCAGCAGGACGGTGTAATCCTGGGCGGACAGCGGGATCGCCGACAGTCCCGGCGCGACCAGCCGCGGCGGCGACCCATGGAGCGTCCACCGCCCGGCGGCGCCCGCCGCTTCCAGCGTTTCCGCCATGACCTCGGCCTGCCGCCGGTGGGTGACGTCACGCGCGACGGCCACCCGGACCCCGTCCTTCGGCGACCAGCGGGCCGACCACATGATGTGCACGAGCCGGCCGTCCTTGCGCACGTACCGGTTCTCGAAGTGCCGCTGGAGGTAGCCGCCCATGATCCGCTCGACGGCCTGCAGGGTCCGCGGCCGATCCAGCTCGTACACGAACTGGATCATCGGCTTGCCGCGCATCTCTTCCGGCCGGTAGCCGAAGATGGATTCGCACGCGCCCTCGATCGAGAGGAAGCGCCCTTGCGGGTCGACGATGCAGATGGCGTCGAGCAGCAGGTCCGTGAGGTCGGCGCTCGCCGGGCTTGCAGCGGCGCCAGGGCCGGGGTCCACGGGCCGGCAGGGGCCCGTATCGGTCAAGGGTGCTTGCGCGCCCGCTTCGCTGGCATTGGTCGAATTCATGCCGCCGTGCCTCGAAATTCCCCCGCCTGGCGGCTCTGCCGGCGCTCAGGTTTGCTCAGTCTTCCGTCCCCGATCCTGCCTAGCATACCGCGCAGCCAGGGAAGCCAATTTTGATGGGGATGGAGACTCGTACGATCGACAACGCGCATCCGGTTCCCGCCAGGCCCCGCGCCTGGTTCGGCGATACGGCCTCGCCCGCCGACCGCGCGGGCCTCCTGGACTTCGGGCCCCTTCCTGCGCGCACCTCGCTGGTGAAACCGCGGCCCGAGCCCCGGGACGATGCGCAAGTCCTCGCGCTCCTCGAGGGGCTTGCGCCGCGCGTGCCATCCAGTCCGGCGCCGTACCGGGTCGGGGTCCTCGACGACCAAGGCGAGGTCTACCGCGAGGTCTGGCTGCACGGCATGTACGAGGCCCTGGTCTTCACCGCGCGCATGAACGCCCTCGGGTTCCGCCAGGAGGCGTGCGCGCCAGGCCCGGACGGCGAGTACGACGGTGCGTTCTCGAAGCCCTGAGAGCCACGCCCCGACGAAGTCCGGGACCGGCATGAGTTCCGGGACGACGGAGAAGGCGCCCTTGGCGCATGAGGGCGCGTCCTGCGCGCCGGAGGTGGATCCCGGAAAGCGGAAGCCCGCTGCCGCCGCTCAGAGCGGCGCGGGCGATGTGCTCGCCAGGAACGGCGGCGGTTCCTCGACGGGGGGCCGGCGGCGCTGGAACGGCATGGGATCCAGCCGGCCAAAGGCCTCGCGGCGCAGCAGTTCGTCGAACAAGGTGTCCGCCGCGCCGCGCATTTCGCGGGCCCAGCTGGCGACTTGCGCCGCGGTCACGCCCGTCGGCGGGTCACCGATCGCCATCTCGGCCAGCAGGGCGGCCTGGTGCGCGCGCTCCCATTGGGCGAGCAGGCGCAGGTCGGAGTGCTTGAGGATGGTCATGGGCGAACTGAAACCACAGGTTACACGTTTGTAACGCCTTGTGCGTGCCGGACGCGGCGCCGTCCTACAGCAGGGCTTGGCGCACGTTGCCAGCCGGCCCGGCAGGCGGCACTTCCGCACGGTGCTTCGGGTGGCCTGCTGACAGCCGAGGCAGCGAGGGGCCGGGACGATGGCGCCAGGCGGCGACGGCCGCCGAGGGAAAACGACGATGAACCTCACCACCCACATCGGGCCGGTCGCCGCGCTCGTGGCCGGCGTGCTGATCCTGCTGATGCCGCGCCTCTTGAACTTCATCGTGGCGATCTACCTGATCGTCATCGGCGCGGTCGGCCTGTTCGGCCGCTAGGCGCCGGCGCGGCTCCCGCGTCCATCTCGCGCGCCAAGCGCGCGCCCGCGCAGGCATGCCGAATGCCACCGCCGGTGACGCCCCCGAACAGGCCTTGCCGACGGCACCTCTGCCGCTACCGCTGGACACGCGCACGCCGCGGCGCACGGGAATGTTGGTGCGCCCGCGGCGTTGATCCTGTGCGGGCGGCGCCCGAAGGGAGGCGACATGCACGAGGTGGCGAAGGTGGCGGCCGGGGTGCCGAGGTTCGACCCGGACCGCGTCAACCGGCGCACCTGGCAGCGGCGCGGCACGGTGGCCACGTACCGCAACCTGCATGGCTGGACCGACCCCGGCGAACAGGCCGCGATCGGGTCCGTCGCGGCGCGGGTGCGCGGCGAGCCGATCCTCGACATCGGCGTCGGCGCGGGCCGCACCACCGACCTGCTGCGCCCGATCAGCCCGTTGTACGTGGGCATCGACTACACGCCGGAGATGGTGACCGCGTGCCGCATCGCGCACCCGGGCGTGCGCTTCCAGCAGATGGACGCCCGCGACCTGGCCACCTTCGACGACGGCGCGTTCGCGCTCGCTGTCTTCTCGTTCAACGGCATCGACTCGGTCCCCGCCGGCGACCGGGCGAAGGTGCTGGCCGAAGTGCACCGGGTGCTGCGGCCCGGCGGCTTGTTCGTCGTGTCCTCGCACAACCGCGAAGGCCCGGGCGTGCACGAGCGCCCGGCGCTGCACGTGCCCTTCAGCCCGAACCCGCTGCGCCTCGGGTGGCGCGTGCTGCGGTCGCTGTCGTCGATGCCGCGCAGCTGGGCCAACCACCTGCGCCTGCGCGCGGCGAACGAGGAGCACGACACGTGGGCGCTGCGCAATTGCGGCGCCCACGACTTCGGGCTGCTCGTGGTCTACACCACGAGGGCGCAGCAGGAGCGCGAGCTGGCGCAGGCCGGCTTCGAGGTGGAAGCGACCTTCGGCAACCTCGGGCCGCACCCATTGCGGGAGGGCGACGACACCAGCGGCATCTGGTGGTTCCACCACGTCGCCCGCAAGCCCGCGCCGCACTGACCGCGCGCTGACCACGCCGCCCCGGGCGGCCTCGCACAAACCCTCAGACGGGCCGCCTTGCGCGGCCCTTATGCTGTGCCCGCTCAAACGAACGACCGTTCTTTTTTTCCATCCAGAGGTACAGCATGCAATTGAAGATGACCCGCCGTGCGCTGGCGCTCACCGCGTTTGCCGCGGCCGCGCTGGTCACGGCTTGCGGTGGCGGCGGCGGCAGTGCGACGCCCGCCAAGCAATCGATCAGCCGCCTGATCGTCGCGGGGGACAGCCTGGCCGACGTCGGCACCTTCGGTGCCAAGTTCACCGTGCAGAACGCCGCCAGCCCGCAGGCGGGGTACCCGATCTATCCGGAGATCGTGGGCGCGAACTTCGGCTTGTCGGGACAGTGCCCCTTCTTCGCATCGACCAACGGCACGGCGTTCACGACGCGCGCGGGTTGCACGAACTACGCCGTCGGCGATTCGGCCATCGCCAACCCCGCGGCCAAGGGCGGCACGGCGGCGCCGTTCTCGGTGCCGATGCAGCTGGCCACCGCGCTGCAGGTTGCCGGCGGGGCATGGACCCCGACGGACCTGATCCTGGTCGACGGCGGCGGCAATGACGCGCGCGACCTGATCACCGCGTACCTCGGCCTCGCCGGCGGCGCCGCGGGCCTGGCCGCGTACCAGACCTTCCTCGCGCAGGTGCTTCCGCCGGCCACCATCGCGGCGACTCTGCCGCAACCGAACGGTCCGGCCATCGCGGCCGGCCTGTACATGACCGCGCTGGCCGACTCGTACTACAACACCCTCAAGACGACGCTGCTCGACAAGGGCGCCACGCACGTCGCCGTGCTGGACATGCCGGACGTGTCGCTCACACCGCGCTTCAAGGCCGTGCTCGGCCAGGTGGCCACCGCGCAGGGCGACGCCGCTGCCGCGACGCTGCAAGCCGCGATCCGTACCTGGATCTCCGCCTTCAACACGGAACTGGCCAACAAGGTGGCGGGCGACGCACGCGTCGCGATCGTCCCCTTCTATGCCGACTTCACGGACGAAGTGGCCAACCCGGCCGCCTACGCGCTGACGAACGTCACCACGCCCGTGTGCCCGGCCGTCGGCTTCCCGGCCAGCTGCCTGGACACGACGCTCAATGCCGCGCCGCCGGCGGGCGCCGCGGCGGGCTGGTTCAGCACCTACGCCTTCGCGGACGGCTTCCACCCGACGCCGTTCGGCCACCGGCTGCTGGCCGCCTCGATCAGCCGCGCCCTCGCTCGCGCCGGCTGGCTGTGACCCTCTCGCGCAAGGACACCAAGATGCATCAAGCCAAGAACTTCGCGCGCACCGCGCTCGCCCTCCTCCTGGCCGCCGGCGCGGCGGCCGCCAACGCGCAATCGTCGTCCTGGATGGACGGCCGCTGGATGGTCAGCATCGGCGGCGCGCAGATCAAGCCGAACGTCTCCAGCGGCGCGCTGTCGGCGCCTTCCGCGCCCAACACGCGGATCGACGTCGAGGCCGACACGCAGGCCGTCGTGAGCATCACGCGGCTGCTCGACGACCACTGGTCGATCGAGGTGCCGATCGGCGCCGGCTTCAAGCACAAGATCATCGGCGCCGGCGGCATCGCGGGCGTGGGCCAGATCGGTTCGGTGCGCGCGCTGCCCGTCACCGTGTTCGGCCAGTACCGCTTCCTGTCGCCCAACGACCGGATCCGTCCCTACGTGATGGGCGGCCTGACCTACGCGTACTTCCAGCACGAGCGTGGCAGCGCCGCGCTCAGCGCGCTGAACCCGCTGAACCCGGTCGGCGGCAGCACGGGCCTGTCGATCGACTCCAAGCTGGCCCTGTCGGCCGGCCTGGGCGTGACGGCCTTCTTCACCGACAAGTACTTCTTCGACGCCCAGTGGGCGCGCACCTTCCTGAAGACGAAGGCCACGCTGTCGACCGGCCAGACCATCGACGCCAAGCTGAACCCGGACCTGCTCAAGCTGTCGATCGGCATGCGGTTCTGAAGCCGCCCTGCTAACGATCGAATCCCCGCCGCGGCGGGGATTTTTCTTTGCGGGCTCCGGGAAGCTAGGGCTGCCGCGGCCGCAGCAGTTCGACGGCCGCGCCGCCCAGGTCGGGCAACGCGCCACTGCGGCGGCCCGTGAGCGCCGCCCCGTCCGACAGCAAACCGACGCTGGCTTCCGGCGCCACCACCGGCCAGGCCTGCTGCTGCGCGAACGAGCGCAGCGCCTGCAGCCGCTGCAAGGTGGCGCCGGGCACCGGCGCGACGCCGGCGTCACCGTGCAGTGGATCCTGCAGCCGCACCAGCGCGAGCGGCCCGATGTCCATCGCCACCGCCAGTTGCGGCGCATCGCCGGTCTCGCCACCCAGCAAGGCGCCGATGGCGGACTGCAACGCCCACGCGGCGCGCAGCGGCCGCAGCAACTCGGGCTGGCCCTTCCTGGTCGGCGGGAACACCGCGAGCACGTCCTCCCCGTGCGGCAGCACGTGCACGGCCCCGAACAGGTACAGCGCGTCGCTGGCCGCTTCGTGGGCGCGGCGCAGCAGGTCCGCCCCGCCGGCGCGGCCGCTGCCCTCGTGCTCCAGCACCGAGTAGACGTCCGCCAGCAGCACGGTCGCGACGTCGAAGTCGAGCGCCACGCCGGCGTCGATGCCCGCCTTCCAGCGCGCGTTGAGCTCCTGCAGCAATTGCGATTCGTAGCGCGCGGCAAGTTGCTCGCGCTGCTCGGCCAGCGCTTCGTCCACGCCCAGGCGCACGGTGCCGGCGATGGCATCGTGCTGCGTGCGCCGGCGTTCCAGCAGCGAGTGCACCGCCTCCAGCAGCTCGGGCGGCTCGAAGGGCTTGAGCAGGTAGTCGTCGGCGCCGGTGGTCATGCCGGTGCGCACCTGCGCGCGGCCCGACAGGGACGTGAGCAGGATGACGGGCGTGGTGCACAGCCCCGCGTCGGCGCGCACCGCGGCGACGAACTGGTAGCCATTCATGCCGGGCATGACGACGTCGCAGACGACGAGCTCGGGCGGCTGCTCCAGCGCGAGCCGCAGGCCCTCGGCGCCGTCGGACGCCTCGCGCAGCTGGTGCCCCGCTTCCGACAGCACCAGCGCGGCCACCGCCCGCTGGTGCGGGTCGTCGTCGATCAGCAGGATCGCGGCCACGGCGTGCCCCGCGTTCACGCCCCGGGTTGCGGCGCCGGCGACATCGTGGCGCCGCCGCGCTCGCCGATGCGTTGCACCAGGCGCTGGAGGTTGGACAGCGACAGCAGGTGCATCGACACCAGGTGCAGCTCGCCGGTGCGGAACAGCGACAACACCGTCTCGTCGGGCAATTCCTGCAGCTTCTTCTCGTCGACGATCAACAGCCCGGCCACGGTGAACGTGCGGCCGTCGACGAGGTCGGCGCGCGCGCTCATCTCCACCAGCAGGCCGGCTTCCTCGAGCTTGCGGCAGAACGCCTGCGTGCGCTGGTGTTCGGCCTGGTAGCGCTGCAGGAAGTCGAGCGCGTTCTGCAGGAAGGGCGTGTTGGCGCCCTTGTCGTCGAAGAGCGGTTCGCCTTCCTGCTCGTTGAGGCCAGCGAAGGCTTCGTCGACGGCGACGCCCATCTGGCCGCCGCCGAGCTCGGCCAGCACGAACGGATAGCGGCGCACGAACGCAGGCACGTACGCCGCGGTCCAGCGATCCTGCGCGTCGAGGTACAGGTTCTCCTGGTGTCGCAGTCCCAGCACCACGACGGGCGTGACGTGGCCGCCGGCCTGCCGCGTGAAGACGATCGCGTAGTCCTTGCAGGCCTCGTTGAATTCGACGCCCGTCAGCACCAGCGAATTGGCGCGGCGCGCGAAGCCGAACCCGTTGCCCGGCTTGATGCGGCGCCTGCGGTGCGTGTCCCGGTTCAGCAGCACCGGCTTGTCGTAATAGAGCTGGGTCATCCTCGTTCCTCCGCGGTCGGCGCCGGCCCCATGGGCGCGGCCAGCACCTTGTCGATGCGGCGCCCGTCGAGGTCCACCACCTCGAACAGCCAGTCGCCGCACTCGATCTTCTCACCCACGGTGGGCAGGTGGCCCGACACGGCCAGCAGCAGGCCCGCGACCGTGTTGTAGCGGCCGCGGTCCTCCTCGGGCAATTCGCGGATCGCCAGCCTTGCCTTGAGCTCCGCGACGGGCATCAGCCCATCCAGGAGCCAGGAGCCGTCGTCGCGCGGGGTCGCCCACGCCTCGGTGTTGGCTTCGGGCCGCAGCTCGCCGGTGATCGCTTCCAGCAGGTCGCGCGGCGTGACCAGGCCCTGCACCACGCCGTATTCGTCGACCACGAACACGATGCGCTGCGAGCGGCTGCGGAACTGCTCCAGCAATTCCATCGCGCTGAGCGTTTCGGGCAGGAACGCCGCCGGGATCGCATGGGCCTCGACGGTACCCTCGTGCTGCGGCCCGAGCGCGAGCAGCCGCGCCACGCTGACGACGCCGACCACGTCGTCGAGCGATCCGCGGCACACCGGGTACCAGGAGTGCGCACCGTCGCCGCCCGCGCGCAGCAGGCATTCGGCCACGGTGGCCGTCGCGTCGAACCACACCAGGTCGGTGCGCGGAACCATCAGCGATGCGAGCGAACGATCGTCGAGACGGAACACGTTGCGCACCAGCCGGTGTTCCTGCTCCTCGATGACGCCGGCATCGACGCCTTCCTCGAGGCTGTGCTGGATCTCCTCCTCGGTCACCATGCGCACGCGGCCGGTGTCGATCTGCAGCAGCTTGAGCACCGCTTGCGTGGTGGCGGACAGCAGCTTGACGAACGGGCCGGCGGCGCGCGCCATCCACGCCATCGGCCGCGAGATCGAGCGCGAGACCTGCTCGGGATAGAGCTGGCCGATGCGCTTGGGCACCAGCTCGCCGAAGATGATCGTGACGAAGGTGATGAGCACCACCACGATGGCGGTGGCCGCGATGCCGGCGGCGCCCTCGCCGATGCCGAAGCCGACCAGCCAGGCCGTGAGCTTCGCGCTGAAGGCGGCCTCGCCGACGATGCCGTTGAGCATCCCGATCGAGGTGATGCCGACCTGCACCGTCGACAGGAACTGCGTGGGGTGTTCGAGCAGGCGCAGCGCAGTCGCGGCGCCCTTGTCCCCCTCTTCCGCGTTCGCAAGGAGGATCGCCCGGCGGCTGGAGGCGAGGGCGAGTTCGGACATCGCGAACACGCCATTGAGCACCGTCAACAGCGCGATCAGCAGAAAATCCATGGCCCTCGGGGAGAATCCGACACGAATGGCACTGTATCTGATCGGGGATGTGCAAGGCTGCGACGAGCCGCTCGCGCGGCTGCTGCGGCACGTGGACTTCTCCCCCAGCCGCGACCACCTCTACCTGCTAGGCGACCTCGTGAACCGCGGGCCCGCGTCCGCGCAGGTGTTGCGGCGCCTCATGGCGCTCGACGGGTCGGCGCAGTGTCTCCTGGGCAACCACGACCTGAGCCTGCTCGCGATCTCGCAAGGCGTGCGGGCTGCGCGCCCGGGCGACACGATCGATTCGGTGCTCGGTGCACCGGACCGCGACGCGCTGCTGCACTGGCTGCGCCACCAACGCATGGCGCTGCACGCGCACGGCGTGCTGATGCTGCACGGCGGCGTGCTGCCGCAGTGGGACGTCGCGCAGGTGCTCTCGCTCGCCGGCGAAGTCGAATCGGCGCTGCGTTCGCCGGGGCACGCCGACTTCTTCCGCGAGATGTACGGCAACCTGCCCGACGCGTGGAGCGACGACCTGCAAGGCGCCGACCGCCTGCGCGTGATCGTCAACGCGCTCACGCGCCTGCGCTTCTGCACGCCCGGCGGCGTGATGCACCTGAAGGCGTCGGGCCGCCTCGATGAAGCCCCGCCCAGCACGCTGGCGTGGTTCGACGTCCCCGGGCGCCGCACCGCCGGCGCGCCGGTGGCGTTCGGGCACTGGTCGCAACTCGGGCTGCTGCTTCGCGACGACCTGATCGCGCTCGACACGGGCTGCGTGTGGGGCGGCTGCCTGAGCGCGCTGCGCTTCGATCCCGTCACGGGATCACGCGAAGTGGTGCAGGTGAAGTGCCCGCAGGCGCAGGAGCCTGGCGGGGACTAGGCGCCACAACGGAATCGCGAAGCGATTTCGTCGTGAACGCCTATTGCGGCGTCTTGAACAGCGCCGCGACTTTGCGCTTGGCGCTCTTGATGTTCGACGACACCTTGCTGGGCGCGGCCTTCTTGTCGCCTTCCCAGGCCGGCTGGACGTCTTCCGCCGGCGGCTCGTAGGGCTGGGCGAAGAACGGGTCGGCGGGCGCCTGCGCGGGCGCGTAGCGAGGCGGCTCGTCACGTCGCGGCGCGCGCGTGCGCTCGCGCTGCGAGTCCATCGCGTCGCGCTCGTCCCCCGTCTCGCCGCGATCGCGCCAGGTGCGGCGACCGTCGTTGATGCGGCCGCGCGGGCGCTCGTCGTCCCACTCGATCGCCTCGAGGTCGATCTTCTTCTTCAGCAGCTTCTCGAGGTCGGCGACCAGGCGCGCGTCGCTGTTCGACACCAGCGTCACCGCCAGGCCCGATGCGCCGGCGCGGCCCGTGCGTCCGATGCGGTGCACGTAGTCCTCGGCGTTGAACGGCACGTCGAAGTTGAAGACGGCGGGCACGTCCTTGATGTCCAGGCCGCGCGCGGCGACGTCGGTGGCCACCAGCAGGTCGACTTCACCCGCCTTGAACGCGGCCAGCGACTTCAGGCGCTCGTCCTGCGACTTGTCGCCGTGCATCGCGGTGGCCTTGAGGCCGTCGCGCTCCAGCGAACGCGCCAGGCGTGCGCACCCGAGCTTGCTGTTGACGAACACGAACGCCTGGCTGATGCCGCGCTGGCGCACGATCTGCTTGACCGCGCGCCGCTTGTCGTCGTCGCTCACGCTGTAGAAGTGCTGCTCCACGGTCGACGCGGTCGCGTTCGGCCGCGACACCTCGACGACCACCGGGTCCTTCAGGTAGCTGTTGGCCAGCCGCTTGATCTCGGGCGAGAAGGTGGCGGAGAACAGCAGCGTGGTGCGCTGCTTGGGCAGGTACGACAGGATGCGCTGCAGGTCGGGCAGGAAGCCGATGTCCAGCATGCGGTCGGCCTCGTCGAGCACGACGTACTCGACCTGGTTGAGCACCGCGTTCTTGGCCTCGATGTGGTCCAGCAGCCGGCCGGGCGTGGCGACCAGGATTTCGACGCCACGTTTCAGCTCGGCCGTCTGCGGCTTCATGTCGATGCCGCCGAACACGACCGTGCTGCGCAGGTTGGTGTGCTTGGCGTACAGCTTGACCTGCTGGGCCACCTGGTCCGCGAGTTCGCGCGTGGGCAGCAGCACCAGCGCGCGCACGGGGTGGCGCGCGGGGGACGTGGAGGTGTTCTCGTGCTTGAGCAGGCGCTGCAGGAGCGGGAGCGAGAAGGCGGCCGTCTTGCCGGTGCCGGTCTGGGCGGCGCCCATCACGTCACGGCCGGTGAGCACCACGGGGATCGCCTGCGCCTGGATCGGCGTCATCTGCTCGTAGCCCATGTCGGCCACGGCGCGCGCCAGCGGCTCAGCCAGCGACAGGTTGGAGAAGGATGCAGTCATCAACCGCGTATTGTCCCACGCGGGGCTGCGAGGCCGGCTTGGGGCGGATTTGACCCCGCGGTCGCGCTGTTACAGCGACTGCGCGCTGAAGGTATCGCAGGACTTCACGCTGCCGCTCTGCCACCCGGTGTTGAACCAGCGCTGGCGCTGCGCGCTGCTGCCGTGCGTGAAGCTTTCCGGGACCACGGCGCGGCCGGCGGAGCGCTGCAGCGTGTCGTCCCCGATCTTCTGGGCGGCGTTCAGCGCCGCTTCGATGTCGCCCGGGTCCAGCCAGCCCTTGGACTCCTGCGAGTGGTGCGCCCAGACGCCCGCGAAGCAGTCCGCCTGCAATTCCAGCCGCACGCTCATCGCATTGCCCTGCGCCTGGCTGCCGCGCGCCCGCTGCTGGTCGACGCGGTCGGAGATGCCCAGCAGGTGCTGCACGTGGTGGCCGACCTCGTGCGCGATCACGTACGCCTGCGCGAACTCGCCGGGCGCGCCCAGGCGCTCGCGCAGCGTCCGGTAGAACGACAGGTCGATGTACACCTTCTGGTCGGCCGGGCAGTAGAACGGCCCCATGGCGGCCTGGCCCGACCCGCACCCCGTCCGGATCGCACCGTCGTACAGCGCCAGCTTGGGCGGCTGGTAGCGCGCGCCACCCTGCGCGAACACCTGGGTCCAGACCTGCTCGGTGTTGGCCAGCACCACCGACACGAACTGTGCGGTCTTGTCATTCGCGGGCGGCTGGTGGGCCTGCTGTTGCTGCACGGGCGCTGGCCCGCCGCCACTGAGCAGGCCCAGGATCGTCAACGGATTGATCCCGAAGATGGCGCCGCCGACCAGCGCGATGACGATCGCGCCGATGCTCAGGCCGCCACCGAGGCGGAATCCGCCCCCACCGCCCCCGCCGGAGCCGCGGTAGTCCTCGACGTTGCCCGATCCTTGTTCGCCTTCCCAGCGCATGGCTCACCTCCGCTACAGTGAGCCGATGCTAAGCGCCCGCCCCGAGCGCCCTGTCGGCCAACCCCGCATCCTGCTCACCGGGTTCGACCCGTTCGGCGGCCAGCCCGTCAATCCCAGCTGGCTGGCCGTGCAGGCGCTCGACGGCCGCGAGCTGGACGGCCACGTCGTCGTCGCCGCCCAGCTGCCCACCCGGTTCGGCCAGTCGCTCCACGTCCTGCGGGAGCTGCTGGGCCAGCACCGGCCGGCGCTGGTCGTCTGCACCGGGCAGGCCGGCGGCCGGGCGGCCATCTCGCTGGAGCGCGTCGCGATCAACGTCAACGACGCCCGCATCCCGGACAACGCCGGCGCCCAGCCGGTCGACACGCCGGTGGTGGAAGGCGGGCCGGCGGCGTATTTCACGACCTTGCCCATCAAGGCGATGCTGGCCGCGCTGCTGGCCGAAGGCATCCGCGGCGACGTGTCGCAGACGGCCGGCACCTTCGTGTGCAACCACGTGTTCTACGGCCTGATGCACCTGCTGGCGCAGCCCGCCTGGGCCGGTACGCGAGGCGGCCTGGTGCACGTGCCCTGGCTGCCGCAGCAGGGCGCGCCCTCGATGACGCTGGAGCAGCTGGCGCGCGGCCTCGAAGTCGCCCTCCGTTGCGCGCTGCGCACCAGCGCCGACCTGCGCCTGGCGGCCGGCGCGCTGAACTGACCAGGACCCTCGCCGGCTCGCGTTGCGCGCCCTGAGCGACAATCGAGGGGTGCCCATCCTGAACGCCGACCTGCACTGCCATTCCGTGGTGTCCGACGGCACGCTCACGCCCGAGGCACTGGCGGCGCGTGCCGCCGCCAATGGGGTCGAGCTGTGGGCGCTCACCGACCACGACGAGATCGGCGGCCAGCAGCGCGCCATGGCGGCGGCGCATGCGCATGGCATGAAGTACCTCACGGGCACCGAGATCTCGGTGACCTTCGCGAGCGAGACGGTGCACATCGTCGGCCTGGGCTTCGACGCCGAGGACCCGCGCATGCACGAAGGCCTGCAGGCCACGCGGGGGGGCCGCGGCGCCCGCGCGCAGGAGATGAGCGCGCAGCTCGAGAAGGTCGGCATCCGCGGCGCCTACGAAGGCGCGCTGAAGTACGTCGGCAACCCCGAGCTGATCTCGCGCACCCACTTCGCGCGCTTCCTGGTCGAGACCGGCGTCTGCAAGGACACCAGCGAAGTGTTCCGCCGGTACCTCACCGACGGCAAGCCGGGCTTCGTGCCGCACCGCTGGGCGTCGCTGAAGGACGCGGTGCGCTGGATCAGCGAAGCCGGCGGCGCCGCCGTCATCGCGCACCCGGCCCGCTACCGCTTCACGGCGACCGAGGAATACGCGCTGTTCACCGAATTCAAGGCGCACGGCGGCCGTGGCGTGGAAGTGGTGACCGGCAGCCACACCGCGGCCGAGGCGATGCGCTACGCCGACACCGCGCGCGAGTTCGGCCTGGCCGCCTCGCGCGGCAGCGACTTCCACAGCCCCGACGAGAGCCACACCGATCTCGGCCAGCTGCCCTTCCTGCCGGGCGAGCTCACGCCGGTGTGGGAGCTGCTCGCCGACCGCATCCGGTGACGGCGGCGCCGCGCGGCAAGCATGGCTTGCTGGGCATCCTGCTCGTGCTGGGCGCCTGCGCCTGCTTCTCCGCCCTCGACACCACCACCAAGGCGGTCAGCCCCTTGGTGCCGCTGCTGATGGCCCTGTGGTTCCGCTACGCGTTCCAGGCCGTCGCCACGACCGCCGTCGTGCTGCCCTGGCGCGGCTGGACCGTGCTGCGCACGCGGCACCTGCCGTTCCAGGTGCTGCGCGGCCTGTTGCTGCTCACCAGCAGCCTGCTGGCGTTCACCAGCCTGCGCTACATGCCGGTGGGCGAATTCACGGCGATCGTGATGATGGCGCCGCTGGCGGTCACGCTGCTGGCCGCCACGGTGCTGAAGGAACACGTCTCCGCATTGCGCTGGTCGCTGGTGGCCGGCGGCTTTGCCGGGACGCTGGTGATCATCCGCCCCGGCGGCGAGACGTTCAGCTGGGCGATGTTGCTGCCGCTGGGGCTGGTGGTGAGCAATGCCTGGTTCCAGGTGCTCACCAGCAAGCTGGCCCGCACCGAGGACCCGGTCACGATGCACCTGTACACCGGCTGGGTGGGCACGCTCGTTGCCTCGTTGACGCTGCCGTTCGCGTGGGCCCCCGTGCAGGGCGCCTGGCTGTGGGCAGGCCTCTGTTTCATGGGACTGATGGGCACCGTCGGGCACTTCTTCCTGATCCTCGCGTTCCGCAATGCGCCGGCAGCGACGCTGACGCCCTACCTGTACGCGCAGATCGCCTTCTCGATGCTGGGCGGGCTGCTGGTGTTCGACCACGTGCCGGACGGCCCCTCGCTGTTCGGGATGGCGCTGATCGCGGTGTGCGGCGCCGCGGGCGCCTGGCTCACGCTGCACGAGGCGCGCCGCGCGACGCCGCAGGTCGCGAAGGCCTGACATGGCGCAGTACTTCGAACTGCATCCGCAGAACCCGCAGCCCCGGCTCCTGAAGCAGGCCGTGGCGCTGCTGGAGCAAGGCGGCCTGCTGGCGGTGCCCACCGATTCGAGCTACGCCCTCGCCTGCCACCTGGACGACAAGGCAGCCGCCGACCGCCTGCGCCAGGTGCGCGGCGTCGACGAGAAGCACCACCTGACGCTGCTGTGCCGCGACCTGAGCGAGCTGGCGAACTACGCGCGCGTGGACAACAAGCAGTACCGGCTGCTCAAGCTCGCGACGCCCGGGCCCTTCACATTCATCCTCGACGCGACGCGCGAGGTGCCGCGCCGCCTGAGCCACCCGCAGCGCAAGACCATCGGCCTGCGCGTCCCCGATCACCCCGTGCTGCAGCAACTGCTGGAGCTGCATGGCGGCGCGCTGCTCGCCACGACGCTGATCCCGCGCGGCGAGGACGAACCGCTGAACGACGCGCAGGACATCCGCCAGCGGTACGAGAAGCTGGTGGCCGGCGTGGTCGATGCCGGCGCCTGCCCGCTGGAGCCCACGACGGTGATCGACATGACCGCCATGGACACGGGCGGCGAGCCGGTGGTGACCCGGCTCGGGCGAGGCGATCCGGCGCGGCTCGGGTTGTGACACCCCGTTCTGGGACAATCCCGGGGTGAACATCGACAGCTTGATGCAGGCCATCGCCGTCTACGCGATCCCGGTCCTGTTTGCCATCACCATCCACGAGGCCGCGCACGGGTACGTCGCGCGCCATTTCGGCGACCCGACGGCGGCCATGATGGGCCGCGTGACGTTGGATCCCTTCAAGCACGTGGACCCGGTCGGGACCATCGCGATGCCGCTGCTGCTGTACTTCGCGACGGCCGGCGCGTTCCTCTTCGGGTATGCGAAACCGGTGCCGGTGAACTTCGCCAACCTGCGGCGGCCGCGGCGCGACAGCGTGCTGGTGGCCCTGGCGGGCCCGGCGTCCAATTTCGTGCAGGCCTTGCTGTGGGGCATCGTGCTGACGCTGATGTTCGCCTTCGAGGCCGAATCCACGTTCTTCCTCAGCATGGCCAAGGCCGGCGTGCTGGTGAACCTGGTGATGTGCGCCTTCAACCTGTTCCCGCTGCCGCCGCTGGACGGCGGCCGCATCGTGGCCGGGCTGCTGCCGCCGCGGGCCGCGTGGGCCTACAGCCGCATCGAGCCGTACGGGTTCTTCATCGTCATGGCGCTGGTCATCTTCCGCATCGTCGGCGACTACTGGCTCAACCCGCTGCTGACGGTGGGCTACTTCTCGATCAACGCGCTGCTCACGCCGCTGCGCGCCGTCCTCTCGTGACCATGGCTGCCCCGATCCGCTACCTCACCGGCATCACCACCAGCGGCACGCCGCACATCGGCAACTACGTCGGCGCGCTGCGGCCCGCGGTGGAAGCCAGCCGCCGCCCCGGCACCGAGAACTTCTACTTCCTGGCCGACTACCACGCGCTGATCAAGTGCGAGGACCCGCTGCGCGTGCAGCGCTCGACGTTGGAAATCGCCGCGTGCTGGCTCGCGATCGGGCTCGATCCGCGGCAGGTGCACTTCTACAGGCAGTCGGACATCCCCGAGATTCCCGAACTGACCTGGCTGCTCACCTGCGTGACCGGCAAGGGCCTGCTCAATCGCGCCCACGCGTACAAGGCGCAGGTGGACAAGAACCGCGCGGCCAACGTCGACCAGGACGCCGATGTGACCGCCGGCCTGTTCATGTACCCGGTGCTGATGGCCGCCGACATCCTGATGTTCAAGGCGCACAAGATCCCGGTGGGCCGCGACCAGGTGCAGCACATCGAGATGGCGCGCGACATCGCGTCCAGCTTCAACCACCTCTATGGCGAGCACCTCGTGCTGCCGGAAGCCGAGATCGACGAGACCGTCGCCCTGCTGCCCGGCACCGACGGCCGCAAGATGAGCAAGAGCTACGACAACGTGCTGCCGCTGTTCGCGCCGCGCGAGCAGCTGCGCAAGCAGATCGCGTCGATCGTCACCGACTCGCGCGCGCCCGGCGAGCCCAAGCCGGTCGAAGGCAGCGCGCTGTTCCAGATCTACGAAGCCTTCGCGTCGGCGGAAGAGACCGCGCAACTGCGCCAGGCCTACGCCGACGGCATCTCCTGGGCCGACGCCAAGCAGGTGCTGTTCGAGCGCATCGACCGCGAGATCGCACCCATGCGCGAGCGCTACGACCAGCTGATGGCGAACCCGCAGGAGATCGAACGCATCCTGCAGGATGGCGCACGCCGCGTGCGCGAACTGGCCACGCCGCTGATGCTGGAACTGCGCCGCGCCGTGGGGCTGCGCAGCCTCGCCGACGTCGCCCAGGGCGGCAAGAAGGCCAAGGCCAAGGCGGCCCTGCCCTCGTTCAAGCAGTACCGCGAGGCCGACGGCAGGCACTACTTCAAGTTCGTCGACGCCGCCGGCGCGCTGCTGCTGCAAAGCAGCGGCTTCGACTCGCCGCAGGACGCCGGCCGCGCGGTCGCGCGCCTGAAGCAGGACGGGCTCGAAGCGGTGCGTAGCCAGGTGCACGTCGCCCCGGGCACGGACGAAGCCGCGGTGGCCGCCGCACTGCAGCAGCTGTCGGCCTCCTGAACGGCCAGAGGCGGCCCGCTGGACTTGCGGGTATGCTTGCCGCGCCATGAAGCCCACGCCGCATCCCGCCACGCTCTACGTGATCGACGACCACCCGCTGATGCGCGAGGCGGTGGTGATGCTCCTGCGCCGCATGCGGCCCGGCGCCAACGTGATCGAGCTCGATCGCATCGGCGGCATGGAAGCCGCCGTCCGCCAGCACGGCGCCCCGGACCTGATCTGCCTGGACCTGAAGCTGCCCGACACGACCGGCACGTCGGGCGTGCACGAGATGAAGAACCGCTTCCCGGACGCGCCGCTCGCGGTGCTGTCCGCGTCGCCCGCCGCGGATGCGGAGGAGCAGTGCATCGAGGCCGGCGCCGACATCTACATCGAGAAGTCCTCCGGCGCCCAGGAGATCGGCAACGCGTTGCGCGCGCTGCTGTCCACCGACGGCAGCTTCGAGGAACTGGCGCCCACCGACAGCAAGCTGTCCAAGCGGCAGAAGCAGCTGATCGTGATGCTGGACCGCGGACTGTCGAATCGCGAGATCGCCGACGAACTGGGCATCAGCGAGCACACGGTGAAGGTGCACCTGTGGCGCCTGTTCCGCCGCCTGGGCGTCAAGAGCCGCACCCAGACCATCCACTACGCCCGCACGCACGGGCTGCTGTGAGCCGGTAGGCCGCTAGGCCGTGGAAGCGGCCGCCGGCGGTGGCGCACCGCTGGCGTCGTCCAGCACCTGGGCCTCCAGGAACTCCACCGACCCTTGCTTCAGCCGGTCGACCGTCGACGTCGCGCGCGCCGCGGCATCGCGCGGATCGGTCGGGTGCACCAGCACGCGGAACACCGTGCCGCGGCCCGGCCGCGAGGCCAGCTGCAGGGGGTGGCCCAGGATGTGGCACAGGCGGCCGACGATGTACAGGCCCAGGCCGAAGCCGTCCTCGGTGCCGGCGTGGCCCGGCACCTTGTAGAACTCGCGGAAGATCTCGTGCTGGTGCGCCGGCGCGATGCCGACGCCGGTGTCCCACACCTCGATGCGCGCGCCGCCCGGCGTCATGCGCGCGGCGACCAGCACGCCGCCCGCATGCGTGTACTTGACCGCGTTGGAGATCAGGTTGCCGGCGATGCGCTGCAGCAGGATGGGATCGGACGTCACGGTGCCCGGCACCGCATGCACGCGGAACTCCAGCCCCTTGGCTTCGGCCAGCGGCCGGTAGTGCAGTTCCAGGTCGTGCAGCAGCTTGTCCAGGCGCAGCGTCTCGACGTTCAGCTTGATCTTGCCGGAGTCCAGCCGCACAAGGTCGAACAGCGAGTCGAACAGTGCGTTCACGGCCTTGGTCGACTCGACGATCTTGGGCGCGATCTCGTGCACCAGCTCGGGCTCGCTGCCCAGCCAGTCGGCGTACAGCCCCAGCGCGTGCACCGGCTGGCGGATGTCGTGCGCCGCACTGGCGAGGAACCGGTTCTTGATCTCCACCGCGTCCAGCGCGGCGGTCGTCTGCCGCCGCAGCGAGTCGATCAGCTGCTCGTTGCGGTACTGCAGCTCGTAGTTCTTGCGCAGCGTCTCGTGCTGGCGCAGGCCCGCCTGGCGCAGCACCTGCCAGAAGATCAGCAGCAGGATCACCATCCAGGCGTGCTGCACGCGCGGCACGTAGCCGAAGTCGCCGACGATGCGCCACGCCATCACGCCGATCACCGTCAGCGCCAGCGCATCGAGGTACTGGCGCATCGTCTGCAGGTGGCCGCACAGCGTGATCAGCGCGAACATCGCCAGGCCCGCCAGCACCAGCCAGCAGACGAACTGCTCGGCCACCGGCGCGCGCTCGTAGAACAGCAACGCGCTGGCGCCCCAGGTCACCGCGGTCGCCGGCCAGACCAGCGACCACCGGCGCAGGAAGGCCACCTGCGCGCCGGGGCCGCCGCGCGCGACGTGGCGGACGTACTGCCGCAAGGCGGCGAAGCGCACGCCCGCGACCGTCGCCGTCGCCGCGGCCCACGCCACCAGCGCCACGCGCGAAACGTCCTGCCAGAGGATCACGAGCAGCACCGGGATCAGCAGCACGCCGACGGTCTGCGTGTTGCGCTGCGTGCGCAGCAGCTCGCGGGCGAGCTCGCCCTCGACCCATCTCGCTTCGGCGGGCGAGGTCGCGTCGGGGGCGATGGCGGGCTTCACGCCCGGATGATAGGCGGCGGGCTCAGGTCGCCCGGTGGGCCATCCGGCGGCGGCGGTCCGCGGGCTCGATGCGCAGCAGCTGCCGGTACTTGGTGACGGTGCGGCGCGCCACCTGCAGGCCCTGCACCGACAGCTCGCGGGCGATGTCGACGTCGGACAGCGGCTGGTGCGGCGGCTCGGCGGCGATCAGCTCCTGGATCAGGCCGCGGATCGCCGTCGGCGACGCTTCGCCGCCGCTGGCGGTCGCCAGCCCGCGCGAGAAGAAGTACTTCAGCTCGAAGACGCCGCACGGCGTGGCCATGAACTTGTTGCTGGTGACGCGCGAGACGGTCGACTCGTGCACCCCGACTTCCTCGGCGATCTCGCGCAGCGCCAGCGGCTTCATCGCCATCGCTCCGTAGGCGAGGAAGCGGTGCTGCCGCCGCAGGATCGCCTGCGCGACGGCGAGGATGGTCGAGAAGCGCTGCTCCACGTTGCGCACCGTCCAGCGCGCTTCCTGCAGGTGGGCGCCGAGCTCCGCGTGCTCGCTGCTGCGGTGGCGGCGGAACAGGTCGGCGTAGCTGTGGTTCAGCCGGACCCGGGGCACCACCGCCTCGTTCAGGACCGCGGCCCACTGCCCGCGCACCAGCCGCACGATGACGTCCGGCGTCACGTACGAGATCGAAGGCATGCCGAAGCGCCAGCCCGGCCGCGGGTCCAGCCGGCGGATCGCGCTGCATGCCGCCTCGATCTCCGCCAGCGACACGCCCAGCCGGCGCGCCATCGCGGGCTGGTCGCGGTTGGCCAGGCACTGCACGCACTCGCGCAGGATGCGCAGGGCGATCGCGCGCTTGCGCTCGCACGCGATGGCGGGCAACTGCAGCCGAAGGCATTCGATGACGTCGCGCGCGCCGACCCCGGCGGGCTCGAGCGACTGCACGCGGCGCAGGGCGACGGTCAGCTCCTCCGGTTCAGGTGGCGGGTCGAGCGGCACGGACGACGCGACCTCCTCCAGCGGCACGCGCAGGTAGCCGTCGTCGTCCAGCGACTCCACCACCGCGGCGGCGAGCGTCCAGTCGCGCGCGGGCAGCGGCAACAGGTTCAGTTGCTGGGTGAGGTGCTCGGCCAGCGTCGCGTGCGCGGCCAGCGTGTCGAACACGCCGTCGACGTCGACCACGCGTGAACGCGCCACGGGCTCGCCCAACCACGCGCTGGCAACGAGCGGGTCGGCCTCCGGTGCGCTGTCGGGGATCGCGACCGGCGCTTCGGCCTCGGCTTCGTCCGCTTCCAGGAAGGGATTGCTGTCCAGCGCGTCGCGCACGACGCGCGAGAAGTCGAGCGAGGACATCTGCAGCAGGCGCACGGCGCGTTGCAGGCGTGGCGACAGCGTGGTCTGCAGCTGCGGGCCGAGCTGCAGGCTCATGGATTGCAAATGACTTCTCCTCGGTGGCAGTCCGGCGTTTGGAAATTCGTGCCCGGCGCTGGTGGAGGCAGGGTAGGCATGGCCGTGCAGCCAGTGTTCGGCTATTTGTAAATCTTGCGAGCGGCCGGGGACACCGCCACCGCCGCGCACTACGCTGCGCGCATGAATCCCATCGCCGACAGCGACGTGCGCGAGCGCGAAGGCGCCCTCGCCCAGTTCGGGCACGAAGCCCGCAATGCCCTCAACGCGATGACCGCCGCGCTGGCGGTGCTCGAGCTGGTCCCGCCCGGCAGTGGCGAGGCGCTCGAGGCGCAGCAGGTGATGGCCCGGCAGGTCGCGCGGCTGCGAGCAATCGTCGAGCAGGAGCTGGCGCGCAGAAGCCCAGCGTTGCCCCATTCGTTGGACGCATTGCCTGCCGTTACACGCACGCGCGGCCGTGGGTGGAATGATCAGCCCGGCTTTCGCAACTGCCCAGCAGGCATCACCGAGGAGAGGAATGGGCCACGCTCTGATCGTCGAGGATGACGCCGACGCCGCGCGCATGGTCGCGCAGCTGGTCGCCAGCCACGGCTTTTCGGCTGCCACCGCGCAGTCGCTGGGCGAGGCGCGCCGGCAGATGGCGTTGCAGCAGCCGGACGTCGTGCTGCTGGACCTCAAGCTGCCCGATGGCGACGGCATGGCCTTGCTGGACGACACCGACCTGCTCGGCGATTCGGACGTCGTGCTGATGACGGGACACGCCAGCCTGGAGACCTCCATCCGCGCGCTGCGCGCCGGCGCCGTGGATTACCTCGTGAAGCCGGTCAGCCCGGGACAGCTGCAGGGCATCCTGGCGCGCGTCACCAAGCCGGCGCCCGATGGCACCGCGCTGCGCGCGGTGCGCGAGCAGGCCGAACGCGCGGGCCGGTTCGGCCACCTGGTTGGCCGGTCGGCGCCGATGTTGCAGGTCTACGAGCAGGTCGCGCGCGTGGCGGCGACGTCGATGGCGGTGTTCGTCACCGGCGAGAGCGGCACCGGCAAGGAACTGGTGGCGCGCAGCGTGCATGACATGAGCAAGCGGCGCGGCAAGCCCTTCCTCGCTGTCAACTGCGGCGCGATCTCGCCCAACCTGATCGAGAGCGAAATCTTCGGCCACGAGAAGGGCAGCTTCACCGGCGCCGAGCGGCAGCACCACGGCTTCTTCGAGCGCGCCCACGGCGGCACGCTGTTCCTGGACGAGATCACCGAGATGGCGCCCGCGCTGCAGGTCAAGCTGCTGCGTGTGCTGGAGACCGGCACCTTCATGCGCGTGGGTTCGACGACGCCGATCGCGACCGATGTGCGCATCGTCACCGCGTCCAACCGCGATCCGCTCGCGGCGGTGGCGGATGGCCGCTTCCGCGAGGACCTGCTGTACCGGCTGAATGTCTTCCCGATCGAGCTGCCGCCCCTGCGCGAGCGCAAGGACGACCTGCCCTTGCTCGCGCGCCACTTCCTGACCGAGATCCACCGGCGCGAAGGCACGCGGCGCAGCCTCACGCCGGAGGCACTCGCGCAACTGGCGCAGCACGCTTGGCCGGGCAACGTGCGCGAGTTGCGCAACGTCCTGCAGCGCGCCTGGGTGATGAGCGACGGCCCGGAGATCACGGAGCGCTGGCTGCCGCGTGCCGTCACGGCACCGACGGCCAAAGCGTCGGTGCCGATCCCGCTGGGCACGCCGCTGGCGGAGGTGGAACGCCTTGTTGCCGCGGCAACGCTGGACCATTTCCAGCAGGACGCAGCCCGCGCCGCAGCCGCGCTGGGCATCAGCCCCCGCACGCTCGCGGGGAAGCTGAAGGGCTAGAAGCCCGAGCTCCTAGTGCATCAGGGGCCGGCGCGGGCTCGCGGGCAGCGCCGGCGCGAACCGGTGCCGCGTGCCCTGCTCGTAGGCATGCGCCAGCTGCAGCAGCTTGCCCTCGGTCCACGCCGTTCCGACGAAGCTCAGGCCCACCGGCAGGCCGGCCGCGTCGCCCATCGGCACCGTGATCGACGGATAGCCAGCGACCGCGGCCGGCGTCGAACTCGAGCCGCCATACGAATCCCCGTTGACGTGGTCGGTGAGCCAGGCCGGCCCCGTGGTCGGCGCGACGATGGCGTCGAGCCGCTGCGCCTGCAGCACCTTGTCGATGCCTTCGCGCGCCAGGCGGCGCGCCTTCGACGCCGCATCGAGGTAGGCCTTGTCGGTGAGCGCGCCCTTGGCCTGCGCCTTCTCGAACAGTTCCTGGCCGAAGAACGCCATCTCGCGGTCGGCGTTGCGTTCGTTGAAGGCGATCACGTCGGCCAGCGTGCGCACGGGGACGCCGGTGCGCGTCGCCAGGTACTTCGCCATGCCGTCCTTCAGTTCGTAGAGGAGCACGTCGAGTTCCTCCTCGTCGTAGTCGCCGATCGAGCCGAAGTCCGCAGGGTCCACCAGCTCGGCGCCGAGGCGCTTGAGGTCGCGCAGCGCCTGCTCGAACAAGCGGTCGGCGTGCGTGCTGTAGCCGGTCACCCGCTTGCGCGCGACGCCGATGCGCATGCCCTTCAAGCCGTCGGCCTTGAGGAACGCGCGGTAGTCGGGTTCGATGCGGGCCGCGACGGTGGCCGGATCGCGCGGGTCGGGGCCGGCCAGCACGTTCAGCAGCACCGCCGCGTCGGCGACGCTGCGCGTCATCGGGCCCGCCGTGTCCTGCGAGACGGAGATGGGGATGATCCCGCTGCGGCTCACGAGGCCGACGGTCGGCTTCATGCCGACCAGGCCCGACACGCTGCTCGGGCACACGATGGAGCCGTCGGTTTCGGTCCCCACGCCCAGCGGTGCGTAGCCGGCGGCAATCGCGACACCTGTGCCCGAGCTCGACCCGCACGGGTTGCGTCCGGGGCCGTAGGGATTGACGGTCTGGCCGCCACGCGCGCTCCAGCCGCTGCTGGACTTGCCCGAGCGGATGTTGGCCCACTCGGACAGGTTGGTCTTGCCGAGCACGACGGCGCCGGCTTCGCGCAAGCGCCGCACGAGGAAGGCGTCCTGCGCTGCCGGCGCATCGATGAGCGCCAAAGATCCTGCGCTGGTGAGCATGCGGTCGCCCGTGTCGATGTTGTCCTTGAGCAGCACCGGGATGCCGTGCAGCGGACCGCGCACGCGACCGGCGCGGCGCTCGCGGTCGCGCTCCTGCGCGATCGCCAGCGCATCCGGGTTGACTTCGATGACGGCATGCAGCCCATCGGGACCGGTGTCATGGCGCGCGATGCGGGCGAGCCCGTCCCGCGTGAGTTGCTCCGCGCTGAGCTGGCCCGTGGCCATGCGGGCCTGCAACTCGGCGACAGTGGGTTCGGCGGCAGCCTCGCGGCCTTGCGCCCCGGCAGGGACGCAAGCCAGCAATGCGAGGACCGGGAGGAGGCGAAGGAGGAAGCGAGGTGGCATGGTGCGGGGTGGATGGTGCCAGCCCGCGATGGTAGAGGCAGGCCGGCGCGGCGTCGGCTCGCCGCACCGGCCCGTGAAAACGGATCAGGCCATCTTGCGCGCGCGCTCCGGGGCGGCGAACGCCGTGCGCTCGCAGGTGACCGCCGGGCGCATGTCGGCCGCCGTCAGCGAGCTGCGGTGCCCCACGACCGTGACGGCGGGCAGCGTCACCGCGACGTGTTCACGCGCGGGCTGCCACCCGTTGCCCGGGCCGGCCGTCATCCAGGCCGCGACGACCATCGCGACCACCCCCGCGGCAACGGCGGCGCGCGTGGCGCGCTGCACGCCCGGGTGGCGATCGAAGGCAGAGGGCTCGTAGCGTTGGTGCATGGTGGACTCCGTGGGGTGTGGCGGCTCGGTGGAATGGACTGTAGGCAGCGCCCACCGGCGCCGCGACGGCCATGCGACAGGCTGCGTCCGCGGGCGACGAATTGCGCCGGACGCGGATGGAATGGATGGGCCTGCGCGGCCGTGGGCATGCGCATTGCCTGCATCGGGTCCGACCTTCCGCCCCTGAAAGGACATGCCATGGCCACACAAGACTCCAACCCGCAGAAGCAGGATGGCGGCGCGCCCAAGCGCAGCCTGCGCGGATTCGCCGCGATGGACCCGCAACGCCAGCGCGAGATCGCCAGCCTCGGCGGCCGGGCCGCGCACCAGAGCGGGCACGCGCACGAATTCACGACCGAGGAAGCGCGCGCGGCCGGCAAGAAGCGGCACGCCAGCCGCGGCGCCGGCGGCGGCTCGAAGTGAGCGCTGGTGCGAACGGGCCACGCGCGTAGGGAGCCGCGCGCCCCGTCCCGCGCCCACCGACTACACGTGCGGCGGCACGCGGCCACCAGCATGCAGTGCATGGACCGCTTGCCGCCGCCACCGACCTTGCAGGACGCCAGCCGCGCGCTGTGGCTGGCGACGCTGTCGCTGATGACGGCGTTCATGCAGACGCAGGCGCCGGCGCACCGGCTGCTGATGGCGCGCCGCATCGCACGCAACTTCGCCACGCTGCGCGAGCAGGAGTGCTTCAGCGCGGACTGCCGCAACCGCTTCGCGCGCCTGGGCGCGCACTGGCAGCGCATCGCCGACCGCCTGCAGGGCACGCCGCCGCGCTGGCGCGTGCTGCTGCAACGGCTGGGCCTCACCTGAACCGGGGGCGGATGTCCGCAGGCACCTACGCCGCGCCACGCGCGGTGCCGACAGGGCGCGCTTGCCGGCATTCGCAAACTCGGCTGCAACTTCGCGGGCATTCGACATGGCAACTCACAAGGGCCTCGCACCCACGTCCACCCGCACCCTGTGGAAGGGTGCGATCACGTTCGGCCTGGTGCACATCCCCATCGGCCTGTACTCGGCCACGGCCGAGAGCGGCATCGACTTCGACTGGCTCGACAAGCGCACGATGGACCCGGTCGGCTACAAGCGCGTCAACAAGAAGACGGGCAAGGAGATCGACAAGGACGACATCGTCAAGGGCGTGAAGGTCGAGGGCGGCGAGTACGTGGTCGTGTCGCCCGAGGAGATCCAGAAGGCATACCCGCGCACCACGCAGACGATCGAGATCGAGGCCTTCATCGACGCCGACGAGGTGCCGTTCGTCTACCTGGAGCGGCCCTACTTCGTCGGCCCCGTGAACAAGGGCGACAAGGTCTATGCGCTGCTGCGCGAGGCGCTGAAGAAGTCCGGCAAGGTCGGCATCGCCAAGGTGGTCATCCAGACCAAGCAGCACCTGGCGGTCGTCATCCCCTGCGGTCCCGCGCTCGTGCTGAACCTGCTGCGCTGGGGCGGCGAGATCCGCTCGTGGGAAGACCTGCGGCTGCCACCTGCCGATGCGAAGGCCGCGGGCGTGAAGGACGCCGAGCTCAAGATGGCGATGCAGCTGATCGAAGGCATGAGCGGCCACTGGAGCGCCGACGAGTTCCGCGACTCCTTCCGCGAGGAGATCATGAAGCTGGTCGAGAGCAAGGCCAACGCGGGCGAGACGGAGCACGTCACGCCGGTCGAGAAGGCCGCTGCGGGCGAGACCAACGTGGTCGACCTCACCGAACTGCTCAAGCGCAGCCTGCAAGGCGGTGGCCGCGGCGCGCCGTCGCGCAGCGCGGCGCCCGCCAGGCCGCACGCCAAGCGTGCGAAGGAACCCGAGCGCGCGGTCGCCGCGAAGGAGAAGCCGGCGGCGAAGAAGGCCGCCGCGAAGAAGACGGCCGCCAAGACGCGCTCGCGCCGGGCGGCGTGACGCGGTCAAGCGAACCAAAAAAAAAAAGCCCCGGCAGTGCCGGGGCTCATGATCGGCTGGACCGGATCAGGCGCTGGGCGAATTGCTATCCGACGCGGCGCGGGCTTCGGCCGCACGGCGGGTGCGCACTTCGACGCTGCGGCGGGCGGCCGCGCGGGCCTCCTCGCGCGAGAACTGGTGGGCACGGCCGGCGGCGTGCGCGGTGCGGCCACCGAGGGCAGCAACCTGGCGCATCTTGTCGGCGTCGAGAAGGGCAAAACCGCGCTTGCGAGGGGTATCCGAGGGTTGGGTCATCGTGGGCTCCTGGTGAAAGGTTGCCCATCCTTGGGGAAGCTCAGCGGCCTTCGTGTAGGACGGCGCGCCGTCGCCCCGTCGGCAGCCTTCCTCACCAGCCCAACGGCTGAGGCGCCGCGCCGGAATGAGAACTTTCCGAGGATGAGTTGGCCAGTCGGCCGCCCTCGAGCAACTCCCGTAACAGCGTTTTCGGACTGCCGCCGCACAGCTTGCGGGCTGCCCAGAATGGGCCGATGAACGACGCAAGCACCAAGGAATTCTCCGACCTGCTGGCGGCGCGCGAAGCGGACTTGCAGGACAGCCTGCGCGGCCTGCGCGACGAGCTCGCTGCGCCCGACGCGGGCACGGGCGCCGTGCGCGATTCGGTGGAGGACGGCGACGCGCGGATGATGGCCAGCATCGACCTGGCCCACGTGCACCGGCTGGAGGACGAGCTGCGCGAGGTGCGGCAGGCGCGTGGCCGGCTGCTGCAGGGCGACTACGGCCGCTGCGAAACGTGTGACGAGGACATTCCCATCGAGCGCCTGCGCGCGCGGCCCGAAGCGCGCTTCTGCCTGCGCCACGAGGAGGAGTGGGAGAAGGCGCATCCGGCTGGTGCGCCGATGCAGGCCTGACGCGCGTCGCGCAGCACCGGGCCAAGCTGCACGCAAGCATTCTGGCAAGGGCCTCGGGGCCATTGCGCGCGTTCGCGTGCGCGTGGCCTAGACTGCCCGCGTGACGACCCTTTCCTTCCTCCCGGCCAAGCGCGCTCGCGGCGCACTTCCCTGAGCCCGGCGCCGGACTTCCCGGCGTCGGGCCCACCGCCCGCGTCCGATCTTCGCCCGGCACCCGCCGGGCCTCGGTCCCCAGGAGGAAGTCATGTCCCGTCCCATCCCCGGCGACGTCCAGCGCGCCGCCCACGTCCTCGCCATCTGCGATGCATCGCCCGCTGCGCTGAACGCGGCCTGGCGCGCCGCGCTCGTCGCGCGTGACTTGCGCGTGCCGCTGCACGTGGTGCACGCCACCGCCGACAACCGCAGCACCGCCCCCTTGCCGCGCGTGGCGGCCTTCCTGCACGAAGCCGCCGAACGCTGCGCCGTTCGCGTGGAGCCGATCCCCGCGCAAGCCGACCCGGTCGAGCAGTGCGTGCCGCTGGCGTGCGGCGGCCTGGTCGTGCTGCCGACCACGCACGGCAACCCGCTGGCGGAGTGGCTGATGGGCGGCCCGGCCGAACGCCTCATTCGCCTCGTGCGCGCGCCGGTGCTGGTGGTCAAGCAGCAGGCCCGCGTCGGCTACCGCCGCGTGCTGGTGGCCGTGGACCTGCAGCAGTCCAGCGAGCACCTGGTGACGCAGGCGTCCGTGCTGGCGCGCGGGCCGCTTTCATCCTTCCACGCGCTCGCGCCGGGCGAGGAGATCGCGCTGCGCGAACTCGATGCACCGCCGGCGGTGCTGCGTGCGCACCGCCGCACCGTCGCCGCACGCGCGTACCAGAAGATGAAGCAGCTGCTGCCGGGCGCCCCCGTCACGCCCATCGTCACGTTCGGCGGCGCCGCGGACAGCATCCTCGCCGGCGAGACCGCCCAGCAATCGGAGCTGGTCGTGATCGGCAAGCGCCGCCGCGGCCTGCTCGCGGACTTCCTGCTCGGGAGCGTGACCCGGCAGGTGCTCGCGCGATCGGAAGCGGACGTGCTCGTTCTGCCGCTGCCGCCTGCGGCTGGCAGCGCGGTGGTGGGCGCTGCAACACGGGGACCGTCGCTGCAAGGGTGACGAGTGCTGCGCGGATGGGTCCTGCACGGCGTGCGGGACAATCCGGCATGGACTCAGTTTCTCGCGACGCCCCGCGCTGGTATTTCGGCTGGAACATCGTCGCGGCGGGCGCCTTGCTCACGCTGCTGACGGTGGGCATGCGCATGAGCATCGGGCCGTTCTTCCTGCCGCTGGCGCAGGACCTCGGCTTCAGCCGCAGCCTGCTGGCCTCCATCGTCGCGGTCGGCATGCTGGTCTACGGCCTCGCGATGCCTGTGGCCGCGGCCCTCATCCAGCGCCGCGGCACGCCCTTCGTGCTGCTCAGCGGCATCGCGATGGTCGTGGTGGCCACCATCTGGACGCTGTTCGCGCGCGATGCCGTGAGCTTCCTGCTGGCGTTCGGCGTGCTGCTGTCGGTAGGCCTGGCCTTCACCGGGCCGGTCGCGGTGACGCCAGTGATCAGCGCGTGGTTCGAGCAGCGGCGCGGCATGGCGCTGCTCTTCCTGTCCACCGGCTCGATGGCGGGCATGGCCGTGATGACGCCGGCGCTGTCGCTGCTGATCCACCACTTCGGCTGGCAGGTGGCGCTGGCCTCGTTCGCCGTCGCCTTCACGCTGCTCGCGGTGCCGATGGCGGTGTTCGTCGTGCGCGACGATGCGCCGGAGCACAAGGACCTGCCCGCCGGGGCGGCGCGCGGCCCTGCGCGAGTTGCGCCCTTGGGCCATCTGTCGGTGGCTGCAGCGATGCGCACGCAGGTGTTCATGGTGGTGTCGCTCGGCTTGTTCACCTGCGGCTTCAGCATGAACCTGCTGGGCACGCATGGCATGCCGATGCTGATGGACCACGGCTTCGATGCCGGCACCAGCTCGCTGGGCATCGGCCTGATCGGGGCGGTGGCGATCGGCGGCACGATGATCCTGGGCCGCCTGGCCGACCGCATGGCGCGCAAGCACCTGCTGGCGGCGATCTACCTGGTGCGCGGGCTCGGTTTCTTCGCACTGATCGTGGTCGGCACGCACTTCGAGCTGTACGCGGCCGGCGTCGTCGGCGGCCTCGTGTGGGCCGGCAGCATCGCGCTGTCGTCCGCGATCCTGGCCGACGTCTACGGCGTGCGCCTCGTCGGCGTGCTGTACGGCTGGTCGTACGTCGGCCACCAGGTCGGCGGGATGATCAGCTCGTGGCTCGGAGGCTGGGGGTTCGATCGCTGGGGCACGCACTGGCCGGCGTTCGGGACGGCAGGGGCGCTGTTGCTGGCTGCCTCGGGCGTTGTCATGCTGATGTTGCCGGGGCGCGGCAAGCAGGTGCCGCCTGGGGTGGCGGTGCCGGCGCAGTGACCGCCGCTGGTCGCTGCTTCAGAAGGAAGTGGCGTAGCGGACCTGCACGCCGTTCAGGCCTGGATTCGGCTTGCGCAGGCCGCCGTTGGACACGTGCGTGAGGCGCAGGCCGATCTCGTGGGATTGCGTCGGGCCGAACGACACGCCAGCGCCGAGCACGTCTTCGAAGTTCCAGCGGCTCGCCATGTGAGAGGCGCCGCGCACGTACTGGCGGTCGAACAGGCTCAGGCCGATGCCGGCTTCGAGAAAGAAGCTGCGGTCGGACGGCCTGATGCGGACGACGGGAACCAGTGAGAGCTGCGAGACAGTGCCTTCCCGATCGCGGGCGGTCCTGAGCGAGGCCAGCCCGAGTTCGAGTTGCAGATTGAAGCGGGCGGTGTCCAGGCGGCGTTCCCAGTCGGTGTTCCAGATGAGTCGTGCGGCGACTGTGGGCGTGTGGGTCTGGGTGGTGCCGAGGGCGAGGGAGATGGCGTCGGGGGCGAGCACCTGACCCTGGGCGGCGCAGGACAAGGTGGCTGCGGCGAGGCTGCAAAGCCACTGCTTGGTTTCAGATCGCCTGTCCACCCGCATGACAGCGCGATTGAACACCGGCAGGAGGGATTGCGCTCGCAGTTGCTCGCGTCCCTTCGGGACCACCTTCGGCGTCCACCTGCGCGCCGTCGCGCTGAGGCGAGCGAACCCTCTGCCGAGGGAGCTACATCCCTCGGTAGTATTGGGCGCCTAAGTACTTGCAAGTTGCAGACTGGGTTCATCCTCCCCGGGCAGTGTGCACAGTCCGAGGCGTACAAGTAGGTGCAGATCCTGCAAAAACGACCGGATCAGATCGGGAGCATGGGGCTTTGCGGGCCGCTAGTCGGACTAGGGCTGCTTCTTGGAGAGTTCAGCGGCGCGGCACATGCGTGCGGTGCTGAGGCGATGGGCCGCGCAGGGCTAGCGGAAAACGCACCCTGGGGTGCCGCCACTTCCGCCAGGGACTGGGCAGCCGGTCAGCGAAATGCAACAACCGAGAAGATGCCGAGCACGATGAGCAGCCCAATGCCGGCTGGGAGGACCAGGCGCCGCACGCGACTGTTGGCGGCGATGGCTGCGGGTTCACCTGACGCTGCGGACACTGCCGGCGATTCGGCTGGCGCCGGCTCTGGCATCTCCGCCGTGAGCGCGGCTTCGAAATCTCGAAAGAAATTTTCCGCCATCATCCGGGCCGTGGCGTCGACAAGCCGGGCGCCCACCTGGGCGATCTTGCCGCCAACCGTTGCAGTTGCCCGGTAGTTGAGGCGGGTTGCCTGCGGCCCTTCGGCGGCCACGCGCACTTGCGCGGAACCCTTGCCGAAGCCGGCCACCCCGCCTTGTCCTTCGAACTGGAGGGTGTAGCCCTCCAGCGGCACCACGTCACTGAGTCGCACCTTGCCCTTGAACTTCGCGTTCACCGGGCCCACGCGCAAGGCAAGCAGGGCTACGAAGCCCTCCTCCCCGTCACGCTCGAGTGATTCGCAGCCAGGGATGCTGCGCCGGAGCATCTCCGGATCGTTCAGCGCCTGCCAGGTGCGCTCGAGGGAAGCCGGGATGAGCCGGTCCCCCGTGAGTTCCATTGCCATGCGACCAGGGCTCCGCTCAGTCGATCTTGATGTTGGCGCGCTGCGCTGCCGCCGTGTAGCGTGCGATCTCCGACTTCAGCATCGCCCCTGTTTCTGCCGGGCTGATGCCGGACGGCGTGATGCCAAGCTTTTCGATCTGTTGTTGCACCTCCGGCTGCGCCAGCACGGCGGCAATCTCGCGGTGCAACTTCTCGATCACGGGCTGCGGCGTGCCGGCACGGGCGAACAGGCCGACGAACACGTCCACCTTGAAGCCCGGCAGGCCGGATTCGGCGAGCGTCGGGATGTCCGGGAAGATCTTCGAGCGGGTGGCCGAGGTGATGGCCAGCGGGCGCACCTTCTTTGCTTCGATCAGCGACTTCACCGGCGCAACGTCGGCCACGAGCAGGTCGATCTCTCCGCCCAGGATCGCGGACACCGCAGGCGCGCTGCCCTTGTAGGGCACGAACTGCATGGACGTGCCGGCCTGCTGGTTGAACAGCTCGCCGGTCAACTGGAACAGCACGCCGGCACCGCCGTAGTTCAGGGCGCCGGGGTTGGCCTTGGCTCGATCGATGAGCTCGCGCGCGTTTTTCACCGGTAGGTCCAGCTTGCTGCTGAACACGATGGGATAGGTCCCGAGGACGGTGATCGGGGCGTAGTCCTTGACCGGGTCGTACGGCAGCTTCGCCTGCACGGCCGGGTTGATCGCCATCGCGCCGCTCGCGCCGATGAGCAACGTGTAGCCGTCCGCAGCCGCGTTCTTCACGTTCGTGTTCGCGATGGCGCCGCTGGCGCCGGGAACGTTGTCGACCACCACGGGCTGCCCCAGGCGCTGCGAGAGCGGCGTCGCCACGATGCGGGCCAGGATGTCCGTGCCGCCGCCCGGCGCGAAGCCGACGACGAACTTGATGGGCCGGTTCGGGTAGTTGTCCTGGGCAAGCGCCGGGGCGGTGGCGAGCAGGGAAAGCAGCGCCAGCAAGGCGGATCGCATCTTCATCGGTTCACTCCTTCGTGTGGTGGGTCAGCGCGCAATCTTCATGTCCGCATGCACGACGTCGCCGTCGCGCAGGATTTCCACGTCGTCCAGCCAGAGGCTGCAACGGCGCATCGGCAAGTCCATGTGGCAAGCCGTGTCGTTGGTGCCACCCAGCTCCAGGTTGGGGCCGGTGGAGAACAGGACGTTGCCGTAGAAGGAGAGCGCATTCATCACGTGCTCCTGCGGCAACTCGCGAGTGGCCGAGAACTGGTACCAGCGCGCACGCTCGTTGAGCCCCCAGCCGATGTGCGAGATGGCGAATGCGCGGGGGTCCGCGAAGCTGTTCATGTAGTCCCGGATCAGCTCCGCGTCCATCCCGTCACCGCTGATGTCGGTGATGGAGCCGTCGCGCACGGTCAGGACCACCCGTGACTGCACGAACTGCTTGAAGGCCGCGATGATGTCGCCCGGCTGCAGCACCACCGTTCCGTCCACTTGGCCATCGTTGCCCTGCGTGAATGCGAAGCCCGAGGGGAGGTGGTCCCAGCGCCCCGGCTGGTCGGTGTATCCGTACTCGGAGATGACCGGGTACTGGCCCAGCGCATACCGCATGTCAGTGCCTGCCCGGGACGTGAAGCGCAGCTCCGACGCGCCTTCCAGCAGCTGTTTCGCCCGGTCGACGCGCCTGCGCAAATCCTCGGTCGGGAACATCTGCTTGATGACATGCAGGGGCTCCATCACCCGCAGGATGCGGGCACCGGCCGCCTGGATCTCCGCCTGCTCCCGCGAGAAGAGCAAGCCCACCAGGTCGATCACCATGTCGGCCGACTTGAGCGTTCGCATGGCCAGGTCGTTGCCAACCAGGGGATGGCGTCCTTGCACGCCGACCGCGTTCTGCTGGGACCGGGTGACGTTCACGTTGAGCGCCTGTGCACCCAACTGCCCCGCAGCGACCATGAAAGCTTGCGCGTACTCGGCCTTCTCGTCCCCGGCGCTGAGCACCGCCAGCACCTGGCCGGGCCCGATCCGGCACAACTCCAATTCCTTCCGGAACAACGTGAGCAGTTCGGCATCGAGTTTCATTGCACTCTCCTGTGATCGTCTGGCAAAGCAACTCCGAGCGCCGAAGCCAGCGCGGCGCAGAAGCCGCCGAAATCGTCCACCTGCATCTGGTGGCCAGCGTTGGGCAGGCGGGCAACCTGCAGCGTTGGTTGCAAGTGCAGCATCTCGCGCACGTCTTCGTCGGACACCACGCCGCCGCGACCTGCGCAGACGAGGCTCAGGGGCACGCGTGCCGATGCGATGTCCGAGAACATGTCCTCCCCATGGAAGTCGTCGTAGGCGACATGCACCGCCCGCTCATCGCAGGTGGCCAGCCACTCCGCCCGCAGCAGCAGCAGGTCTTCCGGCCACGGCGGCTGGTCGGGCCGGCGCAGCAGTTCCTCGGCTTCCCCGCGATGCGCTGCGCGAACGGCGTTCAGCGTGCGCTCGATCGGGACCGGGTACGGCCGGCGGCCTGGGCCGCTGGTGGGAGGATCGAGCAGCACGATCTTCGTCATCGATGCAGACGGGCTGTTGCCAGCCCGGGCAGCGATCCTGGCCCCCATGGAGTGGCCGACGAGGACGTACGCCCCCAGCCCGAGCGCGCGGGCGAATTCGAGAACGTCGTGTGCGCACGCATCGACGCCGTAGTCCAGGTGCGGCCCAGCTTCCGACAGCCCGCGGCCCCGCACGTCCAGCAGGTAGCAGTCGTGCGTGAGGCCAAGCCAGCGTCCGACCCGGTCCCACAGGGCCGCGGGGCTGACGATGCCGGGCACGAGGACAACGGCGGGCCCTTGGCCGCCATAGCGCAGGTAGTGCTGGCGGATATCGTTCGCTCGGACGTGCTTGCCGTGGAGGAACGTCACCGCGCGACTCCGGTGCCGCCTGCACGGCTCTGGCGCAGGCTGCGCGCAAGGTTGTCCAGGGACATGGGCAGGCGGGTGACGGAGACGCCGAACTGCGCCAGTGCATTCGACACCGCGTTCGCCAGCGCTCCGCCGGTCCCGATGATTCCGCCTTCGCCGGCTCCCTTGACGCCGAGCGGATTGGAAGGCGAGGGGCACAGCTCGAGCGTCAGTGCGTCGACGTTCTCGAAGTCGGTGCTGCTGGGCAGCAGGTAATCCGCGAACGTGCCGGTGATGAGCTGGCCGCTTTCGTCGTACTTGAATTCGTCGAGGAAGGTGCCGCCGAGGCCCTGCACCGCCGCTCCCACCGTCTGGCCGTGGACGATCATCGGATTGATCATCCGGCCCACATCCTCCACGCACAGGTACTTCTCGACGCGCACCTGCGCCGTGGCGGGATCGACGCTCACGTGGGCCAGGTGCACCCCGAACGTGTAGGTCAGGCGGTTGCTCTCGAAAGACGCCGAGACGCCCACCAGTCCGTGGTCTGCAGGACCACAATCCGGCAGGCCGGAAGCGAGCTGCGCCAGCGTGGCAACCGTCTGCCCGTCCGCCTCCCGGACGACACGGCCTGCATCCCACTTCAAGGAGGTCGCTGGCGTGCCGGTCAGTTGACCGGCGCGGGCCAGCAACGCCTCCCGCATCTTCTGCGCCACGGCGACGACCGCGCTGCCGCCCATGACGGCGGAACGGCTGTGATACGCGCCGAACCCCTGCGCCAGGTGCGTGGTGCTCCCGTGGTGCACGCGGATTCCCTCGCACGGGATGCCGAGCGACTCGGCCAGCACCTGCGCCATGACGGTCTCGTGTCCTTGGCCAGCGGACGACGAACCCACGAAGAGGTCGAATCCGCCACCGTGGCGCAGTTCGAGCCGCGCGTGCTCGCCGGGGCCGCCGCCGGTGGACTCGGGAGCGCACGCCATGCCGATGCCGTGCCAACGGCCGTCGACACACCTCCCGTTCAATGCCGTGAGGTCATCGAACCCGAAATGGGCCAGCGCCCGGTCGAAGACCGCCGGGAAATCGCCTGAGTCGTACACCGTCGCGGGCTGGCCCGGCACCAGGGCTCCGGCGTCGTAAGGCATCTGGTCGGCGCGGATCAGGTTGCGACGGCGGAACTCGGCGGGATCAATGCCCAGTTCTCGCGCGGCGATGTCGATCAACCGCTCACGGAAGAAGGCGGACTCGTAGCGTCCGGGCCCCCGGTAGGTGCCGGCGGGGGTCTTGTTCGTGATGACCGCGCGCACCTCGAAGCCCAGATGATCGATCGCGTACGGGCCTTGCAGGAACTGAGTTCCCTTGCCGGGCATCACCCCGGGGTTGGTTCGCACGTAGGCGCCCAGGTCCGCGACGACCTTGCCGCGCATCCCGGTGATCACGCCCCCCGCGTCCACGGCGATCTCCAGCTCGCAGTGCATCTCGCGCGAGTGGTTCGTCGCCATCAGGTTTTCGCGACGGTCCTCGATCCACTTGACCGGCCGGCCCACGTGGAACGAGGCGAAGGGAATGAGGAAGTCTTCCGGGTAGAAGTCGCCGCGCACCCCGAAGCTGCCCCCGACGTCGACCTCGATCAGGTCGACGGCAGCAGGCGACAGTTGCAGCATGTCCGCCAGGATCGCGCGGTTGGCGAACGGCACCTTCCCCGCACCCCACACCTTGAGATGTTTCGCGACGGGATCCCATTCAGCGACCAGGCCGCGGGTTTCCAGCGGCACGGCGCTGTGGCGGTGCACGTAGAAGGTTTCCTTGCGCGTGTAGTGCGCATCCCGGAAAGCCCGGGCAACATCGCCGCGGCCGACCTCGTACGCACTCGCAACATTGGTGCCCTGCTGTTCATGCACGACGGCACCACCTGCCATGGCTGCGTGGGCATCGACCACGGCATCGAGGCTGTCGTAGTCCACGAACACCATCTCCGCCGCATCTTCGGCGACGTACCGATCGTCCGCCAGGACGACCGCCACCGGCTCGCCGACGTACCGCACGACGTCCGACGCCAGCGGCACCTGCAGGAACTTCTCCATGCCGGGCAAGGGGCAGGTGCGCTGCGGGATCGGCTTCGCGAACTTGCGGATGTCGGCGAAGGTGATGACGGCCACCACCCCGGGCAGTTCCAGGGCGGCCGACGCGTCGATGCCCAGGATGCGCGCATGCGCCATGGGGCTGCGAATGACGACCGCGTGCAGCATGTCCGGACGGCGCACGTCGTCCACGTAGCAGCCTCGGCCGGTCAGGAAGCGGAAGTCTTCCTGGCGCTCCATGGCGGAGCCGATCGCGTGCCTGTTCTCTTCGGCTCTCACTTCGGCTCTCCCGCGCCCTGCGCGCCGCCGTCGTTGCGGGCCTCGGCCGTCGCCAGGATCGCGTCGACAATCGGGATGTAGCCCGTGCAGCGGCACAGGTTGCCCGAGATGGCTTCGCGGACCTCCTCGCGGGAAGGGCACGGGCACTCCCGCAGGAAAGCATGAGCGGTGGTCAGCATGCCTGGCGTGCAGAAGCCGCATTGCAAGGCATGGTGTCGGCGGAAGTTCGCCTGCAGGTCGGTCAGTGCGCCCTCCGGCGCCAGCCCTTCGACCGTGACAACGTCGGCACCGTCCACCTGCACAGCGAACATCAGGCATGCGCGCACGGAGTCGCCATTGAGCAGCACGGTGCACGCGCCGCACACTCCATGCTCGCAGCCCAGGTGCGTGCCCGTGAGATCCAGGTGTTCCCGCAGGAAGTCCGCAAGCGTCAGGCGCGGCTCGACGGTTCCCTCGACGTTGGCGCCGTTCACTTGGAGCTGGATGCGGACCATGTCGTTCATCGGATGGATTCCTGCGTCGGCGCAGCCATGGCTGCGGCCTGTTTCAACACACGCGCTGTCATCGTCTCGACGAGTTCCAGGCGGTACTCGGCGCTTGCGTGGTGGTCGCTGAGCGGCGAGATCGAATGGCGGGCGGCCTTGGCCACGCGTGCAACTGCGTCCTCGGTGACAGGACCTCCGACCAGCTCGGCTGCAGCCGCGACGAGTTGCGGCCGCTCGCTCGCGGCGAAGATGACGCACCGGGCGGCCGTGCACCGCTGGTTCGCATCGATGTCGAGCGTGCACATGGCGCCGGTGATGGCGAAGTCGCCCAGCCGCCGCGAGACTTCCTCGAAGCCCCAACGGCGCGTGGCAGGCCAGGCGGGAAACTCGATCTCCCGAATGAGCTCGCCGGGCCGCAGTGCTGTCGTGTAGACGCCGAGCGGGAACTCGGCGGCGGGGATCCGCCGCTCGGCCGACGCGCTCGCCACCACGATCGTGGCGTCCAGCGCCATGCACAGCGCCGGCCATTCGGCCGCCGGGTCCGCGTGTGCCAGGCTCCCGCCGATGGTTCCACGGTTGCGGATTTGCGGATGCGCGACCCGCCGCATGACCGCGGGCACGATCGGCAGGTGCCGCTGCATCAGCGGGTCCCGCTCGAAGTCGGCGTGTCGCGTCATCGCACCTGCTGCCAGCGCACCGCTCGGCAGTCGACGGATGCCGCGAAGGCTGGTGATGCGACGCAGGTCGAGCAATCGGCCCGGATTGGCCAGCCGCAGGTTCAGCGCCGGGATCAGGCTCTGCCCGCCGGCCAGCACCCGCGCGTCGTCGCCACTCTCACGCAGCCGTTGGAGCGCTTCTTCCAGGCTGGCCGGTGCTTCGTAGTCGAATCGTGGTGGTTTCATCGCGGCACTGCCGTCAGAACGGGACGTTCACTGCGTCGTAGCGGAACAACCAGTCGTATCGCTCGCGGATGCGCGCCGGATCCCATTCCGCCGACGTGTACTGGTCAGCCTGGACCGGGTCTTCCAACTGCGGGTTGTGGAAGCGCTGGAGGTTCTCGGCCGACTTGTTCACGATGCGGGTCGTGCGGTCCACGCGGGCTTGTTCGTAGCGGAGGAGCGCTTGCGCGGGGGTACTCGCGCCGGCGTCCAGTGCGCGTGCAAGGACCATGCCGTCCTCGATGGCCATATTGGCGCCTTGCGCCAGGTAAGGCAGCGTGGAGTGGCAGGCATCTCCCAGCAGCGTGACTCGCCCGCTGCTCCACGCCTGCAGCGGCGGCCGCAGGAACAGCGCCCATTTGAACGGCGTAGTGATGTTGCGGATCATCAACTGCACGTCAGGATGCCAGCCGCGGTAGTCAGCAGCGCACTCCTCGATGGTCCCCGGCTCGGTCCACGACTCCACCTGCCAGTCATCGCGCTCCACGTGGCCGACGAAGTTGAGCAGCCTGCCGGAGCGCACCGGGTAGGTGATGATGTGGCCGTGCGGGCCGATCCAGTTGGCGCCGACGGGTCGGCGAAGGTGTTCCGGCAATTGCTCGATCGGGACCATGCCGCGCCAGCACATGCCGCCCGTGAAGCGCGCCTGCGCGTCGCCTGCCAGCTGCCGACGGATCCGCGAGTGCAGGCCATCGGCGCCGACCAGCACGTCGCCCACCGCGGTGCGACCATCTTCCATCGTGAGCTCGACCTGTTCCCCCAGGTCGCGATAGGAGACACCTCGGGAAGCGACGTGCACGGAACCCGGCTTGAGGGCGACGACCCGATCCAGCAGGATGCGGTGCAGGTCAGCCCGGTGCATGAGGTAGTACGGCACGCCGTAACGCTCCACGCACTCGGAGCCGAGGTCGAACAACGGGGTCATCTTGCCCGTGCTCCAGATGCGCACTTCCTTCGCCGACGCGGCGACACCGAGCCGCGCCAGCTCGTCCGCCAGCCCGAGTGCGTGCAGCACCTTGACGCCATTGGGCCCGAGCTGGACACCCGCGCCGATTTCCCGCAGTTCCGTCGCCTGCTCGAAGACTTCGACATCGAAGCCCCGCTGGAGCAGGGCTAGCGCGGCTGTGAGCCCGCCGATCCCGGCCCCCGAAATCAGGACTTTCAGGCGGTCGTTCATCCCACCTCCTTCAGGTACGCAGCCGACTTCTGGACCAAGGCGATCGCGGATTCGAGCGGCATCACGTCGGCGTACTTGCTGTCCATGTCGAACAGGTTCACCGCGTGTGAAGCTTGCGAGCGGTCGAACACGCACTCTTGCGGAACGACGACCCGGAAGCCGAACGACGAGCCGTCCACGACCGTGGCACGGACGCAGCCGCTCGTGGTGGTGCCCACCACGAACAGGGTCGACACGCCGCGGTCCAGCAGGTAGCTGATGAGAGGTGTGCCGAAGAAGGCGCTGGCATGCTGCTTTGGCACGAGGATCTCGCCGTCGCGCGGTGCGACTTCTTCGACGAACTCATAGCCGCGCGGCGGGATCGACATCACCGCGGGCGCCTTGTCGGCCCAGCGGCCGCCGTCGTAGGAGCGCTTGGGCGCCACATGCGGAAACAGCACCGGCAGTCCTGCGATGCGGAAGGCCTCGAGCAGCGCGCGGATGTGCGGAATGGCTCGCCAGCCATGTTCGCCGCAGCTGGTGGGGTACTCGCGGATGGCCTCTTCGATCGGCATCGGCTCCCGTCCCACGGATCGGTACTGGACGTCGATGACGAGCAGCGCGGCCTTGCCAGGGCGGCTGGCCTTGCGCCCCAGGCCGATCGCCTGGTACAGGTCGATCTCGTTCTGGGGGACCACGCGCGCCCAAGGTGACTTCATCGCTCCGCTCCCGTCTTCTTCGTTCTGCACTGCTTACTTGTCCAGGGTGATGCGCGCGTCGGTGATGACGCGGCGATAGGCTTGCGCGGTACTGCGCATGAATTCCTCGAAGGCAGCCGGTGTCGAGCCGGCCGGTTCGAGGCCGGTCGCCAGCAGGCGATTGCGGAACTCGGGCTGCGCGAAAGCGCGTGCCACGTCCTGCTGCACGCGGTCGGCGATCTCGGCCGGCGTGCCTTTCGGTGCCACCAAGCCGTACCAGGAATCGGAGACGACAGATGGCATGCCAAGTTCGGTGAAGCTGGGCACGCTGGGCAGGAGCTGCGATCGCTTCGGCTGCGCGATGGCCAGCGCGACGATCTTCCCGTCCTTGATGAGGGGCAGCGCCTCGGGGAGGTTGGCGAAGTTGAGTTGCACCTGGCCCGACGCGACGTCGGCCAGAGCGGGACCTTGGCCCCGGTAGGGAACGTGCACCGCGTCGATGTTCGCCGCCCGCTTGAGCATCTCGCCCGCCAGATGGGACATCGTGCCGTTGCCGCCGGACGAGTAGCTCAACGTCCCCGGCTTCTCCTTGGCGAAGCGTTGCATGTCGGCGATCGACTTGTACGGCGCCGCCGCGTTCGCGACGAGAACATGGGGCACGGACCCGAGGAGCGTCACGGGAACGAAGTCCGCGAATGCGTCGTAGGGCATGTCGTTGCGCAGGACCGTGTTGGCCACGAAGCTGTTCGCGACCGCGATCAACGTGTAGCCGTCCGGCAGTGTCTTCGCCCCGGCCGCGATCCCGATGATTCCGCCCGCGCCGCTTCGGTTGTCCACGACGACGGCCTGCTTCCAGCGGTCGCCCAGCTGCTGCGCCACTTGGCGCACCAGCACGTCCAGCGTCGCGCCTGCGGGGAACGGAACTATGACGCTGACGGTGCGGCCCGGATATCCGCTGCCTTGCGCGAAGGCGCGCCCGTTGGCAGCAGCGGCCCAGGCGGACAGCAGTCCAAGAAGTGCCCGGCGGCGGGTGGAAGACGGAAAGCCTGGAGACATGAGCAGACCTCGATCAACAAGAACAGAATGCGATTCTGCACAGCAGAATTCGGATGTCAAGGGACATGTGGCACTGATAATCCAGCCCGCTATGAGTGAAAAGTCCGAGGGGGTCGCAGCGGTCGAGAGGGCATTGAGCATCCTCAATGCCTTTGATATGCAGGAGCAGACACTCACCCTGCACCAACTGGCCGAGCGGACCGGCCTCTACAAGAGCACGATCCTCCGGCTGCTCGCCTCCCTGGTGCGCTTTGGCTGCATCGAGCAGTTGCCGGACTCGAGCTACCGCCTCGGCTTCACCGTCATGCACTGGGGCAGCATCTACCGCAGTTCCCTGCGGCTCGAGGACCACGTCGTGCCTGCGCTGAACACGCTCGTGGAGGAGACGGGGGAAGGTGCTTCCTATTTCCGCCGCGAAGGCGAGGTGCGTCTGTGCCTGTTCCGCGTCGATCCACGCAGGGCAGTGCGAGACCACATCTACGCCGGCCAGGTCCTGCCCCTGCACCAAGGTGCTGCGGGACGGGCCCTCGTCGAGTTCGAAGGCGATCCGGCCACCTGGCCGAAAGAGCGGGTCATCGTGACGATCGGCGAACGTGAGCCGGACATCGCAGCGGTCGCGGCACCAGTCTTCGCCAGCGGTGACAAGGTGATTGGCGCGGTGGCCGTCTCAGGACCGGCGAGTCGTTTCACACCGAAGGTGCTCCCCCAGTTCACCAGGGCGGTGCTCAGTGCGGCAGAGCAACTATCCGCCCGCTTAGGTGGACGCGTAAGCCTCTATAGAAGGACTGCCTGATCACTGTTTCATCGCCGCAGTCACGAGCGACTTCAGCTTCTGCGGAATGCGAGCGAGAAGATCGAGTATCGGCTGGTGACTTCCTCGACGGCACGGTCACCGGCCTGGCGCTGGCCTACCTGCCGGATCGGGCGACTCCTGCCGCAGCGAGGCTTCGGGCGGCGGCGGTGAAAGCGTGCACACCGTAGCCAGCACGGCCGCCACAAAAAGAGCCGGCGAAGGCCCGGCTCTTCACGCCAGAAGGGCTGAACCCGCCACCCGAACCCTTACTTCCACAGGGCGCACTTCGACTCGGCCTTGGTAGTGAACGCCTTGTCGCCCGGGACACGCTGGACCACCTTGTAGTAGTCCCACGGATACTTCGATTCAGCCGGGGTCTTCACCTGCATCAAGTACATCTCGTGCAGCATGCGGCCGTCCTCGCGGATGATGCCCCCCTTGGCATACATGTCGTTGATGGGCGTCGACTTCATGGCCGCCATGACCTTGTCGCCATTGTCCGAGCCGGCCTTCTCCACCGCATTCAGGTAGTGCCGCGCCGCGGAATACTGCGCGGCTTGGGTGCCGGCCGGCATCTTCTTCATCTTCTCGTAAAAGCGCTTCGACCATGCGCGCGACTCGGGCGTGAGGTCCCAGTACCAGTTGTCAGTCAGGTACATGCCGCCCGCCGTCTGCAGGCCGATCGCGTGCACGTCGCCGATGAACAGCAGCAGGCCGGCGAGCTTGGTGTTCTTGGTCAGCCCGAACTCCTTCGCCGTCTTGATGGCATTGACCGAATCGGTCCCGGCGTTCGCGAGGGCGAGCACCTGCGCCTTGGAGGCCTGCGCCGTGAGCAGCAGCGACGAGAAGTCCGGCAAGTTGGCGGGGTGGCGGCTCACGCCGGCGACGCTTCCGCCGTTGGCCTTCAGCACTGCGGCCGTGTCATTGACCGTAGAGGCGCCGAACGCCGTGTCGAGCGCGAGGAAGTACCACGACTTCAGGCCCTGGTTGACGAGCGCGCTGCCGCCCACCTTCGCGAGGGACACGGTGTCATACGCGTAGTGCACGGTGTAGGGGGTGCATTCCTCGTTGGTGATGCGCGAGCTACCTGCGCCGTTTGCGATCAGCGGGATCTTCTTCTCGGCCGCGACACGCGCCATCCCGAGCACCGCGGCGGAGGCGCCGCCCGCGAACACGACGTCGAGGCCCTGGGTGTCGATCCATTCGCGCAGCTTCGCTACCGCGATGTCGCTCTTGTTCTGGTGGTCCGCCGTGAGAAACACGATGTTCTTGCCGGCGACCGTGCCGCCTGCGTCGGCGATGGCCATGCGGATCGCTTCGGCGCCACCCATGCCGTCAACGTCGATGTAGGGGCCAGACAGGTCCGTGATCAGGCCGATCTTGATCGTGTCATCCGAGATCTGGGCGGTGGCCTGGGAAGCAGCCGCGGCCAGGACGGTCGCGGCGATGATGGATTTGCGCATGGCTTGTCTCCTGCTTTAACACCGCAGGCAGTTTAGGGAGCACGCCGTCGCAGGGCCAATATCAAATGGCCGTACCAGCTATAAACAAAACTGATAGCGCGAAGATTCTCGCCTCAGGGCGCCTGCGATCGGCGACCGTTGCGGGCCCGCCCCTCGGCGCCGATCAGGCGGGCCGTCCAGTCGCCGGCGCGCACGCGGCTCGTGATCTCCTGGCGCAGCAGGCCGAGCACGATGCTGGCGGCGGGCGTCAGCGGGCGCACGCTGGATTGGCACACCATCACCTGCCAGCTGAGGGCGGGGTTGACGATGGGCAGCGCCAGGACGTCCCCCGCACGCACGGCGGTGTCCACGGAGCCTTGCGGCAGGATCGCTGTGCCCACCCCCGCGCGCGCGAGCTCGATCATGAGCGAGGTGGAATCGATCTCGACCACCTCCGCCTCCTTCAGGTTGAGCCCGTCGACGAGGTCGCGGATGACGTGCGGTCGGTGCGGAAGAATGAGTGGCTTCGCGCCGAGGTCCGACGCATCGAACAGGGCACGGTTCTTGCGCCGCCCGCGCGCCACTATCGCGAACAGGTCCTCGACCAGCAGCGGCTCGCTGGTGAGCAGCTTGCCGGTGCGCGGCTCGAACAGCACCGCGAGATCGAGGCTGCCGCTGATCAGCCACTCGTGCAGCAGGGCGCTGAACCCCTCCACCACCCGCACCGACACGCCGGGGTAGGAGGCGCGCAGCTCGTCGAGGAAACGGGGCGAGATGAAGCGCGTGGAAGGCACGGGGAGCCCCACGCTCACCGTGCCGGTCACGCCGGTGCTACTGGTACGTACCTTGAAGTCATGCCTCAGCTGTTCGAAGTCCGCCAGCAGCTCGTGACAGCGCTCCAGGAAGGCCGCACCGTCGGCCGTGAGTTCCACGCCGTGCCCGTGCCGATGGAACAGCTTGGTGTCCAGTTCCTCTTCGAGCAGCCGCATCTGCCGGCTGAGCGCAGGTTGGCTGACGTAGAGGAAGGCCGCCGCCTTGGTATAGCTGCGCAGCTCAGCGATGTGGACGAAGGTCTTGATCTGGCGCAGGTCCATGGGCTCAGGACGGTTGATCAGCGCAGGTTATATCAGGTGGCAGAACTTGGTATTGGTCTTGTGCCGATGCGCTCCGTACAGTCCGCTCGCGTGTGCCGCACATGCCGCGCACCCACCCAGCAACCAGAAAGCGAGGACACCCGTGGCAGTCCAGAAACCCAAAACAGAAATGGTGGCATCGGGCCATCACGTGCACAGCCTCTACGTCGGCCAGTTCGATCCCGAGCAGATCCAGAAACCCCACGTTACCGCCCGTCGCATGCACGCGGAAGGCTTCAGCGCCGAGTTCCTCGACGAGGCACTCGAGCAGGTGCAGTACCCGCTGTTCGGCCGCTGGGGCCTGATCGGCGAGAAGGGCGGCAACGACATCTATGCGGACCGCTGCAGCGTCTACATCTTCGGCCAGTACTACGGGCGCGACGGCCTCGACCTGAAGACCCGCGGCCTGCTCGTCGTTTCCGCACTCAGCGTGCTGCTGCGCGAAGGCGTGCTCCCCACCTGGACGAACGCGTGCCGCAACCTGGGCTGGAGCGAAGACCAGCTGAAGGAACTCGGCGCCCTCGTGTCGCACATTGGCGGTTTTCCGGTGTCGCGCGGCGCGCTGATGATGATGGACGAGGTGTTCGAGAAGCGCCGCGCCATCACCGGCGAGCCGGTGGAGAGCCGCGTGTCCGCCGAGACCCGACCCGACCTGTACGAGGCCGCTTGCCACATGGCCGAGCGCCTCTTCGGCCAGCGCGACGGCGACTTCGACGACCTCCCGCTGCCCGCCGGCGACCCGTTCCGCAAGGAAATGGTCACCTGGGTGTTTGGCTACCTGTTCACCGAGCGCTCGCTGATCCCGGTGCGCGCCAAGGTGCTCGCGGTGATCGCCATGTGCGCGGCCCTCGGCCGCACGCCGATGGCACGCCGCTGGATGGGTGCCGCCCGGCGCATCGGCTGCTCACGCGTCGAAGTGCAGGAAACGATCATCACCGCCGCTCTGTATGGCGGATGGCCGTCGGCGCGCGAAGCGCTGGGCGCGCTGGCCGAAACCTGGCCCCTACAAGCGTGAAGGAGGAGACCCCATGGCAATGAAAACCTGTGCCCGCAACGCCGCCAAGGACGGCAGCGACTTCGCGCCGGGGCTGCGCGAATTCTTCCAGTACCGCGACACCGGCATCCGCGACGCGACTGGCGGCATGTACGCCGCGCACGTGATCCGCGCCGTGCCGGGTAAGGACCCCGTGCCGCAGTGGCACACCCACGCGTGCGGCTTCCAGCTGTTCTTCGTGCTGAAGGGCTGGGTCGAATTCGAGTACGAGGACATCGGCGTCGTGCGCCTGGAGACCGGCGGCTCGGCCTTCCAGCCGCCCGGCGTGCGCCACCGCGAGCTGCGTCACAGCCCGGACCTCGAGGTGCTGGAAATTGTCTCCCCGGCCGGCTTCACGACGGCCCTCGCGGAATAGGCACGCCCCCATGACCACCATGCATGACTGGAACCTCCTGCCGCGGGAGTTCGTGCGCAAGGGCATCGAGCGCTGCGGCTTCCGCGGCGAGGACGCGATCCTCGTGATGAACTGGATCTCGCCGGACATCGCAGTGCGGCCGCATACGCACACGTTCGAGCAATTGGTGGTCTGTGTGCAGGGCCAGTTCCGCTACCACGTGGGCGACGAGGTGTTCCACATGACGCCTGGCTGCATGCTGCGCGTGCCGCCGCACACGCTGCACCACGTGGAGCCGGTGGGCGACGAAGTGGCCCTGAATCTCGACATCTTCGCCCCGCTGCGGGCGGACTATGCGCACCTAGTGGAGTACCAGCGCGCGGAGTTCACCACGCCCGGCCCGGCACCCGCCCGACCTGAACACGTTCCGCAATCATGAAAAATCCACCCACCGAATGGAACCACCGCGCCGACGTGGTGGTCGTCGGCTCCGGTGCCGCCGGCCTCACGGCGGCCATTCTGGCCCACGACAGCGGCGCCAAGGTGCTGATCGTCGAGCGCACCGGTCGCATCGGCGGCACGACCGCCGTCTCCGGCGGCGGCATCTGGATCCCGCTCAACCACCACATGGGCGTGCTGGAGTTCTCCGACACGCGCGAGGACGCACTGGAGTACTGCCGGCGGCAGGCGATGGGCAGGGTGGACGAAGCCCTTATCCGGACCTTCGTCGACACCGCCGCGCCGATGATCCGCTACCTCGAGGACCACACGCCGCTGACCTTCCGGGCGATGACGACGACGGACTACCAACCGGAAGTCCCGGGGGGACGCATGGGTGGCCGCTCGATCGAGCCGCAGCCTTTCGACACCCGGGTGCTCGGCGAGTGGCAGTCGCGGGTGCGCCCGCCCAGTGCCTTCGCGTTCCCGATCACCCGCCAGGAGGCGCTGGGAGAGTACGACGCGTTCTTCCGCCCTTGGCAGATCCCGCAGGAACTCGCGGCGGAGCGCATGATGAACGGCATCGTGACGCTCGGTCAGGCGCTTGTCGCCGGGCTGCTCAAGGCGGTGCTCGACCGCAATATCCCGATCCTGTTCGACACACGGGGCCGCAAGCTCGTGGTCGAGAGCGGCCGGGTCACCGGCCTGCTGGCGGAAGGTGCGGACCGTGCCCCAATCGCGATCGGCGCCTCGCGTGGCCTCGTGCTGGCAACCGCGGGCTTCGAGTGGAATCGGCGCCTGCAGGCGCAGTTCCTCCAGGCGCCGATCGAAAACCCCAACACGCCGCCGTTCAACGAGGGCGACGGTCTGATGATGGCCATGGAAGTCGGCGCCGACCTAGCGAACATGGCGGAGGTGTGGCATTTCCCGTCGCTGATGATCCCCGGCGAGTCGTACGAAGGGCATCCCCTCAGCCGCGCGCTCCTGTCCGAGCGCAACGGGCCGCACGTGATCTGGGTGAACGCCAAGGGCAAGCGCTTCGCCAACGAGGCGGCCAACTACAACTCGCTCGGCCGTCAACTGCAGGAGATGCAGACCGGCCATCCGGAGGCAGCAAACCTGCCGGCCTGGGCCATCCTGGACCACCAGTTCCGCTCGCGCTACGTGGTGGGCACCACCATGCCGGAGGACCCGGACCCGCAGTGGCTCGTGAAGGCGGACACGCTCGAAGCGCTGGCAGCGAAGACCGGCATCGACGCGCGGCAGCTCGCGGCGACGGTTGCGCGCTGGAACGGGTTCGTGCAGAAGGGGGTGGATGAGGACTTCGGCAAGGGCCAGAGTCGCTATGACCGTTCGCAGGGCGATCGTGAGGCTGCGCTGCCGAACCTTGGCTCGATCGAGAAACCGCCCTTCTACGCCGTGCGCGTGACGACGGGCGCGCTCGGCACCAAGGGCGGGCCGCGCACGAACGAGAATGCGCAGGTGCTCGACGTACGCGGCCAGCCCATCCCCGGCCTGTATGCGGCAGGCAACGTCGCGGCGAGCATCACCGGGCCAGGCTACTACGGCCGCGGCGCCACCTTGGGGCCGGGCATGACTTTCGGCTACATCGCGGGCCGTACCGCAGCGCGTGACACGGATGCGGCGACGCTGGGAGGCTCGCGATGATCGGCGCGGAACGCGAAATCCGGGTCGCGTGCAGCCAGGCGGACACGTGGCAGTTCGTGCAGGACATCGGCAACTGGGCCGCCCAGATGCCGGGCTACCATTCGCACCAGGAGGTGGACGCCGACGCCTCGGTCTGGACCCTCAATGTGGATATGGGCGCGTTCTCGCGCGCCGTCGTCGTCGAAGTCAACGTGCAACGCTGGGCGCCGCCCGCCGAGGTGGACTTCACGATGAAGGGGCGGTTCGAGCCGTTCCATGGCCGCGGGAGCTTCCGCTCGAGGCCCTGCAACGGGGGCACAGCAATCGCACTGCGACTTGAGACGGAGGTGACTGGCTCGATGAGCAAGGTGCTCACCGCGATGGCCACGCCGGTGCTGAACCGGGTGGCGGACCAGTTTGCGGCGAACCTGCAAGGTGCGCTCGGCGGCGCTGCCACCGTGCCGGCATCGCCAGTGCCCACAGCAGCCGAAATGCCGCACGACGCAGCGAGCGGCCCTGCGGCTGGAGGCCTGCTGGCCTGCGCGCGTCGCCTGCTCGAAGCCTGGCGCCGGCGCGCCGTCTGAAGGTACGGGCCGGCAGAGCCAACTCCTAGCCACGGGAGGTTGCATTACGTGTCGGACGTGTGCGACGGGTGGGCTCGGCCTTGCCAAGCTCAGCAGTCCGGGGCCGCAATCCGAGCATCGACGCGACGTCTTCCCCGCTAAAGGCGAACTCCGTCGACTTCTCATGCGGCCGGAAAAGCGCGGACAGCAGCCTCGCGGTGACAGCCTGGATGTTTTCCCTAGCCAGTGACTCCGCCTGATCGGCCTGACCATCCAGCATCGCATCGCACAGCGGCAGAAGGTTGCTGGCGATGGTAGGTGAAAGGTCGGAAGTCAGCGCGCTAACCCTCAGGTAGCGGTCGATCCTCTCGGAGACCTCTTCGACCCACGTGGCCAAGCGCCCGTTGCCACTGGCTCGAGCGACTGCAAGCTTGAACTCACGGCTTTGCGTCAGGTACCGCGTGACGGACTTGGCATTGTTGCGGTCGTATCCGGCGGAGTAGCGCTTGCGCGCGAGCTCGATGACAGCCGGATCCAGCCGGCCGGTCGCCAGCCGGTACGCCGGCGGCTCGGTCAACAGCCGCAACTGCGTGAGCTCAAGAGCGTCCTTGATGTCGAGGGGCGCCACCCGGTAGCCGTACCTCGGCACGGCCGACACCAAGCCGTCGTGCGACAGCCGCAGCAATGCGGCGCGGACCGCGGCCTTGCCCATGTCGAGAAGCTGCGTGAGTTCAGGTTCGCTGACGGAGCTGCCGGGGGGCAGCTCGCAGTCAACGATCATGCGGCGCAGGTGGCGATACGCCTGCTCGCCTTGGGTCAACTCACCGTTTTCGACAATCTTCAGGGCCACGCTTCTCGATGCTCTCTAGATACTTCCCAGCACCCGGGGCAGGTACAGGACGATGTCGGGCACCATCATGCACACAATGCCGACCAGCACCAAGGGCATGATGAAGATCAGGAGCCACTTGTTTGCTTCTGACGGCTTGGCGTTCACCAGGCGCGCTGACACGTAGATGCTCACGGCCACGGGCGGCGACATTCCCGCGATCACGCAGTTCAGCGTCAGCACGATGCCGTAGACGATCGGGTCTATGCCCATGGCCGACACGACGGGCAGGAACACCGGTGTCGTGATCACGATGATCGGCAGCGCCTCCAGCACTATTCCCAAGACTAGGATGATGACCTGGATGATGATGAACACCACGATCGCCGAGTCTGAGATGCCCTTCAGCCAAGTCGCGACGAGCTCGGGAAACTGCGACACCGTCACGAGCCAGGCGAAAGAGGCCGACATGGCCAGGACGATCAGGATCGCTCCGCTCATCAGCGCAGTCTTTACCAGTGCGTCGTAAAAGCGCGCCCACGTGAGTTCCCCGTACACCACGCTCGCCAGGACCATCGCCAGCAGAACGCCAAGGGCAGCGGATTCCGTCGCCGTGAACAGGCCGCTGAAGATGCCGCCCATCACGACAACCGGAAGCATCAATGGCGGGATTGCGCTGACGAAGCTGCTCCACAACTCGCCGGCGGGCGCCTTGCGGCGCTCTCCGAAGCCGTAGTGCCACGACAGCCCCATGGCGAAGGCGGCGATGAGGAAGGTGACGAGCAGGCCGGGGATGATGGTGCCGAAGAACAGGCCGCCGATCGATACGTTCCCGATCAGGCCGTAGATGATCAACGGCACGCTGGGCGGGATCAGCACGCCCAATCCGCCTGCGGCAGCTATAAGGGAGACGATGAAACCCTTGGGATAGCGCTGGCGCACGAGTTCGGGCCCGAACACGCTGCCGATCGCCGCGATCGCGGCGATGCCCGATCCGGACACCGCACCGAACATGGCGGAAGCGGACACTTCAGCCGCTGCCATGCCGCCGGGCAGACGCCCCAGCACCGCGTTGGCGAACCGCATCAAGCGGTGCGTGCTGCCATGCTCCATGAGGTAGCCGACCAGCACGAACAGCGGCAAGGCCAACATCGGGAAGGAACCCACGCCCGAGATCGCGCGCTGGACGATGACTTCGGCCGGAAACACGCCTTGCTGCAGGATCACCAACAAGGTAGCGATGCCGAGTGCGAAGCCCACCGGCACGGCGAAGAAGAGAAGGCCCAGCAGAGAGCCGGTCAACGTACCAATCACATTCCCACCTCTTCCAGTTCGGGCTGCCGAGACAGCACTTGGCCTTTCTCGCCACACACCATGAAAATCAGGGACTGCAGGGAGACGATCGCAAAGCCTATAGGCGCCCCGAGATAGCCGTAGCCGACAGGCGCTTCCAGCGAAATCGAAATCTTGCGCATCGAGTAGAGCGCGAACTCCGCGCTCGCCCACGCAGCCCAGGCCGCGAACACGAGCACCACCGCGTCCACCGCGAACGTCAACACCTTTCGTGGCGTGTCAGGCAGCAGGGACGGCAGGAAGTCAACGACTAGGTGCTCGCGCCGGCCCCAGGCGATGGCCGTTCCCAAAAAGCACAGGTAGACCATCAGGTACTGGCACACCTCTTCGATCCAGAAAAGCGGCTCGCCGATCTGCCGCAGGCCGACCTGCGCGATCAGCATGACCGAGAATGCCACGATGGTGGCCGCACAGATGGCGCACAGGCCTGTATCAAGGCCGGCGAGAACGGCAGCGCCGACCCGCCCGGAGACGTTTTGTGTCATCGATTTTCCGAAGAGAGGCACCGGCCTCTGACTGCGTAAATTGAAGGCGTCCGGCCTCGCCGGACGCCTTGCACTGCCGCTCGGACCGCGCGCAAGTGCAGGTGCCTTACTTGGCAGTGCCGTCCCGGACTTGGCGGGCGATCGCCATCCACTCGGCGCCGAAGATCGGTTCGGCGGTCTTCCAGACCGGATCGGTGGCTTCCCGGAACGCCTTGACGTCCACGTTGGTGACCTGCACGCCCTTGGCCTTGAGGAACTTGACCTGCTCGGCCTCCTCGCTCGCGATGAGCGCGCGTTGCTCCACGCGTGCCGCGTAGAACTCGTCGCGCAGCGCGGCGCGCTGCTTCTCGTTCAGAGCGTCGTACCACTTCTTCGACACCACGATCGGGATCGCGCTCCAGATGTGGCCCGAGAAGCTGAGGTGCTTCTGCACGGTGTACAGACTGGCGCTGGTGATCAGCCCCACCGGGTTCTCCTGTCCATCCACCACGCCCTGTTGCAGGGCCTGGTACAGCTCCGTGAAGGGCATCGGGATCGCCGAAGCCTTGAGCTGGCGGAACATCTCCAGGCGGATCTTGCTTTCGGCAGAGCGGAAGCGCAGGCCGGACATGTCCTTCGGCGTAACGATCGGGCGCTTGCTGTTAGTGAAGTGGCGGAAGCCATTTTCCCAGTAAGCCAGCACCTTGAAGCCATGCTGCTCCGCGAGCTTGCCCACCTCCTCGCCGAGCTTGCCATCCATGGCCTTATAGGCGGCCTGGCGGTCGGCGAACATGAAGGGCAGTTCCTCGATGCCGAACTTCGCGTTGTAGCCCTGCAGCACCGAGATGCCGCCTGCGGCCGAGCCCTGCACGGCGCCTCGGGCGACTTGGTCGAGGGCCTCAAGGTCGCCGCCGAGCGTGCCGCCCACATACAGTTCCATCTTGAGGTGAAGGTCAGGCCGCGCGTTGATCTTGGCGGCCACCTTCTTCAGCATGGTGCTGACCGGGTGCTGTTCCGGCGTGACGGACGCGACGCGCATCACCACAGGCGATTGCGCGAGCGCGGGCGCCGCGTGGAACGCAGAGGCCGCTGCGACAGCGGCCAGCAGGGTTCTGATGAACTTCATAGATGTCTCCGGTAATGTGGATTGGTGGTCAGCGCAGGTTCACGGCCGCGGCCACGCTGCGGTAGGTGTCGGCGAGAACGAAGCGGTCGCCGGTCAACGCGATGAAGCGGGCGCCCTGCCCGCGCAGCCTCTCGACGCCGGCGCGGATCGGCGCGGCCTCGGATTCGAAGATGACACCCAGCACGTCGACGCCGTTGGCCAACGCTAGCTGGTTCATTTCGGCCTGCTTGCGCACGACCTCGGGGTGCTTGTGGTCGCCGGCATAGCCCAGCGACATGCTCAGGTCGAACTGGCCGACGCCAACCACGTTCAGGCCCTCGACGGCGACGATCTCTGCGAAGTTGTCGACGCCAGCCTTGGTCTCGACCAGTGCGACGACCATGATGTTCTTCTCCGCCCAAGCGGTGGAGGTCTGCCAATCGACGATGCCGTGGCCGGTGGAACGCACGCAAGGGCAGGCGCCGCGGGTCCCGTTGGGCGCGTAGCGGGTCGACGCAATGACTTCGCGTAGCTGCTCGGCCGACTCCACGTTCGGCACGATGATGCCGACCGCGCCGGCGTCCAGCACTTTCAGCACCGTCGCGCGCGAGGCCTCCGGGATGCGCACGAAGGGCGCGGTGCCGCAGCTCTCCGCGGCTCGGATCATGTTCGCGGCCGATTCGATCCCGAAGGTGCCGTGCTCCATGTCGATGATCACGAAGTCCAGGCCAGCGCCGGCCGCGATCTCGCAGTTCTCCGGGCTGTTGTTTTGGATGAAGGTGCCATAGGCGACATTTCGCTTGTCAAAAGCTTCGAACACAGGGTTGGGGGGCAGCATGGACCGTTCTCCTTCGACTTGTGACCCATCATAGAAAGGTCTGTGACATGTCAGTGACCGGGTTTGTCCGGTAAACGAACGACGTACACGCGCGGTGGCTTTGCGCCAGGACGCTGCCTATGATCCGCGCCCATGAACAGTCGAACCATCACGAAGCCGCGCGTGACGCTGCTGGCGCTCGGCGGCACTATTGCCACCGCGCCCGGCGATCAGGGCGGTGTGACGCCCAAGCTGACGGGCGAGATGCTGGTCGCTGGCGTGCCCGCCCTCCGGGATATCGCCGACATCGAAGCGAGCACCTTCCGCCAACTACCCAGCCCTCACCTGCGATACGAGGACATCGAGGCGCTTGCCGTCGCAATCGTGCAAGCCCGAGACGAGGGCGCCACGGGCGTAGTCATCACGCAAGGAACGGACACGATCGAGGAAACGGCGTTTGCGCTCGACCTGCTTCTACCGCCGGGTGAGATGCCCGTAGTTGTGACGGGCGCGATGCGCAATCCGACCCTCGCCGGCGCCGACGGCCCGGCCAACCTCCTGGCTGCGGTGCAGGTGTGCACCAGCGACGCCGCGCGCGGCCTGGGATGCGTCGTCGTTTCCAACGACGAGATCCATGCAGCGCGTTTCGTGCGCAAGACCCACACCAGCAGCACCGCCACTTTCTCGTCGCCGACGGCGGGCCCGATCGGCTGGGTGATCGAAGACACGGTCCGCATCGCGCTGCTGCCAACGAAGACACCTCCACTGCAGCTGCCAGGCCCGGTGCGCGATGCGCGCGTTGCGCTCGTGGCGGTAGCTATGGGAGACGACGACACTGTCGTGAACGCAATGCGAAGCACCAGCATCGATGGCATGGTAGTCATGGCGCTCGGCGGCGGCCACGTGCCGGCCACGACGGCCGCAGCGCTGGAAGACATGGCACGGGGGATCCCCGTTGTGTTCGCCTCGCGCACCGGCGCTGGCGAAATCCTGTCGCGGACCTATGGATTCCCGGGCAGCGAGATCGACCTGCAACGCCGCGGGCTGGTCCGCGCGGGCTGGCTCGACGCGCTGAAGGCTAAGGTCCTACTCACCCTGCTTTTGCGGCACGGCGTGACTGACCGGCAGCGTATCGCCGACGTGTTCGCCCTCTGGGGCGGCGAGCCGCGACGCTGAGCCATGACCCGACCTCTCGACAACATCACCGTCGTCTCGCTGGAACATGCCATCGCGGCGCCGTTCTGCACGCGCCAGCTCGCTGACCTGGGCGCGCGCGTAGTCAAGGTGGAGCGGCCCGGCGGAGGCGACTTCGCCCGCGCCTACGACCAGCGGGCCAACGGCCTGTCGTCGCACTTCACGTGGGTCAATCGCTCCAAGGAAAGCCTCACGCTGGATCTCAAGCAGCCCGCTGCGCTTGCGGTACTTAAGGACCTGCTGGCCGGAGCCGACGTCTTGGTACAGAACCTGGCGCCTGGCGGCGCGGCGCGAATGGGTCTCGGCTTCGAGGAACTCCATTCGGCATTCCCGCGTTTGATCGTCTGCGACATCTCCGGCTACGGGAACGATGGCCCGTACCGGGACAAGAAGGCCTACGACCTCCTGATTCAGAGCGAGGCCGGATACCTGTCCGTGACGGGGACGCCCGACGAACCTTGCAAGTCTGGTAATTCGATCGCTGACATTGCTGCAGGCATGTACGCCTACACGAGCATCCTCGCCGCCCTCCTGCAGCGCCAGCAGACGGGGCAGGGGTCGCACATCGATGTGTCGATGCTCGAGTGCCTTGCCGAGTGGATGGGCTTTCCCATGTACTACGCGTATGACGGCGCGCCGCCGCCGCCACGCAGCGGCGCCTCTCACGCGACGATTTATCCGTACGGCCCTTTCCAAGCTGGCGATGGAAAGTCCGTCATGCTGGGCCTCCAGAACGAGCGCGAGTGGAAGGCGTTTTGCGAGCACGTCTTGCTGCGCCCGACGCTGGCCCAGAGCCCGCTGTATTGCAGCAATGCCCAGCGCAACGAGAACCGCGCGGCCTTGCGGTCGCTGATCCTGGAGGAGTTCGGCAAGCTCACCGCGGCCGGTGTGATCGAGCGCCTCGAGCGCGCGAAGATCGCGAACGCGCAGGTCAACACGATGGCCGACCTGTGGTCGCACCCGCAGCTAAAGGCTCGAGGGCGACTGGGCCAGGTAAACACCTCGGTGGGGCCGATCGCGGCGCTACTGCCGCCGGGGCGCAACAACAGCTTCGAGTACCGCATGGACTCGATCCCAGCTGTGGGGGAGCACACGCAGGCCATCCTGCACGAGCTTGGACGTAGTGACGATGACATCGCGGCGCTGCGGCGGCAGCACGCGATCTGAGGCCCCGAGCATGGCTTCTTCGCGTCTTCCCCGTTCGTACCTATTCGTGCCGGGCGACCGGCCGGAGCGCCTCGCAAAGGCATGCGCAAGCGGCGCTGATGCGGTGATCGTCGATCTCGAGGACGCAGTTGCTCCGAGGCAGAAGGTCGCCGCGCGAGCAGCGCAGTACCCCGATAGCCGCTGTCTCGATACCCCGATTCGTACCCCGATAAGGTGCTGGACCGTCATGGACGTCCGTGGACCTCAGAAGACATAAAGCCCTGATTTCTCAGGGCTTTATGCTGCTTGGGGGACTTCGATGGACCCCTGTGGACAGGGTCCTTGGCGGAGCAGGAGTCCGCCATAGCCGCAATGACGCAGCCGAAAATCCGCCCTGCACGTCTGAATACCCAACAAACCACCCCACGACATCGCACGCGACCGGCGCGCAATTGGTGGAGAGATACGCTCCTAGGCACAGCATTCAGTGAGCCACAATACTGTATTTAAATACAGTAACTCCGACCGTGAACGCTGCGCTGCATGGCTGAGCCGCTTTGCCTGAGCCGCTAAGAAGGCGACCTCCCAATCGTGAGATGAAACCGCCGCAGCGTTTTCCCGGTTGAGCTCGCTATGGTGTGTCTCTACGATGCTGCACGCGTCTGCACTGCTCCTCAGCTGCACTCCCTGGAGGGATTCATCCAGTAAGATGCCGAAGATGAGGAGAAAAAAACCTGCCGAAGGTGGTCCCGTGGCGCATTTCGCTGGCCACGAGACGTTCCCACTTCGGCAGATGTGGCTTAAAAAGGCCTTTGACCAAGCCATTGATGGCGTAGTGAAGCGTTCGGCCTTTGCCGACGAGTCCGCCATCGCCGAATTCGGCGTCGGCAAAAACATGGTCGCGGCGATCAGGCATTGGGCCCTGGCTTGCGACGTGATTCGAGAGCCTGACGGCAACGCCGATTACCCACTCACCGAGAACGGGCGGCTCATCTTCGCTGACGACGGCTACGACCCGTACGCCGAGCACCCAACAACCGCGTGGTATTGCCATTGGTGTTTGGCTGGCCGCGGCACGCGCGCGACCACCTGGTATTGGCTTTTCAATCACGTGGTGGGTCCCACCTTCACGCGCGATGAATTGGAGGAGCCGCTGGCTGACTACGCCAAGAGCATCGACGCTAACCGCCGCCTGTCTCCGGCCACATTTTCGCGAGACATCGACACGTGCATCCGGGGTTATGCGCCGCGCGCCTCGGGCACCTCTCCCGAGGAATTCGCCGAGCCCATGCTCGCCGAATTGGGCCTCATCTACGAGGAGAAGAAGGGGCACTTCGCCTTTCGGCGGGGGCCCAAGGCGACATTGAGCGACGGCATGTTCGCGTTCGCCCTCGTTGACTTCTGGGACAAGACGGCAAAGGGGCAGAGCTCCTTGGCATTCGAGACCATCGCCTACGGCGATGGCTCGCCTGGGCGCGTTTTCAAGCTTGACGAGGAGTCGGTGGCCGACAGGCTCATGGGGCTCGCCGAGCTCACGCGCGATGCGCTCATTTGGACCGACACCGCGGGCCTGCGCCAAGTCATGCGCGACCCCGCACGGGGGGCGAGGCTGTCCGATCGCATGTTGAAGCGGGCCTACCATGGCTAAGCAGCACGACGCTCCTCTCTCAGACTTCGTCAGCCTCTCGCGGCTGTATCAGCGCTCAATACGCATCGACGTCGATTTGGGGCGCACCGACGCTCTCGACGGATATGTCTGCCATGCGACCTCGCGCGCGGCGTTGGAGAGCATGGCCACGCAGCTCTCGCAGAGCAATCAGAGGGCCTTCACCCTTACGGGACCTTTCGGCGGAGGCAAGTCGTCGCTGGCCGTGGCGCTCGCTAGCGCTCTCTCCGATTCCAAGTCCGTTCGTCAAAAGGCCCGCGACCTACTCAGAGCCTCCGAGATCCGCGCTTTCGACACCGCGTTCGCGTGCCGGCGCAGTTGGCTCGTCGTTCCGGTTGTCGGCAAGAGAGGCAGCGTCGTCGAGGAGCTCACAAAGGCGCTGCATGAGGCGCGGGGCGCGCGAGGCGAGCCGAAGAAGCTCACCCCCACAGCCTTGATCGATCAAATCTGCGACCTGGCGGATTCCCGTGAGTGGGACGGCGTGCTCGTGCTCATCGACGAAATGGGCAAGTTTCTCGAAGCCTCGGCCCTCGAGCTCGGCGACGACGTTAACTTCTACCAAGATTTGGCCGAACGCGTCGGCCGCATCAAAGGGAAAGCCGTCGTCGTCGGCATCTTGCATCAAGCCTTCGCGCAATATGCGAAGCGCCTTGGCGCCGAGGCGCGCGAGGGCTGGACGAAAGTCCAAGGCCGTTTCGCCGACATCCCTCTCGTTGCCGCGAGCGACGAGGTCGTTGAGCTCATTGGCCGGGCGATTGTCGCTAAGAGGCGAGAGGGCCTGGGCGATCCGGCCGCCGCGGCCATCGCGGCATCCATCCGCTCTCGCAGGCCCGCGGTGGGTCCGAAATTCGCCGAGAGCCTCTCCAAATGCGCCCCGCTGCATCCGGCCATGGCGGCGTTGCTGGGGCCGATCTCCAAACGGCAGTTTGGGCAGAACGAACGCAGCGTATTTGGCTTTCTGGCGTCCGTCGAGCCCCACGGCTTCCGCTCCTATCTGCAGGCGACGCCCGCAAAGGACCTGCGTTGGTATCGCCCTGACGACTACTGGGACTACCTAAGGGCCAACTTGGAGCCCGCGATCCTCGCTTCCCCCGACGGCCACCGTTGGGCGCAGGCGGTCGAAGCCGTAGAGCGGGCAGAAGCGAAGAGTGGAGACAAGCTCCACGTCGCGTTGATCAAGAACGTGGCGGTCATCGACCTCTTCCGCAATGGCTCCGGGTTGGCTGCTGAGCTCGATGTGCTCGCCGCGATCTTCTCTGACGTGCCCAGGGAGCGAGTCGACGCCGCTCTCTCCGAGCTCGCCGCGATGCGCGTGCTCTTGTTCAAAAAGCACATTTCGGCCTGGTCCGTTTTCGAGGGCAGCGACTTTGACATCGAAGCCGCCATCTCGCAAACCCGCGCCGCGCAGCCTGCGCTGGATTTCGGCCTGCTCTCGAGCCTGGCGAATCTGCACCCAGTCGTCGCCAAACGGCACTACCACGACACCGGCACGATGAGGTGGATGAACGTGGCCCTGTGCCGCCTGGGAGAGGCCCCGCGGCTCGCCGACAACTTCGCACCAACGCGCGGCGAGTTTGGAACTTTCTTGCTGGCGCTGCCTGACAAAAGCGCGGACTTCAAGGGCTCGTCTCGGCATGCCGCGCAGCACGCTCGGCTTCGACCTTGGCCGGTCGTCGTGGGCGTCCCGCCGAACTTCGCAAAGATCGAGGAGCTTGGCTCCGAGCTCGTGGCTCTGCAACAAGTGCAAGCGCGACATGAGCTTCAGGGCGACCCCGTCGCTCGTCGCGAGGTGCATGCCAGGCTCGCGGAAGTGAGATCGAGCCTTCAAGAGGAGTTGCGCTCCGGAATCCTCAATGCTCGCTGGCAGTTTGGCGCCGAGCCGGCTGAGACTGGACTAAAACTATCCAGAATCGCTTCGAAGCTAGCCGACGATCTCTACGAACAGTCGCCCAGCGTGTGGAGCGAACTGGTGAACCGGGCGGAGCCGTCGAGCAACAGCGTGAAGGCGCGTCGCGACCTGATTCACAAGATGCTGTCACACGAAGCCGTGGAAAACCTCGGTATCGAGCGCTTTCCGGCCGAGCGGGGCCTGTACGTCGCCTTGCTAGGCCATCCGAAGCTTCACGTGCGAGCGCCAGATGGCAACTGGAAGTTTGCCGCGCCCCGCGAGGATGACGAATCCGCCAGCTTCAAAGGCCTCTGGGACGCGACCCGAACGCTCCTCGGCGACTCCGCTGCTCGGGTATCGGCGACCGACATCCACAAGCTTTGGGCTGCCCCTCCGATTGGCATGCGAGCCGGGATCATGCCGGTCTACCTGACCGCCTTCCTGCTCGCCAACAAGGGCAATCTCGCGCTCTACAAGGATGGCATTTTCATCCCCGAGCTCACCGAGGCAGACCTTGACGAATATCTGCAGGACGAGAGCCGCTTCTCGCTGCGCTGGATTGTCATCGACGAGCAGAAGACCGCGATCCTCGAAGGCGTGGCGAAGGTTCTCTCTGAGCTTGGGGCCACTCCTGAGTCGATGGACCCGCTGGAGGCCGCGCGTGGACTCGTCGCGCTCGTCTTCTCGCTACCCGCCTGGTCGCAGCGCACGACCCGCGTGGGCGCGAAGGCGCGCGCCGTGCGCGACACGCTGCTCAAGGCGAGCGATCCGCATAAGGTGTTGTTCGTCGACCTGCCGGCCGCGCTCGATGGCCAAGTGGGAGCCCAATTCGTCGAGGAGCTCAGGGCGCCGGTCGCCGAGCTCGTTGGTGCTTACGACCAGCTGTTGCTGGGCATCGAAGAGGCCATGCTGGCGGAGCTCGACGCTTCGCGCAACGACTTGGCGAGCCTGCGCGCGCGAGCCGCCATGCTCGAGGGCGTGAGTGGCGATCTTCGGCAAGAAGCGTTCTGCGCACGCTTAGCCAAGCATGACGGCAGTCGGGCGAGCATCGAAGGCATTCTGAGCCTCGCAGCCAACAAGCCTCCGCGCGATTGGAACGACCGTGACATCGACGCGGCGAGCCTCGATATCGCCCAGGCGGCTTTGCGGTTCCGGCGAGACGAGGCCTTTGTGGCCGTGAAAGGGCGCAAGCCCAAGACCGACGCGTTCGCGGTCGTGTTTGGCGCCGGCCCCGATACACGCACGCTTTCTCGCGCGTTCGCCGTCTCGGACAAGCACGCGCCGAAGGTGGACGAGCTCGTCGACAAGCTCGTCGCCGACCTAACCTCGCAAGGACTGCGGACCGAGTTGCTGCTGGCTGCCCTGGCGAAGACCGGCATGCGACTAAGCGAGAAAGACATCAACGACAGGAGCTCGACCCATGGCTGAGAAGCATGTGCTCGGAATCTCCGGAGGACGCGATAGCGCGGCTCTGGCCGTCTACGTACGGCAGCATCGGCCGGAGCTGGACGTCGACTACTTTTTCACGGACACCGGTAAGGAGCTGCCGGAGGTCTACGAGTTTCTGGGCCGGCTCGAAGGCTTCCTTGGCAAGCCGATCGCGAGGCTCAATCCGCGCCGTGACTTTGACTTCTGGCTGCGCGAATACAACCATTTCCTGCCCTCGCCGCAGACGCGCTGGTGTACCAAACAGTTGAAGCTCGCCCCATTCGAGCAGTGGATCAAGCCGATGCTCGCCGCGGGCGACAAGGTGACGACCTACGTGGCCATCCGCTCGGACGAGGACTACCGTGAGGGCTACAGCGCCAAGCATCCGAACCTGACGGTGAGCCTGCCCTTCCGCGAGGCAGGGATCGACAAGAAGGGGGTGCATGACATCCTGGAATCGTCTGGCGTCGGCCTGCCGAAGTACTACGACTGGCGCTCGCGCAGCGGGTGCACGTTCTGCTTCTTCCAACAGAAGATCGAGTGGGTGCGGTTGAAGGAACGCCATCCCGAGGCTTTCGAGGAGGCCAAGAGCTACGAAAAGAACGCCATCGAGCATGGCTCACCGTTTACTTGGTCCAAGGGGGAGCCGCTCGACGAACTCGAAAAGCCAGCGCGAGTCATTCAGATCGTTGCGGACTACGATCGCCGCAGGCAACGCGAATTGGCGCGCCGACCCGTGAATCCGCTGCGCCCCGCGGAGCTGCAGCGGTGCGAAGACCTCGACGAACTCTTTGGCGAGGACGAAGGCGGCGGAGCTTGCGTCGTGTGTCACAAGTAGCCCTCGAGATCGGATCCCAGAGATGCGCGCCTTCGACCTCAGCGACCTAGAGCCGGAGAACGTCCATGTCGTTTAAGGTCACCGCGCGCACGATCCTGGAGCTCGGATCCGAACTTATCAGTTCGGACATCATCGCCTTCTACGAGCTGATCAAAAACGGATTCGATGCGGGAACCAAGGACGGAGTCGACATCCGCTTCAACATTGTCATCCGCCGCAACTCATACCTTGATCTTCGACGCAAAGCCCTTGCCAAGCCCTCGTCGCCGAGTGAAATCGCCGCGCAGGCCTTGAATTCCCTGAATGTCGACGCGCCCATTGAAGCGCTTGACCTGGCCAAGGCGTTGCTTCACGAACCCGCCAGCGGCGAAGAGCTCGCGGACGCGCTTGATCGCATTTATGAGATGAGCCACATCGTGGTCAGCGACACCGGCTCGGGCATGTCCGCCGCCGATTTGAACAACAATTTCTTGGTCATCGGCACGGCATCGCGAAAACGCGAGGTCGACAAGGCACTTCGAGCCGGCGAGTCGAAGACGCCCTTCCTTGGGGAGAAAGGGATCGGGCGCCTTTCGGCCATGCGGCTCGGAGACTCTCTCCGAGTCGAGACGGCCAAGGCGGGCGACAGCCACCTCCACACTCTCGACATCGATTGGTCGGACTTCGCGCGAATCGACGCGATGCTGGCCGACATCGATATCCGCCCCGAGCGCGGCGATGTCGTCGAGCCCCCGGGCTGGTCTGGGACGCGAATCATCATCGGAAAGCTGGCCGAGGACTGGACTGCCGAACGCGTCAAGCGGATGGCCGACTACGACTTCTCACGCTTGACGGACCCATTTGTCGATCCCAAGAAGCGCCCGCGAATCGCTCTCCATTGGAATGGAGAGCGCGTGACCATTCCATGGATGCAGAAGGCGCTCATCCAAGGCGCGCACGTTTCCGCCGAAGGCGCATACACGCTGGTGGACGGGAGGCCCCAGCTTGCCTGCGAGATAACGATAAGGAACCTTGGATTCCCTCATCCAGTCGAGTCCGACAGCTATGTCGTTTCGGCCGAAGACCTCGAATCGGCTGTGATTGGCACGTCGCGGGAAATCCCTGAAAGCGCTCTCGCCTCGCTCGGCCCGTTCGCTTTTCAGGTCCATTGGTATAACCGACGCCTTCTCACCTCCATGGACGGAATCGGGGATCTGCGTGCGGTCCGAGAACAGCAGCAGCGCTGGTCTGGGATCTTGTTGTATCGAGATGGTTTCCGCGTCTTCCCTTATGGAGAAGACGAAGACGACTGGCTCGCCTTGGACCGCAAAGCGCTGGCCCGGACCGGCTACACGCTCAACAAAGCGCAGTTTGTCGGCAAGGTGGAAATCTCGCGCGTTGCCAATGCCGCCCTGGTCGATCAGACCAATCGCGAAGGACTGCGCGAAACGCCCGAGCAGCAGGTGTTCCTGGGCGTCATGCAATACGTGATTCAAGACTTGCTCTTCAAGTCGATGAAGAACGTCGAAAGGCAATACAAAGGGCAGAAGGTCGATCTCAGCGACGCCAAGACCGAGGTTGCTAGTTTGGATGCTCGCGCGAGAGGCGCTCTTTCGAAGCTTCGACAGCTCGCTCCCAAAGGCGATCCCTCTGTCGAAGAGCTGCAACAGACGCTTTTCGAATTCTCCGAGTTTGCGGAGCGCGCCCGTCAACGCATCGAGGAAGTGGAGCAGGAGAGCCGCCAGATGATCGAGATGGCCGGCGTCGGCCTCATGGTTGAAGTGGTGGCGCACGAACTTGCGCGAGCCTCGGAGAACGCTTTGGAGAACCTCGAGGCCTTACGAGCGAAGAACGTCCCCGAGGACGTGAAGGCCAAACTGGATTCCCTGCGAGCGCAGATGAAAAGCCTCGGGAAGAGAATCAGAGTGCTCGATCCTCTCAGCGTTTCTGGGCGGCAGCGCGTGGAAACGTTCGACCTTCGCGAACTGGTCGTGAACACCTTGGAAGCTCACCAGGCGCAGTTCGAGCGGCACAGGATATCAGTCAAACTTTCCGCGCCTGACGATGCTGTCAATGTGAGAACGGTCAAGGGCATGGTTGTTCAAATTCTCGAGAATTTGATCTCGAATTCCAAGTATTGGCTTGATGTGGGCGCGGGAAAGCAAGCCGGGAAGAAGTCCACGATTTCCATCGCGCTGTTGCCCTCGCCTCCGACTATCGTTTTCGAGGACAACGGCCCCGGCATCGCCCAAGAAAATCGAGAGCGCGTTTTCCGATCCTTCTTTTCGCTCAAAGAGAAGTCGAAGCGCCGCGGCCTCGGACTCTTCATTGCGCGCGAGTGCGCCAACTACATGGGCGGGGCGCTTACTCTAGACGCCAACCCCGGCAATCCAAACGGTCGACTCAATCGCTTTACGCTTGAGTTGCCATTGAACACGACGAAGTAATGGCCGAACTCACGGAAATTCTTGTGGCGGGCAAGGTTTCGCGCGCGCTGATCGTCGACGATGCATTCGACGAGGTTCCTCGCGCCGACGACCTCTCTATCGACGGCGAGCAATGGACGCAATTCTTCGACGATCTCAGCGACGCCGACGAAACGGCGCTGAACGCCGTCTTTCCCGCATTCGCGGAATCCGAAGCGGAAGATCTCCAGAAGTCCGACGGTTTTGTGGCTTGCCTTTGGGCCAACAAGGCAACGATTGCCCCAGGGCGCTGCGAGGCGCTCTTCGCCCGTTATGTCGCAGACATGCAGGCCGACGTTGCGCATCTCCGCGCTCTGAGAGGGCTACTGGAGGCTTCTGGCCTGGCATGCAAAGAAGTTGGGCGTGAATTTGGAGCAGCGGTCGCTGACGCCGACATCATCTTCATGGACCTTTACCTCTGCTCCGCCCAGCGCCCGGAAGACATAAAGGTTTCAATCGAGGGCCTTACGAGCGCAATCGCCGAACGCAGGACAAGCCCCCCGCTTGTGGTTCTCATGTCCCGAAGTTCACGGCTGGAAGAGAAGCGCGCGGAATTCCGTGACAGGACCAAGCTCTTCGAGAGCACATTCCGGATTCTGCGGAAGGCGGACATCCAACTGAATGGTGTAGTCCAGAGAGTTCTCGGGCGCTTGGCGACGCACTATCAAAACTCTCTCCGCCTTTCAGAGTTTGTTTGCGCCTGGGAGGACGGGCTCGACGCGGCGAGAAACCGGACTACGAAGCTCATTCGAAAGCTCGGCTTGTCCGACCTCGCGCAGATCCAACACTTGCTGCTCTCCGCTGAAGGCGAGCCGATGGGCAGCTACTTGGTCGATGTTCTCGACAAAGTCCTCCAACACGAGATCGAGGCCAACGCGAGCATTATTGATACCGCGCTCGCATTGAACAAGCTGGACGTCTCCAAGGTTCCCGCTCCACTCGTCCCAGGCGCGAGCGACCTTTTGGAGTTCGTCGAGCACTCCCTCTTTCACAATCGCGCTCGATTGAAGCTTCCGGGCGCCATCGATTCCTGCGTTTCCTTTGGCGACGTGCTCCGACGCAAGCCGCCTGCGCCCGCGGTGGCCCAGGCTCCGGTTGCGCCGGAAGGCGCCATACCCATCGCCTTGCCTGAGATTCAGGGCGACATGGTGATGGCGGTCCTGAGCCCCGCGTGCGACTTGCAGCGCAATCAGTTGAAGCGCGTTCTGCTGCTTGTCGGCGAGCTGCTTGTTTTGAAGCCGGAAGCTTGGAGCGCCAAGATTGATGGCGCGAAGACACCCGTGTTCGACTTGGGCGACGGAATCCGGCGTAGCATCAAGTGGGACGTGAAGCACGTTCTGATGCTCACGCATGCTGAACTGAACGACCTTCTGACTTCCGCCCAGCCGACTTTTGAGAAGGTTGGACGGTTGCGCGACCTGCACGCGCTGGAAATTCAGCAGAAGCTTCTGTCGTCGATGGGACGCGTTGGGTTGGCGGCACCCATGCCGGCGACGCGAGCGGTGAGGATTCACGCCTTCACTGTCGGCACCGACAAGAAGCTCGTCGACCTGAATGTGGGATCTCTCGCAGACGGCGCGGTTTGCTTCATCGGCAGGACCTCCGATGGCGAGAAGGCTCAGGAGAGACTGATCCTCACCGAGCGCGCGTGCGAAGACATTTGCCGCGCGATCGACCAGGTCGCTGCTGATGCGGTGCATGAGCGGTCCCGAGACATCCTAAAGACCATTCAGAAGTCTAGCGTCCTGTATGAGACGCTGGAGCAGGGCCTTGTTGTCCCAAATTTTGGTGCTGAGAACTTTATCGAATTCAAATCCAGCGGCGCCGTCACGCAGGGATTGATCGCACGAAACAAGAAGCAGATCGAGTCGCTCACGATCGCGGGCAAGGACCTGATTCATTCGGGTCTTGTGCTCATCGCATACGATGGCCCAGGCGATGCTGCGCCTCCTGCCGAAGTAGACGCCCCTGGGCAAGGTGCGGACGGCAGGGCCGCGGGCAATCAAGGGGCGCCGCCGGCGGCAGCGTAGACCGGTGGAGCTTCATTCGATCCATGCGAGAAGTGGAGATGCAAGCGCTTAGGTCCGAAGACGACATCCGAGCGAAGGTCGTGGTGCCTTGGTTGCTTGCGCACGGGTTCCCGATTGCAGCGTTGTCCATCGAGTTCTCATTTCGCATTCGGCTTGGCAGATCCGTCTTGGGGGTCAGCGGCGGAGCAACGTCTCGTCACCAAAGTAAGGCGATCCACTCTCCCCGTGCTGATGTCCTTGTTCGCAATGATCGTGGCGACAATTTGCTGATCGTTGAAGTCAAGGCGCCCGGCGAGCCACTTGACGACCGAGCGCGAGATCAAGGCATCTCCTATGCCAGATGCATCGCGGAAGGAAACATCGCTCCCTACGTGGTGTTGACCAACGGCGAGAGCACTCGTGTTTTTGACAGCATTTCGAGGCTAGAGCTCGGTCGGGACGTGCGACTGAGCGACGCTTGCAGTTCCAGGACTTTCTACGTCACGCCGGACGAACTCTCGCTCAGGGCAGAAGCTCTCGAGGCGCTTATATCGTTTTCGCCGGAGAACCTGATGGCGTTCTGCGATGCGCAGGCGCGCTTCCGCATGAAGCCGTTGCTCGGCGAAGGAGTCGACTCGGACAAAAAATTCATTCCCGAACTCTTTGTGGAGAGGGAGGACATTGCGTTTCGCCTCGCCGATGCGCTCGACGTCAAAGGCCATCGCGTCACCCTGCTGACAGGGCATCCGCAAGTTGGAAAAACCAATGTCGTTTGCCACGCCGTTCTCAATCGGCTTGCCGCCGGGCAACCTTGCCTCTTCTATCCTGCCATGGGATTGCAGAAGTCACTGTTGGCCGAGCTCGCGCACGACTTCGAATGGGAGTTTTCCGGAGCATCGGACACCTACAGCCAGTTGGCGCGCAAATTGAACAATGTCTTGCAGCGAGCGAACAAGAGGCTGACCATCTTTATTGATGGTTTGAACGAGACAAGCGTTCAGCTCGCGCGCGCGATCGACGCCGACTGCAGCCGAGTTTCCGGCGATCGCGTCCAGATCGTGATCTCGTTCACCCACAGCTCGGCGCCAAGAATACTCAGAGATGCTGGTGGAAACTCTTCCTATCTTGCCGAGGAGGCTGGCATTTCCGCTCACGGCGCAAATCTGATTGCCCTTGACCCCGAGGCAGCCGTCAGGACGAACGACTGGAATCTCATTCACGTGAGCCGATACTCCCCCGAAGAACGCGATCGGGCATATGAGGTTTACGCGTCCGCGTATCGAGTGACCGTTCCAAAGAAGTCTCACAAGAAGACACGCGATCCTTACGTGCTTGGCATCGCGATGCGGGAATACCGGGGAGGACAGCTACCCGATTCATTGGACGAGCCGAGCCTTCTCCGACGTTTCCTCGACAGCAAGATGGGACGCGCCGTCGGTTTAGAGGAATACAACATTCCTCTTTGCCTGCGGGAGCTCGGAAGGGAAATGATTCGCGCTGGCGCGCCAGTGCCTATAGAGGCCCTCTGCCGGATATGGTCGCATCCGATAGCTCAAAAGATTCCGAGCGGCTTCTTCGAGTCTGCACTGTTGATGACCGAGGTGGACGCGCACGGTCAACTGTCAGTGGACTTTTACTACGGGCGTGAGAGGGACTATGTCATCGCCTGCATGGCGCAAGAGTGGCCGGAGAAACTGCGGGCCCACGACGACATGGAGGCGGAGTTCTCCGCCTCCGTTGCGACTTGCGCCGGAAGCGACGCCTTAGCCTGGTTCTTGCGGCAACCAGCCCATGTGGAGATGTTGGCGGCGCTCCCCGGGGGCGTTCCGATCTACTCGGATCCTCGCGTGCGGCGAACCTTGCTGTCGTCATTGTGCGAATACACGTCGACGCAGGGCGTCGAAGTCCGGGAAGTGCTTCGCTTCGCAGTGACCAGCGCAATGAACGATCCAGACAATCTTGCCCGCATTGAAGCGGTCAAGCTGGTGGCGATGGCCTCCGACGAACCCAATGATCTGGCGTCTGTGCTCGGACATGATTCGTCACTGAGTGATCTCATTGAGGCCATTCTCGGCATCGGCGAAGAGTTTCCATTCAAGGCGGAGGACGCGGGCCAAGTCGTGCTGGACGCGCTCCGAACCTTGCATTGGGACTTTGGCGACTCAGACGATGACGGGACTTCTCTGATAAGCCACATCTTGATTGGTCTTAGCGAGCACCCTGCGGCGAACGTTCGCAAGGAAGCAAACACCTGTCTCGGCTACGCGGCGCCTTTTGCGTTTGTGCAGAGTCTTGCTGAGAAGATCGCGCGGCAGTCGGAACACATACGCCAAGACAACTTTGGTGAATTCGCGGAAGGGATCAGAAATGCCGCTGGCGAATTGAGCGAGTCCTACTACGGCAGCATGTGTCCAGGAGCGCTTGAGGCCATCTTGGAAAATCCCGACTACCAAGCTGACGAATACCTCAAGATGAGTCGCGCCCTCGGTCCCATCATTGCCGTTTTTGGCGGAATTGACGGCACCGACACCTTTCAGTCAATCTTGGAAGACCTCGGTCGAGGCTTGTCCGAGGCGACGGACGCCGCGCCAAATGTCTCCTATGTCGACACGCGCACCCTTCCTTTGCGTTTTGAAGACGAAGGCAAGTAGATCCTGCCGTACCTCATTCAACGCCAGAGTCCGCAGCGATCGCCGCGACAGCGGCTGCGATGTCGTCGTCGCTCAGGAACGGCGCTTGCGCGTAGACGAGCCCTTGCTCCCCATTGAGCTTCGCGGCGAGGTGCCCGCGTCCGAGCAGGAGCTCCGCTCCAGGCCTGTCGAGCGCGATCTTGGAAGTCGCCTCGCTGGCCACTTTCAGAATGAGGCGGTTCCCCATGTTCTCGCGCAGCTGCATCGGCATGACGTCCTTGTCGGGACGTTGCGCGGCGAAGATCAGATGGATGCCTGCCGCGCGCGCCTTAACCCCGAGCCTCTGAACGGCCGCGCCGACCGCCTGCTTGTAGCCGTCCTCAAGCATCCAGTCCGCGAACTCGTCGTGCACGGCAAAGAGCATCGGCAACCGTTCCTCCGGCTGCGACTTGGAGTTGTAGGTCGAGAGGTCACGCGCGCGCGCCGCGGCGAAGCGCCGATACCGGCTCTCCATCTCCTCGACGAGCTCCTCCAGAAGCTGCGTCGCGCGCTCGCGCGTCGTCACGATCGGCTCGCGCATGTGCGGGAGCGCTTCGAGCGCCGCGTAGTCGACTCCCATCTTGGGATCGATGAGCGCGATCTTGGCGAGCTGCGGAGTGTTCGTCGCCGCGATGTCGAGCATTAGCGCCTGGATCAACACGGACTTGCCGCTGCCCGTCGCACCGGCGACGAGCGAGTGGGGCTCGTGAGACGAGAGGCCCCCGAACTCGCCGCCCAGATTCAGGTAGAGGATCGAGCCGTTGATCTCCTGCAGGCCCAGCACAAACGACGTATTGATGCCCGCCGCGTTCCGGTTGATCGAGCGCCTGGCCCAGAGCTCCCAGAGGGAAACCGACTGCCGCTTTTCGCCCGCGACAGTCAAGACGATCTCTCCGGGCTTGGGCTGCACCGTCACAAGCTTGATGGCGTGGGTGGTGAGCAGCTGCGTGCGCTTGGCTTCAATGTCCTCGACCCGCAGTCGGTCGGATCCCGCCAGGCGCACGAGGCAGCCGTTGGGCGTTAGGCGCGTTCCCAAAATCGCCGCTTGCAGCCCGTAGCTGTTCAGCGCCGTCTTGAGCTTGCGAGTGATCTCCTCGGCCCATTCACCGCGCTCGTCGGCGCGCCCTTGGATGGCCGCAGACTTGTCGGCGACCAGCGCTCCGAGCTCCTCGCCCGCCCACCCATGCTGCGCGTCGGCAGGCGTCGCGACAGCCGGAGTCGAAGACGGCTCTTGCGGCGCCGGCGCCGGGGCAATCGCTTGCAGGGGCGGGGCGGCCCCGCCATCCGGCTTCGGAGCAGGCGGCGATCCGCCGTTCGCCGGTCTGTCCTCCGATGGCGGCAACCCGTTTGGAGGCGTGAGCCGCTCGATCATCGCGGTCCACGACACGCGCGCCGCGGGCGGCTTCGCGTCGCAATCGAGCCAAGGCATCATCGGGCCCAGAAGGGCTCTAACCGCCTCGGGCGCGGCTTTCAGCGCGTAGCCTTCGACGAGACCGCGAAGTTCGGGGCGCTCGAAGACTTCTTGCCAAGCCTGCACGCCGTCGGCTTGTTCGAGCAGGATTTGCTCGGACTTGAAGTTGTTCGTCGGGTCGGGGGTGTGCACGAAGATGTGCGAGTAGCCGCGAAGCGAAATGCGCGCCTCGCCCTCGCGCAGGCTCGATCGCGCGCGCTCCAGCAAATCCGAACAGCCCGCGGGCACGTCCGCATCGACGAGAAGATCGGCCAGCCGCGCGAGCCAGACGTCGCGGTCGAGACGGCTCGGGTCGCCGAACAATGCGGAGCGGAACGTGGAGAGCGTGGCCATGAGCTGTGCCTTCGAGGACCGGCGCGCCTCCGCCGCCCCGTCCGCGCCGACATACTTGGATTCCACGATCGCGATGTGCAGATGCGGGACGCCGTCGCGCTCCTCGACGCAGAGGCCCAGCAAGTCGGCGATCCGGCTCTCGCGCTGCGCGAGCCACGTGGCGTAGTCGTCCAGAAGGAAGAAGACGGTGAATGCGGGACGCGAGCCGCCTCCGGCCAGGTTGCGCAGTTCGCTCTCGAGCAAGTGTCGGCTAAGCACCAGCCCGAGCATCTCGCCGGTGGACACGCCGCGCTTGGCGGCTCTGAGCACGATGTCGCCTGAGATGGAGAGCGCGTCCTTCTTGATGCGCTCGGCGAGCTCGTCGAGGGCATCGTCCGGGCCGGGGAAGGCGAGCTCAGAGAGACGCCTGCGGGCCAAGACCCCCAGCAGGCGCAGCTCGGACGTCGAGCTGACGATCATGTTGCGGCCGTTGGTGCTCCCGCGCCGGTAGCGGACCACCGTGACGCCATTGGCCTGCAACTGGCGCTTGTCGAGGAGCTCGTCGTAGGTCGCGACCCACTCCGCGAGGTTGTGCGCATCGTCGAGCGTCGTCTTCAATGCCTCGTTCTGGAGCGAGATGCGCCTGGCCGGGAGCAGGTATTCCCCCTCGACGGCGTCCTTCTGCCGCACCACTGACGCGACGCTCGACATGTAAGCCCATCCGGAGGCGGTCTGCATGGGGCACGCCAGGAAAGTCGTCGATTTGAGCTCGTTCTCGCCCGAAACGCTTCGGTATGACCAACGGGAGGGCGCGTGCTCGAGGCTCGGCCTCTCGTTGACCCAGCCGATCTTGATCCAGTCGATGCCCGCAGTGCGCGAGACGACGTCGTGCAGGAAGGCGATGTCGTAGGGCCGGAAAGAGCCGGCCTCGCGCGGGGGCGTCGCGGAGGCGGGAACCACAGAAATCCGCAGCTTCGACATGAACGTGTCGGAAGTCTCGCTGACCACGGGGAGGTCTGGATCGTCGCCAGCCTTGCTCACGAGCTCCGCGTAGACGCGCCTAAGCTTCGCGGGGTCGCGGTGCCGAACCGAAACGCCGCATTGGAAGTCCTCCTGCGCCTGCTCGCTCGAGAGTTCGCGGACCACGGCCAGCGGCAGCTCCGCCGCGTCGGCGTTGTAGAGGACCACGTTCAGGTTGTCAGCCTCGTGCGGTTGGAGCCCGACGTAACGAGACAGCAGCTCGCGGACCTGCCTGGCCGCGCCGCTGGGATCAACGTCGGTCAACGTGTCGTCGTCGCCGCGGACGGGGAGCTCCAAGAGGCTGTAGCCGTTCACCGTGCTGCTCTCCGCGACGAGCCTGGGCTCGCCGTTGCGCGAGATGCACGCGACTTCTGGATAGAACGGGTGCGCCAGCTCCTCGAAAAATTCGCGGAAGAAGATGTGCCGGTCCCCGAAGAGGACGTCGCGCCCGCCGAGCATGTGGGTGACCAGCCCCGCCGCGCGCCGGGACTTCACCGCCAGCGCCTTCATGCGCTCCGGGTGCCAGGGCGGGACGATCAGGCACGGCTGCTCGCCGACGACCTTTACGGTTCCGACGGAGAGCACCTCGGCAACAAGCTTCGATCTGCAGACGTCGCCTCGCGCCTGGATGGCGAGCACTTTAAGGAGCACAGCGAAGGACTCCGCCTGGCGCATGACGGCTTCGCCGTGAAGGCCCGTGGAGACGAAGTCCTCTAACGCCTTGTTGTAATCCTCCTCGAACGTCTTCCACACGGCGCGAATCAAATCGCGCTGCTCGGTGGTGATCTTTCCCTGCTCGTGCAGCTCGTCGATCCGGCGCTTGATCTCGGCGCGAAGGCTGCGCATCTTGGCGGGAGCCGGCACGAGGGACCCCGCGTCGCGCTGGAAGGTCGCCTCGAGCGTGTTGGTGTCGGAGAGCGAAACGCTCTGCACGCCGCCCTTCTTGCTCACCATGCGGCGGGGCACTTCGGTGCACGCCACACCGCCTTTCTCCAACAACCGCTCCATGTCCTCGACGAGCGACAAGCCGATAGCGTCGGGCTTGTAGGACCAGACGAGCTGCGTCTTCTCGACGACCTGCTCGGCCTCGCCGGAGCCCTCGATCAGCGAGACCTCGAATTTGATCTGGACGGAGTTGCGGGCCAGCGACGTGACCTGCTTCGGCTTGTCCTTGCGCACGCGCTGCTCGGCGGCGAAGAAGTCGGGATAGCGGAAGAGCGGATCGGGCAAGTCGGCAGTGCCCATGCGCTCCACCTTCCAGTCGGCCTTGGCGCCGAGCAGCTCCTTCAGGCCTCGATACATCGCGCCGAAATACGCGCCTACGTCGTGGTTGAATCGCTCGCGCCACTCCTTGCGGCCCTTGCTAACCGTGAATCGCAGGAAGCGCTCGTTGTCGGAGGCGGACGCCCCCGCGACGAGCGTGTGGGCCGCCTCGACCACACCTTGCAAGAAGTCCGAGCACTCGATTGGCTTGCCGAAGATCACCTTCTCCCACCGGGCGTTGAGCTTCGGGTCGTCCCGCTCCATGTGCCTGCGGTGGAGGTCGTAGAACTCCTCGTCGTCCTCGTTCCAGTCGGACCTGCGCTCCCGGGCCTTCAAATCCTCGAGGTGCTTGCGCCATTTCTCTTCGAGCGCGTTGGGCTCGGAGCAGTCGTGGGCGAAGAAGTAGAGGGTGGCCTCGGCGAGCCCGAGCTGCTTCTCGCGTGGCTTCTCGAAGATGTGGTGGACGCCGTCGGCTTCCCATTCGAGCTCCGCGAGGTCGGCCGCACTTTGTTCGTCCGAGCTCGGCGCGTTGATGAACGCGGCGACCACTGGTAGCGCCGCCGGCTGGATGCGCGCCTCGTTTTCAGCAAAGCGCTCGCGCATCTCATCGGGGTCGACCGGCTGCCCGGTGTGCCGCATCCGGCGCAGCAGAGGCGCCCTGTTCACGAACAGCTTCTCGAACGCCTTCTTCCACGGCGTCACAGCGACCCCGTAGGTCTTCGGGTTAGAGAAGAAGGACGTGTCGCGTGGCAGCGCGACTCGCGGGAGCGCCCAGCCGATCGCGTCGCGGATCGGTCGGCCGTAAGCCGGGCTCGACGCCTCGGCGATCTTGGCGCAGAACTCGCCGAGCTGGATCAGCGAGAGGTCGACAACGGAGACGAGCCCGCGAAGCGCCGACTCGAAAACTTGCCGGTCCTCGGGCGTGGGCGCCATCGTGGCCACGTGGCACGTGGCCTCCACCCAAGCCTTCTCGTGCGCGCGAAGCTCCTTCGCGCCCAGAGCGGTGACGTGCTGCAACGTGTCGGCCTGGTTCTGCTCGGTGCCGTTGGCCGTGAGCAGTCCCGACTTCGTCGTCCCAGCGTTGCGAATGAAGCCCGCGTTCCGATCGGTGAGCACGCGCGCCGGCAGGCCTTGCCCGACGACGAGCGACTCGGGAATCTTGACGTCGACGGCGGCTTCCAGCGCGGGGTTGCCTAGCACCTCCCAGACGACGGCCGCGATCTGCTCGGGCGAGAGTTTGTCGAGGCGGAACATCGCCGCGGATTCGGAGCCCGTCCCGTCATCCTGCCTGGCGTCGGCCAAGCGCTCGGCGAGGATAGTCGCCGCGACCCTGCCGATGATCTTGTTCGCCAACATCAGTGCTCACCTCCGGTCGCGAAGGGGTTCTCAACGAACGAGCAGGAGTCCGAGAGCCTGCGAACGAGGCCGAGCCCTGCCAGGCGCGCCTCCAGATTCGCACGGTTGTCGCTCAGCGCCTCCTGGTCGACGAGCTTCTCGCTCACCAGGCGCGCTCCCTCCACGTCCCCAATCACCAGCCCGTAGCGCACCTTCGCCTCGGCCAGGAACTCGTCGAACTGCATCCGGTCCTCCACGATGGCCAGCACGATGGATTTGAGCAAGCGGTCGTTTGGCGCGTAGCGCGTGCGCCGAGACAGGCGCCGCGAGCTCAGGCCGATCGCGCGCGACCACGCCGCATGGATCTTCTCGAAGTGCTGCTCGTGGCGGGAGAGCGCCTTCTCGACCAACTGCGCTAGAAGCTGGTCGCCGTCTTTGTTCAGCGCGTCGGGGTCGTCGCCGCCGTCCTCGGGCGGCCACTGGAACAGCGAGCGAAGGACCGCCGCGCACTCGCCCTTCGGATCGCTGGACGCGAGCGCCGCCGCCCATTCCGGCGCCAGGCGCGCCGACTCCACCGCGACGCGCACGGCGGCCGGCGAATAGCCCTGGTTAGCGACATAGGACTCCGCCGAGAGCGCGCGCACCTTCGTGCGCTCGCGCGAGACAATCTCGCAGACGATCTCCACAGGCTGGGCGTCGCCGGACGCCGCCTTGCCGCGCTCCAAGAAATACAGCAGCAGGTTGAGCCCGGTGATGGCGATCAGGTGCTCGAGCGCGTCGTAGACCGGCATGTCGCGGGCGAGGATCGCGAGCCAGTCGTCACAGAGCCGATCGAATCGCTCGAGCGAAGCGTGGGGCAGGTATCCGACAGGCCTGGGCTCGTTGGCTCGCTCCGGCGCTCCCTGCAACGCCCGCACGAGCTTGTTCATGGGAAGCGACGCATCGAACAGCCGCTCGACCAGCTTCTTACCCAGCTCCGGCCCGCGCTTCGAGCGCGAAAGCATCAGATACAGAATCTCGCCCGTGCGGGCGAAGAAGCGCCGGTCATTGGACGCCGCGCCTTTGGCGTCGATGCGCAAGTCCTCGTAGAGCGCGTCGGGACCGAACGGGAAGACGAACTTCGAGCTCCATCGCTTGTTGCTGCGGGCTTCGAACGAGGACGAGCGCAGCAGCTCAATGGCCCGAGCGAAGTGCTCAAATTCGCCAAAGCTCTGGCGCAGATAGCCCAAGTCGAAGCCGCCGAGCCCTTCGGCGTCTTTGGCGAACCGCTCCGACCACAGGACCCACTTCTCGGCGTCAGCGATCTCGCGCTCCCGGATGGACTCCACAAATGGGTTGTTGAAGAGGAGCGCACGAAGCCTGATCTGCCGCTGGGGCTGATAGCGCGGCGGGGCATCTCTTTCGATGCACAGCGGGCTCATAGTGTTCGAACCCAACACGGTGAGGAATTCGAGCACTGTCAGATGGGGCAGCTGCTCGTCGTAGAGGCGATGGCCCCAGATGTGCTCGTCCACCGTGAAGTCGACGTCTTTGATCTTCGGCCTCATTGACCCGTCCTCACGGTAACGGGCTTGGAGTAGCCATGCCCGCTTGATTCGACCTCGATGAAACGCAGCGTCAACGCGTCGCCTTGCCCCTCGTCGTCGTCGGAGTTGAGCTTCTTAGCGAGTTCCGCTTTGCGCAGCAGCTTGGCTTTGAAGGCGAGCATGTCCTCGAGGCACTCGTTGGAGAAGCTTCCCGGCAGCGCGCCGTCTGCGACGCGCGAGAGAAACTCGAACCGGATCGGTGTGAGCGCAAAGCTCGCCGAGTGCTCGTCGCCCGCGAGGAGAGCGACATCGATGAGCGCGCGACCTGAGACCGCATCGAGCATCACCTTCATGCCAACGCCTCCCGAGCGCCTCGCCGCCGCCTCGGTGTCGCACAGCACGCTGATGCGCGACTGCGTGAAGCCGCCGGAGCTCGCCACGAAAAGCTTGTCGGTGTTCTCGATCAAGAGGCCCGTCATCACGCGGTTGAGGCCGCGAACGAGCCGGGAACGCGTCGACTCGGAGATCGCGCGGCCAGCGGACAGCGCCGCCATCGTGTCGAGGTAATCCCCGGCGAAGCGGAAAGCGGTGAGTGACCAATACCGGTAGTGCGGGTCGTCGCCAGGCAGCGTGAAATACAGCCGTCTGCGTTGGGAGTGGATGCGCCGGAGGAAGGCTCCCGCTCCCCCGTCGACCCGCGCGCCCTCCTCGCCTTCGAGGTAGCGTTGGAGCTCCGAGAGGAAGCTCGGCGTCGCACCGTAGACTTGATCGGCCCCCACGAGGCGCGCGAACGGCTCCTGAAGGTTAGGGTCGTCCGCCCCGTAGATCAGAAGCCCGTCTACGCCGTTGGTGGTCTCCGCGCCGACCCCAAAAGCGGCGAGCGCGCGAAACACCGGCTTGCTCGACGCCCTGCGCCCCAGGTTCGCGCCGAAGACGTTGTCATAGATGCTCGCGCGCTCGGTAGCTGACCGCTGCTGAATCTTGGGCACCTCAGCACAGGTCATGAGGCCTTCCTTCGCGTCTGGGTGGCCAAGAACCATGTTCGAGGCCAGCGCGAGTAGATCGCGCACGGGTAAGCGAACGCCATTGAGGCGGGAGACCTCCACCAGATTCGCGAGCCGCAAGCGAACGCGCCCACCGTCGCCGGCCCCGAGCATCCGGTTTCGGTTTTCAAAGATTGGGCAGACGCGCCCCTCGCCATGCCACTCGCACTGCGAGCACTTCTCCCATTCGGGATGCGACGAGACGGCCGTCAGCACCTCTTCGGCCGCCTGGCCGCGGCTCTGGCGACTCAGATCGAACAGCGCGAGCCGCTCCGGCGCAGCGCTCCGTTGCAGAAACGCATCCTGGATAGGAACCCGCAATGGGTGCGCTCGGCCTTGACGCCGGCCGCAGTCCCGTAGACGTTCGAGCACCTGCCCGTGATTGGCGACGAGAACGACGAACCGGCGATCTTCGGCTCCGAGGACCGATTGCTCGAGAAGCCCGAGCACAGCATCGCTCTCCTGCTCATTCAGCTCGGTCAGGTCTTTGACGAAGACGGCGACCCGGCCGCCGCCTAGGGCAAGCTCCTTGACGGGGCCGCGCTTTTCGGCCCAGTCGGCATCGGAGCCGCCCAAATGGATCCAAAGGCTCCGGCAGTGATAGGTCTTGCCGTCGCCCGCGGTGCCCGCGATGAGCGCCGATCCGGGTAAACCCGAGTCCGCCCACGCGAGAATCCGCACGAGCTCGGGACTAGGAAGCTTGATTGGGGCGACTTTCGCCTTTCGCAGGGCGTCCACCGTGTATTCGTCGAACAGCGTGGTGTTCGAGGGTGTCGGTCCGTATGAGCGCAGGAAACGAACCCAGCTGCTGGCCGGCGCGGCGGCTTGAGCGGGCGTATCCGGCGAAGCCGGCGAGGCGCTGGTCATGCAGTTCTCCGTGAACAACCGGAGGGCAAGACAAGCCCTCCCTCTTTGACCCGACGTCTGCGCGTCGTAGCTCAGGCATTATTGCCGATGGGGTTATTCAGTCAAAGCGCCGGTTCGCGATCGGGAGTTCGGGAGATCGCCAGGAGATGTTCGTCCCAACACATCTAGCGGGATCGGCACCCCGACGTCGACGGGCCAATCGTCGTTACTCGTGTGTGACTCTGACAAGTCTGACTTACGCCAGCTAGGAGGAAAGTTGGGCCGTAACGCACCGCGATTCGATCCACATGCACGGCCCGGAGATCCTTCCGCCGTGAAGGGCCAGCGGATTTACAGTCCGTGGGCTAGTCGAGGGCAGTCGTATCTCCGTTGGCACAGTGCTCTCTCTACTTCTGCACCACCTGCACGCCGACCTCCCAATGCGGGACGGCGGCGAGTGCCTGCTGCACGGGAGCGACAAACTGCTGACTGGCGACTTGAACGTACAACAGTTGGATACGTACTCGTTCGTGATCTTGCTCAAGGCTAATAGGAAGCACTTCTTCGCCTCTCACCATCTTAGTGTCCACAGCCGAGGAGCCCGGCAGCCGCTTAACAAGTAGGCGGACTTCCTGCTGCTTGCTGTATCTCAATGGCAAGAAGAACGCGCCCGCGCGATTTATCCTAGGCGGGATTAAGTTCTTTGCGAAACGTCGCAGACCTACTTCGCGAAGCTTCGCGAATGGATGATCGTTCTGGACGTCTTCGCCAGCGTAGGCTACGCGGCGCAATTCGCTGCGGTCGAAAATTGGCTCCACGTGAAGGTTCATGCGGACCGGACCAAATCGCCGCCCCCACAGTTCCGGCGACGGAACTCCTTCACTGAGGGACAACGAGAACATGTCCCGCGCAAGTGCGTCTAAGACCCGCTCTCCTCGCTCATTTGTAGCCAAGTATCCGTCCAGCTCGAACTGGCGCGCGAAAAGCTCGAGCTCGCCCCAACGAACCTGCTTAGCGACCGCATGGAGCCATATTTCACGGCTATCAATGATCTTCTGGAATGCAGCCAAGTCAGTGTGGTGGCCGTATATGCCAGCAGGTTGGCGCGGGAAGCAGATGTCCCAAATCTGATCACCTAGGATCTCCTTCCCGTCAGGAATTTCGGTGATCGCCTGACCAACAATCAATCGATCGAAATCAAACGAAGCAGCCCACGGAAGGGCGCCGAGCTCTTCACGGAACACACTTCCGATTGAAGCGGGGATGTCGCTGTTCGTCATCTTGCGAATCATACGGTCAGCTGTTCCCGCACCTAGCGGCGAATGAATCCGCCGGGCGTCGGCATCGCGGCTAAGAAGGTACTAGCATCAAAGCGCGTAAGTGCCTGGCAGCAGATCTTCGCTCTTTGCGCGCTCGCCCAAAACATGTCCGGGCTTCGGACAACATCCACTCTTAACCGAGTCGGGCGTAATTCGGGCGAGTCACCGTTTTCCGGATGCGCTCCGCCGTGGCACGCCGGTCCGCGACTTTCAGGCGCCTGAGCGGCGGGATATCGTGCTGCGGATCGCGTGCGTGCCCCGGGGGCTGCGCACTACGCTGCCTTGCGCGCTGGCGCGGCTTTGCGGGGTGCCGTCTTCTTTGCGGGCGTCTTTTTGCGCACGGACTTACCGGCATCGGCCTTCCTTTCGGCGTTCATTGCAAGGCTCCTACCAATCTTCTCCATCTTGAAATTGAGCAGGTCGTTCGGGAAGGCCCGAATCAGCAGTGCCTCAAAATCATCGAGCAAGGGCTCGGCCACTTCGTACGCACTGAAGTAGGCCGCGAGCTCGTGCAGCTTGCGCGGCGTGTCCACCGGTTGACGCAGCTTCTCCGATGCTGGCTTGTATTCGACGTTGTTCGTCGGGTGGCGGACGGCCGAAATCTTCTGGGCGGCACGCGGCCGGTTGAACGCGCTGTGCATCTCCTTCCAGATCGACTGCCTTTGGGCTTGGCCCACGTAGAGCGCCTTGCCGCGCGAGTCGTAGAAGACGTACAGGCCATTGACCGACTGCAATTCGGCGGAAAGCCCGAGGCGCATTTTTCCCGCGCCCGGCTCCGAATTGAACACGGCGTACGACTTCTTGCGCAGTTTGCGCTCAATCGGGAAGAACTCAATGATCGGCCGGAAGGCGCTGGAATGGGCTTCAGCAGTTGCCTGCGCCCTTGCCTTTTTCACGATCTCGGCGACCTGGCGCGGCGTCATGGCGTGCCGCCGCGCCTTCCAGTTCACGAACGTCTGCTGTGTCAAACCCAATGAGGTGGACAGCGCGCGATCCGTTGTCACGGCAAGCAGTCGCTTGAGCTCTTTCAGCAGGTCGACGGGCTTCACGGCAAGCGCCGCTCGCGAAGCAACGATGCGGGCCATCGTCAGCTCGCTGATATCGCCGGCCTTCATCTGGCTCACTTGCACCGGCAGCTTGCCGACAATAGCCGCGAGCTGCTGGTTGCTCGTGCTCTTCGTGATTCGTGCGAGCTCGGAAAAGAATATCTGCCCGTTCATTCGTGTCCTCCCTCCAAGGCGATTTTTGTACGCGGCTCAGCCTGAGTCAAAGGTATTGTTCGAACTCGGATCCATAGAGCAACGCCGCTTTCTAAGCGACTCTCGACGCCGCTGGCTCGCAATCCGGCGGTGGAGAGGGGCGGCTGGGCGGGGCAAAACCCCGCGCGTCGAAGGTAGCCTAGACCGGTTCGAGAGAAAGCTTTGAGTGCCGCACGTCCGCTTGAAGTCCATAACGAGCAGCGACGAGAGTGACTAAGTTACTGAACCATTTCGGTGCCTCAGGTGAAATGACAACACTTCGCAATAGCTTCGGAACAGAGATGGGAACAGGAATGCCAGTCTCTAACACTGCATCTTGGGCGTCGTCGAGCGACCGATCCAGTATCACGCGCACCTCTTTTTCAAAAGCATATGCCGTCGTCTTGTACGAGAAAACACGCGAGTACGGCTTGATGTTCAATTTTGGGTCTCGCCAATGCTTCACATATTCCACTCTCTCTATGCGCAAGTGGTACGGCAACAGCTGGCTTTCAAGAGCTTCCTTCAGCCTGCCTACGGTTGTAGTCAGCGCGACAGCGCAGGGCGATTGGCCATAGATCTTCCACATAGCCATGCTGTCGTCACGACCGTTGTGCCAGCAGTTGACGAAGACGCGGCGACGGAGCTCCTTCTTGAAGGATTCGTAGGTGTAGTCGATCTTGTTCGAAAGGTACGCGCTTTCGATCGCATCACGCAGGGAGTGCGTAAACGCACCCTCAAACTTGTCTTCGAACTGGTCGCCTCGACAGAAGAAAAGTGCTTTCGTCTCCAAAAAATCAAGGAAGCGCGCAGTGTCAACATAACGCCAGAGAACGTCTGCGTCCTTTAGCTTGTCAGAGACAGCAACCTTCCCCTTCTGCGAGAAGAAAGCATTCGTACGTTTGTGAACGATGATCATTAGCTTCCCAGGACACAAGAGTCGGGCACGTGAACGGAGATCCGATACGCAAATAGATGCCCAGTTTACGAGAGCAGCTGAGCCATGGGACCAGCAACGCGCGGAACCTCAATCCGTAGGTTTGTCCGTGGCCGGCCACCATGGCGGTGGCCAGCTTTGCCAGCTGGGCACGGTGAGCACCTCCGTAAGCTGCTCGTCCAATGGAGAGCCCTCGGCCAGCTCCTCCCTTACCACGGACAACCAGACCTTCAAGCGATCTCCGTAAGGCTCGTTTAGCTCACTCGCATACCGATCCAGGTGACTCAGAAACCTCTCCAAGCGCTGCATCCGCTCGTGGGTTTCAGCCATCGAGAAGGCGTGCTTTAACTGCTCCGCACGGGACTCCGCCACCCTCCTCGCGGCCTCACGTCGCTCTGCTTCTCGCTTCACCGTTTCTTCAGCCGCTTTCCGCTCCGTGCGAAATAGAGGCTGTAGGCTCGCCAACTCGATCATCCTTTCCGCGATCTCACCGAGCCTCGCCTCCAGCTTCTCGACGCTCCCCTGCCACTCCGCACGTGCACGGTGTTCTGTGCCGGTCCATTTCAGGGTGTACTTGCCGCTCGGTACAGTCTCGTACGTCTGGTAAGGCGCATACCCTCGCTCTTTTGTCAGCTTAGCGATCTGCTCTGGACTTAAAGGGACGCGCCGGTACCCCTCGGTGAGTTCGATCTGGAAAACCTCGTCCTTCAAGGTCGCGACGATCCCGGCCGGCTTTTCTTCTCGGTAGCGGCCGGTCCCCATCGCCTCTCTTCGAGAGATCTTGAATCCTGCCGCCTCTAAGGCTTCAAACAGGCCCGCATGGAAGCGCAGTACCCAGTCAATGCAGTCCAGTGAGCAAGTGACGTTCACGCAGCCCTTGTGGAAAAGCCGGTAGCGCCCGTGATCTGCGTGAGGCGGGCGATCCTCCTCTTTCGCTAGGCCCCATTCTCCTGGGCGGCGGCGTTCCCACTTCCGCTCCAAACTTGGAATGCGCTCGCAATAGCGGCTGGTGAACCGAATCAACGGGTGGGCGCCTTCGAGCGTGTCGGGCATCGAGACGCGCACCGGCGTTTTGGTTGGCTGCGCATGCTCTTCTAGCCACCGCTTCTGCGTGTCACGATCTTTCTCTGCTCGTGCACGCTCCTCTGCCGATGTGATCGCGAGCGCTACTTCGGTGTCCTTTTCAGGACTAGGCAACCTGGGCCTTTCGAGCTTGTGCCCGGCCTGAAGCCTCGCCCAATAGCCTCGCGGAGGTGTTGGAATCGCGTGTCTCCGGCATGCCTTCGCGAGAGCGACATCCGATATGCCAAGCTCCTTGGAGATTTTGGTGATCGGCGTCGCCCAGACTTTCTCGTAGAGCTCGCATCTCTTCATGGCTTCGCATGATTACGCGAAGCCCAGCCGTGCGCAACCGGCAGTGTTCCGCTCCGTAGGTCCAGCAGTCAGACTTGACTCGAACATTCGCGGTTACTCTCGTCTAAGCAGCGACGAGGAGGTCGTATGGACGAGCTGCTTGCGAGTGTGTTTACCCACAGCATCGATCGGTCAGAACAGTTCTGCGCTCCGTCCATTGGCACGTTTCGGCCTTGAAGATTCGGTTCGTTGGGTAAGTGAATGGGTGACCGGCTTTCGACTTACGCCTGTTAAAGCGCAGCGCAATCGTATAGCGGAGGGAATGTCCGCCGTGAGTTCCATGCTCCGCGCGCATGCGCCCTCACCTCGGGATTCCCGGGCCGAGCTCAGCACACTGTTTGCCGGGGAGAATCGCTGGGTGAGCGACCAGCTTCTGCGACTCAAGACCCTCCAAGCGTATGGAGCAGAGCGTGAGCACGTCTTTCCCTCGAAGACGTCTTTGGCATGGTTCCTGCGCCAACACAAGCCAGCCCTCATCCAGGCTGGCGCACTGCTGATGATCACCGGCCGGTGGTTTGTCGACCCTGAAAAGTTTGACGACTACGTCATATCCGAAGGCCGCTCGGCGGCAGCGCGGCATGACCGAGAGCCTGGTGAATGATGACTCCGCGGCCCGCCGCTCGTGCGCTCGTGCGCCGGGGCCCTAAGAGGGTCTCAGGCGCTCCTCAAACCGTCGGCGCAATTCCTCGAATTTGCGATCAATATCCTCCTGAGTCATCGGTTGCGGGGTTGGCGCTGGAATCGGGTTGTCGGCCGGTTTCAATCCGTAGGCCTGCCGCTCCAAGGCGATCACTTGTTGCATCGCTGTTGCGAGGTCGCGCAGCGCTCCGGCATGCGCGGCCAAGCTAATCGCGTGGAGCATTGACCGCCTGCGCCGCGGCGTCGGGTCTCGTTCAGTTTCCTCGATGACCATCTGCTGGAGCAGGTCTCGGTTTTCGGCGGCAATGCCAATGAGATCGCCGAACTGCTCGATCAGAGTCCGGGCACGATGCAGTCGCACGCGCTGCTCGCGCACGACCTCAACCACTGCTCTACTGGCAAGACCGGTGATCTCGTCTTCTTGCCTCGTGGTTCGCGTTTGCGTAACTGTCCTCGCGCGCGCGTGAGCGGTGCGCACACCAGCGAGCACGTGGGCTTCGCTCTTTCCTGGATCGGCGGCCAGAATCTCCCTGGCGCGCTCCATGACTCGCGCTTTCAGGTCTCGCGTCCAGGGAGCGGCACGCCCCTCCGCGTCCACCGCATTCTTCGCCCATTTGCGTACGGCAGCCTCGCTGACCCGGTGCTTGCTAGCGATGCATCGAACCGACAGCACACCGGCACGGTAGTCCGCTTCGATGCTCTGCAACACGCGCAGTTCAACACGCTGGTTAGCCATCGGAACGCACCTTCCCCCGCGCGCTGCGGGCTCGCCTCACGTCCTCACGAACTTCCACTGCTTCCCAGCCGGCGCGCTGCGCGAGCACCCGGCAAGCCTCCGCGGCTGCGCGCAAGGCGTAGCGCCTGGCGCAAACCGGCCGGATGGGCGCGGAAGCCCGCCATGCCGTTTCATCCCACGCAGCCGCAGAAGTGCCGTCTGCCCGAGCCGCCAGATGTCGGCGCGTGGCTTGCTCTCGGGCTTCGGGTGGAATGCCAACGACCTTGAAACCGTAGTGGCAGCCTTCAACCGGCGGGGCCTCACCGGTGTCATCGTCGAAAAGAGTATTCACTACGCTTTATCCTCCGGCTCCTTGCACGCACGGCCGCACCTCGATTTCGACCGCGTAGGTGCCGCGGCGCGCGGGGCGCCGCTGCGCGTAGATCCACGTGACGCGCGGGTCGGAGTCGGCGACCTTCAGCCAGTCAGCAACGCCATCGCGTGTGGCCTTCAGACTTCCTTGCAGGTTGTCACCATCCAGGTCCATCGCGCCTAGACGCGTCATCGTTACCGAGCACGGCAGCACCCCGGCGCCACATGAAATGAGCGCCCAGTACGTGCTCTCCCTGTGGACCTTGGCGCGCCGCGCTCGCGCTGCCCAGTGGCAGCGCGCATTCGGTTCGCTGATCGTCTTGATCGGAACCAGCACCCTGATCATCGCCATCCTCCAGCAGGCTTGCAGTAGCCGGAGGGGATCCGGAAAACGTTTTCGCTTCTCGGACGGCGCCCAGCGTGACGCCGCCTTCAGAAGCGTACGTCACCTTCAGGCCCGGGAACACCTCACGATATTCATCGACCAGCTTGGCGACGGTTGGCATGCGTGCGCGGTTGCGCGACTTGATCGCAGTAGTGTTGATTTCATTCTTCATGGCCGGTATTCAGATGAGCGTTAGCGAATCTGGTGAAGGTGAAGGTGAAGATGAAGGTGCATGCTCCGCGGGATGCGAGAGGCGACTGCGACTTCTTGCAACCGCAATCGGCGGCGAATGCGATCGCAAGCCAGGGACTTGTGTGCCGCGCTGCGGTCGCAATGCAGCCGAATTGCCTCACCCATGCGGTCGCGCTCTGATCGCAGTGCGTCTGGCATGCGGTCGCAATGCGGCTGCCATCGAATGCGTTAGTTGTTCGGTAGCTGCGGAAGCGGGTCACTTTCCGTCGTCCCCTTGGACGTGGCGCCACTTCGCCTTCGCACCGACCGTACCGGCGCGCGACTTGCGCTCGGTGTTCGCGCGCGCCTTCTCCCACTCCCGCCGGACCCGTTTTTGCAGCCACTTGCCGCCGCCAACTTCGAAGAAACGCTGCAGTCGAGGCCGTGCTCGATCCCATTGCGCCTTCGACAATCGCGTAATTCGTCGCAATGCCTCCGGGTCATCGTCGAGCGCGCCACCCTCTTGCCATGCCGCAAGGATCAACAGCAGGTACGCTCCGTGCTCCTCCGTCGTGAGGTCCATGGTGTCCCGCAGGTAGTCCGCCGGGTAGAAGGGCATCCACGTGTCGTGCTTAGCCATGGCGCCCCCTGAGCTGTTGAATCGTTTCGCGGAGCGCCTGCGAGCACTCGAATAGCGACACCGCCTGATGGAAGTCGTTGAAGTCCTGACCTGGCGTGGGTGGCACGAAGTAGGGCCATCCGGTCTCAATCGCGGCACGCTGCCCCACCCCCGACTCATCGTTGTCCGCGACGACGAGGCCTGGTTGCATATGTGATGCGACACGTTTGAGGTTGCCCGCGCTGAAGCAGACAACCACGCGATAGCGTTCACGCAGCGCCCTCAGTGCCGCCTGGCACGACAGACCTGTTGCGTAGCCTTCGCACAGCACCGGCGGACCGCCGCTGTCGAACGTGAATGTGGCCCCAGCCACCTGCTGGCCGCGCAAGAAGCGCTTGTCGCCGTTCTCGCTGATGAGCTGGCAGCCGACAAGTCCCCGGTCGGCGTACATGGGCACCACCAGCAGGCAGACGCCGTTCGTGACCCAGACGTTCACGAGAGTGTCCGGAAAGCCTTTGCGTGCCAGGTATGGGTGCGTGGCGCGTGAGCACCGGCTCACGATCTTGGCCGCGAGTTCAGCAGCCGCGGCCCTGTCCTCGGCGAGCCTGTCCTCAATGGCCCGCCGGTCGAAGGGGACCGCGCCCGGCCGCTGGCTTACTTCACCCCGCCACAACGCGGGACGCGACATGGTGGCGTGGTTCTGGGCAAAACCGTAGTCGCCCATCAAACGGACGGCACCGTTCTTCAGCCTCGGATGATCGACGGTCGGCAGCCGGCGCCATTCGCCCAGGGGTGGGTCGGCGTCGATGATGATCCCGAAGCTGCGGGCGAACTCAACAAAGGTCGTCACGCGATCCTCCGTCGCTTCGCCCACGCGATGTCGCGCGATGTCACCCAGCGGCGACACTCCGGCGTGGGAGGCCGCTGCACGTCCTCCAGGCCGGTCGGCCACTCGTTGAACTTCTCGTGGTACTTCGCGAGCGCCCAGCGCCGCGGATCCTCGCGCCTTCGCTCCTCGGCGATCGTCAGCAGCCCGCTCCACCAAGCCTGGCGCGCCTCGCGAGGTACGGCCGACCGCAGTTCATGCATCTCGCCCGGCGTGGTGATCACATCGCAGCGCCGCTCGCGCACGTGGCCGCAGTTGGGGCACGTGTCCCCGAATAACGGCCAGAGATGCCCGCATGACGAGCAGAACGACTCCTGCTTCTCGGCGGCCGTCGGTTCGCGCAGTGGCCGCTCCACGTCTTCTCGGAGACGGTCCACGCCGTTGGCATAGATTTCCTCCCAGGCAGTTCGGAAGCGCACGAAGTTGCCGGAGTGGTCCAGCCACAGCGCGAATGGCTTGCCGCCGCAGGCGCGCATGACACGCCCGAGTTGCTGGACGTGAGCCGACAGGGATTTCTTGAACGGGCGCGCCGAGATGCCGATCATCACGTCCGGGACATCGAACCCCTTGGTCAGGATGTCGCAGGCGATCAAGCCATGGACGCGCGAATCAGGCTTCCGGAACTCCTCGATTGCCGCGTGGTTGAACTCCGTCGTGTCCCGGTAGCTGATCGCGACGAAGTTGTAGCCAGCCTCGGAGAACTGTCGGGCGAGGTCCCTCCCATGGGTCACGTTGGCGCAGAAGACGATCGTCTTGCGCGGCCCGCCGAAGACCTCATGCGTCTTCTTGATCCACTCTTGCACGATGTCACCGGTGATCCGCATGCCGCGCGCGGCAGCAGCAGCGGGAGTCCACTCGCCGCGACTGGTCTGCGCGCCGCTCATTTCGATTTCCTTGGCGACAAACACGCGAATGGATGCGAGGTAGCCGCGCGCGACCAACTCCTGGGTCGTGGCGCCGCACACCACGTGGGAATAGGTCTGCGACAAGCCTCGCGTGAACGGCGTGGCCGTTAGCCCGATCGTGCAAACGTCGGGGTTCGCTCCGATGAACTCGCGCATCATCCGGCGCTGGGCATGGCACTCGTCGACGATCAGCAAGTCGACACTCGGCAAGCTCCCGCGCTTCTCCAGCGTCTGGGCGCTGCAGATCTGGATCTGCTCGTGGGGCCGATAACGCCAGTGACCCGCCTGTAGAACGCCGTGGTCGACCTGGTACTTCGCAAGCCGCTGGCTCGTCTGGTCACACAAGATGATCCGGTCGAGGACCATGGCGGCCCGCCGACCGCGCCGCGTGGCAGCGACCATCAGTTCGATGGCCACCTCCGTCTTGCCGCCGGCGGTCGGCAAGTAAAGGATCTGGGCCTTGTGGCCGCTGCGCACACCGCCGCGCAGTTCTTCGAGCGTGGCTTGCTGGTAGTCACGCATTTTCATCGGCATCCTCCGCGCCGATCCGACGCTCGGGCGCACCCCGCAGCGTCGCCAGTTCACTGGCCATCCGATCACGCTCGACGGTGACGGCCTCGAGGAGATCCGTCAGTTCCCTATTGCGTTGCCGCAGCGCGGCGATCTCCTTGGCCGTTGAGCGCGAAGACACCCGTTTGGTCAGGGCAGGCGCCACTCCTCCGGTCGCGTCAGTGCACTCGCGTGTCCGCCGCAAACGCAGTTCACTGGCCGCCTTGCTGGCGGACATTTCCCCCGTTCGGACCTTTTCGGCGAGTGGCGTGCTGATCACCTTCTTCACGTCGGTAATCGTGCGAACGCTGGTGGCAGCCTCCTTGGCCATCTCGGCGCTCGTGGTCAGATCGGAAGTCGCTTCCGATTTACATTGCCCCTTACGGTGCCACGCCTTGCAGGCCACAACGGCGTAGGCACGCTGAGACGGAGACAACTGCTTGCGCCGGTGCAAGTTGTTCGAGAGCACGTACGACCCGGGGTCGATCCCCATGTACTGCTCAACCTCGAGCTTGCGTCCGAGCGCGGCGCAGGCCCTAGCACGGTGCCAGCCGTCGAGGACCATTCCGTCGAGCAGGATGACTGGCCACCGCTGGCCGTTCTTCTCGATGTCGCTCTTGAAATGCTCGAACTGCTCCGGCGACATGTCGGGGAACGCTTCACTGAGCGGATGCCTCTTGAGCTCCTGGTCCATGGCTACCGCCCCTTCGCCTTGCACCGCCGGGGATCACTCGAACGGGTGTCACGCAGCCAGGCGCGCACCTCACCGACATTCCAGGCCGTGATCCGCCCCGCGAGCCTGTGGGGCTGCGGGAATGCACGACGCGCGACCAGGCGCCAGAGCGTCGGGCTGCTGAATGGCAAAACGGGTGCGGCGGCAGTGCGACGGCGACTGCGAACGAGGTCAGCTTCGCGAACGAACGCGTCGTCCGAGAGTTTGTCGAAGTCAATGGGCTTGTGTTCCATGGCATCTCGCAATGAGGCGAAGCGAGATGCTAGGAAGGCCCGGGGTGCGCGGCGGAGCGCGCGGCAGGGGCGTGCAGCAGCTAAACGAGAGAAATATCCTGAAAAATCAGAGGCTTACGGCTACTGAGCGCTTGGGCGGCCGAATGCACCGACGGCGGCGAGAGCGCGTGCGAGACAGCCGCCTAAGTGCTTGATTTATCGCGCAGTTCTAGCCGGTTGATCGCAATTTACGACGCCCGAGATCCGCTGCAACTGCATGTCGTACACGAAGAACATCACGCGGTCGCGTTCAGCTCGAAAGCGCGCCGCCGTTGCCCAGGAAGGCTGCCCAGTCGGCCAAGAGCTTGCGCCTTTGCTCCAGCAAGTCACCGCGTCGGTACGCAGCTTCCACCTTGTCGCCAATCGTGTGTGCCAGCGACATCTCCACTGCCTCGCGCGAGTACTGCGTGCGCTCCGTAGCCCAGTCCTTGAAGCTCGAGCGAAAGCCGTGCGGCACTCCGTCGACCTTCATGCGCCGTATCACGGCCACCAGCGTCATGTCACTCAGGAGCTTCTTTTTCGGAGACGGGAAGACCAGGGCAGTGCCCTCCACCCGGGGCAGGGCGGTCAGCAGGGCAACCGCGGCATCCGACAGTGGCACGCGGTGTTCCTTGCCCGCCTTCATCCGCCCGGCGGGCACGGTCCAGAGTTTTTGGCCCAGATCGATCTCAGGCCATGTCGCGCCGCGGACCTCGCCCGACCGAGCGGCGGTCAAGACGGCGAGTTCCAGGGCGCGTGCGCCAATGCCCGATTGAAGCTTCAGCGCTGAATAGAAGGCAGGTACCTCGTCCAACGCCAGCGCCTTGTGGTGCTTCACCTGAGCAACTTTGCCCGGCGTCGGCAGCAGCTTGTCCATGTGCCCGCGCCAACGCGCCGGGTTCGGGCCTTGCCTGTAGTGCTGCACGGTCGCCCAGTCCAAGATCTGCTCGATGCGTCCGCGCACACGAGTTGCCGTCTCGGTCTTCACCGTCCAGATCGGCTTGAGCACGGCTAGCACCTGCGTCACACCGACGTCAGAGACCAGCAGCTTGCCGATGTGCGGGTACGCGTAGGTCTTGAGGGTGCTGGTCCACTGCGCCGCATGCTTGGTGTTGCGCCACTCGGCGGACTTCGCGTCGATGAACTCGGTTGCGCACTGCTCGAAGGTCTTGTGAGACGCTTGTTTCGCGAGTAGCGCGCTCTTCGCCTCCCGGCGCACGAGGATAGGATCAACCCCCTTGTCGATGAGGTCGCGCGCCTCGCGCGCCTTTTGACGGGCGAGGGCCAGGTCGACGTCGGGGTAGCCGCCCAAGCCCATGTCGCGCCGTCGGCTGCCGATGCGCGCTCGGAGCACCCAGGACCGCGCTCCGGTGTCCGACACTTGGAGCGCGAGGCCGGCGACTCCGCCGACCACGTAGTGACCTGGCTTCGTCAGCCGACGCACGGCTAGCGGTGACATCTCAACAGCTTTTCGCGGCATGGCGGCACCCAACTTCGTACCCAACCAAGATCGTGCAATTATGAGCGATGTCCTGAGATGACCTGAAGTGACAAACCTCCTGTTTCCCAATGAAAAAGCCCCTCGAGGGGGCTTCTTGCGTGGGGCGTCTGGCGGAGCAGGAGGGATTCGAACCCTCGATACGGGAGAACCGTATACCGGATTTCGAGTCCGGCGCATTCGACCACTCTGCCACCGCTCCTGAATTCGGTTCGCGTGGTGCGAAGCCGCTCATTCTAGCGCAGCCGGGACGGCTCAGGGGCGCAGGACCGCGGTCCCGCCCAGGTAGGGGCGCAGCGCCTCGGGCACGGTAACCGAGCCGTCGGCGTTCTGGTAGTTCTCGAGCACGGCCACCAGCGTGCGGCCGACCGCGAGGCCGGACCCGTTGAGCGTGTGGACGAGCTCGTTCTTGCCCTGCGCGGTCTTGAAGCGCGCCTGCAGCCGTCGGGCCTGGTAGGCCTCGCAGTTGGAGCAGGAGCTGATCTCGCGGTAGGTGTCCTGCGCGGGCAGCCAGACCTCCAGGTCGTAGGTCTTGGCGGCGCCGGCGCCCATGTCGCCGGTGCACAGCAGCATCACGCGGTAGGGCAGCCCGAGCTTCTGCAGGATCTTCTCGGCGTGCCCGACCATCTGGTCCAGCGCCTCGTAGCTGCGCTCGGGGTGCGCCACCTGGACCATCTCGACCTTGTCGAACTGGTGCTGGCGGATCATGCCGCGCGTGTCGCGGCCGGCGCTGCCCGCCTCGGAGCGGAAGCACGGCGTGTGGGCGGTCAGCCGCAGCGGCAATTGCGATTCGGCCAGCACCTCGTCGCGCACGAAGTTGGTGAGCGTCACCTCGCTGGTGGGGATCAGGTACAGCGCCTGCTTGTCCTCGTCGCCCAGGCCCTCCTGGCCGCCCTTGCTGACGGCGAACAGGTCGGCCTCGAACTTGGGCAGCTGCCCGGTGCCGCGCAGCGTCGCCGCGTTGACGATGTAGGGCGTGTAGCACTCGGTGTAGCCGTGCTCCTGCGTGTGCGTGTCGAGCATGAACTGCGCGAGCGCACGGTGCAGCCGGGCGATCTGGCCGCGCATCGCGGTGAAGCGCGCGCCGCTCAATTTCACGCCGGTGTCGAAGTCCAGCCCGAGCGGGGTGCCGATGTCGACGTGGTCCTTCACCGGGAAGTCGAACTTGCGCGGCTCGCCCCAGCGGCGCTGCTCCACGTTGCCCGACTCGTCGGAGCCGACCGGCGCGCTTTCGTGCGGCAGGTTGGGAAGGCCCAGGAGCATGTCCTGCATCTCGGGCTGCAACGCTTCGAGGCGCTGCGCCGAGCGCTCGAGCTCCTCCTTGATGGAGGCCACTTCGGCCATCACCGCGTCGGTGCTCTCGCCCTTGGACTTGAGCTGCCCGATCTGCTTGGACAGCGCATTGCGCCGCGCCTGCAGCTCTTCGGTGCGCACCTGGATGGTCTTGCGCTCCGCTTCGAGCGACTTGAACTTCGCCACGTCGAGGAAGGGCTGCGGCGACTTGCGCGTCTCCAGGCGGGCGACGACCTCGTCGAGGTCCTTGCGTAGCAGGCTGATGTCGAGCATCGGGTGATTTTATTCGGCGGCCGATGCGGCGCTGGTGCAGCGTGGCCCGGCCCGTTCGCGCCGGGCGCCGTGGCAAGATGAGCAAAATTCGACCGCCCGCGAAGAAAGCTCAATCGGCCGGCGCGCTGCGCGCCTTAGCATCGGCGGCGACGAGGAGAACCCAGCACCGTGCCCGTGACCACCAACATCGAAGACCTGCGCGTCCTCGCCAAGCGCCGCGTGCCGCGCATGTTCTACGACTACGCCGACTCGGGTTCGTGGACCGAGAGCACCTACCGGGCGAACGAGCAGGACTTCAACCGCATCCTCTTTCGCCAGCGCGTGGCCGTGAACATGGAACCGCGCAGCACCCAGTCGACGATGGTCGGCCAGCCGGTCGCGATGCCGGTGGCGATCGCGCCAACCGGGCTGACCGGCATGCAGCACGCCGACGGCGAGATCCTCGCCGCGCGCGCCGCGAGGAAGTTCGGCATCCCGTTCACGCTGTCGACGATGAGCGTGTGCTCCATCGAGGACGTCGCGGCGGGCACCGACAACCATCCGTTCTGGTTCCAGCTGTACGTGATGCGCGACCGCGACTTCATCGCGCGCCTGATCGACCGTGCCAAGGCGGCCAACTGCTCCGCGCTGGTGCTGACGCTGGACCTGCAGATCCTCGGCCAGCGCCACAAGGACATCAAGAACGGCCTGTCGGTGCCGCCGAAGCCGACGATCCCCAACATCCTCAACCTCATGACCAAGCCGCGCTGGTGCCTGGGCATGCTGGGCACGCGCCGCCACAACTTCGGCAACATCTTCGGCCACGTGAAGGGCGTCGAGAACCTGGGCTCGCTGGCGGAATGGACCTCCAAGCAATTCGACCCCACGCTGTCGTGGGCCGACGTCGAGTGGGTCAAGCAGCGCTGGGGCGGCAAGCTGATCCTCAAGGGCATCCAGGACGTCGAGGACGCGCGGCTCGCCGTCGACTCCGGCGCCGACGCGCTGGTCGTGTCCAACCACGGCGGGCGCCAGCTCGATGGCGCGCCCTCTTCCATCTCCGCGCTGCCGGAGATCGTGCAGGAAGTGGGCAACCGCATCGAGGTGCACATGGACGGCGGCATCCGCTCGGGCCAGCACGTGCTCAAGGCGGTGGCGCTGGGTGCCAAGGGCACCTACATCGGCCGCGCGATGCTGTACGGCCTGGGCGCGATGGGCGAAGCGGGCGTGACGCGCACGCTGGAGATCATCCACCGCGAACTCGAACTGTCGATGGCCTTCTGCGGCCGCACCGACGTCGCCAGCGTGGACACGTCCATCCTGCTGCCAGGCAGCTACCCGACCGGCACGCCGCGGGGGTACTGAGATGGTCGCGCGCGCGCTCGACGCCATCGCGAACGAGATGCGCCAGGCGCAGGACGACGTCCGCCAGGTCGCGCCGCTGACCAGCACGCATCCGGGCTTCTCGCTGGAGCACGCCTACACGGTCGCCGACCGCGTGCACCATGAACGCCTGGCCGCCGGCGCGCAGCCGCGGGGGCGCAAGATCGGTTTCACCAACCGCGCGATCTGGCCCGAGTACGGCGTGCACCACCCGATCTGGGGCCACGTGTACGCGCACACGCTGCGCGGTCCCGGCATGGCCGACCTCGACGTCACGGTGTCGCACTTCGCCGAGCCGCGGCTGGAGCCGGAGATCGCGCTGTGCCTGCGCAGTGCGCCGCGCGCGGGCCTGGCGATCCGCGATCTCGCCGGCTGCATCGACTGGGTCGCGCCAGCGTTCGAAGTCGTGCAGTCGCATTTCCCGCACTGGAAGTTCCAGGCGGCGGACACCATCGCCGACGGCGGCCTGCACGGCGCCCTCATCGTGGGCGAGACGGTGCCGCTGGCGAGCATCGGCACCGATGCGGAACTCGCTCTCGCGGCGGTCGAAGTCGAACTGCACCGCGACGGACAGCTGGTCGAGGTCGGCCGCGGCGCCAATGCGCTGGGCAGCCCGCTCGCAGCGCTGGCCCACTTGGTGGACCTGCTGGCGAAGCAACCCGCGTTGCCACCCTTGCGGGCAGGCGAGATCGTGACGACGGGAACGCTGACCGCGGCTTACCCGGTGCGCGCCGGCGAAGCGTGGACGATGCAGCCGCGGCATCCCGCGCTGAAGCCGCTCACGCTGCGCTTCAGGGACTGAAGCGGCGCCGCCTCACTTCGAGCGGCCGTCGTACTCCATCACCGGCACCGACGCGAGATCGATGCCCTCGATGCAGCGCACGTTCACCGCGACCATCTCGTTGCCCTTCGGGTCCTTGCCCTCGGCGTAAGGATGCATGCCGCAGGTCTTGCAGAAGCGGTGCCGGATCAGGTGCTTGTTGAACAGGTAGGTCGCCGCGTTGGCGTCGTCCGTCAGCAGCTTCGATTGCGCCTTCGGCACGAACCAGAGCAGCGATCCCTTGCGCTGGCAGATCGAGCAGTTGCAGGAGATCGCCTGGTCGATGGTGCCTTCGACCTCGATGGCGACGTTGCCGCAATGGCAGCTGGAACGGTAGGTCATGGAGCCTCCTGGACGCGGTGCGCGATTCTGGCACCCGCACCGGGGCGGTGGCGAGTCAGGCCGCCTTGACGAGCCGCCACAGGCGCACGGGCTTGAGCGCCGTCAGCGGTTGCGGCAACACGTCGGCCAGCGTGTGCTGGTCGAGGTGCTCCATGAAGCGCTGCAACGCATCGCCCATCACGCCGGCGAGCACGCAATCACCGGTGAGCGTGCAAGTGTTGGCCGTCGCGAAGCATTCGACGAGGGCGAAGTCAGGTTCCATCGTGCGCACGACGGCTCCCAGCGGGATCTCCGCCGCCGGCTTGGCCAGGCGGATGCCCCCGCCCTTGCCGCGCACCGTCCGCAGCCAGCCCGCCAGCGCGAGCTGGTGCGTGATCTTCATCAGGTGCGTCTCGGACAGGCGGTAGGCCGCCGCCACCTCCGCGATCGTGCACAGGCGCTCGTCGCGCTGGCCCACGTAGACCAGCAGCCGGATGGCGCAGTCGGTCATGTGCGCGAGCCGCATGGGGAGCCTGCTCAGGCCGCCCGAGCGGCCGGTGCAGCGAGGTTGGCGGACTCGGTGAGCGTGTCCATGCCGCGGCTCATCTGGTAGCCGTACCAGAGGCTCTGCGCGATGCGGTGCGCCAGTTCGTTGGCACGTTCGCGCATCGGCGCATTCGGCAGGCTGGCGGTGGTTTCCGCGAACAGCGCCAGCCAGCGCTGGAACAGGTCCGCCGACAACCCTGGGAGCGCGATGTGCTTGGGCATCGGCGTGCCGCGGAAGCGCGCGGTGCCGCGAAGCGCACCGGACCAGAAGTCGACCATCTTCGCCAGGTGCGGGCCCCAGTCGCCGATGTGGCGATCGAAGACGGGGCCGAGCACGGCATCGCTGCGCACCCGCCCGTAGAAACCATGGACCAGGGCGTGCACCTCGTCTTCGGTGCAGAGATCAGGATCGGGCATGCCGCGATTTTAAGATGAGCCAACGGCTCATCTTTCAGTGCACCCGCGTCGCGTGCGGGAATCGGTCACGTTCCCACGCCGACCGCCGCGAGGCGCCCCGTCGATGCCGCGACAATTGCGCCGTGACCGCCCCCAAGCGCCGCATCGCCCACCTGGACATGGACGCCTTCTTCGCGTCGGTGGAGTTGCTGCGCTATCCGCAGCTCAAGGGCCTGCCGGTGGTGATCGGCGGCGGACGCCGGCGCGTCGACGAGATGGTGCGCGAGCGCTTCTCGGACCGGCCGCTCTCCGAGATCCCGGCCGGCGCCTTTCCGCTGCTCAAGGACTACGTCGGCCGCGGCGTGATCACCACCGCCACCTACCCCGCGCGCCAGTTCGGCGTCGGCTCCGCGATGGGCATGATGAAGGCGGCGCGCCTGTGCCCGCAGGCCATCGTGCTGCCGGCCGATTTCGACGAGGTGCGGCGCCTGTCGCGCGCGTTCAAGGCCGTCATCCGCGACATCGCGCCGGTGGTCGAGGACCGCGGGATCGACGAGGTCTACATCGACTTCACCGACGTCCCCGGCGGCCAGCGCGAAGGTGGTCGCGTGCTGGCACGCCTGATCCAGAAATCGATCTTCGAGGCGACGCGCCTGACCTGCTCGATCGGCGTGGCGCCGAACAAGCTGCTCGCCAAGATGGCCAGCGAGTTCAACAAGCCCAATGGCATCTCGATCGTCCACGAGGACGACCTGCAATCGCGCATCTGGCCGCTGGCCGTGCGCAAGATCAACGGCATCGGGCCGAAGGCGGAAGCCAAGCTGCTGCGCCTGCACGTGCACACCATCGGCGACCTCGCGGCGCAGGACCCTGAATGGCTGGTCGACAACTTCGGCCAGTCCACCGGGCGCTGGATGCACAACGTGGCGTGGGGCCGCGACGACCGGCCGGTGGTCACCGAGAGCGAGCCGGTCTCCATGAGCCGCGAGACCACCTTCGATCGCGATCTGCATGCGGTGCGCGACCGCGCGGAACTCGGCGCGATCTTCACCGACCTGTGCGAGCGCGTCGCCGACGACCTGCGCCGCAAGGGCTACGTCGGCAAGACGATCGGCATCAAGCTGCGCTACGACGATTTCCGCACCGCGACGCGAGACCACACGCTCGAGCACTTCACCGACGACGCGAAGGCGATCCGCCGTGTCGCCGGGTTGTGCCTCAAGCGCGTGCCGCTCGACCGCAAGCTGCGGCTGCTCGGCGTTCGCGTGGGCAAGCTCGCCCGCGCGGGCAGCACCGAGGCAACTGCCGTGGCAGCGCCGTTGCGCGTCGAGGAACACACGCCCGACCTGTTCCAGGCCGGCTGAGGTGCGTGGCTCGTCCGCGAGGGCGGTGTCCGGGCAGCGGCGACAGCATGCCCTTGCGCGCTCCTACTGGTCCGACCGGGGGAGGCCTACACCCAGGCACTCGGGCGACGCCTACCTTGGATGCACGTCGCCGCCCCGCGAGACCGCCATGCGTGCCGCCCAACGTTCCCCCCTGCTCCGCCCCTCCCACCTGCTCGCGCTGGCGCTGGCCTGGCCGGCCCTGCTGCCTCTGCCCGCGCACCCTCAGCAAACCGCTGCGGCATCGCCAGTCGTCGACAGCCTCGAGGTCAACGCCGACGCCGGGCTGACCCAGGGCTCGACGCTCGACTTCACCGTCCGAGGCACGCCGCGTGCGCAAGCGCGGGTGCAGCTGGTGGGCAGTGGCATCTCGATCGCGCTGCACGAGCGAGCGCCCGGGCTGTACACGGGGCGCTACACGCTAGGCCGCGCCGACCGCATCGACGTGTCGCAGCCGATCCAGGCCACCTTGCGGGCGAACGGCCGCATGGTGATTTCCAAGTTCGACTTCCCCGGCAGCTTCCAGGCGCTGCGCGGCGCGGCGCCGGCGCAAGCGGCCCAGGCCACGCCGCCACGCATCGACACGTTCGGTGCCGACCCGGTCGCATCGCTCCAGCCCGGATCCGAACTGCGGTTCGTCGTCGACGGCACGCCGGGAGCGCGCGCCAGCGTCAGCGTCCCCGGGATCGCGGACGCGCTGCCGCTGCGCGAAGGCCGCCCGGGCCACTACGTCGGCCGCTACACGCTGCGCACGACGGACAGCGTGCAATCCGGACCGATCGTCGCGACGCTTCGCCAGGGCGATGTCGTGTCGTCGGCGCAGCTGTCCGGTCCGCTGGTGGCCTCGGCGTCGCCGACGACCACGCTGGGCGCCGCATCGACGACCGTCGTGCCCGTCGTCGTGCCGGCGACCACCCCCTTGTCCCTGCAGGTGCTCAGTCCCGCCGCCGGCACGACGGTCGAGAGTTCGAGCGTGCTGGTGCGGGGACGCACGACGCCGTTCGCCACGGTGCACGCGCAGGTGCATGCCATCGCGCCGGCACCCGCGGGCCGCGCGACCGTGGCGCTGCCCGTGACGCAGCAGCGTGTGCAGGCCGACGCGAACGGAAATTTCAGTTTCGGGCTCGGCGCCCAGGCCGTGCCGCCAGGCGCGCGGCTGGACGTGCAGCTGGAAGCATCGCAAGGCGCGCAGTCGACCCCGGTGCAGCGGCTGGAGCTCTACCAACGCCAGGGCTGACCATGACTCTCGACGACCTCCAACACATCAAGCGCTGGCATGCCGGCCACCGCACGACCCACCCGCTGGAATACCAGCTGTGGGACCTGATGCTCATGCTGTGGATCGCAGGCTGCATCGGCTGGCTGCCGGTGTTCGCCTGTGGCGCGCTGTGGATGGCGCCGCTGTGCCTGCTCGGCATGTCGGCGCCGGACCTCTACACGGCGTGGCGCTTCCGGGCGCACCGGCTGCAGCGGCTGCGCTGCGACTGGGTCTGCGCCAAGTCACTGCCGCGCCGTGCGCACGTTCGCCGGTAGGGCGGCCGGGTGGCTGGTGCGGTACGGGTTGATGTCCAGCCCGCCGCGGCGCGTGTAGCGCGCGTAGACCGCCAGCCTGGTCGGGCGGCAGTGCCGCCGGATGTCCATGAAGATGCGTTCCACGCACTGCTCGTGGAACTCGTTGTGGTTGCGGAAGCTCACCAGGTAGCGCAGCAACTGGCCATGGTCGATCTGCGGTCCCGCATAGCGGATCTGCACGCTGCCCCAGTCGGGCTGGCCCGTCACGAGGCAATTGCTCTTGAGCAGGTTGCTCACCACCACTTCCTCGACCGGCTGCTCGTCGAAGACGGCACGCAGCAGGTCCGGCCGCGGCGTGTAGTCCGTGCATTCGATGTCGAGCCGGTCCAGGTTGATGCCATCGAGCTCGTGCACCTGCTGCTGGTCGAACAGCTCCGGCAGGAGCAGGCGCACGCCGATGCTGCCCGTGCGGCCGCTGCCCCGCCATGCCGCTTCGGCCAGATCGGCCCGCACGCGCGCCAGGACTTCGTCGCCGGAGGCGAACTGCGAATTGGTGAAGCTGTTCAGGTACAGCTTGAACGACTTGCTCTCGACAAGGTTCGGCGTCTCGCACGGCACGGTGACCTGCGCGATCGCGACGACGGGGCGCCCGCGGGGCGTGAGCCAGCTCAGCTCGTAGGCCGTCCACAGGTCGGCGCCGAAGAACGGCGGCTGCGCGGTGATGCCCAGTTCCTCGCGCTTGGCCGCGCGCGGGATGGGGTACAGCAGCGTCGGGTCGTACTGGTCGCGGTACGGGGCAGGCTTGCCCAGCAGCGACTGCTCGGGAGAGTTCATCCCCCGCGAGTCTGCCGCAGGTGCGGCACGATCGCCTGCAGCAGCAGATCGACCACCCCGGGCGGCAGGTCATGGCCCATGCCGTGCAGCGCCACGAGCCGCGCATGCGGAATGCGGCGCGCCGTGTCCTCGCCGCAGGCGAACGGCACCAGCGGATCGTCGCGGCCGTGGATGACCAGCGTCGGCACGCGCATGGTGGCCAGCTCGCGCGCACGCTTGCTGTCCGCGACCACCGCAGCCATCTGCCGCTGGGTGCCGGCGGGCCGGTAGGCGCGTCGCACGGCCGCACGGACCCGTTCGCGCACCACGACTTCGTCGTGCGGATAAGCGGGACTGGCGATCAGCCGCAGCAGCGCCATCGTGTGGTCGACCACCGCGTCCTCGGAACTGTCCTTCGGCCGCGCAAGCAACGCGCGCAGCACCGGCGGTTTCGGGCCGGGCAGGAAGCGGGCGCCGCTGGAACTCATGATGCTCGTGAGCGACTGGATGCGGTCCGGGGCTGCGAGCGCCATCCGCTGGGCGATCATGCCGCCCATGCTCATGCCGACGACGTGGGCGCGCTCGATCTTCAGGGCGTCGAGCACGCCGAAGGCGTCGTTCGCCATGTCGGCCAGCGTGTACGGCGCGCGCACGCGCAGGCCGAAGCGATGCCGGATCGATTCGACCACCAGGTTCGGGACGCCGAGTTCGTCGAAGGACTGTGACAGCCCCACGTCACGGTTGTCGAAGCGGACGACGCGGAAGCCCGCGTCCCAGAGCCCCTGGATGAAGGCGGCCGGCCAGGCAACCAGTTGCATGCCGAGGCCCATCACGAGCAGCACGGCCGGACGCCGGGCGTCGCCCGTGTCCTCGGCTTCGATGGTGATGCCGTTGGCCTGCAGCCTCATGCGGGGCGGGCGCTCATTCGAAGCGCCGCTCGCGCATCCACTTGGTGGCGATCCACTTCTCGCCGGCCAGCACCGGCGCGCCGCCGTGCAACGTCTTGGTCGACGGGTGCGCGCGTTCGTAGCTGAAGAACACGGCGTGCCCGCGCTTGGGATAGACCTCGAGGTGCGCGTCGGGGAAGGTCGTGCCGCCGCCCTTTTCCGGCTCGGCGAGGTAGATCACGATGGTGCCCACCCGCTGGCCACCGCGCTTGAGGATGGTCGGCGTGCCCGGCTCGTTGGGGTCGAAGTAGTCGTAATGCGGCTTGTACTCGGCGCCCGGGCGGTAGTGCAGCACCTGCAGGCCCTCGCCGTTCTCCACCGGCCAGTTCACCAGCTTGGCCAGGCGCGCCTCGATGCGCGTGACCAGCTCGTTCTCGCCACGCTGGAAGAACATGCCGTTGCTGGTGCGGTCCTCGTTGACCTCCTCGCCGCCGGTCTTGGTGGCGACGGTGAGCGAGCGCGCCATGCGCGGCTTGGCCAGCGCGATCAGCTTGTCGCACTCGTCGTCCGACAGCACGCCGCCGAAGACGACCACGCGCGGGTTGTACTGGTTCTGCACCACGTACACCTTGCGGTCGCCGGCGTCGATGTACAGCGGCGATTCGTCCAGCTTCGGTTCGGGCACCGGCACCGCCGGGGCCAGCCCCTGCTGCACGGCCTGCGCGTTCAAGTGCTCACGCAGGGTGCTTTCCATCGCTTCGACCGCGACGTCGTTGTCCCACCCGGACGCCATCATCGAGCGCAGCACGGCTTCGGCCGGGTGGCCGGCCTGTGCCTGCTCCACGATCCACTTGCGAAGCTCCGGGGTGATCTGCTGCTGCGTCTTCGTCGTCATGGGTCCATTGTGCGATGGAACGGCGGCGCTTCGGGGCTGGCGAGCTCAGCCATGGCCTTCAGCGCCAGGCCCGCAAGGAAAGCCACTGCGCGGTGGCCGTGGCCATCACGAGCGTGAAGTAAGTCGCCATCTTGCCGTCGCGGCCGAACCACCACAGCCCGCCACCGAGCACCGCCGCGCCCACTGCCAGCAGCAGCACGCACTGCACCCACCACGGGAAGGCCGGCGTGGCCCGCCGCAAGAGCACCTTGGTGCCGGTCGGCAGCAGGACGGCCAGGAACAGGGCCGGGGCGAGCAGGCCCATGGCGTGCAGCAGGAAATCGGTGGGGCCCATCGGGAAGGGGTTTGATCCAGCGTAAGTGCTTGTGGGAGCGGCGAATTTTATAATCGCCCCCATGGCCGTCTGGGCATTGGGCATCAACCACACCACCGCGCCGGTCGACCTGCGCGGCCGGTTCGCGTTCGCCCTCGACCAGGTGCAGCCGACGCTGGCCGCGATGCGGCAGAGTTTCCTGGGCCAGGTCTCCCGCCAGCCCGAGGCCGCCATCCTGTCGACGTGCAACCGCACGGAGATCTATTGCGCCGGCCCGCAGCACGACCTGGACCCGACCATCGAGTGGCTGGCGCGGTCCGGCGGCGTGCCGGCGGCGACGCTGAAGTCGCATGCCTACGTGCTGCGAGACGGGCAGGCGGCGCGCCACGCGTTCCGCGTCGCCAGCGGGCTCGACTCGATGGTGCTGGGCGAAGCGCAGATCCTGGGCCAGATGAAGGACTTCGTGCGCGCGGCCGACGAAGCCGGCGCGCTCGGCACCACGCTCAACCAGCTGTTCCAGCGCTCCTTCGCGGTGGCGAAGGAAGTGCGCTCGGCCACCGAGATCGGCGCGCATTCCATCAGCATGGCCGCAGCGGCGGTCCGCCTGGCCGGCCAGTTGTTCGAGGACCTGCGCAAGACCAAGGTGCTGTTCGTCGGCGCGGGCGAGATGATCGAGCTGGCCGCGACGCACTTCGCCGCCAAGGAGCCGGCTGCCATCGCCATCGCCAACCGGACGCTGGAGCGCGGCGAGAAGCTCGCGGCGCGCTTCGGCGGCCAGGTGATGCGGCTGTCGGACCTGCCGGCCCGCCTGCATGAATTCGACATCGTGGTGTCCTCCACGGCCAGCACGCTGCCGATCATCGGGCTGGGCGCCGTCGAGCGCGCGGTGAAGGCGCGCAAGCACCGCCCGATGTTCATGGTGGACCTCGCCGTGCCGCGCGACATCGAGCCCGAGGTCAAGCAGCTCGAAGACGTCTACCTGTACACGGTGGACGACCTCGCGCACGTCGTCCAGGCCGGGCACGCGCACCGCCAGGCGGCCGTCGCCCAGGCCGAAGCCATCATCGACGCCGGCGTGCAGAGCTTCATGCACTGGCTGGACCAGCGCCACGCCGTGCCGCTGATCCAGCAGCTGCAGGCGCAGACAGACGAGTGGCGCGCTGCCGAACTGGCCCGCGCGCGCAAGCTGCTGGCCCGCGGCGAAGATCCCGAAGCGGTGATGGAAGCGCTGTCGCGCGGCCTCACCCAGAAGATGCTGCACGGCGCCCTGGCCGAACTGCATGCCGGCGACGCGGCGGCGCGCGAGCGCGCCACCGACGCGATCGAGCACTTCTTCCTGCGCAAGTCGCGTTAGCGGCGCACGTGCGCCCACGTGCGCCGCGCCGCGGTGCACGCCCCACCCCACGTCCGTCCCGACCCGAGCCGCCCCTTGAAGCCCTTCCTCCGCCAGCAACTCGAACGCTATCCGGTCCGCCTGCAGGAACTCGACTTTTTCCTGCAGCAGCCGGAGGTCGCGCAGGACATGGACCGCCTGCGTGCGCTCACGCGCGAGCACTCGGAGGTGAGCGTGGTCGCGGGCCTGTTCGAACGGTTCCGCGCGCGCGAGGCGCAGCTCGCCGATGCCCGCGTGATGCTGGACGACCCCGACATGGCCGACATGGCACGGGAAGAAGTCGCCGCGATCGAGGACGAACTGCCGCGGCTGGAAGACGAGCTGCAGAAGCTGCTGCTGCCCAAGGACCCCGACGACGTGCGCAACACGTTCCTGGAAATCCGCGCCGGCACCGGCGGCGACGAGTCGGCGCTGTTCGCCGGCGACCTGCTGCGCATGTACACGAAGTACGCCGACCGCCAGGGCTGGCGCATCGAGATCGTCAGCGAGAGCGAAGGCGAGGTCGGTGGCTACAAGGAAGTCGTCCTGCGCGTCGTCGGCGATGGCGTCTACGGCAAGCTGAAGTTCGAATCCGGCGGCCACCGCGTGCAGCGCGTGCCGGCGACGGAGACGCAGGGGCGTATCCACACGAGCGCGTGCACCGTCGCCGCCTTGCCCGAGCCCGACGAAGCACAAGCCGTGCAGATCAACCCGGCCGACCTGCGCATCGACACCTTTCGCGCCAGCGGCGCGGGCGGCCAACATATCAACAAGACCGATTCGGCCGTGCGCATCACGCACATCCCGACCGGCATCGTCGCGGAGTGCCAGGACGACCGCAGCCAGCACCGCAACAAGGCCAAGGCGCTGCAGGTGCTGGCCGCGCGCATCCGCGAGAAGGAGCGCGCCGAACGCGCCGCGAAGGAAGCCGCGACGCGCAAGGGCCTGATCGGCAGCGGCGACCGCAGTGACCGCATCCGCACCTACAACTTCCCGCAAGGGCGAGTGACCGACCACCGCATCAACCTGACGCTCTACAAGCTCGCGATGGTGATGGAAGGGGAATTGGACGAACTGGTGGAAGCGCTGCTGCTGGCGCGCAAGGCCGAGCAGCTCGAGGAGCTGGAGATCGGCCTCGGGGCCCCGGCCGCATGACACTCGCCCAGCTGCTCGCGCAGGCGACGGCGCTCGGGCTGGAGCGCCTCGATGCGCAATTGCTGCTGCTGCAGGCGCTGGGCCGCGACGGCTCCGAGCGCGCCTGGCTGCTCGCGCATGACACCGACGCCGTCGACGCCGACGTGCGGGCGCGCTGCGAAGCCGCGTGGCATCGGCGCCTCGCGGGCGAGCCGCTGGCGTACATCGTGGGCCACAAGGAATTCCACGGCCTCGATCTCGCCGTCGATGCGCGCGTGCTGGTGCCCCGGCCGGACACGGAGACGCTGGTGGATTGGGCACTCGAGGTGATGGCTGGCCGGCCTTCGCCGCGCGTGGTGGACCTCGGCACCGGCAGCGGCGCGATCGCGGTGGCGCTCAAGCACCGCTGCGCGCCAGCGCACGTGGTCGCGGTGGATCGCAGCGAGGAAGCGCTGGCGGTGGCGAAGGCGAATGGCGATCGCCTGGGGCTCGACGTGGAGTGGCGCCGCGGCGACTGGCTCGCCGGCCTGGCCGGACCGTTCGACGTGATCGTGAGCAATCCGCCCTACATCGCCGACGGCGACCCGCACCTGCCGGCGCTGCGGCACGAGCCTCGGGCCGCACTGGCTGCCGGACCGGACGGGCTGGACGACCTGCGGCACCTCGCCTCGCAGGCGCCCGCCCTGCTCGCCCCCGGCGGCTGGCTCTTGCTCGAGCATGGCTGGGACCAGGCCGACGCGGTGCGCGGCCTGCTCCAGGCCGCCGGCCTGGTAGCGGTCGCATCCCGGCGGGACCTCGCGGGCATCGAGCGCTGCTCCGGCGGGCAACGGCCCGAAGTCCGATAATCGAGGCAGTGAAACGTGGCGCCGTGCCACGGCAGGAGATTCGAATGAGCGACGTGCAGCAACGCATCGACCAGCTGGTCAAGGGCAGCGAAGTGCTGCTGTTCATGAAGGGCAGCGCCAGCTTCCCCATGTGCGGCTTCTCGGGCCGCGCGATCCAGATCCTCAAGGCCTGCGGCGTCGACCCGAAGACGGTCACCACCGTGAACGTGCTGGAGGACGACGAGATCCGCCAGGGCATCAAGGACTACAGCAACTGGCCCACCATCCCGCAGCTGTACGTGAAGGGCGAGTTCGTCGGCGGCTCGGACATCATGATGGAGATGTACCAGTCGGGCGAACTGCAGCAGGTGCTGGGCACCAACGCCGCCCAGGGCTGAAGCCCGTTAGCAGCCGCGCCCTGCGGCTGCCACTGGCGGGCGCCACGTGCGCTCCGCCACGCGACGCGGCAAATTGCTGACAGTCGCATGCGGCTGCGGCCTCATCCGGTTGAACTCACTCGCGCTCTATGCTGGAATGACCCAGCAGGTCAAGGAGAGTGCATGGACAGCCGCAGTCTGGTGCCCCATCAACCATCCTCGTTCAAGCTTCCGATCGCGAACTTGCGCAATGTGTTCCGCCCGCACGAGGTGGAGCGCAAGCTCGCCAAGCTCCCCGGCAAGGACCACGAGTCGCTGCGCACGACCTACGAGCGCATGCTCGAGCGCGGGCCGGAACGCTTCCAGGTCAAGCCGTGCGGCGTCCCCGACATGGCGACGCTCTACGACGAGTTGCCCAACTTCACCGACGCGCTGGACGACGTGAAGCGCCACGTGGCGCTGGCGCAGGATTCGCGCGACGGACTCGAGGTCACGCCGATGCTGCTGCTCGGCCCGCCCGGCATCGGGAAAACCCACTTCGCGCGCAAGCTCGCCGACCTGCTGGGCACCGGCATGAACCTGGTGCCGATGTCGTCGATGACCGCGGGCTGGCTGCTGTCGGGCGCCTCGTCGCAGTGGAAAGGCGCCAAGCCCGGCAAGGTGTTCGAGGCGCTGGTCGAAGGCCAGTACGCCAACCCGGTGATCGTGGTGGACGAGATCGACAAGGCGGCCGCCGATGCGCAGTACGACCCGCTCGGCTCGCTCTACAGCCTGCTGGAGCATGACACCGCGCAGAGTTTCATCGACGAATTCGCCGAAGTCGCCATCGACGCCAGCCAGGTGATCTGGATCCTCACCGCCAACGACGAGCGCAGCATCCCCGAGCCGATCCTCAATCGCATGAACGTTTTCGAGATCGAGGCGCCGTCGTTCGAGGCGGCGCGGCAGATCGCGCGCAACCTGTACCGGTCGATCCGCGGCGAGCACGGCTGGGGCAGCCGTTTCGACCCGGAACCGGCCGACGACCTGCTCGACGCGCTGGCCGAACTCGCGCCGCGCGAGATGCGCCGTGCGCTGATGACGGGGTTCGGCAATGCGCGCCTGGACCAGCGCGGGACCATCGCAGTCGAGGATTTGCCCAAGGCCCAGGCGAAGGGCCGCATGGGCTTCGTGCAGTAGGTCCGGCTAGGGGCCGCCGCGCCTGGGGGCCGCTTCGTTCGGCGAGCCGGGGTCGTCCCACAGCCACGCCTTGCGCGCACCGAGGACCGCGTTCGGGTACTGCGGCTTGCCGCGGCTGCCGTTGTAGCGGCCCAGCGCCATGAACAGGTCGCCGCGTTCGCGCTCGAGGTAGTGGCGCAGGATCACGCAGCCGAACCGCAGGTTGGTCTGCATGTGGAACAGCTTGCCCGCGTCGCCATCGCCGATCAGGCGCGCCCAGAACGGCATCACCTGCATGTAGCCGCGCGCCCCGGCAGAGGACACTGCGTACTTGCGAAAGCCGCTCTCGACCTGGATCAGGCCGAGCACCATCGACGTCTCGAGCCCCGCTCGGCGCGACTCGTACCAGACCGTCTGCAGGAATTCCTTGCGCTCCTGCCAGTCGACCTTGCGGCGCGACAGGCGCGGGCTCATCGCGCCGAGCCAGCGCAGGTACGACAGGCGCGCCTCGGTCGACGCGAATTCGGGAACGGGAGGCGCGGATTTCGCGATGGCGGAGCTGAGCGCCGATCGCACCGAGTCGGCCAGCGGCTCCTCGACCTGCGCGCCCGCGTGGGCGGGCTGCCAACGCAGGGCCGCGACGCCGGCGGCCGCGACCGGCCACCACGCGCGGCGCGTGATCACGCCTGCACGCGGCCGCGCAGGAAGGCCGAAGCCTCGGCGACCGGCACCTTGGTGGCCGCGGCGTCGCGGCGGTGCTGGTATTCGAGCTGGCCTTCCTTCAGGCCGCGGTCGGACACGACGATGCGATGCGGCACGCCGATCAATTCCCAGTCCGCGAACATGGCGCCGGGGCGCTCGCCACGATCGTCGAGGATGACGTCGACGCCGGCCGCGACGAGGTCGTCGTGCAGCTTCTCGGCCGCGGCCTTGACCTCGGCGCTGCGGTCCATGCCGATCGGGCACACGGCGATGGTGAACGGCGCGATGGCGTCGGGCCAGATGATCCCGCGATCGTCGTTGTTCTGCTCGATGGCGGCGGCGGGCAGGCGCGTGATGCCGATGCCATAGCAGCCCATCTCCATCAGCTGCGGCTTGCCGCTCTCGTCGAGGAACGTGGCGTTCATCGGCTTGCTGTACTTGGTGCCGAGGTAGAACACGTGGCCGACTTCGATGCCGCGCTCGATGGCGAGCTTGCCCTTGCCGTCCGGCGACAGGTCGCCTTCGACGACGTTGCGCAGGTCGGCCACGGCGAACGGCTCGGGCAGGTCACGGCCCCAGTTCACGCCGGTGGTGTGGAAGCCTTCCTCGTTGGCGCCGCACACCCAGTCCGCCATCACGGCGACTTCGCGATCGGCGACGACGTTCAAAGGCTTCTTCAGCCCGATGGGGCCCAGGTAGCCGGGCGGCGTGCCGAAGTGGTCGACGATCTCGGCGTTGGTCGCGAAGCGGAAGCCGGCGTCGAGGCCCGGCACCTTGCCGACCTTGATCTCGTTCATGTCATGGTCGCCACGCAACAGCAGCAGCCACAGTTGCGACTTCACGATCTCGCCCGCTTCGTTCAGCTGGTCGGTCGCGAGCACCAGCGACTTCACCGTGCGCTGCAGCGGGATGCCGAGCAGTTGCGCGACGTCGGCGCACGTGCTCTTGCCCGGCGTGGGCACTTTCTGCATCGGTTGCGTTGCAGCGGGGCGCGAGCCTTGCGGCGCGAGCGCTTCGGCCTTCTCGATGTTGGCCGCGTAGTCGCTGTCGGGGCAATAGATGATGGCGTCTTCGCCCGTCGCGGCGATGACCTGGAATTCCTCGGACAGGTCACCGCCGATGGCGCCGCTGTCGGCCGCGACGGCGCGGTAGCGCAGGCCGAAGCGGTCGAAGATGGCGCGGTACGCCTTGGCCATCGTGGCGTAGCTGGCTTTCGCGGACGCGGGGTCGCGATCGAAGCTGTACGCGTCCTTCATGATGAATTCGCGGCTGCGCATCACGCCAAAGCGCGGCCGGCGCTCGTCACGGAACTTGGTCTGGATGTGGTACAGGTTGCGCGGCAACTGCTTGTAGCTGCGCAGCTCCTGCCGCGCGACGTCGGTCACCACTTCCTCGCTGGTCGGCTGCACGATGTAGTCGCGGTCGTGGCGATCCTTCACGCGCATCAGCTCCGGGCCCATCTTCGACCAGCGACCGGTTTCCTGCCACACCTCGGCGGGCTGGATGACGGGCATCAGCATCTCGACGGCCCCGGCGCGATTCATCTCCTCGCGCACGATCGCCTCGATCTTGCGCACGACGCGCAGGCCCATCGGCATCCAGCTGTAGATGCCGGCGCCCAGCTTCTTGACCATGCCGGCGCGCATCATCAATTGGTGGCTGACCACCTCGGCATCGGCGGGCGCTTCCTTGAGCGTGGAGATCAGGAACTGGGAGGCTTTCATCGGGGGAGGGGGGAAGACCTGCTGAGCTTCTTGGTGCGCACGCAATGCGGCGTGCATAATGGGCTCAGTCCAAAAATTTGGGGTTGATTATGCTTGACCGGGACGGCTTCAGGCCCAACGTCGGCATCATCCTGCTCAACCAGAAAAACCAGGTGTTCTGGGGCAAGCGAATCCGCACCCACAGCTGGCAATTTCCGCAAGGCGGGATCGATCGCGGAGAGACGCCCGAACAGGCGATGTACCGCGAGCTGCACGAGGAGGTCGGGCTCAAGCCGGACCACGTTCGCATCCTGGCGCGCACGCGCGACTGGCTGCGGTACGAGGTTCCCGACCGCTACATCCGCCGCGACGCGCGCGGCCACTACAAGGGCCAGAAGCAGATCTGGTACCTGCTGCAACTCACGGCGCAGGACTGGAACCTGAACCTGCGCGCCACCAACCATCCCGAGTTCGACGCCTGGCGCTGGAACGACTACTGGGTCCCGCTGGACGTGGTGGTCGAGTTCAAGCGCGGGGTGTACGAGATGGCGCTGACCGAGCTCGCGCGCTACGTGCCGCGGCATGACCACCGCAATCGCTACCTGCGCAGCGGCATGCGTTCGCGCGACGGGACCCATCACCACGAAGCGCCCGCCGACACCCACGCGCCGCCGCCGTTCGAACTGCCGCCCGGCGCGACGTTCGAGCCCGACCCGCAGTCCGCACTGAAGACGCCACGACCGCAGGACGGCAATCGTGCGCGCTGACGTGTGGGTGCTGGCGCTGGCGCTCGCCGCCGGCGCAGCGCAGGCGCAATTGCTGCCACAGGATCCGGACTGGAAGGAAGTGGAGGCGCCGCCTCCGCCGGCCGTACGCACGCAAGGCTTGATCCCGCTCGACATGGGCCGCGGCACCGAACTGCGCTGGGGCGTGGATCCGCAGTCCATCAGCATCGGCCCTGATCGTGTCGTCCGCTACGTCGTCGTGGCGCAAGGCCAGGACGGCGCGCTGAACGCCATCTACGAAGGCCTCAAGTGCAGCACCGGTGAAGTGCGCGTGTACGCGCGCCATGCGCGTGACGGCCAGTGGGTCCCCTCGAAGTCGGCGGACTGGCAGCGCTTGCTCGGCAATGCCGCACACCGGCACACCCTCGCGATCGGTCGCGGTGGCGCGTGCATCGGCGAAGGCGCCAACTTCTCGGCCGCGCAGATCGCGCGCGACCTGGCCGCCAACGTCGACGACCAGTTCCGGAGCGAGATTCGCCGCTAGCGCGTGACCACGAGGTTGGTGCGATGGATCATCTCGGGCTCGGCCATGTAGCCGAGCAACCGCTCGATCTCCGCCGACGGCCTGCGGCACAACAGGCGCGCTTCGGCGCTCGCATAGTTCGCCAGCCCGCGCGCGATTTCCCGGCCTGACGGATCGCGCACCGCGATGACGTCGCCGCGCGAGAACTCGCCGTCGACAGCGGTCATGCCGATCGGCAGCAGGCTCTTGCCCTCGCCCACCAGCTTGGCGACCGCACCCTCGTCCACCAGCACCGCGCCGCGCAGTTGCAGGTGGTCGGCGATCCAGCGCTTGCGCGCCTGCTCCTTCTGCGTCGGCGCGACGAGCAGCGTGCCGATCGATTCGCCACGCGCCAGGCGCAGCAGCGCGTCCGGCTCGCGCCCCCAGGCGATCACCGTGGACGCGCCCGAACGCGCGGCGCGTTTGGCGGCGAGGATCTTGGTGATCATCCCGCCCCTGCCGATGCTGGAGCCGGCACCGCCGGCCATCGCTTCGAGTTCGGCTTCACCAGCACGCGCGACGTGCACGAACTTCGCGGCCGGGTCCTTGCGCGGGTCGGCCGTGTACAGGCCTTTCTGGTCGGTGAGGATCACCAGCACGTCGGCCTCGACGAGGTTGGCGACGAGGGCACCCAAGGTGTCGTTGTCGCCGAACTTGATCTCGTCGTTGACGACCGTGTCGTTCTCGTTGATCACCGGCAACACGCGCAGCGCGAGCAGCGTGAGCAACGTCGAGCGCGCATTGAGGTAGCGCTCGCGATCCGCGAGGTCCGCATGCGTGAGCAGCACTTGCGCGGAGCGCAGGCCGTTCTCGCGCAGCTTGGTCTCGTACATCTGCGCGAGGCCCATCTGGCCCACCGCCGCCGCCGCCTGCAATTCGTTCAGTTCCTGCGGGCGCGTCGCCCAGCCGAGGCGCTTCATGCCCTCGGCGATGGCGCCGCTGGACACCATGATCACGTCGCGCCCGTCCTGCGCGAGCGCGGCAAGCTGCCGGCACCACTCGCCGATGGCGGCCTCGTCGAGGCCGCGGCCTTCGTTGGTGACCAGGCTGGAGCCGACCTTGACGACGATGCGCCGCGCGTGGCGCAGCACGTCCTGGGCCGCGGCGTCCATGCTCACGCGCCGTCGCCGCCGCCCGCCTCGGCGAAGCGGGGATCGACCGGGCCGCTGGGCGGCTGCTCGGCGACCTGGCGCGCATGCACGTGCTCGTACACGGCGCGCACGAGTTCCTCGCAGCCTTGTCGCGTGAGGGCGGAGATCTCGAAGACCGGGCCCTTGTAGCGCATGCGCTTGACGAAGTCCTTGACGCGCGCCTCGCGCTCGTCCTCGGGGACCATGTCCAGCTTGTTCAGCACGAGCCAGCGCGGCTTGTCGTACAGCGACTGGTCGTACTTCTTCAGCTCGCCGACGATGGCCTTGGCCTGCGCGACCGGATCGACGCCGTCGAACGGCGCGAAGTCCACGAGGTGCAGCAGCAGGCGGGTGCGCTGCAGGTGGCGCAGGAACTGGTGGCCCAGGCCCGCGCCTTCAGCGGCACCTTCGATCAACCCCGGGACGTCGGCCACCACGAAGCTCTGCTCGGGGCCGACGCGCACCACGCCCAGGTTGGGGTGCAGCGTGGTGAACGGGTAGTCGGCGATCTTCGGGCGAGCGTTGGAGATCGACGCGATCAGCGTCGACTTGCCCGCGTTGGGCATGCCCAGCAGGCCGACGTCGGCGAGCACCTTCAGTTCGAGCTTCAGGTTCTTCTTCTCGCCCGGCCAGCCGGGCGTCTTCTGCCGCGGCGCCCGGTTGATCGAGCTCTTGAACCGCATGTTGCCGAAGCCGCCGTCGCCCCCCTTGGCGATCATGATCTTCTCGCCCGGCTGCAGCAGTTCGTACAGCACCTCGCCGGTCTCGGCGTCGGTGATGATGGTGCCCACCGGCATCTTCAGCACGATGTCGCCGCCCATGGCGCCGAACATGTCCGAGCCCATGCCGTGCTCGCCGCGGCCGGCCTCGTGGCGCCGCGAGTAGCGGTAATCGACCAGCGTGTTGAGGTTCGGGTCGGCCAGTGCCCACACGTGGCCGCCGCGCCCGCCGTCACCACCGTTGGGCCCGCCGAATTCCTTGTACTTCTCGTGGCGGAACGACACGCAGCCGTTCCCCCCGTCGCCGGCGGCGACGTCGATGAAGGCTTCGTCGACGAATTTCATGGGTATCGAAATGACGAAGCCCCGAGCAAGTCGGGGCTTCGGACCTGCGGGAAGAGGTTACCTCAAGCCGCCGGGGTGACGCTCACGACATGCTTGTTCAGCGAGCCCTTGACCGCGAACGACACGTGGCCGTCGACCAGCGCGAACAGCGTGTGGTCCTTGCCGATGCCGACGTTGGTGCCGGGGTGGAACTTGGTGCCGCGCTGGCGCACGATGATGGAACCGGCGCTGATCAGCTCGCCGCCGAACGCCTTGACGCCCAGCATCTTCGGCTGCGAATCGCGGCCGTTGCGGGTTGAGCCGCCGCCTTTTTTCTGTGCCATGTCAACTGCTCCTTACGAGGCGATGGCGCCGATCTGCAGTTCGGTGAACTGCTGGCGGTGCCCCTGGTGCTTCTGATAGTGCTTGCGGCGACGCATCTTGAAGATGCGCACCTTGTCGTGCTTGCCGTGGGCGACCACGGTCGCCTTGACCGTTGCGCCGGACACCAGGGGAGTGCCGATCTTCAGGTCGCCGCCGGTTCCGACAGCGAGCACCTGATCCAGCACGATTTCCTGGCCAACGTCCGCAGCAATCTGTTCTACCTTGATCTTTTCGCCGGTGGCAACGCGATACTGCTTGCCGCCGGTTTTTATGACCGCGTACATGTGGACCTCTCGAAAGTGGGAGTTCCCCGGACGGATTTCCGGAGAGCCCAAGACTATACCATGGTTGGCGATCACTAACAAGCCAGCCCTGCCAGGCACCCGGGACGGCACCACCCCCTTCCTATAATCCGACGCCCTCACTGCTGTCCCCTCCCCTCCCTTGACCGCCTCCGCCAGCGCCGCATCGGTGCTCTCCCTTATCGCCGACGACATGAACGAGGTGGACGCGGTGATCGCCCGGCGGCTGGACTCGGGCGTGCCGCTGGTGGCCCAGGTGTCGCGCTACATCATCTCGGCCGGCGGCAAGCGCCTGCGCCCGGCCCTGCTGCTCCTGATCAGCGCCGCGCTGGGCTGCCGCAGCGACCAGCGCTTCAACCTCGCCGCCGTCGTCGAGTTCATCCACACCGCGACGCTGCTGCACGACGACGTGGTCGACGAGTCGACCCTGCGCCGCGGGCGCGCCACCGCGAACGAGAGCTTCGGCAACCCGGCGAGCGTGCTGGTGGGCGACTTCCTCTACTCGCGCGCGTTCCAGATGATGCTGGACGCGGGCGACATGCGCGTCATGGCGATCCTGGCCGACGCCACCAACGTGATCGCCGAGGGCGAGGTGCTGCAACTGATGAACATGCACGACGCTTCACTGGATGAAGCGGGCTACCTGCGCGTCATCCGCTCCAAGACCGCGAAGCTGTTCGAAGCCAGCGCGCGCCTGGGTGCCGTGCTGGCCAAGGCGCCACCCGCACTGGAAGAAGCGTGCGCCGGCTACGGCCAGGCGATGGGGACGGCATTCCAGGTGATCGACGACGTGCTCGATTACGACGGCGACGCGCACGAGATGGGCAAGAATCTCGGCGACGACTTGCGTGAAGGAAAAGCGACGCTGCCGCTGATCGCCGCGATGGAGCGTGGCACGGCCCAACAGCGCGACACCATTCGCACCGCCATCGAGAACGGCGCGGTCGACCAGCTCGATGCCATCGTGTCGATCGTGCGCGAAACGGGGGCCCTGGAGGTCACGCGCGCAGCGGCGGCGGCGGAGGCGCAACGCGCGATCGACTGCGCCCGCCAACTTCCCGTGAATTCCTATGCCGAGGGTTTGGTACAATTGGCGGCTCAATTGCTGCAGCGTCGCAACTGACAACGTTTCGACGCTCCCGCGCGGCAAATCGGGGTGTAGCTTAGCCTGGTAGAGCGCTACGTTCGGGACGTAGAGGCCGGAGGTTCGAATCCTCTCACCCCGACCAGTTTTTTCCCTCTCGCGTGATTTCCTGCGCCCGCAGGCCGACACGCGTTAGCGGCCAATACCACACTGAAGATTTACAGCTGAGCCCGGTTGGGCGATGATCAGCTGGACGCTTTCCGGACACTCCGGATGCGTGTGAATGCCCGCTAACACCACGATGGCTGCCGTCGATTCCGCTGCTGTAGAAGCCCCGTCGCTGGCCCTCCCCGGCCTGGCGCGCGCCCTGGTGTCGGCCGGCAAGCTGGGGCAGAAGTCTGCCGAGGACCTGTACCGCAAGGCGCAGGCCAGCCGCACCAGCTTCATCGCCGAACTCACCGGCTCGGGCGCCGTCTCCGCCGCCGACCTGGCCCACACGATGTCGTCGGCGTTCGGCGCGCCGCTGCTGGACCTGGAAGCCATCGACATCCAGCGCCTGCCCAAGGGCCTGCTGGACCAGAAGATCTGCCAGGACTACCGCGTGGTGGTCCTGTCCAAGCGCAACAACCGCCTGATCGTCGCGACCGCCGACCCGTCGGACCAGGAAGCGGCCGAGAAGATCAAGTTCGCGACCCAGATGGGCGTGGACTGGATCATCGCGGAGTGGGACAAGCTCACGAAGCTGGTCGAGTCCAACGCCACCACCGCCTCCGAGGCGATGGACAGCATCATCGGCGACGACTTCGAGTTCGACGAGGAATCGGTCGAATCGTCGGTGGTCGACGAGGAGAGCAAGGGCGCCGGCGGCTCCGAGGTCGAGGACGCCCCGGTCGTCAAGTTCCTGCACAAGATGCTGCTGGACGCGTTCGGCATGCGCGCGTCCGACCTGCACTTCGAGCCCTACGAGCACACCTACCGCGTGCGCTTCCGCATCGACGGCGAACTGCGCGAGATCGCGTCGCCGCCGGTGGCCATCAAGGACAAGCTGGCCTCGCGCATCAAGGTCATCTCGCGGATGGACATCTCCGAGAAGCGCGTGCCGCAGGACGGGCGGATGAAGCTCAAGGTCGGCCCGGACCGGGTGATCGACTTCCGCGTCAGCACGCTGCCCACGCTCTTCGGCGAGAAGATCGTGATCCGTATCCTGGACCCCAGCAGCGCCAAGCTCGGCATCGAGGCGCTCGGCTATGAACCGGAAGAAAAGGAGCGGCTGCTCACGGCGGTCGGCCGCCCCTACGGCATGGTGCTGGTCACCGGCCCGACCGGTTCGGGCAAGACGGTGTCGCTGTACACCTGCCTGAACATCCTGAACAAGCCGGGCGTGAACATCTCGACGGCCGAAGACCCGTCCGAAATCAACCTGCCCGGCGTCAACCAGGTCAACGTCAACGACAAGGCCGGCCTCACGTTCGCCGCCGCGCTCAAGTCATTCCTGCGCCAGGACCCGGACGTCATCATGGTCGGCGAAATCCGCGACCTCGAAACCGCCGACATCGCCATCAAGGCGGCGCAGACGGGCCACCTGGTGCTGTCCACGCTGCACACGAACGACGCGCCCACCACGCTCACGCGGATGCGCAACATGGGCATCGCGCCGTTCAACATCGCATCCAGCGTGATCCTGATCACCGCGCAGCGCCTCGCGCGGCGCCTGTGCCCCAATTGCAAGCAGCCGGCGGACATTCCGCACGAGACGCTGCTGGACGCCGGCTTCAAGGACGAAGAAGTCGACGGCACCTGGACGCCCTACCGCCCCGTGGGCTGCAGCATGTGCAACAACGGGTACAAGGGGCGGGTCGGCATCTACCAGGTGATGCCGATCAGCGACGAGATCCAGCGCATCATCCTGCGCGATGGCAGTTCGATGGAAATCGCCGCGCAGGCCGAGGCCGAAGGCGTTCGCAGCCTCCGGAAATCGGGACTGCACAAAGTGCGGCTGGGCGTGACCTCGCTCGAGGAAGTGCTCGGTTGCACCAACGAATAGACAAGCCTCAACAGGCAGGACGAGAGGAGTAGCCCTTCATGGCCACCGCAGCGACCACGACGAAGGTGACGGAGTACGTCTACGAATGGGAAGGCCGCGACCGCAACGGCAAGACCGTGCGCGGCGAGACCCGCGCCGCGGGCGAGAACCAGGTCCAGGCGTCCCTGCGCCGGCAGGGCGTCACGCCGACCAAGATCAAGAAGCGCAAGATGCGCTCGGGCCAGAAGATCAAGCCCAAGGACATCGCGATCTTCACCCGCCAGCTGGCGACCATGATGAAGGCCGGCGTGCCGCTGCTGCAGGCCTTCGACATCGTCGGCCGCGGCAACGCCAACGCCAGCGTCACCAAGCTGCTCAACGACATCCGCACCGACGTCGAGACCGGGACGTCGCTGTCGGCCGCGTTCCGCAAGTACCCGCTGTACTTCGACAACCTGTACTGCAACCTGGTCGAGGCCGGTGAAGCGGCCGGTATTCTCGAGACGCTGCTGGACCGCCTGGCGGTCTACATGGAGAAGACCGAGGGCATCAAGTCCAAGATCAAGTCGGCGCTGATGTACCCCATCGCGGTGGTGGTGGTCGCGTTCGTCGTCGTCTCGGTCATCATGATCTTCGTGATCCCGGCCTTCAAGCAGGTGTTCTCGTCTTTCGGCGCCGACCTGCCCGCGCCCACGCTGTTCGTCATCGCGCTGAGCGAGTTCTTCGTCGCCTACTGGTACATCATCTTCGGTGGGCTGGGAGGGGGCTTCTACTTCTTCATGCAGGCCTGGAAGCGCAACGAGAAGGTCCAGGTCTTCATGGACCGCCTGATGCTCAAGCTGCCCGTGTTCGGCGAGCTGGTCTACAAGTCGGTCATCGCCCGCTGGACCCGCACGCTGTCCACCATGTTCGCCGCCGGCGTCCCGCTGGTCGAGGCGCTGGACTCCGTGGGCGGCGCGTCCGGCAACCACATCTACCTGATGGCCACGCAGAAGATCCAGCAGGAGGTGTCCACCGGGACCAGCCTGACCGTGGCAATGCAGAACGCGAACGTGTTCCCCAGCATGGTCCTGCAGATGTGCGCGATCGGCGAGGAATCCGGTTCCATCGACCACATGCTGGGCAAGGCCGCTGACTTCTACGAGGCCGAGATCGACGACATGGTGGCGGGCCTGTCCAGCCTGATGGAGCCGATCATCATCGTGTTCCTGGGCACCATCATCGGTGGCATCGTCGTGTCGATGTACCTGCCGATCTTCAAGCTGGGCCAAGTCGTCTGATGGGTGACGCGGTGCTGGACGCCGCCCTGGCAGGCGTCTTCGGGCTGCTGGTCGGCAGCTTCCTCAACGTCGTCATCTACCGGCTGCCGAAGATCCTCGAGCGCCAGTGGGCGGCCGAGTGCGCCGACCTCGCGGGCCAGGAACCCGAGCCGCAGGAACCTTTCAACCTGATGGTGCCGCGCTCGCGATGCCGCGAGTGCGGCCACGAGATCCGCTGGTACGAGAACGTGCCGGTTCTCAGCTGGCTCGTGCTGCGCGGCAAGTGCTCGGCCTGCGGCACCTCCATCGGCGTCCGCTACCCCGTCGTCGAGCTCGCCACCGGCCTGCTGTTCGCCTGGTGCGTCGCCGCATGGGGCTTGACTCCCACCGGCATCGCCTGGTGCGGGTTCTCCGCCGCGCTGCTGGCGCTAGCCTTGATCGACTGGGACACCACGCTGCTGCCCGACGTCATCACCCAGCCGCTGCTCTGGGCCGGCCTGATCGCGGCTGCGCTCGGATGGATCCCGACCTCGCTGCAGCAATCGCTGTGGGGCGCCATCGCGGGCTATATGTCGCTCTGGCTGATCTACCACCTGTTCCGTCTCGCGACGGGCAAGGAAGGCATGGGCCACGGCGACTTCAAGCTGTTCGCCGCGCTCGGCGCCTGGTTCGGCCTGCCGGCGCTGATCCCGATCATCCTGGTGTCCTCGGTCATCGGCGCCGTGATCGGCATCGCGCTCAAGTTCGCCAGCCGGCTGCGCGAAGGCGGCTACGTGCCGTTCGGCCCGTTCCTAGCGGGCGCGGGCTTCGCCTGCCTGATCGTCGGACCGGCGGCCCTGCAGCGCGCCATCGGCCTGTAGCGGGGACCACGGTGCGCATCGGGCTCACCGGCGGCATCGGCAGCGGCAAGAGCACCGTGCTCGCGATGCTGCGCGACCTCGGCGCGGCCACCATCGACGCGGACGCGATCTCGCGCGCGACCACGGCCTCCGGCGGTGCGGCGATCCCGCCGATCGCGAAGCACTTCGGCGCCGACTTCATCACCGCGGATGGCGCGCTCGACCGCGACCGCATGCGCGTGCACGTGTACGCGCACCCGGCGGCGCGGCGCGAACTCGAAGCCATCATCCATCCGCTGGTGGGCGCCGAGTCGGAGCGCCAGGTGCAGGCAGCGCTGGCGGCCGGCCGGCGCACGATCGTGTTCGACGTCCCGCTGCTCGTCGAATCGGGCCGCTGGCGGCAGCAGGTCGACCGCGTCGTCGTCGTCGATTGCTCGCCGGTCACGCAGGTCGCGCGCGTGCGCGAGCGCAGCGGCCTCGATGCCGCGCAGGTCGAAGCGATCATCGCCGCGCAGGCGCCGCGCGGGCTACGCCTGCAGGCCGCCGACGTCGTGATCCACAACGACGGCATCGGCCTCGACGCGCTGCGCGCGCAGGTCGAGTCGATCGCGCGCACCTTCGGGCTATGATGCGCCGTCCCTTGACGCCCCGCCGAAGCCTCGAGCGTGATCCTCTACGAATACCCGTTCAACGAACGCATCCGCACGTACCTGCGCCTGGAGCACCTGTTCCGGCGTCTCGCTGAACTGGTGCCTCGCGAACGCGCGATCGACCACCACTACGCGCTGGCCACGATCTTCGAGGTGATGGACGTCGCCGCGCGCGCGGATCTCAAGACCGACGCGATGAAGGATCTCGAGAAGCAGAAGGCCGTGCTCAACGGGTACCGCGGCAATCCCGGCGTCGAGGAGGCGGTGCTCGACGAAGTGATCGCCAAGCTCGACGCCTGCTTCTCCGCCCTCAATGGCCTGCCGGGCAAGGCCGGCCAGTCGCTCACCGACAACGAGTGGCTCATGGGCATCCGCAGCCGCATCGGCATCCCCGGCGGCACCTGCGAATTCGACCTGCCCGGCTATTACGCCTGGCAGCAGCTGGACGCCGCCACGAGGCAGGCCGACCTGGGCCGCTGGGCTCGGCCGCTGGGGCCGCTCGCCGAATCCGTGCACCTCTTGCTGCGCCTGTTGCGCGATTCGGGCACGCCGCAGAAAGTGATCGCCGCCAACGGGCAGTTCCAGCAGGCGTTGCCGCAGGGTCGCACGTTCCAGCTGCTGCGGCTGCGCATCGACCCCGCGCGACGGCTCGTGCCCGAGATCAGCGGCAACCGGCTGATGGTGTCGGTGCGCTTGATGCGCCAGGAGGCATCGGACAAGCTGGTGGCGCACGGCGACAGCGCCGAGTTCGAACTGACCCTCTGCTCCTGAAGTTGTCCATGGCGCAAGGAACGCCGCCCCGGCGCATCGTCAAGTGCCCGCAATGCGGCGGGCCCAGCGTGTACGGCCCCGACAATCCCTTCCGGCCGTTCTGCAGCGAGCGCTGCAAGAACATCGACCTGGGTGCCTGGGCGAACGAGGAATTCCGCGTCCCCGACGAATCGCCGCCCGACGACCAGCCGTTCGGCGATCCCAAGCTGCAGTAACCGTCAGCCCACGTGGGTCGCGCCGTCGAATCCGCGCTCCTCGGCGAACCAGCGCAGCACGGGGACTGTCCCCGGCAGCACCGGCTGCACCCGCACCGGCAACGCCTGCCACGCGAACGACTGGCCTTCGTGCATGTGCAGGCCGCCCGTCCACTCATGGACCTTGCAGAAGTTCAGGCGCACCAGCGCATGCGGGTAGTCGACCAGTTCGACGCGCCACGGATGCACGGCACCGATCACGATGCCGATTTCCTCTTGCAGTTCGCGCCGCAGCGCCTGCTCGATCGTCTCGCCGGCCTCGACCTTGCCGCCGGGGAACTCCCAGTAGCCGGCGTAGACCTTGCCCTCGGGCCGGCTGGTGAGCAGGAAGGTGCCGTCGTCGCGGACGAGCACGCCCACGGCCACTTCGACCACGGCACGGTCGGGACCGCCTTCGCGCGGCCGGTCACCGTCAGCCACGAGCACGCGTGGCGCGCCGCTCATGCCGCGTGCCGCCCGGCCCAGTCGCGCGCGAACTGGTAGGCGACGCGTCCACTGCGCGAGCCGCGCTCCAGCGCCCAGACCAGCGACTCCGCGCGCGCGGCCTCGATGCTGGCGGCGGGCACGCCGAACGACGAGAGCCACTGCGCCGTGATGGCGAGGTACTCGTCCTGGCTGAACGGATAGAAGCTCACCCACAGGCCGAAGCGCTCGGACAGCGAGATCTTCTCCTCGACCACTTCGCCCGGATGCACCTCGCCGTCGGCGGTGTGCGTGTACGTGAGGTTCTCCTTCATGTACTCGGGCAGCAGGTGGCGGCGGTTGCTGGTCGCGTAGACCAGCACGTTCGGCGACGCGGCGGCCACGGACCCGTCGAGGATCGACTTGAGCGCCTTGTAGCCGGCTTCGCCTTCCTCGAAGCTCAGGTCGTCGCAGAAGACGATGAACTTCTCCGGCCGCGGTGCGACCAGGTCGACGATGTCCGGCAGGTCCACCAGGTCGGCCTTGTCGACCTCGACCAGGCGCAGGCCGCGCGCGGCGTATTCGTTCAGGCAGGCCTTGATCAGGGACGACTTGCCCGTGCCGCGGGCGCCAGTCAGCAGCACGTTGTTGGCCGGCTGGCCAGCGACGAACTGCTCGGTGTTGCGGACGATGCGCTCCTTCTGCGCGTCGATCTCCTTCAGGTCGTCCAGGTGGATCGATGCCACGTGGCGCACCGGCTCCATTGCGCCGTGGCCGGAGGAGCGCTTGCGGTAGCGCCACGCGATGGCGCCTTCCCAATGCGGCGCGCCCAGCGGCCGCGGCAGCACGGCCTCGAGCCGGTCCAGCAGCCGGTTGGCACGCACCAGCAGGTCGTCGAGGCGGTCGTTCATGAGCGGTAGTCGGCGTTGATGCTCACGTAGTCGTGGCTGAAGTCGCAGGTCCACACCGTGTCGGTGGCGGTGCCGCGGCCCAGCCCGACGCGCACGACGATCTCGCCCTGCTTCATCACGCGCTGGCCGTCCTCCTCGCGGTACGAGGAGTTGCGGCCGCCGCGCACGGCCACGTGCACGTCGTCCAGCCACAGGTCGATGCGCGACTGGTCCAGGTCCTCGATGCCGGCATAGCCGACCGCGGCCAGGATGCGGCCGAGGTTGGGGTCGCTGGCGAAGAACGCCGTCTTCACGAGCGGCGAGTGCGCGATCGCATAGGCGACCTGGCGACACTCGGCGGCATCGCGCCCGCCTTCGACGCGCACCTCGATGAACTTGGTGGCGCCCTCGCCGTCGCGCACGATCGCGTGCGCGAGCTGGCGCGCGACGCGCTGCATCGCCTCGAACAGTGCGCGGCCATCGGGCGAATCGAGCGCCGTCACGGGCGCGTGCCCAGCCTTGTTGGTCGCGATGACGACAAACGAATCATTGGTCGATGTATCGCCGTCCACGGTGACGCGGTTGAACGAGCGTTCGGCCAGCGCGAACGCCAGGCCTTGCATCACCGAAGGATCGACGCACGCGTCAGTGGCCAGGAAGCCGAGCATGGTGGCCATGTTCGGCCGGATCATTCCCGCGCCCTTGCTGATCCCGGTGACGGTCACTTCGTGGCCACCCACCTGCGCGGTCGTGCTGAACGCCTTGGCCACGGTGTCGGTGGTCATGATGCCTTCGGCCGCACGCAACCAGTTGTCGGCCTTTGCATCGGCCAGCGCCGCCGGCAGCCCCGCCTCGATGCGGTCGAGCGGCAGTGGCTCCATGATGACGCCGGTGGAGAACGGCAGCACCTGCTGCGGCGCGATGTCCAGGTGGCGCGCCATCGCGATGCAGGTCGCCCGCGCGCGCACCAGGCCATCTTCGCCCGTGCCGGCGTTCGCGTTGCCCGTGTTGATCACGATCGCGCGGATGTCGCCGCTGCCCACGTGGTCGCGGCACACCTGCACGGGCGCGGCGCAGAACCGGTTGCGCGTGAACACCGCGCCGACCGAAGCACCGGGCTCCAGCAGCATCACGGTGAGGTCCTTGCGGTTCGCCTTGCGGATGCCCGCTTCGGCCACGCCGATGGTGAGGCCGCGCACGGGCTTCAGGTCGCCCGGGCGCGGGGCGTGGAGATTCACTGCCATGGGGAGTTTTGTCCAGGAAAACGAAAAATCAGTTCTGGCGCCACGGCAGGCCGCGGTGCCGCCAGCCGCCCTTGCGGCCGCGGTGCCCGTGCTCGTCGGGATCGCCTTCGAAGCCTTCGAGGATGTTGTACGCCTCGAAGCCCAGTTCAGTCGCGCGGCGGGCCGCCGCGATGGAGCGCACGCCGCTGCGGCACAGCAGCACGGCCTTCTTGCCCTGAGGGACGGCAGCGCGCAGGCCCTCGTCGAACGCGGGATTGATCGCCATGCCCGGCCACTGCTTCCACGCGAGCGGCACGGCGCCGGGCACGAACCCGACCCACTCCCGCTCCGCGTCGCTGCGCACGTCGACGAGCACGGCCTCGCCTTCCTGCCACCAGTCGTGCGCGAGCTGCGGGGATACGTCGCCCGCGTAGCCGGTCGCGGCGCGGGGTGCATCCGTGGTCGCCCCGCCGGCATCGTGGCGCAAGCCCGAGGACTGGTTGGCCGGCACGGCTTCGTCGAGGCGGCGCGGCTTGGGCAGGTGCAGGGAATCCATCGTCGCGATGAATTCTGCCAGCGTCTTCCCCGCGACCCGGGCGTTGCCCGCCTTCTCCGCGCCGATGGTGGAATGCGAGCGCCCGTTGTAGTCATGCGCGGGCCACACCACGGTGTCGTCCGGCAGCGCGAACAGCACCTCGGTGATGCTGCGATACAGCTGCGCGGCGCTGCCGGACTGGAAGTCGGTGCGCCCGCAACCGTTCACCAGCAGCGTGTCGCCGGTGAACACGTGGCCGCGCCACAGGTAGCTCATGCTGCCGGCCGTGTGGCCCGGCGTGTGCAGCGCACGCAAGGTCTCGCCGCCGAACCGAAGCGTGTCCCCATCCTGGAGTTGCACGCTGGCGGTGCCTATGTGGCACCCCGCAGGTGCGGCGGTGCGCGCGCCGGCGTGTTCGGCCAGCAGGCCGGCGCTGGTGATGTGGTCGGCGTGTGCGTGCGTCTCCACCGTCCAGGCCAGGCGCAGGCCGTGCTGCTGGAGCACGGCGAGGTCGCGTTCGATCTGCTCGTCGACCGGGTCGATGATCAGTGCATCGCCCGTGGCCGGGTCGGCCAGCACGTAGGTGTACGTGCTGGAGGCGGGATCGAACAGCTGCAGCGGCTGGTCCATCCCGCCACACTACGCCTAGACGATCTTGACGCTCAAGTTCGGCAGCTTGTCGATGTGCATCTCGATCACGTCGCCGCGCACCACGGGGCCGACGTTTTCCGGCGTGCCGGAATAGATGATGTCGCCGGGGAACAACTCGTTGGCCTGCGACAGGTTGGCGATCTGCTCGGCCACCGACCAGATCATCTGGTTGAGGTTGGCGTTCTGCTTGGTCTGGCCGTTGACCTTCAGCCAGATCGCGCCGTCCTTGAAGTGGCCGATCTGCCCGGCCTTGTGCACGGCGCCGATCACGGCCGAGTGGTCGAAGCTCTTGCCGATCTCCCACGGCTTCTTCTGGTCGCCCATGCCACGCTGCAGGTCGCGGCGCGTCATGTCCAGGCCCAGGGTGTAGCCGTACACATGGTCCAGCGCCTGGGCGACCGGGATGTCCTTGCCGCCACGGCCCAGCACCGCGACCAGCTCGGCTTCGTAGTGGTAGTTCTTGGTCAGCGTCGGATAGGGATGGTTGCCCACCGTGCCTGCCGGCACGTACTGGATGGCGTCGGTCGGCTTCTGGAAGAAGAACGGCGGTTCGCGATCCGGGTTGGATCCCATCTCGATCGAGTGCGCGCGATAGTTGCGGCCGATGCAGTAGATGCGACGGATGGGCACGACCTCGTCACTGCCGACCACGGGCAGCGTGACCGCAGGCACGTTGAAGGCCACGCGGCCGCCCCCTGTTGGGGCGCCGCCGGCCGTGCTGGCACAGCCTGCGAGGGCGGTGCCCGCCGCGGCAGCCGCGCCGCCGAAAAATGACCTGCGATCCATGGAATGTCTCCTTGCTTCTTTCGTTGGTGTGGCCGCCGCGAAACGCGCGGCGAGGAGGGGAATCCCGTTGGTGTAAACCCCCTAGCCTCGACCGGACAGCCACCCCAAAGATAGCGTGCTAACGAGCCTGATTCAACCGCCAAGCCAAGCCAAGTCCACACAAAGGAGACACCATGAAGGATGCCAAGAGTTCCCGCCGCGGCCTGCTGAAGGGTGCCGCGATCGCCGCCGGTGCGATGTCGGCGCCGATGGTGGCGCGCGCGCAGCAGACCACCTCGTTCCGGTTCCAGAGCACCTGGCCGGCCAAGGACATCTTCCACGAGTACGCCCTCGACTTCGCCAAGAAGGTGAACGACATGGCGGGCAACCGCCTGAAGATCGAGGTGCTGCCTTCCGGCGCCGTGGTGCCGGCATTCCAGCTGCTCGAAGCGGTCAACAAGGGCACGCTCGATGGCGGCCACGGCGTGGTCGCGTACCACTATGGCAAGCAGGCCGCCCTGGCCCTGTGGGGCTCGGGCCCGGCGTACGGCATGGACCCGAACATGGTGCTGGCGTGGCACTACTACGGCGGCGGCAAGGCGCTGCTGGAAGAGATCTACAAGTCCATCAACATGGACGTGGTGTCGTACCTGTATGGCCCGCAGTACTGCCAGCCGCTCGGCTGGTTCAAGAAGCCGATCTCGAGCGCGGCGCAGTTCAAGGGCCTGAAGTTCCGCACCGTGGGCCTGTCGGTGGACATCTTCACGGAACTGGGCGCCGCGGTGAACCCGCTGCCCGGCAGCGAGATCGTCCCCGCGCTGGATCGCGGCCTGATCGACGCGGCGGAATTCAACAACGCCACCTCGGACCGCCTCCTCGGCTTCCCGGACGTTGCCAAGAATTGCATGCTGCAAAGCTTCCACCAGAGCGGCGAGCAGTTCGAGATCCTGTTCAACAAGACCAAGTACAACGCGCTGCCGCAGGAGCTCAAGTCCATCATCGACTACGCGGTCCAGGCGGCCAGCGCCGACATGAGCTGGAAGGCCATCGACCGCAACTCGAAGGACTACCTCGAGCTCAAGACCAAGGAGAAGATCAACTTCTACAAGACGCCCGATTCCGTGCTGCGCGCGCAGCTGGACGCGTGGGACAAGGTCATCGCCCGCAAGATGACCGACAACCCGATGTTCAAGAAGGTGCTCGATTCGCAGCGCACGTTCGCCGAGCGCGCCACGCAGTGGCAGAACGACTACCTGGTCGACTACAAAATGGCGTCCGCCCGCTACTTCGGTGGCAAGGGCGGCCAGCCAGCCAAGGGCGCGCAACCGAAGAAGTCCTGATCCGTCGGCCGTCCGGCCGGCCAGCCGCGCGGGCAGCCCGCCGGCTGGCCTTTTTTCTGTCGAGAGGGTTGAGCAGTCATGTCAATCGAGAAGGTCCTGAGAGGCGTCGAGTCCTTCAGCACGTGGGTCGGCAAGGGGTTCGCGTGGCTCATCGTCGTGCTGATGCTCGTCGTCTGCGGCGAGGTGTTCAAGCGCTACCTGCTGAACATGCCGACGGCATGGGTGTTCGACGTCAACAACATGCTCTACGGCACGCTGTTCATGATGTGCGGCGCCTACGCGCTGGCGCATGACGCGCACGTGCGCGGCGACTTCCTGTACGGCAGCATGCCCCCGCGCCGCCAGGCGGCGCTGGACCTGGTGCTGTACATCATCTTCTTCCTGCCAGGCATCCTCGCGCTGACATGGGCCGGCTGGGTGTACTTCGGCGACTCGCTGTCGATCCGGGAGACCACCTTCAACGCGACCCCGCTGCCGATCTACCCGTTCAAGTTCTTCATCCCGGTCGCCGGGGCCATCGTGCTGCTGCAGGGCATCTCCGAGATCGTCCGCTGCCTCGTGTGCCTCAAGACCGGCCGCTGGACCGACCGGCTGGAGGACGCGGAGGAGATCGACGTCGTCGAACAGCAGCTTTCGAGCAGCACCTACGTCGACGACCAGGCTCGCCAGGAGGCGATCGCCAAGGCCAAGACCATCGACGAGGCGGCGCGCCAGCGCATGGGGCAGGAATGAACGCGCTTTTTCCCTTCATCAGCGACGCGGCCCTCGGGCTGACGATGCTCGTCCTGATCGTCGTCGTCATCATGCTGGGCTTTCCCACGGCGTTCACGCTGATGGGCCTGGGCATCGTCTTCGGCTGGGTCGCGTTCTACGACCCGAACGTCCACTTCTGGGGCAACCGCATCTTCGACCTGATGGTGCAGCGCGCGTTCGGCGCGATGAACAACGAGACGCTCCTGTCGATCCCGTTGTTCGTGCTCATGGGATACGTGATGGAACGGGGCGCGCTGGTGGACAAGATGTTCTACAGCGTCCAACTCGCGTTCCGGCGCCTGCCGGGGTCGCTCGCGGTCACCACGCTCATCATCTGCACGTTCTGGGGCATCGCCTCCGGCCTGGTCGGCGCGGTGGTGGTGCTGATGGGCGTCATCGCCATGCGGCCGATGCTCAACGCGGGTTACGACACCCGCCTGGCTGCCGGCGTGATTACCGCCGGCGGCACCCTGGGTATCCTCATCCCACCCTCGGTGATGATCATCGTGTACGCGGCCGTCGCCGGCCAGTCGGTGGTGAAGCTGTACGCGGCGGCGATGTTCCCCGGCTTCTTCCTGTCGCTGCTGTACCTCACCTACATCATCGGCTGGGTGCTGATCAACCCGAAGGTGGCGCCGAAGCTGCCGCCCGAGCAGATGAAAGTGCCCATCCCGGCGTGGCTGCAGCACGTGTCCTCGTCCTACTCGCGGCGCATCCTGCCGGCGCTCGCCACCGCGGTCGTGTCGCCCGCGCGCGCCCAGGCCGTTCCTGCCGGCGCCGAGCCCGTCACCCGCGGCAAGCTGCTGGGCAGCTTGGTCACCGCCCTGGTGCCGCTGATCCTCACCCTCGTCGTGCTGGGCACGACGTGGTGGTACGTGGTCATCTACTCGCAGAAGGTGGAGGCTCCGTTCGAGGCCGCCCCCGTAGCCACCAGTTCCGCGGAAGTGCCGGCGGCTCCAGGTGGGTTGCAGGAGCCGGCGGCATCCGGCGGCCTGGGTGAACCGCCCTCCTCGGGTGGCGTGCAGGAACCTCCGTCCAGCGGCGTGCAGGAACCACCCTCCGAAGGCGTGCAGGAGCCCCCTCGCGCAGGTGGTGTGCAGGAGCCGCCGCAGGCTTCCGGCGGCGTCCAGGAACCACCCGGTGCCGGCGGCGTGAGCGAGCCGCCTGGCGCGGTGGCCAACGAAGAAGGCCCGCCCACGCGGCTTGGCCAGGCCCCGACGGCGGCAGGGCCCGTCGGTGTCCCGGACGCCTTCTACATCGGTTTCGCCATCGCCTGCGCGGCCGCCGTGCTCATGCTCGGGTGGTACTACTGGAAATTCGACGCGGAGCAGTTCGAGATCCTGCGGATGCTGACCAACTCGGTCATGCCGCTGGGCATCCTGACGTTCGTCGTGCTGGCGGTCATCCTGTTCGGCATCACGACGGCCACGGAGTCCGCGGGGGTCGGGGCCGCGGGCGCCTTCCTCATGGCGTGGCAGGCGAAGACGCTCACGTGGGAGAAGATCAAGCAGGCGGTGTTCCTGACCGCGAAGACGACCGCGATGGTGTGCTGGCTGTTCGTCGGCTCGGCCATCTTCTCGGCCGTGTTCGCCATCCTGGGCGGGCAGGCGATGGTCGAGCAGTGGGTGCTCAGCATGGACCTGAGTCCGGTGCAGTTCCTGCTGGTCTCCCAGGCCATCATCTTCATCCTGGGCTGGCCGCTGGAGTGGACCGAGATCATCGTGATCTTCGTGCCCATCTTCCTGCCGCTGCTGCAGCACTTCAACATCGACCCGATGCTGTGGGGCGTGCTGGTGTTCGTGAACCTGCAGGCGGCCTTCCTGTCGCCGCCGGTCGCCATGTCGGCCTTCTACCTGAAGGGCGTGTCGCCCTCGCACGTGACGATCAACCAGATCTTCGCGGGGATGATGCCGTACATGCTCATCGTGATCGTCTGCATGGTGTTCATGTACATCTGGCCGGGCCTCACGCTCTGGCTGCCCAGGTTCCTGTACGGCGGTTGAGCTGCGCGGCAGGCCGCCGTGGGCCCGGTGCCCCACGGCCGGCCCGGCCGCTGCTAGATTGGTCTTCCGATCCACCTGGAGACCCGCCATGCCCATCCCGTCCCAGCGCCTGCGGCGCGCCGGCACCTGCCTGGCCGCAGCCCTCGCCCTGCACGCGCCCCTCGCGGGCGCCGGCATGCTGCCGGCCGAAGCCGCCATCGCGGCATCGCCATCGCCCGCCGACCAGGACCGCGCCAAGGTGCGCGCGTTCCTCGAACGCAGCACGGTGCAGGAGCGGCTGGTCGCGCTCGGCGTCACGGGCCTCGACGCGCCGGCCCGCGTGGACGCGATGACGGAGCAGGAAGTGCATGCGCTCGCCGGACGCATCGACGCGTTGCCGGCCGGCGGCGCCCTCAGCGACCGCGACATCATCCTCATCCTGCTGGTGACCTTGCTGCTGGTCGTCGTGCTCTGAGGCGTGGCGGCCGCGCCCGGCAACGGGCCGGCCCCTTCGATTGACGTTGACGTAAACGTCAATTAAGCTGGCGGCCGCCGACCTCCCCTGCGCGCCGCCGCGTGCGCGCCCCCGAAAGACACCCCAATGACCGACCTGTCCGCCGAGTTCAAGGCGCTCGCCGAGTACCGTCCCACGCACAAGGTGCGCTTCGTCACCGCGGCGAGCCTGTTCGACGGCCACGACGCGGCCATCAATATCATGCGGCGCATCCTGCAGGGCATGGGCGCCGAGGTGATCCACCTCGGCCACAACCGCAGCGTCGACGAAGTCGTGACCGCCGCCCTGCAGGAAGACGTGCAGGGAATCGCCGTGAGCTCCTACCAGGGCGGCCACGTCGAGTACTTCAAGTACATGGTCGACCTGCTGCGCAAGCGCGGCGGCGAGCACATCCAGGTCTTCGGCGGCGGCGGCGGCGTGATCGTGCCGGCCGAAATCCGCGAGCTGCACGACTACGGCGTCACCCGCATCTACAGCCCCGAGGACGGCCAGCGCATGGGCCTGCAGGGAATGATCGGCGAGATGGTGATGCGCTGCGACAAGGACCTGAGCACGCTCGCGCCGAAGGACCCGGCCGCCATCGAAGGCCATGCCGACGCGAACTGGCGCGCCCTGTCCCAGCTGATCACGGCGCTGGAGAACGGCTCCGCGCCCGACGCGCTGGTGCGGCAGCTGCGCCAACGCGCGACCTCGCGCAAGGTGCCGGTGGTGGGCATCACGGGCACCGGCGGGGCCGGCAAGTCCTCGCTGACCGACGAACTGATCCGCCGCATCCGCCTGGACCAGGACGATCGCCTGCACGTGGCCGTGATCTCCATCGACCCGTCGCGCCGCAAGAGCGGCGGCGCGCTGCTGGGCGACCGCATCCGCATGAACGCCATCGGCCCCTGGCAGCAGGGCCCGCGCGTCTTCATGCGCTCGCTCGCGACGCGCGACTTCGGCAGCGAAATCTCGAAGGCGCTGCCGGACGTCATCGCCGCCTGCAAGGCCGCGGGCTTCGACCTGGTCGTCGTCGAGACGTCGGGCATCGGCCAGGGCGACGCCGCCATCGTGCCGCTCGTGGACGTGCCGATGTACGTCATGACGCCGGAGTTCGGTGCCGCCAGCCAGCTCGAGAAGATCGACATGCTCGACTTCGCCGAGTTCGTCGCGATCAACAAGTTCGACCGCAAGGGCGCCGCTGACGCGCTGCGCGACGTCGCCAAGCAGGTCCAGCGCAACCGCGAGGCGTTCGGCAAGCGGCCGGAGGAGATGCCGGTGTTCGGCACCATGGCCGCGCGCTTCAACGACGACGGTGTCACCGCCCTATACCAGGCGCTGAAGCCGCGCCTGCAGGCGCTCGGACTCGCCCTGGAAGGCGGCCGGCTGCCGGCGGCCAGCGTGCGCCACAGCACCAACCAGACGCCCGTCGTGCCGCCCGCGCGGGCGCGCTACCTGGCCGAGATCAGCGAAACGGTACGCGGCTACAAGAAGCGCGCCCGCGAGCAGGCGAAGCTGGCCCGCGAGATCCAGCAGCTGCAGGCCGCCGCGCGCATGCTCAAGATCGACAAGCCCGATCGCGCGCCGGCCGCCGAGGCCGCGCTCGACCTGGCCGGCAAGCGCAAGGCGCAGATGGACCGCGACGCGCTGCACCTGCTGCAGCAGTGGCCTGACATGCGCAAGGCGTACGCGGGCGACGAGTACGTCGTGAAGATCCGCGACAGGGAAATCCGCACCGCCCTCACGACCAAGACGCTCTCGGGCACCACGGTGCGCAAGGTGTCGCTGCCGCAGTACGAGGACCACGGCGAGATCCTGCAGTGGCTGATGCTGGAGAACGTGCCGGGCAGCTTCCCGTACACGGCCGGCGTGTTCGCCTTCAAGCGCGAGAACGAGGACCCCACCCGCATGTTCGCGGGCGAAGGCGATCCGTTCCGCACCAACCGCCGCTTCAAGCTGCTGTCCGAGGGCATGCCGGCCAAGCGGTTGTCGACGGCGTTCGACTCGGTCACGCTGTACGGCAACGAGCCGGACCTGCGCCCCGACATCTACGGCAAGGTCGGCAACTCCGGCGTGTCCATCGCGACGCTGGACGACATGAAGGTGCTGTACTCGGGCTTCGACCTGTGCAACCCGAGCACCTCGGTGTCGATGACGATCAACGGCCCGGCGCCGTCGATCCTGGCGATGTTCATGAACACCGCCATCGACCAGCAGCTGGAGAAGTTCAAGGCCGACAACGGCCGCGAGCCGACGCCCACCGAAGCCGCCAAGGTGCGCGAATGGGTGCTGGCCAACGTGCGCGGCACGGTGCAGGCGGACATCCTGAAGGAAGACCAGGGCCAGAACACCTGTATCTTCTCGACCGAGTTCTCGCTGAAGGTGATGGGCGACATCCAGGAGTACTTCGTCCACCACAACGTGCGCAACTTCTATTCGGTGTCGATCTCCGGGTACCACATCGCCGAGGCGGGGGCCAACCCGATCTCGCAGCTGGCGTTCACGCTGTCCAACGGGTTCACCTTCGTCGAGGCCTATCTCGCGCGCGGGATGCACATCGACGACTTCGCGCCCAACCTGTCGTTCTTCTTCTCCAACGGCATGGACCCGGAGTACACGGTGATGGGCCGGGTGGCGCGCCGCATCTGGGCGGTGGCGATGAAGGAGAAGTACGGCGCCAACGAGCGCAGCCAGAAGCTCAAGTACCACATCCAGACGTCCGGCCGCTCGCTGCACGCGCAGGAGATCCAGTTCAACGACATCCGCACGACGCTGCAGGCGCTGATCGCGATCTACGACAACTGCAACTCGCTGCACACCAACGCGTTCGACGAGGCGATCACGACGCCGACCGAGGACAGCGTGCGCCGTGCGATGGCCATCCAGCTCATCATCAACCGCGAGTGGGGCCTGGCGAAGAACGAGAATCCGAACCAGGGCGCCTTCATCATCGACGAGCTCACGGAACTGGTGGAAGAGGCGGTGCTGGCCGAGTTCGAGCGCATTTCCGAGCGCGGCGGTGTGCTCGGCGCCATGGAGACCGGCTACCAGCGCGGCCGCATCCAGGACGAGTCGATGGGCTACGAGATGCTCAAGCACACGGGCGAGCTGCCGATCATCGGCGTCAACACCTTCCGCAACCCGCACGGCGACCCGATCCCCGAGAAGCTCGAGCTGGCGCGCTCGACCGAGGAGGAGAAGCAGGGCCAGCTGCGCCGCCTGCAGGACTTCCACGCCAGCCATGCCGCCGAGGCACCGGCCATGCTGCAGCGCCTCAAGGACGCCGTCATCGAGAACCGCAACGTGTTCGACGTGCTGATGGACGCGGTGCGGGTGTGCTCGCTGGGCCAGATCACCAGCGCCCTGTTCGAGGTGGGCGGGCAGTACCGCCGCAATATGTGACGCGGCGCCGGGCAGCTCTGCCTGCCTGCCGTCAGCCCCCGGACAGCCACGCGCCGGGGCGCGCGGGGATCGCCACGCAGAACTACCTAGGGGGTTCCCCCGTTCCGCAGTGCAGCACGGGTTCCTAGGATCGCGGGTTCCGGCGTGCCCGAGCGCATGCCAAGAAGGAGTGCGCGCGCCTTGTCCGCTGAGATCATCCTCGAGACCCGTGGACTCACGAAGGAGTTCAAGGGCTTCGTCGCCGTCAACAACGTCGACCTCACGGTGCGGCGTGGCGACATCCATGCGCTGATCGGCCCCAACGGGGCCGGCAAGACGACCTTCTTCAACCTGCTGACCAAGTTCCTGCCGCCCACCCGCGGCACGATCACCTACCAGGGCCAGGACATCACGAACGAGAAGCCGGCGCAGACCGCGCGCCGCGGCATCGTGCGCTCGTTCCAGATCTCGGCCGTGTTCCCGCACATGACGGTGCTGGAGAACGTCCGCGCCGCCCTGCAGCGCAACCTGGGCACGTCGTTCCACTTCTGGAAGCCGGAAAAGTCGCTGTTCCACCTGCACGACCGTGCGATGCAGCTGCTGCGCGACGTCGACCTGCAGGACTTCGCGCAGGAACTGACCGTCAACCTGCCCTACGGCCGCAAGCGCGCGCTCGAGCTGGCGACCACCATGGCGCTGGAGCCGGACCTGATGCTGCTGGACGAGCCCACGCAGGGCATGGGGCACGAGGACGTGCACCGCGTCACCGAGCTGATCAAGAAGGTGTCGGCCGGCCGCACCATCCTGATGGTCGAGCACAACATGAACGTCGTCTCGTCCATCGCCGACCGCATCACCGTGCTCCAGCGCGGTGCGGTGATCGCCGACGGCCCGTATTCGGAAGTCTCGAAGAACCCCCAGGTGATCGAAGCCTACATGGGTGCCACGGACGCCGAATTGCAGGGCGCCCACTGATCATGGCTACCAACGAAACCCTGCGCATCGAGAACCTCAACGCCTGGTACGGCGAGTCGCACGTGCTGCACGGCGTCAACATGCACGTGGGCGAAGGCGAAGTGGTCGCGCTGCTGGGCCGCAATGGCGCCGGCCGCACCACCACCATGCGCGCCATCGTCGGCCTGACCGGCAAGCGCACCGGATCGATCCGCATCGCCGGCAAGGAAGCCATCTCGCTGGCGGCGCACAAGGTGGCTCGCCTCGGCGTGGGCTACTGCCCCGAGGAACGCGGCATCTTCGCCAGCCTGTCGGCCGAAGAGAACCTGATGCTGCCGCCCAGCGTGGCCGCCGGCGGCATGGGCATCGACGAGATCTACGGCATGTTCCCCAACCTCAAGGAACGCGCCTCCAGCCCCGGCACCCGGCTGTCCGGCGGCGAGCAGCAGATGCTGGCCGTGGCGCGCATCCTGCGCACCGGCGCGCGGCTGCTGCTGCTGGACGAGATCTCGGAAGGCCTCGCCCCCGTCATCGTGCAGAAGCTCGCGGAGATGATCCGCACGCTCAAGGCCAAGGGCTACACGATCGTGCTCGTCGAGCAGAACTTCCGGTTCGCCGCGCCGCTGGCCGACCGCTTCTACGTGATGGAGCACGGCAAGATTGTGCGCGAATTCGCCCAACACCAGCTGCAGGACAACATGTCCATGCTGCAGGAGTACCTCGGCGTCTAGGCGGCGCCGGATTTTTTCCACCAAGGAGACGTTCATGAAGATCAAGACGCTAGTCGCTGCGATGGCCCTGGGCCTGGGCAGCTATGCCGCCACGGCGCAGAACAACGCGGGTCCCGTCCGCATCGGCTTCATCACCGACATGTCCAGCCTGTACGCCGACATCGACGGCCCCGCGGGCGCCGAGATGGTCAAGTGGGCGGTGCAGGACTTCGGCGGCAAGGTGCTGAACCGCCCGATCGAGGTGCTGACGGCCGACCACCAGAACAAGGCCGACGTCGCCGCATCCAAGGCGCGCGAGTGGATCGACAGCCAGAACCTGGCCATGCTGATCGGCGGCACCAGCTCGGGCACCAACCTGGCGATGGCCGGCGTCACCAAGGAGAAGAAGCGTCCCTTCATCTCCATCGGTGCCGGCTCCGCGCGCCTGACCAACGAGGACTGCTCGCCCTACACCATCCACTACGCCTACGACACCGTCGCGCTGGCGAAGGTGGGCGGCAGCGCCCTGGTCAAGGCCGGCGCCAAGAAGTGGTACTTCCTGACCGCCGACTACGCCTTCGGCCACTCGCTGGAAGCGGACGCCACCAACGTGGTCAAGGCCAACGGCGGCACGGTCGTCGGCTCGGTCAAGCACCCGCTGAACGCCTCGGACTTCTCGTCCTTCCTGCTGCAGGCGCAAGGCTCCAAGGCCGACATCCTGGCCATGGCCAACGCCGGCGGCGACTTCGTCAACGCGATGAAGGCCGCCAAGGAGTTCGGCATCACCAAGCAGATGAAGGTGGCCGGCCTCCTGGTGTTCATCAACGACGTGCACTCCGTGGGCGTCAAGAACGCCGAGGGCCTGCAGGTCGCCGACAGCTGGTACTGGAACCAGGACGACGAGTCGCGCAAGTTCGCCAAGCGCTTCTTCGACAAGTTCAAGCGCATGCCGTCCAGCCTGCAGGCTGCCGACTACTCGGCGACCATGAACTACCTGAAGGCAGTGCAGAAGGTCGGCACCACGGACGCCGACAAGGTGAACGGCGAACTGCGTTCGATGAAGTACAACGACTTCTATCACAAGAACGCGACGGTTCGCGCCGACGGCCGGATGATGCACGACATGTACCTGTTCCAGGTCAAGGCGGCCAAGGACTCCAACACCCCTTGGGACTACTACAAGCTCGTGGCCAAGGTGCCCGGCGACCAGGCGTTCACGACGCCCGCCGAGTCCAAGTGCACGCTGCTGAAGAAGTGATCCAGGCGCGAGCCTGAAACCGCGGTGGGCGGCATCCCCGCCCACCGCACGAGCAACACACGCCCCCAATGGAAATCTTCGGCATTCCCCACCAGGCCTTCCTCGGCCAGCTGATGCTGGGCCTGGTCAACGGCGCCTTCTACGCGATGCTCAGCCTCGGGCTGGCGGTCATCTTCGGCCTGCTGGACATCGTGAACTTCGCGCACGGGGCGCTGTACATGGTCGGGGCCTTCGCGGCCTGGATCATGCTTGACAGCTGGGGCGTCAATTACTGGTGGGCGCTGCTGCTGGCGCCCCTGCTCGTCGGCGTGCTCGGCGTGATCGTCGAGCGCCTGTTCCTCAAGCGGCTGTACGGGCTGGACCCGTTGTACGGCCTGCTGCTGACCTTCGGCCTGTCCCTCATCCTCGAGGGCGTGTTCCGCCGCCAGTACGGCGTGTCCGGCCAGTCCTATGCGGTGCCCGAGCTGCTGGAGGGCGCCACCAATCTCGGCTTCATGATCCTCCCGAACTACCGGGCCTGGGTCATCTTCGCCTCCATCGCCATCTGCCTGGTGACGTGGTACGTCATCGAGCGCACGCGGCTGGGCGCCTACCTGCGCGCCGGCACCGAGAACGCCAAGCTCGTGCAGGCATTCGGGGTCAACGTGCCGCTGATGGTGAGCCTCACCTATGGCGCTGGGGCCGCCCTCGCCGGCCTAGCTGGCGTGCTCGCCGCGCCCGTGATCCAGGTGACGCCGCTCATGGGCTCCAACCTGATCATCGTGGTGTTCGCGGTGGTCGTGATCGGCGGCATGGGCTCCATCCTGGGCTCGGTCATCACCGGCCTGGGCCTGGGCGTCGTCGAGGGCTTCACCCGCGTCTTCTATCCGGAAGCGTCCAACATCGTCGTCTTCGTCATCATGGCGATCGTCCTCATGCTGCGGCCGGCCGGCCTGTTCGGCAAGGAAGCCTGAATGTCCACGCCTTCCAACGTTTCACCCGTCGGCGACCTCGCCGCCGACACGCCCACCGCCGCGGCCGATGTGCACGGCGGCGGCATGGGCAAGGCCGTGCGCCTGACCTACCTGGCGCTGCTGGTGCTGGCGCTCGTCGCGCCGATGATCGGGCTGTACCCGGTCTTCGTGATGAAGCTGCTTTGCTTCGCGCTGTTCGCCTGCGCGTTCAACCTGCTGCTCGGGTTCACCGGGCTGCTGTCGTTCGGCCATGCCGCGTTCTTCGGCTTCGCCGCGTACGTCACGGGCTGGTTCGTGAAGGCGCAGGGCTGGACCCCCGAACTCGGCGTACTGGCCGGCGTCGTCGCCGCGGGCCTGCTGGGCCTCGTCTTCGGCCTGGTGGCCATCCGCCGGCAGGGCATCTACTTCGCCATGATCACGCTGGCGCTGTCGCAGATGGTCTTCTTCCTCTGCCTGCAGGCCCCGTTCACGGGCGGCGAGGACGGCCTCCAGGGCGTGTTCCGCGGCAAGCTGTTCGGCCTCTTCCCGCTGGTCGACGATACGGTCATGTACTACATCGTGCTGGCGGTGTTCCTGGCCTGCTTCCTGGGCATCTTGCGCATCGTCACCTCGCCGTTCGGCCAGGTGCTCAAGATGATCCGCGAGAACGAGCCGCGCGCCATCTCGCTGGGCTACCAGGTCGACCGCTACAAGCTGCTCGCCTTCGTGCTGTCCTCGTCGCTGGCCGGCCTGGCCGGCTCGATGAAGACGCTGGTGATGAAGTTCGCCACGCTGTCCGACGTGCACTGGTCCATGTCCGGCGAGGTCATCCTGATGTCGCTGCTGGGCGGCGTCGGCACCTTCTTCGGCCCGGTGCTCGGGGCCGGCATCGTCATCGGCCTGCAGGACACGCTGGCCGACAAGGTCGGCGAGTGGGTGACGGTCATCATCGGCGTCATCTTCGTGCTGTGCGTGCTCGCGTTCCGCAAGGGCATCGTGGGCGAGCTGCTCGCCTGGCGCGAGCGCCGTCGCGCCCGCAAGTCCTGAAGAGCCTGTCGTCCAGGTGATTGGCAGGCGGCCGGCCCTGGCCTACGCTGCCGCCATCCACCCTGGAGACAGCGCATGCAAGACCTCTTTTCCCTCGCGGGCCGCGTGGCCCTGGTCACCGGCGGTTCGCGCGGCATCGGCCGCATGATCGCCACCGGCTTCCTGCAGCACGGCGCGAAACGCGTCTACATCACCGCCCGCAAGGCCGAGGCCTGCGAACAGACCGCGCGCGAGCTGTCGTCGCTGGGCGAGTGCATCCCGCTGCCGGCGGACGTGTCGACGGTTGAAGCCTGCCAGGCGCTGGCCGCCGAGGTCGGCCGGCGCGAGCAGGCGCTCGACATCCTGGTGAACAACGCCGGCGCCGCGTGGGGCGAGCCGTTCGACACCTTCCCCGAAAAGGGCTGGGACAAGGTCGTCGACCTGAACATGAAGACGCCCTTCTTCCTCACCCAGGCGCTGCACGCGCAGCTCAAGGCCGGGGCCAGCGCGCAGCGGCCCGCCAAGGTGATCAACATCGCGTCGATCGACGGCATCTCGGTCAACCCGTGGGAGACCTACTCGTACGCGGCGAGCAAGGCGGGCCTGATCCACCTGACCAAGCGCATGGCGCTGCGCCTGGCGCAGGACCACATCGTGGCCAGCGGCATCGCGCCCGGGCCGTTCGCGTCCGAGATGAACAAGCAGGCGCGCGACCACGCCGACGAAGTGAGCCAGCGCGTGCCGGCCGGGCGCATCGGCACCGACGAGGACATGGCGGGCGCCGCGATCTTCCTGGCGGCGCGCTCGGGCGATTACGTCGTCGGCGAGACGCTCGTGGTCGACGGCGGCGTCAGCTTCGCCCGCGGCTGACCGACGCGCCGCATCGGCGGCGCGCCTGGCTCAGAGGGTCCAGTTCTGCGGGCCGCGCGAGGCCACCTTCGCGGCCCCGACCTTGTTGCCCAGCTCGGCGCAGCGCACCAGGTCCCAGCCCTGCTCCAGCCCGTGCAGCAGCGCGCCGCGCCAGGCGTCGCCGCAGCCGGTGGGATCGACGACGGCCGCGGCCTTGACGCCCGCGACGTGCGTCATCTGCCCGCCCACCCAGACCTCGCAACCTTCGGCGCCCAGCGTCACGACGACGCCGCCGCGCACCTGGCGCGAAATGTCCGCCGCCGAGAGGCCCGTGCGCTCGGACAGCATCTTGCCTTCGTAGTCGTTGACCGTGACCCAGGTCGCCTGCGAGATGAAGGCGCGCAGTTCCTCGCCGTTGAACATCGGCAGGCCCTGGCCCGGGTCGAACACGAACGGGATGCCGGCGGCCTGGAACTGGTGCGCGTGCTGCACCATCGCGTCACGGCCGTCGGGCGAGACGATGCCGATGCGGATGTCGGGACGCGCAGTGACCTTCGTGACGTGCGCCTGCATCATCGCGCCGGGGTGGAAGGCGGTGATCTGGTTGTTGTCCAGGTCCGTCATGATCATCGCCTGCGCGGTGTACGTGCCTTCGACCTGCCGCACGAACTCTGTGCTGATGCCCAGCGTCTCGAGACGCTGCAGGTACTCGCCCCCATCGCTGCCCAGCGTCGCCATCGGCAGGGGCTCGCCGCCGAGTTGCCTGAGCGCGTACGCGATGTTGCCGGCGCAGCCGCCGAAGTCGCGGCGCAGGGCGGGCACGAGGAACGAGACGTTCAGGATGTGTAACTGGTCCGGCAGGATCTGCTGCGCGAAACGTCCCTCGAAAGTCATGATGGTGTCGAACGCGAGCGATCCGCAGATGACGGCTGCCATGGGGGTCCTGTTGGATTGAAAGTCAGGGATAGAAGGCGAGCAGGCGGTAGCCGGCGATGCGGTTGCCGCCCGCCGGTGGCGTGACCGCCAGCGTGAGCGAGGTGGACCAGTCGGCCGACGGCCCCAGCGTGTCGGCGGCGGCGCCCAGCTCGCGCGCCGTGAGCACGCGCCGCAGCACGGGCTGGTCCTGCCCGTCGGTCAGCGTGAGTTCCACCGCCGGCACGGCGACGGGTTGCGTGGACTGGTTCTTCAGCGTCACGCTCAGGCGGTAGATGTCCTGGCGCACGCGCGAGAAGGCGCTGTTGTCGATCACGAGGGCGTCGATGCGGTGCGGCGGCCCGAGCTTGCAGTGCGCGACCTCGCACAGGCGCTCCAGCCACGGCTTCCATTCGGGGTGCTGCACGGCCAGGCGATCGCGGTCGTGCACGGCGACTTGCGCGGCCAGCAAGGCTGCGAGGCCGATGGCCAGCAGCAGCAGCGCCACGCGCACCAGCGGCCGTTTCCAGAACAGCTGGCGGCGCGCCTGCTCCACGAAGCCGACGCCGTCCAGTTCAGGATCGTCCAGCCGCGGTGGCTCCTCGTCGTCATCCTCCTCGACGAAGGGACGCGAAGCGCGCGCTTCGGACAGGACGGAATCGACTTGCGCCGCATAGGCCGGTTCGTGCTCGAGGCCGGCGGGACGCGTCGCGTCGGCCGGGGATTGCGAGGGGCGGAAGGCGGGCGAAGCTTGCTCGCTGTCGTCGTCGGCCGCGGCGGGCGGATGCGCACTCGTGGCGAAAGCAGGCGGCAGCGATGCCGCGAAGTCGTCGGCGGGCGGGGGCGCGCCAGGAGCTTGCTGCGCGCCGGCGTCCGCGATCGAATCGCCAGCCTCGTTGGCGGCGGCCGGTCCGGGCAACGCCTGGGGTTCCGTGTCCGTCGCCAAGGGCGCAGAGTCGTCCTCGGTCGCGGCCTGCAGGTGCGTGGTGGCGTCGAAGACTTCCGAGCAGTGGCCGCACCGCACCCAGCCGTCCGAAATCTTCAGCTGGTCGGGCACCACCCTGAACAGGGTGCCGCAGGCCGGGCACCCGGTGATCATGCTCATGGGTCCGGGATTGTAGAAGGCCGCCGGCGCCAGCCTCCTAGCGTGATCCCGTCATCAGGATCCAGCCGTCCTCGCTGTCTGACACTTCGAGCCGGAGGTACGGCGCATACGCGGCCTTCAGTTCGTCGGCCTGGCGCTCGAGGATGCCGGCCAGCACCAGCGAGCCAGCCGGCTTCACGTGCCCGCACAGCAGCGGTGCGAGCATCTTGAGCGGCGTGGCCAGGATGTTGGCCAGCACCGTGTCGTACTCGCCCTGCGCCAGCTCGGGCAGGCCGACGCGCAACGTGACGCCGTTGGCTTGCGCATTGTCCTGCGTCGCGCGCACCGCCGCTTCGTCGATGTCGACCGCGTCGACCACGGCGGCGCCGAACTTCGCCGCGCCGATCGCGAGGATGCCGGAGCCGCAGCCGTAATCGAGCACGCGCTGGCCGGCCAGCGAGCGCCTGGCGGTCCAGCGCAGGCACATGCGGGTGGTCGGGTGCGTGCCGGTTCCGAACGCCAGGCCGGGATCGAGCCGGATCACTTCGCGCGCAGCGGCGGGCGGCTCGTGCCACGTGGGCACGATCCAGAACTCGGGCGTGATCTCGACCGGCGCGAACTGCGATTGCGTCAGGCGCACCCAGTCCTGGTCGGGCACCTGCTCGATGCCGAGGACCCGGCCGCCTTCGAAGAAGTCCTGCGCGATGAGCAGGCGCGCGGCGTCTTCGGCCTGCGCCTGCCGCGCGAACAGCGCGAGCACGCGCGAGCGCTGCCAGCCTTCCTTGGGCGGCGGCATGCCGGGCTCGCCGAACAGCGCCTGCTCGGCCTCGGTGTGCGCGTCCGCGTCCTCGACGGAGACGCTGAGCGCGTCCAGCGCTTCGAGCGCGTCGCCGACCGCCTCGACCTGGTCCTCGCCGCAGAGGAGGCGCAGCTCGAACATCGGGGGCCTAGCGCTTGCGCTGCGACATCCACTGCTCGAGGTAGTGGATGTTGGTGCCGCCGTCGCAGAACTTGGCGTCCACCATCAGCTCGCGGTGCAGCGGGATGTTGGTGTGGATGCCTTCGACGACGGTCTCGAGCAGCGCGGTGCGCATGCGCGCCAGCGCCTCTTCGCGCGTGTCCCCGTGCACGATGATCTTGCCGATCATCGAGTCGTAGTTGGGCGGCACGAAGTAGTTGTTGTAGACGTGCGAGTCGACGCGCACGCCGGGGCCGCCGGGCGGGTGCCAGAGCGTGATGCGGCCGGGCGACGGCACGAACGTGTACGCGTTCTCGGCGTTGATGCGGCACTCGATGGCGTGGCCGCGGATCTGGATGTCGCGCTGCGTGAACGGCAGCTTCTCGCCGGCGGCCACCAGGATCTGCTGCTTGACGATGTCGACGCCCGTGATCAGCTCGGTGACCGGGTGCTCGACCTGCACGCGCGTGTTCATCTCGATGAAATAGAACTCGCCGTTCTCGTACAGGAACTCGAACGTGCCCGCGCCGCGGTAGCCGATCTTCTTGCAGGCCGCCGCGCAGCGCTCGCCGATCTTGTCGATCAATTTGCGCGGGATGCCCGGCGCCGGGCCTTCCTCGATGATCTTCTGGTGGCGCCGCTGCATCGAGCAGTCGCGCTCGCCCAGGTACACGGCATTGCGGTGCTTGTCGGCCAGCACCTGGATCTCGATGTGCCGCGGGTTCTGGAGGAATTTCTCCATGTACACCGCCGGATTGCCGAACGCCGCACCGGCCTCGGCCTTCGTCATCTGCACCGCGTTGACCAGGGCGGCCTCGGTGTGCACGACGCGCATGCCGCGGCCGCCGCCGCCGCCGGCCGCCTTGATGATCACGGGGTAGCCGACTGCCCGCGCGGTGCGCCGGATCAGTGCGGGGTCATCCGGCAGTTCACCTTCGGAGCCGGGCACGCAGGGCACGCCGGCCTTGATCATGGCCTGCTTGGCCGAGACCTTGTCGCCCATGATCCGGATCGAATCGGGCGTCGGGCCGATGAACTGGAAGCCGCTCTTCTCGACCCGCTCGGCGAAGTCCGCGTTCTCGGACAGGAAGCCGTAGCCGGGGTGGATGGCCTCGGCGTCGGTCACTTCGGCCGCCGAGATGATGGCCGGCATGTTGAGGTAGCTCTGGGGCGACGGCGCCGGGCCGATGCACACCGCTTCCTCGGCGAGCTTGACGTACTTGGCTTCGCGGTCGGCCTCGGAATAGACCATCACCGCCTTGATGCCCAGCTCGCGGCAGGCCCGCTGGATCCGCAGGGCGATTTCACCGCGGTTCGCGATCAGGATCTTCTTGAACATGCGTTCGGTCAGTGGGCGTTCACTCGATGATGAACAGCGGCTGGCCGTATTCCACTGCCTGACCGTTCTCGCACAGGATCTGGGTGACCGTGCCGCCCTTGTCGGCTTCGATCTCGTTGAGGATCTTCATCGCCTCGATGATGCAGACCGTGTCGCCGGCCTTCACCTGGGTGCCGATCTCCACGAACGACTTTGCGCCCGGGCTGGACGCACGGTAGAACGTGCCCACCATCGGCGACTTGACGGCATGGCCGGCCGGCACTTCCGCGACGGGTGCCGGCGCGGCGACGGAAGCAGCGGCGGCAACGGGTGCGGCCGCCGGGGCGAGGGCCGGTGCGGCGACCGAGCCGGCCTGCTGCACGACGGCGCCGCCGCCCTTGACGATCCGGACCTTGCCTTCCGCTTCGGTGATTTCGAGTTCGGAGACGTTCGATTCCGACACCAGGTCGATCAACGTCTTGAGTTTGCGCAAGTCCATGGAGACTCCAGCGTCCTGTGACAAAGTTCGCGAATGTACCGCAAAAAGAAGCCAACTCAGCTTTTCTTTCGCGATCTCCAGCGAATGCCGCGGAGCGCGGGAGAGTGTGGCAAAGGCGCGGGGCGCCTCAGGCGGCGCCGGCCCAGGCCTGCAGGTCGGACGCGGACAACCGTCCCATTCTACGCTCGCGCACGTTGCCGCCCGCGTCCAGGACGACCGTGAACGGAAGGCCGCCCGCGCTGTTGCCCAGCGATTTGGCCAGCTCGGTGCCTTCCAGCCCGGCCAGGCCGATCGGGTAGCGCACCGGCGTGCGGGCCAGGAACTGCCGCACCGCGCTTGGTTGGTCGATCGCCAAGCCCAGCACTTGCCAGCCGTTGGCGGCATGTTCACCGGCGAAGCGGTCCAGAAGTGGCATCTCCTCCACGCACGGCGGGCACCACGTGGCCCAGAAGTTGACCAGCAGGCGCTTGCCGCGCAGGGACTCCATCGTCACGGTGCCACCGGTCGGAGTCGCGAAGGACGCCTGCCACAAGGCCTGCACCGCGGCCGGCGAGGACCCGGCTGGACGCAGCGTCCACCACGCCGCGCCGGCGCCCGCGAGCGCCGCCACCGCGCCGACGCCAACCGTCAATGCCGCGCGCCGCTTGCCGGGGTCCTTCGGTGCTTCGACGTCAGTCATCCCCGCCCTCCGCCAGCAGCGCGGCGACGGACGCCCGGTCGCCGCGTGGGGAGCGGCCCTTCGCATCGGGCTTGAGCGCGCCGCGCAGGTCGTCGTGGTCGTGGATCAGGAGGTGCACCCCCACATCTTCGCCCAGCCCGGGGCAGCGGCTGGAAATGCTCAGGGCTTCGACCGGCTGGCCGTTGAAGCCGGTCACCGTGCGCGGCTCGTAGTCGACAGCGTGGTCGATGAGCGCGATCTCGGCGGACTTGGGGTCGTCGCAGAACAGCTGCAGGTAGATATCGGACAGGCGCGTCGCGGTGCCGTGCCACACGGCCCCGGCCAGGTGCGGCCTGAACTCGGCGAGCCGGTCCATCCAGGTCAGGGCCAGTTCGCGCAGCGCGCGCAGTTCGCCCGGCTGCGTGTCGGCGCAGAACAGGTCGATGTACTCGCGCACGGCGTCCTCGACCGCGTCGTTGTCGGGCAGCGCCGCGCGCGTGGGCAAGCCCAGTTGCTTGACCGCGCGGCGCTTGGCCGGCCCGTACTCGAGGCCTTCCTCCACCACCATCCGCGCGGCTGTCGCCGCGATCTCTGCCTGCACTGCTTCCATCGCGCGGGCATTGTGCCCCCCGGCGTCGTTCGCAGGCGTCGGACCGCGTGGGTGCCCGCAAAGTGCCACGGATAATCGACCGATGCACATCCACATCCTGGGCATCTGCGGCACGTTCATGGGCGGTGTCGCGGCCCTGGCCCGCGAAGCCGGGCACAAGGTGACCGGCTGCGACGCCGGCGTCTACCCGCCGATGAGCGACCAGCTGCGCGAGCTCGGCATCGAACTGGTGGAGGGCTACGGCGCCGACCAGATGGCGTTCAACCCCGACGTCTGGGTGATCGGCAACGTGGTTTCGCGGGCCCGGCAGCCCGATGGCCGCCCGCGGTATCCGCTGATGGAAGCCATCCTCGAAAGCGGCGCGCGCTACACCAGCGGTCCGCAATGGCTGGCCGAGCACGTGCTGCAGGGCCGCCACGTGCTGGCGGTCGCCGGCACCCACGGCAAGACCACCACCACGTCGATGCTCACCTGGGTGCTCGAGCAGGCCGGCCTGCAGCCGGGCTTCCTGGTCGGTGGCGTGCCGCTGAACTTCGGCCGCTCCGCGCGCCTGGGCAGCGGGAAGTGTTTCGTCATCGAGGCCGACGAGTACGACACCGCGTTCTTCGACAAGCGCAGCAAGTTCGTGCACTACCGCCCGCGCACCGCGGTCCTGAACAACCTCGAGTTCGACCACGCGGACATCTTCGACGACCTGGCCGCCATCGAGCGCCAGTTCCACCACCTCGTGCGCACCGTGCCTGCGAGCGGCCGCGTCGTGGTCAACGGCGTCGAGGAGAGCCTGGACCGCGTGCTGCACCAGGGCTGCTGGAGCGAGGTGCGCAGCTTCGGCGCCGCCGTCAGCGACTTCACCGCCGAGGGCGATCCAAGCACGTTCGACGTGCTGCAGCGTGGCGAACGCGTCGGCCGCGTGGCCTGGGACCTGAGCGGCACGCACAACCAGCTCAATGCCCTGGCTGCAATCGCGGCCGCGGATCACGTCGGCGTGTCGCCCGCGAAAGCCGCCGAAGCGCTCGGCTCGTTCCAGAACGTGCGGCGCCGCATGGAGCTGCGCGGCGAGTCCGGCGGCGTGAAGGTCTACGACGATTTCGCGCACCACCCCACCGCGATCCGCACCACGCTCGATGGTTTGCGACGCAAGCTGGGCACCGGCGGCGGCCGCATCCTCGCGGTGTTCGAGCCGCGCAGCAACACGATGAAGCTTGGCGCGATGAAGGCGCAGCTGCCCTGGAGCCTGGAGCAGGCCGAACTGTCCTTCTGCCACTCCGGCGGCCTGGGCTGGGACGCCCGCGAAGCGCTCGCGCCGCTGGGCGACAAGGCGCAGGTCGGCGACACCATCGACGAGGTCGTGCGCCAGGTCGTTGCCGCCGCGCGCACCGGCGATCACGTCGTCTGCATGAGCAACGGCGGCTTCGGCGGCATCCACGAGCGGTTGCTCGAGGCGCTGGCAAAGCGCTAACGACCGTCGTCCGCGAAGGCGGGGACCCATTCCCGACCTTCGTCATTCCGGCGAACGCCGGAATCCATGCTCGTACCTGCACCGTGCCTGCTCGCGCGAGCCGGCGAGCGCATCAGGCGGCGCCTGCCGGGTCCTCATGCTCCGTCTCTCCGTTGCGCGGCCTCTCGCTGGCGCGAGCGCCTCTGCGAACAGTCGCGCTGTGCTTGGCGGGCGCGGGGCCGCGCGGTCCGAACTCGCTGTGCGCTGACGCGCACTGCTCAAACAGGGCCCGCGAGTCAGTAGGCAGCTAAAGAGGTTTGCTCCCGCTGGTCGCGCCCAGGCCCCGCGCCCGCGCGCATCACTCGACCATCGAAAATCGGACCCGGCAGGCACCGCCTGACGCGCTCGCCGGATCGCGCTTCGCTCGCGCCCTCTTCCACCACGCTCCGCGACGGGCGCCGTGGAGGACATTCGTCCAACGGAGTGCACCTCGGCGCGAGCCCGGAACCAGTGGCGCGTATGCAGAGATGGATTCCGGCTTTCGCCGGAATGACATAGCGGGCTACACCCCGAAGTACCACCGCACCGAGTGGAAGAACACCGGCGCGGCGAAACACAGCGCGTCGACCCGATCGAGCAGGCCGTTGGCGCCGGTCACCGACGCACGGTGCCCCCACGCGGGCACGCCGCGATCGCGCTTGAGGGCCTTCATCACCAGGTGGCCAAGCGAACCGGCGGCGCAGGCGATGAACGCCATCGCCACGGCCTGCCCCGGCGCGAACGGCGTGATGAAGGTGAGCGCGCCGCCGGCCATGCTGCCCACCGCCATGCCCAGGAGCCAGCTGGTCCAGTGGAAGCTGCGGCTGACGGTCGGGATGCTCGGCGGCCGTTGCGAGCGGCGCGCCAGCAGGTGCTGCACGACCATGCAGGTCTGCACGACGAACACGACGAAGAACACCAGGAACGCGCCCTTGCCGACGTAGTTGCGCTGCGGGAAGTCCAGCAGCAGCAGCGCCGGCACGTGGCTCATGCCGTAGACGCACACCACGATGCCCCACTGCAGCTTGGCGTTGCGCTCCAGAAAGCGCTGCGTGTCACCACCCAACGCGCTCACCAGCGGGATGGCGAGGAACACGTAGACGGGGATGAAGACGGTGAAGAGGTCGAAGTGGCGCGTGGCCGCCAGCCAGAACTGCACCGGCAGCACGACGAAGAACGCCAGCACCAGGCTGCGGTGGTCGCCGCGCCGCGTGGGTGACAGCGTGATGAACTCGCGCAGCGCGAAGAAGGCGATCGCGGCGAACAGCAGCGTGGCGACGACGTGTCCAGCGGCCCAGCCGATCCAGAAGATCACCACCATCACCCACGAGGTGCCCAGCAGTCGGCGGAAGTCCGCGAGCTCCTCGTGCCACTTCGGATCTTTCGCGCGTCCCTCGGTGCGGAACGTCATCAGGAACGCGCCGACGCTGATCACCACCAGCAGGCCGAACACGATGAAGAACAGCGCCGCGACCTGCTCGGTGGGGGTGAGGGTGCGCAGGAAATGGTAGAAGTCGCGCAGCATCAGGCGTCCCGCAGCGCGACGACCGCGGCCCTCGCGCGGTCGAGAAAAGCGCGGCGCTCCTCGCCGGGTTCCAGCTTCACCGGCGCGCCGAACGTCACCGAACAGAGGATCGGCACCGGCACCACCTCGCCCTTGGGCATCACGCGCTGGATGTTGTCGATCCACGCCGGCACGAGAACGACGTCGGGAAAGCGAAGAGCCAGGTTGTAGAGGCCGGCCTTGAACGGCTGCGGCTCCTCGGCGTGGCCGCGCGTGCCTTCGGGGAACAGGATGATCGAGTCGCCGTTCTCCAGCGCCTGCACCAGCGGCTCCAGCGGATCCTGCTCGCCGGTGCGCGCGCGGTCGACGTAGACGGCGTTGAACACGGCCGTCGTGATCCACTGCCGCAGCCGCGACTTGGTCCAGTAGTCCCTGGCGGCGATCGGCCGCGTGATGGAACGCAGTTCCTGCGGCAGCGCCGCCCAGATCATCACCAGGTCTGCGTGGCTCTGGTGGTTGGCGAAATAGATGCGCTGCTCCGCCTTGGGCGGGCATCCGTACCAGCGGGCCTGGGCGCCCGTGAGCACGCGCACCAGCCCCAGCAGGAACAGGCTCATGGCCTTCGCGAGCATGGCGGCGATGATAAGCGGGCACGGATGAGGCACATCTGCTTGCGCGTGATGCGCCGTGCCACCCACCGGCTGCCGCCGCCTCCCTATGCTGGACCGATGCGCCTCCTGCTCTTGCTCATCCTCGCCGTCCTCGCGGCGAGTGCCCGCGCCGACGAAGCCTTCGACGCCGTGCTGCAAGCCCGGCGCCAATGCGCTGCCTCCGCCCCACCCTTGCAGCGCAATGCGCAGCTCGACGACGCCGCACGGCGACTCGCCGACGGTACGCGGCTTCCCGACGCCCTGAAGGCCAGCGGCTACCGCGCGCTGCGCAGCTTCGAGTGGCAGTTGTCCGGCTACCCGAACGCGCAGGCCGTCGCACGCGAACTCGGCAGCCGGCATTGCAGCCAGCTCGGCACGCAAGGCCTGGCGGAAGCAGGCGTGCACCGCGCCGGCAAATCATGGTGGGTGATCGCCGCGGTGCCCTTCGCACCGCCGGCAGCCGCGCAATCCGGCGACGTCGCCGGGCGGGTGCTGGCGCTCGTGAACCAGGCACGCACCCAATCGCGCCGTTGCGGCAGCCGCTCGTTCGGGCCCGCCAATGCCTTGCGGCTCGACCCGGCGCTGGGGCGCGCGGCGCTCGTGCATGCCCAGGCGATGGCGCAAGGCAATTTCCTCGCGCACGAGGGCCGCGACGGCAGCACGCCGGCCGAACGCGCGACGAAGGCGGGCTACGACTGGCGCAGCGTCGGCGAGAACGTCGCGTCGGGGCAGACGACCCCCGAGCGCGTGGTGCAGGACTGGCTGGAGAGCCCCGAGCACTGCGCCAACATCATGGACCCGGGCTACATGCACATGGGCGTGGCGTTCGCCGTCGACCGCGGCAGCGAAGGCGGCATCTACTGGGCGCAGGAATTCGGCCGCCCCTGGTCCGCCTCAAGGTAGGTCGGCGTGGCGCATGCGGCCGGCGATCACGCCGGCGCGATGGGCGACGTAGCCCGAGTTCGGCCGCTTCTCGAAGTAGCGCGGTCGCGGCAGCATCACGGCGAGCCGCGCAGCTTCGTACGGCGTCAGCTGGCTGGCGTGCTTGCGCCAGTAGTGCTGCGCGGCAGCCTCGGCACCGAAGACACCCTCACCCCATTCGACGTTGTTCAGGTAGATCTCGAGGATGCGCTGCTTGGTCAGCAAGGCTTCGAGCGCGTACGCGAGCACGAACTCCTGCCCCTTGCGCAGCAACGTGCGCTCGCCCGACAGCAGCAGGTTCTTGGCGAGCTGCTGCGTGATGGTGGAGCCGCCGACGATCTTGGGCGCGCGCGCAGGCCGCAGTTGCGACTGGATCGCGCCCGCGCGCGAGCCGCGGCGCGCGGCCTGCTCCTGCGCCTTCTGGTTCTTCTCCCAGGCCTTCTCCAGCGCTTCCCAGTCGACGCCGTCGTGGTTGACGAAGTCGTCGTCCTCGGACGCGATCACCGCGCGCTTGAGGTGGTCGGAGATGCGCTCGTACGGCACCCACTCCTGCCGCCAGGGCAGGCGGCCTTTCTCGGTCGCGATGCGGAACGCTTCGGAGCGCTGGAACGTGGTCGATTGCGGATCGACCACGACCGCCAGCGCAATGCGCGCGACGAAGAACAGTTGCAGGCCGATGCCCGCCAGCACCACCAGCAGCAGCCAGCGCCAGAGGCCCTTCACGCCGCACCCTCCGCGGCCAGCAGCGCGCGCAATTCAGCGAGAACGGGCCCCGCCGGCGGCCGCACGCCGCGCCAGAGGAAGAACGATTCCGCAGCCTGCTCCACCAGCATGCCCAGCCCGTCGCGACCGATCGCCCCGTGCGCTTGCGCCCAGGCGAGGAAGGGCGCTGCCGCCGCCCCGTACATCATGTCGTAGGCCAGCTTGCCGCTGCGAAGCGCGTCGGCAGGCACCGGGATCGCACCGCCCGCGAGGCTGGCGGCCGTCGCATTCACGACGATGTCGAACGCGGTGCCGGGCCGGTCCAGCGGCACGACCTGCAGGCGCACGCCGCAGCGCGTCGCGAGCGCCGCGTGCTGAGCGCGCAGGGCTTCCGCCTTGTCGCGCGTGCGGTTCGCGACGACGACTTCGGCAGGCCGCTGCTCGAGCAGCGGGCCCAGCACGCCGGCCGCCGCGCCACCCGCGCCGACCAGCAGCACGCGCTGGCCCGCGATCGCGACGCCCGCCTGCTGCACGATGTCGCACACGAGTCCGACGCCGTCGGTGTTGTCGCCGATCACGCGCGCGCCATCGAAGCGCAACGTGTTGCAGGCGCCCGCCAGTTGCGCGCGCGGCGACAGCTCGTCGGCGAGCCGGGCCGCTTCGAACTTGAACGGCAGCGTGACGTTGCAGCCGCGGCCGCCCGCGTCGCGGAACGCGCCCACCGTGGCGGCGAAGCCATCGAGCGGGGCGGGCAAGCGTTCGTAGGTGATCGCCTGGCCCGTGAGCTCGGCGAAGCGCGCGTGGATCCAGGGCGAGCGGCTGTGGGCGACCGGCTGGCCCACGACGGCGTAGCGCTCGGCGGTCATCGGCTCGTGAGCTTGGTCTCGAGCGTCTCGTCGCGGGTGAACTTGAAGCGCGAGACGACCACGATCTGGTCGGCGCGGCGGCGCATGGCGTCGTTGAAGCGGCCGAACGGGCCGGCGGCCTTGGCGATGGTCTGCGCGCGGCGGTCCAGCGTCATGTTGCCGGAGCTCTCGACGATCTCCGTGTCGAGCACGCGGCCGTCGTAGTTGACGGTGACGATCATCGTCAGCTCGCCATACAGCTTGCGCCCGGCCATTTCCGGGAAGTTCTGCGTGCCGCGATCCTCGATGCGCCGGCGCAGCGCGTCGTAGTAGACGGCGTACACCTCCTCGCGCGTGGCGGGGCTGATGTAGCGCTTCTTCGGGCGCGCGTTCTCTTCGTTGATGCGGCGCTCGATCTCGGCCAGCAGCTTCACCAGCTGGCGGCGGCGCTCCTCGCGCTGCTGCGAAGCAGGGCTGCTGCTCGGCTGCGAAGGGTCCGGGGGCGGCATCGCGGCCAGCATCTGCCGGACCTGCGCCAGCATGAGCATCTGCTGCTCCTGCATGGATTCAATGCGCTTCTGCGAGTCCTCGACATCCTCGCCGACCGCGCTCAGCGCGGAAGGCGGCAGCGGGGAGGTGGCACGCTTGCGATCGGCGGCTTCCCCCCCGCCGGCCAGCGAGGCCTGGGCGATGGCCTGCGCCTTGTCCGCCTTCTCGTTGCTGCGCGCGTTGACCAGCACGACTTCCAGCGGCGTGTCCTGGAACACGCGATTGAAGCCCTCGGGGTCGACGATGCGGACGGCCAGCAGGCCCGCATGGACCGCGACCGAGGCGCCGATGGCGATCTGCAGGGTGCTGAACTGCTTCAGGTTCACGAGGCCGGATTATCCGACGCATTGTCGGGTTCGGCGCCTTCCGTGACGTCGACGGCGATCGCAATCGGCCCGGCCACGGGTTCTTCGTCCTCGGTGTCGTCTGGGGCCGACACGTCCGCCGCGAGGTCCAGGCGCTCGATCACGGTCCCGGAGACTTCCAGCGTGATGTCGTCGATGGCGCCCAGGCGCACGCGCACGTGGCTGCCGCGCGGCAGGGCGTCGGTGCCCAGCACCGGCAGCACCAGCGGCAGGTCGTCGGCGCGCACCAGGCCTTCGCGGAAGACGGTTCCGACCAGTTCCTGCATCCCGTGCTGGCGCAGGTAGCGCAGCGTCCAGAAGCGCTCCATCGCGGCCTGGTACCCGTTGTACGCGGTGTACGCGGCGTCGAAGCTGGAGATGACGGACAGCAGCTCCGCGTCCTTCGGCTTGAACGGCGCCGCCAGGGCGGCGGTGCGCCCATGGCGCGCGGCCGCGATGATCTGCCACTGGTTGACCAGGTCCGTGTAGCGGCGCAGCGGCGACGTGCTCCAGGCATACGCCTTCACGCCGATGCCCGCATGCGGCAAGGCCCGGGTGCCCATGCGCACCTTCATGCCCGGGGCCAGGCTGGCCTGGCTGCGGTAGATGCCGGGCACGCCCAGCTCCCCGAGCCACAGGCCCCAGGTGCTGTTCGCCAGGATCATCGCCTCGGCCACCATCAGGTCCAGCGGCGCGCCGCGCCGGCGCACGCCGATCTCGACCTGCTCGCTGCCATCGGGCTCGGCGCCATCATGGCCCACCAGGCGGAACGTGTAGTCGGGCCGATTGAAGGTTTCGGGCTTGCCGCGCACCACCTCGCGCTGCGCCTTCAGGTGCTGCGCCAGGCGCCACAGGAATCCGAGCTCCTGCTGCAGCGAAGCCGCCGGCTCCGGCACCGGTGCCGCGGGCGCGGCGCCAGCCAGCCACTCCTCCGTGACGAACGCATCGAGCTTGTCGTGCCGCAGGTTGGCCACGATCGGCACGCGCTCCAGGCGCGTCGATGATTCGCGCACCTCCAGCGTCGCCTCGTCGAGGACGAGATACAGCGACACCGCCGGGCAGTCGCAGCCTTCCTGCAAGGTGTACGCTTGCACGACGTCGTCGGGCAGCATCGTGATCTTGTGGCCCGGCATGTACACGGTGGACAGCCGCTGGCGCGCGACCTGGTCCAGCGGCGAGCCCGGCGCGATGGCGAGCCCCGGCGCGGCGATGTGGATGCCCAGCGTGACGGTGCCGGTGCCCAGGCCTTGCAGCGACAGCGCATCGTCGATCTCGGTGGTCGCCGAGTCGTCGATGGAGAACGCGCGCACCGTCGCCTGCGGCAGGTCGGCCGGTGCCGGCGGCGCCTGCAGCGCCGGAAAGTCCGTGCCCTTGGGGAAGTGCTCGAACAGGAAGCGCTTCCAGTGGAACTGGTAGGGCGAGTCGATCGCGCCCGCATCCTGCAGCAACGCCAGTGGCGCCTTGTGCGCCAGGCGCGACGCCTCGACGACGGCCTTGTATTCGGGCCCGTTCTTGTCCGGCTTGAACAGGATGCGATAGAGCTGGTCGCGGATCGGCGCCGGGCAGCTGCCTTTCGCGAGGTCCTGCGCCCACGTGTCGATCTGCGCCTGCACCTGCTTCTTGCGCTCGATGGCGGCCAGCGCCTGCTGCAGGATCTCGGCCGGCGCCTTGCGGAAGCGACCCTTGCCGGAGCGACGGAAGTAGTGCGGCGCGTCGAACAGCCGCAGCAGCATCGCGGCGCGCTGCTCCAGGCTGGGATTGGCGCTGAAATACTCCCGGGCGAGGTCGTCGAAGCCGAATTCCTCCCCGGGCGCGAACTCCCAGGCCAGATCCAGCTCGATCTCCGCGGCGATGGCCTGCGCGGCGGGCAACAGTTGGGCGGGTTGCGGCTTGTCGAAGCGCAGCAGCAGGTTGGCTGCCTTGACCTTCACCCGCTTGCCGGACTCCAGCTCCACCTGCGCGGACGATTCGGCCTCGGACAGGATGCGGCCGGCCAGGTGCTTGCCGGCCTCCTCGAACAATGCATACATCGGCGCGATTGTCCCACGCGCCCTCAGCGCGACAGGCCGGCGAAGTCCATCACGTCCTGCAGGTGCGCCGCCTCGAAATCCGACAGCGCGTGGTCGCCGCCTTCGAGCAGGTCGATGCGTGCGCCGGCGTACCGCGCGGTCATCTCGCGCCAGTCCAGCACCTCGTCGCCCTTGGCGATCACGGCGAAGTAGCGCGACGGGTCGCGCAGCGGTCCCGGGTCCAGCGCGCGCAGCTCGTCGATGAAGGACGGCTCGAAGAAAAAGTGCTGCGACGGGTCGTGCCAGGCCGCGTGTTCGCCGATGTGCCGCGCGAGGTCGCGCGCCGGATGCACCGCCGGATTCAGCACCACGGCGCGGCAGGCGGTCGCCTCGGCCACGCAGGTGGCGTAGAAGCCGCCGAGCGACGAGCCGATCACGGCCATCGTCTCGCGCGGCCAGGCCGCGATGCCGTCCATGACCAGCGCCATCGCCTCGCGCGGCGACGGCGGCAGCTGCGGGCACCACCAGTGCAGCCGGGGCGCCTGCCGCTGGACGTGCGCCGCGACGATGCGCGCCTTGGTCGACTGCGGCGAGGAACGAAAACCGTGGAGGTAAAGCAGGTGCGTGAGGGCCACGCCCGCATCCTGCCGGAAAAAAAAGAAGCCCCGCCGGCGTTGCCAGCGGGGCCAGTCACGGGCAGGCGTGCCGACCTGCCCTTGCTCCGGGACGGGACGGCACCGCCCTCGCCCCCGAACTCCCCCGCTCTCCCTGGCCCCGACGGTAATTCGGCGGCGCGCGTCCGTGATCGCCCAGATGGTCGAAGCCGCGCGCCGGGATGTTCGCTACCTTGTTGGCCGCAAGCGACGCGCCCCCGGGCGAAGCCGGATTGCAATCGCGCGCCCCTTCCGCACACTGCCGGGTTGGTCGAGGGGAAGGAACGAGAATGGACACGCCCTCCAGGGCTGCATCGACGGTCGTTGCCGACGAGATGGTCGTGCGCAGCGTGGGCATCCTGCTGCGGCAGACCCGCGCCGGGGCGACGGCGCTCGGGCTGCTGTGCGGCCTGTACGGCGTCATCCTCGTTCCCGCGGTCGGCTGGCTCGCCTACCTCGGCTGGTACGCCGTGCTGGTGGCCAGCCTGGTCGCGCGCCAGGTCTATTTCTCCCGGCTTGCCGCCACCCGGGGCCCGACGCGCGAGACGCTGCGGCACGTGGCGATCTGGACCACCATCACCGGCTGCCTGCCTTCGGCCTGCATCCCGATGTTCGTTCAGTCGCTGTCGCTGGCCGACGTCGGCGTGCTGACGGTGACGACGCTCGGCACGCTGGCCGCCGCCGTGGCCGTCATCGGCGTGCAGCCCCGCCTGTACGCCTTCTACCTGGTCACCAGCCTCGCGTTCGCGTACACCGGTTGGCTGTGGCACGCCGGCCCCAACGAGCGCGTGATGATCGGCCTGGCGATGGTGATGGGCGGCTTCATGCTGCAACGCGCGGTGTGGACCTACTACCAGCAGCTGCGCGAGAACGTCGAGATCACGGCGCACAACGCCGAACTGGTGGAGCAGCTGCGCACCTCGCTCGAGCGCGAGCAGGACATCCGGCGCGCGCGCTCGCGTTTCCTCGGCGCTGCCAGCCACGACCTGCGCCAGCCCGTGCAGGCGCTGCTGTTCCTGGCGGACATCTTCCGCCGCTCGAGTGACGGTGCCCGCCGCGAGCAGATCGCGCAGCAGATCGTGCGCACCGGCGAATCGATCGACACCATGTTCCGGCACCTGGTCGATTTCGCGCAGATCGACGCCGGCACGATGAAGGCCAACCTGCAGCCGGTGCAGCTGCCGCGGCTGGTGCAGGCCACCGTGTCCGGCTTCGGCGAAAAGTGCGCGGCCAAGGGCCTGCACTTCCGGCTGGAGGTCGAGCCCGAAGGCGCGGTCACCGCCGACCCGGTGCTGCTGGAGCGCCTGCTGCGCAACTTCCTGGACAACGCCTGCAAGTATTCGCTGCAAGGCGAGATCACGCTGCGCATCCACGCCATCGGCGACCACCTGGAGATCGAGGTCGTCGACCAGGGCGTGGGCATGGACGACGAGGATCTCGCGCTGGTCTGGAACGCCTTCCAGCGCGGCCGCTCGGCCAGCCGCGCGGAAGCCGAAGGCATCGGCCTGGGCCTGGCGATCTGCCGCCACATGGCCGACCTGATGGGCACCGAGTTGCAACTGGCTTCCCGGCCTGGCCAGGGCACGCGCGTGACGCTGCGCCTGCCCCTGCTGCGGAACGACAGCGCGTCGCCGGGTCCCGGTCGCTCGCAGCAGCAGCTGGCGCTGCAGGGCCGCGTCATCGCACTCGTCGAGAACGACCGGCTAGCGCGCGAGGCGCTGTCCGCGTGGCTGCGCGAAGCCGGCGCCATCGTCGCCAGCGGCAGCGACCTCGCCGGCGTGCAGCAGGCGCTGCGGCAAGTCGGCGGAGCGCTGCACTGCGTGATCGCCGACTACCGGCTCACGAATGGCAACGGCATGGACGTGATCCGGGCACTGCGCGCGCAGCACGGCCCGGTGCCGGCCCTGGTCGTCTCGGGCGAGCCCAACCTGCACGACCTGGCGCTGGAGGTGCCCTGCCTCCAGAAGCCGGTGGCGCCCGACAAGCTGCTCGAACACCTGCGGCGCATCCTGCCCGGCGCGCCAGCCACCGTGGAGGCCTGAATGGACCCGCGTCCCGGGATGCAGCAACCCCTGTCGATCCCGTGGCGCGACTGGCTGCGCAGCAGCGACTGGAACGGCAAGGACTACACCGGCGAGCCGATCGACGCCATCATCATCGGTTCGGGCTATGGCGGCAGCGTCGCGGCGCTGCGGCTGGTGGAGAAGGGGTACCGCACGCTGCTGCTGGAACGCGGCAGCGAATTCCTGGCCGGCGAATTCCCGAACGACTTCTCGCAGCTGCCCAAGTCGCTGCGCGTGAACATCCCGCTGCGCGAGCAGCCGGTCGGCCGCGCCGCGGGCCTGGTCGAAGTGCATGTGGGGCAAGGCTTCGTCGCCCTGGGCGGCAACGGGCTCGGGGGCGGCAGCCTCATCAACGCGGGTGTCGCGATGCGGCCGGACACCGATGTCTTCCAGCAGCCCCAGTGGCCCGCGGCGATCCGCAACGAGGCGGAATCGATGCAGCCGTGGCTCGACAAGGCGCACGAGGCGCTGGGCGCCGAACGCTGGCCCGACCTGCCCGATGGCCGCAGGTTGCGCAAGACGGAGGCGCTCGAACGGCTTGCCGCTCCCCTCGGCGGCCGCGTGGAGGCGGTCGACGTCACGATCGATCCGCAGCGCTGCATCCGCTGCGGCGACTGCGCGTCGGGCTGCAACGTGCCGGGCGCCAAGAAGACGCTCGCGGCCACGTACCTGGCCCAGGCGATGAAGAGCGGCCTGCTCACGATCGTCACCCAGGCCGAGGTCTACGACTTCCAGCCTTCGCACGGCTGGGCCGGCTTCCACTGGGAAGTCCACGCCTTCGCCACCGAGGCGCAGCAGCACTTCGTGGCGACGCGCGAAGTCGTGCAGGACAAGTCGCCCTCCGCGACGCATCGCACGGTCCATGCGCCGAAGCTGTTCGTGTGCGCCGGCACCATCGGCAGCACGCAGCTGCTGCAACGTTCACAGGCGCGCTCCGGCAACAAGCTGCAGTTCTCGTCGATGCTCGGCCAGCGCTTGTCCGGCAACGGCGACAGCCTCGGCTGGGCGGTCGACGAACCATCGCTGGTCTCGAGCCACGGCCGCGGCACGGCCCGGCCGGCGGAGGAAATGGCGAAGGCCAGGCAGGGGCGGCCCTACGACGTCGACCTGCTCGTCGGCCCGACCATCACGGCGGCGCTGCGGGTGCGTGGCGGTGACACGGCCCCGTCCAGGATCAACCCGCCGCCATTGCACGAACGGCTGGTGGTCGAGGACGGCGCGATCCCGCGCGCCATCGCGCAACTCGCCCGCGAACTGCTGGCGACCGCGCACACGCTGCGCCAGCTGGACGACTGGTCGTTCCGCAAGCCGGTGTACCGGGGTGCGGAACTGGAAGACCCGCTGGCGGCCAGCGCGGTCCGCGCACAGCATGGACAGGTGCTTCTCACGATGGGCCACGACGGCTCGCCGGGGCGACTCGTGTGGCTGGAAGACACGGATCGCACGGCACCGTACCTGCTCGACGCCAAGGACCTCGACGGCTATGACGCGCAGAAGAAGGCGTTCGGGCGGCTTGGCACGCGGTACGTGCAGAACCCGGTCTGGGAGCCGCTGCCCCGATCCGCAACCGAACTCATGAGCGGCGCCGACGTGCCCGCGTCCGTGACCACCGTGCACCCGCTTGGCGGATGCGTGATGGGCGACTCGGTGGAGACCGGCGTCGTCGACGACTGCGGACGCGTCCGGGTGCGCGACCCGGGATGTCCAGCGCTGTTGGCACCATCGGTGGTCACCGCCTCGGTCATGCCCGAGATCCACGGGAAAGACGAGGCCGAAGCGGCGCGGGCGAAGGAACGCGAACAGCATCGGCTGCGCGCACGTCCGCACTACTACAACGGCCTCTACGTTCTCGACGGCTCGATCGTTCCCACGGCGCTCGGCTGCAATCCGCTGCTGACCATCACGGCGCTCGCGGAACGCGCCCTCGCGGACCTGGGGAAGAACGTGAAGCCCCGCCACGCTGTCGATGCGCAGCGATCGGCCGAGCGCCCGGTCACGCCGCCCGCCGTGACCGACGTCGCGATCGCCGCCAGCCTGCGCGAAACGCTGCTGGCGCGCGGACTGCAGTTGCCACCCGGGCTCGCGCAGACATTCGGGCACGTGAGATTGGCGGCTCGCTTCGAGGCCGCCTTCCCGTCCGACGACCTGCTGCGCAGCATGACGCGCGCGCAGCACGGCTTCCCGGTCGAGGGCCGCCTGCTGCTCGGTCCTGAGCTCGCCGATCCGGAGAAACCGCCGGTCACGTACACCATCCATCCGGAGCGCTCGTCCTTCCACTTCCTGCCGGCGGGACACGCGAGCAGCGGCTGGTGGCCGGCGATATCGACGTTCTTCCAAGCCGTCCCCGTGGCCATCTACGTGGGGGCCCTGGCGCTGGCCTACCTGGTGCGTGTGCGCCCCGGGCCACGGACGATGGCCTTTGTCGGCTTCTACCTGCTGCCGCTGCCCCTCATGCGCAGCCTGCTCACCTGGTGGGTGCTGCGCGGCGAGCGTGACCTTGCCGAGGGCGGCATGTCGAACGTCAAGGGCCAGTTCTGGCATTGGGTCGCCAGCATGCTGCGCCAGATGACGCACGCGAGCGAGAAGCGCGTGATGCGCTACCGCGTGCACCTGCTGCTCGACGATCCCGCGACGCACCCGCAGTGGCCGCGCGAACTCACGATGCACGCGCACAAGCGTGTCACCTACCGCGCCAGCCTGCGGCAGGTGCTTGCGTGGATGTGCAAGCGCGAACACACCGCCATCGACGGCAGTCCCGAGACCGTGCCGATCCGGCCGACGTTCTGGGAACAGGCGATGGACGCGCAGGTGCGGCTGGTCGCCGGCGGCCGCACCATGGCCCGCGCCGTGTTCCGGATGGGCATGGAGAACCTCCTGGCGGCTGGCACCCGCAAGGGCACCGTGCCCCCGGCGCTGACGCTCGGGCCGGCCGGCGACACCACCACCGGCCTGCTCGCGGCAGCCAGCTATCCCCTGCTGTTCCTGCGCTTCGGCCTGAAGACGCGCCTGTTCGACTTCCGCCTGCCGGCCTATTCCAACCTGCCCGTCAGCGAGACGCTCGACGCGCAGCAGAACGCGCTACGCCAGGGCGTGGTGCCGGACGTGCTCTGGGTGAAAGCCAAGCGCGGCAACTCGTCGAGCGACACGGGGCTGGAGTCCACGGCGGATGTGGAGCTGCCGCTGCTTCGCTACAAGCGTCCGGAGGGCATCCCGGAAGTCGTCGCCGGCAAGTGGAACGGCCGGCCGGTCGCACGCGCGAAGTCCATCCTGCTGCTGCACGCGTTCGGGCAGTCGAGCTTCACCTTCACCTTCCAGGGCGAAAGCCGCAACCTGGCCGAGACGCTGTACGACGCCGGCTACGAGGTGTGGGTGCTGGACAGCCGCATGTCGACCCGCGCGCGCGCGAATCGCGAGCCGTCCACCGTCGACCAGCTCGCGCTGCACGACATTCCCGCGGCGGTCGAGAAGATCCTGCACTGCCTCGCGAGCGACCTGCCGGAGGAGAAGAAGACCGGCCCGTTGCAGATCGCCGCTTTCGCGCACTGCATCGGCTCGGCCGCGCTGTGGATGTCGGTGCTGGCCGGCAAGCTGACGCATGGGGACAAGTCGCCCGGGCAGTGCTCGCCGCAGTTGCCCAAGTTGTCGCACGTGGTCTTCAGCCAGCTGCATCCGTGGGTGGTCGGCGGGCGGGTGCCGCAGTCCAAGACCTGGCTGCCGGCGATGCTGTCCAAGCTCGGTCTCGACACCATCCCGTTCGCGGTCCGTGGCCGCCAGGACGGCCTGGTGGCGCAACTGGTGGATCGCTTCTTCGCCAGCATGCCTTCGCCCGCAGCCGAGCGCGCCAGCCTCGAAGGCCACGACGACGCGGTGGCGACCATGCGCCGCATCCGCTACATCGACGCGCAGCTGTACCGGCAGGACCACCTCGACGACCGCACGCGCTCGGCGATGAACCGCCTGTTCGGCGACGCCAACCTGCGCCTGTTCGGGCACGCGCGCCGCTTCATCGACCACGAGCGGCTGGTGAACGAGAACGGCGTCAACCAGTACGTGACGCCCTACAACATGGAGTGCCACCTGGGGCTGCCGATCCAACTGCTGCACGGTGAGGACAACGAGCTGTTCGACGTCGCCGGCGCCCAGCTGACCTTCGAGAAGGTCGGTGAGCTGTATCGGGACCTGCAGCAGACGTTCTCCAGGTCGCTCGACGGGAAAGGCATCGGCTTCCTGCGCATCCCGCGCTACGGGCACCTGGACGTGCTGATCGGCCGCCACGCGCACCAGCACGTGTTCCCGGCGGTCGTCGATTTCCTGCAGCGCGTCCATGCGACGCCCGACATCGTGGCCGTCCCGAAGCCTGCCGACGGCTACGTCGTGCGGCCGCCGCTGCTCGGCCCCTTCATCGGCTGGACCCGGCGCGACGCGAAGGGCAAGCTGGTCGTGCGAATCAGCTTCGCCGTCGACGAGGGCCGGCGCACCTGGGATTGCAAGGCGCAGAACATCTACCTGCGTTGCAAGCGCGGCGCCGTCTACGAGACCGCGAACGACGTGCGGGTGCGGCCGGTGGACGTCAACGACCCGTACCGCTTCGTCGTCATCGATGCCACGTTCGACCAGGACCCCAGGACGGAAGATTGGCAACTGCTGCTGGTCGGCAGGACGCGCGGCGCCGACCGGGTGGCCGGCGTCGAGGCGCTGGACCTCACAGGCCCCGAGCCCCCCCGGCTGCCGGACTCCGCGATCGCGACGTTCCTCGCCACCGTCACGCACGAACCGGACGAACCCGTCATCCCGCCGCTGTTCACCACGGCGTGGGACTACGACCGGTCGTTTTTCACCTTGCCCCAGACGTGCTGGAACACCCTCGGCCACGACAACGCCGTCACGCTGGCCGTCGCCAGCTGCCGCTATCCCGGCCTCGGCCTGGATGCGGACCGGGCCGACCGCCCGCTGCAGGACTTCCTCGCCGACCCCCGCGTCGAGGAGGCCGCCTTCGCGATGCTGCTCGGCGACCAGATCTACGCCGACGCCACCGCGGGCCTCGTCGACCCGCTCAGCCCGCTCGAGCGCTACTTCGAGCGGCACAAGGATGCCTTCGCGCGCGGCGCACTGGGCGCGCTGGCCGCGCGCATGCCGGTCTACATGGCGGCCGACGACCACGAATGGGGCGACAACTACCCGTCGGCCGCGCCGCTGACGAAGCGGCCCTGGCCCCGGTGGAGGGAGGCGTCGGGCGATGACCGCTTCGGCGACACCGACGAGAGCGCCTTCGAGGCGGCTGCCCGTGCCGTGCGGGATTTCCAGCGCCTGCAAGCGCCTTGGGACTTCGGCACGGCACCCCAAGTGCTGGGCGGTGATTCCAGGAGAGACGCGACGCCCTTCCTCGGCGACTACCACTTCGAGCACGGCTGCGCGAGCTTCTACGTGCTGGACTCGCGCTCCCGCCGCTCGCGCAACGATTCCAGGATCGTTCCGGACCTGGACGCGCTGCAGCGCTGGCTGCTGGATCCGGCGCAGTCCAGGGGCCTGGTGGTGATCGCCAGCGGCTCCGTCGTGCTGCCGGGCCTGCGCCCCAACGCGGACCCGGCCGACGTCGGCCCCCCCGACACCTGGCAATATGCGCCGGACCAGCGCGCCGCGCTGCTGGACCTGCTGGTGCAACACGCGCGCGGCCGCTTCGTGCTGCTGTCCGGCGACTACCACGTGAGCGGGATGGTGGACCTGCTGCGCGGGGATGAGCACGTCGGCTGCGCCGTCGTCTCGCCGCCGCTGTACGCCCCGCTGGTGTATGCCAACAGCGCGCCGGACACGGTCTACGTGGAGGAGCAGGTCACCCTGCCGTCGGGTGAACTGCGCATGCGGGTGCGCCCCGGCGGCGAGTTCGCCCGCGGATCCGGCGTCGGCCTGCTCACGCTCGAGCCCGGCCACGCGCCGGCGCTGCTCGCCGCCGTGCGCTACCACCGCAAGCTGTGGGTGTGGGAGGAAGGCCGGTCGGTCGAGCACGACACCGACGGACCGGCCACCGAGGTCCACGCCCTCGTCGCAGCCACTCGGCCGGCCGCGCCGCTGGCGCCGGCTACGCCCTGAGCGGCACCGGCGTCGCGCCGACTTCCAGGTCGCGGATGCCGATGCCGGCGCGCGCGAGCGCGTAGACGGCTTCGGTGCGGCTGGACACGACCAGCGCGTCGAAGATGTGCGACACGTGCGTCTTCACCGTGGCATCGGACAGGTTCAGGTCGCGCGCGATCACCTTGTTCGGCTTGCCCTGCACGATGCCCAGCAGCACCTGGCGCTGGCGCTCGGTCAGCCGTGCGCCCAGCTTGGCCCAGGCGTCGTGCTGCGCGGGATTGGCCGGCACGTCGACGCTCAGGCTGCTGGGCGGCAGGAAAACGCCGCCGGCCAGCACCAGTTGCAGCGCCGACGGCAGCATGTCGATGGGCGCCGACTTCGGCACGAAGCCGTAGGCGCCCAAATCCACGCATTCGCGCACGGTGCGCGGGTCCTCGTTGGCCGACAGCACCAGCACCGGGATGTCCGGGCGGCGGGTGCGCATGGTGCGCAGGGCCTCGACGCCCTGCGAGCCGGGCATGTTCAGGTCCAGGATGATCAATTCGGCCGCCAGCCCGGCGTCCAGCTTCTCCAGCGCAGCGCCCACGCTGCCGCACTCGCTGACTTCCAGGTCCTGGCCCGCATCGTGCAGCGTGTGCACGATGCCGCTGCGGTACAGGGGGTGGTCGTCGACCACGAGGATCTTCATCGGCATGGGGCTTCCCTGGAAGGCTGGGTCGGGGCATCTTAAGCGGAGCCCCCGCGGACACGAGTCCGTCCTTTGGCGGACCCGCCATTCCGGACGGAATGCACAGGGGCGTGGCTCGCCGCGGCGGGATAATGGCCGCCTATGTCCGCCGTCTTCGAGAAGCCGCCGCTCTGGCAGCGCGCTGCGCCCATGTTCCAGGGCTTCGACGGCCCGCTCGCCTTCGCCATCTTCCTGCTCGCCTGCACCGGGCTGACCGCGATGTATTCGGTGGGCTTCGACTTCAGCGGCCGCTTCACCGACCACGCGCGCAACATGCTGCTGGCCGGCATGATCATGTTCGTGGTGGCCCAGGTGCCGCCGCAGCGCCTCATGAGCCTCGCCGTGCCGCTGTACACGCTCGGGGTGGCGCTGCTGATCGCGGTGGCCATCTTCGGCATCACCAAGAAGGGCGCCAGGCGCTGGATCAACGTCGGGGTGGTCATCCAGCCGAGCGAGATCCTGAAGATCGCCATGCCGCTGATGCTGGCCTGGTGGTTCCAGAAGCGCGAAGGCCAGTTGCGGCCGCTGGACTACGCCGTCGCCGGGCTGCTGCTGCTGGTGCCGGTGGGCCTGATCATGAAGCAGCCGGACCTGGGCACCTCGATGCTGGTGCTGGCCGCGGGCCTGGCCGTCATCTTCTTCGCCGGCCTGTCCTGGAAGCTGATCGTCCCCCCGGTCGTCATCGGGCTGATCGGGCTGGTCCTGGTCATCGCTTTCGAGCCGCAGCTGTGCGCGGAGGGCAACCGCTGGCCGGTGCTGCACGACTACCAGCAGCAGCGCATCTGCACCCTGCTGGACCCCAGCAAGGACCCGCTGGGCAAGGGCTTCCACATCATCCAGGGGATGATCGCCATCGGCTCGGGCGGCTTCCTCGGCAAGGGGTTCATGCAGGGGACCCAGACGCACCTGGAGTTCATCCCCGAGCGCACCACCGACTTCATCTTCGCCGCCTATTCCGAGGAGTTCGGCCTGGCCGGCAACCTGCTGCTGATCGCCGGCTTCAGCTTCCTGATCCTGCGCGGGCTGGCCATCGCGCTGGAGGCGTCGACCCTGTTCTCGCGGCTGATGGCGGGCGCCATCACCATGAGTTTCTTCGTCTACGCGTTCGTCAACATGGGCATGGTCAGCGGCATCCTGCCGGTGGTGGGCGTGCCCCTGCCCTTCGTCAGCTACGGCGGCACGGCCATGGTGACCCTGGGCCTGAGCCTGGGCATCCTGATGTCGATCGCCAAGGCCAAGCGGCTCGTGCAGAGTTGATGAGCATCGACGGGCCGCCCCTGGATGCGAACGCCCCCTCGGGGGGCAGCGAGCCACAGGCAGTGGGGGAGCGTGGGGGCTCACAGTGCGACACCGTGGGCATCGTCGGCGTCGGGAACATGGGCGGCGGCATGGCCGGCCGCCTGTTGTCCCTCGGCTGGGCGGTGCAGGCCTGCGACCTGGTCGAAGCGAAGGTGCAGGCGCTGGTCGCCGCGGGTGCGCAAGCTGCGGCCAGTCCCGCGGCGGCAGCGCAAGGCGCCACCGCCCTGATCGTTTGCGTCGTCGATGCGTCCCAAGCCGACGATGTGCTGTTCGGCGCCCAAGGTGCGGCGGGCACGCTGCAGGCCGGCACGCCGGTTCTCCTCTGCCCCACCATCGCCCCTGAGGACACCGAGCGCCTCGCCGCGCGGCTCGACGCCCTGGGCCTGCTGCCGATCGACTCCCCGATGTCCGGCGGGCCGCAACGCGCGCTCGAGGGCAGCATGAGCCTGATGGTCGCGTGCAGCGACGCGGCCGCCGATCGCGCCGGGCCCTTGCTCCAGGCGCTGAGCAGCAAGGTGTTCCGGGTCGGCACGCGCTGCGGCGATGGTGCACGGACCAAGCTGGTGAACAACCTGCTGGCCGGCATCAACCTGGTCGGCGCGGCCGAAGCCATCGCAATGGCCGAGCGGCTGGGCCTGGACGCACGCCGGACGCTGGACGTGATCGAGCAGTCCAGCGGCCAGAGCTGGATCGGCTCGGACCGCATGCGTCGCGCGCTCGAGGGCGATTACGAACCGCGAGCCCACGTCACGCTGCTGCAGAAGGACACGCGCCTGGCGGTCGAAGCCGCCACCCGAGCCGGCTTCCAGGGCCCTTTGGGCAGCGCTGCACGCGACGTGTTCGCGCAAGCTGCCGACGCCGGCCTGGCGCAGCAGGACGACGCGGCGGTGCTGCAAGTGATCCGGGCCGCGTGATGACCACCGTGCTGGTCGTCGAGGACGACGACGCTATCCGCAACAACATCGCGCGCCTGCTCAAGCTCGAGGGCTACGACGTGGTGCCGGCCATCGACGGCGTCGCCGCGCTGGAGAAGGTGCGCGAGGTGCGGCCGGACGTCGTCATCTCCGACATCAGCATGCCGCAGATGGATGGCTTCGCGCTGCTGGAAGCGATCCGTGCCGACGCCACGATCGCCTCCACGCCCGTCATGCTGCTCACCGCGCTGGACGACCGCGCCAGCATGCGGCGCGGCATGACGGCCGGCGCCGATGACTACCTGGCCAAGCCGTTCACGCGCATCGAGTTGCTGGAAGGACTCACCGGCCTGCTGAAGAAGAAGGTGCGGCTGGAGCAGAGCATCGAGCAGGCGGTCAGCGCGCACGAATCGGGCCTGCGGCAGGCGTTCGCGGAGAGCCTCGCGGGCCGCAAGCCCGCCGATCGCTTCGGGCTGGAAACGCCGCAGGGCGCCGTCGCCGAAGCCACGCTGCACGCCACCGTGCTGGTGGCCGACATCCGCAACTTCACCAGCCTGGCCGAACGGCTGGGCGCGCCGGAAGTGACGGAATTGCTCACCGGCTGGTTCGAGCGCATCACCGTGCAGGGCCTGCGCCACGGCGGCGCGCACCTGAAGTTCCTGGGCGACAGCCTGGTGGCGCTGTTCCCCGACGCACCGGGCGCACCGGCCTCGAGCAGCGGCGCCCGCCGCGCGATCGCGGCGGCGCTGGACATGGCGCTGGCGGCGCACGACTTCCGCGGGTGGGTCGAGCACCGGTTCCCGCAGCGCGCGCTGCCGCCGTTCGCCATCGGCATCGGCCTGCACACGGGGCCGGTGACGCTGTACCGCGAGGCGTCCAGCAACGAATCGACCGCCGTCGGCGAAACCGTCAACATCGCGGCCCGCGTCGAGGCCGCGAGCAAGGAACTCGGCTGGACCGTCGCCGCCACAGTCGACGTGCTGCAGCTGGCCGGCGAAGGCGTGGCGACGCGGGCGATGACTTCGCTCGAAGTGCGCAAGGCCACCTTCGTCGACGCCGCCGAGATCACCGGCATCGCGGCCGACGTGTCCGGAGCGACCGGCGAAGCGCAACGCAGCGAGGAGCTCGCCGCTGCACTGCAGGTGAATTCCGAGATCACCGCTCGCGCCGTCAAGGGCGCGTTGCAGTCGCGGCTGGCCACGCTGAAGACGCACCGCTTCGCGCCCGGCGAAGAGCCGTTGCGCCTGCGCGGCTATCGCCTCACGCGCAAGATCGGCTCTGGCGGCATGACCGATGTCTATCTCGCCGAGCGCGACGACGACGGGTTGCACGTCGTGCTCAAGGTGCTCGACGCGAGCGGCAAGAACGCCGCCGAGCACCTCACGCGCTTCATCCAGGAGTACGCGCTGCTGTCGCAGGTGCAGCACCCGCACGTCGTGCGCATCCACGACCAGGGCTTCACCGACGACCACGCCTACATCGCGATGGAGTACTTCCCGGCCGGCGACCTGCGCACCGAGCTCTCGGGAGGCATGTCGCAGGACCGCGTGCTCGACGTGCTGGAGCAGCTGGCCCAAGCGCTGCAGGCGATCCACGCGCACGGCATCGTGCACCGCGATTTGAAACCCGAGAACGTGATGCGCCGCGCCGACGGCAGCGTCGCGCTGGCGGACTTCGGCATCGCCAAGTCGATGCTGGGCGGCGAGAACTTCGCGCTCACCACCACGCAGCACGGCGACATCCTCGGCACGCCGTACTACCTGAGCCCGGAGCAAGCCGGCGGCCACGCGATCACGCCGGCGTCGGACCTGTACACCCTGGGGGTGATGCTCTACGAGATGCTCACGGGCGAGCGCCCCTATCGCGCCGATGCGCTCGAGCAGTTGCTCGCGCTGCACCTCAACGCACCCGTGCCGAAGCTGCCTCCCGAGCACGCCGTGTTCCAGCCGGTGCTGGACCACCTGATGGCCAAGGACCCGGCCGAGCGGTTCTCCAGCGCGGCCGTCGTGCTGGCGGAACTGGGCCAGCGCCAGCTCTTGCGCACGTTGCAGCCCAAGCTCCAGTAGAGCTGGGGGCCACCGGGCGGCCCCCTAGAATCCGTCGATGATCTCCCGCGAACCCACCATCGAGCGGCTGGCCACCGCCCAGCAGCTGTTGCTCGAGCCGTTCGGCCTCGACGAAACCCACCTTTCGCGCGCGCTGGCCGAGATCCAGGCGCACCAGGTCGACGACGCGGACCTCTACTTCCAGTACACGCGCAGCGAGGGCTGGAGCCTCGAGGAAGGCATCGTCAAGACCGGCAGCTTCAGCATCGACCAGGGTGTCGGCGTGCGTGCGGTCAGCGGCGAGAAGACCGCCTTCGCCTATTCCGACGACATCTCCGAAGCGTCGCTGCTCGACGCCGCGCGCACTGTGCGTGCCATCGGCGCCGCGTCGCGCGGCGGCCGCGTGAAGGTGCCCTCGCGCAACGTGGCCTCGAGCCGCTCGCTGTACCCCGCGCTCGATCCGATCGCCACGCTCGACAGCACGGCCAAGGTCAAGCTGCTCGAGCGCGTCGAGCAGATGGCGCGCAAGAAGGACAGCAAGATCCGCCAGGTGATGGCCGGCCTCGCCGCCGAGTGGGACGTCGTGATGGTCGCGCGCGCCGATGGCACGCTGGCTGCCGACGTGCGTCCGCTGGTGCGCCTGTCGGTCACCGTGATCGCCGAGCACAAGGGCCGCCGCGAAGTCGGCAGCAGCGGCGGTGGCGGCCGCTTCGGCCTGGCCTACTTCGACGACGCGCGCCTGCAGGACTACGTGGACGACGCGGTGAAGGCGGCGCTGACGAACCTCGAAGCGCGTCCCGCTCCCGCCGGCGAGATGGTCGTCGTGCTCGGCCCCGGCTGGCCCGGCATCCTGCTGCACGAGGCGATCGGCCACGGCCTGGAAGGCGACTTCAACCGCAAGGGCTCGAGCGCGTTCTCCGGCCGCGTCGGCCAGCGCGTCGCCGCGCCCGGCGTGACGGTGCTCGACGACGGCACCATCGCCGATCGCCGCGGCTCGCTCAACGTCGACGACGAAGGCAACCCGAGCCAGCGCACCGTGCTGATCGAGGACGGCATCCTGCGCGGCTACATCCAGGACTCGCTCAATGCGCGCCTGATGGGCGTCAAGCCCACCGGCAACGGCCGCCGCGAGAGCTATGCGCACATCCCGATGCCGCGCATGACCAACACGTACATGCTCGGCGGCGACAAGGCCCCCGAGGAGATCGTGGCCAGCATCAGGAAGGGCCTGTACGCCACCAACTTCGGCGGCGGCCAGGTCGACATCACGTCCGGCAAGTTCGTGTTTTCCGCGAGCGAGGCCTACTGGGTCGAGAACGGCAAGATCCAGTACCCCGTCAAGGGCGCCACCCTGGTCGGCAACGGCCCCGACGCCCTGACCCGCGTGACCATGATCGGCGACGACATGCAGCTGGACACCGGCGTCGGCACCTGCGGCAAGGAAGGCCAGAGCGTCCCGGTCGGCGTCGGCCAACCCACGCTGCGCATCGACGGCCTGACGGTCGGCGGAACAGCGTAGTTCCCCCTTTGTCATTCTGGCGAAAGCCGGAATCCATCCTCGTTCGACCCCGAGTGCTGCTCGCGCGAGCCGGCGAGTGCCGCAGGCGGTGCCTGCCGGGGTCTCATTCGGCAGTGGATGGCGTGTGCTAGCATCCCAACCATGCGCAAGCAGTCCGTGTTCTTCTTTGGCTTCTACTGGTTCTCCGGCCCCGGCGGTCGAGAGCTCTAGGCGCACGCGAAGAACACGCACAGAGACTCCCAAACCGCCGGGCACCCCCCGGCGGTTTTTTTTTCGCCCTTCGAATCCTGTCCACCGGAGATCCACGATGACCGTCCCGTCCACCACCGCCACCGAGGCCTGGTATGCGCGTCCGCCCTTTGACAAGACCAGCGAGACCGACGACGAACGCATCAAGGACATCACCGTGTTGCCGCCCCCCGAACACCTGATCCGCTTCTTCCCGATCCGCGGCACCGCGGTCGAATCGCTGATCCAGCAGACGCGGCGGCGCATCCACAACATCATGGCGGGCGAGGACGACCGGCTGCTGGTCGTCATCGGCCCCTGCTCCATCCACGACCCCGGCGCCGCGCTCGACTACGCGCGCAAGCTGAAGGAGCTGCGTGCGAAGTACGCGGACTCGCTGGAGATCGTGATGCGTGTCTATTTCGAGAAGCCGCGCACCACGGTCGGCTGGAAGGGCCTGATCAACGACCCTTACCTGGACGAGAGCTACCGCATCGACGAAGGCCTGCGCATCGCGCGCCAGCTGCTGATCGAGATCAACCGCCTGGGCCTGCCGGCGGGCAGCGAGTTCCTCGACGTGATCTCGCCGCAGTACATCGGCGACCTGATCGCGTGGGGCGCGATCGGCGCGCGCACGACGGAAAGCCAGGTGCACCGCGAACTCGCGTCGGGCCTGTCGGCGCCCATCGGCTTCAAGAACGGCACCGACGGCAACATCCGCATCGCCACCGATGCCATCCAGGCCGCGGCGCGCGGCCACCACTTCCTGTCGGTGCACAAGAACGGCCAGGTCGCCATCGTGCAGACCAACGGCAACCGCGACTGCCACGTGATCCTGCGCGGCGGCAAGGCGCCCAACTACGACGCTGCCAGCGTCGCCACGGCCTGCCGCGAACTGGAAGCCAGCAAGCTGAACCCGCGCCTGATGGTCGACTGCAGCCATGCCAACAGCAGCAAGCAGCATGACAAGCAGCTGGACGTCGCGCGCGACATCGCCGGGCAGATCGCCGGCGGGTCGCGCAGCGTGTTCGGCGTGATGGTCGAAAGCCATTTGCAAGCCGGCGCCCAGAAATTCACCCCCGGAAAAGACGACCCGACCCGCCTGGAGTACGGCAAGAGCATTACTGACGCCTGCCTGGGGTGGTCCGATTCCACGGAACTGCTGGAGGTGCTGTCGCGTGCCGTCCACGCGCGCCGCGCCACCTGAAAGGGTGATGCAACATTTCTTTACGTCATGGTTGGGCTTCGCTAGAGTGGCCGGTCGGCTGTCGCGCATGCAGTTCCGTGCGACGGCCGCCCGAACCCCATGGCCCTGGAAATCCCGTCCCTTCGCATCGGCCTGATCGGCTTTTCGCAGCAGCAGCAGGACGCGCTGCACGAATCGCTGAACGAGGACACCGCCACGCGGCAGGCGTGGGAGTTCGCGCCCGCGCAGGAAGCGGACGCGCTGTGGATCAACGGCGCCCGCACCCAGTTGCTGCCCGAAGGCCTGTTGCGCGTGGCCTCCGGCATCCCCTCGGGCCGCTCGACCCAGCTGGACCCGTCCAGCCTGAACCGGCCGGCGGCCTATGCCGCGCCGCTGCCGCGCGCGTTCCAGCCGGACATCGTGTTCAACCTCGATCCCGGCAGCGTGGCCGGCGTGCTGCGCAAGTTCGAGCAGCTGCTGCGGCCGCAGATCGCGCAGTTCTGCCTGGCTTCGCAGATCCTCGAACAGGAATCGGCGCTCGGCTCGGGCGTGTACCGCGTCGAGCGGCCGCGTGACGGCGCGCTGATCGCGGTGGTCGACCTGCGCGGCGACGTCGGCGTGTTCACCAGCGCCTCCGCCGTCGACTTCGACAATGCGATGTGGACCGCGCTCGCGCAGCGCACGCCCGACCAGATCCCGGCCCACTTCTTCCGCTGCAGCCTGTCGCGCCTGATGTGGGAGTACGCGCTGCGCACCACGCGCGACGTGCTGCCGCGCCGCTACCGCAGCGACATGCTGTACTTCCGCCGCCCGCCGCGCCTGCCGCAGCGCCTGCTGCAGGACTCGCACCTGCTGCTGCTGCGCGAGCTGGCGACCGCGCCGGGCACGATGCCCGAGCTGCAGGACCGCACCGGCATCGAGGCCAGCCGCATCGCCGCCGACCTGGGGGCCCTGTACCTGGTGGGCGCCATCACCTCCAACCCGAAGCGGGCCGCGCCCATCGCCAGCCTGCCCTCGGAGGAGGAGATCGGATCGTCCACGCACAGCGTCATGCCGGCCTCGCGCCACGACGATTCGCACCTGCCGCCCATCCTGCGCCAGCGCGGCAGCCGCAGCGACCGCACGGCCCCCGCGCCACTGCAACTCGACCAGTAGCGAACCGGGCTTGCTGCCCACGGGAATGCCCTGAGCCGTGCGCCGCGCGTGCTCTTGCATGATCGCGCCGCCCGCGCCACGAGCGCGGCGCACCTCCGACGTCACTCCCGGGCACCACCCTTGCACCACGCCGTCCACGCCACGCAGGCGCGCCTCGCCGCGCCGCTTCGACTCCTCCGCTCCTTCATCGCCATCGTCCTGCTGGCCGCGGCGCTGCCAGCGACAGCGGCCGACCGCACACCGCCCGAGATGCGGCTCGGCGATGACGTGAAGCCGACCGCGTACGCACTCACGCTGCGCATCGACCCGCGCACCGAGCCGTTCACCGGCCGCGTCGCGATCGACGTCGACCTGGCGCGTCCGCTCGACTTCTTCTGGGTGCACGGCACGCGCCTGGCCGTCACGCGTGCGGTGCTCGAGACCTCCGCCGGCGAGATTGCTGCCACGGCGTCGGCGGCGGGCGAGGACTTCATCGGCGTGCAGTTGCAGCGCCAGGCGCCCGCGGGACTTGCAGTGCTGCGCATGGAGTTCAACGGTCGCCTGTCGTCGACGGCGTCGCGCGGGCTGTTCCGGCAGCAAGACCTCGGCGAGTGGTACGCGTTCAGCCAGTTCGAAGCGACCAACGCACGCCGCGCCTTCCCGTCCTTCGACGAGCCGCATTGGAAGACGCCATGGACCTTGACGCTGGAAGTGCCCCGGGGCGACAAGGCCGTGTCCAACACGCCGGAAGCGGCGCGCACGACCGTCGATGCGCAGTGGGACGCCGTGCGGTTCGCGACCACCAGGCCGCTGCCCAGCTACCTGGTCGCGCTCGGCGTCGGCCCGTTCGAGATCGTCGACGGCGGCCGCGCGGGCCGGCAGCAGACGCCGCTGCGCTACGTGGTGCCCAAGGGCCGTGCGGGCGAGGTGGGCTTCGCGCGCGAAGCCACGCCGCGCCTGCTGGCGATGCTGGAGGACTATTTCGGCATCGCGTACCCGTTCGAGAAGCTGGACAGCATGGCCATCCCCATCACCCTGAGCTTCGGGGCGATGGAGAACCCGGGGCTGATCACGTACCGCGCGAACTTCCTCATCGCACCGGCCGAGCGCGAGGACGATCGCTTCCGGCAGACGTACGCCAGCATCGGCGCGCACGAGATGGCGCACCAGTGGTTCGGCGACCTGGTGACCATGCGCTGGTGGGACGACATCTGGCTGAACGAATCGTTCGCCACCTGGATGGCCGACAAGATCCGCAGCAGCTTCGATCCGGCGTGGGAGAGCGGGCTGCGCCGCGAAGCGAGCCGCCAGGAGGCGTTCGAGGCCGACCGCCTGCCCAGCACGCGCCAGGTACGCCAGCCCGTGCGCACGCGCGACGACCTGGCCACCGCCTTCGACCGCATCACCTACAGCAAGGGCGGCGCGTTGCTGCGCATGTACGAGCAACGCGTGGGCGAGGTGGCCTTTCGCGACGGCGTGCGGCGCTACCTCGCGCAGCACGCGTACGGCAACGCCACCGCGGAGGACTTCTTCGCCGCGATCGGCGCGACCGACCCGGCCGTGGCACGCAGCTTCAGCGGCTTCGTGCACCAGCCGGGGCTGCCGCTCGTGGACGTGCAGCTCGATTGCGATGCGCACGTGCCACTGCTGCGGCTGCGGCAGCAGCGCTTCCTGCCGGGCCTGCGCGAGACGACGCCGCAGGCCTGGGAATTGCCCGTGTGCGTGCGCACCGACGCCGGCGAGAGTTGCACGCTGCTGAAGGAACAGCGCGGCACGATGGCCCCGCCCGGCCGCCTGTCGAACTGCCCGGCGTGGGTGCTGCCCAATCCCGCCGGCACCGGCTACTACCTCACGCGGCTGCAGCCCGGTGCACTCGCCAAGCTCGCCGCCGCTCCGCTGCAACCGCTCGAAGCCGTCGCGCTCGTACGCGAGCAGACCTACCTGGCCGCGTCCGGCGCCGTGCCGCTCGACGAGTTGCTGCCCCTGCTGGCGGCCCTGGCCCGTGACCCGCGCGCGCAAGTGCTGGCGGCTGTCGCCGAGGCGGCGCACTCCCTGCACCCCGCCCTCTTCACGCCGCCGCAACGCGCGCAGTGGCCGGCCTGGGTGCGCGAGCACTTCGGTGCCGCGGCGCGACACATCGGCTGGCTGCCACGCGACAGCGACACCGACGCCGATCGCAAGCTGCGCCTCGCCCTGCTGCCGCTGGTGACGCTCGAGGGACAGGACCCCGAGTTGTCGGGGCAAGCGCGCCAGCTCGCGCGAGCCTGGCTCGGCGGCGACCGCAAGGCGCTGCGCGGCCAATGGCGCGAGCCGCTGCACGCTGCTGCGCGCGCCGGCGACGATGCGTTCGTCGACCAGGTGCTGGGTGTCCTGCGTGACACACGCGAACTCAAGGTCCGCGAGGACCTGTGGGGCACGCTCGCCTACCTGCCCGACGACCGCCTGCTCGCACGTGCGTTCGATGCCGCGCTGGCGCCTGGCGTCGACTTGCGCGAGTCGATGGAGCTGTTTTCCGAAGCGGCCTGGCAGCCGCAGGCGGCGCCTGCCGTGCTGCGCTTCTTCGCCGCCCACCAGGCCGAGTTGGCACAGCGCGTCCCGGACGAAATGCAGGGCCGCTTCCCGAGCCTGCATGCGAACGTCTGCACGCCGCAAGAGCGGGCCGAGGTCGCCAGGCTGTACGGCCCCGGATCGCCGACGGTGCCCGGCCGCCCCCGCCGGCTGGCGCTCGCGCTGGAGGAGATCGACGTGTGCCTGCGGGCGCGGGGCGCGCACTGACGGTACGTCGTCGGGGCTCGATGTCGTCATTCCCGCGAAGGCGGGAATCATCGCGTTCGCCTTGCTCGGACGTGAACATGGAAGCGATGGGTCCCCGCCTCCGCGGGGACGACGGGAGATTACTTCTGCCCCGCCTTGTCCGGCGCATCCGAGCGCACGCCGGGCGGCTGGGGCTGCACGCCGGTCTTGACGTCCTCGCTGGCAGGCGCGGTGCCCGCCTTCTCGCTGCGCACTGGCGGCGGAGGCACGTTCGCCGTCGGCTGCTGGCCCAGTGCGCCGCCAAGTGCCGTGCCTCCAGTGTTGCCACCCGACCCCTGCGGAATGCCCGGCGTGCCGGCCGGCCCGCTGGTGCCCGCCTTCTCGTCTTCCGGGCTGGCGGCGATCACCTCGCCGCTGGTCTTGCCGCCCGCGGCGATGTGGCCCGGCGCTTTCGTCTGCACGACACCGTCCACCTTCGCGCCGCCGCGATCGCATGCGGCGAGCAGCAGCACGGCCAGCAACACGACCGGCCTCATCGCTGCGTCCTTTCCAGCCACAGCGCGTGGTGCTCGCGCGCCCAGCCTTCGTCGACCGTGCCTTCGCGCATCGCGTCGTACGCGCCCGGCGTGCCCACGGTGCCGATGTAGATGTGCCCCAGGGCGGCCGCCATGTACAGCGCGCCGGCGCCGAGGTGCAGGTAGTTGGCGATCTGCAGCAGGTAGCGCGTCTGGTCGGCAATCACGAAGTCCAGCACCAGTCCGGTGACGGACATCACCAGCCCCAGCAGCACCACGCCGCCCCAGAACCACGCCTTCTCGCCGGCGTTGAAATACGGCGCCGGCGGATGCCGCTCGCGCGACAGCAGCCCGCCCGCGGTGCGGACCCAGTGCCAGTCGGCGCGCTCGAAGAAGTTGTGGTGCACGAAGGTCGCGAACATCACCAGGGTGCACAGCACGAAGAACGGCCCGGCGACGTTGTGCACGTACTTCGAGATGACCGCGATCCACGAGAACGCGTCGTGGCCGATCAAGGGGATCAGCAGCTTCTTGCCGAACAGGATCAGCAGCCCGGTCACCGCCAGCACGATGAAGCTGATCGCCGTCGTCCAGTGCACCCAGCGCTGCCAGCGCGAGAAGCGCACCAGGCGCCGACCCGTCTGCGGCGGCTCCTCCGCCTTCACGCCCAGGCCCCACAAGCCCAGCACCGCCAGCGATGCCAGCAGCAGGATCGTGCCGGCCGCCAGTGCCAGCGGGCCGTTGCGGATGGTGCGCCACGTGTTGCCGCCGCGTTGCAGGATGACGTTGGACTCCGGGTCGCGCCCGATCGGAACGATCCAGTGCCGGTCCATGTGCTGCCGGCCGGACGCGAAGTCCTGCAGGCCGGGTTCGGGGTAGCCCTGCTCCTGCTGCAGGATGGTCTGCTCCTCGGCATAAGCGGGAACGGCGTCCTTGTCGGGAACCGCCGCCGTCGTCACCGCGCACATGACCAGCAGCAGGAGCGACGCCAGAAGGCGTTTCATGGCGCGCCTCCCTTCTCGGGCGTGCGGTTGTATTCGTTCTGGCGCTGGTTGCGGTTGTTGATGGCCGCGTACCACGCGAGCCGGTCGTTGCCGAACAGCGCGTGCGGGCGCAGGTCGTCGGGCTTGCCATCGAACGCGCCGTGCCGCCACGGCTCGTGCTGCTCCACTTCCAGGCAGCCGGCCAGCAGCGACGCGGCGGCCAGCAGCAGGGCGATGCGCGCGGCGGTCATGTCGGCAGCTTCCCCGGCTTGTTCTGCGTGTCGTTCGGGACCTGGTTCTCGCGCGGGCCGTCGCCCTTGTTGGTGATGCTGCCGCGCTTGCCGGGGTTGTAGGCCAGGTCCCAGCCCCACAGCTCGGGCCCGTAGCCGCGCGTCTCGACCCGGTGCTTGTAGATCTCGGCGATCACGTTCGCGTCGCCGCCCAGCAGCGCCTTGGTGCCGCACTGCTCGGCGCACACGGGCAGCTTGCCTTCGGCCAGCCGGTTGCGCCCGTACTTGCGGAACTCGTCGGCCGACGTGTCCGGCTCCGGCCCGCCGGCGCAGAAGGTGCACTTGTCCATCTTGCCGCGGTGGTTGAACGCGCCGGTCTGCGGGAACTGCGGCGCGCCGAACGGGCACGCGTAGTAGCAGTAGCCGCAGCCGATGCACATGTCCTTGTCGTGCAGCACCACGCCGTCTTCCGTGTGATAGAAGCAATCGACCGGGCACACCGCCATGCACGGCGCGTCGGTGCAGTGCATGCAGGCGACCGAGATCGATTTCTCGCCCGGCTCGCCGTCGCCGATGGTCACCACGCGGCGCCGGTTGACGCCCCAGGGCGTCTCGTTCTCGTTCTTGCACGACGTCACGCAGCCCATGCAGTCGATGCAGCGCTCCGTGTCGCAGATGAACTTCATGCGTGCGGCCATGTCACGCCCCCTTGCCCAATCCGCCATGGAACGGTGCCAGCCGGCAGAGCGACACCTTGGTCTCCTGCATCATGGTCACCACGTCGTAGCCGTAGGTCCAGCCGGTGTTGGCCGCTTCGCCCAGCACGATCGGGGCGGCGCCCTTGGGGTAGTTCTTGCGCTGGTCCTCGCCCATCCACCAGCCACCGAAGTGGTAGGGCATCCACACCAGCCCCTGCGGCACGCGCGGCGTGACGTAGGCCTGGATCTTCAGCCGGGCGCCGGAAGGCGTTTCCACCCAGACGAAGTCCCTGGTCTTCACCGGCAGCTGCGCGGCGTCGAGCGGATTGATCTCCACGAACATCGCCTGCTGCAGCTCGGCCAGCCACGGGTTGGACCGCGTCTCGTCACCACCGCCTTCGTACTCGACCAGCCGGCCCGAGGTCATGATCAGCGGGAACTGCCGGCTGAAGTCCACGGCCTGCAGCGACTTGAACAGCGTCGGCAGGCGCCAGAGCGTCCGGCGGTCGTCGTAGGTCGGGAAGCGCGCCACCAGGTCACGGCGCGGCGACATCAGCGGCTCGCGGTGCACCGGCACCGGGTCGGGGAAGTTCCACACCGAAGCGCGTGACCGCGCATTGCCGAACGGCGCGCAGCCGTGCGCGATGCTCACGCGGATGATCCCGCCCGACGCATCGGTCTTCCAGTTCTTGCCTTCGGCCTGCGCCTGCTCCTCCGGCGTGAGGTCGCCCCACCAGCCCAGCTTCTTCAGCAGGACGTAGTCGAACTCCGGGTAGCCGGTGTCGATCTCGCTACCCTTGTTCGTGCTGCCGTCCGGCGCGAGCAGCGGCACGCCGTCGTGCTCCACGCCCCAGTTGGCGCGGAACGGCAGGCCGCCGTCGGCCACCGTCTTGTGCAGGTCGTACAGGATCGGCGTGCCGGGATGCTTGATCTCCGGCGTGCCCCAGCACGGCCACGGCAGGCCGTAGAAATCGCCCTTGCACGGACCCGCCTCGGCGCGCAGCGTGGTCGGGTTGAAGTCGCCCTTGTGCTCCATGTGCAGCTTCAGCCGCTCGGGCGAGCAACCGGTGTAGCCGATGGTCCAGCAGGTGCGGTTGATCTCGCGCAGGATGTCCTCGATGACCGGCTCGTCCTGCACCACCTTGATGTTCCTGCACAGCTCCTCGTGGAAGCCGAACTTGCGGGCGAAGCGGTACATGATCTCCTGGTCGGTCTTCGACTCGAAGATCGGCTGGATCACGCGCTCGCGCCACTGGATCGAGCGGTTGGACGCCGTCACGCTGCCTTGCGTCTCGAACTGCGTCGCCGCCGGCAGCAGGTACACGCCGTCCTTGCGCCCGTGCATCGCCGCCGTCATCGTCGGGTACGGGTCGATCACCACCAGCAGGTCCAGCTTCTGCATCGCCAGCCGCATGTCGGGCAGGCGCGTCTGGCTGTTGGGCGCGTGGCCCCAGTACACGACGGCGCGCACGTTGCTGGGCTGGTCGATGTCCTCGTTGCGCTCCAGTACCGCGTCGAACCAGCGCGACACCGTGGTTCCGGGCTTCTCCATCAGCTCCTTGGAGCCGAAGCGCTTGAGCAGCCAGTCGTAGTCCACGCCCCAGGCCGTGCAGAAGTGCTTCCACGCGCCCTCGGCGATGCCGTAGTAGCCGGGCAGCGAATCCGGGTTGGGGCCGACGTCGGTGGCGCCCTGCACGTTGTCGTGGCCGCGGTAGATGTTGGCACCGCCGCCCTGGATGCCGATGTTGCCCAGCGCCAGCTGCAGGATGCACAGCGCCCGCACGTTGGCCGTACCGACGTGGTGCTGCGTGATGCCCATGCACCAGACCACCGACGACGGCCGGTTCTTCGCCAGCATCTCGGCCGCCTTGTAGACCGTCTCCTCCGGCACGCCAGTGACGTTGCTCACGACGTCGGGGGTCCACTTGGCCACTTCCTTGCGCACATCGTCCATGCCGTAGGTTCGATCCTCGATGTACTTCCTGTCCTCCCAGCCGTTGGCGAAGATGTGCCAGAGAACGCCCCAGGTGAAGGCGATGTCGGTGCCGGGACGGATGCGCACGTAGTGGTGCGCGAAGCGGGCGGTGCGCGTGAACCGCGGGTCGACCACGATCATCTTGGCGCCCAGTTCCTTGGCGTGCAGGAAGTGCAGCATGGAGATCGGGTGCGCCTCGGCCGGGTTGGAGCCGATGAACAGCACGGCCTTGCTGAAGTGCAGGTCGTTGAACGAATTGGTCATCGCGCCATAGCCGAAGGTCTGAGCGACGCCGGCGACCGTGGTGGAGTGGCAGATGCGCGCCTGGTGGTCGGTGTTGTTCGAGCCGAACATGGACACGAACTTGCGCAGCAGGTACGACTGCTCGTTGTTGTGCTTGCTCGACCCGATCCAGAAAATCGAGTCCGGGCCCGCCTGCTCGCGCATCTGCAGCAACCTGCCGCCGACTTCCTCGATCGCCTGGCCCCAGGTGATGCGCTGGTACTCGCCGTTGACCAGCTTCATCGGGTAGCGCAGCCGGTGCTCGCCGTGGCCGTGCTCGCGCACCGACGCGCCCTTGGCGCAGTGCGCGCCCATGTTGATCGGCGAATCGAACGCGGTGTCCTGGCGCACCCACACGCCGTTCTCGACCACCGCCTCCACCGAGCAGCCGACCGAGCAGTGGCTGCACACAGTGTGCTTGACCTCGCGCACGACCTTGGCCGGCGCCTGTGTCTGGTCGGCAGCCTGCACCACCGAGTCCTTGCCGGGCGCGAGCACGGCGGCCGCCCCGGCCAGGCCAGCGTTGCGCAGGAACGCGCGCCGGCTTGGCAGCGGGGGCACTTTCAGCGAGCGCAGGAACTGCGGCCGCGGCGCCGCGGCAGACTCCGCGCGCCGCTTCGTGAGCACGGGCACGGAACCCTCAGAACCGCGCGAGGCGGTAGTAGCGGCGCACGTGCTCGCTCTCGGTGTAGCCGCGCTGGCGCTGGCCGTCGCCCTCGCCGAGCCTGGGCGTCGAGTCGCGCTGGACTGCCGCAGCAGGCAGCGCCGAGACGGCAGCCGCTGCGGCGGTGGTGCCCGCGACGCGGCCGAGCACCTGGCGGCGGGACGTGGGACGGGACGGTGCAGTCATGCGGTCGTTTCTCCTTGCACCAGTGCCTCGTCCTCGGACGCGAGGAACGCCGTCGCGAAGGCCGCCGCGGCCGCGTACAGGCCCGCGCGCGGATGCTCGGCGATGTCGGCGAGGCACCTGCTTGCCCATGGCAAGACATGTGCCCGCAGGAACTGCGCCTGGGTTTCGACGGGCTCGCCGCGCAGGATCAGCTGCTGCATGGTCTCGCACAGCGCGCCCAGGTGGTCTTCCGTTTCGCGCGCGTCCTTCGCGCGTTGCAGGCCGAGCTCGCGCAGGTCGCTACGCAAGTCGGCGAGCGAAGTGTTCATCAGCGCCCCGTCGCGGTACCAGGAAGCGTAGGGATTGATCGCCGGCGTGCCCGGCGCGATGAACAGGGCGGCGTGCGCGTCGTGCAGCGCCTGCGGACCGGCGCGGCTGGCAGCCACCAGGCCCGACCACGTCAGCGACAGCGGGTCGTGCGCGTCGCCACCGACGTCGACGGATGCAAGCCATCCCAGCGGAACCTGCTGCGGCCGCAGGAGCAGGCGCGCGAGCAAGCCATAGATCGACGAGCGCGCCGCATCCTCGTCGCTGGTGTCCTGCAGCCCGGGGTCGGCAAGCATCGAACCAGCATAGACAGCACGCGCGAGGGCGTGGGGCTCTGCAGGCCAGTTTTTTCCGCACGAGGCACGCCCGACGCACGCAGGGTTTTCCCGCGCCACCGCCCCTCGAGGGGAACCAGTGCGGCAGAGATGGGCTCGGACTTCCACCGATTTCCATTTGTCCCCATTCATTCGAGGCGAGAACCCGTGCACACAGACACCCCGGCCGCGCCCGCGCGCCGCACCCATCCCATCGCCGGCGTGCTGGCGGGCCTCGTCGGCGGCTGCGCCTACCTGCTGGCGCAACTCGCCTTTGCCGCCACGGTGCTCGGCGGCACCGGCTGGGAGCCGCTGGAACGCATCTCCGCCATGCTGCTGGGCGAACAGTTCCTGCCGGTCACCGGCGACGTGAACCTCACCATCGCGGGCTTCGCGCTGCTGATCCACTTCGCGTTCTCCATGGTCTTCGGCCGCATCGTGGACGTCGTGGTGCGCGGCGGCGCCTTGCCGTTCGCGCTGGGAGCTGGCGTCCTGTTGGGCCTGGCGCTGTACGGACTCGACTACTGGCTGGTCGCACCGCTCGCGTTTCCCTGGTTCGACGGCGCGCGGGGCGTGACGACCGTGCTGGACCATGCCGCGTTCGGTGCCATCACGGCGGCGGCGTACGTCGCGTTGCGCAGCCGCTGGCAGGTCGAAGCGCCCGACACGCCGGCCTTGCAGGGGCGTTGAGCGCACCGAAAGAAAAAAGAAAGGCTCCCGGCAGGCACATGCCGGGAGCCCCGAAGTGAACGTCAACGGTCTGAATGTTGGGACGTTCGCTGGCCACTCTAGACGGGCCGCGTGGTGCGTGGGTGTCGTGCCTGTCAAGAGTTGTAAAGCGCAGGCCTATGATTGGCGCCCTTCCTGATCCCCGCCTGACCCGCATGACGCCTCGCCCGCTTCTCCTCGCCCTCTCCTTTGCATTCGCCTCGACGGCCGCCGTCGCCGCGCGCGACGACGCGCTGTTCGCCGCCGCCTCGGCCGCGCAACCCGCGCTCGTCGACACGGTGAAGGAGCTGGTGCTCCTCGAATCGGGCACGCGCGACCCGGCCGGCATCGCGAAGGTCGCCGACGTGCTGCAGAAGCGGCTGGACGGCCTCGGCGCGAAGGTCGACCGTCGCGCCACGACGGGTGGCAACGGCAGCGACGTCGTCGTCGGCCAATGGACCGGCACCGGCAAGCGCCGCATCCTGCTGATGGCGCACATGGACACCGTGTACCCCACCGGCATCCTGCAAACGCAGCCGCTCAAGCAGGACGGCAACCGTCTCTACGGCCCCGGCATCGCCGACGACAAGGGCGGGATCGCCGTCATCCTTCACAGCGTCGACATCCTGCACAAGCGCGGCTGGAAGGACTACGCGACGCTCACAGTTCTGTTCAATGGCGACGAGGAGTCGGGGTCGCTCGGCTCGTCCGCGGCGATCGTCGAACTGGCGGGGCAACACGACGTGGTGCTGTCGTTCGAACCGACCGCGGCCAACGTGCCGGGCGGCGGCGAAGGCGTGCTGCTGTCCGCCGCCGGCGCGGGCGCGGCCGTGCTGGACGTCAAGGGCAAGGCTTCGCACGCCGGCGCCGCACCGGACGCGGGACGCAACGCGCTCACGGAAGCGGCGTGGCAGATGCTGCAGACGGAGACGCTCGCCAGGGACATTCCCGGCGCGCAACTCAATTGGACGCAGCTGGTCACCGGCACGATCCCGAACCAGATTCCCGAGTCGGCACGCGCGACCGCCGATGTGCGCCTGACGCGCAAGGACGCGGCCGAGAAGCTGCGCGTCGCGCTCGAGCAGAAGGTCGCCGCCGGCAAGCACATCGCCGACACGCAGTCCACGATCACGCTCACCGTCGGCCGCCCGCCGTTCGAACGCAACGAGCGCACCGACGCGCTCGGCAAGGTGGCGCAGGAGGTGTATGCGGAACTCGGCGACAAGCCGCTGCGCGTGTACCCCGGCACCGGTGGTGCCACCGATGCCGGCTATGCGCAGCAACCCGGCAATGCGGCGGTGCTGGAGAGCCTGGGCCTGCCGGGGGCGGGGTACCACGCGCGGGATGAATACATCGAGCTGGATTCGATTCCGCGGCGGGTGTACCTGGCGTGTCGCATGCTGATGCGCATCGGGCAGGGGAGCTAGGCGTTTGTCATTGCGGGCTTGACCCGCAATCGACGTTTCCGGCGTTCGCCGGACTGACAGCCTTCCTGGTCGACTCACTGCTCCAGCTTCTTGTCCTCCTCCTTCGCCTGCCGCATCGCCTCCGGCTCCAGCCGCTCCGCCGGCACGTTGAGCCGCACGAACCAGCCCCACGCGGCGAGCACGAGCGCGGTGCCGGCGAGCAGCGCGCCGGCATAGAGCAGCTTCTCCAGCCCCTCGTGCACGGCCTTGAAGGTGGCGACGACGCCTTCGATCGCCAACGCGACCACCACGACGACGAGGAAACGCGACAGGAAGCGCCGCACGCGCGTCGGGGCGCTCACGTGCACGTCGCGGATCACTTCCTCCTCGGCGATGGTCTGCGCGATCTGCAGTGCGACGACGGCGGCGGCCAGCAGGCCGACGGCTTCGATGACGGTTTGCGCCGCTTCGGCATCGAGGCCTTCCTGCACCGCCTGCCAGCCCGTGACCGCGGCGCACGCGAGCAGGATGACGCCGGCCAGCGCGAACAGCACCGCCATCGCGCCCTGCAGGGTGGCGAAGACGAGGATGACGGCATGCATCCCGCGCGATGACTGCTGTTCCGATGTCTTGCGCTTGCGATCGTCCATGGATCGGGCTCCCTTTGGCGCAAGCTACACATGGGGGCCGACGCAATGCGTAGGACTGAGCAGCGAGGTGGGTGCACTGTCGCGTTGCGGCGCCCCACGGCAAGCGCGAGCGCACCTACGATGCGCCCATGCACGCCACGCCCGATCGGTACACACGCACCGCCATTGCCCTGCATTGGCTGGTCGCGCTGGGCGTGCTCGCGCAAGTCGCGCTCGGCTGGTGGATGCTCGACATCCCCAAGGAGCCGCCGGGGCTGCGCGCCGGCTGGTTCAACCTGCACAAGTCGATCGGCCTGACGCTCGGGCTGCTGGTGCTCGCGCGGCTTGCCTGGCGCGCGCGCCATCCCGCGCCGGCGCTGGCCGGCGTCGCACCCTGGCAGCGCCACGCCTCGCGCACCGTGCATGCGTTGCTCTACATGTGCCTGCTGGTGCAGCCGCTGTCGGGCCTGTTCGGCTCGCTGTTCACGCGCTACCCGATCAAGTACTTCGGCATGACGCTGCCGGCTTGGAACCACGAGTGGGCCGCCGGCAAGGAAGCGATGGCTGCGCTGCATCTCGCGTCGGCGTGGCTGCTGATGGCGCTGGTCGCGCTGCACGTCGCGGCGGCGGTGTGGCACCTGGTGCGCCGCGACGGCATCGCGCAACGGATGCTGTGGCACAGGAAGGAGCACGCCGCATGAAGTGGTGGGTCGCAGTGGTCGCGCTGGTCGCGGCGTGCGCGCAGGCGGCGCCATTCGCCTACGTGCCCAACGAGCGCTCGGGCAGCATCAGCATCATCGACACCGAGACCGACCAGGTCGCGCAGACGATCGCCGTCGGCGGCAAGCCGCGCGGCATCGGCGCGGCGCCCGACGGCAGCAAGCTGTACGTGAGCGACCAGGCCACGGGCGCGCTGCAGGTCATCGACATCGCTACGCGCCAGCGCGTCGCCGAGGTGCGCCTGGGCGATTCGCCGGAAGGCGTCTACGTGGCCGCGGAGGGCAGCCGCATCGCGATCGCGCTGGAGGAAGCGAACACCGTCGCGCTGGTCGATGCCGGCTCGCGGCAGGTGACGCGCGTGCGCACCGTCGGCAAGAACCCGGAGCACGCCGTGTTCTCGCCCGACGGCCGCTGGGTGTTCGTCGGCGCCGAGGACGGCGCGCAGGTCGACGTGGTCGACGTGGCGACAGCCAAGGTGGACGGCAGCATCGCCGTCGGCCGCCGGCCGCGGGGCATCGCCTTCAGCCCGGACGGGCACCGCGCGTACGTCGCCTGCGAGCTCGATTCGATGCTGTACGTGATCGACGTGCCGCAGCGGCGCGTGCTGCAGTCGGTGAAAGCGGGTGAGTTCTCCAATGGCGTCGTCGTCAGCCAGGACGGCAGCCGGGTGTACGTCTCGAGCGGGCGCGGCGGCAGCGTGACCGCGTTCGAGACGAAGACGATGGAGCCGCTGGCCACCATCGCCGTCGGCCAGCGTCCGTGGAACATGGCGCTCACGCCCGATGGCGGGAAACTGTACGTCGCGAACGGGCGATCGAATACCGTGTCCGTGATCGACACCAAGGCGCTGAAGAAGGTGAAGGACGTCCCGGTGGGCGAAGGCCCTTGGGGGGTGGTGATCCGCTGAGCTTGCCGGCGTGACCGCTGGTGCCTAGAGTCGGTCAACGTGAAATACAAGGACTACTACGCGGCGCTGGAAGTCCCGCGCGACGCCGACGCGGACGCGATCAGGAAGGCCTACCGGCGGCTTGCCCGCAAGTACCACCCGGACGTCTCGAAGGAGTCCGAGGCCGAAGCACGCTTCAAGGACATCGCCGAGGCGTACGAGACGCTCAAGGACCCGGAGAAGCGCGCCGCGTACGACGCGCTCGGCCAGCGCCGCGCCGGCGAGGAGTTCACGGCCCCGGGTGACTGGCGCGACCACTTCGACTTCGGCGACCCGGGCGGCGGCAGGTTCGAGGACATCGACCTCGCCGACCTGCTCGATGCGCTCGGCCGTGGGCGCCACGCGCGCGGCGGCCCGCGGCAAGCGGTGCCCCGGCGCGGCCAGGACCACGACATCGTGGCCGACCTGCCGCTGCGCGACGCGCACCGCGGCACGACCTTGCACCTGGCGCTGCAGCGGCCCGAGGGTCCGCAGACGCTGGAGGTCACGGTGCCGCCGGGCGTCACCGACGGCCAGAAGCTGCGCCTGCGCGGCCAGGGCGGCAAGGGCCGCAACGGCGGCGAGGCCGGCGACATCTACGTGCACCTGCGGCTGCAGCCGGACCCGCATTACCGCGTCGCAGGCAAGGACCTGTACTTCGACCTGGCGCTGTCGCCCTGGGAAGCCGCGCTCGGCGCGGAGGTCCACGTGCCCACGCTGGACGGCGACGTGGTGCTGAAGGTGCCGGCGGGCGCGCACTCGGCGCAGAAGCTGCGGCTGCGTGGACGCGGCCTTGGCGCCGCCACGGCGCGCGGCGACCTGTACGCCGTGGTGCACATCGACGTGCCGCGCACGCTGACGGCGCGCGAGCGCGAGCTGTTCGAGGCGCTCGCGAAGGAAAGCCGCTTCCACCCACGACCGAGCAAGGAGGCGCAGCCATGAGGGGCGCGACGGAGCACCTGGTGCCGGCGGACGGGCGCAAGCTGTCGCCGCAGGAATTCGCCGACACGGCGGGGCTGAGCGAAGGCGAACTGCACGAACTGGAGGAGTACCAGCTCCTGCGGCCCGACCAGCTGGACCTCTCGTGGGCGCTGGCGGTGCGCGAGGCGACGCGGCTGCGCGCGGATTTCGACCTCGACCTGTTCGCCACCGGCCTGCTGGCCGGCTACATCCGCCGCGTCCACGAGCTGCAGGACCAACTCCAGCAGCAGCGCGCCCACACGCCGGCGCGCACGACGTACACGGAGGTGTCGTACACGGAGGTGCGGGTGGGGCGGTGAGGGCCGCCCGCCGCTCACAGCTTCAACGACGCAGTCACCCCCAGCAGCCACGTCCGCCCCGGCCCCGGCTCGAAGTAGCGGCCGTTCCCCTCGTTGACGATCGCCGAGCCGACGAACTGCCGGTCGGTGGCGTTGTCCACGCGCACGAACTCGCGCAACGTCCAGCGCCCGCTCTTCTGCTCCAGCGTCGCGCGCAAGGCGAGTTGCGTCGATGCACCCACTTCATCCGTGTTGCGATCGTCGACCGCCATGCGCCCCTGGTGACGCACTTCGGCCGCCACGCCCAGACCCCACGGCTTGTGCGCCCACGCGAGTTCGCCGTACAGCGACGCTCGCGGAATGCCCGGGAGGCGGTTGCCCGCGGCGACGGGAAGCGCCGGCACCGCACAGGGCGCGGGGCCGCAGGTGAGGAACGCATCCTGGTACACGGCGCGCAGCTGCGTGGCCGACAGCAGCGTCGACCAGCCGCCGCGCCACTGCGCCGCATGCGACAACTCCACGCCTTGCCGCAACGTGCGCCCCGCGTTGCGGAAGGTGCTGCGCCCGCCGGTGTTGGACAGCACGGCGATCTCGTCGCTGGTGCGCGCTTCGAACAGCGCGAAGTTCAGCCGCCCCGCTTCGCCGAACTCCGTCTTCACGCCAGCCTCCACCTGCCGGCTGCGCGCAGGCTGCAAGGCGAAGTTGAGGCCGGCGCCGCCCTGGCGGTACGACAGCTCATTCAGCGTCGGCGTCTCGAAGCCGCGCCCCGCCGACGCGTACAGATTGGTCGTCGGGCTCGCGCGCCACACGACGCCCAGCACCGGCGTGGTCGCACCGAAGCGCACCGCGCCGCTGTCGTCGCCGTTGGCCAGGTAGCGGTCGCCCGATTCGAAACGGATCGACGAATGCCGCAGGCCCGCGGTGAGCGACCAGCGCTCGAAGTTCCAGACGCCCTGTGCATACTGGTCGAAGGTGCGCGCCGTGTTGCGCTCGTCACGGCGCAGCGCGCCACGCACGCCCAGTACCTGCGCCGCGCCGCTGCCGATGAAGTTCTGGAAGCCTTGCCGGTTCTCGCGCAGCTGCTCGCCCGTCAAGCCGACGGTCAGCGCCAACGGCACGTCGAGCGCGCGCGTGCGAAGGGTCCACTGCGCATCGAGGCCGCTGAAACTGCGGTCCAGGTCGATGACGCCGCCCGGGCTGGTCGGCGCCGCCTGCGTGCCGACCGGGATCGACTGGAACTGCACGGTGGACCGTGTGCCGGTCCAGCCGGTGACCTTGAGCGACTGCGCGGACGACAAGCGCTGTTCGAAGATCGCACCGACCTGCGACTGCCCCACCGTCTTGCGCGTGTCGAACTGCGTGGCTGCCGCGGTGGCCTGCCGCGGGTTCGCCTGCAGCTCGGCACGCGTGAGCCCCAACGGGTCCTGCGCATCCGGGATGTGCACGTGGTTGGCCACGACGCTCAGGCGCGTGTCCTCGTTGAGCGTCCACTTCAGCTTGGCGTTGAGCGCGTCGCGGCGCGCCGCACTGTGCGGCCTTGCACCGTCGGTGTCGAAGCGGCTGGCGCCCACGTTGTATTGCAGCGCGCCCTGCTGGCCCGACGCGCGCAGCGTCGTGCGCTGCACGCCGTCGGCACCGACCGCGCCGCCCGCTTCGAGCACGGTGTCCGGCCCGCCATCGGCAGTGATGAGATTGATCACGCCGCCGGACGCATTGCCGTACAGCGCCGAGAACGGCCCGCGCAGCACCTCCAGCCGATCCGCCGTCAGCAGGTCGAAGTGCGACACCTGCCCCTGGCCGTCGGGCGCCGTCGCGGGAATGCCGTCGGTGTACAGCCGCAGCCCCCGCACGCCGAACGTGGACCGCGCGCCATAGCCGCGGATCGACACCTGCAGGTCCTGCGCGTAGTTCTGCCGATTCAGCGCCGTCACGCCCGGCGCGCGCACGAGCGACTCGGACACGTTGACGCCGAGTTGGCCATCGCGCAGCGCCGCGCCGCCGATCACGTCGATCGATGCCGGCGTGTCGAATGCCAGCTGCGGCACGCCCGGCGTGACCGTCACCGTGACTGGCCGCAGCACGACCGCATCGGCGGCTTCAGTCGCTTCTTGTGCATGCAAGCACGGCGCCAGTGCGAGCAGGGTGGCGGCGAGCGACGGTGCACGGGCGAAGGATGGCTGGGGCATGTTGCTCGGGTATTGTGTCCGTGCCACAGTGGGCGCGGGTGCCGTGCAGGCGATTCTGCGCGCGCCAGCCCAACCAGCCAAGGAGACGACATGCTGCACGAAGCGGCCCGGCTGCAGTCCATCCAGCGCGCCCGGCAAGCGGTGCTGGCCGAGCAACGCTCGCCCACGGATGGGATGGTCGCCGCAGGGACGGGCCCGCGCTGGATCGAGCAATCGTGGCGCCGCTGCCTGGCCATGGGCCAGCGGCCCGCCCAGCGCGTCGCCTTCGACGTGCTGCCCGAGCAGGCGCGCCGCCGCACAGAAGACGCCAACCATGCACTGCTGCAGGCCGCCCGCCCTGTGATGTCGCGGCTGGCCCGCGCGATCGCGGGCACGCGCTACTTCGCCATCCTCACCGACGCGCACGGCACGGTCGTCGGCGTCGACGGCCTCATCGACCGCAGCGACCGGCGCGCCAGCCTCATCACGCGCGTCGGCGTGGACCTGTCCGAGCGCGCGGTGGGCACGACCGCCATCGGCGCCGCGCTCGCCGAGCGACACCCCGTGTGGCTGCATCGCGGCGAACACTTCTTCGACGACACCAGTTGCTACAGCTGCGCGGGCGCGCCGCTGTTCGGGCCCGAAGGCGGCAGCGTTGGCATGCTGGACCTGACCGGCATCGACGCCGCCGAGCGGCCCGAGCTCAAGCACCTCGTGCAGCAGGCGGCGCACGGCATCGAGGACGCGCTGCTGCTCGCGCGCCCGCATGCGCTGCTGCTGCGCCTCAACTGGCCGGGCTGCGACTTCGGCTCGGACCACCAGGGACTGGTGGCGGTGGACCGCGACGGCTGGATCGTCGGTAGCAACGGTGCCGCGCGCGAGATGCTGGCGGCGCCCGCGCTGCAGCCGCGCGTGCATTGCAGCGAGGTGCTGGCGTGCGCGTGGGAATCGTTGTTCGATGCCGCGGACCAAGAACGCGCGATCGAAGTGCCGCTGTGGTCGGGCCTGACGGTGCAGGTGCTGGCGCAGGGCGCGGGCGCCGAACTGCGCGCAGCCCCCGCGGCCGTGGGCCAGAAGCTGCCGCTGAAGGACCTGGAGACGGAGTTGATCAGGCAGGCGGTGCGCGACGCCAAGGGCAACGTCGCCAAGGCCGCGCAGCAGCTGGGCATCAGCCGCGCGACGGTGTACCGCAAGCTGGGCCAGCGCAACACGCGCTGACCTACCGCGCCGTCACGCGTCCTGCGGCAGTGGCTGCGTGGGCTCGGATGCGCGGTGGTGCACCGCATCCAGGGCGCGGCGCCAACCGCGCGGCAGGTAGCGTCCGATCATGCCGACCACCAGGTGCAGCGCTTGCTGCTCATCCTGCCGCATCTGCAACACGCGCGCGACGTGCAGCAGGTCCGGCCCCGCGCCGTCGGGCTGCTCCTCGAGCAGGATGCGCAATTCATGCTCCCAGTAGCGCGCGCGATCGTCGGCCGACCGCCAGATGGTGAGCAAGGTGTCGAGTGTCATCGCCGCGCATTCTGGGAGCGCATGCTGACGGCTACCCGACTGGGTCCAGCCCATCGTTTTCCGCGCCACACGATGCGCGAGCTGCGCACCGTCGAGGCAGCAGCGTGACAGCGCGCGGCACGGGCCGCGCGCTGCCACGGCGCTCAGTCGAGCGAGATCTTCTGGTCGCGAATCAGCTTGTGCCAGCGCGTGACCTCGTCCTTGATCAGGTCCGCGTACGCCTGCGGCGTGCTGGCCACCGGCTCGATGCCGAAGTCCACCAGCTTCTGGCGGATGGCCGGCGTGTTGATCGCCGCGGCCACCTGCTTCTGCAGCGTGTTGACCACGTCGGCCGGCGTGCCCGCGGGCGCGACCAGGCCGACCTGCGCGGCGGCTTCGACGTTCTTGAACCCGAGCTCGGCGAACGTCGGCACGTCGGGCAGCTGCGGCAGGCGCGTGGGGTTGGCCACCGCCAGCGCGCGGACTTTGCCGCCCTTGATGAAGCCGGCGCCGGCGGCCAGATCGACCATCATCACCGGGATCTGGCCGCCGGCCAGGTCCGTCAGTGCCGGCGCCGCGCCGCGGTACGGCACGTGGACCATGTTGAGGCCGGCGCTCACCTTCAGCAGCTCCATCGCCAGGTGGTGCGGGCTGCCCGCGCCAGCGGAGCCGTAGTTGGTGGTGCGGCCCTTGGCCTTGGCGATGAAGTCCTTCGCGTCCTTGGCGTCCGTGCCGGGACCGGCGACCAGGATCATCGGGAACTTGCCCATGAGCGTGACCGGCACCAGCTCGGTCTGCGGGTTGTAGGTGAGCTTGGAGTACAGCGCGGTGTTGAACACCATCGTGCCGTTGTCCGCCGACAAGATCGTGTAGCCGTCGGCCGGCGCGCGCGCCACTTCCGACGCCGCGATCGCGGTGTTGCCCCCCGGCTTGTTGTCCACAAGCACGGGCTGGCCGACCAGCGTGGACAGCTGCTGCCCGATGGTGCGCGCCAGGAAGTCCGAGCCACCGCCCGCCGGATACGGCACGAGCCAGCGGATCGGCTTGGACGGGTAGGTGGCGGGCTGGGAGAAGGCGGTGCCGGTGGCGGCGGCGAGGGCCGCGAAAGCGAGCGCAGAGGTCAGGTGGCGGCGGGTAAGCATCACGTCTCCTTGTTGTGGGAGGGGAGATCGTATGCGAGGCGGGGCGGCTGGCGTCCAGACGCGCTCGAGCGCATCTGGCTGCGCAGCGTTGAAATCAGCCCGGGGCCGGACCGGATTCCGAAATTCGAGTACTTCGGTCGCGAACTCGCACACCTGCGAACGTCGTCCAAGCCAGCGCGACGAGAACTCCAAGGAAGAACACGGGGAGAAGCATCAACTCACTAGAGTGCCCTCTCGAGGCTGCTTCGAGCCACGGAATCTCTGAGTAGCTAAGAACGGTCAAGCCATTGCCCAACATATGGGCGATCACGTTCAACGAGAGGTTCATGGAATACTCAAACAGGAGGCAAGAATTGACCATGTAGATCAACCGCGCTTCTAAGCTGAGTGCATTGCTGGGCGCGTGAGCAATCGAAAACAATATCGCGACAACGGCAGTCGCCAGAGGCAGCTTCAACTTAGTTCGAAGCGACGAGAACAGAAATCCCACGAAGAGGATCTCTTCCGACAAAGGACCAAGAACCCCGGCTGCGAGCAAGTATTGGAGTCCCGGCCTCGCGCTTTCTTCAACGGGCGAACCACTATGGGCGCTGAGGATGACGCTGACGTTCAAGGCCGCAGTCGCAAAGCCGAGAATCAGACACTTGGCAATCGCGCTTGGCGCTGGAGGGGACTTGGGAAATGCCCGCAGGCCTGCCGAGAAGAGCATCCCGACACCAATCAGCAAAAGCAGCATTGGGAGCAGCAGCGTCGCGACTTCCGCCGGAGCACCGAATTGCTTCGCTGCTCCAGCCCCAAAGCTGGCGAAGAGGAAACACAACGTCGTCGCAAGGACGGCTTTGATGGGACCGATTGGCTGGGCCATGCTCAGAGAGAAAAAAGGGGGCTTTTGCCCCCTTGGATCACCGGCACTCGGTGGTCGCCGTACATGCGACGTCGACGATCGCATCGATCAGCGCATTCTGGATGTCGCCGACCATTCCGAGCAGGCCGATGAGGTCCTGTCCCCACTCCGTGAGCGTCCTACCACCACTGACTTGCTCGACTTCTTGCATGTTCAGTTCTTGCATCGCTATCTCCTAGAAGGTTGAGAGAAGACGAGCACCGAAGGAAGATGCTCGCCATGGTAGTCCGCAGTCCAGCCGCAGACAAAGCCATCTTCGGAAGCTGTTGCGCGGACGGCATCCGTTCCCTGGAGGAAGCGGCTGCGAGGCCTCATCCAACAGGAGAGGCTGCCGATCCGGCTAGACCGCCCAGTCCAGCGGGTTCGGGTTGTCGTACTCGCCGGCCGCGCGCGAGCCCGCCTGGATGTCACTGAGGACGTTGGCGTTGTAGGGAGCAGGCGGCGTGTAGTAATAGAACGCCAGGCCACCGGCGACCTGCTCCACTTCGGCGCAATCCAGTTCTTGCATTGCAATCTCCTTGGTTGGTTCGAACACCGACGCAGTGTTCGCTTTCACTGTGTGGCGACGGTGTGCAGCCTGGCATCCACGAGGCGGACGATGAGGTGCCCAAAGAGGGGGAGACGGAAGCGATGGATCCCCGCCTTCGCGGGGATGACGGAGGAGGTGCGGAATGACGGCCTCGAGCCCTCAAGCCGCCGCGGCCACGTGCTGCTGGAAGTCACGCACCACCCTGCCCTGCTGCAGGACGACGACACGCTGCGCCATCGCGATGGTGTCGGGGCGGTGGGCGACGATGATGCGGGTCAGGGCGATCTGCTTGATGGCGGCGTTCACGAGCTGCTCGTTGGCGACGTCCAGGTGGCTGGTGGCTTCATCGAGCACCAGCACCTGCGGCTGCTTGTACAAGGCCCGCGCCAGCAGGATGCGCTGGCGCTGCCCGCCCGACAACCCGGCGCCGCCGTCGCCCACTAGCGTGGAGTACGCCATCGGCATCGCGCTGATATCGGCGTGCAGCGCGGCGAGTTGCGCGCAGGCGTGGATGCGCTGCAGCTCGGGTGACGGATCGAAGAAAGCGATGTTGTCGGCGATGGTGCCGGTGAACAGCTGGTCGTCCTGCATGACGGTGCCGACGCGATCACGGTGACGCACCAGCCCGTAGCGGCGCAGCGGCCGGCCGTCGACGAGCACCTGGCCTTCGGTGGGCTCGATCAGCCCGAGCAGCACTTTCACGAGCGTCGTCTTGCCGCATCCGGACGCGCCCGCGATCGCGAGGCAATCGCCCGGTTCGATGCGCAGCGACACGCCTTGCAGCACCGGCGGCTCGCCGTCGGCGTAGCGGAAGCCCACGTCGCGCAACTCGATGCTGGGCGGCCGATCGTCCTGCACGGCTTCGTCCGGGCCGTGCGCCGGCTCCGGCGGTTCCAGCAGCACATCGGCCAGGCGTTCCGCATGCAGGCGCAGCATGCGGAACTCGAAGATGCGGTCGACGAGCGCAGTCACGCGCTGGGTGAACTGGTCCTTGAACCCGGTGTACGCGAACAGCATGCCGACGGTGAACCGCGCGTCCAGCACCGCCAGCGCGGCGAGCCAGATGACGGCGATGCGCTCGCCGCCGAACAGCAATGCCTGCGCGCCCTGGTGCGTGATGGTGAGGCGGGCGATGCGCAGGTCGGCGTTGAACTGCTCGGCCAGCATGTTCATCCAGCCGGTGCGGCGGCTGTCGGCGCGGTTGAACAGGCGGACCGCCTGCGCGCCACGCACGGATTCGAGGAAGTGGGTCTGCTGCTTGGCGGAAGCAACGATCTGGTCGGCGGTCGCACCGCGAAGCGCGGTGAACAGCAGCGAGCGCAAGGCGGCGTACACGGCGACGACGCCGATCGACACCATGGTGAGGGGGACGCTGTACTGCAGCATCAGCAGCAAGGTGGTGGTGACCAGCAGGCCATCGAGCACCGCCTCCACGCTCTGGGTGGTCAGCGTGCGCTGCACGGTCTGCAGCGAGCCGAAGCGCGACACCACGTCGCCCACGTGCCGCTTCTCGAACCACGACAGCGGCAGTTGCAGCAGGTGCGCGAACGCGTTGCCCAGCCACTGGAAGTTGAAGCTCGTGGTCAGCACGGTGGCCAGCCACGAGCGAACCGCGCCGACGCCGGCCTGCAGCAGCACCAGCAGGATGAACCCGGTGCCCAGCACCGTGACCAGGTCGCGATCGGCGCTGACCAGCGCCTCGTCGATCACCCACTGCAGGTAGAACGGCCCGAGCAGCGCGCACAGCTGCAGCGCGGCCGCAAGTGCCAGCACCTGCAGCAACCCGCGCCGCAGGCCGACGACGCGGCCCACCAGGCTGCGCAGGCGAACGCGCTGGCGCTCGTCGCGCTGCTCGAATCCGGCCGCCGGCACCAATTCGACGGCGACGCCCGTGAAGCGGCGCGACACCTCCTGCATCGGGATCGTTCGTTCGCCCACTGCAGGATCGTGGATCACCACCGTGCCCGCCTTCACCGACTTCAGCACGACGAAGTGCTGCATGTCCCAATGCAGCACGCAGGGAAGCCGCAACTGGCCGAGGTGGTCGATGTCCAGCTTCAGCGGCCGCGCCTGCAGGTGCAGGCGCTCGGCCATCGACAGCAGCGTGCGCAACGTGGTGCCTTTGAGCGAGACGGCGAACCGCTGCCGCATCGCACCGACGTCCAGCCGGTGCCCCCAGTAGCTGGCGACCATCGCCAGGCACACCAGGCCGCACTCCGCCGCTTCGGACTGGCGCAGGACGGGCAACCGCCGGCTGTCGAAGAAGCGCAGCCCCAGCACGCCCACGCCTTGCATCACACCCGCCCCGTGACGGCGTACAGCGGATCGAGCAGCCACTCGAGGAGCCGCCGCTCCTCCAGCAACACGCTGGCGTCCAGCAACGCACCGGGACGCAGCGGTTGCGGCGCGCCGTACACATCGACCACTTGCCGCTCCAGGCGCACGCGGACGCGGTAGACCGGTTCCGCCCCCGGTGGCAGCACACCGGCCAGCGCGACCTCGTCGGCCTTCAGCGCGCTGCGCGCCACTTCGCGCACCGTGCCGCGCGCCTGCCCGAACTTCTGGTACGCGAAGGCCTGGTAGCGCAGCAGCACCGGCATGCCGGTGCGGATGAACCCCGCCGCGCGTGACGGCGCGTAGAGCTCCGCCTCCAGCTGCGAGCCGGCGGGCAGCAGCGAAGCGAGCACCTGGTGCGCCGCGATCGACTGGCCCGGCTGTGCCGTCACGGCCGCGATGGTGCCGTCGGCTGGTGCGCGCACGGCGAGTTCGCGCCGCGCTTCGTTCTCCACCAGGTCCTGCTGCAGTGCGGCCAGGGCCCGCAGCGTCGCCTGCTCGTCGCGGCGCGATTGCGCCTGCACGTCGCGCAACTCGGCCTGCACGGCCAGCAAGTCGCGCTGCATGCTGCCCCGCGCTCGCTGCAGATCGGCCAGCCGCTGCTGCTGGTCCAGCAGGTCCGCCTGCTTGTCGTGCACCTGCGCACCGGAGACGAAGTCCGCTGCGGCCAGTCGCTCGTAGCGCTGCAGTGCCTGCAGCGCGAGATCCGCGCGGCGCTGCTGCAAGCCGTGCTGGGCGACGAGCCGATCCAGATCGGCGGCAAGCGCCTGCGCGCGCGCCTCGAGCGCCTGCATCCTCTGCGCACTTTGACGCACCTGCTCCGCGCGTTCGGCGGCGACGCTGTCCTGGCGCTTGCGCAGAAGCTCGCTGACGTGCCGCTCGGCACTGCCGCTGGCGCTGTCCTCGCGCTCGTTGGAGATCACGAACAGCAGCTCGCCCGCACGGACGGCCTGCCCTTCCTCGACCGCGCGGCGGACGATCACGCCCGTCGACGGTGCGACCAGCCGCACCAGCCCGTCCGATGGCAGCAGCACGCCCGTGACCTGCGCCTTGCGCGTGTAGCTGGCCAGCACGACGAAGGCGACGATGGCCAGCGCAACGAGGCACGTCGTCGCCACGACCACCGCCTGCGCCTTCGAGCGCGTGAGCAGCACCTGCCCCGGTGCGGCCTGGCCGGCGTACGCGACGGCGTCGGCGCGGAACAGCGGGCGCATGGGGGTCAGAGCAGGTCGGGTTTCGGTTCGCCGGAGGGGCCGGGCGGGGGCGACCAGCAGCTGGTGCCGCCGGAGACGGCGTCGAGTTCGGCGGGGGTGAGGTCATGCATGGAGGGCTCCGCGGTGAGGGAGTGGGCAGCGTATTGACGCCGGCAGCGAACGGCATCCGCCAACTAAGTGGCCAGCGCCCTCCAGTCGATGGATTCCGGCTTCCGCCGGAATGACAACTCCTTCAGAACCGGCGCCGCGCAACCATCGCCCGCGCTACGATCCCCGCTCCATCCCAACGCAGACCAGACATGCGCCTCACTCCCCTCGCCCTGCTCCTCGCCGCGTCCTTCCTCGCCAGCGCGCCCGCCACGGCCGCCCAGCGCGACGACCGCATCGCCGCGCTCGCCACGCAGCACAAGCAGCCCTTCCTCGACGACCTGCGCGACTTCGTCAACATCGAGTCGGGCAGCCGCGACCGCGAAGGCCTGGACAAGCTGTCGGACCTGATCGCCGGCAAGTTCCGCGCGCTGGGCGCGCAGGTGGAGTTGATCGAGCCGGGCAGCCCCGCCAGCCCCGACGTCTACAAGATGGGCGACACGCCCGACAAGCTGGGGCGCATGGTGCGCGCCACCTTCAAGGGCACCGGCAAGGGCAAGGTCATGCTGATCGCCCACATGGACACCGTGTACCTCAAGGGCATGCTGGCCAAGCAGCCGTTCCGCATCGAGGGCGACAAGGCGTACGGCCTGGGCATCGCCGACGACAAGCAGGGCGTCGCGGTCATCCTGCACGTGATGACGATGCTCAAGGACCTGGGCTTCAAGGACTACGACACCGTCACGGTGCTGGTCAACGGCGACGAGGAGATCAGCTCGCCCGGCTCGCGCGCCATGTTCCAGAAGCTGGCCGCCGAGCACGACTTCGTGCTGTCGCACGAGGGCACCAGCATCAAGGAAGACAAGCTGTCGCTGGCCACCGCCGGCATCGGCTCGTTCAACCTGCGCGTCAAGGGCAAGGCCTCGCACGCCGGCGCCGCGCCCGAGCAGGGCATCAACGCGCTGTACGAGCTGTCGCACCAGGTGCTGCAGCTGCGCGACCTGTCGGACCCGAGCACCGGCCTCAAGATGAACTGGACCATCTCGCAGTCCGGCACCAACCGCAACGTGATCCCGGCCGACGCCACCGCGACCGCCGACGTCCGCGTGATCAAGATCGCCGACTTCGACCGCATCGAGAAGACGGTGCAGGAGCGCGTGAAGAAGCAGCTGGTGCCCGATGCCAAGGTGGAGATCCAGTTCGAGCGTCGCCGCCCGCCGCTGGAAGCCAACCCCGGCTCGCTGGCACTGGCCAAGCACGCGCAGGCCGTCTACGGGGAGCTGGGTCGCAAGCTGGCGGCCGACGACCAGGTTTCCGGTGGTGGGACCGACGCCGCGTTCGCGGGCATTCCGGGCAAGGCCGGTGTCGTCGAGCGCTTCGGCCTGCAAGGCTTCGGCGCGCATTCGAACGATGCCGAGTACGTGCTGATCGATTCGATCGAGCCGCGGCTGTACCTGGTGACGCGGCTGGTCATGGATATCGGCAAGGGTGTGTTGAAGCGCTGAACGAGCGCTCACTCCGTCGTCCCCGCGGAGGCGGGGACCCATCGCTTCCCTTCAACACCCGATGAAAGCGGAAGCGGCACTGCACGCGGGAGCGGTGGATTCCCGCCTTCGCGGGAATGACGAAAAGTGCGCCGCCGCACAGATCCCATGACACCTGCTGCCGCCCAGCAGGACATCTGTCCCTGCTGAGCCAGCGCGGCCCGGCGCACCATCCCTGCAAACGGCGCGGTCCTGCACGACGCGCCGGCAGGGAGGCTCCTATGCCGACAAGGTGCACGCTGTTCGTCTGCCTCACGCTGCTCGCCGCGCCCGCGTGGGGTTCGGTGCAGGAGCAGCGGCCACCCACGCTGGGCGCGAAGTCGCGGGCACCGTACACGCAGGCGGTGCAGGTGCTGCCGTCGGGCACGCGCGTGGTGCACTACATCGACCGCCGCGGCATCGTGTTCGCGGTCGCGTGGTCCGGCCCCTACCTGCCGGAGCTGCAGGCGATGCTGGGCCAGCACTACCTGGCGCTGGTCGATGCCCAGTCACGCAGCAGCCTGCACGCGCCGATCGTCGTGCGCACGCGCGACGTGGTGATCGCCTCCGGTGGCGGGGCCGGCGCCTTCACGGGCCGCGCCTGGCTGCCGGGACGGCTGCCCGCCTCGTTCGACCCGAGGGACCTGCCATGAAGCGCCTGCTACGCGTCGGCGTGTCGATCGCCTGCGCACTCGTGCTCGCCGCGTGCGGCGGCGGCGGTGGCGGCGGGTCCGCAACGAAGACAGTGGAACCCGTCTTTGCGGGCGTCGCACCGTTGTCGGCCCCGACCAATGCACCCACGGGCTTCGGCCCGACGCCCACCGCCGCGGCCAACGTGCTGCCGGTGGTGGTCGATCGCGGCATCCGCGGCACCGCCTTCAACGCGCCGTTCGTGACGGTCACCGTCTGCGTGCCGGGCGGTACCTGCGCGGACATCGACCACGTGATCGTCGACACCGCGTCGGCAGGCCTGCGCCTGAATGCGAGCGCCTTGCCTGCGACACTGGCGTTGCCGGAAGCCGCGACCACCGATGGCAGCGCTGCGGCGCAGTGCATGAAGTTCCTCGGCGGCTTCACCTGGGGATCGGTGCGGCGCGCCGACGTGCAGTTGGCGGGGCAACGCATCGCCTCCATGCCGGTGCACGTGATGGCCGACACCGATGCGCGCTTCGCCACGATCCCTTCCGGTTGCTCGAGCGCCGGCGCTAATCTCGCGAATCGCCTCGACGCCAAAGGCATCCTGGGCGTGGGCATGTCGCGCCAGGACTGCGGCTCGTCCTGCGTCACCAGCGCCGCGCCGGCGATGTACTACGGCTGCGGTGCGTCGGGCTGCGCGCCGGCGACGGTCCCGCTCGCGTCGCAGGTGACGAACCCGGTGACGCTGCTGGCCGCGCACAACAACGGCGTCGCGCTGATGTTGCAGCAGGTGCCGCAGGGCGGCGCGGCGACCGTCGGCGGTGCGCTGGTGCTGGGCATCGGCACCGATGCCAACAACCAGCTGGGCAGCGCACGCCTGCTGGCGCCCGATCGCAGCGGCCAGGTCAGCGTGACGCTGAAGGGCCGCAGCCTGCCCGCGTACATCGACAGCGGCAGCAACGCGCTGCTGTTCCCCGACACCGAGCTGCCCAAGTGCGGCGAGCTGTTCTGCCCCGCGCAGCCGACTGCGCTCGACGTGCGGCTGCGATCACCAGCGGGCGTGGAGCAGGCGATGAGTTTCACGGTCGAGAGCGCGCCCACGTGGGGCGCCGCAGCGGCGACGATCGCCGCGCCGTGGGAGAACGAGACGCTGTGGGGCCTGCCGTTCTTCTTCGGCCGCACCGTGTTCGTGGCGATCAAGGATGCGCCGACACCGGCGGGCAACGGGCCGTTCTGGGCTTTCTGAAGCGACAGGGAGCTCTACCGTGCGGCGCAAATCCTGACAGTTGCGCAGCTTCATTCCACCTGACCACAATGGTTCGCCCCTCCGGGGCAAAGGAGACAGACATGGCGATGAAGAAGATCCAGGCCGGCATCGCGTTCGCGGTGCTGGCGTGCGTGGGCTCGCCCGCCCCCGCGCAACCGCTGCCCGCCGGCACGCCGGCCGTCCCGGCGTCCGGCACCCCGCCCGGCGCCACCGCGAGCACCGAGGAACCCGGCTGGGCCAAGGGCCGGCCGAAGAGCGACGAGGCGCAGAAGATGGCGCCCGTCCCCGCGTTCCCGATTCCCACCGCGCCCGACAAGCTGCCCACCAGCAAGTTCAAGCTGCCACCGGGCTTCAAGGCCGAGACCTGGGCCTCGGGCGTGCTCGACGCGCGCGAGCTGCGCCAGGGCGCCAAGGGCAACATCTTCGTCAGCTCGCTGTTCGTGGCGAACAAGGTCTATGCAATTGCCGAGCAGGGTGAGCGCAAGCCCAAGGTGATCATCGACAACATGCCGCTGGCCACGGGCATCGCGTTCCACAAGGGCAGCCTGTACGTGGGCACCAACACCAAGCTCATGCGCTACGACAACGTCGAGGACAACCTGGACAAGCTGGGCGAGCCCAAGGTGCTGTACGACAAGCTGCCCGGCGGCACCGACCACAGCTGGAAGTACTTCCGCATCAAGGACGACAAGCTGTACTTCAACATCGGCGCGCCATGCAACATCTGCGACCCGGGCGAGTACGCGAAGATCTACCGCATGAACCTCGATGGCAGCAACGTCGAGACCATCGCCTCCGGCGTGCGCAACACGGTGGGCTTCGACTTCGACCCGAAGACGGGCGACCTCTGGTTCACCGACAACGGGCGCGACTGGTTGAGCGAGGAGCTGCCGAACGACGAACTCAATCGCGTGCCCAAGGCCCAGTTCGGGAAGCTCCACTTCGGCTACCCGTTCTGCCACCAGGGCAGCATCCCCGACCCCGAGTTCGGCTGGGGCAAGTCGTGCGCCGATTACGCCAAGCCCGCCGCGCTGCTGGGCCCGCATGCCGGCTCGCTGGGCCTGACCTTCTACCAGGGCAAGATGTTCCCGGCGAAGTACCGCGGCGCGATGTTCATCGCGCGCCACGGCCCGTGGAACCGCACCAAGAAGTACGCCGACATCCAGGTCGCCATCCCCGACGGCAAGGGCGGTGCGAAGCTGGAGACGTTCATGACGGGCTTCGTCGAGAACAACAGCTACCTCGGGCGGCCGGTCGACTTCCTGGTGATGAAGGACGGCTCGCTGCTGGTCAGCGACGACCACGCCGGCGCCATCTACCGCATCAGCTACACCGGAAAGTGACGATGCGCATCTGGGCCGCGGCCATTGCGGCTTGCCTCGCGGCGCTGGCGGTGGCGTCTCTGCCGCCATCGGCCGGTGCGCAGTCGAAGCCCGCCGCGAAGAAGGCCAGCGCGCCGGCGGCGAAGGCCGCGCCGGCGAAGGTGGACTACGCGCAGCGCTTCGCGGCGCAGTGCGCGGCCTGCCACGGCGCCAACGGGCGCAGCGACATGGCCGGCGTGCCGGTGCTCGCCGGCCAGCCGTCGCTGTACGCGATCACGCAGCTGTTCCTGTTTCGCGAAGGCCGGCGCAACAACGAAGCGATGACGGCCGTCGGCAAGACGCTCACCGACGACGACATGCGTGGCTTCGCCGACCACATCGGCACTCTGCCTCCGGTGCCTCCGCCGCCGGCGGCCGACGTCGATGCGGCCCGCATGGCCAAGGGCAAGGCGCTGGCCGAGCAGCACAAGTGCGTCTTCTGCCACGGCGCCGCGCTCGACGGCGGCCAGCAGGTGCCGCGCATCGGCGGCCAGAAGGAGGACTACCTGCGCGCCAGCCTGCGCGGCTTCAAGGACGGCACCCGGCCCGCGTACACGCAGGCGATGGTTTCCGCGGTGAGCCAGGTGCCGGTGGAGGACCTGGACACGCTGGCGTACTACGCGTCGCGGTTCACACCCGCTGCGCCAGCCAAGTGACCAAGCTGACCTGCCTCGTCGTCCCCGCGGAGGCGGGGACCCATCGCTTCCATGATGCGCTGTGATGAAGGCGGAAGCGGTGGATTCCCGCCTTCGCGGGAATGACGGCTACGCCTGCTGTGAACCCGCCGGATCCATCCACACCGTCGCCCACAGGTGGCCGTCCGGGTCGGCCAGGTCGCGCGAATACATGAAGCCGTGGTCCTCGGCCGGGTTGGCATCGGCGCGCCCGCCATGCGCCGCGGCGGCGGCCTGCATCGCATCGACCGCCTCGCGGCTGTCGATCGCCAGCGACAGCATGTGCCCCGCCGTGCCCGCCGGCGGCAGCGGCTTGTCGGTGAACGTGCGCCAGCGCGGCAGCGAGACCAGCATCACCTGGATCGCCTCGCTCCAGCTCATCGCGGCGCCGGTGCCGTCGCTGAGCTTGGGATTCGGCTCGAACCCCAGCGCCTTGTAGAAGGCGACGGACGCCTGCAGGTCGCGCACCGGCAGGCTGATGAAGATCGTCTTGGTCATGGGCTCATCCTCGGGTTGGGTCGGGGCCGCGGCTGCGGTCCTGTCCCTATGACGAATGAGTGGGGGCGAAATCGACAAGGCGGAGAAGACGGAAGCGATGGAGTCCCGCTCCCGCCTTCGCGGGGGCAGAGCCTGGTCTCGCGGGAATGACGAAGGCCCCGTCGTCCCCGCGGAGGCGGGGACCCATCGCTTTCACGAAGCTACGCCTTCACCCAAACACCCGCTTCGAGCAGCGAGTGCTCCTCGCAATCGTCATCGTCCGCGTGCCGGTCGATCACGAGGAAATCGCCGCCGTCATCGAGCGCGATCAGGGGGTGGTGCCAGGTGCCGGCGGCGTAGTTCACGCCCTGCCCTTCACTCGCCATGAAGCAGCGCAACTGCTCCCGCGTGGGCGCGGGCCCGGGAGGCGCGATGACCACCAGGAACCGCTGCGGCGGATATGGGATGAACGCTTGGCTGCCGCGCAGGTGCCGTTCGACCAGCCGCAGCTGGAACGGCATCGGCCTCGGCTTGGCGCGAAACAGGCTCAGCATCGCCTGTCCGCCGTCGCGGCCCACATCGAGGCGAGCCAGCGCGTCGAAACGCTGCGCGAATCCTTCGTTGATCGTGCGGGGCGCGGCGCCGCGGCCGGCTTCGATGACGTCGCCGAAGGGCGCGAACGCTCGCGCCTCCAGCGGTTCCACCGTGAGCCAGTGCTGACCCACCGTCAGTTCTCGGTGCCCGCCGGCGCTTGCGACAGGCGCTCGCCCAGCCACTGCGCCGCGAGCCGCAGCCGCGCGAGGTCGTTCGGAGTGGCGCTGGACTGCACTTCTTCGCTGAACGCGCACAGCATCCCGTAGACCGCGCCATTGGCCAGCGTGATCGGCGTGCTGATGTGCGTGCCGATCTGGATGTCGACCTGCGGCACGGCGCCGGACTCGATCCACTCGCGCGCGTCGAGCACGAACTCGGGCATGCGGCCGGTGGCGACGCTGTAGCACCAGGTCTCTTCCAGCGGCGCCTCGTCGCCGTTGCGGAGCACCGTGTGGCCGGGCGCTTCCTCGACCAGCTCGATGATGCGGTGGCCGCCGTCGAAGCGCGACACGAAGATCACATCCTGGCCGATGCGGTCGCGCAGCAAGCCCAGCGCCTTGATCGCGTCCGGATCCTTCAGCGGATCACCCGGTGCGCCGAGCAGCTGCGCCACTTGCCGATCCAGTTCGTCGGGGGCGGTGGTGGGGGTGTCGGGGCGGGACATGGCGAACCATCTTAGCGAGGGAGGCTGTTGAGGTGGGGCGGTTCCCGTCATTCCCGCGGAGGCCGGAATCCACCGCTTCCGCCTTCATCGAGGTCCGCAGATGGAAGCGATGGGTCCCCGGCTTCGCGGGGACGACGTCAAAAATCCAGCCCCAGCCACTCCTGCACCTGCCGGTGCAGATCCCCCTGGAACTCGGACGACGCACCTTCGGCGGTGATTCGCCCCAAGCTCAGCACGCACACGCGATCGGACATGCGCACCACGCGTCGCACGTTGTGGTCGATCAAGAGGATGCCCATGCCGGACGACGCGAACTTCTCGATCCAGGTGAACACTTCCTCCGAGATGCGCGGCGATAAACCGATGCTGGGTTCGTCGACCAGGCACAGCTTGGGCTGCTGCAGCCAGGCCTTGCCGAACTCCAGCTGCTTCTGCTGGCCGCCCGACAAACTGCCGGCCGCCTGCGAGCGCTTCTCGTGCAGCGCCGGGAACTGCGCGTACACGTCGTCCAGGCGCTGCTTCAGCACGCTGCCGAACTTCGCGCGGCGGCCCAGCAGGGGCAGCGTGAGGTTGTCCTCGACGGACAGATACGGGAACAGGCTCGACTCCTGCGGGATGCAGCAGATGCCCAGGTCGATCAGCTTGTGCGGCGCGACGCCGGAGACGTCGTTGCCTTCGAAGGTGACACTGCCGGACTTCGGCGCGAGGAAGCCGCAGATCGTCTTCACCAGGGTCGACTTGCCGGCGCCGTTCAGGCCGATCAGCCCGGTGACCTGCCCGGCGTCGACGCGCAGCGAAATCTCGCGCAGCACATCGATGTCCTGCGCGTAGCCGGCGGTGACGCCGCGCATCTCGAGCAAGGGCCCGCTCATGCGTGGTCCCCGTACGCGAGCGACTCGTCGCCCGCATGCGTCTCGCCCAGGTACGCCTCGATCACGTCGTGGTTGCTCAGCACGTCGCGCGTGGCGCCGGACGCGATGACCTTGCCGGCGTTCATGCACACGGCGCGGTCGCACAAATCGACCACCACCGGCATGTCGTGGCTCACCAGCAGGAACGTCGCACCCTGCTCATGGCGGGCGCGGATGAACTTGGCCATCACCTCGCGCATCACCGGGTGCACGGCCGCGAACGGCTCGTCCAGCATCGCGATGACCGGCGGCTCGATGAAGCACATGCCGAACTCGAGCAGCTTGCGCTGGCCGCCCGACAACTGGCCCGCGTCCAGGTGCTGCACCGGGCCGAGCGTGAGCTCCTCGATCAACGACTGCGCGCGCTTCATGGCTTCGGCTTCCGCGAGGCCGCGCGCCATGCCGGCGGTGAGCAGGTTGTCCAACGCGCTGGTGCGCGTGAACACGCGCGTCATCTGGAACATGCGCAGCACGCCCTGCTGCGCCAGCTTGTCCGGACGCATCGACGTGATGTCGCGGTCCTGCATCGTCACCTGGCCGGCGTCGGCGGGCAGGAAGCCCGAGAGCATGTTCAGGACCGTGGTCTTGCCGGAGCCGTTGGGGCCGATCAGGCCGAGGATCTCGCCCTGGCGCACCTCGAAGCTCACGTCGTTGACGGCGGCGACGCCGCCGAATGCCTTCGACAGATTGCGGATGGTGAGCAGGCTCATGCGCGCTTGCCCTTCAGCCGGTCCAGCATCAGGCCCCACAGCCCGCCCGGCACGTAGCGCGCGAACAGGATCACCAGCAGCGCGAACACGATCACCTGCCAGTTGCCGAAGCTGCGCAACCACTCGGAGCCCAGGTACACCAGCAGCGCGCCGACGATGGAGCCGGTGAGCGAGGCCATGCCGCCGATCACCACCATCGACAGCACCAGGCCGGTCTGCTGCAGCAACCCCAGTTCCGGGCTCACCAGCTGGCTGAAGGTGCCGTACAGCGACCCCGCCAACCCGCACAGCGCGCACGAGATGCAGAAGACGATCATCTTCACGCGCACGACGTTGATGCCGCGGCTTTCGGCGCCCACCGGGTCGTCACGCACCGCGGTCATGAAGCGGCCCAGCTTGCTGCGCAGCATCGCGTACAGCAGCACCAGCACCACCACCAGCGCGGCGAGGAAGATGTAGTAGTAGCCGAGGCGGCTGTCCGTCAGCGTCGCGACGTGCATGCCCTGGTCGCCACGCGTGAATTCGTGCGAGTTGCCGACGACCACGCGCGCGATCTCGGCGAAGGCCAGCGTCGTCAGCGACAGGTACGGGCCACTCAACCTGAGCACCAGCTTGCCCAGGACCAGGCCGAACAACGCGGTGGAAATGATCGCGGCCGGGATGCCGATGAACAGCGGCACCTTCAGGTAGAAGTCCAGCAGCGCCGTCGTGTAGCCGCCCAGCATCGCGAATGCGGCGGGCGCCAGCGAGAACTGGCCGGTGTAGCCGGCGAGCGCATTCCACGCCAGCGACAGGATCGCGAAATAAACACTCACCAGGATGATGCCCTGCGCGTACGGCCCCTGCACCACCAGCGGCAGCACGGCGAGCACCACGCACACGAGCACGGCGATGCGCATGTCGAACGCGAGCCGGTCGCGCCACAGCGGTCCGGGACCGATCACAGCTCGCGCCCTTTCTCGCCGAACAGGCCTTGCGGGCGCAGCAGCAGCACCAGCACGAGGATGGCGAGGCCGAACGCATCACGGTAGTCGTACGAGCCGTAGACCGAGAAGAACGCCTCGCTGACGCCCAGGATCATCGCGGCCAGCATCGCGCCCCACACCGAGCCCATGCCGCCGAGCACCACGATCACGTACGACTTGATCGCCGGGAACGCGCCGACGTCGGGCGACGGGTTGACCATCGGCGCCAGCAGCGCGCCCGACAGCGCGGCCAGCATGCCGGAGATGGCGAAGATCAGCGCCGTCGTGCGCGTGGCGTCGATGCCCGCGAGCGACGCGCCCAGGCGGTTCTGCGCCACCGCCTGGATCTGCTTGCCCCAGACCGACCGCTTCAGGAACACGGCCAGCCCGCCCATGATCAACAGCGCGACGACTGCGGCGATTGCCTTCTGGCCCGTGAGCATCACGGGACCGAGCGCGAAGCGGCTGGTCTCGATGAGCGAGGGCCCCTTGTACGAGTACGGCCCGACGATCTTGTCGACCAGGTTGATCAGCAGCAGCGACAGCCCGAAGGTGACGACGACCGCGTACTCGTCCTTCATGAAGCCCCAGCTGGCATAGCCCCGGTACAGCGGGCGCATCAGCAGGCGTTCGACGATCCAGCCGAGCGCGGCGCCGGCCAGCGCCGCGCAGGGCAGCGCGATCCAAGGGGAGACTTCGAACTTCAGGGCGACCAGCACGTACGTGTACGCGCCGACCATGAAGAACTCGCCGTGGGCGAAGTTCACGATCTTCAGCACGCCGAAGATCATGGCCAGGCCCACGGCCATCAGCGCATAGAAGCAGCCGTAGATCAGCCCGTTGGCGAGCAGGTCGAGCGAGAGAAGCAGCAAACTACGCGGCGATCACTTGGGACGGACGATCTTGCTCGTGTCGAACTTCTGGCCGGGCGCCTGCAGCATCACGGTCTGGCCGACCGGCTGCTTGATCTCCGTGACCTCGTAGTTGACGTACGGGATGTCCAGCCACTGCTGGTAGCCGAAGCCTTCCTTGGTCGAGAAGTTGCTCACGCCGCGCAGGCTGTCGAACTTCATCGTGCGCATCGCCTGCGCCAGCTTGTCCGGCTCGGTGCTCTTGGCGCTCTTGATGCCTTCGAGCACCAGGTGCAGCGAGTCGGCGGCCTGCAGCACCAGGCGGTTGATGTCGGCGCCGGTGCGCTTCTTGTATTCGGCCGCGATGTCCTTGGCCAGCTGCGTCTGCGGCATGGCGGGGTGGTACAGCGCGAAGGACAGCAGGTGCTTGCCGCCTTCCTTCACGTTCTGCCAGAAGTCCGGGTAGTCGACCAGGCCGCCACCGTCGTACAGCAGCGTCTTGGCCGAGGGTGCGACGCCCTGCTCGTACGCCTGGTTCATCACGATGTAGGCTGCGGGCGGCAGCATCGACATGACGATGACGTCGGGCGGGTTGGCGCGCAGCGGGAGCATCACCGCGGTGAAGTCCTTGCTGGAGCGGTCCAGCGTCTCGTACTTGTAGTCGATGTTGGGCGCCTTCTGCTTGAGCAGCTCGCCCGTGAGCTTGGCCTGGCCGATGCCGTAGTCGGTGTTCTCGGCGAAGGCGACGACCTTCTTCACGCCCATCGCGGCCAGCGTGGTCGCCATCGACGACGACACCAGCGTGTTGTACGGCGAGGTGTTGAACACCTCGGGGTAGCCGCGCTTGCGCACGTCGTCGGACCAGCAGTTGGTGTTGACGTACGGCACCTTGTAGCGGTGCGCGACCTCGATCTCGGCCAGGCACACCGAGCTCTGGTGGCCGCCGGCGAGCGCGACGACCTTGTCGTTGGTGATCAGCTTCTCGGTGGCCGCGCGGCCCTTCTCCGGGATGCCCTGGTTGTCCTCGTACAGGACCTTGACCTGCCGCCCGAGGATGCCGCCCTTGGCGTTGACCATGTCCTTGAGGATTTCCATCCCGTCCTTGACCTGCGTGCCCTGCACGACGGACCCGGGCGGCGATTGCGTGATGCTCGCGCCGATGAGGATGGGGGGATCGGCGGCTAAGGCCGGGAACGTCGCCAGTGCGGTGCCGATGGCGATGAGCGTGCGCAGGGTCCGGATGTCCATGGTGGTCAGTCCTCGTTGGTCACCGGGCGAATTTAGCGGGCTGGTGCCAAGGCGTGTAGCCATTGGCGGTCGGTGAAAACCCGTTGGCGGAAAGCAATCGGAATGCTTTTAGCTTGCTAACACCCCGTATGGCGCATTGCTGTGCTGCGGAGAATTCCCGTGCGGCGCTGCGCGCCTTTGTGTGGACTGCGGGTCAAGCCCGCAATGACAAGCCCACTTCGTCGCCCCCGCGAAGGCGGGGACCATTTCACTCGGCAGTGAAGGAAGACGGAAGCGATGGATTCCCGCCTTCGCGGGAATGACGGGACGGTGCGGACGACGGGCCCTCCTCCGTGGTCCCCGCGAAGGCGGGGACCCACCGCTTTCACTCGGCTGTGGAGAAAGAGGGAGGCGGTGGATTCCCGCCTTCGCGGGAATGACGGGACGGTGCGGATGACGGGCCCTCCTCCGTCGTCCCGCGGAGGCGGGGACCCATCGCTTTCACTCGGCTGTGGAGGAAGAGGGAAGCGGTGGATTCCCGCCTTCGCGGGAATGACGGGAGGGCGCGCGGGAATGACGGGATTAGCGCTTGAACCCCGCCACGCCCGAGACCCCGTTGCCCACGCCATTGGCGCCGGCGCTCGGGCCGAAGCCGGCCGTGAACGCGACGCCCGCGCCTTCGGCATTCGGGCCGGCGAAGAAGCCGCCGTACGAGCCGTTCGGCGTGCCGACGCCCAGGTTGCACGGCCCCGAGCACGTCACCGAGTTGAAGCCGGCGGAGAAGCGGTTCGAGGTCGGGCTGAAGCCGGTGGAGCCACTCATCTGGTACACGTTGGTACCGCTCGGGCTGGGCGACGCCGAGACGTTCATGTTCAGCGACAGCGTGCGGTTGACCATGTCGGCCTGCAGCGTGGCGCTGTTGAGGACGGCATTAGGCGTCAGCACGGACCCGGCCAGGTTGAAGTTCAACACGCCGAGCGACGCCGGCAGGAACGGCGACGCATCGCCGGTGATCCACGGCTGCTGCGAGTTGTTGCCCGGCTGGAACGTGTTGTATTGCGAGTCGGTGAAGGTCGCCTTGGTTGCCGCCGTCGTGCCGTTGGTCCAACGTCCCCACACCAGGTTGCCGGCTTCCGGTGCCGAGCCGACGATGGTGTTGGTGGCACCGCCGGCCGAGCCCCGCACCGCACCCAGCTCGAGGCCGAATTCGGTGAGACGCCCGGACGCATCGGCCTTGGCGCCCCAGTAGGAGGACGACCGCGCACTGGCGCCGCCGCCCAGCGTGGGCACGATGAGGGCGGCCGCCGTGTTGTTCGGCGGGTCCTGCTGCGTGAGCGGCGCCGTGAAGCTGCCGCTGCCGCCGTCGGGCGTCGCCAGGCTGACGGAGAGCGTGGCCTGCGACCCCGAGATGGTGCCGGACAACGACAGCTGGTTGACGAAGCCCGGCGTGCCCGACGGGCTGCAGTCGTTGCACGCGAACGAGCCGGCGTTCTGCGGGAAGTCGGACAGGTTGTAGGTGCCGCTGAAGGTGACCTGGTTGCCGACGATCGAAACCGGCGCGCCGCTCAGCTGGATGGGGATGGCGACGTTGAAGACGCCGCCGTCCGACAGCTTGAAGACGGCCTGCGCCGTCGCGCGCTTGACGGTGTAGTTGACGCCGATCGTCAGGTCGCCTTCGATGACCGTCGGGCACGGACCCGGCGAGCAGGACACCTGGAAGTTCATCGGGCCCGCAAGGCGGTAGTACGCCGTGCCGGCCGTCGGCGCCAGCAGCGTGTCGACGACGGGCGTGCTCGTGACCTGGAAGGCCGGCGCAGCGGACGTGGCGAAGGTGGTCACCGGTGCGCTGGCGACGACGATGGCGGCGCTGTCGCCGGTGGCGGCGCTCGCAGCGCTCGCGGTGGTGCCGGTTGCCGTGCTCGCGCTGCCGGTGCTGCTGTCACCCGAGCCCGCCGCGACGGCCGTCGACAGCGCGGCCCCCGTGTCGCTGCCGGCACTGGCCGTGCGCGTCGTGGTCGACGGCCTGGCGCTGGCCTGCTGGCGCAGTTGCGGGAAGGTGGTGGTGCGCACCGGCGGCAAGGCGGCATCGCGCGCGTACGCGGACTGGCCGGCGACCAGGGGCAGTTCGCCCGCTTGCGTGGTGAGCACGCCCGCGCCTTCGCTGAACGCGACGCTGGTGCCGGGCAGGAACTCGCCCTGCAGCGTGGTGCAGTCCTGGCAGACCGTGAAGCCGGTGCCGCGGATGCCGATGGTGGCCGTCGCGGTGGTGAGCTTGTAGCCGCTGTTGTTGATCTTGCCGATCTGGCCCGTGACCGTGCGCAAGCCGCCCTTGAGCAGCGACATCGCCACGCGCTGCGCGGTGGCGGCCACCCCGTCGTACGCGTACTCGGCCACCTGGAACCGCGAGTCCGGCCCGAGGGCGACGATGGAGTCGTCGGTGAAGCGCAACTGCGCGGTGCCGCCGGTGCCCACGTTCAGCACGTCGCCGGACTGGATGGGATCGCCGACGTTGGCCGGCACGGTGACGAGGTTGCGTTCGATGGTGACCGCGCCGTTGGCGGCGATGACGCGCCCGGCGGCTTCCTGGGCCGAAGCCAGCCCGGGCACGAAGGTGGCGAGCGCCAGGAGCAGCGTGATGAGGGACCGCATGGGGAACTCCTACTTGAACTCGTAGCGCGCCTTGAGCGCGAACACGTTGCGCGGGAACGCGTAGACGTCGGCGTTGGACCGGTTCCTGGACAGCTGCGCCTCGGCGCGGAACGACAGGTGGCGCGACCACAGGTACGTGAGGCCCAGGTCGATGGCGTGGAAGCGGTCGCGGCGGCTGTCGGGCGAGGTGAAGAAGTCCTCGCCGTGGTACTTGCTCTGCTGGTACGAGTAGCCCACCAGCACGCCCCACTTGGGCAGCGGCGACAGGTTGAGCGACGCGCTGGCGCCCAGCGTGCGCGGCACCAGTTCATCGTGGCCGGTGCGCGAGCGCTGGTCGCCCATGTTCAGGGCCAGCGTGAGCAGCGGGCTCCATGCCGTGGCCCACGTGCGCTTGTAGACGGCGCTGATGCCGGTGAAGTCGGCGTCGCGCGCGCTGTTGTCCACCAGCGTGCTGATGCCGTCGGCGATGCTTTCCGTGGTGCCGTAGTTGAAGCGCGCGTACTGCCCGCCGAGGGTCAGCGACTGCGTGTCGTCGATGCGCTGCTGCCATTCGACCGACACGCTGTTGGCGCGCCGGAAGTTGCGCGAGCCGACGGTGACCAGCCCGTAGCCCAGGCCGGCGCGCAGCACGCCCTGGTCGTGCAGCAGGGACACGCCACCGGCGATGTTGTAGTTGCCGACTTCGAACTGGTGGGTGTCGCCGTCGTTGTGGAACCGGCGCTCGCCCTGGCCCTGCACGAACAGCAGCACGCCGGGGGCGATCGGGTGGTTGTAGGCGACGCCGGCAGCGGCCGACGCGAAGCCGGACGCGGTCCTCATGCTGCTTTCGGCCAGGGGCTGCACGCCGAAGCCGGGGATGAAGACGTTGGCCTGCGCGGGACCGGCATTGACGTTGCTGTCACGCCCGACGCCCAGTTCGACGAACGCGCTGGTGGTGGGCGTGTTGCGCGACGCGCGGGTGCGGATGGCGTCCAGGTAGCGGTCGACGGCGACGGCCACCTCGGGCGGCGGCGAGCTCTTGGCGATGTCGTCGAACTCGGTGCGCGCTCGGGCGTCCTCCCCCAGCAGGAAGTAGCCTCGCGCGAGCAGCAGGCGCGCCGTGCCGTCGTTGGGGGCGGCGAGCAGGTAGCGCTCGAGGGCCAGCACGCCTTCGGCGACGTGCCCGGCCTGGATGGCCGCGGCGCCGAAGAACAGGTCGAAGCCGGGCTGGCCCAGCAACTCCGGATGCTTCTTGCCCAGCGCGTAGGCCTCGGCGGCCTTCCCCGCTTCGGTGAGCGACTTGACGTCGTCCGCAGATGCCGCTTGCGTGGCAAGCGGCAGGCAAAGCACCGACACGGAAGCAATGCGCTTCCACCAGCATGTAATCACCATGACCCCTCCGTCCTCTCGGCATGGTGGCATGCACACGCGAGGCGGGTCAATTCATCCGGAAGGCGGATTGGCTGAAAGATGCATCCACCCCCGCGAATGAGGGGGCTGCCCCGTCGTCCCCGCGAAGGCGGGGACCCACCGCTTTCCGGTGGTTCCTCGCGGCAGACCGATAGATCAATTGCCGACGGAATGGCTCCCCCATAATTCACTATCTATCCGGAGGGCCTCATGACCACTTACCGCGAATTGCAAGAACAAGCCGAAAAGCTTTTGGCCGACGCGCAGCAGCGCGCCCAGCAACTCCTGGGCGAAGCCGAATCGATCCGCGTCAAGGAACGCCAGGACAACCTGGAGCTGGCGCGCTCGCTGATCAAGGAATACGGCTACACGGCCAAGGAATTGGGCATGGGCGGCAGCGGCGGCGGCGGCGGCGTGTCATCCGCCAAAGGCCGCCAGAGCCGCAGCAAGGCCGCGCAAGCGCAGAAAGTCGTGAAGTACCGCGGCCCGAATGGCGAGACCTGGGGCGGCGGGCGTGGGCGCAAGCCGGGTTGGGTGCAGGCCCTGCTGGCGCAGGGGAAGGATCTGGAGCAGTACCGGGTCTAACCCCAGCCTTGTCTTTCCGGCGAAAGCCGGAATCCATGCTCGATCACCCATGGATTTCGGGTCAAGCCCGCAATGACAACGCCGCCCCCGACTTGTCATTCCGGCGAAGGCCGGAATCCATGCTCAGTTAGCGCGCTGCTCTTGCTCGATGTCCACCGCGGTCGACTTGCGCGACCCAGTCAACTTGCCCATCGCCACGTAGTACAGGAACGCGGTGTTCGTCACCAGATAGCGCTTCCAAAGGCGCTTCGGGTCGGTGACCAGGCGATGTAGCCACTCGAGCCCGCTACGTTGCATCCACTCCGGCGCACGGCTGATCACGCCGGCATGGAAAGCAAATGCGGCACCGACGCCGAGCATCACCGCCTTGATGCGGCCCTGGTGCTCGATGATGAAGCGCTCCTGCTTCGGGCAGCCCAGCGCGACCCACACCGTCCCGGCGCCCGACTTGTTGATCATGTCGACGATCCCGGCATCTTCTTCCGCGGTGAGTTCGCGAAACGGCGGCGAGTAGGTGTGCACGGTGAGGTCGGGGTGCTCCGCCTTCAGCTTCGCGGTCAGCTTGTCCAGCGTTTCCGGCGTGCTGCCATAGAGAAACACCGACTCGCGGCGTCCGTTCGCAAGCCGCAGGTAGCTCTCCATCACGTCCGGTCCGCTGACGCGCGTCTGGTTCGGATACCCAGCTTGCCGAACGAGGCGCGCCACGGGTGAACCATCCGGCAGGCACAGATCTGCCTTGCGCAAGCACGTAGCGAACTCAGGCTCCATGCGGGCCGTCGTGACGACGTGAACGTTGCAGAAGAAGACCGAGCGCGACTCACGCCCTTCAGCCCAAGCCGAGATCTGTTCCAGCGCGGCGTCGAACGAACCGACAGCGATGGGTGTGTCCAGGACTGCTACACGGGCGCTGTTTGCGAGCATTCTCAATCAACTTTCTTGTCTGAACTTGCCGGACTGCTTCGCGGCCAGTCCATGAACTGCGGTTCGTGCCCGCGCCTGCGCAGCCACTCCGCCATTGCGTATCCCGTGCCTGCAGGCCAGCACCGCACATCGGCCGGCTCGTACAACCGGTACTCCGCCAATTCGGGAGACAAGCGAACGTCGCCCGTCGCTTTCACGCCGTACGCGATGATCACTTGGTTCATGCGCTGGAAGTCCCAGACACCGAGCAGCGATGTCTCGAGCACGTCGAGGTTCGTCTCTTCCTTGACCTCGCGCACGGCGCCCTGCTCGGGAGCCTCACCAGCTTCCATGAAGCCGGTGATCAACGCGAACATCTTCCCTTGCCAGGCGGCATTACGCGCGAGCAGGACCTTGCCCTGGTACTCGACCACTGCCGCCAGGACAGGCGTCGGATTGTTCCAGTGGGTCCAGCCGCAGGCAGGGCAGCGAAGGCGTTCCTTGGGACCACCGTCCTCGGCCTGCGTGATCGCCTGCAGCGCCGTCGCGCAGCTGGGGCAAAACTTGTACGACTGCTGCACGGCTGCTCCCGACTGTTGGAGTCAGTTGGTCGAACCGTACTTGTAGTTGTAATTGGCGTAGTTGTACGTGCCGTACTTGTAGCCGTACTTGCCGTAGTGGCGCTGCGAGAGATCCAGCGCGTTGAACAGCACGCCAGTGGGCGCCTTGCCAGCATGGAGCAGCCGCCGTGCGCTCTCGTGCAGATCGCCGACATACGTTTGACCCGCGCGGGCGACCAGGAACAGCGCGCCGGCCATGTTGGCGATCGAGAGCGTGTCCGCGGCGACCAGAACGGGAGCGCTGTCGATGATGACCAAGTCGTAATCAGCCGAGAGGGATTCGATCAGCGAGCCGAACGCGGAGCTCACGAGCAATTCCGCTGGGTTGGGGGGCAGCGTGCCCGTCGGGATGACGTCCAGGTTTGGCAGGACAGCGCGGCGGATTGCCTGTTCCTTCGTCACACCGCCCGTGATCAGCTCGGACAGCCCGCCTTCGCGCGCGATGCCGAAGTACTGGTTCAAGTGACCCTTGCGAATGTCGGCGTCGATCAGCAGGACGCGCTTCCCAGCGCTGGCCATGACCGCTGCGAAGTTGGCGGAGACGAAGCTCTTGCCCACGCCGGGCGTACCACCCGTAATGAGCACGCGATTGTTGGTGGACTCCAGCATCGCGAACTGAAGCGCAGTCCGAAGGCTGCGAAGCGCTTCGATTGCGACGTCGCGCGGTGCCGTCTCGGCAAGAATGTGGCGCCCGGGAGCTTTCTGGGCCACGAGCGCGGCCATGCTTTCCTGCGCAGAGCTCAACGGAATCGTGCTGTACACACTCAGCCCAGTTTGGGCCTCGATCTCCTGCGGACTCCGCACGCCCCGGAAGAAAGCTGCCCTGGCGAGCGCAATCAGAATGCCGCCCAAAACGCCGATGGCGAGAGCCATCGCCACCACGACAGACTTTTTGGGGCGGACCGGAACCTCCGCAACGACCGCCGCATCGATCAGGCGCACGTTGCCGACCTTCCCTTCACGCACCAGCTGAAGCTGCAGGGCGCTATTACGCAACTGCTGATAGAGCTCGTTGTTGACCTTCACGTCGCGCTCAAGGCGGAAAGCGTCTTGCTGCACGAGCGGAAGGTTCTTCACGCGAGAATTCAGGGCAGCGATTTGTGCGTTGAAACCGCCGATCTGCGCGTCCAACGTCTTAACAGTCGGATGCTCAGGCGTGAAGCGAGAAATCAGCTCGCGACGCTTCTGCTGCGCCTCCAGCAGCTTGCTTTGCAGATCGACGGTCTGGCCCAGCGCAAGCTTCGCTTCTTCGTCCAGCGCCACCGTGCCCTGCTTGTTGCGGTACTTGTTGTACGTCTCCTCCGCCTGCTCCAATTGCTTCTTGAACTGGGGAAGCTGGATGTCGAGGAATGCGAGCGTCTTCTCCGCCTCAGCGGACTTGCGGTCCACGTTTTGTCGAACGTACTCCTCGCCAATGGTGTTCAAGACCAAGGCGAGTCGCGCCTGGTTGTTGTCCTGCAGGGAAACGTCTATCACACCCGACTGGCGGCCTTTTTCCGAGAGCTTGAGCCTGTCCTGCAAGCGCTCCACGGTTTCTTGTCTCGATGAACGTTGAAGCTCGAAGACAGCGCCCGGTTTCCCCTCGAGTTCCGCCACGGTCAAGGCGAAAGGTGCGCCAAAGACCTGCGCCTTGAGGGATTCACCAACGACACCCTGCAGAGGCTTCGCGAGATCCTCATTCCGCAGTTCGTACTTGCCGCCACCCAGAACAATCAGGGTGAAGGGAGTGTCTTCCAGCGATGGGGTCACTTCGAATTCACTGACCTGGATCCGTTCCGTTCCGGTCGTCCAACCGAACATCATCGGATTCGACAACTCAGTCGCCCGACGCGACAGCCAGTTGCCGACCACCGGCAATCGCTTAGGCCGCGCCGAGATATGGATGAGCGTCTTGTCGACAGCGCGTCCGACGATCATCCGCGATCGGATGATCTCCATCTCCGCCGTTGCTGGCGTCTTGACGTCAAACAGGCTCGCCGCCTCACCCAGGACGCTCTTGGCGGATGTCTGCGAGTCCTCGACCTGGATCAGGAGGTTCGACTCGTAGACAGGCGTGGCCAAGTACGCATAAGCCAGACCTGCAGCAAGCGCGAGCGCCGAAATGGCGCCAACTAGCTTGCGACTGTCGACGATGATGTCCCAGTACTCGAGCAGATTGACTTCATCGCCGTCATCGGCGGTCTGCTGCGGCGCGGGCTGCTGCATCACCAGGTTGGGCTGGAATTGGAGTGGCGCATTCATGGCTGCCTCCCTCATTGAATTTGTCGGATGCGGGGAAGCCATTCCGCGATCCCGGCCTTCAGCACGGCGAGCGAGGAGCGGAATGCAGCTTCCGGTTGCCGGTACGGGTCCGGCACGTCCTGGTTGATGAAGCGGCCGATGCGAAACACCCGGCCACGTACTTGCGGATAGAACCCCTCGACGCGCGCGCGCTGCTCGTCGTCCATGACGAACACCACGTCCGCAGCCATGCACAGGTCACGAGTGACCTGGACAGCACGATGGGAACGAATGTCGATCCCCTCTTCCTGCATCAGCTTCACGGCCGTGTCGTCTGCGGGGCGACCGATCAGGGCGCCCAGGCCTGCACTGCGGACCTGCACTTCCGGCAGCGCCTTGGCCAGCAACGCCTCGGCCATGGGGCTGCGGCAGATGTTGCCTTCGCAGAGAACGACGATGCTGTTCATCAGCGAAGGGCGCTGGCGCCCTGGTTCAAGGCCGACGCACTCGGCAGGATGAGGCTCACGATGCGGTTCCAGTTCACCAGCGGCACCGGGTCGATGTAGACCACGTCGCGCGGGCGAAGAGCGAAGGTCTCGGCCAATGCAAGTGCCGTCGGCGATGCCGCATCGAGATGAAAGACTGCCGGCGAATTGCCTTGTGCCGTGTTCCGGATCACGTAGATCTGGCGGGTATTGGCGGTCGTGAGGTTTGCGCCGCCCACTTCACCCAGAGCTTCATTCAGGGTGAGACGTCCGTTGCGCATCACGACGGCAGATTGCTTGGTGACTTCGCCCATGACGAACACCTTGCTGTCCTCTCGGCTGCGAACCGTCACCAAGTCGCCGCTCTCGAGAATGATGTCGTTCGCGTTGAATCCGAGGTCCTGCAACTGCAGCAGGTCGATCGGGGTCGTCTGGTTGCCACGGGTCAGCGTCACCGAAGACCGGTCGCCGGCCGGCGTGATGCCGCCAGCGCGATTGATTGCTTCCGGCAACGTCATCGGGACGTCCGTGAAGATCTGCGCCCCCGGGTTCTTGACTTCGCCGTCCACGTACGCGCGTCTGCTGCGGAACGAGGTGATCCGCACCGTCACCTGCGGGTCTTTGATGTACTTGGCGAGCCTGCCTCGAATCTGGTCCGTGGCTTCGTTTTCCGTCAGGCCCGCAACCTTCACGCGACCGATGAAGGGGAAGGAAATCTGTCCATCCGCGCCGACGATGAAGCCAGGAGCGCTGGTGATCCCGGTCGGGTCGGCCTGCTGCGAGATGACAGCGCCTGCATTCGGCAGCAATTCGGGGTGGTCATAGACGATGACGCCGATGATGTCGCTGGGGCCGATCGTGTAGGGCTTCGGCGCACCGAACAGCCGACGCACATCGGCAGACACTTCCTTGGGCCTCGCCTGCACCTGCGCTTGCACGAGAGCAGGCGTGATGGGAGTGACGACGCCCTGCGGCGGATTGTTCGCATCGCCCGGCACGTACTGCCCCAGGGTGATGCTCGTGCGCGACTTGGGATCGGCATAGTCGAAGCCAGGCGCGGTGACCACGGCACAACCCTGCAGAACCAACAGCAACAGCACAGCGCCACCTGCTCGGAAGGTGGCGCTCAGACGCGAAATGGGCATCCCCAAGTCCTCGGTATCGTTCTTGTTACAAATTGAAGCCAGCCGAACTTTAGCCTACTCATCGGGGTTTCCCTAGAGCAGGGACTCACTTGCGCGGCACTCTGCGGCAATGTGCGCACAAGTTCATGGCAGTGGCGTGGAGTGCCACTGCTTACGAGTCCATTAGCGGGCGGCGTCGCGAATGCGGCGGAGGTTGTCCTCGAAGTACGCCAAGCCGGACCGGTCCGAGTTGAAGACGGCGTTCAGGTCAGGCGTTGGCGGCAACTCGGCGCGGCCCCGGCGGATCGGATTGCTGCCGCTCTCTCTCACGGTGGTTTCCCTCCCGATCGCAAAGCGAGATGTGCCACCAACCTGCAGGTGAGGCAAAGGCTGCCAATCACGACGTGGGCCGATCGGAATCGACAACTCCAATCCGACAAGCTGACGCGCCGGATTGCCGTCCGTGGTCGTGCGCTTGTAGAAGACGCTCACCGCCGTGTCCGCAAACCATTGGCGCAGCCCGACGCGGAGGCCACGGTCGTTGTTCATGAATTGGCCGGCAGTCGCCTCGAGGTCGGTGCGCGTCGCCATGACGCTGTACCGATAGCTACCAATCACGGGCATGGCACGCCGGACGCCGCCCAGGGGACCCAGGCCGCCCATGTACTCGTTGTTGCGGAGGGCACCGGCCATCGCAGACAGGCGATGTCGGCCTTCACCCGGCTCCCACCGTAGCTCGGCGAGTGCGCCGTCATAGAAACGGCCAACCCGCCCCGCCGTGACTTGCGCCGTGACCGCCCCAGGACTCCAACGTTGGTCCTGCGCACCCGTTAGCCATCGCTCCACGGGCACGCGGGTCGTCTGCGTGAACGCCAGGCGCTCGATGCCAGAGCGCACGCGCTGCTCGCCGAAGACGCCTTCGGGTTCGTAGTTCCGCGACTGGTCGATCGGCACGTCGACAGCGCCTTCGACGCTCGCACCGGCCCACAGTGGGAGCTGCGCCTTGATGTTCGCGCCCACGGAGGCATCGAACGCACCGAACTCGGTGCCCGAATTGGTGCGCACCACGGGACTGATGGACACCCGCAGCGTCTGCCAGCCCGGGTTCTGCCGCTGCACCAGCCACACGGCACCGTCGTGAATGTCGCGCAAAGGCTGCGAGCCGGGCGTCGACAGCTGCCCCGCGGTACAGGTGTTGGACGGCTGCTCGATCCATTCGCGCAGGCAGTCGGCCTGGCCGGTCACCGCCACCAACGGCACCTGCCGCACCGTCAGCACCAACCGGTAACCCGACCTGGACTCGCTCAAGTTGCGCGCGACCACGCCTAGCGCTACGCCGAGTGCATCGGCCGAATTCCACTGCCAGCTGCCGTTCTCGACACGGACCGCCACCATGCCATCGGCGGTACGCCCCACCCAGATGTCCTGCAGCCCCTTCGCTTGCAGTGCGTTGGCGAGCGCCTGCAACTGCGCATCAGACGGTGACGCCGCGGCGCCGCCCGGCGCAGCCCCGTCGTTCCCGCGGAGGCGGGAACGCACCGCTTCCTTCTTGTCATCCCCCTGAACGCGGGGGTCCAGCGCTTCTGCCTTCTTCGATTCCGTACCCGGACTCGACAAGCCCGCTCGGGCCTCATAGCTTGGCTCCCGCCTCTGTCCTTCCTGCAGCGGCAGCAAAGGAGCCTTGTCTCGCCCAGGCATCGCCGGCACCTTGTACAGCGGAACCGTGAGCGCGGCGTTCCACCACGTGCGCTGCGTGAGCGGCGACCGGTTCAGTGATGCATTGACACCCGCAGACACCCCCCAGCCCTCGGGCAGCCAGGCTTGAGGCGCGAACACGCGGGCTCCTGCCCACGCCTTGCCATCGCTGTATTCCACGTGCGCCCGCAGCAAGGGCATCGGCTGCCAAGCGAGCGAAGCGAATGCACCGGACAGGGGCGACGCCGATCCATTGATCCCTCGCCCGCTGCGCTTCGCCAAGCCGCCGCTGGCCTGGAACGGACCGGTGTCGTACGTGAGGACGCCGTAGTAGCTGCGGAAGTAGGTGACCGAGCCGCCGACGTCGGTGATGCCCACAGCCGCATTCCAGCGGCCGGCAGTGTCGAGGCCGATGCCGAACTTTCCAGAAGCTGACAGGTCGCGGGCGCCGCAACCGCCGGCGGAAAAAAAGCAGTTGTCGTGCAGGGAGTTGGTCGCGAGACGCCCCGCCACTTCCATGTTGGGGAGCAATCCGACGCCGAGCGCGAGGTTGTGGCCACTGGTGTTCCGCGCGATGCCGGACACCTGGTTCTCATAGCTGGTGCCCAGGTTGCCCCAGGACAGCAAGCCGGCCGTCGGCGTGATGCCTAGTCCGGAAAAACCCGCGCCGGTCAGCGTGGTGTCGACGGCGAGTGCGGGAGATGCCACGAAAGCCGCGGCGATGGGGAGCAGGAGGCGGGCGCGCATGAAGGGTGCGAATGGTACAGACGCGGTCCACTTGTGCGGGAATTGCCGAGGGCGTGGCTTTCCGGCTATTTACGATCTGTGACATGCCGTGTACGCTCGCCCACTTGCTTATCCAAACAGTGGGGAACGAGGGTATGAAGAGCATCTGGAAACTGGCCGCCGTGGTGGCGGTCGCAACGCTGGCTTCCTGCGGCGGTGGCGGTGGCGACGACGCGCCGACGACCCTTGTGGCCGCCAGCGACACCAGCCTGTCCGTGAATCCGACGACCGGCGCCGCGCTGGTGACGGCAGTGACCGGCCAAGCGTTCACGTTCACGGGCGGCGCAGCCCCCCTGGGCACGACGGCTGCAACGACGGTCACCCTCAACGGCGGAGCCGCTCCCACGTTCGCCATTGCGGAGGGCAACAATTCGGCCACCGGCAACCTGCAGTTCGGCTCCTGCATCTTCGTAGTGACCACTTCGAGCTTCCCGGCGTCGCACGCGCTGGCGACCGGCAAGACGGTCACCGTCAACCCGTGCAACCTGAACGTCGCCACGGCTGGGGCTGTCGCGAACGGCGTGGCCACGAGCCGTAGCGTGGCCCTGGTCCTTGGCGCCGCGTCGTCTGTCGGCGCCTCAGTGACGGTCGGCGTCAACCCGGGCGGAGCTCTGACGCTCAACGGGAACATCGTCACGACCGTGACGCTGAAGCCAGTGACCGGCTAAAGCATTGGGTGGCGATCCCACCCGTGATGTAGAAAAGGCCCGCGTCAGCGGGCCTTTCGCTTTCCGGGTGCGGTGATTTCCTACGCGGTGGCGCGATTCCGGCCGAGCTTGAGGAATGGCTGAGCCTTACTTTCCGCCTGCCACCCCGAGCCCAAAGTGGCATCGGGGTCGATCTTGGTTGCGGCCCCAGCCATGGAGGTTCTTCGCCCGGCTGCAAGCCGGGCGTCTTTTTTGTGGTCGCGGGGATGGTGCCGGAGGCCGGAATCGAACCGGCACGGTGTTGCCACCGGCAGATTTTGAGTCTGCTGCGTCTACCGATTTCGCCACTCCGGCAGCGTTGGGATCGCAGGATTTCGATTGTGGCACAGTGCCTGCATGAAGCCCGGCACCTACCCCACTATTGAAGACGCAGTTGGCAAGACTCCACTCGTCGCACTGCAGCGCATTGGCGCAATCGAGAACAAGGCGCGGGGCAATGTCATCCTCGGCAAGCTCGAAGGCAACAACCCTGCAGGATCCGTGAAGGATCGCCCGGCCTTGTCGATGATCCGGCGCGCCGAAGAACGCGGCGAGATCAAGCCCGGTGACACGCTCATCGAGGCGACGTCAGGCAACACGGGTATCGCGCTCGCGATGGCAGCTGCCATCAAGGGCTACCGCATGGTTCTGATCATGCCGGAGGACCTCTCTATTGAGCGCGCGCAAACCATGAAGGCATTCGGCGCCGAACTGGTGCTCACGCCAAAGAGCGGCGGCATGGAGTACGCGCGCGACCTGGCCGAGAACATGCAGCGAGAAGGCAAGGGGCGCGTGCTCGACCAGTTTGCCAACTCCGACAATCCCCGCATCCACTATGAGACGACGGGTCCTGAGCTATGGGAGCAGACAGGCGGGCGCATTACACATTTCGTCAGTGCGATGGGGACCACCGGCACCATCACTGGCGTGTCACGGTTCCTGAAGGAGAAGAACCCCAAGGTGCGCATCATCGGTGCGCAGCCCAGCGAGGGTTCACGCATCCCGGGCATTCGCAAATGGCCCGAGGAGTACCTGCCGAAGATCTATGACCCGTCGGCCGTTGACGAGCAGGTCTCTGTAAGCCAATCCAACGCCGAGGAGATGTGCCGCCGACTCGCGCGAGAGGAGGGAATTTTCGCTGGTATCTCTGCGGCGGGAGCCTGCTGGGTCGCGCAGCAAATCTCTGCAAAGTCGAAGGAAGCGACGATTGTGTTTGTCATTTGTGATCGCGGCGACCGGTATCTGTCCACCGGCGTTTTCCCGGCTTAGCCTCACGCGCAAGACTAGATCTCGCTACCCGCCGTTGCGGTCGCGCTGATTGCACGCACATAGATCCGTTCTAGCAGAATCAGATTCCGCTCGGGAGAGAACTCCCTCTCGTACTTCGCACGGGCGTTTTCGCCCATACGCTCCATCGCGACAGGATTTTCCGTAGCCCAGCGAAGCTTAGAGGCTAGATCTTCCGCATCGCCGGCCACGAATAGCAGCCCTGTCACTCCATGTTCGACGAGGGTGGCCAAAGATCCTAGATTGCTTGCGATGATTGGCAATCCAAGTGAGTACGCCTCGACAAGGACCATCGGTAGCCCTTCGAACCAAAGACTTGGCAAGACGAGCGCTCTCGCTCTCAGCATTTCCTCGGCAAGCTCCTCAGAACCTATCCGCCCGAGGTGCGTCAAGCCCGAGCTCGATACATCAGCAACCAGCGGACCATCTCCGGCGACCCGGATTTCCTCACCTCGGAACTCTTTGGCCGCTTTGAGCATCACGTCGATGCCCTTCTCTTCGCTCAATCTTCCGGCAAAGAGAAACCCACGACGTTGTTGCGAAATCTGCGATTTCGAACGACGCAGAACGAAGTTGGGCTTGCACGTCAGTTTGTCTGCAGGAAGCCCCCAAGCTTGGAACTTGAGAGCGGAAAATTCGGTCAGCGCGATGAAGACGCTCACTTTTTTCTTCCACGTACCGATTCGCCTGTGGACATAGATCATCAACGCAAGAAGAAGCGAAGCACTGAATGAGCCGCGGTACACACGCTTGGCGACTGCCCACCAAGGACCATCAATCACGCTTTTCTCTTCAATCCGTCCGTCATGCATTAGCAGCGCGGTCGGGCAAATAATGCGGAAATTATGAAGCGTGAAAACTACAGGGACTTTATTCGCGCTGCAGGCGTAAAAGACAGAAGGAGATATCTGAGGGAAAAAATTATGAACATGAACCACATCTGGTTTGAACGTTCTCAAGATGCGGCGAATACGTATGTAAACCGGGATTGAGAACACCACACCTACGGCACTGACAAGCTTCGCGAACGCCCCCATCAGTACATTGTTATCTGTGGAAAATAGCTCGAGCTCATGTCCGGCTTCCCGGAGAAGCGCCGCCTCAGATTCAACAACAACATCTTCGCCGCCCCGCTGCTGATATTTGTTATGAACGATCAAAATCCTCATGGTATCTCAGACACCAGTTGCCGTCAGTGCGACTCGACACCGACGGGATTTCCGATATTGTTCTAATGGACCCTCGACGAATCTAATCAACGCCAATGAAGTCAGCACGACAAGCACAATAACGAACGTTTTGAAAAGAACGTCCCGCATCGGGAAGATCGAAGCGCCTAGCGAAATGACCAACATGTGAGACACATAGATCGGATAGGACAGATCACCGAGGCGGCGGTCCCACTCCCAATTCTTGGTAACTGAAAACAGCACCGGAAGCGCGAACAACACACCGGTCGTGACAATGGGACTAAGGAAGAAAAGCCGTCCACCCAAACCTACGCGACCTACATTCGTAGCCACAAAAATGAGTAAGGCAGCGAATACATGCAACCACATCGAAACGCTTCGTTTCGAAGCCAGATAGGCGATCGCTCCCGCCACAAAGAAGAGCAACTCAGAAGGGAAGAACCGATAGGACCAAGGATCAAAGCGGAGCCCAAACGTCCCCGCTATAAATAGGCGCAGGAAAAAAGAGCCGACAAGCGCGGCAAACAGGATTCGCGGCCCGCACCGCAAGAGCAGCGGTGCAAACAAGTAGAAATAGACTTCAACGGAAAGCGACCATGCTTGGGGAATGAGCAGGTACTGCCAAAGTTGCAGCGATTCAGCAGCGAAATCCGAAGTGAACCGCAGGCCGCTAGTCCCGTCAACCGTTAGAAAATGTACCGCGTCTTGCCCAACAAGAACCACTTGCGAAAGACAGATCAGAAGCATCGCGGAGAATGGTAAGTCTGAGGGACTATGCCATCTCAGATGGGGCTTCAGTCCCGCCGACGTCAACACTAAAGCAAATAGAGCGCAAGCTAAGAAAGTTGGAGCGAGTCGCCAAACACGGCCGAGGTAGAACTCGATATTGCTGTCTGAACCCATGTACTTCGTGTTCAGCACGAGCGCCATATAAAACCCAGAAATCATGAAAAAAATCTGGACGGCGGCGTCGGCCGGAAAAATGGTGAACGGAAGTATCTCACCATGAACAAGCACAACAGCGAGAGCAAGAAAAACACGTAAACACCCCACCACATTCACCTTATTTCTTGTCGCCGAAAGAAGCCGTAAGCCGCACCTGCGCAGATCCACGTCGCCAGGGCGAGATTGGGACTATTCAGCACGGGATTGAAGGCAACAGTTGGTAGTGCGCACCATGCGCAACATGAAAGCACATGAAGCCAAGCCCGGTCCGATCGTCTGATAGTCGTCTTTTGCGTCGTGATTGAACGACGCCAATGGGAGAAGAAGCCGAGGTAGATCGCTAACCACAGGGCGAATGCCAAAAGGCCGCCGTTGCCAAGAATGTCTAGTGGATCACTGTGCGTCGGCAACACCTGCGTACTTACATCGACCTCATAATCCCCGAATTCTTGGGTTGAAGCGTCGGCGAAACCTGCGCCAACGATTGGCGACTGCAAAAACTTCAGCCAGGCGCGCTCGTACATTACGGACCGGTATTCGACATTACCTGTCGGCAGTCCCTCCCCGGTTCCCCTAACTGTGACTGCCGCCAGGGCGACAAAGAGTACGGTGGCAACGAGCGCGAACCATCCAAGCGCCTTACCAGCCATCGACAGGCGAGAAGTCAAGCGCACCATCTCGACGATCATGATGTAGAGCAATGAACATCCCGCCACCAGATAAGCCGTGTTTTTCGCTGAGACAACTGCCACAGCCCCGATGAGGATTAACGCAGCAAGTTGGAACAGAACGACCTTCGATCGAAAGTAGAAAAAGACCAAGGGGCCGATTACGAGATGCTCTCGGGCGTGAAAGAGGCCAGGCTCCCCCGTCACCAATTGGAGGGATGCCATCATGACTGCTCCAAGTACATAGGCCCCCCCCAACGTTCGAAGCACGGTAAGTGGAGAGTTTGTGCGTTCAACAATCCAAGCCATTACCGGATATGCAAGAAGGTATATGCCCAAGGTGAGAAACGTGTTTTGCACGTCGCGTGCGAACCGCGCGTAAAACGCTCCCACAAGCACATACAAGCCCAAACCAAGGGCGGCCTTGGCGCTCAGATTTCCGTGGGGCCGGATTGCCGCAGCGCTGTAGTTTGATCTCAGACGGCTTGCCAGTGACAACCATAGTCCGCCGGTCACCACTAGGAATAGTCCAGGCACATGCTTGAGCAGCGGAGTGAACTCCAACAGCACGCGCATCGGGTCGAGTGCCCAAAAGAGCACAAGCCCGAGACTACTGGCCAGGACCAGCCTGAGTTTAGTCAACGAAGTTCCTCACGGGTCGCCGATATTTCAATCTCTGCTCAATCAAACGATAGAGACTCGACACTTGGCGAGCCCATGACAACTCAGTTGCTCGATTCCTCGCTCCGAGGGAACATGACTCTCGGAGCTGTGGTTGGTTGCACAAATCAGCTAGCGCTTTGGAGAGATCACCAACGATTTGCTCGAACGTCCGATTTCTTGCTTCGATAACACGTCCAGTTAAATCATTCGCAAAATACTTGGGCCCTCCCAAGCTCAGACAAACTACTGGCAGGCCATGTGAGAGTGCCTCAGTGATGACGTTCCCGCTTGAGTCGTGAAGACTGGTGAAGAGGAAAATGTCCGAAGCGTTGTAATACTTGTCGACTTCCTGACGACTCACAGCGCCTTCGAAGACTACTTGGTCGCGCAAACCAAGATCTAAGGCAAGTTGCTCAAGCCCTCGGCGGTGCGGGCCGTCTCCTACCAGTCGAAATCGGAAGGCTATGCCGTGCCGCTTTAGGTCGGCCAAAGCATGAAGGCTAATATGCAGCCCTTTCAGTCCGACGAGACGGCCGACATAGAGGATCGTCATCGGTCGTTGACTCTGAATCGAGCTTCGTGCGGGCTTCACTTCCGCGCCGATCTCAGCATGCACTACCGCTCTTCCTTGGTGAGCAGCCGGGATGCAGGCGCGCGTCTCCTCGGTCTTGCACGCAATCAAAAAAGTTCTAGAGATCAACAGGCGCCATAGTGGGTCAAGTCGTGCCGAATGTATACCGACGGCTCTCGCAATTTCGAAAACCTTGGACTTCAGCGGCAGACCACGAAGCAGACCGAGCGGCGTTCTTTCGCCGCCACCGACCGGGCCAAATACGAGTGGCACACGCAGGAGTGCGAGAAAACTCGGATATCGAAATGTGCCCCAGGTGATGTGGTGAACAACATCAAACGTCGTTCCCATGCAGAGCTTGCGTGCCTTGAAGAAGGCACCCAATTGCCATGCAACATAGTACAAGCGAGAATTCAAAGAACCTGGCTTTCGCCGCACGCCAAGAGCCGGGGGCTCGAAGTAGACGACTGACAAGTTCGCCAGCGGCCTCGCACTCAGCTCATTTTCAATTTGGGCGCGAAAGAACGGATGTGTGAGAACGGTTACTTGATAGACCTGCGAAAGCTCCCTCGCCCACCGCCACCCAACACCGGGCTCCGAGCCAAGGATTGGTGAGCAGCCATACGCTGAAAGAAGAACCCTCACGCCGCGTCCTCACTGAGAACGTCACCGACCAAGTCGCTCAGGTCTTTGCGCATCTGAGCTACGCGATCGTCAATCTTTCTTTTGACGTCCGTGCGCGATTCGGCGAGCTCCGTGACCTTTGATGTCAAATCAGACGCTTCCAGATGCGAGATATCAAGGACATGCTCACTCATGCCGAGCTCTGCCATAACTCCTTCAGTTTTAAAGCCCTGATATCGAATTGCGACTACGGGGCAGCTTGCAACCGCAGCCAAGATGCAGGAATGAAGTCGCGTGCCGATCAGCACTCGACAACGGCCATAGAGGTAGCTAAGTTGCTCGGGCGCGAGGTCGTCTACTACTGTCCGAACGGGCACATCACGCGCTTCGAGTGCGTCCGAGATCCTCTTGAGAAGATCAAGATCGCTTTCACCATGGTGCCGCACCGTGACCTGCGGGAAGAGAGCGACTCTGAATCCATGCGCCCGGTGCAGTTGCACGCAAGCCTCGATGATCTGAGTCTCGTAGTTCCGTCGGGCCGCTGCTACATCAGGGCTCCCAGGAAAATACCAGTTCACGACAGTCACTCCGATCCAATCTCCATCGTCCAAGAATGCGAACTTCTCGGAGTAGTTTGCCGGTTCACGTGGTTCTATCAAGAACGCAAAATCCGGAGCGAGTACCAATTTTGACGCGGTATTGCCATGCATGAGCCTTTGAGCAAGTTCTAATGACAGGCGCTCCCGTACCACTACCAACTCGCACTTTCTGAGCGCCTTGGCAACCATCCGCCCCGGCAAACCATCAGGCAGCGGACCCAAGCTCTGACCCATGATGACCACTCGCTTGCCTTGCTGTGCACTTTGGTGGATAGAAGACAGCACTCGCCAGAGGTAGAGCACCCCCCTCAATCCACCTTGGTCGCTATAAATGTACTGACCACCTTTCAGCAAAACTAAGTCAGACTGTTGAATCAACTCATTCGACCTATTTCGAAGGAATTTCGTTGGTCCAAGAATGAGATTCAGGTAGTGCTTGCCGGAGTCACGAAGCAAACGTGCGGCTGCTAGCACGTTCCTAAGCGCTGAGTGAGCGGCGTCATCGATGTATGGCGACGGAATGCTGTGCGAGCAGACTTCATCCACATGTCCCGCGATGTGTCTGTGATGGAAACTGAAGTTCGGGTCGGATGCCGCGTATACCGAATGCAAGTAGATTTGAACGTGAGGCGCGTTTGACTTCAAGGCTTTGACCGTCGCAAGAACGATCGCCAAATCCCCTTTGTTCGAATCCGAGTATGCGTGCAGGACTGAAATTTTCATGGTCGAACTCAATCGTGGAACAGAGGCCAAACGCTCTCTTCAAAGGCCCTTAGAGACGTGGCTTGTGAGAACTGGCTTAGCGAACGGGCCCACCTTGTTCGATTAGTTCCGAGCTCGACACTCATTTGGTCGATTGCAGTGGCGAGAGCCGACGGGCAGTCAGTATTAATGACGATCCCCAAGTCGTACGTTCGGGCTCGATATCCAACCAGCCCATGTGAACACGCGATCACAGGCACGCTAGAAGCGCAGCTGCGAGGTAGGACTCCACTACTAGCAGTGAAGCTCTTCGCATATGGCAGAAGAGTGACGTCAGCAGCAGCAAAAACGTAAGGCAGTTCGCCCTCTTCCACGAATCGGTCGAGATGGACGATTTGCGCCGGAAACTTCGCTTTCAGAGCCAGCAATCGTGGCTTGAACTCCTCTTTGATGTTGCCGACTATGAAGAGCTTCCGGCCACTATCACGTAACGCCCTTTCACTGGCCGCCAATACCAGCGGAAACCCTTTGCGTGCATCTTGAAAACCGATTGTGAGTGCCACAAAGTCTTCTTCCGAGAAGCCAAACCGAGCTCGCGCCTCCGACCGAAGTTCCGCATTGAACAAGCCAAACCAAGGATCGGGAACGATGTGGACAGGCTGCCCCGCAATGCGGGTACCTCGTAGACGCTCGTCGAAAACAACCAACTCTCCGGACGTTCGGGAAAGTGCGATTGAGGTCGCTGCGCGGTTCAGGTGGTCGTGAAAGCCCCTGCCATCCGCCCACACTCGGTATTTGAAGGCAACCACTCGCCGCGCTGCGATTCGCCAACTTGTGCGCTTTGCGAATGCAAGCGGAACCAAGTACTCATCTAGCGCCATGAAAACTACATCTGCGCCAGGGTTCAGTTCACATGCACTCGCTATTGCCTGGGTAACCTGCACGAACTCAGCTCTCGAAAGTTTCTTGTTCCATGCCCCTCCTAAGCATGTATCTGCGCACAGTATGTGAACTTGTGGAATAGAAAGAATTCCGAGTTGAACCGCGTGATCAGTTCGATAGTCTCTGCGTGTGACGATCACTATTGGACGCTGGGAGTGACACCGCACCACATGAATGACGTTCGCTAGAACTTGTAGTCGACTCCCACGAAAGATGGGCTCAACTAGAATCAGCGCGCGCTCAGTCACGGACGCTCTCGCTTGCGACCTGTTCCCGCAGAGTGAAGACGACGTTTGCTCCTTGCGCAATCGCCGGAAGAGCCGCTGCTAGAACATAGCCAACGGCAGCTCCCCACACCCCGAATTTGTGAACAAGCGCGACCCCGATGGTCATTGAGAATGCCGCGCCGAGTGAATTTCCGATGAAGATCCATTTAGTCGCCCGCAATGCCAATCCGATTGCATTGCCAATCGCCGATATCACGTATGCGAGGTGTGCAAGTGACATTAGGGCGAGTAGAGGAGCAGCGGCTGCGTACTTTCCGCCGTAGAGTGTCTCAATCAGAAGTGCCGACGATGAAATAAGCACCACGAGGATCAGTAGTGACGTAGCGGCGTAAATCCATACGTTCCGGAACATGAACTTGGCGAGCTCGCGCGGACCCCCATCATTGAGCACAGCGGACGCACGTGTAGGCAGATAGTTGCCAATCGCCGTTCTCAAAACATTCAGAACGTTGAGCAAGGAATTTGCTACGAAGAAGTCAGCCAAGCCTTCTGCCTTATAACCTTCGAGCAAGAACGGATACGCCTGAGTAGAGGTCCAAAATACCAGTTGGCTATACACAACCCACTTTGCGAATTTCCAATGTTCAACAAAGGTTGCGCGTAGGGCACCTGCCGTAACGTTTTGGCGACGCCTTCCCAGCGACAGAACGAGCGGAAGTGCTCCAGCGATCGCACATGCGATTAGTACTTCGAAACCGGAATCCCTGCGGGCATTTCCGCTGCTTGATAGCGAGGCAAGAAGTGCGAGTTGCAGGCAGTAGGTAAGGCAGCTCCATAGCGTAGCTGCACGGAAGTTCCGGACTGTGTACAGGTAGCGCCGAAATATTTCTTGTATACCGAGGATCAGCAGCAGGGCGGCTGTTGCCCCGAGCACGAACACATCTGGGAAGAATGCAGCGCTCGCAGCGATTAACACGCAGCAACCCGCGGGCGTGCACAGCCACAACAATTGCAGGACGGTCTTGTATCTTCTCAGGAGGGCCTCAGGCTGCTCTGTCGCCCCGAGAACTGCCAATGGCTGGGCGAGCAATGCTCGTTCAAAGGACAAGATGAATTGAACCGAGAGCAGGGCCAAGGAATAGGTTGCAAATCCATTCTTCGTCAGCACGTATGCAGCGATCAAAGAAGTGCAGAAGCTCCCGCCTGAGACGATTAGCTGATCAGCGATTGCCCATACCGGCGACCCTGTCGTGCTGAGGTGCAGCTTAAGCAATGCGAGCCTTACGAACGCTATTCAGCTAACAAAAACAAATGAGATGCAGCCGATCACGACCGGTCGTAGGGAGGCTCTGTTGAACTTGCCAAGCGGCAAGCATTTGCCGCTTGGCAAGCAGGAGCATTGACGCGGAAGTCGCTGCCGGCAGCGGATATTCCATCTGCTCCGAGCCGCGCTCACTCTTGGCTAACCGCCACCTTAAACCCATGCGTCTTCAGCAGCGCATGTTTCTTGGCGGCTTCAAGGTCGCTGGCGATCATCTCGTCGATCATCTGGTCCAGCGTGATCTGCGGGGTCCAACCCAACTTCTCCTTGGCCTTCGTCGGATCGCCCAGCAGGGTCTCGACTTCGGCCGGCCGGAAGTAGCGCGGGTCGATCCGCACGATGGTCTGGCCGGCCTTCACACCGGGCGCCTTGTCGCCAGTCACCGAGGCCACGACGCCGACTTCCTCGACGCCCTTGCCTTCGAACTTCAGGGTGATGCCCAAACGGGCGGCGCTACGGGCGATGAACTCACGCACGCTGACCTGCACGCCCGTGGCGATGACGAAGTCCTCGGGCTGGTCCTGCTGCAGCATCATCCACTGCATGCGCACATAGTCCATCGCGTGGCCCCAGTCGCGCAGCGAGTCGATGTTGCCCATGAACAGGCACTCGTCCAGCCCCTGCGCGATGTTGGCCAGGCCGCGCGTCACCTTGCGGGTGACGAACGTTTCGCCGCGGCGCGGGCTCTCGTGGTTGAACAGGATGCCGTTGCAGGCATACATGCCGTATGACTCGCGGTAGTTCACCGTGATCCAGTACGCGTACATCTTGGCCACCGCGTACGGGCTGCGCGGGTAGAAGGGCGTGGTCTCCTTCTGCGGCGTCTCCTGCACCAGCCCGTACAGCTCGGACGTGCTGGCCTGGTAGAAGCGGGTCTTCTTCTCCAGCCCCAGGATGCGGATGGCTTCCAGCAGGCGCAGCGTGCCCATCGCATCGACGTCGGCCGTGTACTCAGGCGACTCGAAGCTCACGGCCACGTGGCTCTGGGCGCCCAGGTTGTAGATCTCGTCCGGCTGGGTCTGCTGGATGATGCGGATCAGGTTGCTGGTGTCCGTGAGGTCGCCGTAGTGCAGCACGAAGTGCGGGTGGTGCACGTGCGGGTCTTCGTAGATGTGGTCCACGCGCTGGGTGTTGAACAGGCTGGCGCGGCGCTTGATGCCGTGCACGATGTAGCCCTTCTTCAGCAGGAATTCGGCGAGGTAGCTGCCGTCCTGGCCGGTCACGCCGGTGATCAGGGCGACCTTCGGTGTGGTGGTCATGGTTCGTTTATCCCAGAGAATCAAAAGCAGACGCGGCCGGAGAACCGGCCGCTCGAAATTCGCCGTTGGCGCGTGAGCTCAGTGGGCGTCGTTTGCGCCCAAAACAACGCGGATCGTTTTGAAGAAGATGAAGAAGTCACCCCAGGGCGAAAGGGTCTCGACGTATTTCGCATCGAGTTCCACTCGCTGACGATACGTCAGCCGATTTCGGCCCGAGACTTGCCACAGGCCCGTCAGCCCCGGCTTGACGGCGCAGTAATGGTGCCAATACACGCCATACCGATCGCGCTGCTGCGGCATGCAGGGGCGCGGGCCCACCAGGCTCATGTCGCCCTTCAGCACGTTCCAGAACTGCGGCAATTCGTCGAGACTTGTGCGACGAATGAACTGGCCGAACGCCGTGACGCGAGGATCCTTTTCGATCTTCTGGTATCGCTGCCAGCGCAGCTTGGCCTCGGGATCGCTGTCCAGGAATGACGTGAGCAGGTCGTCCGAGTCGACGCGCATCGACCTGAACTTGTAGAAATCAAAACTGCGCCCTCCACGCCCAGCCCGTTTCTGGACGTAGAAAATCGGCCCCGGCGAACTCAGCCACACGCCTGCCGCAATTACGAGGAAGCACGGCAAACCACCGATCAAGAAGAACGCCGCTCCGAGAACGTCCACCGCACGCTTCGTCGCGCGCAACCACAGCGGCAGGGTGATGTGGGCGACACGATGCTCCAACGGCAGTGGAGTGGTCAGCTCACCCTCTCCAGAAACTTCAGTTCTCAGCATTCCCCGCCCAGCCTTCTAGTATTGCTTGTGACCGCCACGCCTGTAACCAAACGTTGAGCCATGTATCGTAGTTTGACTTGGCTCAGGACACAACTCAGCTCAGGGCTGAGAAGTGATCCGCCGTGAGCTTCTTCACGACAACGCGTCGGGTAGATAGGTACAAAAGCATTTCTTGTCACTCGTAATGCATGGCCCGTGCCAGCGGCAGCCCGGCGCGGTCCTTCTGGGACAGCAAGGGTTGCTGCGAGCCGGTGTCAGGCAGGCGCCAGTCGACGCCGATGGCCGGGTCGTCCCACGCCAGGCAGTGCTCGTCCTGCGGGGCGTAGTAGTCCGTGGCCTTGTACAGGACGTCCGCCGTCTCGCTCAGGACCACGAAGCCATGAGCGAATCCCGGCGGGATCCACATCTGGGTGAAATTGTCGCCGGAAAGTTCGTGTGCCACCCATCGCCCGAATGTGGGGGATGAACGGCGCAGGTCCACCGCGACATCGACCACGCGCCCGTGGGCCACGCGCACCAGCTTGCCCTGGGGATGGTGCAACTGGTAGTGCAGGCCGCGCAGCACGCCGCGGGCGGACCGGGAGTGGTTGTCCTGCACGAAGGTGACGTCGACGCCCGTCGCCTCACGGAACGCGCGGGCGTTGAAGCTCTCGACGAAGAAGCCGCGGGGGTCGCCGAAAACCGTGGGCTCCAGCAGAAGCACGTCGGGGATGGCGCTCGGCGTCACCTTCATGGGCGGTCTCCTGCATACGCTTCGACCAGCATGCGCCGCACGCCGGCCTGCCAGTGCGGCAGCACCAGGCCCGTGGCTTCGCGCAGGCGCGACGTGTCCAGCCGCGAATTCAAGGGGCGGCGCGCGGCGGTGGCGTATTGCGATGACGGCACGGGCACGACCGCATCGGGGCCGATGCGCAGCGACAGCCCAACGCGCTGCACCTCGTGCAGCACGAACTGCGCATAGGCATGCCAGCTGGTCGCCCCGGCCGCGGCGGCATGGAACAGGCCACGCCAGGGTGCGCCGCCCCGGATGCCACGCACAAGGTGCGCCGTGATGTCGGCCAGCAAGTCGGCGCCGGTGGGTGCACCCACTTGGTCGTCGACGACTTGCAGCTGGTCACGATCGCGCGCGAGGCGGACCATGGTCTTTGCGAAGTTGTTGCCGCGCGCGCCGTACACCCAGCTGGTGCGCAGCACCACTGCGCGTGGGCAGCCTTCCAGCACCAGCCGCTCGCCCTCGAGCTTGGTGGCGCCGTAGACGTTCAGCGGCCCGGCCGCGTCGGTCTCTTGCCAGGGGCGGTCGCCGCTGCCGTCGAACACGTAGTCGGTCGAGTAGTGCACCAGCAGCGCACCCAGCGAACGGGCCTCGCGCGCGATGACGCACGGCGTGGCGGCATTGACGAGCCGCGCGGTGGCGGCGTCGGTCTCGGCCTTGTCGACGGCGGTGTAGGCAGCGGCATTGACGATGACGTCGGGCTGCACGGCGCGCACGGTGGCGGCGACGGCGTCCGGCGCGCTGAAGTCACCACGCAGGTCGCCCTCGCCGGCGGCGTCGATCGCCACCAGCTCGCCCAAGGCGGCCAGGCTGCGTTGCAGCTCCCAGCCCACTTGGCCGTTGCAGCCGAAGAGGAGGATCTTCATGCGAAGTCCTTCGTCATTCCCGCGAGCCCGTATCCGTCATTCCCGCGGAGGCGGGAATCCATCGCTTCCGGGAGCGAGGGAGATGGAAGCGATGGGTCCCCGCCTTCGCGGGGACGACGGAGTGGACCACTGCCTCCGTCATTTCGGGCCTCAGCCGGCCTGCTTCTTGGTGGCGGCTTCGCCGATCGGAACGACACGGCCGTACTGGTCGTCCATGCGCACGATGTCGTCTTCGCCCAGGTAGCTGCCGCTTTGCACTTCGATCATCTCCAGCGGCGTCTTGCCGGGGTTGTGCAGGCGGTGCACTTCACCCAAGGGGATGTACGTCGACTGGTTCTCGGACACCAGGTAGGTGTCCTTGCCGCGAGTGACTTCTGCGGTGCCCTTCACGACGATCCAATGCTCGGCGCGGTGGTAATGCTTCTGCAAGCTGAGGGCGGCGCCGGGCTTGACCACGATGCGCTTGACCTGGAAGCGCGGGCCGCTGTCCACGCTGTCGTACGAGCCCCACGGGCGCAGCACCTTGCGGTGCATCGCGGCTTGCGAGGTGCCGCGCCTTTCCAGCTCGGGCACGACCATCTTGACCAGCTCGGCCTGGCCGCGGCGGGTGACCAGCAGCGCGTCGGGTGTGTCGACGATCAGGAGGTCGTCGACACCGACGGCCACCACGCAGCGCTGGGGCGCATAGATGTAGTTGTTGTTCGCCTTGATGGCGACGCCCTCGCCTTCGATGCGGTTGCCCGCCTCGTCGGGTTCCACCATATCGGCCACAGCGTTCCAGCTGCCGACGTCACTCCACAGCGCGTTGAACGGGAACACCGCCAGGTCGCCATGCCGCTCCATCACGGCGTAGTCGATGCTTTCGGAGCGGCAGGCTTCCAGCGCCTCGGCACCGGGACGCAGGAAGTCGGCGTCGCGCTTCGACGTGGCAATGGCCTCGCGGCACTTTTCGAGGATGTCGGGGGCGTGCTCCTGCATGGCGGCGATCAGCGTCCCCGCGGAGCACAGGAAGATGCCGGCATTCCAGAGCACCTGGCCACCCAGCAGCAGTTCCTGGGCGCGCTCGGCGTTCGGCTTTTCGATGAAGCGCTCGACCGCATGGCCGCCTGCGGGCCGGGCCGCGCCACGCTGGATGTAGCCATAGCCGGTGGCCGGAAAGGTGGGATTCACGCCGAACGTGACCATGGCGCCGGACCTGGCCGTCGCAGCGGCGCCTTGCACCATCTGCGCGAAGGCCGCCGTGTCCGGGATGTGGTGGTCGGAGGGGCAGAACAGCAGCAGTTGCTCGGGGGAGCTCGCCTCCAGCGCTGCCAGCGTCATGGCGGCCGCCGTGTTGCGGGCCACGGGCTCCAGCAGGATGGTGCCGGCCATCCTGGCCTCCTGCAGCGCCTCGCGCAGCATGAAGCGGTGGTCTTCGGCCCCCACCAGGATGGCGCCCAAGCGAGCATCGGCGAGCATGGCCACGCGCTCCAGCGTCAGGGCCAGCAGGCTCTTGCCCTCGATCAGGGGGACGAATTGCTTCGGGAAGGCCTTGCGCGACAGTGGCCACAGCCGAGTGCCGGAGCCGCCGCAAAGGATGACAGGTTGGATCTTGGCGGACACGGTTTTCGCTCGGGAATGCACTGTTCTGGTGAGCCAATGATGCTAACCCAACGGCTCGCAAATTCCGAGCCCGCGCGGCAGACCGATGGATGAGATCATCCCCCCCGAACGAGGGTGTCACGGCCGTGTGACGGATTTGCCGAATTGCATGTGCGGCTGATCGGCTTGCCGGGGGATGGGCTTGCGCGCATCCTGAGGCGTCGCGTTTGCAGGAGGCTTGCCATGTTTCCTCTTGGTTTTGCTCCCTCCCCTTCCGGGGGAGGGTCGGGGTGGGGGCGCTCCGAGGCCTCCCCTGCCCTCCCCCGGAGGGGGAGGGAGTTTCTTTGGGTGCTGGCCGCGGTGTGCTTCCTGATCGGCGCTCCCGCTGTCGCCGCGACCCCCGATTCCTTACAGCAGGATGCCGCCATCCAATCCCTCAACCGCGCCTATTCCGCAGTCGTGGGTGTGGAAGTGCAGGCCGTCGACGGCTCGCGCTCGGCCGAGACGCTGGGGCAGCAGCGCAGCGGGTCGGGCGTCGTCATTGGCGCCGACGGCCTTGTGCTCACCATCGGGTACCTGATGCTGGAGGCCGACACCATCCAGGTGGTGACGCAGGATCGCCGCACCCTCCCGGCGCGGGCGGTCGCCTATGACCAGGCAACCGGCTTCGGGCTGGTCAAGACGCTCCTGCCCTTGCGCGGCATCGCGCCGGCCCCCCTGGGCTCTGTGGCGGACGTGCGGCCTGGTGACGCGGTGCTCGCGGCCACGGGCGGCGAGGACGGCGACATCGACATGGCGCGCGTGGTCGACAAACGCCCGTTCACCGGCTACTGGGAATACGCGATCGATGTCGCGCTGTTCACGTCACCGCCGATCGACAACCACAGCGGGGCGGCGGTGTTCAACCAGCGCGGCGAGCTGCTGGGCATCGGCAGCCTGTTCGTGGGCGATGCCACCGGGAACGGGCGGCGCTTGCCGGGGAACATGTTCGTGCCGGTGGATTTGCTCAAACCCATCCTCTCGGAGATGCAGCAGACCGGCAGCACGCGCGCGAGCCGGCGGCCATGGCTGGGGCTCACGTCCAGCGAGGCGCAGGGCCGCGTCGAGGTCGTGCGCGTGAGCAAGGACAGCCCCGCCGAGCAGGTCGGCATGAAGGCCGGCGACGTCGTGCTGGCCGTCGAGGGGCAGCGCGTGGCGACGCTGGAGGAGTTCTACAAGACGCTGTGGGCGCGCGGCACGCCCGATGCGGACCTGACGCTGACGGTGCTGCAGGGACCGGACGTGAAGAACATCCGCGTCAAGCCCGTGGACCGCACTACCACGATCAAGAAGCCACCGGGGATCTAGCCCTTCTGGCGCGCGTGCTGCTGCCACCGCCAGGCGTCGGCGCACATCTCGTCGATGCCGAAGCGGGCTGACCAGCCCAGTTCACGCTGGGCTTTCGATGCGTCCGCCCAGCACGAGGCCGCATCCCCGGGGCGGCGGTCGACGATCTTGTAGGGGATCGGCTGGCCGCTCGCCTTCTCGAACGCGCGAATCATCTCGATCACGCTGAAGCCGCGGCCGGTGCCGAGGTTGATGGCGTGCCATCCCTCGGCCTTCGCGCAGTAGTCCAGCGCGTTCAAGTGCCCGGCGGCGAGATCCTGGACGTGGATGTAGTCGCGCACGCCCGTGCCGTCCGGCGTCTCGTAGTCGCCCCCGAAGACCTGCACGAGCGGCAGCTGGCCCGTGGCCACTCGGGCGACGAAGGGCATGAGGTTGTTCGGGATGTCCTTCGGGTCCTCGCCGATCAGGCCGCTGGGATGCGCGCCGCACGGGTTGAAGTAGCGCAGGCACACCACGCGCCACGTCGGGTCGGACGCGCACAGGTCCGACAGGATTTCCTCCACGTGCAACTTGCTGCGTCCGTAGGGATTCAGCGCGGACGTGGGATGGGATTCGTCGATCGGCAGCCGCTGCGGACTGCCGTACACCGTGGCGCTGGAACTGAACACCAGTTGCCTCGTGCCCGCGCGGTGCATGGCCCCGAGCAGCGCAATCGTGCCGGCCACGTTGTTCTCGAAGTAGAGCAACGGCTTGGCGACCGACTCGCCCACGGCCTTCAGCCCGGCGAAGTGGATCACGGCCTGGCACTGGTGCTGCTCGAGCACCGAGTGGACCAGCTCCGCGTCGCGCACGTCCCCTTGGACAAAGGTCGGACGCCGCCCGCTGATCGTCGCGATGCGCTCGACGACGTCGGCCGTGCTGTTGCTCAGGTTGTCGAGAAGGACGACGTCCCAGCCCGCTTCGAGCAGGGCGATGCAGGTGTGGCTTCCGATGTAGCCGGCTCCGCCGGTCAAGAGTGCGCAAGGGGGACGAGACATGCGGCGATTGTGCCGGTGTGGTCACCTCTTCCGTCTTTGTTGGAAGCGCTCTTTCGCGTCATTCCCGCGCTTTCCGTCATCCCCGCGCACAGGTCCGTCATTCCCGCGAAGGCGGGAATCCATCGCGTCCGCCTTCCATGCGGCCTCCATGAAAGCGATGGGTCCCCGCCTCCGCGGGGACGACGGACCTGCGCGCGGGGGGTTCTCAAAGAATCTCCTCGTACAAATCCCGCCACTCCGGATTCACCTCCCGCACCAGCCGCAGCTTCCACGCCCGGTTCCACCCCTTCAGTCGCTTCTCCCGCGTAATCGCCGACTCCATCGTCTCGTGCACCTCGTACCAGACCAACCTTGTGACGCCATACGCGTCCGAGAACCCCGGGACGCAATGGTTGCGGTGCTGCCAGATGCGCTGCGGCAAGTCGGAGGTCACGCCGATGTAGAGCGTGCCGCACACGCCACTGGCGAGGATGTAGACGGCGGGGTGGCGCTCGCGCATGCGGCACAGTAGGCCCGCCCGCGGCAGTCGGCGTCCGTTGACCGCAGGACGACCGCCCTTCCCGCCCATCTCCGTCATCCGCGCCCATCCCCGTCATTCCCGCGGAGGCGGGAATCCATCGCTTCCGCCTTCATCCCAGCCCGTCATGGAAGCGGTGGGTCCCCGCCTCCGCGGGAACGACGGAGCGGCGGCGACGCGTCATCCGGCCCATCTCCGCAACCCCGCTCATCTCCGCATCCCCGCCGATCTCCGTCATTCCCGCGGAGGCGGGAATCCATCGCTTCCGCCTTCATCCCAGCCTGTTATGAAAGCGGTGGGTCCCCGCCTCCGCGGGGACGACGGTTCCTCCCCCACTCATGGAGAACAACACGGAAGCGGTGGATTCCCGCCTTCGCGGGAATGACGAGGCCTGTCCGCAGGGACGCGGGTCTGTGCCATCCGATAATCCGCAGTTCATGTCCCATCCCAAGATTTACGTCGCCGGCCACCGCGGCATGGTCGGTTCGGCCATCGTGCGGCAGCTGCTCGCCGCCGGCCACCCGCAGGATCGCCTCGTCACCCGCACCCACGCGGAGCTGGACCTCACGGACCAGGCCGCGGTGCGCGCCTTCTTCCAGCAGGAGAAGCCGGATCAGGTGTACCTGGCCGCCGCGCGCGTGGGCGGCATCCACGCCAACAACACCTACCCGGCCGACTTCATCTGGGACAACCTGATGATGGAAGCCAACATCATCGATGCCGCGTTCCGCTCGGGCGTGCACAAACTGCTGTTCCTGGGCTCCAGCTGCATCTACCCGAAGATGGCGCCGCAGCCGATGCGCGAGGACGCGCTGCTGACGGGCACGCTGGAATCGACCAACGAGCCGTACGCCATCGCGAAGATCGCCGGCATCAAGCTGTGCGAGAGCTTCAACCGCCAGCACGGTGTCGACTACCGCAGCGTGATGCCGACCAACCTGTACGGGCCGGGCGACAACTACCACCCCGAGAACTCGCACGTGATCCCGGCGCTGCTCCGCCGCTTCCACGAAGCGAAGCAGGCCAACGCAGAGAAGGTCGTGATCTGGGGAAGCGGCACGCCGCGCCGCGAGTTCCTCTACGTCGACGACATGGCGTCGGCCAGCGTGCACGTCATGAACCTGGACGCAGGCACGTACGCGAAGCACACGCAGCCGATGCTGAGCCACATCAACGTGGGCTTCGGCGACGACCTGACGATCCTGGACCTGGCCGAGGCGGTCGCGAAGACCGTGGGCTACGCAGGCGGCATCGAGACGGACCCGACCAAGCCCGATGGCACGCCGCGCAAGCTGATGGACAGCTCGCGCCTGCAGTCGCTGGGATGGTCGGCCAAGGTGTCGCTGGCCGAGGGGCTGCAGCTGGCGTACCAGGATTTCCTGAAGGCGGGCAGCGCGGTTCGGGGCTGATCCTGCGGCGCTACCGCGCCTTCGTGTGGATTGCGGGTCAAGCCCGCAATGACAGCTCCCCGGTTTGTCATTCCGGCGAACGCCGGAATCATGCTTGTGGCGGGGGCCGGAATCCATGCCAGTGCAGCACAGCAACGCCAGCGCGCAAGGCGGCCTCAGCCACGCGGTGTGCGCCCTGCGAGCAAGCGCACTCCTAGAATGCCTCGCTTCCAGGCAGCAGAGGGGATCCGATGAGAGTCGCCGTCGCGGGCATGGGCTATGTGGGCCTGTCCAGTGCTTGTTTGCTCACCCCGCACCACCAGGTGATGGCTGTCGACGTCAATGCCTCGCGTGTGGCCCAGATCAATGCTCGCGACTGTCCATTCGACGACGTCGAGCTGACGCGGTTTCTCGCTGACTCCAGCAAACTGTTCGAGGCAACCACGGATTGGAAGACGGCCTACAGCCACGCCGACTTCGTCATCGTCGCCACGCCGACCAACTTCGACCCGGTGACACACAAGTTCGACACCCGGTCCGTGGAAAACGTGATCCGTGACGTGCGCAGCGTGAACCCCGCGGCCGTCATCGTCATCAAGTCGACCATCCCGGTCGGCTTCACCGACCGCATCAACGCCGGCATCGGCGCCGGCCAGGTGATCTTCTCGCCGGAGTTCCTGCGCGAAGGCAAGGCGCTGCACGACAACCTGCATCCGTCGCGCATCGTGGTCGGTGACATGACCCAACGCGGCGCGCAGTTCGCCGAGATGCTGCGCAGCGCGGCGGTGAAGCCGGACGTGCCGGTGCTGCTGACGACGTCGGCGGAAGCGGAAGCCATCAAGCTGTTCGCCAACACCTACCTCGCCATGCGCGTGGCGTACTTCAACGAGGTGGACAGCTACGCGCTGATGCACGGGCTGGACACGCGCCGCATCATCGACGGCGTGTCGATGGACCCGCGCATCGGGGCGCACTACAACAACCCGTCCTTCGGCTACGGCGGCTACTGCCTGCCGAAGGACACCAAGCAGCTGCTGGCCAACTACGACCAGGTGCCGCAGAACCTCATCCGCGCCATCGTCGATTCGAATTCGACGCGCAAGGACTTCATCGCCGAGCAGGTGGTGCGCCGCAACCCGGGCGTCGTGGGCATCTACCGGCTGGTGATGAAGGCGGGGTCGGACAACTGGCGCTCGTCGTCCATCCAGGGCGTGATGAAGCGCATCAAGGCCAAGGGCATCGAGGTCGTGGTGTACGAGCCCGCGCTGCCGGACAAGGAGTTCTTCCGCTCGCGCGTCGTGCGCGACCTGGAAGCGTTCAAGCGCGAGTGCGACGTGATCATCGCCAACCGCCGCGCGCCGGAACTCGCGGACGTGGAGCACAAGATCTTCACGCGGGACTTGTTCGGCAGCGACTGACGGAAGCCGCTCCCATGGCCTCACAATCGGGGCCATCGAGGAGTGAGGGGAATGGACCGCAGGATCAGCCTGCTGCGCGTGCTCGCATGCTTCATGGTCATCCAGCTGCATGTGTCCGCGGAGCTTTATGCCCGTTGGGGCGCCCCCGCATGGTGGGCAGGCAATGTCTACGACTCGCTGACGCGCGCGTGCGTGCCGCTGTTCTTCATGCTGGCGGGCGCGACCTTGCTGCGGCGGGACGAGCCGTTGCCGGATTTCGTGCGGAAACGCGCGGTGCGGATCCTTCCGCCCTTGCTGTTCTGGTCCGCGTTCTACCTCTGGTGGCTCTGGTTCAACGGCGCGTTTCCCGCCGATTGGCGCATGGCGCGCATGCTGGTGTCCGGGCCGGTGATGTTCCACCTGTGGTACTTCTACGCGCTGCTGGGCGTGTATGCCACCGTGCCGCTGCTGCGCAAGTTCTACCTGCACGGAAGTCGTGGCGAACACCTGGCGTTCATCGCCGTGTGGCTGCTCGCGGCGTCCATTGTGCCGACCGCACGCGACCTCTGGAACGGCACGACCTGCGCCGGTGGCCTCGATCCCGGTGGCATCCTGTCCGTCTACCACCTCGAGTACTTCGCCGGCTACCCCGGGTTCCTCGTGCTCGGCGCGATGCTGGCGGACCGGCCCTGGAACCGCGGCGCCGCAGCCCTGTCGTACGTGGCAGCCTCGTGCGCCATCATGGCCGCCAGCTACCTGGTCTCCAGGCGTGCCGGCGCCCCTTGCGAGTACTTCTTCGTCTACCTCTCGCCGCTGGTCATCCTGGCGGCCGCAGGCCTGTTCTCGTTCGTCCTCGCGGGTGCCCCGGCGCCGGCATCCAGGATGCTCGGCACGCTGGCCGACTGCTCGCTGGGCGTCTACGGCCTGCACGTCTTCATCATCGATCCCGTGTTCCGCCGCTTCGGCTGGGCGCCTCCGCCGGGAGAACCCTGGTTGACCGCGCCCCTGGTGGCCGCGGGCGTGTTCCTCGTTGCGTTCGCGGTGGTGTGGGTCGTGCGCCTCGTCCCCCCGGCCAGGCGCTTCGTGTGAGCGGCCAGCCTTCGCGCTTGCCGTGCCCCATGCCGCGGCAAAGTGCTTTGCTAGACTGCGCGCCCGCAAAGGTGGAAGGGTGATGCAGCTGCAGGAAGACCGGATCGCGTGGGTCGACACTCTCCGCTGCCTCGGCATGTGGGCGGTGTACATCGGCCACTTCGGCGACCTGGCGGGGAAGCTCTACCCCTTCGTCTTCCTCTTCCACGTGCCGCTGTTCTTCTTCGCCGCGGGCTTCTTCGTCCGCGACCACGAAACGCTGCCTGCACTGGTGGTCCGGCTGGTCCGCCGGCTGCTCCTTCCCTACGTGTTCTTCGCGCTGCTCTACGCCGCCGTCCTGGCGCTGTTCTACAACTGGACGTGGGTGAACCTGCAGGACGCGCTGCTCGCCTTCAGCCAGGGCATCCGCAACCAGATCCCGGCAGGATCGCTGTGGTTCCTGCTGTGCCTGTTCGTGGTCGCCGTCGCCTACGGCATCGTGCTTCGCCTGACACGACGCCGCGTCGTCAGCTGGGTGTTCGCGGGGGCCTGCTTCCTCGTGTCCCGGCACGGCCTTGCCTTCGACCCGCTGTCGACACCGCAGTGGTTCTTCAATGCGGACAGCGCCTTGTACTTTGTGGGCTGGTATGCGCTGGGACATGCCTTGTTCCCGTGGCTCAGGCTGGCCGCCGGGCAGCGCTGGTTCGACGTGCTCGCCGTGGCCGGTGTGGCCGGAGCGGCGTTCCTGTACTTCAACGGGACGAGCGACGTCGAAGCGCTGCTGGCGGCCATCCCTCCCGGGCGGCGCCATGCGCTGGCGCAAACCATCCTGGCCGCCCTGGTGGTCGCCTGCTGCCTCCTGGCGGCCGTCGGGGTGGCACGCGCGCTGCAACACATCCCGGTGACGAGGTGGCTCGGGACGCGCACGCTGTCGCTCTGCGGCGCCGAGGACCTCACGAAGCTGGTCGCTTCGCAAGTGCTGCTGGCCGTCGGCCTGAAGCTGCAATTGATCCACCCCCTGGGCGTCGTGCTCTGGTCCCTGGCCTGCCTGGTGCTGGCTGGCGGGCTGAGCGACCTGCTCGCGCGGTTCGCGCCGCGGTGGTCCGGGCTGCGCACGGACGCGAGGCCGCCAACGGTGTCCGCCGTCGCGTCGGCCTGAACCGCTAGCATCCCACCATGCTCCTAGTCACCGGCGGTTGCGGCTTCATCGGGTCGGCCTTCATTCTCGAATGGCTCGCCCAAGGCGACGAGCCCGTCCTGAACCTGGACCTGCTGACGTACGCAGGGCATCCAGGCAACCTGCAGTCACTCGCCCAGGACGCCCGGTACACCTTCGTGCGGGGGGACATCGCCGATGTGGACCTGGTCACCGGCTTGCTGCAGGAACACCAGCCGCGCGCCATCGTCCATTTCGCGGCCGAGAGCCACGTGGACCGGTCCATCCACGGACCCGAGGCCTTCATCCACACCAACGTGATCGGCACCACGCACTTGCTGCAGGCCGCCCGCGCCCATCTCGATCGCCATCCACAACTGCGCGACCGGTTCCGGTTCCTGAACGTGTCCACCGACGAAGTCTTCGGCTCGCTCCAGCCGGGCGAGGCGGCGTTCTCGGAAGACCACCCTTACCGGCCGAACAGCCCGTACTCCGCGTCCAAGGCCGCAGCCGACCAGTTCGCCCGCGCATGGCACCACACGTACGGCTTGCCGGTGATCACGACGAACTGCTCGAACAACTACGGCCCGAGGCAGTTCCCCGAGAAGCTGATCCCGCTGATGATCCACAACGCGCTGGCGGGCAAGCCCCTGCCGGTGTACGGCGACGGCCAGCAGGTGCGCGACTGGCTGCACGTCAACGACCATTGCGCCGCCTTGCGCGCGGTGCTGGATCGCGGCCGGCTCGGCGCCACCTACAACATCGGCGGGCGGTCCGAGCGCGCCAACCTGGATGTCGTGCGCACCGTCTGCGCGACGCTGGACGAGTTGCGCCCGCTGCCCGCGGGCCGGCACGACGCCCTGATCCAGCATGTGCAGGACAGGCCAGGCCACGACCGGCGCTACGCGATCGACGACACCCGCATCAGCACGGAACTGGGCTGGAAACCGGTGGTGCGGTTCGAGCAGGGGCTGCGCGACACGATCGAGTGGTACCTGGCCCACCAGGACTGGGTGCAATCGGTGACCAGTGGCGCGTACCGCCGCTGGGTGGAGCAGCAGTACCCTGCGCTGTGACGCGCTTCAGCGCCGCAGCCAGCGCGGCACGCGGAAGCGCACGATGCTCACGTACATGTAGATGTACGACACCGCGAACAGCAGGCAGAAGCACTTGAGCACGAAGCTGTTCTGCCAGAACAGCACGGCAGGCACCACCGTCAGCAGCGTGAAGCCCCACAGGTACGGCGAGGTGCGGTTGTTGCGCATCAGCATGCGCCGCGTGTCGTCGTCGTGGAACACCTCGCGCACGATGCGCCGGTAGATCAGCTGGTGGAAATGCAGGGCGTCGGCCATGCTGGGCGACTGGCCGCGCGCGGCCTTCCGGTAGATGGAGAAGATGACTTCCCACACCGGGTAGATCAGCAGCAGCATCGGGAACCAGGGCGACACCTCGCCATGCCGCTGCACCAGCATCACGCTGGCGATCGCGATGACGACCCCCCACAGGTAGGCGCCGCCGTCGCCCGCGAAGATCAGGCCACGCGGATAGTTCCAGAGCAGGAATCCCGTGGTGGCGCCCGCGAGGCAAAGCACCAGGGCGGCGAGCTGGCGGTCGCCCACCTGCAAGGCCACGTGGGCGATGGCCAGGCACACCAGCAATGCCACCGTGCCGGCGAGCCCGTTGTAGCCGTCGATCAGGTTGAACGCATGCGGCAACCCGCAGATGGCGAAGACGACGAAGGCCATGCCGAGCACGCTCCACGCCCGCAGCCACGAGTCGATGGCCTGGACGTCGACGCGCACCAGGCGCAGGTCGAGCAACCAGAGCGCCAGCAGCCCCGACAGCGCCGTGAGCGCGAGCCGCCAGCGCACGGGGAGGCTCTGGGTCACGTCCTCATAGGCGCCACCCAGGACCGCGGGCAGGAGCACGGCGAGCACCAACAGCGCCTCGCTGATGCTGATGCGGACGTTGAACGGGTCCCCTGCGTAATAGCCGGCCCCGGCCACCAGCAGGCCCGCGGCCAGGCCCCCGAGCACAGCGACACCACCGATGCGCGGCACGTGGCCGGCATGGAACCGCTGCGGCATGTCCTCGGCGTAGCGGCGTGAGTGCGAACGCGCGCCCCGGATCAGGAACAGCGCCAGGATCACGCTGACGAACGCCGCGACGCCGATCAGCGCAATCATTGCCGCCAGACCCTGCGTTGCACGAAGTCCGTGTAGCTGAGGATGATGCGCAGGACCTTGTCGGACACGTTGTCCGCGGCGTAGTCACGCACCAGGTGCAGCTGCCGCTGCTTGCCGCGCGCCTGGTCCTCCAGCACCGCCAGCGCCTGCAGCACGCGCGCGGGTTCCAGGCCCGTGAACATCACGGCAGCTTCCTGGAAGCCTTCGGGCCGCTCGTGCACCTCGCGCAGGTTCACGGCCGGGAAGTTCAGGATGGAGGATTCCTCGGTGATGGTGCCGCTGTCGGACAGCACGGCGCGCGCGTCCTGCTGCAGCCGCACGTAGTCGAGGAACCCGAACGGCTTGTGGAACTGCACGTTCGCATGCGCCTGCAGCCCCGCCGCTTCCATGCGCTTGCGCGTGCGCGGGTGCACCGAGACGACCACCGGCAACCCGTAGGTGGCCGCGACGGTGTCCAGCACCTTGAACAGGCGCGCCAGGTTCTCCGGCGCGTCGACGTTTTCCTCGCGGTGCGAGCTGACGACGAAGTAGCGCCCCGGCTCGAGCCCGAGCCGGGCATGCACGCCGGACGCCTGGATGCCGGGCTGGTAGTGGTCGAGCACTTCGCGCATCGGGCTGCCGGTGCAGATCACCTGCTCGGGCGGCAAGCCCTCGCGCAACAGGTAGTCGCGCGCGATCTCGCTGTACGTGAGGTTGATGTCGCTGGTGTGGTCGACGATGCGCCGGTTGATCTCCTCCGGCACCCGGAAGTCGAAGCAGCGGTTGCCGGCCTCCATGTGGAAGATGGGGATCTTGCGGCGCTTGGCGGCGATGGCGGCCAGGCAGCTGTTGGTGTCGCCCAGCAGCAGCACCGCCTCCGGCTTGTACTTCTCCAGCTGGACGTCGGCGGCCATGATCACCTTGCCGATCGTCTCGGCCGCCGTGCTGCCGGCGGCTTCCATGAAGGCGTCGGGCTTGCGGATGCCCAGGTCGCTGAAGAAGACTTCGTTCAGCTCGTAGTCGTAGTTCTGCCCCGTGTGGACCAGCGTGTGGTCGCAGTACTGGTCCAGCTTGGCGATGGTGCGCGACAGGCGAATGATCTCGGGCCGGGTGCCCACGATCGTCATCACCTTCATCCGGTCAGCCATTGACGGCCTCGCGAATGATGTCCAGCTTCATCAGCGTTTCCTTGACCTGCGGGACGCTCAGCCGTTGCGTGTTGTGCGACGTGTAGTCGTCCAGCTGCGAGATCTCGGTCTCGCCTTCGACGAAGTACTTGTTGTAGTTCAGGTCGCGTGAGTCCGCCGGGATGCGGTAGTAGCCCCCGAGGTCCTCGGAGCGCGCCATCTCCTCGCGCGACACCAGCGACTCATACAGCTTCTCGCCGTGGCGGGTGCCGATCACCTTGACCTGGCTGGGCCCGCCGAGCAGCTCCTTCATGGCCTGCGCGAGGTCGCCGACGGTGGAGGCCGGCGCCTTCTGCACGAAGATGTCGCCGGGGCGCGCGTTGTTGAACGCGTACAGCACCAGGTCGACCGACTCCTCCAGCGACATCAGGAAACGCGTCATCGACGGATCCGTGACCGTCAGGTCCTTGCCCGCGCGCAGCTGCTCCAGGAACAGCGGAATCACCGAGCCGCGCGATGCCATCACGTTGCCGTAGCGGGTGGCGCACAGCACGGTCCTGGCGGGATCGCACAGCCGCGACTTGGCGACCATCACCTTTTCCATCATCGCCTTGGACATGCCCATGGCGTTGATCGGGTACACGGCCTTGTCGGTGCTCAACACGACGCAGCGCTGCACGCCGTTCTCGATGGCCGCGCGCATGACGTTCTCGGCGCCGATGACGTTGGTGCGCACGGCCTCCATCGGGTAGAACTCGCACGAGGGCACCTGCTTGAGGGCCGCCGCGTGGAACACGTAGTCCACGCCGCGCAGCGCGTCGCGCACCGAGTCGTAGTCGCGCACGTCGCCGATGTAGAACTTGACCTTGTCGTTGCGAAGCCGGATGCGCATGTCCTCCTGCTTCTTCTCGTCGCGGCTGAAGACGCGGATCTCGGCGAAGTCGGAATGGATGAAGCGCTGGAGGACGGCGTTGCCGAACGAGCCGGTGCCGCCGGTGATCAGGAGGGTCTTGTCTTTGAACATGGAATCAGCCAACGTGGTTCAGCGGAAGTCCGCCATGCGCTGCACGAGCTCCGGCCAGGCGGCAGGCTGCCAGCCGGTGGCGCGGCGAAAACGCGAGGAATCCAGGGAGCGGTCGATCACCAGCTTGTCGTCGGGCACGATCGTCGTGTCGCGGCCATAGGCCTTGCCCACCAGCTGGAGCAGCGTGTACTTGTCGATCGGTGCCGCCGAGACGTGCCACAGGCCGCGCAGGTCCTTGTTCGGCAGCACGTGGTCGCGGATCACGGTGGCCAGTTCGACCGTCGGCAGGCCGGAGAACACCGCCTTGGTGAACCCCTTCACCGTTCCTTGCTGCGCCAGGAACCAGCCCACCAGCCCGTGCGAGCTGTCGCCCAGCTCGTGGCCGATGATCGACGTGCGCAGCGTGATGGCGTTCGGGTAGTCGACTTCGCCCAGCAACTTGGAGCGGCCGTACAGGTCCTGCGCGTCAGGCGGGTCCGATTCGACATAGCCGCCCTGGCGGCCGGTGAACACGCAGTCCGTGCTCACGTGGACGAGACGCGCCCCCGCCACGTCGCACAGCCGCGCCAGGCGATGCGGCAGCATGGCGTTGACGGGAATGGCGGCCAGCGGGTCGTCGGCTTCGGCCAGCTGCTTGACCAGCCCGATGCAGTTGATGACGGCCTGCGGGCGCACCTTGGCGACGACCGCGGCCAGCTGGTCCGGGTTGTCGACGTCGATGCCCGGGACGAGCCGCGGTTGCAGCTCCGCCGGCAGGCGGCGGGCGGCGCCGGCGAGCGACCGCGCCGACCCGAACACCTGGTAGCGCGGGTCGGCGTGCAGCACGCGAAGGACGGCATTGCCGAGCATGCCGGTGGAACCCAGCACGAGAACGTTCATGGTTTGAGACTCCCCGTCGCCGCGCTGGTGCACGGGCGACCCACCAGCGATTATCGCCGACCCGCTTTCAGCTGATCCATGCGGCGGGCCAGCCTTTCGGCGAGGTGCCGGGGGTCGAAATGATTCAGGTAGTAACGGCGGCCGGATGCACCGAGTTCGGCCCGTTCCGCGTCGGAGGCTGCATGCAGGCGTTGGATGGCTGCCGCCAATGCCGCCGCATCTTCGGCGTCGCAAACGAATCCGGCCCCGCTGTCGCGCACGATCGCGGCGCCTTCGCCGTCGAGGCACGCGACGATCGGGCGGCCGGCGGCCAGGTAGGTCTGCACCTTGCTGGGCACTGTCTGCGCGAGGATCGGCTCGCGCGCCAGGGTCACCAGCAGGGCCGAGGCGCGCTGCATCAACGAGGGCATGGCCTCCGTGGGGAACTTGCCCGGCAGGTGGACGTTCGACAATCCGCGTCGCGCCACCTCCTCCTGCAGCCATGCGGAGCGGCTGCCGGAGCCCACGAGGACGATGCGCAGGTCGCGCAGTGACTGCAGGCGCTCGGCCGCGTCCAGGATCGTGGGCAGCGCCTGCACCGTGCCCAGGTTGCCCGCGAAGACGACGTTGAAAGCGCCCGACTCCAGCGGCACCTCGGGCACGTCCGCACGCGGTGCGCCATCCGGTTCGCCGGGGTTGGGGTGGTATTCCACGGGCGTGCGGCCAGCCATCGCCCGCACCGGCGCCTCGAATGCATGCGACTGCACGAGCAGCAGGTCGGAGCGCCGGTAGATCCACCGCACGACCAGTGCCACGGCCGCGAGCGCGCGGCGATTGCGCACGAAGCCCGTGACCCGCAGGCTTTCCGGCCACAGGTCCTGGACCCAGACGACCAGGGGTGCGCGCTTGAGCACCTTGAGCACGACGCCGGCGATCGCCTGCAGGATGGGGGACGTGCCGTAGACGAAGACGACGTCGAAGCGCTGCCCGCGCAGGACCCAGGGGCCGAGAACGCAGGCGGACAGCAGGAACGACAAGTAGTTGGCTGCCAGGCGCACGGCGCCGCCACGCGCACGCGGCACCAGGGGAACCCGATGGATCGTGATCCGGTCGCGCTGTTCGCGCCGGACTTCCCCTGCGCGGTAGCCTGGGTAGATGCTGCCCTCGGGGTAGTTCGGCTGCCCGGTGAGGACCGTCACTTGGCATCCTGCGTCGACCAGGTCGGAAGCGACCTGGTTGATGCGGAACGACTCGGGCCAGAAATGCTGGCTGAGGATCAGCACCCTCATGCGGCCAGCAGCCTCCGCACCACGCTGGCGGCCGACTCGACCTGGATGCCGCCGGCCTGACCTTGCTGGAGGAAGCGCTGCACGGCATCGGCGATGGAGCGCGCCGACTCCGGATCGAACGTCTGGGCCGGCGCGCACACGTCGCGCACGAAATCGCGTTCGGCGGCCAGGACGGGGACCTGGTGGGCGGTGGCTTCCAGCAGCGGCAGGCCGAAGGTTTCCGCGCGCGACGCGAACAACAAGGCGCTGCTGCCGCGCATCGTGTCGAGCACCTGCGCGCGGGTCAGGCGCCCGAGGTTGGTGACGGCCGCCAACGAGCGCAGCTGCGGGCACTCGCGGGCGAGCAGCTCCTCTTCCTCGGGACGCAGCGTGAGCTGCAGACGCGCCGTGCAGCCGCGGTCCTGCAGCAGGGACCAGGCCTGGACCAGCGTGGCGTGGTTCTTGTGGCCGACCAGTTCGGCGGGATAGAAAAAGGTCGCCACGCCGCCGGTGTACGGCGGATTCGCCGAGAGCGGCGTCCGCGCCAGGGCCTCGAACAGCTCGTCGTCGACGAAGGGGACGACCTCGATGCGGGCGGCGGGGAATCGGCGGCGAAGGGCGGCTTCCATCGCGGGGGTCTGCACCCACAATGCATCGCAATGGCGCACGCCGCGCGCGAACCAGAAGCGCTCGATCGCGATACGCAATCGCGTCAGCGGTGCATAGCGGATGCCGCGGTGCGCGCCCACGAAATGCGGTGCCTGGACGAAGCACACGACACGCACGCCCCTGGCTGGCGCGCGCAGCGGCGGCAGGCCGTTGAAGCAGAAGAGGACATCTCCCGCCGATGCGCCGCGCGCCAGCGAGTGCACGGCGCGCACGCGCCCGAGCAGGCTGCGGCGGACGGCTACGTGGGGAATGCCTTCGGTCACCACCGGATCGAGCCGGGCATCGACGGCCGCCTGCTTCCAGGCCCCGCGGCCCGCGCGCAGCAGCGCGCGCAGCAACACGAGCCCGCCGCCGATGTGGATGCCGAAGGCGCTGAGCAGGAGGGTCGGCCCGCTTGTCGCGGGGCGGACCGGTGAGGGATCGTTGGGGGTCACGTGACGGGGCGCGATTCTATCGAGCCGGCGCATCGGGATAATCGCGCGGCCCATGCAGCGCCCGCTCCCATCCCCTCCCGCAACGTCTCCACGCACCGGCCGCGCCCTGGAGCGGGCGTCGCTCGTGGCGGCCGTGGCGCTCGCGCTTGCGACGGTGGTGCTCGTGCTGGACAGGTTGCGCTACGGCGTGGACTTCACCGACGAAGCCTTCTACACGGCGCTGCCCTTCCGCCTCGCGATGGGGGCGGTGCCCTTTCGCGACGAAAACAGCCTGGGGCTGCTCGCCGGCTTCTTCGGCTTGCCCGTCGTCCAGGCTTCCTTGTGGTGGCATGGATCCACCGAGGGGCTGATGCTGGTGATGCGGCATTCGCACCTGGCATTCACGGCAGCCGTCGGTGGGGTGGTGTGGTTCGCTGCCCGCCACTGGGTCGGGCCCGCATCGGCGCTGGCGGTCGCGGCGGTGGCCCTCACGTTCTCGCCCTTCACCATCCACGGCCTGAGCTACAACACGCTGGCGTGCGGGTTCCTGACGATGGCCTTGTTCCTCGCGGCTCGCGCCCGGCAGGCGCCCGCCACGGGCCGCTGGTTCACGATCGGCGTGCTGCTCGCCCTGGCGTCCGCGGTCTACCCGACGCTCGCGGTGGGCGCAGTGGCCTTCGTGGCCATCAGCTTCGTGCCGCGTCCCCCCTGGACCCTCCGCCGGCCGCTGTTGCGACTGCTCGCCGGTGGCCTCGCCGTCATTGCGGCGGTGTCGCTCCTGGTCGTTGCCGTCGGGATGGAGAGCGTGCGGGAAGTCGCCGCGTACATGTCCGCATTCCAGGCACAAGGCGGCGGTGCCGGCAAGCTGGTGCGCGTCGCTGCCGACTTCGTCCGACTCACGCCACAGCTGGGTGCCCTGGTCGCGAGCGCATTCATTGCCGCGTGTTTCGCGCGGCTCGACGCACGCCTGCTCGGCGCCGCACTGGTCCTCGTCTGCGCCGTGCTCTGGCAGATGATCGAAGGGGCCAACGGCACCTCGACGCTGTACATCGTGACGGCCGTGGCCGTGATCGCGCCGCTGCTGGCGCCGGCCGCCGGCGACCGGGAGACCGTGCGTGCGCTGATGCGCGGCATCTGGTGGCCGTCGATCACCTGCGCGTTGATCACCGGCTGGTCCAGCAGCAACGGCGCCACCAATGCATCGATCGGGGCTTTTCCCGCAGCGTTGTGCACGCTGCTGTTCCTGCAGATGGCGTGGCGCCGCAGCGCCGCGCATGGCGTGGCCTTCGACGTCGTGTCGCGGGTCGGCGCGCTCGCTGCGCCGGCGCTGCTCGGTGCGGTCCTGCTGACCGGCGATGCGAAGGACTACTACGGCGATCCGGCGCAGCGCCAGGCCCTCACGCAGCGCGTGACATGGGGTCCCTACAAGGGCCTCTTCACCACGCCCGAGCGGGCACGCGCGCTGGAGGAATTCCGGGTGAAGGTGCTGCCGCAAGTGCGAAGCGATGACCGGCCCGTGGTGTTCGATGCACTTCCGGGCGGCTACCTGCTGTTCGGGCTGCCGGCCGCCACGAACTCGGTGTGGCTCCCACCTGCGGGCCCCGGCGTGGATCGGTCGTTGACGGTCGGCTACTGGGACCGGCGAATGGCCCCGACCATCGCGTTCATCACGCCGAAGACCGCGCGGTCCGGCGACCCGCTGCTCGAGATCCTCGCGCGCCGTGGCTTCGAACCGACTGCGAAGGTCGAACTGGGGACCCTGCTGCGCCGCAAGGATTGATGAAAGGGCGCCGCGGTGGGTACGCCCCCGCCCCGGCTCTCAGTCCGGCTTGCCGCGACGCGCCAGCTTGAGCAATGCTGGGGGCACCCACTCGCGCAGGTGAGCACGTATCGGCGTGCTGATCTTCTCGCCAGGGCGCGCCAGGAACACCGTGTTGTGGACGTCGCCGCGCTCTTCCTCCGGGCGGCCGTTGGAGTAGTAGTACAGCGCGATGGATTTGCGCGTGCGGCCGGGCGGGCACAGCAGCGGTTCGGGCACGCCGTGCCACGAGCGCTCGTCGGTGTTGAAGATCACGAGGCGGTTGGCGAGCGGCAGGATGCGGTGAGTGCGCTCGCGCAGGTTCTCGCGGTCCCCCTCCCACAACTCGAGGTGGCCGTTCCACTCTTCCTGCCAGTCCTCGTTGAGGTAAAGCAGCACGTTCAACCGGCGGTCAAGCTTCCACTTGGCGTGGAAGTTGTAGTCGATGTGCACCTTGAGGTGCCCGCCGGGCAGCGTCTGGTGCATGCCGCCGCCAAACAGGTGCGGGTCCGGCACGATGCCTTCGATGCCCGTGAGCTTCTCCAGGAACTTGACGAACGTCGAGGAGTTGAACGCGTTGATGATTCCGCGCACGGTGGGCGGCATCTGCAGTTCCGAGGTGGACTGCAGCTTGTCCTTCTCGGCGGGCGCGCGGTAGCGCAGCCACGCATGGTCCTCGGGGCCGGGGAAATCGCGAACGAGTTCGGCGATGATCTCCGGCGCCAGGAAGTCGTCGAACACGATGTGGGGGAACGGCTTGGCGTGCTGGTACTCGGTCGCGCGCAACGCCAGCGAGTCCATTTTCTCCAGCGGCAAAAGGTCTTCCAGCTGCTTCATGCGAATTCCGGTCTCCATCAACCCGACAGTTTAAGGGCGGCCGGAAGTCCCCCGCCCCACCACCCGTAGCCCTTGGCCGCAGCGTTCAGGACGACAGGCCCATGTCGCGCACCGCCCACAGGAGCAGGCACGAGGCCACAGCCAGCGCCAGCATTGCCGGCACGCCAATGCCTTGGCGCCGGTCCGCCAGTCGGCGCCGCAAGAGCCAGCGCACGACGGCAGCATCCAGCAACAGTCGGACGGAAAACACGCCCGCTGCCCCCAGGGTGCCGAACGCCGGCACCGCCAACAACAGGCCGGCGCTCAGGGTCACCAGGTTGATCGCCTGCAAGTAGGCACCTTCGCGGACGCCGCCGCTGACCTGCAACAGGGTGAAATTCACCTGTGACAAGGTGTTCACGCCGAGGCCGACCGCCATCACCTGCATCGGCAGCACGAACGCGGGGTCGAACGAACCGCGCAGCCAAAGGCGCAGCAGGGGCTCGCCGAAGGCGATGAGGATCAGCGACGGCAGCACGCCACCTGCAAGCATCCAGATCGCAATCTGGCGCACTACGCGCCGCGCGGTCTCGGGCGCATCCGCGGCAGCACTGGCCAGCCGCGGCGTGGCGGCGGAGATCACCGCGCCAGCGGAGATCCAGGCCTTGGTCACCACCTCCTGTGCAACAGCGTACTGACCGACCATCGTGGCGGAACCGAGCGCGCCGAGCACGAACCGGTCGAGATAGGCGAGCAACATGGAGAGCAGGTTGGTGGCCCCGATCCAGCCGGCCGTGCGCACGAACAGCGGGCCCAGCCGCGCGCGTTCCTCGCGGCCCATCGGCGCACGCAGGTCGGCGTCCGTGAAGTGGCCGCACATCACGAGGAACAGCAGCAGCGCGATCGCGCGGGTGAGAAGGAGGCTGACCGCGGCAGCCGTCAGGCTGTTGTGCACCTGCAGGGCCAGCAATGGACCCAGGAAGATGGCCGCCGCCGCGGGGCCGCGGATGACGTTGACCTGCAGGAACCGCTCCTGCGACTCCAGCACCGCGCGCGGGGCCTGCATCAGCAGCGTCAGTCCCGCCGAGAAGAACACCAGCAACGTCGACCATGCAAGGTCGGCCGGCGAAGCCTGGGCGGCGGGGGGCCACTCGGCGAGGACCCCTGCCACGGGAATGCCGACGAGAGCAATGCCCAGCGCGATCCATGCGCTGTAGCGGACGCCGACCTTGTAGGGCCGCCGCCAGGCGCCACGCTTCGCGAACTCGGGCTCGAAGGACAGCAGCACGATCGCGCGCGCGATGCCGAGGTCGGCGAGCCCGAAGAAGAACAGCGCCGCCACCTGCAGCGAGAACGTGCCGAACCCCGCCACCCCAAGCTTGTCGATCAGCAGCGGGACGGCGACCAGAGCGGCCAGCGAGGGCAGCACCGTCCCGAAGACGTTGCTGCTGATGTTGCGGAACACGGGTGGAGGGAAGGCGCTGTCGGCGAGAGCCGGGCGACTCTAGCACGCAGGGTGCGGTGGCCCTTGCGCGTCGGCCAGGGGAGCCTGCCCGGGGCGGCCGACACGTTCGCGCGTTGTCAGCAGCACCGAGATGGCGAGGATGAAGAACGCTGCGCAGGTCTCCGCGGTCTGGAACACCTGGTTGTTGGCCGGCACGTAATAGAACAGGACCAGCATCAGCCACGCCAGCACGACCCACGCGGGCCCCGCACCCTGCAGAGCACGCCCCCACGCCAGGCCTAGCAGCCAGCCAAATGCGGCCAGCACGAGCAGTGTTCCGCCGAATCCGACGTCCGAGGCGAGCCAGGGATAGATCGAATGCCACAGACCCTGCATCGGCCAGCCATGCACCTCCTCCAGCAGTCCAGGCAGCGATCGCTGGGTGAAGAAGTCCGTGTTGAACAGCGCGTCGGCATTGCGCGCCAGGAACATCGAGTGCCCTGCGCCCAGCGTGCTCTCGTGATCGATGTCCATCGTGAGCGACGTCGCGTAGTAGCCCTGGCCGAGGTAACGCGTCAGCGATTCCCAGATGATCCGCTGCGCTTCGCCGAGATGGAGCGACAGGCCCTCGTCGCGGCGCGCGTAGATCAGCTCCGAGCCCGTGTTGAAGACGCCCAATTCCCCGACGCCGCCTTCGCGCTGCGCCTGGCCGGCGCCGAAGAAGGCCAGGAACAGCGCAAAGACGAGACCGATGGCCAGCAGCACCGTACGGCGCGACACGATCGCCTTCAGCGTGCCGGTGCGGATGCCCAGCCACACCAGCCACGGCGCCGTCACGGCGAAGTCGGCGATGCCCTTGTTGGTCCCGGTGGCGATGTACATCGCGAGGTGGAACGCGCAGCCCGCCAGGCAGGCAATGCGCAAGGCCGTTGACAGCGTCCCCCAGTAGACGATGGTCAGGGGCAGCAGCCCGACGAGCAAGGGCGCCAGCAGGATACGCACGTATTCGACGGCCACGTACGGATTGCCGCCCGCGAGCCGTTCGAAGTTCTGGTTGTAGACCTCCCCGGCGTTGGTGATGCCAGCGATGACATCGGGGATCGGCAGCCCCGTGCGCGAGAGCGATGTCGGGACGACCAGCAGCAGGGTGACGAACGCGGCGGCGCGCAGGAACCCTTGCGGCGCGTCAGGCGAGGCGCGCACGGGTTCCACGCCCTGCACGCGGTCCCAGGACCAGAAGTAGCCCGCCGCCATGGCGGCCTGCGCAAGCAGCAGGTAGGCCGCGAGGGCATCGGGATGGGCGGGTTGCCAGGGCCAGGGCCCCCAGAAGAACAGGACGACGGAGCCGAGCAGGTACAGCTGGAAGAACGCCAGCGGCGCCAGCCAGAGACCTCGCGACAGCGCGTTCGAGCCCATGCGCCCTCAGCCGCGGAAGACCGATCGCAGCTTCGCGGCCGCCGCGCGCGCCGGCTTGCTGGCGACGTTGCGCAGCAGGCGCAGCTTGTAGCGCGTCGCGGCGAGCGGCGGATGCAGCTGCACCGCCTCGGCATAGAGCTGGCGGCCGCGGCGCCAGTCGCCGGAACGGAAACGGTTGCGCGCGAGCAGGAGGTGCGCGTGGCCGTAGGCCTCGTCCTCGCGCGCGCGGATGGCCGGTGGCACGTCCGGGCGCGCGAAGTAGCCGTCGAGCACGAGGAGGTATTCGCGCGACTGCTCCTCGGACACTTCCTTGTACGACAGCGACTGCGGGTGGAAGCGGTAGCCGGCCAGCGTCTCGGGCACGAACTCGATGCGCCCGCGGGTGGCCAGGCGCATCCAGAACTCGCGATCCGGCGCCAGCCGCAGTTCCGGGCGCCAGCCGCCGACGGCCTCGAACGCGTCACGCCGGAACACCGCGCCCGGCCCGATGTAGCACTCCTGCTCCACCACCAGCTGCGCGAGGTCGAAGGGACGGCACACGTTGCGCTTGATCACCTTCGATCGATCATCGATCAGGTCGCAGTCGGGGAAGACGCAGGCCAGCGAGGGGTCGGCCTCGAGGCGGTCCACCAGCTTGCGCAGCGCGCCGGGGTACAGCACGTCGTCGGAACTGAGGTAGGCCAGGTACTTGCCGTTGGCGCGGCCCCAGCCCTTGTTGAGGGTGCGCACCTGGCCCATGTTGGCCTGCCGCTCGCCCTGGATGCGGCCGGCATAGCGGGCCATCACGTCGGGGGTCTCGTCCTTCGAGCCGTCGTCGATGACCTGGTACTCGAGCGGCACGTCCTGCGCGAGCACGCTGTCGATCGTCTCGGCCAGGTAGCGGCCCTGGTTGTAGGCCGGCGTGACCATCGTCAGCACCGGAGCGTCCGCCATCACCGGGCGGGTCCCCCGAAGTACCGCCGCAACTTGGCGTCGACGACCGGGTCGCTGCGTGCGGCTTCGAGGCGGCGCCGCATGACCACCACCAGGGCGAGCACGGCGAATGCTCCCAGCGCCGCCTTGATCGCGGTGGACACCGGCCGCGGCCCGGACGGCAGGTCCGGCAACGTCGGCGGCTGCCGCACGACATCGGGCGGCAAGCCGAGCATGCGGCGCTGCACGGCCTGCAAGGTGGAGAACAGCTTGTCGGCGGTCTCGGCGAGGTCGGCCAGGCGCAGCCGCACGTCCGCGGGAGCCCGCTCGGGATCGGCGAAGCGGCGCGCCAGCGCCTCCGTCGCGCCGTTCACGTTCGCGAGGTTGGCCTTGGTCGCCGCGGCGCGGGCCTGCAGTTCCATCGCCTCACGCTCGCCGGGCAGCGTCGTCTTGAACCAGGCGGCGAGGACGACGTTCGCGAGCTTCTGCGCTGCCTCGGGCGTCGGGCCATCCGCTTCCAGCCGCACGAGTCCTTCCTTGCTGACGGCAGCGCTCACCTGGCGCGCGGCGGTCTCGGTGTCACCGCTGACCAGATTGCTGGCCAGGACCGCTTCGAGCACGGAAGGCGCCTTCATCATCGCCGCTGCCTGGGCTGGGGTGATGGAACTGTCCTTCTGGTCGTTCACGGAGATCGAGACGATCGCCACGCTGGTGAATTTCTTCGCGGCGGCGTTCAGGATGCCGAACGCGATCGCGCCGACGACGATCGGGACCAGCACCAGCACCTTCCAGTGGTCGAGCAGCGCGAGCCCGTAGTCGATCAGGCCCACATGGCGTTCGGGCGAGGAGTGGTTGTCTGTTTGCATCTGCGGCTGGAGGTGGACGCGCAGGGCTGGCGGGGACCCCTTGTCGCGCGGGGCAGAAGCATACACGGCACGCGCCGCGCGCCTCGGCGCTTCAGGCGCCGGCGCGAAGCAGGTTCGTGACGGACTCCACCACCCGCTGCTGCAGGCCTTCGTCGAGGCCAAGCCAGAGCGGCAGGCGCACGAGGCGTTCGGACTGGCGGTCGGTCACCTCCATCGAACCATGCACGCGACCGTAACGGACGCCGCCGGGCGAGGAATGCAACGGCACGTAATGGAAGACGGAGTTGATGCCGGCGCGCTTCAAGGACGCGAGCACCGCCTGGCGGTCCACGCCTGCGGCCAGCAGCACGTAATACATGTGCGCGTTGTGCTCGCAGTGCGGCGGCACGACGGGGCGCCGCAGCAGGCCCTGGCGCTCCAGCGGCGCGAGCCAGTCGTGGTACCGCTGCCAGATGCGAAGGCGTTCGTCCGTGATCGCCCTCGCCTGCTCCAGCTGCGCCCAGAGGAATGCCGCGATCAGCTCGCCGGGCAGGAACGACGAGCCCACTTCCTGCCAGGTGTACTTGTCGACCTCGCCGCGGAAGAAGCGGCTGCGGTCGGTGCCCTTCTCGCGGATGATCTCGGCGCGCTGGGCCAGCGCGGGGTCGTTCACCAGCAGCGCGCCGCCCTCGCCGCTGATCACGTTCTTGGTCTCGTGGAAGCTGTACGCGCCCAGGTCGCCGATGGCGCCCAGCGCCCGGCCCTTGTAGCGCGCCATCACGCCCTGCGCTGCGTCCTCGACCACGCGCAGGCCATGGCGGCGCGCGATGTCCAGCAGCGTGTCCATCTCGCACGCGACGCCGGCGTAGTGCACCGGCACGATGGCGCGCGTGCGGGGGGTGATCGCCGCCTCGACCAGGCGCTCGTCGAGGTTCAGCGTGTCCTCGCGGATGTCGACGAACACCGGCACCGCGCCGCGCAGTACGAACGCGTTGGCGGTCGACACGAAGGTGTACGAAGGCAGGATCACCTCGTCGCCCGGCTGCACGTCCAGCAGCAGCGCCGCCATCTCGAGCGCCGCGGTGCACGAATGCGTCAGCAGTGCCTTGGCGCAGCCGCTTTGCTGCTCGATCCAGCGGTGGCAATGCTTGGTGAAGGGGCCGTCGCCGGCGAGCATGTGCCCGGCCTTGGCCTGGATGATGTACTCCAGCTCCTTGCCGGTCATGTACGGCCGGTTGAACTGGATGGGGTCTTGGCTCACTCGGCGCTCCCGTGGCGGACATTGCGAAGGGCGGCCGCCGTGCGTGGGTCGGGCGCGCCGCGGAACACCCAGAGACGGTACAGCACGAACAGGAACGCGCCGACCACGAAGATGGCCACGAACTGCACCAGCTGGTGGGGCATGCCCAGCCGGTCGACGAACACGTACAGCAAGGCCAGGTTCAACCCATAGCCGAACGCATGCGCCACCAGGTAGCGGGCCAGGCCCCGCCCATGGCCGCCCGCGTAGTTGAAGGCATAGCGCGCGTGCCCCGTGTAGCCCATGACGATGCCGATCGGGTACAGCAGCGTGACGGCGAGCTTGGGCTCGACCCACAGCGCCACGACCAGGTAGATGCCATAGCCCAGCAGGTTGGTGGCGACGCCGACCACGCCGAAGCGCGCGAGCTGCCACAGCCGGGGATGGCGTTCGGCCAGGCGCACGTCAGCCCCCCAGCGACGCGCGCAACTGCTGGCGGTCGATCTTGCCGTTCGGGTTGGTGGGCAGGCTGTCCATCACGACGAGCCGGCTGGGCACCATGTAGTCGGGCACCAGGCCCGCCAGCTGCTTGAGCAGCGCCTTGTCGTCGGTGCCCGCGGGCGCCGCGACGAAGCCGACCAGCTTGCCGTAGGCGGCATTCCGCGCACGCTGGTAGACCACCGCCGCTCGCCCGACGGGCTGCAGCTTGGCCAGCGCATGCTCGATCTCCTCGAGCTCGATGCGGTAGCCCATGTGCTTGACCTGGTTGTCCTTGCGGCCGGTGAAGTGCAGCAACCCCTGCGCGTCCTCGCGCACCAGGTCGCCGGTGCGGTACATGCGCTTGCCCCAGCGGCGCGGCTCCTGCAGCGTGCTGAACGCCGCGGCCGTGCGCTCGGGCTCGTTGTAGTAGCCGGAAGCCACGTTGGGCCCGATCAGGCACAGCTCGCCTTCCAGCGCCTCGCGGCCGGCGTCGTCCTCGATGCGGTAATCGAAGTTGGCGTTCAGCCGACCCAGCGGGGGCAGCCCGCCCGCGTCGGCGAGGTCGCGCTCGGTGACCTCGTAGGCGCTGCAGATGCAGGTGCACTCGGTCGGGCCGTACACGTTCACGAGCCGCGCCTGCGCACCGTAGAGGGCGTGCAGCTTGCGCAACTCCACCTTCGGGTAGCCCTCGCCGCCGAAGGAGAAGGCGCGCACCGTGCCGAGCACGCCGGGCCGCAACGCCTTCATCGCGGTGAGGTAGATCAGCAGCGAAGGCACGCAGAACCACACCGTGCACGCCATGCGGTCCACATGCGCGACGAGGTCGTACGGCTTGGCGAGCAGGTCGCGCGGCACCGGGCTGAGCGACGCGCCCGCGAACAGCGCGACGTAGAAGTCGAACACCGAGTTGTCGAAGTACATCGGGCTCAGGTTCGCGAAGTTGTCGTCCGGCGTGACCGCGAAACACTCGCGCCCCCACGGGATGAAGTGCAGCACGTTCTGGTGCGTCACCGCCACGCCCTTGGGAACGCCGGTGGAGCCGGACGTGAACATGACGTACGCGATCGTGGCGCCGTCGACAGCGCGCATGCGTTCGCGCTGGACCGCCCGCGCCTGCTCGTCGACCGCCGGCAGGATGGCTTCGTCCAGCAGCACCGCGTCGCAACCGTGCGCAGCCGCGAGCTCGCGCATCGCCGGCGCATCGGCGGGATCGTCATGGAACAGGACGGCCGGACGCGCGATGCCCAGGATGCCGGCCAGGCGCGGCACCGGCGAGCCGACGTCGAGGTTCACGTACGGCAGCCCGAGGCGCAGCGCGGCGAGCATGAGGGCGTACGACAGCGGGCGCTTGGTGTGCCCGATGGCGATGGCGTCGCCGGCGCGGCAGCCGCGCTGCAGCAGCAGTTGCGCCAGGCGCTCGGACTGCGAGAACAGCTCGCCGAAGGTGACGGTTGCGCCGTCGTAGCGCAGCGCGGGACGGTCGCGGTGCATCGCGGCGACTTCCTCGAAGGCGGTGCCCAGGTTGTAGTGGTAGGCCTGCATCAGCTTGCGCGCGGGATCGTGAAGAAGACGTACGGATTGCCGGCGGGCTGGAAGCCCAGCGCCCGCGCCAGCGCCACCGACCCTGCATTGTTGGTGAAGCAATCCCACAGCGGCTCGACGCCACGGCTGCGCGCATGCCGGACGAAGGCTGCGGCGGCGTGCCGGCCCGCGCCCTGGCGGCGCGCATCGGGAACGGTGACCACGTCGATCTCGGCGCGGCCGCCGGCGACCGCGGCGGCGTAGCAAAGCGCAGCGGGGACGCCGTCGCGCGACACCAGGACGGCCAGGGCGCCGCGCAGGAAGTCGTCGGCCGTGCGCCAGAAGCGGCCGAGCACGCCGAATGCGGCGTCCATCGCATCGAGCGTGGCGGCGGTCACCGGCACGGCCTCGAAGCCTTCGCCATCGGGAACAGGCGCGACGGCGGCGGGCAGCACGTAGCGTTGCCGTTCGGAGCGCAGCGGCTCCCCCGCGGCGCCGGCGAGGAATGGCGGCACCCAGGGGGTGTACAGGCGCACCTTGGCCGGCGCGAAGTCGCGTTGCTCGAGCAGCCGCCGCTGAAGCACGGCGCCGAAACCGGTCGACGGGGTGCCGATCACCTGCGCGAAGCCGAACGCATGCTCCACGTAGGCGCACCGGCCTGGCTGCTGCGGGTCGGGCAGCACCACGCCGTCCTGGGTGCCGGACAGCACGGCGGCCACGAGGGGAAAGAAGGAAGCATCGGAGCGGTAGCGCGCGGAGAGCGCCTGCGCCGCGCCGGCGTCAGAGGGTGAGCCCGCCATCGACCTGCAGCACGGCGCCGTTCATGAAGTCGTTCTCGATCGCCGAGGCCACCGCGCGGGCCACGTCGACGGGCTCGCCCAGCCGGCGCAGGGGCGTGTTGGCCTGGATGTGCTTCAGCGTGGCCTCGCTCAGCGCACGCCGCGTGGAGTCGGTGCCGATGAACCCGGGCGCAACTGCATTGCAGCGGATGCTCCAGCGGCCCAGTTCCTTGGCCAGCGCCGACGTCATCGCGTTGACGCCCGCCTTGGCGGCCGAGTACGCCACCTGCCCCTCGTTGCCGGTGGCGCTGATCGAGCTGATGTTGACGACCGCGCCACGGGTGCGACGCCGCACCATCTGCTCGACGACCGCCGAGGTGACGATGAACACCGACGTCATGTTGACGCGGATGCAGTCCTCGAAGCGCCCGAGGTCGTGCATCAGCGACGCCGGATTCATCATGTTCACGAACGGCTCGCTCATGATCACACCGGCGTTGTTCACCAGGATGTCGATGCGGCCGTGCTGCTGCGCGATGGCCTCGGCCGCCGCCTTCACTTGCGCGGCGTCGGTGACGTCGAGCCGGCACGGCTGCAGCGGAGCCGGCAGCCGCGCGAGCGCCGCCTCATCGCGGTCGGCCGCGACCACCGTCGCCCCGGCCTGCGCCAGGTGCGTGGCGATGGCCAGGCCCAGGCCTTGCGCGGCGCCGGTGACGACCGCGATGGCGCCCTCAAGCTTCAAGGGCGACCCCCTTGTCGCGGAGCACGTCGACGATGCCGCGCACGGTCAGCATGCGGATGATGTCCGGCATGTCCAGGGCAATGTCGTACTCCCGCTCGACCGTCAGCACCAGGTCCATCTGCTTGAGCGAGTCCCAGGTCCCGACGTCGGCGCGCTCCAGCCCGATGTGGATGTCGGCCGGTCGCATGTCGAAGACCTCGGCGAGGATGCCGGCGAGACGCTTGTCCATCTTAGTTTCCAAAATGCTTGACGTAGTCGTTGGCGCTGAACCGCACCGGCTCGGCCGAGCGCGCGAGATGCACGGTGTCCGGCTTGGTGTCGCGCGTGATGAGTGCGCCGGCGCCGATGATGTTGTGGTCCGCCACCTTGATCTTGTTGACGATGGTCGCGCCGACGCCGACGAAGGTGTGGTGCTCCACGACCGCCTGCCCCGACACCACCGTGCCCGCCGCCACCCAGCAGTGGTCGCCGACCGTGGAGTGGTGCGCGAGCGTGACGTTGGACCACACCATCGTGTCGCGGCCGACCGTGGCCAGCGGCTCGACGATCGCCCCGGGCAGCACGATGCTGCCTTCGCCCACCTCTCCGAAGACGCGCGCGTCCGGGTGCACGTAGGTCTCGAGGGTGTAGCCCTGACCGCGCAGGCGCTCGAACATGGAGGCCCGCGTGCGATTCAGGTCGTCGTAGCCCATCGCCATCAGGATGCGGCAGCTGCCCGGTGCATGCGCGGCCTGCAGTTGCGACAGCGGGACGCAGGGCACGTCGCGCACGCTGCCGCCAGCGGCGTAGGCATCGTCCACGGTCGTGGCGATGACCGAGTAGCGGCTGTCGCGGCGCAGGTACGTGAGCAGGACTTCGGCGGTGACCGCGTTGCCGGCCAGGATCAGCGGAGTCATGGGGCCTCCTCCAGCACGGCCAGGCCGAACCCGGCCTGGCCATAGTTGTTGCCGTTGTACAGCATGTACATCCGCCCGCCGTGCGTGAACACGTACGGGTAGCACACCATCTCGCTGTCCCAGCCGTCGGCGGCAACGTCGATGCCGGCGAGGTGGTCGTGGCGGTGCCACTGGCGACCATCGACCGACCACGCGTAGCCGATGCGGTAGGCGTCGACGGTGGCGGTGGCGCGGTGCGCGAACCACATGTGCAGCACGCCGTCCTGCTCGAACACCGTGGGCCGGCCGAAGGCGTACTCGTAGTCGTCGGCGAAGGGCAGCACCATGCCCGGCTGCGAGACCCACTGCACGCCGTCACGCGACTCGGCCAGGTGGATGCCGTAATAGTGCTTCCAGCCGGTGGCCGTCTTCTCCCAGCGCAGGCCGGAGTTGTACCAGGTGCGCCAGCGGTCGCCCTCGACGTGGAAGGCGGTGGCGGCGGCGAACAGCGGGTTGTCCTTGTCGCGCCCCAGCACCGGGCCGGCGAACTCGCGCGTGAGCGTGAGCGCACGCGGATCCAGCACGGCGCGGCCGGTGTCGCAGATCCAGAAGGTGTCGGGCAGGTTCTGCCAGCCGACGTAGTACAGGTACACGCGGCCGCCGTGCGGGACCAGGCAGACGCTGATGACGCCGTCGCAGTCGAAATAGCCGGGGGCCCCCGGCGACAGCGCCAGCTTCGGCTCGCCCTGCAGCGTCATCGTTCCATCACGCACAAGGGCGCGCTGGAGGAACACGTGCGAGTGGCGCTTTGCATCGCGGCGGGTGAAGGCGACCACGAAGGTGTCACCCTCCACGTGCACCGCACACGGATGCGAGCCGTGCGTCCAGTCGCCCGACGGCGTGAACAGCCGGCCGCGCTTGGCCCACGGGAACGGCCGCCCCGCGTCGACGAACGCCTTCAGCGAAGTCACGGCTCCAGCCCGCCGCGCAGCAGCGACTCCAGGAATTCGACCCGGCTGAGCCCGCGGCGCGCGGCCTCCTGGTACAGCTTGTCGCGCAGGGCCGGATCGATGCCCTCGAGCTGGCCGAAGTAGCGGGTGCGGATGCTCCCGCCACGCGTGCCCACGTGCGGCACGTCGATGTCGATGGCGGGAGGCGCCTCGGCAACGTCGAAAGCGATCACCCAGAAGCACTGGCCCAGCTCCCAGGTCAGCTCGACGCCGGTCGCCACCGCGGGCAGGTGGCGCAGCGGCACCTCGCAGGCGTACAGGGCGTTGTTGCGCACCAGCATGCGTCCGTAGTCCGTGTCCCGCAGCCACGGCGCGACGCCTTCGTCGCCGATGACGACGCGGCCGCCGGGCCGCACCACGCGCGCCATTTCGGCCATGCCGCGGGCGATGTCCGGGAACAGGTTGATGCCCCCGAAGTGGTACGCGGCATCGAACCAGCCGTCGGCGAACGGCAGGTTGGTGGCATCGCTGACGGAGAACGTGAGGCGCAGGTCGGCCGTCTGCAGTGCGCGGTGGCGCTGCTCGCCCGCCAGCAGCATCTCCTGCGCGAAATCCTGGGCGTGGATGTCGCCGCGGCCCTGCAAGGCGCGCGCGAGGTACGGCAGGTCGTTGCCGGCACCGGCGCCGGTGACGAGGACCCGCAGTCCCGGACGCAACGCCAGCCGCCGCACCAGGTTCTCGCGCAGCGTCGCTTCGTCGCTGCGGAAGGTGTTGAAGACCCAACGCAGCGCGTTGTCGTGGACCTCGGCCGCGTTCTGGGCCGCGTACTCGTTCGCCCCGGGCGGCTCCTTGGCGAACACAGGCACCTGCGTGCCGGGCGCGAAGGGGAACTCGTGGCCTTGCGGGCAGGCCAGGCCGGCCGCGGACGGCGCCAGCGGAGCGTGGTCGCACCCGGGATGGGGGCAGCGGTAGACGGGCGCGGCTTGGCTCATTGCTTGTGGCAGGCGACCCAGAACACGCGTTCCGTGATGCCGTAGTAGTCGTTGTCGGCGGCGCCGAAGGAGAAGCGGTGGAACCACGGCGCGAGCGCCTGCTGGACCTGCCCGCTGCTGGAGAACGCCTGCAGGCGGTAGCCGTTGCGGTTGTTGTACGGGTCGCCGGCGACGCGGAACGAGCCGTCGTCCAGGCGCTGCGCCTCGCGGAAGATGTAGGAAGCCGCGTTGGCCACCGAGGCGATGAGCACGCCGCCCGGGCGCAGCACCCGCGCGTACTCGGCCATGTTGTCGGCGAACGATTCGCCCTCGTCGCAGTAGTAGCAGCAGTGGCAGGCCAGGATGCAGTCGAAGTGGCCGTCGTCCCAAGGGATGCTGCTGTTGCGGCCCACGCGCAGGTCGGCGCGCTGGCCCAGGCGCTGCAGCCGCGCGCTGGTCTGGTCGACGATGCCCTGGGTGATCTCGATGCCGGCGACGTCGAAGCCCTGGTCGCACAGGAAGGTCGTGTTGCGCCCGTCGCCGAACGCGACGTCCAGCACGCGGTCGCCCACGCGGGGCCGGTCGAACGTCAGCCCGGGATACGACGCCAGGAAGGTGCGGACCACGAATTCCGTGGGATACACCTTGGCGCCCTGCCGGGCCGCGTAGAACTGCTCGTAGCTGGAGTCAATGGGACGTTCTGGATTGGCCATGGATTGCGCGCACGATGGTGTAGGGCCGCTGCTTGGTCTCGGAGAAGATCTTGGACAGGTAGATGCCGATGATGCCGACGAAGGAGATGGTCAGCCCGCCGAGGATCCAGATCGACACCATCACCGATGTCCAGCCATCCACCACCTCCGAGAACACCAGCCGGTTCACCACCAGCTTGCCCGCATAGGCGAGGCTGATGGTGAAGATCACCATGCCGACGTAGAAGATGATGCGCAGCGGCACCTCGCTGAAGGACGTGATCGCGTTGACCGCGTGCTCGAGCTTGCGGCCCAGGTTGTAGGTGGTGTCGCTGCCCGTCAGCTTGCGCACCTGGATCTCGGACTGCCGGAAGCCGGTGATCACCCACAGGCAGGAGATCACCACCTCGCGCTCGCGGTGCTGCAGCAGCGCCTGCACGTAGCGGCGGGTCATCAGCCGCGCGGTGACGATGTTGCGCGGGTGCTCGATGTTGGTGAGCCAGTTGAAGACCGAGTAGTAGACCTCGCCGCTCCAGCGCTCGAACCACTGGCCCTTGCGCTCCTGCTGGCGGCCGTACACGACGTCGCTGCCCTGCTCCTGCATCACGCGCGAGAACGCGGCGAGCCACTCGGGCTCCTCCTCGAGGTCGCTGTCGATCAGGAAGATGCGGTCGCCGCGCGCATGCTCCAGCCCCGTCATCATCGCCTTGTGGTGGCCGAAGTTGCGGGACAGGTCGACCACCACCACGTGCGCGTCGGACTCGGCCAGCCGGACCGCGACGTCGATGCTGTCGTCCGGCGAGCCGTCGTTGACCAACACGATCTCGTAGTCGTCGCCCACCAGGGCGCGGGCGGCCTCGCCGGCGCGGCGATGGAACTCCGCCAGGTGCGGCGCCGACTTGTACAGGGTCGCGACGATCGATAGCTGCATGGTTGTGTGCGTCCCGGCCGCGGCGGGCCAGTGCCCCTCCCATGCCGGCCGGCCCGGCGAGCCCTGAACTGTACCTTGGGCGCCCCAGCACCCATGCGGCTCCGCGGTCACGCCGTGTGACAATCCGCCGCGCCATGAGTCGCCGCGTCGCCATCGTGCAGTCCAACTACCTGCCCTGGAAGGGGTACTTCGACCTGATGGCGTCGGTCGACGAGTTCGTGCTCTACGACGACGTGCAGTACACGCGGCGCGACTGGCGCAACCGCAACCAGATCAAGACGCCGCAGGGCCTGCAATGGCTGACCGTGCCGGTGAAGGTGAAGGGCAAGTACACGCAGGCGATCCGCGACACCGGGATCGACCTCGGGACGCCCTGGGCGGCGGACCACCTGAAGGCCATCGCCCTGAACTACCGGCGGGCGCCGCACTTCGGCGACGTGATGCCCTGGCTGGAAGGCCTCTATGCGGACCTGCCGCCGATGCTGTCGCAGCTCAATGAGCGCCTGTTGCGCGCCATCGCCGCGCGGCTGGACCTGTCCACCCGGTTGACGGACAGCTCGCAGTACCGCCTCGAGGGCGACAAGTCCGAGCGGCTCGCCTCGATTGCGCAGCAGGCCGGCGCCTCCGTGTACGTCTCCGGCCCCGCCGCCCGCAGCTACCTGGACGAATCCGTGTTCCACGCGCGGGGCATGACCGTGGAATGGTTCGACTACAGCGGGTATGCCGAGTATCCGCAGCTGTGGGGCGACTTCGTCCATGCGGTGAGCGTGGTGGACCTGCTCCTGAACTGCGGCCCGGACGCATCGCGCTTCCTGAAGCACGCCCGATGACGGGTGGCACGCTGGCGGGCAGCGGGAGCGCGCAGGCGTCTATCGTCACGCCACGCACGACGCCGCAACAGGCGGCAGCCTTCCTGCTGTCCTCGCTGTTGTTCGTGGCGCTGCTGTGGTCGGTGTTCCCGCCGCGCTGGGACACGAACGACGACGTCGCCATGGCGATGGTCGCGCACGGCTTCGGCGGTGCCGACCATCCTTCGGCGCAACTGGTGTTCTCCAACATTGCCTGGGGCACGCTCGTGTCGGCGCTGGGCATGCCGGGCGGGCTGCCCGGCTACACCCTCGCGACCTTCGCGACCGTGGGTCTCGCCGGGGGCGTGCTGCTGTGGGCCGCGTGGGCGGCGGGGCTCGGGCTCAGGGGCGTGATCGGGGTGGCGGGCCTGTTCCTGGTGCGCGCGACGCTGTTTCCGCAGTTCACCGTCGGGGCCGGGCTGCTGGTCGTGGCCGGCTGTGCATGCCTCGCGTGGTACCCGCGCACGCGATCCCCTGCCCTGCTGGCGTTCGGGGCCGCCCTGGTGTTCGGCAGTTTCATCGTGCGTCGCGAGGAGTGCCTGCTGGTGCTCGCGGCGCTGGTCCCGATCCTGCCGTCGCGCACGCTCGTGCGTGACGGGCGGGCGCGCGTCGCGGGCGCACTCTTGCTGGCGGCGTTGGCCGGGGTCACCGCCTGGGACGCCGCGTCGTACCGGCAGCCCGCCTGGGAGCGCTTCAACGACCTCAACCCCGCCCGCGCCGCGTTCACCGACTACGGCCGCTCCGAGTTGCTAAAGGCGCGCCCCGAGATCCTGGCCCGCCACGGCCTGTCCCTCAACGACGTCGACCTCATCAGGGGCTGGTTCTTCGCCGACCCGGTGCTGGTGGAGCCCAACCGGTTGCGGGAGGTGGTGCGTGAGCTGGGCGAGGTACCGCACCTGAAGGAGGACCTGGGCAACGCCTGGCAGGCCGTGGCGACCCTGGGCCATCCCGACCTGGCCTGGCTGCTGTACGCGGCGTTGTTGTCGGCGTTGCTGTTCCCCAGCTGGCGTCTCGCGGCGGCATGGGCGTTGTGCCTGCTGGGACTGGCCGCGATCGGCTATGCCGGCCGGCCAGGAGTGCTGCGCATCTACGTGCCATTGCTGGGCGCCCTCGCCTTCGCGCCTTTCATGCGACAGGCCGTCGCCACCCGGGCTCCCTGGGCCGGTCGGTTCCGGCGGTGGATGGCCGGGGCAGGCCTTGCCGTGATCGCCGCCTTCCATGCGCACGACGTCCACGAGCAGTGGGCGCGCATGGCGCCGCTGGCGATCGAGGCGCGGCAGGAACTCGCCGACTTCCCCCGCGAGACCGTGGTGGTGTGGGGCGACGCCTTCCCCTTCGAGGAGGCCTACGCGCCCCTCGTGCGCCAGGGGCAGGACGGCCCACGCCTGTACGGGCTGGGCACCTTCACCTACGCCCCCTTCGGTGTCTCCGTGGCCGAGGCCGCCCGCGGGCGCGACATGCTGTCACTGCTCAAGGGCGATGAAGGGGTGCTGCTGCTGGCGCGCGACCGCGACATCGACCGACTGGCCATCTATTGCGTGGAGCACCACCACAGGCGGCTCGAGACGCAGTCGGTGCGCACGTATTCGTTCGGGCGGTTGCGGCGCGTGTGGTGTCGCGCCTGAACCCGCTTCAGCGGTGCGGGTCGCGCAGCAGGCTGCGCAAGTAGGCGCCGTACCCGCTCTTGGCCAGCGGCTGCGCCAACCGTTCGAGTTGCGCATCGTCGATGAAGCCGTTGCGCCAGGCGATCTCCTCGGGGCAGGCGATCTTCAGGCCCTGGCGGTGTTCGAGCGTGGCGATGAACTGGCCGGCCTCCAGCAGGCTGTCGTGCGTTCCCGTGTCCAGCCAGGCGTAGCCGCGGTGCAGGACCTGCACCCCGAGCTGGTCGCGGACGAGGTAGTCACGGATCACGTCGATGATCTCCAGTTCGCCGCGCGCGCTGGGGCGGATGGAGCGCGCGATGTCGACCACGCCGCCGTCGCAGAAGTACAGGCCGGTGACCGCGAAGTTGCTGCGCGGCTGCGCGGGCTTCTCCTCGACGCTCACCGCCCGTCCGTTGTTGTCGAAGGCGACCACGCCATAGCGCTGGGCATCCTGCACGTGGTAGGCGAACACCGTCGCCCCCTCGGCGCGCGAGTTCGCGGCGGCGAGCACCTCGCCCAGGTGGTGGCCGTAGAAGATGTTGTCGCCCAATACGAGGGCACTGGGTGCGCCGGCGAGGAACTGCTCGGCGATGAGGAAGGCCTGCGCGAGGCCGTCGGGACGCTCCTGGACCGCGTACTGCAGGGACAGGCCCCACTGCGAGCCGTCACCCAGCAGCTGCTCGAAGCGCGGCGTGTCCTGCGGCGTGCTGATCACCAGCACGTCGCGGATGCCCGCCAGCATCAGCGTGGTGAGCGGGTAGTACACCATCGGCTTGTCGTACACGGGCAGGAGCTGCTTGCTCACGGCCAGCGTGGCCGGGTGCAGCCGGGTGCCGGAGCCACCGGCGAGGATGATGCCCTTGCGCTTGTGCATGCGGGCGATCATAGGCGGCTCAGAAATGGATCCCGCGCATCATCTGCTGCATCGCGATCGCCTCCGCCGACAGCTGCGGCTTGGCGCCCTTGTCCCCTTTGGCGGCCGATGAATCCGGGAACATGCGGAAGCTGGTGTTCATCACGATCTGCGCGACGCGCGGCGCCAGCGCGTGCAGCACCTCGCCGGTGACGCCCAGGCGGGTGGCGATGCGCACCGGCTTGCGGATGCAGGCCTGCGCGATCATGTCGCCGGCTTCCTCCGGCGACAGCGTCGGCACGTTGTTGTAGATCTGCGTGGGCGCGATCATCGGCGTGCGCACCAGCGGCATGTTGATGGTCGTGAAGGTCACGCCCTGGTCGGCGAACTCGCTGGCGGCGCAACGCGTCCACGCATCCAGCGCCGCCTTGCTGGCCACGTAGGCCGAAAAACGCGGCGCGTTGGTCAGCACGCCGATCGAGCTGATGTTGACGACGTGGCCCCTGCGCTTGGCCACCATGCCGGGCAGCAGGCCCATGGTCACGCGCAGGCAGCCGAAGTAATTGAGCTGCATCGTGCGCTCGAAGTCGTGGAAGCGGTCGTAGCTCGACTCGACCGCCCGGCGGATCGAGCGGCCGGCGTTGTTGACCAGGAAGTCGACGCCACGATGGGTGTCGACCAGCACCTTCACGAAGCGGTCGACGTCGTCCATGTCGGACAGGTCGACCGGGTAGGCCACGAAGGTGTAGCCCTTGCCCTCGGCTTCCCTGCAGGCTTCGTCCAGCTTGTCCTGGTCGCGGCCGCAGATGATGGTCGTCGCGCCCGCTTCGGCGAACTTGTGCGCCGCGGCCAGGCCGATGCCCGAGGAGCCGCCCGTGACCAGCACCACCTTGCCGCCGACCGTGCCCTTGAGCGAGCGGTCGATGTGCAGGTCGGGGTCGAGATAGCGCTCCCAGTAGTCCCAGAGGCGCCACGCGTAGTCGTCCAGCTTCGGGCACGCGATGCCCGTGCCCTTGAGCGCCGCCAGCGTCTCGCGGCAGTCGAAGCGCGTCGGGTAGTTGACGAAGGTGAGCATGTCCTCGGGCAGGCCCAGGTCCTTCATCACCGCGTTGCGGATGCGGCGCACCGGTGCCAGCGCCATCAGGCCCTTCTTCACGCCGCGCGGGATGAACCCCAGCAGCGCCGCGTTGACGAACAGGCTCATCTTCGGCGCGTGCGCCGCGCGCGAGAAGATGTCCAGCACGTCGCCCACGCGGTAGCCGATCGGGTCGACGAGGTGGTAGCACTTGCCTTCGGTCTTCGGCAGGTGGCTGATGTGGTCCAGCGCGGCGACGACGAAATCGACCGGCACGATGTTCACCCGCCCGCCCTCGAGGCCCACCGACGGCATCCACGGCGGCAGGATCTGCCGCAGGCGCTGGATCAATTTGAAGAAGTAGTACGGGCCGTCGATCTTGTCCATCTCGCCCGTCTGCGAGTCGCCCACCACCATCGCGGGGCGGTACACGGTCCACGCGCCCTGGTACTCCGTACGCACGATCTTCTCGCTCTCGTGCTTGGTCATGAAGTACGGGTGGTCGATGTTCTCGGCCTCGTCGAACATGTCCTCGCGGAACACGCCTTCGTACAGGCCCGCGGCCGCGATCGACGACACGTGGTGGAAATGCCTGGCGCCCACGGCCTGCGCGAACTGCACGACGTGGCGCGTGCCTTCGACGTTCACCGCGACCTGGCTCTCCTCGTCCGCCGCGAGGTCGTACACGGCGGCGAGGTGGTACAGGTGGTCGATCTTGCCCTTCAGCGCCTTCGCATCCGCGGCCGACACCCCCAGGCCTTCGGCCGTCAGGTCGCCGTACACCGGCAGCGCGCGGTCGGCGCCTTCGCCCCACGACTCGCGCAGCTCCGCGACCTTGCCTTCGCTTTCCTTGCGCAGCAGGAAGTGCACCACCGCGCCTTCGCGTGCGAGCAGCTTGCGAACGAGGCGCTTGCCGATGAACCCGGTGGCGCCGGTGACGAAGTAGTGCATGGACCCTCCCGCGTGTGCGTGCTGGCGGGCATTCTTGCGCAACGCAGCATGGCGGGAAGTGCGAGAAAACCCCGCCCAGACCGTCATTCCCGCGGAGGCGGGAATCCATCGCTTCCTCCTTCGACCAATGCAGGAGATGGAAGCGCTGGGTCCCCGCCTCCGCGGGCACGACGGAGAGGTTCTAGTGGTCCCGCCCTACCCGCTCGCTCCCTTCCGCCCCTACGATCCCCCCACGGCCCGGCGCGTCGCCGGCCGCCTTCAGGAGTGCACCCATGGTCAAGAAGATGCAACGTGGCGCCGCGACGGGCGCGGACGACACGACGAAGAAGGGCGCCGGCAACGCGCAGTTCGCCGAGACCGTCAAGGAATCGGCCAGCCAGATCTGGCTCGCGGGGCTGGGGGCGTTCGGCAAGGCGCAGGCCGAAGGCGGCAAGGTGTTCGAGGCGCTGGTGCGCGAAGGCATGTCGCTGCAGCGGCGCACGCAATCGGCGGCGGAAGAGAAGCTGTCGGAGGCGACCACGCGCATGGCCAGCATGGCCGGCGACCTGTCGTCCAAGGCCTCGGGCCAGTGGGACAAGCTGGAGACCATCTTCGAGGAGCGCGTTTCGCGCGCCCTGAACAAGCTGGGCGTGCCGTCGGCGCAGGACGTCGACGCGCTGATCGCGCGCATCGACGACCTCCATCGCGAAGTCGCCAAGCTGAACGCGAAGGGCGGCCGCACCGCCGCGAAGACCCCGCGCCCCACCGCGGGCAAGAAGGCCCCGGCCAAGAAGCGCAGCACCGCCCGCAAGTCCGCCGCGTGATCGGTCGTCATTGCGGGCTTGACCCGCAATCCACACGAAGGGACGCGAGCCCCGCATGGATGCCGGCTCCCGCCGGAATGACAGTGACCGGATCCCCGCCCTACACTGCAAGCTCATGAGCAAGACGAGCACGCCACGCATCGCGCTGGCGCTGGCGGGCGGCGGTCCCCTCGGCGCGATCTTCGAGATCGGCGCGCTGTGCGCGCTGGAGGAGGCGCTGGACGGCATCGCCCTCGAGAAGCTGGACCACTACGTCGGCATCTCCGCGGGCGGCTTCCTCGCCGCGGCGCTGGCCAACGGCATGCCGCCGCGCGAGCTGTGCGCGTCGTTCATCGAGAACCGCGGTGACAGCGAGGTGTTCGACCCCGCATGGCTGATGGTGCCGGCGTTCGGCGAGTTCCTGCGCCGCTCGCTGAAGATTCCCGCGGTGGCCACCGCCGCCGTGTGGCGCACCTTCGTCCGCCGCAAGCCGATCACGCACGTGCTGGAGCAGCTCGGCCCGCTGCTGCCCACCGGCCTGTTCTCGAGCGAGGAGATCGACCGGCGCCTGGCGCGCGTGTTCACGCAGCCAGGCCGCACCAACGATTTTCGCGAACTGCGCACGCGGCTCACGCTCGTCGCGACCGACCTGGACACGGGCGACGCCGCGCCGTTCGGCGAATCCGGCTGGGACGACGTGCCGATTTCGCGCGCCGTGCAGGCCAGCGCGGCGTTGCCCGGCCTGTTCCCGCCGGTGCGCATCGGCGACAAGCATTTCGTCGACGGCGCGCTGAGCAAGACGATGCACGCGTCGGTGGCGCTGGCGCGCGGCGTCGACCTGATGTTGTGCATCAACCCGCTGGTGTCGTTCGATGCCACGGGCGCGGGCGGCGCGATCCCGCGGCTGGTCGACGGCGGGCTGCCGGCGGTCCTGGGCCAGGCGTTGCGCACCATGATCCGCTCGCGGCTCGAGCTGGGCATGAAGCAGTACCAGCGCGCCTACCCGGACACCGACATGGTGTTGATCGAGCCCGACCCGCGCGATGCGCGGTGGTACATGGCGAACACCTTCAGCTACCGCCAGCGGCGCGAGCTCGCCGAGCACGCGTACCAGCACACGCGGTCCGTCCTGCTGTCGCAGCACGGCGCGCTCGCCACCAGGTTCGCGCGCCACGGCCTCACGCTGCGCGAGGACGTGCTGCGCGAGCGCCGCGTGCTGGTCACGCCGACGCGCGCGCCGCGGCGGCTGCAGCAATCGATCTCGACGTTGCGCGCCACGCTGGACGACCTGGGCCGGCAGGTCCGGTCCGAGGCGGCCTGACATGGCGCGCAAGCCCCCCAGGCGCACCGCCGAGCGCATCCTGGAGGTCACGCTCGACCTGTTCAACCGCTTCGGCGAGCCGAACGTCTCGACGACGCTGATCTCCGCCGAGCTGAACATCAGCCCCGGCAACCTCTACTACCACTACCCGGCCAAGGACGAACTGGTCAACACGCTGTTCGACCGCTACGAGCAGGCGCTCACGCAATTGCTCAACGCGGCCGACGACGTGCGCAATGTCGAGGACGCCTGGTTCTTCCTGCACACGCTGTTCGAGCTGATCTGGCAGTACCGCTTCCTGTACCGCGACCTCAACGACCTGCTGTCGCGCAACCGGCGGCTGGAGACGCACTTCCAGTGGGTGCTCAGGAACAAGACGCGAGCGGTGCGCGCGGTCCTCGACGGGATGAGCCGGTCGGGCGCGGTGAAGATCGATTCGCGCGAGGCGGAGCCGACGGCCACCAGCATGGTGGTGGTGCTCACCTACTGGCTCAGCTACGAGTACGTGCGCGACCCGCGCCGCGCGCTGGAGCCGGGGAGCGCGCAAGCGGCCTTGCTGCGTGGCGCGCACCACGTCCTGCATCTGCTGGTACCCTATCTCGAAGCGGGCCAGCGCCAGCACCTCCTGCGCCTCGCAGGGGCCTACGGCGACCCGGCACCGCAGTAGCACGACAAAGGAGACAAGCGTGGCCCGCTGGGCTTCGTTCCCGCACGCCGGCGAGTTCGATCTCGACACCGACGAGGTGCAGCGTCGATGGACGCGGCTGCACGCGGGCGATGCCGAGCCGCTGCCGCAAAGCGCGGCGGTGCTGGAGGCCTGGCGCCTGTTCCACCGCGGGGAATTCCAGCAGGCCGCCGAAGCCGGCGCGCGCGCCGGCGGTCCCGGCGAACTGGCCGCCATCAAGGCCACCTGCATCCACGCCAGCTACCTCGAGAACAAGGAGAAGGCGCGGCTCGAGCTGTTCCTCGACGCCTCGCACCGGGCCGAGGCGTATGCGCGCCGCGAGCCGTCATGCGCGAATGCGTGGGCCCTGCACGGCTACGCGCTGGGCCGCTACAGCCAGGGCATCAGCGTCGCCAAGGCGCTGGCGCAGGGCCTGGGCGGCAAGGTCAAGGAATCGCTGGAACGCGCCATCCAGCTGCAGCCGCGGCACGCCGACGCGCACATCGCGCTGGCGACGTTCCATGCGGAAGTGATCGACAAGGTCGGCTCGCTGATCGGCGGCATGACCTACGGCGCGAAGAAGGACACCGGCCTGAAGCTGTTCGAGGAAGGCCTGCGCCTGAACCCGAACTCGATCATCGGCCTGGTGGAATACGCCAACGGGCTCGTCATGCTCGAAGGCGCCTCGCGCATGGCCGATGCCACCGCGCTGTACGAACGCGCGACGTCGATCGCGCCGATGGATGCGGCGGAGCGCCTGAACGTCACGCTCGCGCAGGCCGAACTGGCGGATTAGCCGGGCGGAAGGCGCGGCTGGCGCCTACACCTCGCGGACGAGCGGCCCCGCAGACTCGCCGCCATGGACATCTTCCAAGCCCTGCTGCAGAGCCACGAGCGCCAACGCGCGATCTGCCAACGCCTGCTCGACGGCGTCGGCGAACCCACCGAACGCAAGCGCGCCCTGGACGAACTCAAGATCGAGATGGCGGCCCACGAGACCGCCGAGGAGCGCGCGTTCTACGTGCCCCTCATCGAGCACGACGACACCGTCGACGCCGCCCGCCACGGCATCTCGGAACACCACGAGATGGACGAGATGGTCGAGGACCTCGAGAAGGCCGGCGAGGGCTCGGCCGAATGGCTGGAGGCGCTGGGCAAGCTGGTGCACAAGGTGCACCACCACCTGGACGAGGAGGAGCAGAAGTTCTTCCCGCAGGCGAAGAAGGTGCTGGACAAGGACCAGCAGCAATCGCTGGGCGAGCTGTACCTGCAGGAGCACGGGCGGCTGGAGTTGAAGGAAGAGCAGGCGGCGCAGTAGCTCCGCCCTCCCTGGGGAGCGGTCCCGTCATTCCCGCGAAGGCGGGAATCGCTCCCGCCTTGAAGCCCTTCGTGGAAGCGATGGGTGCCCGCCTGCGCGGGGACGACGAACCTACTCGCCCCAGGGCAGCATCAGCGTCACCAGCGCCAGGCGATCGAACTCCGGCGTGAACCCGTCGATGATCTCCTGCGGCCGAGGGCACAGGGCGGCGTCGGCAATGAGGCCGAACTGCACACGCCCGCCGTAGCTGAGGATGGACACGCCCAGGCCGATGTTGCCGGACTGCGGCACCCAGAACATCACGTCCTGCAGCGTCGAGCCCAGGATCTTCAGCTTCTCGCGCGGCCCCGGCACATTGGTCATCACGGCGGTGGTCTTCTTGCCGAACAGGTCCAGGATCGCGTCCTGCACCGGCTTGATCACCAGCCCCGACAGCGTGAGCACCAGGAAGGCGAGCATCGGCTGCGTGCTGCCTTTCAGCTGGTCCATGCGGCGGCGCACTTCGTAGACGCGCTCGATCGGGTTCTCGACACCCACCGGCAGCACCAGCGGCACCAGGCCGAAGCGGTTGCCCAGCTTGTGCGCCTGGTCCAGCGGGCGCAGGTTGACCGGCACCATCGCCCGGATGTCCATGCCCGTCGTGTCGTCGCCATGGCGCCGCAGGTACTGGCCGATGGCGCCGGCCACGCACGACAACAGCACGTCGTTGATCGAGCAGTTGAGCGCCTTGCTCACCGCCCGCACGTGATCGAGCGGCAGTGGCTCGCACCACGCGACGTGCTTCTTGCCCGCCGGCTGGCCCTTCAGCCGCGTCGTCGCGTCGTCGGGCATCAGCAGCAGCGCGGCGGCGTCGCTGAGCACCTGGTAGGCGAGCCTGGCGGCCTCCAGCGTGCCGTCGACGCCCTTGTGCGGCTCCATCAGCAACTTCAGCGATGCGGCGGCGCCGTCGCCCGCGGCATCGAGCGCCTTGACGGCCACTTCGGTGATCGGCTTGACGAGCGTGTGGCCGATCCAGTCGTCGTCACGTTCCTCGCGACGCTCTTGCCGCGCAGGCGGCGCCGCCGTGCCGCCGTCGACCATCGACAGCATGACCGAGATCAGCGCGATGCCGTCTGCGATGCAGTGGTGGATGCGCGCGATGAGGGCGCTGCCGCCGTCATGGTCCTCGACCAGGTGAAACTGCCACAGCGGGTGCCCGCGATCGAGGGGCTGCATCGCAAGTTCACCGACGCGCGCTTGCAGTGCGGCCTGCCCGCTGCCGCCCTTGCGCGTGCGCGGCAGCTTCTCGCGCACGACGTGCCGGTGGATGTCGAACGCGCGGTCCTCGACCCACGTCGCGCCCGCCGCGTCCTCGACCACCTTCTGCCGGAAGCGCGCGTACTGCACGAGGCGCTCCTGCACGCGCGCGCACAGCTGGTCGTAGTCGACGCGGGGCTCGAGCGTCCACACGCCCATGATCATCATCAGGTTGTGGTCGGAGTCCATACGCAGCCAGGCCGTGTCGACCTTGGTCATGCGCTCGCCCGCGAGCCCCAGCATCGAGCCCGCCGCACGCGTGGCCTGGCGCGCCGCACGGCGCATGCGCGGCGCCGCTTCGGCGGCGGCCTGGCGGGCGATGCGGGTGACCATGGCTGTCCTCGTCGTCTGGGGGCGGACCCTATTGTGGGCAGGGGGCGGCGCTTAAGATACCGCGAACTTTCCCGAGAGGACCCGCCATGCCGCTGCAAGACGACTTCGACGCCGCCGTCGCCAACTCCAAGAAGCTCGCCGAGCGTCCCGACAACACGACGCTGCTGAAGATCTACGGCCTGTACAAGCAGGCGACGGTGGGCGACAACACGGAGAAGAAGCCCGGCTTCGGCGACATGGTCGGCCGCGCCAAGTGGGACGCCTGGAACGCCTGCAAGGGCACGTCGCAGGACGATGCCAAGCAGCAGTACGTCGACCTGATCCAGTCGTTGTCCTGACGCGTTCCCGTCATTCCCGCGAAGGCGGGAATCCATCGCTTCCGCTTCTGGCAGCGCTGATGGAAGCGATGGGTCCCCGCCCCCGCCTTCGCGGGGGCAGAGCCTAGTCCCGCGGGGACGACGAAGCTAGACGACCCCGCGCGCCTTCAGCGCGGCGATCTGTTCCTCGGTGAGCCCGACTTCCCGCAGCACCGCCTCCGTGTCCTGCCCCAGGTCCGGCGCGTTCCGCCTGTGCGAACCAGGCGTGCGGGACAGCTTGGGCACGACGCCGGGCACCGCGACGTGAGTGCCGTCGGGGAGCGTCACTGCTTCCAGCATGCCGCGCGCGCGGTAGTGCGGGTCGGCGGCGATGTCGGCGACCGTGTAGATCTTTCCCGCGGGCACGTGCGCGGCATCGAGCGCGGCGAGCGCGTCGTCGACGGAGCGCTGCGCCGTCCAGGCGCCGATGGCGGCGTCGAGTTCCTCGACGCGGGCGACGCGGCCGGTGTTGTCCTGCAGGCCGGGATCGGCGCCGAGGTCGGGGCGGCCGATCGCCGCCATCAGGCGCCGGAAGATGCTGTCGCCATTGCCCGCCACCAGCACGTAGCCGGCATCCGCGCACTTGTACGCATTGGTCGGCGCGATGCCGGGCAACGCACTGCCTGCGGGTTGGCGCACGACCCCGAACGCGCTGTATTCGGGCAGCAGGCTTTCCATGCAGTTGAAGACGGCCTCGTACAGCGCGACGTCGATCACCTGCCCGCGCCCGCTCTTCTGCCGCTCGTGCAAGGCCATCAGGATCCCGATGACACCGTGCAGCGCGGCGAGCGTGTCCCCGATCGACACACCCACGCGCACCGGCACGCGGCCCGGTTCGGCCGTGAGGTGCCTCAGGCCACCCATCGCTTCGGCGACGACGCCGAAGCCCGGGCGATCGCGGTACGGCCCGGTCTGGCCGTAGCCGCTGATGCGCAGCACGACGAGCCGCGGATTGCTTTCGAGCAACGACTCGGGCGCGAGCCCCCAGCCTTCCAGCGCGCCGGGACGGAAGTTCTCCACCAGCACGTCGGCTTCCTGCGCGAGGCGCCGCACCACGTCCTGCGCCTGCGGGTCCTTCAGGTCCAGCGTCAGCGAGCGCTTGTTGCGCGACTGCACCTGCCACCACACGGAGGTGCCGTCCTTGAGCAGGCGCCACTTGCGCAGCGGGTCGCCCGTGCCGGGCGGCTCCACCTTGATCACGTCGGCGCCGAAGTCGGCTAGCGTCTTGGCCGCGAACGGGCCGGCGATCAGCTGGCCGAGTTCCAGCACCTTGAGGCCGGCGAGCGGGCCCGGGGTCGCCATCTCAGGCCTTGCGCGCCTTGGGCTTGGCGCCCTTGCCCGACGCCTTGGCCACGGCCTTGTCGAACGCCGCGTGCGGATCGTCCTGCGCCAGCAGTTCGTCGAGGTTCTTCGTGATCTCGGCCTCGATGCGGTCCTTGAACGCGCCCAGCAGGAAGCCCAGGCGCGCTTCCAGCTCGAACTTGCTGCCGGTCACCTTCAGCTCGCCGTTGACGCCCGAGCGGGTGAAGGTCACGAGGTCGGACGACTTGCCCTCCTCGTAGGTGCAGTCCATGTCGAGCTTCGCCTCCGCCGTCTCCGCCCACTTGAACGCGAGTTCCCGCGCCTTGGCCAGGCCCAGCTTGTGCGCGCGTTCGATGTGGATGTCAGGCATGGGCGTTCTCCTTGTCCTTCAGGAACAGATGGCGTTCGGCCTTGGGCAGCTTCGCCAGCCGCCGCGCTTCATCATAGAAGCGGGTCCAGTCGCCACCGACCGAGGCGAACAGCGCCTCGAAGCCGGGCACCAGTTCGTCGTACGTCGCCTGCGCGCCGAACGACGCGTTGTTGGCCTCCGCCACCCACTGGTCGGTGAGGCGCAGGCGGTTCGGGTCGAGGTTCCAGCCGTCGCGCAACTGGCGGTAGCCGGCGCGGAAGTTCGCCAGGATCTCCTGCTTGCGCTTCTCGCGGGCGACCGGGTCCGGATGCGTCTCGTACAGGGATTGCAGGTCGCGGCGCGTGGCCTGCGTCAACGCGCGGAACTGCAGCCGCCGGCCGTTGTAGACGACGTAATCGGCGCGGGCCTTCTCGCTGGCCTGCGTGTCCAGCCAACGCCGCACGCCCAGGCGTTCGACGGCGGTGGCGAACGACTCGTTGAACATCGAGTCGTCCTTGGCGTACACGACCTGGTGCGCCAGCTCGTGGAACACCAGCCGCGCGAGCTCGCCCTCGGGGTAGTAGATGAAGGTGTTGAGCAGCGGGTCACCGCCGGCCCAGTTCATCCAGCCCAGCGTGGAATACGCGGGCACGGGGTACGCCGCCGACTCCATGCCTTCCGCCGCCAGCCGGGCCGCTTCGGCGCGCGCCTCCTTCTCGTCGAAGTAGCCGCGGTAGGTGATGCAGCCGGTGATAGGGAAACACCAGGTCTTGAGCTTGAGCGAATCGGGCGGCGCGGCGACGACGTTCCAGATCACCGCGCTGCGGTGCAGGTCGGCATAGCGGCGATAGCTGGGGTTGTCGGGCAGCTGGAGGTCATGCGACGCGAACTCGCGGATCCGCTGGCTCAGCTCCAGTTGCTTGCGCAGCCGCTCTGGCGAGGTGTCGTCGGCGATCACTTCGCGCACCGGCCGCGCGGCGTTCATCACGCGCAGGTGGCCGCCTGCCGACTGCAGGTAGTAGCCGATGTTGCTGCAGCCCGTGAGCGCGAGCGCGAAGGTCGCCAGCACCATCGTGCCGGCGAGCGAGGACCCGACCACCCAGCGCTTGCTCACGCGGCCTGCACTTCCACCAGGCAGTCGTAGAACACCGGCCCGTTGCCCATGTCGGTCAGCTTCTGGCTGGTGAGCTCGTTGACGTTGGTCTGCCGCAGGCCGTCCTTGCGCCACCAGATGCCCAGCCCGTTGACGACGCCGGGGCGCGCGCGCTCGGTGACTTCGGCCTTGCAGTGGTATTCGCCGCGATCGTTGAAGACGCGCACGACGCTGCCCGTCGCGAGGCCGCGCGACTGGGCGTCGACCGGGTGGATCTCCAGGAACGGCTCGCGCTCGATGTCGCGCAGGCTCTGCAGGTTGACGAAGGTCGAATTGAGGAAGTTGCGCGCGGGCGGCGAGATCATCGCCAGCGGGTACGCGGCCGACGATCCCGCCGGTTCGTGGTTGGGCACGTGGTCGGGCAGCCCATCGAAGCCCTGGCGCGCGAGTTCCGCGCTGAAGAACTCGCACTTGCCGGATGCGGTCGGGAAGCGCCCGTGCGCGAACGGCGCGTCGGGAATATGCAGCGGCGCGAAGCCCTTGGCCAGCAGTTCCTCGAAGTCGACACGGTCCCCGAAGGCCTGGCGGCACATGTGCTCGTCGCTGTCGGCGAAGCACGGGTCGTCGAAGCCCATGCGGCGCGCGAGCTCGCGGAAGATCTCCGAGTTCGGCTTGCATTCGCCCACGGGCGCGATCGCCGGGCGGTTCAGCATCACGTCGGTATGGCCGTACGTGGTGTGGACGTCCCAGTGTTCCAGCTGCGTCGTCGCGGGCAGGATGTAGTCGGCGTAGTCGGCGGTGTCGGTCCGGAACTGCTCGAGGACGACGGTGAACAGGTCCTCGCGCGAGAAGCCGCGCACCACCTTGCCCGAGTCCGGCGCCACGGCCACCGGGTTGCAGTTGTAGACGACCATCGCTTCGACCTGCGGGCCGAAGGACGGCGACGACGGCCGCAGCAGGTCGTCGCCGACCTGCACCATGTTCAGCGTGCGCGGCCTGCGGCCCGCGAGCAGGTCGGGCCGACGCAGCGCCGCGCCGTCGACCGGGAACCAGCCGGACGACGACAGCAGCACGCCGCCGGCGCGATGCCGCCATGCGCCCGTCAGCGCGGGCAGGCACGCGATGGCGCGCGCCGCGTTGCCGCCGCCGCGCACGCGCTGCATGCCGTAGTTCAGGCGGATCGCCGCGGGCCTGGTGGTGCCGTACAGGCGCGCGAAGTCGCGGATCTGCTGCGCGGGAATGCCACACACGGCGGCCGCCCGCTCGGGCGACCAGCGCAGCGCGCGTTCACGCAGCGCGTCCCAGCCAAGCGTGTGCTGCGCGAGGTAGTCGTGGTCCAGCCAGTCGTTGACGACCAGTTCGTGCATCACCGCGAGCGCCAGCGCCGCGTCGGTGCCCGGCAGGAGCTGCAGGTGGTCGTGGCACTTCTGCGCCGTTTCGGTGCGGCGCGGGTCGATGCACACCAGCCGCGCGCCCTGCCGCTTGGCTTCCTGCGCCAGGCGCCAGAAATGCACCGTGCTGGTGATCGAGTTGCTGCCCCACAGCACGATCAGCTTCGCTTCGGTGAAGAACTCCACCTTCATGCCGACCTTGCCGCCCAGCGTGTGGGTCAGCCCCGCGGCGCCTGCGCTGGCGCAGATGGTGCGATCGAGCAGCGACGCGCCCAGCTTGTGGAAGAAGCGGCCGGCCATGCCTTCGCCCTGCACCAGTCCCATCGTGCCGCAGTAGCTGTAGGGCAGGATGGCCTGCGGATCGCGCTCGCCGATCGCCTTCAGCCGGGCTGCGATGTCGTCGAGCGCCTGGTCCCAGGTGACGCGCTCGAAGCGGCCCGATCCCTTCGGGCCGACGCGCTTGAGCGGATGCAGCAGGCGGTCGGCGTGGTAGGTGCGCTCGGTGTAACGGGACACCTTCGCGCACAGCACGCCGTCGGTCGACGGATGGTCGGGATTGCCGTGCACCTTCACCGCCACGCCGTCCTGGACCGTGGTGACGAGGGAACACGTGTCGGGACAATCGTGCGGACAGGCGCCCAAAACCTGGCCGTTCACGGTCCCGCTAGGGGGAATGCCGATGGGCAAGCTCAACTTTGTTCCTATGCTGTCGGGCAGCGCGGCCGCTGTCTGGGCCGCGGACGAGACCCGAAAGGCATCCCCATGAACACCCTCCGCCGCCGCTGGCTGCAAGCCGCCATGGTAGCCGCCCTCGCCGGCGCAAGCGCGGTCGCGCACGCCCAGGACGGCGTGACCAAGTCCAGCCTGGTGCTCGGCCAGTCGCTTGCGCTCACCGGCCCCGGTTCGGCGCTGGCGGGGCCGTTCCACACCGGCGCCAAGCTCTACTTCGACAAGGTCAACGCGGCCGGCGGCGTCAACGGCCGCCAGGTCGAGCTGGTCACGCTGGACGATCACGGCAACGCCGCCACCGCGGCCGCCAACACGAAGAAGCTGCTGCAACAAGGCGTGCTCGCGCTGTTCGGCTACTACGGTTCACCGCAGGTCGCCGCCTCGTACCCGCTGGTGAAGGACACCGACGTGCTGCTGTTCGCGCCGGCGGCGGGCGCCGACGAGCTCCGCGGCGCCAACTACGCCAACGTGTACTCGCTGCGCCCCGGCTATTCGGAAGAAGCCGCCGCGATCACGAAGCACGCCGAAACGCTGGGCGCCCGCAAGCTCGCCATCCTCTACGGCGGCGACGGCGAGTCGCTGGCCGCGCTCGACGCGGCCGAGCGCACCATGACCGGCCTGGGCGCCAACCTGGTGTCCAAGCAGATGCTGGCCTCGGGCGCCGTGGCCGGCACCGTCGACAAGACGCTGGCGGCCAATCCGGAATCGGTGCTGGTGATCAACGACGCGTCCGCCGCCGCCGGCGCGGTGCGCGACCTGCGCGAGAAGGGCTTCCGCGGCCCGATCTACGGCTTCTCGAACACCGGCGAGAAGCTGCTCGCCGAGCAGCTGGGCCCGACGGGTGCCGGCGTCGTCGTCGTGCGGGTCGTCCCCAAGAGCGACAGCGCCAAGATCGCGGTCGTGCGCGAGCTCACGGCCGATGCCCAGGCCGCCAAGGCCGGCGCGCCGAACGTCTACATGCTCGAGGGCTACCTGGCCGCGAAGGCGTTCGTCGAAGCCGCCAGGCGCATGCCGCGCGACGCCGGCCGCGCCAAGCTGCGCAAGGCCGTCGAGAGCCTGGACGACGTCAACCTCGGCGGGTTCCGCGTGCACTTCGCGGATGCGCGCGTGGCGTCGAAGATGGTGGAACTGAGCCTCATCGATTCCCAGGGCCGCGTGCGCGAGTAAGCGCCGCCGCGCCTCCTACGGCTGGGTCGGCAGCGCACGCAACTGCGTGTAGGAACTGCCCAAGACCCATTCCCACGCTCCCACGGCGGATGGCGCGCACGGAATACTGCGCGTCATCCACTTGCACACACAGGGAGCTCACATGAACCGCATCCTCGCCGGCGGCATCGCCGCCGCCATCGCCCTCGTCGTCGGGGCCGCGCAAGCGCAGACCGCCGACAAGCCCGCCGCGCCCGAGACCGGCAACCGCCCGATGCAGACCGGCGTGAGCGAAACGAACGGCAGCAAGCCCGCCATCGTCGAGCGCGCCGAGAACTCGCGTCCGGCCCAGGCCACCAAACGCGTCGCCAAGAAGACCGGCAAGGCCGCCAAGAACGCCGGCCACAAGACCGCCGACGCCATGCGCCGGACCGGCAAGTCGGTCGAGAGCCACCTGCCCGACACGAAGGCCAGCGGCGCTTCGGCGGACACCGCGACCCGCCCGTAAAGGCGGACACCCGAACGCAGAGGACGCAGAGCAAGCGCAGAGAACGCAGAACAGAACGATGAAGGAATCCTTTGATTCCTTCTGCGACCTCTGCGCTCGCTCCGTGACCTCTGCGTTAGGGAGTTCTGTCTTCAGCCAATCTCGCGCGCGCTTGCCAACCCGCGCAGGAACGCCTCGCAGCGAGCCAGTTGCGCCAGCTCGACGTATTCGTCGGGCTGGTGCGCCTGCACGATGCTGCCGGGGCCGCAGACCACGGTCGGGATGCCGGCGTTCTTGAACAGGCCGGCTTCGGTCCCGAACGCGACCAGCGTGGTGCGGCGCTCGCCGGCCAGGCGCTGGGCGAGCTGCGTGACGGCGTCGCCGGCGGATCCGAGGAAGCTCGGGATCTCGCAGATGGTCTCGAACGAGAAGCCCGTGTCCGGCGCGACCTGCTTCATCGCGGGCTCGAGCGAGCGCGCGTAGTCGACCACCTGCGCCTGCATCGCGCGCGCGTCGGCCGTGGGCAGGTCGCGGAATTCGTAGCGGAACTCGGCGTCGCGCGGCACGACGTTGTCGGCGATGCCGCCGTGAAACTGGCCGACGCTCGCCGTGGAGTACGGCACGTCGAAACCTTCGTAGCGCGGCTCCTCGCGCTGGAAGCGGTCCGCCATGTCGCGCACGTGGCCGACCACGCGCGCGGCCATCTCGATCGCATTCACCGACTGCGGCGTCAGCGACGAATGCGCCTCCTTGCCGCGCACGCAGCACTTGTAGCGGTACACGCCCTTGTGCGCGATGGCGGGCACCATGCTGGTGGGCTCGCCGATGACGCACGCCAGCGGGCGGATGCCCGCGTCGCGCATGTCGGCGATGAGCTCGCGCACGCCGAAGCAGCCGACCTCCTCGTCGTAGCTGAACGCGAGGTGGATCGCGAACGGCGCGTCGCTGGCCAGGAAGCTGTCGGCCTGTGCCAACGCGATCGCGATGAAGCTCTTCATGTCGGCCGAGCCGCGGCCGTGCAGGCGGCCGTCCTTCACCTCGGCGCCCAGCGGATCGGTGGTCCAGTCCTGCCCGTCCCACGGCACGGTGTCAGTGTGGCCCGAGACGATCACGCCGGCCGGCTTGCCTTCGCCCAGGGTGGCGAACAGGTTGGCCTTGGTCCTGTCGGCATTGAAGGTCAACCGGGAGGTGACGCCCAGCCGCGCCAGGTGGTCGCGCGCGAAGTGGATGAGCTCGAGGTTGCTGTTGGCGCTGACCGTGTTCATGCGAACCAAGGTTTGCGCCAGCTCCAGCGCGCGCGGCGACAAGGCCGTGGATTCCTGCGTCATGGCACGATTCTCGCGGAGAACCCCCGAGGCGCACCGCGCGCCGCCCGGCTAGACTGGCCCGATCCTTCCCCGGCAATTCCCATGAACGTCCTTGATTCCATCGTCACCCAGGCTGCCTCCATCACCGCCCTGCGCCGCGACATCCACGCGCATCCGGAACTGTGCTTCGAAGAGGTGCGCACCGCCGACCTCGTGGCCGCCAAGCTCACCGAATGGGGCATCCCCGTGCACCGCGGCATGGGCAAGACCGGCGTCGTCGGCATCATCAGGAACGGAACCAGCGACCGCGCCATCGGCCTGCGCGCCGACATGGACGCGCTGCCGATGCAGGAGTTCAACACCTTCGAGCATGCGAGCAAGCACCCCGGCCGCATGCACGCGTGCGGCCACGACGGGCACGTCGCGATGCTGCTGGCGGCCGCGCAGCACTTCGCAAAGCAACGCACCTTCGACGGCACCGTCTACGTGATCTTCCAGCCGGCGGAAGAAGGCGGCGGCGGCGCGCGCGAGATGATCCGCGACGGCCTGTTCGACAAGTTCCCGATGGAAGCGGTGTTCGGCATGCACAACTGGCCGGGCCCGCAGGCCGGCCGCTTCGCCGTCAGCCCGGGGCCGGTGATGGCATCGTCGAACGAATTCAGGATCACCATCCGCGGCAAGGGCAGCCATGCCGCGCTGCCGCACATGGGCATCGACCCGGTGCCGGTCGCGTGCCAGATGGTGCAGGCCTTCCAGACCATCATCAGCCGCAACAAGAAGCCGATCGACGCCGGCGTGATCTCGGTGACGATGATCCATGCGGGCGAAGCCACCAACGTCGTGCCCGACAGCTGCGAGCTGCAGGGCACGGTGCGCACCTTCACGCTGGAAGTGCTGGACCTGATCGAGCGCCGCATGAAGCAGGTGGCCGAGAACATCTGCGCCGCGCACGAGGCGGTGTGCGAGTTCGAGTTCGTGCGCAACTACCCGCCGACCGTCAATTCGCAGAAGGAAGCCGAGTTCGCGCGCCAGGTGATGGCCTCCATCGTCGGCGAGCAGAACGTCGACGTGCAGGAGCCCACCATGGGCGCCGAGGACTTCGCGTACATGCTGCAGGCCAAGCCGGGCGCGTACTGCTTCATCGCCAACGGCACCGGCGACCACCGCCAGATCGGCCACGGTGGCGGCCCCTGCACGCTGCACAACCCGAGCTACGACTTCAACGATGAATTGATTCCGTTGGGGGCGACGTATTGGGTGCGGCTGGCGGAGGCCTGGCTGGCCAAGTAATCGTCATCCCCGCGAAGGCGGGGATCCACCGCTTCCCAACCCCCTGAAATCGGAAGCGATGGGTCCCCGCCTGCGCGGTGACGACGACGCCCGATGCTCGACACCGCCTTCTCCTCCACCTACGCCGAAGCGCGGCAGAAGTTCATCGCCGCGGCGCAGGCGGCCGGGTTGCTGGTCGAATCGAAGCTGCATCCCGAGCGCGGTTCGCAGGGCGAAGACCTCGCGATGGACGTCGCGCGGGACGGCGACCCCAGCGCGTCCAAGCTGCTGGTGCTGAGCAGCGCCTGCCATGGCGTGGAAGGCTTCTGCGGCAGCGGCATCCAGGTCGCCGCCCTGCGCGACGACGCCTGGCGGCAGGCTGCGCGCGATCGCGGCGTCGCGGTGCTGTACGTGCATGCGCTCAACCCGTACGGCTTCTCGCACCTGCGGCGCACGACGCACGAGAACGTCGACCTCAATCGCAACTTCCACGACTTCTCGCAGCCGCTGCCGGCCAACCCCGGTTACGGCGAACTGCATCCGCTGCTGTTCCCCGACCAGTGGCCGCCCGACGCCGGCAACGAGCAGCAGGTCCAGGCCTGGATCGCGCGCAACGGCCAGGCCGCGTTCCAGGCGGCGGCCAGCAGCGGGCAGCACGAGTTCCCGCGCGGCATGTACTTCGGCGGCACCGAGGCGACCTGGAGCAACCGCACGCTGCGCGAAGTGCTGTCGACCCACGGGCGCCGCGCCGGCCGGCTCGCCTGGATCGACTTCCACACGGGGCTTGGCCCAGACGGCGTCGGCGAGCGCATCTACGCAGGTCCCGACGAGCCCACGCAATTGGCGCGCGCCCGCGCGTGGTGGGACGGCGGTGGCCGCACGCCGGTGACGTCGATCTACGACGGCTCGTCGACGTCCGCGAAGCTCACCGGGATGATGTGGTCCGCCGCGCCGCAGGAATGCCCGCAGGCGCAGTACACCGGCATCGCGCTGGAGTACGGCACGCAGCCGTTGTTGCAGGTGCTGCAGGCCTTGCGTGCCGAGCACTGGCTGCACCAGCACCCGGACGCCCCTGCCGACGTGGCCAAGCAGATCAAGCAGCAGATGCGCGATGCGTTCTACACGGACACGCCCGAGTGGCGCGCGCGCATCTGGCAGCAGGCCCGCGAGGCGATGCTGCAGGCGGTGGACAGCCTGGCGTCCTGATCAGTGCTCGTGCCGCAGGTAGCTCGGCACCCGCGGAATGCGCAGGCTGACGAGGAAGGCGATCGCCATCATCACCGTCACGTACCAGTAGAACAGCGACTCGTGGCCCAGGCTCTTGAGGCCCAGGGCCACGTACTCGGCCGTGCCGCCGAACAGCGCGTTGGCGATCGCATAGGCGAACCCGACGCCCATCGCGCGCACTTCCGGCGGGAACAGTTCGGACTTCACGATGCCGCTGACCGAGGTGTAGAAGCTCACGATCGCCAACGCCAGCAGGATCAGCGCGCCGGCCGCGACCGGGCTGTCGACGCCCTGCAGCGCGGTGAAGATCGGCACCGTCGCCAGCATGCCGAGGCCGCCGAACAGCAGCATGTTGTTGCGCCGCCCGATGCGGTCCGACAGCGCGCCGAACGCGGGCTGCAGGCACATGAAGATGAACAGGCACACCGTCATCACGTTGCTGGCCGTCTTCACCGACATGCCGGCCGAATTGACCAGGTACTTCTGCATGTAGGTGGTGAACGTGTAGAAGATCAGCGAGCCGCCGGCCGTGTAGCCGATGACCGTGAGGAACGCGGCGCGGTGGTGGCGCAGCACGCCGCGGATGGTGCCGGCCTCGCGGTTGGCACGTGACTGGTCGGTGGACGTCTCGTGCAGCGTGCGCCGCAGCAGCAACGCCATCACGGCCGCGATCGCGCCGACGACGAAGGGGATGCGCCAGCCCCAGGCCTTCAGCTCGGCGTCGTCGAGCACCTGCTGCAGCAGGACGATGACCAGCACCGCCAGCAGCTGGCCGCCGATCAGGGTGACGTACTGGAACGAGGACAGGAACCCGCGCATGCCGCGCAGCGCGACTTCGCTCATGTACGTCGCCGCGGTGCCGTACTCGCCGCCGACCGACAGGCCCTGCAGCAGGCGGGCGACCAGCAGCAGCGCCGGCGCCCAGGCGCCGATCGACGCGTAGGTGGGGACGGCCGCGATCATCAGCGAGCCGAGGCACATCAGCACCACAGAGGCCAGCATCGCCGTGCGGCGGCCGCGCCGGTCGGCGATGCGGCCGAAGAGCCAGCCGCCGATGGGCCGCATCAGGAAGCCCGCGGCGAACACGCCCGCCGTGTTGAGCAGCTGGGCCGTCGGGTCGGACTTGGGGAAGAACGCGGGCGCGAAGTAGATCGCGCCGAAGGCGTAGACGTAGAAGTCGAACCACTCGACCAGGTTGCCCGACGAGGCAGCCACGATGGCGAAGATGCGGCGGCGCTTCTCCTCGGCGGTGTAGTGGGGCGGCGCGTCGGTGGACGCTGGCGCATTGGCGGTGGTGGCGATCACGATGTCCCGGGGTTGGCAATCGGCGTGCCACGGCGGCGCGACCCAAGGCGCACCGCGCACGCGCCTTGCCGCCGGGTGAATCGGAGCGTGGCGTCACGCCCGGTTCGGGTTTGCATGCAAACACGATGCCGCACGGCGCAGCTAGACTCGCCGCCGTGCAGTCCACGCCTTTCCCACAGCTTCCCGTCCCTCCCACGGTGACCACCACCCGGCGATAGGAGCCCTGTGATGCAGGTCGCAGGACCGTGGCTCCTCGGGGCCGCCACCGGTGTGCTGGTGCTGCTCGCGCTCCTGAGCGCCATCACCGCGATCGCATTGCGCGAGCGCGCGCTGCACGTGCACGCTGCGGCCTGCGCGCTGGCCGCACTCACCGCGAATGCGGAACCCCTCGCGCTGACAGCCCTCGCACCGGCCGGACTGGTCGGGGTCATGGCCATGGCCGCCATGCACGCGCGCGGCCTGGCCACGCAGATCGGGGCGTTCCGTCCACACCGGCGCGCGATGTCGGCCGTGGCCGTCGTGCTGGCGCTGCTGGCGTTCGTGGACGTGCCCGCGGCGCAGCGCTGGCTGCTGCTGCCGGCCGCCGCGATCCTGCTCGCCCTCGACGCGACCGTCCTTGCGCGCGTGTGGGACGACGGCCGGCCCTGGGCGCAGCTGGTGGCGCTGGGCCAGGCGGCACTGCTGGGTGCCGCGACGTGGATGGGCCTGTCGCCGGATTGGATGGCGCACCACCTGCTGCTGGGCGCCGCGCTCGCTGCCTGGGCCCTGTGCGTGTTCGTCGCCACCGCCTGGCGCAGCCGCCTGCAGGGCGAGCGCCGCTGGCAGCTCGCCACCGCACGCCACGAGGACCCGATCACCCGGCTGGCGAGCGAGCGCGTGCTCGACGAGCGCGCGCAGGCCGCGCGGACGCTGATGCGCCGGTTCGGCCATCCGACGTCGGTGCTGCTGCTGCACGCCGACGAGCTCGATCGCATCGCGGAGCGGCTCGGTCCGCGCGCGGCGGAGGCAGCGGCGCTGGAAGCGGGGCTGCGCTTGCGCATGGCGCTGGGCCGTGCCGACGTCGCGTCGCGGGTCGGCGATTGGCGCTTCGCCGTGCTGTCCGAGGGGGCCTCGCCGCAGGAGGTGGCCGCGCAACTCGCCGGGCGCATCCTGGTGGCCGGGCTCAAGCGGCCCCTGCACAACGTGGACGGCGTGTTCCTGCACTTCCGGGTCGTGGTCGCGCCGCTGCCGCTGGACGACACGCCCACCGAGGCGCTGCTGGCCCGGCTGGGCCAGCACCTCGACGAGGCGGTGCGGCGCGGCCGCGACCGCCGCATCCACGTGCTCGATGACCCGCATGCGCCCACCGTGCCGGCGGCGCTGCCGAGCAACGGCAGCAGCGCGCCCGTGGACACCCACTGACGCCGATGCCGGCCGGGCCCGCCTCGTGCATCATGGCCGCTTCACTCGTACTAGCGGAATGCCATGGACGACGAGACCTTCAACATCAGCCTGCGCAAGTTCCTCAAGATGGTCGGCGTGAGCTCGCAGCGCGAGATCGAGCAGGCAGTGGCCAAGGCGCTGCAGGCCAACGCCATCCGCGGCAGCGAGAGCTTCCCGGCCACGATGACCCTGCGCATCCAGGGCCTGCAGCTGCACGTCACGTTCGACGGCGAGATCCGGCTGGAGTAGCGCCGCTCAGGCGGCGATCGCGGGCGTGTCCCCGAACTGGCGGAACACCCAGGCGCAATAGATGGGCGCGGCCGCGACGCCCGGCAGCCCGAACGCCGCTTCCATCACCAGCAGCGCCGCCAGCAGCACCGGCGCGGGGACGTTCGTTCGCGCGCCGACGAAGTGCGCGTTGAGGAAGTACTCGAGCTTGTGCACCGCGACCAGGAACACGAGCGACGCGGCGGCGGCGCCCGCGGAGACCGTCAACGCCGCCAGCAGGATCGCGGCGTTGGAGGCCAGGTTGCCGACGATCGGGATGAAGGCCGCCACCAGCGTGAAGGCCACCAGCGTCCAGGCGAGCGGGACGTGCACGCCCGCCAGCGGCAGTGCGACCAGCAGGTAGCCGCCCGTCAGCACCGTGTTCACGACCGCGATGCGCAGCTGCGCGCCGACGAAGCGGCTGAAGGCGCCCACCAGGTTGCGCCAGCACGCGCCCACCTCCGCCATCCACGCGGCGGGCAGCACCGGCCGGCGTTGCGCCGAGGCCAGCAGGCCGATGATCAGCCCCACGAGGGCCTGCGCGGACAGGCGCAGCACCTCGTGGCCCCAGTGCTGCACGTGGTGCGCATTGCCGCGCAGCCAGTGCGCGATGACGCGCTGCAGGTCGTCGACGGACGCGGGGAGCCGCTCCGCGAGCCACGCGGGCAGCGCGCCCTGCAGCCGCTCGAGCGTGTCGGCCAGCAGGTTGAGCAAGCCGGGCAGGCCGTGCGGCGCCCACAGCGAGTGCACGGCGAGGATCGCGCCCGCGACCAGCAGCACGACCACCGCAATGGTCAGCAGGAGCGCCGCCAGGCCATGGCGACGGTGCGGCCAGCGCCTGCACATCGTCGCTTCGAACTGCGCGTGGAGCGCCTGCACGGCCAGCGTGCAGACGAGGGCGACGAACAGGCCGAGGTGCAGCGCGAGCAGGAGCGCGGCGAGCACCGCGAGGGCGGTGCCGCGCCGGGGGACGATCGCAGGTGCCTCGTCTTCTGCCGATCCCGCGCGGGTGGTCATGCAAGGAACGTAGCGCGGGCGCCCGCGCGCGCCGTCGCGCTGTCGCGCATTCGGGCGTAGGAAGGCCACCTCGTCGATGCCGGCGCTGCTCACCCTCGGGCTGACCCTCGACTGACGTCCGCTGGCGGTGCCTTCAGGCTCAGCGCAGGAAGAAGTCGACGTCCTTCTCGTCCATGGCGCGCCGCGCTCGCGTCACCAGGGCGGGGAGGCGGTCGATGTCTTGCGCCGCGATGCCGCCCAGCGCAAGCCACGCGCGCACATGGGCTTCACGCGAGCCTGCGCACAGGCCGGCACCGAGGCATTCCATGTGCATCACCGCGTCGTAGTCGCACGACAGGCCGTCGCGGCAGGCAGCCAAGGCGATCGCGCTGCCGGACAGCACTTCGTCGACCTGTGCAGCATCCAGCGGCTGGCCTTCTCCGGGCGCATCGCCGCTGGATTCGTGCGCTGCGGACGCGCGTCTTGCCGTCCGCAGGAGCAACACCTGCAAGTGCGGATCGCCGAGGTCCAGGATGCGCACGACGGCTGCCCGCACCCGGTCACGGTCGCCGGCAGCCAGGGCCTCGCCGAATCCGCGTTCGGCATTCACCAGGGGATCGCTGCCGTCGCGCGACTGCAGCACGGCGCGCTCGAACAGGCGGTGTGCTTCGCGGCCCTGGAACGACGCACAGCGGCGGACGGCCGCATCGGCCACGCGCATCTGGTCCGCGGAGACGGTGCCGGTCAACTCGATCACCCGGCGGATGGCGGCGTCCATCGTGGCGTGGTCGGCACCGGAGCAATTCTGCAGCGCGATACGGGCATAGAACAAGCCGCCGTCGCCCGGGCGCTGCATCGCCTCGAGCACGAACTGGCGGACGTCGGTGGCTCTTGCGTAGGCGGCAGCGAGGCTCGTGCGTGGCACTTGCGTGGCGACCGGCCGCGACTCGTCCGGCGTCCCCTGGGGCGCGATGCCCACCCGCGCGGCGACCGCCAGCGCGCGCGGCACGAGCCGCGCCGGCTCGTGGTCGATCGCCGGCTCCCAAAGCAAAACGGCGGCAGCCGCCGCCACGAGGGCCGCGCCTGCCGCCGCTTGCCGGAGCATCACTGCCCCGCCGCAGTGCCCGGCTTCCCCTTCAGGTGCTGGGCGAGGAACTTCTCCATCGCCTCGTAGAAGTCGAAGCGGTTCTCCTCGTTGGAGAAGCCGTGGCCTTCGTTGTCCTTCACCATGTACTGGACCTCGACGCCGCGCTTCTTCAGCGCGTCGACCATCTGGTCGCTCTCGGCCTTGTTGACGCGCGGGTCCTTGGCGCCCTGGGCGATGAACAGCGGCGTCTTGATCTTGTCGACGTGGAACACGGGCGACGCGGCCGTCAGCTGCGCCTTGTCCTTCTCCGGGTCGCCGACCATCTCGTGCATCATGGCCAGGTAGGGCTTCCAGTACGGCGGGATCGTGTTCAGGAACGTCAGCAGGTTGGACACGCCCACGTAGTCGACCGCGGCCGCGTACAGGTCGGGCGTGAACGTGATGCCCGCCAGCGTCGTGTAGCCGCCGTAGCTGCCGCCGTAGATGGCGACGCGCTTCGGGTCGGCGATGCCCTCCTTCACCAGCCACTGCACGCCGTCGGTGACGTCGTCCTGCATGGTGCGGCCCCACTGCTTGAACGAGGCTTCCCAGAACTTGCGGCCGTAGCCGACCGAGCCGCGGAAGTTGGGCTGGAACACGGCGAAGCCGCGGTTGGCCAGGAACTGCACTTCCGGGTTGAAGCGCCACTGGTCACGCGCCCAGGGGCCGCCGTGCGGGTTGACGACCACCGGCAGGTTCTTCGCGGGCACGCCCTTGGGCACCGTGAGGTAGCCCTGGATCGTCAGGCCATCGCGCGAGGTGTAGCTCACCGGCTTCATCTCGGCGAGCTCGGACTCGGGCAGCCACGGCGACACGTCGGCCAGCTGCGTGAGCTGCTTGCTCGCGACGTCGTACAGGTAGCGCTTGCCGCGCGTGCGGTCGCTGGTGGTCGCAACGATGAACTTGGACTCGGCGCGGTCCGTCGAGGTGAGGGTCACCTCGTAGCCCGGCAGGCGCTTCTCCAGGTCGCGCACGATGCCCTCGATGAACGGGTCGAGGTACTTGCGCTCGGTCTTCCACGTCACGTAGCGGATGGTGGTCAGCACCTTGCGCTTGCGCGAGTAGTTCAGCCCGGACACGTCCACGTCCGGGTGCTCGAACAGTATCTCGCCTTCCCTGGCCGTGGCGGGGTCGAACTTGAAGATCGCCGTCTTGTCGCGACCCCGGTTGGAGGCGACGTACAGCTGCTTGTCGTCGAACGTGAAGAACAGCGGGTCGACGCTCTCGCGGAAGTTGGTCGTCAGCAGCGGCCTGAACGGCTGGTCTTCCTTGTCGCGGTACAGCAGCGTGGTGTTGACGCCGTCGGTGGCGACGGCCGCGCGCAGCTGGCCGGCATGGTCGGTCTGCCAGCCGGTGATGTTGCCGGGGTTCTGCGCGATCAGCTTCTCTTCGCCGGTGCGCACGTTCACGCGGAACACGTCGAACACGCGCGGGTCGCGGCGGTTGTTGGACACGATCACGTGGTCCGGGTCGTCGTACAGGTCGTCGACGATGTTGGCCTTGACCTTCTCGCCCGGCGTCAGGTCCTTCAGGTCACCGCCCTTCAGGTCGACCGACACGACGTGGAAGTTCTCGTCGCCGCCGAAGTCCTTCACGTACAGGATGCGGTTGCCCTTCCAGAAGTAGCCCGCGATGTCGCGTGCCGTTTCCGAGGTCACCCGCACCGTCTCGCCGCCGCCGATGGGGCGCACGAACACGTTCAGGCGGCGCTCGTACGGCGCGACCCACGACAGGTATTTCCCGTCGTCGGAGACCTGGTGGCCGGCCTGCTCGGGGTTGCGGAAGAAGTCGCGCAACGGGATGGGGCGCGCGGCCTGCGTGGCGGTGCCGGTGGCGCAGGCCGTGAGGGCGATGGCGGTGGCCACGCCCAGCAAGCGAAGAAGCTTCATGACAGGAATCCTCCAGTCTCCCTCGTGGGGAGTGCGGCGGATTCTAGGCGCCGCGTCCCGCCACGCCCTCCCCGAGCAGCGCGTCGGCGATGCGGCGCGCGGTGGGAAGCGAGTCCGTCAGCCCCAGGTGGCCGTGGCCGGTGGCGATCCACAGGCCCGGATGGTTCGACACCGTCCCGACCACCGGCACGGAATTCGGCATGCAGGGTCGGTGCCCCATCCAGGTCGTCGTGGCACGCCCCTCCAGGGCCGGGAACGCTTCGCGGGCGATGCGGTCCAGCACGGCGGCACGCGTTGGATCGGGCGGCGCGCGCAGGCCGGCGATCTCCACCGTGCCGCCCACGCGCAGGCCGCCTTCCATCGGCGTGACGAACACCTTGCGGTCGGTGAGCACGACCGTGCGCGACACCACGTCACGCACGTCCGTGTACTGCACGTGGTAGCCGCGCTGGCTCTCGAGCGCGAGGTGGATGCCTAGCGGCGCGACCAACTGGTTCGACCACGCACCGGCCGCGACGATCGCGTGCGTGAAGGGCTCGCCGGCGGCGCCGCGCAACGTCCAGCCGCCCGCGCGGCTCTCGAGCCGCTGCACGTCGGCTTGCACGACACGGCCGCCGTTCGCGGCGAACGCGCGCGCCATCGCCTGCACGTAGCGGAACGGCTCGACGATCGTCGCGTGGTCGGCCAGGAACATCGCGACCTGGTAGCGCGCGGGCGCATCCGGCTCCAGGGCCTCGATGCCGGCCCGATCGAGCCGCTCGGCGCGCACGCCGTGCGCTTCGCGCAGCCGCCACGCGCCCGCGTCCTTCGCCAGCGAGGCGTCGTCGATGTACAGGTGCAGGTGGCCACGGCGCAGGAACAGCCCGGGCACGCCGAGTTCGCGGGCCATCGCCTCGTGCATGTCCACGGCGCCGGCGTGCAACGCGGCGAGTTGCTTCGCGGCCTGCTCGACCCGATGCGGCCGCGCGGACGCGACGAACTGCAGCAGCCACGGTGCCGCGCGCGGCAGGTAGCGCAGCGGCAGGCGCAACGGGCTTTCGGGATCGAGCAGCATCGAAGGCACGGACGCCAGCACGCCGGGCATCGCCAGGGGCGCGACCGAGCTGACGCTGATCGCGCCGGAGTTGCCGAAGCTGCAACCGTTGCCGGGCTCGTCGCGGTCGACGAGCGCCACGTCGGCGCCGCGTTTCCGGAGTTCGTATGCGATAGCGGTGCCGACGATGCCGGCGCCGAGGACGGCGATGCGGGGGGAAGTCACAGGCCCGATTGTCGACGCACGGCTCAGGGGCGCGTGCGTGTCTGCCGCGCAGCCTCGGTGAAGAAGAACCAGCGCTTCAGGTGGCGGAACGCGCGCTGCCCGAGCACGCGCGTCTCCGGCGTGACGCAGCCACCGCGCGAGGAGCGCACCAGCATGCGCAGCGCCACGGGCAGGTCCAGGTCGAACGGATGCGTGTCGGCCCAGGCCAGCACCTGGCCCGCGAGCCATGTCGTGGCGTCCGGGGTCGCGGCCAGCACGCGGGACTCGTCCGCCCACGCGCGGCGCTGCTGCGCGTCGAGGAACGCCGGTGGCGCGGGCGGCGCGGGCAGGGGATCGGCGTGCCAGTAGCGCCCTTCGGGCAGGCTGCACCACCAGTTCTCGCGATTGCCGTCTTCCCGCAGCCGCGGATGCATGTTGGGCAGTGCCAGCTCGGCCGGATCCTTCGTGTACGCGACCTGGCGCCCGAGCGATCCCAGGACGCCGGGTTGGGTCGCGAGGAACACGGCGGCGCGTTGCCGCCGGGCAGCGTCGTTCGTTTCGGTCTCGAGAGCGCGCAACTGCGAGGCGTGCGCCGGGAACCTGGCCTGCATGTCCGCGGACAGGTCGCGCAGCACCTCGCCGCGCCCGAGCACCACCGCCCGGGTCCAGACGACGCCGAGCAGCTGGCGCCGCAACGGTTCCGGCACCTTCGGGCTGCGGAGCAGCTCATGCAACGCCGACAACGGCAGCGCGCGATTGAGCACGTCCGCCCCGTCGGCATCCACGACCGGCATGACGCCCGCGTCGAGGACCTCCGCTTCCGGCGACTGCACCGGCTCGCGATACGCCCACGCACCCAGTTCCCCCGCATCTGCCGCATCCGCAAGCACGAGCGCCTTGATGCGATTGCGGTCCATGGTCGACAACCCATTGCCGGCCAGCAGCGCGCGTGCCGATGCGGCGGCGACGCGGCGATCGCGTGCCAGCCGAATGCGGTGGTACTGCACCGTCAGGAAGCCGGGAGACCCCGGGGCAACAGCCTGCTCGAGTCGTTCGACGGGCACGAGGTCCTGTGGCGTGGCGGCCTGCAAGAGTGCGACGAGCGATGCGTCGTCGGACGCGCCCGCGTCGTCGACGACCGCGGCGCCGGCGCTGCGGAAGGCGTCCAGCCAGCGGGCGAAGCTGGGGCGGCCTTCACCACTGACCGTGCCCGCGAGCTTGGGGTCGAAGTCGCGCAGGTCCTGGCCGACGTCTTCATCGAGCGCCGGCGCGCTGAGCCGCGCGTCGATCTCCGCGACCACGGGCTCGGGCTCGAGCTTCAGCCGCACGCGCTGCAACAGGCGGGCGGCATCGTGCCGCTGCGCCGCCGGCAACGACGGCACGGCCAGTTGGGCGACGAGCAGCGCCCGCGCGCGTTGCAGCGCGGGCGTGGCGTCGTCGCGTTCGCTGACGGTCGCTTGCCGGAGCCAGGCCCGCGCCGCGAGGTACCGCCCCCATCCCTGCCAGGGCGAACCGGCATCGTGGGCGATCGCCGTGAAGGCGCGCGCGGCGTGTTCGTAGCGGCCGGCATAGAAGTGCGCGGCGGCGACCTGGTAAGCGCGGTCCTTGCGCAGCCACGCCGGCGCGTCCCGCCGCACGGCCGCAGGTTGTTCCGCCGAGGAGCTGAAACACAGGCCGAGCACGAGGTCCTGGGCCTTCACCCAATCGTGCACGGAGGGATCGCCGGCCCCGTGCGCCCGCACGCGCTCGGCCAAGGTGGCCGCAGCGGTGCGGAACGCATCGGGATTGCAGTTCGGCAGCGCGTAGTCCAGGTAGCCGAGCGCCGTCTCGCCGCGGGCGACTTTCGGCGGCGTGGGAAGGGCCGCCGAAAGTCGCGCGTCCGCCCAGGCCTGCTGCGCCGCGGCCATGGCCGCATCGCGCTGCCTTTCCTGTGCGCAGGGATCGAAGGGGCGCAGCCGCTCGATATCGCGTGCTTCCAGCGGGAGCCCGGCCAGGCGGCGCCATGCGATGAAGAGCAGGACGTGGTCGTACTCGGGCCGCAGGATGCCGAGGTCGCCGGCCGCGAAGCGGGCCCAGGTGCGGTCGGACCATGCCTGCGGCGAGAACACGCCGTTGTGGCCGTCGAACGTGCAGCTCCTTGCGGGCGCCGGCTGCTCGCTGGCTGCCTGCGCACCGAACGTGGAGACGACGAAGGCAGCGGTGGCCGCCAGCTTGCGCCATGCGGCGCCACGCCGGTGGGAGTGCATCGGGATCGGGAAACCGGGTTGCAGGTGCATGGCGCCAGGATCGCAGTGTGCCTCGTCGGCCGTGCGAAGCCCCCGCGGCGGCTGCGTGAAGTCCGCGTGAAGCGCGTGGCGATCGTGCAGCTTGCCGCAGCGGCCCGGACTTACAGTGCACGGATGGAACCACCACGCGCCGTCCTCTTCGACGCCTATGGCACCTTGTTCGACGTGTACAGCATCGGCCGGCTCGCGGAACAGCTGTTCCCCGGACAAGGCGCGGCGCTGTCGGTGCTCTGGCGCGACAAGCAGATCGAGTACACGCGGCTGGTGACCACCAGCAACGACGGCGCGCCGTACCGGCCGTTCTGGGACCTCACCCGCGCCAGCCTGCGCTGGGCCTGCAAGCGGCTTGCGCTCGATCTCACGCCGGAGCGCGAAGAGCGGTTGATGGACCAGTACCGCCATCTGACGGCGTTCGAGGACAGCCTGGACGTGCTGCGGTCGCTGAAGGCGCGCGGCATCACGACCGGCATCCTGAGCAACGGCGATCCGCCGATGCTGGACAGCGCGATCCGCAGCGCGGGCCTGGCGGGCCTGCTCGATCACGTTCTCAGCGTCGACGCGGTCCGCAAGTACAAGACCCACCCGGCGGCGTACGCCCTGGGCACCCGGGCCACCGGGCTCGACGCGAACCGGATCCTGTTCGTCAGCAGCAACGCCTGGGACGCGCTGGCGGCGACCTGGTACGGCTACCGCACGTTCTGGGTCAACCGCCAGCAGCTCCCGTTCGAGGAGCTGGGCACGCAGCCGACGGCGACGGGCTCCACGCTGCGCGACGTCCTCGGGCTGTTCGAGCCCGCGTCCTGAACGCCGCGGGACGCAGCGTCAGCCGGCCTTCGGCCGGTGCAGGGCGCACAGCGCTGGTATGAAGTCGGGGACAAGAAAAAGCCGCGCTTGCGCGCGGCTTCTTCATTCAGTGCGGGCCTTGCGGCCCTGTGCGCGTTGCGCTGGGTCCCCGCCTGCGCGGGGATGACGGTGCTTTCAGAGCAGGCCGGCGGCGCGGGCCCACTGGTACTTGGCGCCCAGCACTTCGACGGGGAGTTCCGTCGAGTACGCGTACGCGGGGATGCCGTTCTCGTACAGGTACTGCGCGGCCTCTTCCACTTCGACGTCGCCGGCGAGCGAAGCCACCACGGGCTTGACCTTGCCCTTGGCCTTCATCTCGTTGACCACCTGCACCATGTTCTTCGCGAACACCATGGGCGGCGTCACGATGGTGTGCCAATAACCCAGGATCAGCGCGTGCACGCGGTCGTCTTCCAGGCCGAGCTTCACCGTGTTGACGTACGTGATGGGCGGCTCGCCGCCGGTGATGTCCACGGGGTTGCCGGCCGCGCCGAACGGCGGGATGAACTTGCGGAAGGCCGCGTCCAGGTCGTCGGGCATCGGCTTGAGCAGCTTCAGGCCGTTGTCGACGCAGGCGTCGGACAGCAGCACGCCGGAGCCGCCGGCGCCGGTGATGATCACCACGTTCTCGCCCTTGGGGGTCGGCAGGATCGGCACGCCGCGCGACAGCTCGAGCATCTGGCGCAGGCTGCGGGCGCGGATGACGCCGGCTTGCTTGAGCACGTCCTCGTAGATCTTGTCGGTGCCGGCGACCGCGCCGGTGTGCGACGCGGCGGCCGCGGCGCCCATGGCGGTGCGGCCCGCCTTGAGCATGATCACCGGCTTCTTCTTCGAGACGCGCTTGGCGACTTCGGCGAACGCGCGGCCGTCCTTCAGGTCTTCCGCGTGCTGGGCGATCACCTTGGTGTTCTCGTCCTGCTCGAAGAACAGCAGCAGGTCGTCCTCGTCGATGTCCGACTTGTTGCCGAGGCCCACGATCGCCGACACGCCCATCTTGGCGCTGCGCGAGAAGCCGATGATGGCCATGCCGATGCCGCCGGACTGCGACGACAGGGCCGTGGAACCCTTCACGTCATAGGCGGTGCAGAACGTGGCGCACAGGTTCGAGGGCGTGTAGTAGAAGCCGTAGATGTTCGGCCCCATCAGGCGGATGTTGTACTCGCGCCCGATGCGCTGCAGCTCCTCCTGGCCTTCGATGTTGCCGGTCTCGCCGAAGCCCGAGGGGATCAGGATCGCGCCGGCGATCTTCTTCTCGCCGCATTCCTTCAGCGCGCTGGCGACGAACTTGGCGGGCACCGCGAACACAGCGGTGTCGATCTCGTCGGGCACGTCCTTGACGCTCTTGAACGCCTTGACGCCCATCACTTCGGCGTCCTTCGGGTTGATCGGATAGATCTTGCCCTTGTAGCCGCCGTTGATCAGGTTCTTCATCACCGAGTTGCCGATCTTGCCGGCCTCGTTGGAAGCGCCGATCACCGCCACCGCCTTGGGCTTCATGATGCGGTTCATCGACGTGACCACGTCCTTCTCGTCCGGGCGGTAGCGCGCGGGCTTGGGCGTGAAGTTGACGACGATGCGCACGTCCGCCGCGATGGCGCCTTCGGGGGACGCGAACACCGGGTTCAGGTCCATCTCGGCGATTTCGGGGAAGTCGGTGACCAGCTGGCTGACGCGCACGATCAGGTTCGTCAGCGCTTCGCGGTTGACGCCCTTGGCGCCGCGCACACCCTTGAGGATCTCGGCGGCCTGGATGCCGTCGAGCATGGACTCGGCGTCCTGCTGGGTCGCCGGCGCCAGGCGGAACGTGACGTCCTTGAGCACCTCGACCAGCACGCCGCCCATGCCGAAGGCCACCAGCTTGCCGAAGCTGTCGTCGGACATGGTGCCGACCAGCACTTCGGTGCCGCCCTTGATCATCTGCTGCACCTGCACGCCGACGATCTTCGCGTCGGCCTTGTACTTCCTGGCGTTGGCGATGATCTGCTCGTAGGCCTTGGTGGCTTCATCGGCGCTCTTGACGCCCACCACCACGCCGCCCGCTTCGGTCTTGTGCAGGATGTCCGGCGAGACGATCTTCATGACGACGGGAAAGCCCATCGACGACGCCATCTTCGACGCGTCGGCCGCGCTGGAGGCGACGCCTTCCTGCGGCACGCTGATGCCGTACGCATCGCAGATCAACTTGCCTTCCGGCGCGGTCAGCGAATCTCGGCCTTCCTTCTTGACGGCGTCGAGGATCTGGCGAACCTTGTTCTTGTCCATGCTTGTCTCCTTGTCGGGACGGTGAAATTCAGAATTCAGAACTCCCTAACGCAGAAGGAAGACAGAAGACGCGCAGAAGTCACAGAAAGATTGCTGGATCTCTTCTGCGATTTCTGCGCTTGTTCTGCGATTTCTGCGTTCCGGGCTGTTAGATGACTTTGGATTCGCGCAGCGCGGCGATGTCGGACGAGCTGTAACCCAGCTGCGCCAGCACTTCCTCGGTGTGTTCGCCCAGCAGCGGCGAGCGGGTGACCTCGGTGACGCTGTCGGACAGCTTGATCGGGTTGCCGACGGTCAGGTACTTGCCGCGCTTCGGATGGTCGACTTCCACCACCGTGCCGGTGGCGCGCAGCGACGGCTCCTCGGCGATTTCCTTCATCGACAGGATCGGGCCGCAGGGGATGTCGTACTTGTTCAGGATCTCCATCGCCTCGAACTTCGTCTTCGTCTTGGTCCACTCCTCGATGCGCGAGAAGATGGTCTTCAGGTGCGGCAGGCGGGCCTTGGGCGTGGAGTAGCTCGGGTCGGTGATCCAGGTCTCCTCGCCGATCACCTTGCAGATCGATTCCCAGACCGGCGCCTGGGTGATGAAGTAGATGTAGGCGTTGGGGTCGTGCTGCCAGCCCTTGCACTTCAGGATCCAGCCCGGCTGGCCGCCGCCCGAGGCGTTGCCCGCGCGCGGCACGGCTTCCTGGAATTCCTTGTCGGGGTACTGCGGGTACTCCTGCAACACCTTGGTGCGGTCCAGGCGCTGCTGGTCGCGCAGCTTGACGCGGCACAGGTTCAGCACGGCGTCCTGCATGGCCGCCAGCACCTTCTGGCCGCGGCCGGTCTTCTCGCGCTGGAACAGCGCGGTGACGATGCCCAGCGCCAGGTGCAGGCCGGTGCCCGAGTCGCCGATCTGCGCGCCGGTGACCAGCGGCGGGCCGTCGTCGAAGCCGGTGGTGGACGCGGCGCCGCCGGCGCACTGGGCCACGTTCTCGTACACCTTGCAGTCTTCGTACGGGCCGGGGCCGAAGCCCTTGACCGACGCCATGATCATGCGCGGGTTGATCTTCTGGATGTTCTCCCAGGAGAAGCCCATGCGGTCGAGCGCGCCGGGGGCGAAGTTCTCCACCAGCACGTCGCATTCCTTGATCAGGCGCGTCAGGATCTCCTTGCCTTTCGGATCCTTAGTGTTGATCGTGATCGACCGCTTGTTGTGGTTCAGCATCGTGAAGTAGAGGCTGTCCACGCCGTCGATGTCGCGCAGCTGCCCGCGCGTGGCGTCGCCCTCGCCCGCCTTCTCGACCTTGATCACGTCGGCGCCGAACCAGGCCAGCAGCTGGGTGCAGGTCGGGCCGGACTGGACGTGCGTGAAGTCGAGGATCTTGACGCCATCAAGTGCCTTGCTCATTTGCTTTGTGCTCTCTCGAAGTTGAAAAAACTGCGGTCGGCCCTCAGGCCGCCTTCTTCTTGGCCAGGGTCGGGTTCAGGCTGGTGATGCGGCCGCTCTCGGTGCCGGCGTTCTCGTCGATCATCGCGTTGATCAACGTCGGCTTGCGCGATGCCACGGCTTCGTCGAGCGCCTTCTTCAGCTCTTCCGGCGTCTTCGCCGTCACGCCGACGCCGCCGAACGCTTCCATCATCAGATCGTAGCGCGCGTTCTTCACGAACTGCGTGGGGGCCATTGCATCGCCCAGCGGGTTGACGTCGGTGCCCTTGTAGATGCCGTTGTTGTTCATCACGACGACGCACACCGGCAGGTTGTAGCGGCAGATGGTTTCCACCTCCATGCCGCTGAAGCCGAACGCACTGTCGCCTTCGACGGCGATGACCTGCTCGCCGGTGACGGCGGCCGCCACGGCGAAGCCCATGCCGATGCCCATGATGCCCCACGTGCCCACGTCCAGGCGGCGGCGCGGCTCGTACATGTCGACGATGGAGCGCGTGAAGTCCAGCGCGTTGGCGCCTTCGTTCACGAGGTAGGCCTTGGGGTTGTCCTTGATCGTGTTGCGGATCACGGACAGCGCGCTGTGGAAGTTCATCGGCGACGGGTTCTTCGCCAGCGTCTCCGCCATCTTGGTCAGGTTCTTGTCCTTGCGCTCCGCGATGGCGCCGGTCCAGTCCGCGGGCGGCTTGCCCCAGCCCGAGCCCATGGCGTTGTTCAGCGCGGTGATGCACGAACCGATGTCACCGACGACCGGCGCGGCGACGGCCAGGTTGCTGTCGGCCTCGATCGGCGAGATGTCGACCTGGATGAACTGCTGCTTGCCGGTCTCCTTGGAGGAGCCCGCCCCCCAGGTCTTGCCCTTGCCGTGCGACAGCAGCCAGTTCAGGCGCGCGCCCACCAGCATCACGACGTCGGCTTCGGCCAGCACGTACGAGCGCGCGGCGGACGCCGACTGCGCGTGCGTGTCGGGCAGCAGGCCCTTGGCCATCGACATCGGCAGGTAGGGGATGCCGCTCTTCTCGATGAAGGCCTTGATCTCCTGGTCGGCGCGCGCGTACGCCGCGCCCTTGCCCAGGATGACCAGCGGCTTCTTCGCGTTCTTGAGCAGCTCGACGGCGCGCTGCACCGCTTCCGGCGCCGGGATCTGCTTCGGCGCGGCGTCGACGACCTTGATCAGCGACTTCTTGCCCGAGTCGGCGGGAAGCGACTGCGTGAACAGCTTGGCCGGCAGGTCCAGGTAGACGCCACCGGGGCGGCCGGACACCGCGGTGCGGATGGCGCGCGCGAAACCGACGCCGATGTCCTCGGCGTGCAGCACGCGGTAGGCGCCCTTGCACAGCGGCTTGGCGATGGCGAGCTGGTCCATCTCCTCGTAGTCGCCCTGCTGCAGGTCGACGATCTCGCGCTCGCTGGAGCCGGAGATCAGGATCATCGGAAAGCAGTTGGTCGTCGCGTTCGCGAGCGACGTCAGGCCGTTCAGGAAGCCGGGGGCCGACACCGTCAGGCACACGCCGGGCTTGCCGGTGATGAAGCCGTGCGCGGCGGCGGCATTGCCGGCGTGCTGCTCGTGCCGGAACGAGTAGACCTTGATGCCCGCGGCCTGCGCCTTGCGCGTGAGGTCGGTGATCGGGATGCCCGGGAGCGTGTAGATCGTGTCCAGGCCGTTGATCTTCATGGCCTCGATCACGAGCTCGAAGGCGTCGATGGTGTCGGTGGACTGGGTGTCCGTCATGGGGGTCCTCGGGGGAGAAAAGGGGGAAGGGAAGCTGCGGGCTATCATAGAAATCGCCCCAGTCGCCCACGATTGACCGCGATCAAGTTTCCGGGATGACCCCATCGGGGTTTTTCTGAAACTTGACTGCGGTCAACCGTCCCGCTCCACGCATGAACGTCCCCCTGCATCTGATCGAAGAGCATCCCGAGCGCAACGTCATCCGTGTGCAGCTCGCGCAGAACGTGCTCCTCAAGGGCATGACCGCGCAGCAGATGGTGGAACTGGAGCCGCAACTGCAGGTGGTGGACGCGCCCAAGGGCCACTGGCTGCTGCACCAGGGCGTGCACGAGATGGAGCAGTACTTCATCCTCGACGGCATCCTCAAGCGCGTGGTCAGCAACCCCGCGGGCAAGCAGATGATCCTGCGCTTCGCGGCCGAGGGCGAGATGGAGACCAGCTACGCCGCGTGGCGGCTGGGCACGCCCGCCCCGTACAGCGTGGTGGGCGTGACGCGCACGCGCGTGGCCAAGCTGCCGCTGCGCGACTGGGTGGCCTTCATCGAGCGCCACCCGGCGCTGAAGCAGGCCTTCGAGTACTCGGTGATGCACCACATGAGCGACATCATGGCGCACACCATCACGCTGCACCTGCTGGACGCGCCCGGCCGCGTGCAGCGCTTCATGCGCAAGCACGCCGACCTGTTCGACCGCATCCCCAAGAAGGAACTCGCGAGCTACCTCAACCTGAGCGCGGAGACGCTCAGCCGGTTGAAGGCGAAGGGCAAGATCTGACTTCGCTCCGTCGTCCCCGCGGAGGCGGGGACCCATCGCTTTCCACGCGCCCTGCCATGAAGGCGGAAGCGGTGGATTCCCGCCTTTGCGGGAATGACAGGCGAGGTCCCGCATGACCCCCACCCTCCTCGCGATCGTGGCCGCCTCGTTCTTCGTCGCCGGCACGGTCAAGGGCATCACGGGCATGGGGTTGCCGCTGGTGGGCATGGGGCTGCTGAGCCTGGCGATGCCGCCGGTGACCGCGGCCAGCCTGATGATCGCGCCGGCGCTCGTGACCAACGTGCTCCAGTGCCTGGGGCCGCACTTCCGCCGCCTCGCGCTGCTGCTCGGCCCCTTGTGGATCGGCGTGTTCATCGGCTGCTGGTTCACGCCGTTCCCGTCGCTGACCGATGGCGGCTCGGTCGTGCGGATCCTGCTGGGCGTCGTGCTGATCGCGTACAGCGCCTATGGCCTCGCCCGTCCGACGTTCAAGCTGCACCTGCATGGCGGCCCTCGCACGGTCGCCGTGACGTCGGTCGTCGGCCTGACCACGGGGATGATGACCGCGGCCACGGGCATCAACATCTTCCCGATGACGATCTTCCTGCAGGCGCTCGGCTTCGAGCGCGAGGAGATGATCCAGGCGCTGGGCCTGTCGTTCACGGTCTGCACGATCGCGCTCGCCGTGTCCCTCGGCTGGCACGCTGCCAGCGGCACCTGGAGCACCGCCGCCGGCTGGATCGCCCTGGTCGCCGCCTTCGCGGGGGTCGGCGTCGGCAACCTGCTGCGCGCCCGCATCGAACCCGCCGTGTTCCGGCGAATGCTGTTCGCGCTGTTCGGGTTGCTGGGAATCGCGATGATCGCGAAGGAACTCGCTTAGCGGCTCGTGCGGCCGCCTCGCGGCGACCTGTCGAAAGCGGACTCCCTAACGCAGAAGTCGCAGAGCAAGCGCAGAGGTCGCAGAAGGAAACCAATCAAATGGTCTCTCTTCTGCGACTTCTGTATGGAACTTCTGCGTCCTCTGCGTTAGGGAGTCCGCCTCCAGGCCGCCGGCAGGCGGCCGCGTCGCTCAGTGCCGCCGCAACTGCGACTCGCAGCGCTGGCGGGCGGCTTCGATCGCGTTGACCAGGAACTCGGGTTCGTATGCCCGCAGCAGGTGCGGGTGTTCGCGCTCGAGGTAGGTGCGCACGCCGTCGGGGCCGGCGGGTAGCGTCGCGCAGGTCGCGCGGTCCCAGGTCCAGGGCAGGCCCAGTTCCTCGAAAGCGCTGTTGTAGGCCTGCCGCGTGCGGTCGGCATCGGTGTCGGGGTGCTGGGCCAGGACTGCAGCCATCACGGTCTCCTTGCAGGTGTTCGACCGGAATCTAGGCGCCGGCGGCCATAAAGAACAATGAAATGATCTGATCGCTCCGACAAGCGATCTGTTATGGTTTGCGGATGCGCAACGCGACCTTGCGGCAACTGAAGGTGTTCGAGGCGGTCGCCCGCCACCTGAGCTTCTCGCGCGCGGCCGAGGAGCTGCACCTCACCCAGCCGGCGGTGTCCGCGCAGGTGCGCGCGCTCGAAGGCCACGCCGGCGCCCCGCTCTTCGAACAGCTCGGCAAGAAGGTGCATCTCACCGCGGCCGGCGAACAACTCGTGCTGTCCACGCGCGCCATCCTGGGCAGCGTGCAGGAAGCCGAAGAGGCACTGGCCGCCTTCCGCGGCGTGCGCGGCGGCCCGCTGCGTGTCAGCGTGATCAGCGCGGGCGACTACTTCTTCCCGCGCCTGCTGGTCGAGTTCGCGGCGCGGCATGCCGGCATCCGGCTGGACTTCCACGTCTGCAACCGCGAGGAACTGCTCGACCGCCTCGAGCACAACGCGACCGACCTCGCGGTGATGGCACGTCCGCCGGAGAGCGGCGACATGGTGGCCGAGCCGTTCGCGCCGCACCCCTACGTCGTCATCGCCAGCCCGCGCCACCCGCTGGCCGGCAAGCGCCGCATCCCGATGGACCGCGTGCTCGGCGAGCCCTTCATCGTGCGGGAGCGCGGCTCCGACACCTGGAACTCGATGCAGGACGCGTTCGGCGAGCGGCTGGAGCAGGTGCACGTCTCGATGGAGATCAAGAGCACCGAGACCATCAAGCAGGCCGTGATGGCCGGCATGGGCCTGGGCTTCCTGTCCGCGCACACGGTCAGCCGCGAACTGCGCTCGGGCGAGATCGTGGTGCTGGACGTGCGCGGCCTCCCGCTGCCGCTGCACTGGTACGTCGTGCACCGGCGCGGCAAGCGGCTGGCGCCGGTGGCGGCAGCGTTCCGGGAGTTCCTGCTGCAGGAAGGCGCGCAGCAGGTCGCGCGGGCGCTGGAGCCGCCGCGCAAGCGGGCTGCCACGGCGGCGAGCCGCTGAGTTCGCTGGCCTTAAGCCGGGCTTCAGCCGCCGCCAGCAAAATCGGGCTCCCATGCGCCTGCTGCTGGTCGAAGACGACGCCATGATCGGTGAAGCGGTGCTCGACGCGCTGCGCGCCGAGCACTACGCCGTGGACTGGGTGCGCGACGGCGCCATGGCCGAGACGGCGCTCGCGACGGCCAGCTACGACCTCGTGCTGCTCGACCTGGGCCTGCCCAGGCGCGACGGGCTGCAGGTGCTGCGCGACCTGCGCGCGCGCAAGCTCACCGTGCCCGTGCTGGTGGCCACCGCGCGCGACGCCGTCGGCGATCGCATCGCCGGCCTCGACGCCGGCGCCGACGACTACGTCGTCAAGCCCTACGACACGCACGAGCTGCTTGCCCGCATCCGCGCCCTCTTGCGCCGCAGCGCCGGCCACGGCGAGCCGGTGTTCAGCCACAAGGGCGTCACGCTCGATCCCGCCACCCACGTTGCCACCGTGAACGGTGACCCCGTGAAGCTGTCGGCGCGCGAGTGGGCGGTGCTGGAGCCACTGATCGCGCGGCCCGGCGTCGTGTTCTCGCGCGCGCAGCTGGAAGAGAAGCTGTACGGCTGGAAGGACGAGGTCAGCAGCAACGCGGTCGAGGTCTACATCCACGGGCTGCGCAAGAAGCTCGGCGCCGACCTGATCCAGACCGTGCGCGGGCTGGGCTACGTGGTGCCGCGCGAATGAAAGCGGCAACGTCGCTGCGGCGCCAGCTGCTGTGGTTCGTGCTGGCCGCCATCGCGCTGGTGTCGGTGCTGCAGGCCGGGACCGCCTACCGCAGCGCGCTGGCGCAGGCCGATGCGCTGTTCGACGAGCACTTGCGCGAGATCGCGCGATCGATCCACGAAGGCGCGCCGCCGCGCTCGCTGGACCTGCAGGTGCAGATCTGGACGCCCGACGGCATCGAGGTGTTCCGCTCCACCGGGCCAGCCATGCCGTCGCAGGCACTGCTCGGTTTTTCCGACGTCACGATCTCGGGCACGCATTGGCGCGTGTACGCAGTGCAGACGCCCGAACACACGGTGCAGGTTGCGCAGAATCGCGACGTGCGCGAGGCACGTGCGCGCGCCCTCGCCTGGCGCGCGATCCTGCCGATCGCCCTGCTCACGCCGCTGCTGATGGCGGCGGTCTGGTGGCTGATCACGAGCGCGCTGGCGCCGGTCGAACGCATGCGGCGCCAGGTCGCCACGCGTCCCGCGGACGACCTGTCGGCGCTGTCCGAGGCCGGCCTGCCGCAGGAGGTGCAGCCGCTGGTGCATGAGTTGAACCTGCTGTTCGGACGCGTGCGGCTCGCGTTCGACGCGCAGCGGCACTTCGTCGCCGATGCGGCGCATGAACTGCGGTCACCGCTCGCCGCGTTGAAGCTGCAGGCCCAGGCGCTGCGGCGTGCCGGCGATGACGCGCAGCGCGAAGCGGCGCTGCAGCGCCTGGAAGGCGGCATCGAGCGCGGCATCCGGCTGGTGAGCCAGATGCTGGTGCTCGCACGGGTCGAAGGCACTGGCGCCGATGCGACGACAGACCTCCCGTTGCAGCAACTCGCGCGCGACGTGGTCACCGAGTTGTTGCCGCAGGCCACGTCGCGCCGCATCGACCTGGGCCTCGTCACCGACCAGGATGTGCGCGTGCGCGGCGAGCGCGACGCCTTGCACATCCTGCTGCGCAACCTGCTGGAGAACGCGGTGAAGTACACGCCGGAAGGTGGCCGCGTGGACTTGTCGCTGCACCAGGACGCGGGCAGCGTGCGTGTCGTGGTGGAAGACAGCGGGCCGGGCATCCCGGTGGAGGAGCGCGGGCGCGTGTTCGACCGGTTCCATCGGGGCGACGACACGACCGCGCCCGGCAGTGGCCTGGGGTTGGCGATCGTGCGGACGATCGCGCAGCGGCATGGGGGAACGGTGGCGCTGGGGCAGTCGGAGCGGCTGAGGGGATTGCGGGTGGAGGTGCGGTTCTCGCTGCACCCTTCGTCGTCCCCGCGGCGGCGGGGACCCACCGCTTCCGTCGGGAACCGCAATGAGGAGGGAAGCGATGGATTCCCGCCTTCGCGGGAATGACGGAAAGCGCCTTAAGCACCACCTAAGGCCCGCAGCGCAAAGTGCCTCCATCGCAATGGAGGACCCCATGAGCACCAACTTCCCGTCCAAGGCCGCACCGCTGGTGCTGGCCATCGCCGCCGCCGGTTTCGGCGGCGCCGTCGGCAACGAACTGCTGCAGCACCGCGCCCACGCGCAGAACGCGCCGGCGCCGGCCGCGGTCGCGCCGGTGGCCGCCAGCACGGTGCCGGACTTCGCCCGCATCACCGAGCGCTACGGCCCCGCGGTCGTCAACATCAGCGTCAACGGCGTGCGCAAGACCTCGGCGGTGGATGACGACGACGACGAGGGCATCGGCGACCCGCTGGAGCTGTTCCGCCGCTTCCAGCAAGGCCCCGGCGCCATGCGTCCGCGTGAAGTGCCGATCCGCGGCCTGGGCAGCGGCTTCATCGTCAGCCCGGACGGCGTGATCCTCACCAATGCGCACGTGGTCAAGGGCGCGAGCGAAGTGACCGTCAAGCTCACCGACCGGCGCGAGTACCGCGCCAAGGTGCTGGGCAGCGACGCGCAGACCGACGTCGCGGTGCTGAAGATCGAGGCGAAGAACCTGCCCGTCGTGCAACTGGGCGACGTCAAGGCGCTGCGCGCCGGCGAGTGGGTCGCGGCCATCGGCTCGCCGTTCGGCTTCGAGAACACGGTGACGGCCGGCGTGGTCAGCGCCAAGGGCCGCAGCCTGCCGCAGGAAGGCGGCGTGCCCTTCATCCAGACCGACGTCGCGGTGAACCCCGGCAACTCGGGTGGCCCGCTGTTCAACGCCCGCGGCGAGGTGATCGGCATCAACTCGCAGATCTACAGCCAGTCGGGCGGCTACCAGGGCGTGTCGTTCGCGATCCCGATCGACGTCGCGCAGCGCGTGCAGCAGCAGATCGTCGCCACCGGCAAGGTGCAGCACGCGCGGCTGGGCGTCTCGGTGCAGGAAGTGAACCAGGCGATGGCGGATGCCTTCCACCTGGACAAGCCGGAAGGCGCGCTGGTCGCCAACGTGCAGAAGGGCAGCCCGGCGGACAAGGCCGGCCTGAAGTCGGGCGACGTGATCCGGGCGGTGAACGGCCAGCCGGTCGTCGCGTCCGGGGACCTGCCGGCGCTGATCGGCGCCGCGAAGCCGGGCGACAAGGTCGACCTGAAGGTCGTGCGCCAGGGCAAGGCGGTGGACCTCGCCGCGACGCTGGCCACCAGCAACGAGAAGGTGGCGAAGGCCGACGACAGCGGCGGTGCCGCCTCGCAAGGCCGGCTGGGACTGGCGCTGCGACCTCTCGACCGTGACGAGCAGCAGCAGGTCGGCGCCGCCGGCCTGCTGGTGGAAGACGTCACCGGCGCCGCCGCCCGCGCTGGCGTGCAGCCGGGCGACGTGGTGCTGGCCGTCAACGGCACGCCCGCGAAGTCGATCGAGCAGGTGCGCGGCGTGGTCGCGAAGTCCGACAAGTCGGTCGCGCTGCTGATCCAGCGCGGCGAGGACAAGATCTTCGTGCCCGTTCGCCTCGGCTGAGGCCCGGGGGCGCCTCAGGCGCCGTGCGGCTGGAGCCCCACGCCGCGGGCCCAGTCGCCGGCGCCCATCTTCTTGCCGTCCCCGGCGCGCACGCGCATGACTTCGATGAAGCCGCCGTGCGCGTTGAACACGATCGACGTGTCCGTGACGCGGGCGACGGTGCCGGCGGGGCCGCCGACCTCGCCGTGCGTGGCGAGCGGGCGCTTGCGGCAGTCGAACAGGCGCAGCTTCGTGCCACCCACCATCGTCCACGCGCCCGGCGCCGGGTTGCAGGCTCGGATCACGTTGTAGGCGACGTCCACGTGCTGCGCCCAGGGCACCTGGGCGGTCTCGTCGGTCATCCAGCCTTCGTAGCTGCCGCCGTCGACGAGCTGTGACTGCGCGCGCGCTTCGCCGCGCTGCACCTGGCCGGCCACGGTGAGCAGCGCTTCGATGCCCTTGGGGAACAGCTGGTCGAAGTACAGCTCGCCCAGCGTCTCGTCCGGGCCGATGTCCACCGGCACCTGCAGCAGCACCGGGCCTTCGTCCAGGCCCTCGGTGGGCCGGAAGATCGTCAGGCCGGTGTGGCGGGCGCCGCTGGCGATCGCCCAGCTGATGGCCGACGGGCCGCGGTGGCGCGGCAGCAGCGAGGGGTGGTACTGGATCGCGCCCTGGCGCGGGATCGACAGCAGCGAGTCGGGCGCGAACTGCAGCACGTAGGCCATCACCAGCAGGTCGGGGTCGAGCGCCTCGAAAGCCTCGTGCGCCTCCGGGCTGCGCAGGCTCCTGAACTGGTGGACGGGGATGTCGCGCCCGGTGGCGGCGACCTTGAGCGGGTCGGGCTTGGCGCCGGGCTTCTCGGGGGCGCAGACGGCCGCCACCACGGTGAATCCCTTGTCGCAGAAGGCCTCCAGGGCCGCGCGGCCGAAGTCGTTCTGGCCCATGATGACGATTCGCATCCGCCGATGCTAACAATCCCGACCATGGAACCCACCAGACGCCTGCGCGCCGGCCAGTCGATCACGCCCGAGGAGTTCGACGAACTCTCCGACGACCAGCTGCTGCGCCTCATCCCCAAGGCCTACCGCGACGCCTTCCCCGGCAAGGAAGGCTGCGCCGACGGCTACTTCTACCTGCACGACGGCACCGCCTGGAGCTTCTACAAGGGCGGGTTCCTGGACGAATGAGGCGAGCCCGCGCAGTCCTCGCCCTGGCCTTCGCGCTGTTCGCGGGCCACGCCGCCGCGCAGCAGGTGGCGGTCGGCTCCAAGCGCTTCACCGAGAGCTACGTGCTGGGCGAGGTCGCGCGCCAGGTGCTGCAGGACGCCGGCGTGCCGGCCGTGCACAAGGCGGGCCTGGGCAACACCACCGTGCTGGAACAGGCGCTGGCCACCGGGGCCATCGACCTGTACCCCGAGTACACCGGCACCATCGTGCGCGAGCTGCTGCACCGCGACGAGGCCGCGCCGTCGCTGGAGCAGCTCAATGCGTGGCTCGCGCCGCGCGGGCTGAAGGCTGCCGTTCCCCTGGGCTTCAACAACAGCTACGCGCTGGCGATGCGCGAGGACCAGGCGCACCGGCTGGGCATCGCGACGATCAGCGACCTCGCGCGGGCCGGCGGCACCTTGCGCCTGGGCCTCTCGCACGAATTCCTCGAACGCGCCGACGGCTGGCGCGCACTGCAACGGGCCTACGCCTTGCCGCAGCAGGCGGGCCGCGGCGTCGACCACGGGCTCGCCTACGAGGCGCTGGCGAACGGGCAGGTGGACGTGGTCGATGCGTACACCACCGATGCGCAGATCGCCCGCTTGCAGTTGCGCGTGCTGCGCGACGACCGCCGGTTCTTCCCGCGCTACGACGCGGTCTTGCTGATGCGCGCCGCCGTCGACGAGCGCCCGTTGGCCGCGGCGCTCACCAACCGCATCGACGAAACGACGATGCAGCGGCTGAACGCGCGGGTGGAGATCGACGGCCGCACGTTCGAGCAGGCCGCGCGCGAGTTCCTCGCGCCTTCCGGCGCCGCCGAACCGTCGTCCGCGCGCCCCGGCTTCATCGACCGCCTGCTCGCGCCCGACCTGGGCCGGCTGCTCGGCGAGCACCTGGTGCTCGTGTTCGCGTCGCTGGCCATCGCGATCGCCATCGGCGTGCCGCTCGGGATCGTCGCGCACCGGCGCCCCACCCTCGAGGGACCGGTGATGGCGGCGGTCGGCGTGCTGCAGCCGATCCCGTCGCTGGCGCTGCTGGCCTTCCTGATCGCGCTGCTCGGGCGCATCGGCTTCGTGCCGGCGCTCGTGGCGCTGGCGATCTACGCGCTGCTGCCGATCGTGCGCAACACGCACGCGGGCCTGGCTTCGCTGCCGCCGGGGCAGCGCGAAGCGGGTCTCGCCCTGGGCCTGCGCGATGGGCAGGTGCTGCGCTCGATCGAGCTGCCGCTTGCGCTGCCGACGCTGTTCGCCGGCATCAAGACCGCTGCCGTGCTGAACGTCGGCACCGCGACCGTCGCCACGTTCATCGGCGCGGGCGGCCTCGGTGAGCGCATCGTCGCCGGCCTCGCGGTGAACGACACCAGCCTGATGCTGGCCGGCGCGGTGCCGGCGGCGTTGCTCGCGCTGGTGCTGCAGGCCGCGTTCGGCCTGCTGGAGCGCCGGCTGCGCTAGGAGCCTGGGGACCCGTCCCTCTGCCGCCCAGGCTCCTAACGCGCGCCGGCGACGAACTCGCGCACCGTGCGCCCCCAGTTCGCCGCGACCGACTCGACGTCCGACACCACGCGCTGCGGATCGCTGATGCGCACCCGGCGCGCGCCGGACCGCAGTTCCTCCCAATCGCCCAGGCGCGCGAGCACCTCGCCGGTGGAGGCATCGGAGAGTTCGACGACCAGCGATGCTTCGCCGCTGGACGTGGTCAGCACGCGCGACCGGCCGGGCAGCCGCGTGCCGATGTCGCCGAGGTACAGGTCCACGACGCGCGGCTTGACACGCAGGACCCGGGGAGCGGGCTGGTCAGTGGGCTGGAGCGTCCCGCGCTGCAGTTCATCGGCGAACGCGCGCTGCACCCATTGGGCGACTTCGCTGCGCACACGCTCGCGCTCGGTGGCATCGACGCGCAGCAGGCTGCCGGCGCGGTACGGCTGCCAGTCGGCGCGGAAGTCGACGTCCACCGGCTCCAGCAGGAGGCGGTCGTAGCCGGCCAGCGAGGCGCCAGGCCGCACGTAGGCGAAGTTGAACACAGGGGCCCGCACACGCTGCAGGCCTTGCGCCGCGACGGCCTGCTCGAGGCTGGCGGGCGCGCCCGCGATGGCAGGGAAGGCGACGAGCGCCGCCGCCAGGACGAAGGGAGTGCGGAACATGGCCGAGGTCCTTTCGCGGTGCCGTGAGGCAAGCCGCCAATCCAATATAGCCCTGCACTTGGCGCATCGCAGGCTGTGCAGTGGCCGAACGGCCCGCCCGGCAGGTCCTACCGGCGGCGGCCGAGGCGGCCGACAGCGCAGCGCCCGGATGCGTCGTACCTTGGGTCCATCCACGAACGGAGAACACCCATGGCGAATTCCACGGACCTCGGCGGCTGCAAGGTCGCCATCCTTGCCCTCGACGGCTTCGAGCAGGTCGAGCTCACCGAACCGCGGCGTGCGCTGCAGGACGCCGGCGCCACGGCCGAGATCGTCTCGGCCAAGCCGGGCGAGATCCAGGGGTTCAACCACGACAAGCCCGCCGACAAGTTCAAGGTCGACGCGACGCTCGACCGCGCGAAGCCGGACGACTACGACGCGGTGCTTTTGCCCGGCGGCGTGATGAACGGCGACACGCTGCGCATCAACCCGCACGCGCAGAAGTTCGTGCAGGCGATGCAGCAGGCCGGCAAGCCGATCGCGGTGATCTGCCACGGCGGCTGGCTGCTCGTCTCGTCCGGGCTGGTGAAGGGCCGCCACATGACCAGCTGGCCCACGCTGCAGGACGACATCCGCAACGCGGGCGGCCAGTGGAGCGACGAGCCGGTGGTGCGCGACGCCAACTGGGTGTCCAGCCGCAAGCCGGACGACATCCCGCAGTTCAACGCCGCGATGCTGGAGTTGCTCGGCAGCCGCGTGGCCGCGCACTGACCAGGATGGCGGGCCGAACGACAAGCCCGCCATGCCCTTCCAGCCCGTCGCCCTCCACCACGCCAGCCGTCTCGTCACGCACGGACCGACCGTGCTGGTGACGAGCGCGCTCGGCAGCCGCCGCAACATCATGGCGGCCGCCTGGTCGATGCCGGTGGAATTCACGCCGCCGCGCATCGCGGTGGTGATCGACAAGAAGACGTTCACGCGCGAACTCGTCGCGGCCAGCGGCGCGTTCGGCCTGTGCATTCCGGGGACGGCGCTGGCCGACCTCACCTATGCCGTCGGCAGCGCGAGCGGTCGCGATGAGGACAAGTTCGCGCGCTACGGCATCGACGCGGCGAAGGGACCGGTGCTCGGCATGCCCGTGCTCGAACACGGCTGCGCGGCGTGGCTCGAGTGCCGGCTGATCCCCGAGCGGCACACCGAAGACGCCTACGACACCTGCTTCGCCGAGGTCGTCTCGGCCGCGGCCGATCCGCGCATCTTCGCCAACGGCCGCTGGAACTTCGCGGCCGGCAACGAGGATGTGCAGACGATCCACCACCTCGGCGGCGGCTTGTTCGTGCGCGCGGGCGGCACCGTGCAGGCGAAGGCGCTGTGACGGCACCACCGCATGTCGCGCAAAAGCAGCCATTGAAACGTCCTGTCACTGCAAGGTCGCGCTGGCAAGCTGGGGTTCAGCATTTCGCCGCGACACTGCCGGCATGAAACTCGCCGCCCTGATCGCGCTCAGCGCCGCAGCCATCACCTTCTCGTCGACCGCGCTCGCCGACGACCACGGCCATGGCCATGGCAAGCACCACAAGCATGGACACACCGAGGTGTACTGGGACGGCCACTGCAAGGTGGAGCGCAAGTGGAAGGGCAACGGCGACTACAAGGAGAAGCGCAAGTGCGACCACCATGCGCATGCCCCGGCTCCCGTCGTCATCCAGCAGCCCGTGGTCGTCCAGCAGCCCGTGGTCGTCCAGCAGCCCGTCGTGGTGCAGCAGCCCGTGGCTGTCGAACCCGGGCTCGTGATCCACGGGACCGTCCGCGTCAAGTAGCCGCCCGGCCCGATCGGGCCAGTGGTCCGGGGTTGCGCGCTCGCCAGAATGCGCAAACGCCCATGCACACCGCTCCCGACCAGGCCCTCTCGATCGCGTGCGCGTCGGCGCAGGCGCACGGCTGGGCGCCCGAGGACCTCGCGGTGGCGATCTCGCTGGTGCCCGACGAGGCGTCGGGCCAGTGGCGGGTGAAGTTCACGGCGCGCGACCCCGCGGTCGTCCGCGCCGCCACGGTGCTGGTCGACGACCGCACCCAGCAGGTGAACTGGCTGCCGGCCTAGCGGTAGAAGGGCTCGACGGTGCCCTTGATCTTGATCAGCAGCGGCTGGCCGCGGCGGTCGACGGTCTTGCCAGCGGGCACGCGGATCCAGCCTTCGCTGATGCAGTACTCCTCGACGTCGTGGCGCTCCTTGCCGTTGAAGCGGATGCCGACGTCGCGCTCGAACACGGCGGCCACGTGGTGCGGGCTGCGCGGGTCGACGGACAGGCGGTCCGGCAGCGGCGGGGGCGTGGACGTGGATTGCTGGTCTTCCATGGGCTCCATTGTGCAGAAACGGTCGCGCTCGTCCGGATGCAGTTCGCAACGACGGCACCCCGCATGGCCCAACGGCCTGCAACATGCGGGCCGTGACGAAAGACATCCCCAACGCTGACCTCATCCGCGCCGTCCTCGACGGCCAGGTGGTGCAGGTCACGCCCGGCGGCGACCACGCCTGGACCGACATGGATCCGGCGATCGCCGTGTCGACGCTCGTGCGCGCGGCGTCCGGCCTGCGCTTTCGCCTCAAGCCGCGGTCCGTGATCGCGTGGATCCCGCTGCTGCGCACGCCCGAAGGCCTGGTGCCCGGCGCGCCCGTGCCGACCCGCGAGGAGATTCCCGCGCACCTGCCGGAAGGCCCGGTGGCGCGCGTGCTGCGCCTGGAGTTCGACGCCTACAGCGGCGAGCCGGCGGGCGTGCGCGCAGTCGATGCGGGGCCCGAGCGCGCCAGCGAGCGCGGCCAGCGCCCCAGTGAGCGGCCAAGCGACCGCTTCAGCGAACCCGATCTGCCGCCCGCGCCCGAAGACCTGCGCATCTAGGCGAAGCGCGCGAAGGCGGCGTCGAGCTGCTCGCGCCAGCGCTTCTTCTGGCCCGCGTCGGCGAAGCTGGCCTCGAAGCTGTTGGCCGCCAGCGTGTACGCCTGCGCCGCCGTGAGGCCCGTGGCCGCGAACGTCTGCAGGAAGTTGTCGTTCACGTAGCCGCCGAAGTAGGCCGGGTCGTCCGAGTTCACGGTGACCACCAGGCCGGCGTCGAGCAGCGCGCGGATGTTGTGCTGGTCCAGGCTCGGGAACACGCACAGCTTCAGGTTGGACAGCGGGCACACGGTGAGCGGGATGCGGTCCCTGGCCAGGCGCTGCATCAGCTGCGGGTCCTTGCTGGATTGCACGCCGTGGTCCACGCGCTCGACCTTCAGCAGGTCCAGCGCTGTCCACACGTACTCGGGCGGCCCCTCTTCGCCCGCATGCGCCACGAGGTGCAGGCCGAGTTCCCGGCAGCGCGCGAACACGCGCGCGAATTTCTCCGGCGGGTGGCCGACTTCGCTGGAGTCGAGGCCGACGCCGATGAACTTGTCCCGGAACGGCAGCGCCTGCTCCAGCGTCGCGAACGCGTCCTCTTCGGACAGGTGGCGCAGGAAGCACAGGATCAGCGATGCATCGACGCCCAGCTCGGTGCCCGCGCGCACGCAGGCCGAATGCAGGCCCTCGATGACGACCTGCATCGCCACGCCGCGCGCCGTGTGCGTCTGCGGATCGAAGAACAGCTCCGCATGGACGACGTTGTCGGCCTTGGCCTTCTGCAGGTACGCCCACGCCATGTCGTGGAAGTCCTGCTGCGTGATGAGGACGCTGGCGCCGGCGTAGTAGATGTCCAGGAAGCTTTGCAGGTTGGTGAAGGCGTAGGCCTGGCGCAGCTCCTCGACGCTCGCGTACGGGATCGCCACGCCGTTGCGCTGGCTCATCGCGAAGATGAGCTCGGGCTCGAGCGAGCCCTCGATGTGCATGTGGAGCTCGGCCTTGGGCATCGCGCGCAGCAACTCGGGCAGGCGCTCGGCGGGAATGGACGGAACGGAAGACATGGCGGCGAGTATCGCGCGGCCCCGGGACATTCCACCCATTCCACTCGCGGCGGCGAAGGCGCCGAATCGCGGTCCCGACCAACCGGAGATCGCCATGGCACCCAACCTCATCCTTTTCGCCTGGAACCGCTCGCTGCCCGGCCGCGAATCGCTCAGCGCGCAGCACTTCCAGGACTTCGGCAAGTACCTCGCGAGCCAGCAGGCCGCCGGCGCGATCGCGGGCTTCGAGCCCGTGTTCCTGGAACCGACCGCCGGCAGCGTCAACGGTTTCTTCATGATCCGCGGCGAGCCCGGGAAGCTGGCGCAGCTCACCGCGTCCCCGGAGTGGGCGCAGCACCAGGCGCGGGCGATGATGCACCTCGATGGCATGCAGTTGCTGCGCGGCGTCAGCGGCGCCGCGGTGCAGGAACAGATGGCGATCTGGACCAACGCCATCCCGCGGCAGTAGCCAGGAGACGAGCCATGAAGACCATCAGCAGCTGGTTCTTCCGGCTGGCGGTGCTGTACCTGCTGGCCGGCGTGACCCTGGGCATCGGCATGGCCGCGAGCCATGACCACGGAATGATGCCGGTGCATGCGCACCTGAACCTCCTCGGCTGGGTGTCGATGGCGCTGTTCGGCACCTTCTACCGGCTGTGGCCGGAGGCGGCGGACACGAAGCTGGCGCGCATTCACTTCTGGAGCTACGTGCCGGCGCACTTCGTGCAGATGGCGACGCTGGCGATGCTGTTCCGGGGCATGGCGTCGATCGAGCCGGTGGTGGCCGCGGCCTCCATCGTGGTGGGCCTGTCGATCGCGTGCTTCGCCGTGCTCGTGTGGCGGTACGCCGCCACGACGGCGCCGGCGCAAGGGTCGGCGACGGCGCGGCCCGCAGCGGCGTGAGAACGTGAAGGCCCGCCCGGCGGCGGGCCTTCACGAAGCCGGTGATGCCCGGCGCGCCGGCGAAGCACGTCTTCGCCGGCGCCCTCCTCCACGCACGACACGCATCGCGGCCTGCGCCGCAGCGCGGCCGTGGGGGACTCCAAGGGAAAACGAGAACGCCGCCCAAGGTGCGTGCATCGGTGCACGCGTGGCAGCGGCGATTGTCGCGTTGGAAGCCCGCGATTCCTGCTGTTGCCCCTCTTGACGAGCCATGTGGCGCGCGCGCGAAATGGCTGAGCCATCGCGCGCCCACCGGCACTGCGATGGCGCCGAGATCCCATCAGCAAACGCCGCGCGCGCCATGAACACGCCGGCATCAGGAGATCACCCGATGCGACTTCCCACCCTTCCACGTTCGCTGGCGCTCGCGCCTGCGCTCGCGGTGCTGCTCGCCGCCTGCGGCGGCGGCGCGTCCGGGCCCGACCCGGCCGTCGCGCAGGCACCCGCCCAGCTGGCCACGGCCGTCCAGGCCACGCAACTGAAGTCGGCCGCCCAGCCGCAGGCGCCCGTTGCCGACACTGCGTCGGCGGCGGCCACCCCGGTGGCGACCTACGGCGACGACGGCGGCAGGCGGCGCGGCTCGGCCGTGCCGGCCGCGCGGCGCACCAACAGCATCTACATCGTCGAGATGGATGCCGCGCCGGTGACGCGCTACGACGGCAGCATCAAGGGGTTGCAAGCCACCAGGCCGGGGAAGGGAAAGAAGATCGATCCCGACGCGCCCGCGGTGGTCGGGTACATGGGGTACCTGGCGGGACGGCATGACGCGGCGCTGCGCGGTGTCGGCAACGCCAGGAAGGTCTACGACTACGGCTACGTGTTCGACGGGTTCGCCGCCGAACTGAGCGATGCGCAGGCGCAGCAACTTGCCGCCACCAAGGGCGTGCTGGCGGTGACCAAGGACGAACTGCGCAAGATGGACACGAACAGCACGCCGGCCTTCCTCGGGCTGTCGGGTGACAACGGCCTGTGGACGCGCACGGGCGCCAAGGGCGAAGGCGTGGTCGTGGGCATCGTCGACTCGGGCATCTGGCCGGAGTCGGCCAGCTTCGGCGACCGCACCGGCGTCAACGGCAACGCGACGCAGGACGGCAAGCTGGGCTACCAGCAGATCCCCGGCTGGCACGGCAAGTGCACGCCCGGCGACCAGTTCGCCGCGAGCAATTGCAACCAGAAGGTCATTGGCGCGCGTTGGTACAACGCAGGATGGGGCGGGGACGCCGGCATCCGCGAACTGTTCCCCGAGGAGTTCATCTCGCCGCGTGATTGGGGCGGGCACGGCTCGCACACGGCCAGCACCGCGGCAGGCAACAGCAATGTTCCTGCCGGGCCAGGCATCTTCACCAGCGGCATGGCGCCTCGCGCCCGCATCGCCGTCTACAAGGTCTGCTGGTCCGTCGAGCCGGACGGCGGCTGCTTCGGCTCGGACAGCATCGCGGCCATCGACCAGGCCGTGGCCGACGGCGTCGACGTCATCAACTTCTCCATCAGCGGCACCAGCACCAATTTCCGCGACGGCGTGGAAATCGCGTTCCTGAACGCCGCCGATGCCGGCGTGTTCGTCGCTGCGTCCGCCGGCAACAGCGGGCCGACCACGCAAACGGTCGCGCACCCCAGCCCCTGGGTCACCACGGTCGCGGCGGGCGCCACCAAGCGGCCGACCGTCGCCGAACTGGTCCTCGGCAACGGCGCCACCTACACGGGCAGTTCGGGGACGCAGGGCTCCGCTTCCGGATCGATCGTCAATTCCACGGCGGTGGCCGATGCCACCAAGGCTGCGGACGCTGCACGCCTCTGCTTCTCGTCGGCATGGCCCGGCGGCCCCGGCCTGAACCCGGCCCTCGTGAGCGGGAAGATCGTCGTCTGCGAACGCGGCACCAACGATCGCGTGGACAAGAGCCGCGCGGTCAAGGAAGCCGGCGGCGTCGGCATGGTGCTCGTGAACGTCGATCCCGCCACCGACTCGCTGGTGGCGGACGTCCACTCCGTGCCGACCGTGCACCTGCCGGTGGCCAACCGCGTCGCGATCGAGTCCTACGCGGCCAGCATGGGCGCCACGGCATCGATCAGCCCGTCGCACCCGGACATGAGCGTCGTCGTGCCGACCACCGCCGACTTCTCCTCGCGCGGCCCGCTGCGCGCATCGGCCAGCCTGCTGAAGCCGGACATCATGGGTCCGGGCGTCGACGTCCTCGCCACGGTCGCGCCCCCGGGCAACGGTGGTGCGAACTTCGCGCTGTACAGCGGCACCTCGATGGCCAGCCCGCACATCGCCGGCATCGCCGCGCTGTTCAAGGAGATCCAGCCGACGTGGTCGCCGATGATGATCAAGTCGGCGCTGATGACCACCGCCTACGATACCGGCGACACCGGCATCACGGATGCGACCCGCATCTTCCGCCAGGGCGCGGGGTTCGTGCAGCCGAACGCGGCCACCGACCCGGGCCTGGTGTTCGACTCCAGCTTCGCGGACTGGCTGGGATTCCTGTGCGGCACGCAGCTGCCGGTGTCGTTCTGCACCAGCGCCAACGTGCCGGTGATCGCCCCGTCGGACTTCAACTCGCCGTCGATCGCCCTCGGTGCATTGGCCGGCGTGCAGACCGTCACCAGGCGGGTCACCAACGTGGGCAAGTCCAGCGCGACGTACACGGCATCGTCGGCGGGACTCACGGGAGTCACCGTCTCCATGACGCCGGCATCGTTGTCCATCGGCCCGGGCCAGACGAAGGACATCACGCTGCGGTTCGCGCGGACATCGGCCAACCTGAATGCCTTCACGGGCGGCCAGCTCACGCTGACCGACGGCAAGCACAACGTGAGAGTGCCCGTGGTCGCCCGGCCGGTCGCGCTGGGGGCCCCTGCCGAAGCGACGGGGAGCTATCCGGTGACCTTCGGCTATGACGGCGCGTTCACGGTGCAGCCCCGTGGCCTCGTGGCATCGACCAGGTCCACCGGGACCATCGCCACGAATGCGGTCAAGGACTTCAACTTCACGATGCCGGCGGGGGTGACGTACCTGCGTTTCTCGCTGTTCGACGCGGACGTGGCCGCCGGGACCGACCTCGACCTGGAGGTCTACTTCAACGGCGCCCTGGTCGGTGCGAGCGGTGGGCCGACGGCGGCCGAAGAGGTGAACTTCACCGGCGTGCCCGCGAACGCCGTCCTGACCGTGCGGGTGGTCGGATTCGCAACCCCTGCCGCCGGCACCAACTTCACGCTGCACAGCTGGATCCTCGATGGGACGAGCGCCGGCAACATGACGGTGTCCGCGCCCGCGACCGCCACGACCGGCGGGACGGGGACCGTGACGGTGGGCACATCGGGCCTCGCGAGCGGCACCAGGTACCTGGGTTCCGTCGTGTATGGAGGTGGGGCAAGCCTGCCCGCACCGACCATCATCCGCATCGACAACTAGCTGGAAGCCGCCTAGGGCGGCCAAGCAGCAAGCCCGGGCTGGTCCCGGGCTTTTTTTCGTCAGTCGCGTCCCGAAGGGAGCGGGTCCTGCGCGCGCCCCGCCGGGCAGGCGAGGAAGCCGCCGCGGCGGCTCGCGTGGTAGTCCAGCGCATGGCCGCCCGCTTCGACCTGGATGCGCCAGCCCGGCACCAGCGCCTGCGTGGCCAGCACGCCAGGCCGCGGGCACCCCAGCGATCCGTCGCGCCACGTCACGCTGTCCACCTTCAGCACGCGCACCTGCGAGGCCGCGACGTTCGAGCGCCGCGCGGCATCGGCGCGCACGGTGTCCAGCAGCTCGCGCGCTTCGGGCACGACGGGCTCGGACGACGCGCAGGCATGCAGCAGGGGCAGCACGAGCAGGCAGGCGTGCGAGAGGCGAGAACGGGACATACGGGCAGTCTAGGCCCGTCGTCAATGAACAGGCCGCCCGGAGGCGGCCTGTTCATGCATGGTTCCCGGCCTGCGCCGGGATGACATCGCTTATTTCTTGTCGCCGCCCGGCACCTTGCCTTCGACGCCCTTGACGTAGAAGTTGATGCCGCCCAGGAACTTGTCGTCGGCGACGGCGTCCTTGGCCAGCACTTCCTTGCCTGCGTTGTCCGCGATCGGGCCCTTCCAGATCGAGAAGCTGCCGTCCTTCAGGCCGGCCTTGACCGACTCGAGCTTCTTCTTCGCGTCTTCGGGCACGTCCGCGGCGACCGACACGAAGTCGATGGCGCCTTCCTTGACGCCCCACCAGATCTTGTCCGGCGACGCCTTCCAGGTCTTCTCGAGCACGTCACGCGTGGTCTTGACGTAGTACGGACCCCAGTTGATGACGGCCGAGCCCAGGTGCGCCTTGGGACCGTAGGACGTCATGTCGCTGTCCCAGCCGAAGGCACGCTTGCCCATCTTCTCGGCGGTCTGCAGCACGGCCGACGAATCGGTGTTCTGCATCAGGATGTCGGCGCCGCCGTTGATCAGCGACGTGGCCGCGGCGGTTTCGTTGGGGGGATCGAACCACTTGCCGACCCACACGACGCGGGTCTTGACCTTCGGGTTCACCGACTGCGCGCCCAGCGTGAAGCTGTTGATGTTGCGCACCACCTCGGGAATCGGCACCGAGCCGACCACGCCCAGCGTGTTGGACTTGGTCATCGCGCCCGCGATCACGCCGGCCATGTACGCGCCTTCGTAGGTGCGGCTGTCGTACGTGTTCAGGTTCGGGCCGGTCTTGTAGCCGGTGGCGTGCTCGAACGTCACGTCCTTGAACTCGCCGGCGACCTTCACCATCGGGTCCATGTAGCCGAAGGTGGTGCCGAACACCAGCTTGTTGCCCTGCTGCGCCATGTCGCGGATCACGCGCTCGGCGTCGGCGGACTCGGGCACGTTCTCGACGAAGGAGGTCTGGACCTTGTCGCCGAATTCCTTCTCGACCGCCTTGCGGCCGTTGTCGTGCGCGAAGGTCCAGCCGCCGTCGCCGACGGGGCCGACGTAGGCGAACGCGATCTTCAGCGGCTCGGCCTTGGCGGCCGGTGCGGATGCGGGCGCGGCGGCGGTGGGCGCGGGCGCCGGCGCGGCCTCGTCCTTCTTGCCGCAGGCCACGAGGGCGCTGGCCGCCAGCGCGGACAGGGCCGCCGCCTGCAGCAGCGATCGTTTCTTCAGGTCCATCGTGATATTCCTCTGAGAGTGCGTGAGCGCGGGAGCCCGGATTATGAGCCGGGGTAAAACGGCCGGCCAAGCGACGCCGGCATGTTGGCGCGAATCCACGCGGGGTTGCGGGAGATCAGCGCCAGCACGGCGATCGTCGCGATGTAGGGCAGCATGGCCAGGAACTGCGTCGCCACCTCGACGCCGACGCCCTGCAGGTGGAACTGCAGCATGGTCACGCCGCCGAACAGGTAGGCCCCAAGCAGGACCCGTGCCGGGCGCCAGGTCGCGAAGGTCGTCAGCGCCAGCGCGATCCAGCCGCGGCCGGCCACCATGCCTTCCACCCACAGCGGCGTGTAGACGACGATGAGGTAGGCACCGGCGAGGCCACACAGCGACCCGCCCGCCACCACGGCCGCGAAGCGGATCCAGCGAACGCGGTAGCCCAGCGCGTGGGCGGACTCGGGCGACTCGCCCACCGACCGCAGCACCAGCCCCAGGCGCGAGCGCCAGAGGAACCAGACAAGGAACACCGCCAGCGCGATGGCCACGTAGACCAGCGGGTGCTGGCGGAACAGCGCGGGGCCGAGCACGGGGATGTCGCCGAGCACGGGGATGGAGAAGTGCGGCCGCTCGGGCAGCTTCTCCTGCACGTACTTGATGCCCGCGAAGGCCGAGAAGCCGCCGCCGAAGAGGCTGAGCGCCAGCCCCGCTGCGTACTGGTTGGTGTTGAGCCAGATGACCAGCACGCCGAGCACCGCGGCCATCAGGGCGCCTGCAGCCATGCCGGCCGCGAAGCCAAGCCAGTCGCTGCCCGTGTGCACCACCGTGACGAAGCCCGCGAGCGCGGCGCACAGCATGATGCCTTCCGCCCCGAGGTTGACGACGCCGGCCTTCTCGTTGATCAACAAGCCCAGCGCCGCCAGCGCCAGGATGGTGCCCGCGTTGAGCGTGGCCGCGATGAGGAGTGCGTAGCTGTCCATCACGCCGCCCTCCCGAAGCGGACACGGTAGGCGATCAGCGTGTCGCACGCGAGCAGGGTGAACAGCAGCAAGCCCTGGAAGACGCCGGTCAGCGACTTGGGCAGGCCCAGGCGCGACTGGGCGAGTTCGCCGCCGATGTAGAACACGCTCATGAGGATCGCGGACAGCACCATCCCCACGGGATGCAGGCGGCCGACGAAGGCCACGATGATCGCGGCGAAGCCATAGCCGGCCGGCACGTACGGCGTCAGCTGGCCGATGGGGCCGGCCACTTCCAGCGCACCGGCCAGGCCCGCCGCACCGCCCGACACCAGCAACGCGAGCCACAGCGCTCGTCGCGACGAGAAGCCCGCGTAGCGCGCCGCCGCCGGTGCGAGGCCGCCCACCTGCTGCGCGAAACCCGCGCGGGTGCGGAACAGGAACACCCACAGCGCCGCGGCGCCGGCCAGCGCCAGCAGCAAGCCGATGCTCACGCGCGAGCCGGTGAACAGGCGCGGGATCTGCGTGACGGCCTCGAAGCTGCGCGTCTGCGGGAAGTTGTAGCCGCCCGGGTCCTTCCAAGGGCCGACCACCAGGTAGTACAGCAACTGCTCGGCGACGTAGACCAGCATCAGGCTCACGAGGATTTCGTTGGCGTTGAAGCGGTCACGCAGCGCCGCGGTGACGCTCGCCCACGCCATGCCCCCGACCACCCCTGCGAGGAGGATCGCGACGACGATCCAGCGGCCCGTGTCCTTGCCCGCGAGCAAGGCGACGCCGCCGGCGACGATGGCGCCGACGATGAACTGGCCCTCGGCGCCGATGTTCCAGACGTTGGAGCGGAAGCACACGGCCAGCCCCAGCGCGATCAGCAGCAGCGGCGTGGCCTTCACGGCGAGTTCGCCGATCGCATAGCCGGACTTCACCGGCTCCCAGAAGAACACCTGCAGCGCGCGCACCGGGTCCTTCCCCAGCGCCGTGAACAGCACGACGCCGATCAGCACCGTGAGCAGCAGCGCGAGCACCGGGGAGCCGATGCTCCAGAAGCGCGAGGTTTCGGGACGGACTTCGAGGCGGATCATGCGGTCGCCTCCTCGTCCGCCGGCTCCCACAGCCCGCTCATCCACTCGCCGATCTTCCCGACGGTGGCCTCGCGCCGCGGCATCGACGGCGACAGCCGTCCCTTGGCGATCACGTGCAGCCGGTCGCTCACCTCGAACAATTCCTCCAGCTCCTCGCTCACCACGAGCACCGCACAGCCTGCGTCGCGCAGTTGCAGGATCTCGGCGCGGATCTGCGCCGCGGCGCCGACGTCCACGCCCCAGGTCGGCTGCGAGATCACCAGCAGCCGCGGCTTGGCGGAGATCTCGCGGCCGACGATGAATTTCTGCAGGTTGCCGCCGGACAGCGAGCGCGCCGCCGCGTGCGGGCCGCCCGCCTTGACGTTGAAGCGCTGGATCAGGTTCTGCGCCTGCGTGCGCAGCGCGCGCACGTCGATCCAGCCCGAGCGGCCGACCGCATCCGTCCTCGTGAGCAGCAGGTTCTGCGCGAGCGGCAGCGACGGCACGGCGCCGCGGCCCAGGCGTTCTTCCGGAACGAAATGCAGTCCGAGCTGACGGCGGCGCGCAGGGCCGAGGCGGCCGGCGCCCTGCCCGGCGACGCGGATCGCGTCGGCCGGCGCGCGCGTGTCTTCGCCGGAGACGGCAGCCATCAGTTCGCGTTGGCCGTTGCCGGACACGCCCGCGATGCCCACGACTTCCCCCGCGCGCACGTCGAACGCGACGTCGTGCAGGTCGACGCCGAACGGCGACTCGCGCTCCAGCGACAGGCCGCGCACCTGCAGCACGACGTCGCCGGGCTGGCGGTCGTGGTGCTGCAGCTGCGGTGGCTCGGCGCCGATCATCATCCGCGACAGCGACGCGTTGCTCTCCTGGCGCGGGTCGCACTCGCCGGTCACCTTGCCGCCGCGCAGCACCGTGCAGGCGTCGCACAGCGCGCGGATCTCGTGCAGCTTGTGGCTGATATACAGGATGCTGCAGCCCTGCGCCGCCAGCTGGCGCAGCACGATGAACAGCTTGTCGACCGCTTGCGGCGTCAGCACCGAGGTCGGCTCGTCCAGAATCAGGAGCTGCGGGTCGGTGAGCAGCGCGCGGATGATTTCGACCCGCTGCATCTCGCCCACCGACAGCGTGTGCACGGGCCGCGACGGATCGACCGGCAGGCCGTACTCGGCGGCCTTGGCCTCGATGCGGCGCGCCACTTCCGCCAGCTTCAGGTGCTTGTCCAGGCCCAGCCAGACGTTCTCGGCCACCGTGAGCGTGTCGAACAGGCTGAAGTGCTGGAACACCATGCTGATGCCGAGCGCGCGCGCCTCCTGCGGATTGCGCACCTGCACCGGCTGGCCGTTCCAGAGCACCTGGCCGGCGTCGGGACGCACCGAGCCGTAGATGACCTTCATCAACGTGGACTTGCCGGCACCGTTCTCGCCCAGCACGGCATGCGTCTGGCCGGGCAGCACGGACAGCGAGATGCCGTCGTTGGCGACGACGGCCGGGTAGCGCTTGGTGATGCCTTGCAGCTGCAGGCGGGGGGCCGCGGCGGATGGCTGCTTCGGGCGGGCGGTCACCACGTCGGTGTCGCCACGCGCGTGGCGGTCGTGGTACTGTGGTCTCTCATCTGCGGGGCGGCTTCGCTTCCAGGTGGCAGGGCCCTTGCCTCCGGCGCCGGCCTCTCGTCCGACCATCGCTCCATGCACTCCCAGACGATCCGATTCATCCGCCGAGGCGAGCTGGTCTCGCTGGGCAATGTACCACCCGCGCGCACCCTGCTCGAGGTGCTGCGCGAGGACCTCGGCTGCACCGGCACCAAGGAAGGCTGCGGTGAAGGCGACTGCGGCGCCTGCACCGTCGTGCTCGGCGAAGCGGTCGACGGCCGCCTGCAGTACCGCGCCGTCAACAGCTGCATCAAGCTCGCGCATTCCGTCGATGGGCTGGCCGTGTGGACCGTGGAAGACCTCGCCGGGCCGGACGGCACGTTGCACCCCGCGCAGGAAGCCATGGTCCGCTGCCACGGTTCGCAATGCGGCTTCTGCACGCCGGGCTTCGTGATGAGCCTGTTCGGCGTGTACCAGAACTACGTCTGCCAGGGCAAGCCGGTGACGCGCGAGCTGGCGCAGTCGGCGCTGTCGGGCAACCTGTGCAGGTGCACGGGGTACCGGCCGATCCTGGACGCGGCGGTGGAGATGGCGGCGGTGCCGAAAGTCGGAGTGGATGAGGCGAAGGTGCTGGCGCAACTCGCCCAGCTCCGCGGCTCCCACGAGGCGGCGGGCTACATGGCCCCCGACTCCCTCGACGAGCTCCTCTCGCTGCGCGCCGCGCACCCCGATGCCCAGGTCGTCGCCGGCTGCACCGACGTCGGGCTGTGGGTCACCAAGCAGCACCGCGAGTTCGCCCAGGTGCTGGACGTGACGCGCGCCCGCGAGTTGCGCCGCATCGAGCAGCATCCTTCGCACATCGTGATCGGCGCGGCGGTCTCGCTGTCCGACGCGTACGACGCGCTGGTGCAGGACCGGCCGCAACTGCGCAGCTTCGCCGAGCGCTTTGCCGGCCTGCCGGTGCGCAACGCCGGCACGCTCGGCGGCAACGTCGCCAACGGTTCGCCGATCGGCGACTCGATGCCGTTGCTGATCGCGCGGGGGGCCCGGATCGTGCTGCTGCGCCAGGGCGGCCAGCGGGAACTCCCGCTGGAAGACTTCTACACGGGCTACCGGCGCAACGTGCTCGCACCCGACGAACTCGTCGGCTCGGTCCTGGTGCCTCGGCCGCAGCCGGGCGAGTTGCTGCGTGCGTACAAGATCTCCAAGCGATTCGAAGACGACATCTCCGCCGTCTGCCTGGTCATCCGCATGGAGCTCGAGGCCGGGCGCGTGGCGAGCATCGGCATCGGCGCGGGCGGCGTGGCGGCGACGCCGGTGCGCGCACGCCAGGCCGAGGCCGCGCTGCTCGGGCAGCCGTGGACGGAGGACACCGCTCGCGCCGCGGCCGAGGCGTTGCGCGCCGAGTTCCAGCCGATCAGCGACATGCGGGCGTCGGCGGCTTACCGCCAACAGGTGCTCGGCAACCTGGTGCAGCGGTTCTGGCTGGAGAGCCAGGGCGCGCGCGGCATCAACCTGGAACGGATCGCGATCGGCGAGGTGGCCGCATGAACGCACGCGAAGGCGAATTCACGGCAGCCACGGGCGGTGGGCCCGCCGGGGCCGCCGATGCCGGCGAGCGCAACCTCGCGCCCGGCACGCAGTCGCCGCACGCGCCGACCGCGACACAACCCGCCGCGGGCCGCGCCCTGCCGCACGAAAGCGCGCGCGCGCAGGTCGCCGGCACGGCGACCTACGTCGACGACATCCCCGAGGTGCGCGGCACGCTGCACGCCGCGCCCATCCTGTCGACGGTCGCGCACGGCCTGCTGCGCGGCGTCGACGCCGAAGCGGCGCGGGCGATGCCCGGCGTGCGCGGCGTCCTGTTCGCCGAGGACATTCCGGGCGATCCGGTGCTGGCCACCTTCGTGCACGACGAGCCCGTGTTCGCGCGCGACAAGGTCGAACACGTCGGCCAGGTGATCGGCCTGGTCGTCGCCGACACCGTGATGCAGGCGCGCCGCGCCGCCCGCGCCGTCCAGGTCGACATCGAGCCCCTGCCCGCGGTGCTGGACGTGCGCGAGGCGCATGCGAAGCAAAGCTACGTGCTGCCGCCGGTGACGGTGCGTCGCGGCGAGCCCGAGCAGGCGCTTGCAGCGGCGAGGCACCAGCTGCAGGGCCAGCTGGAAGTCGGCGGCCAGGAACACTTCTACCTGGAAGGCCAGGTGGCGTACGCGGTCCCGATGGAGCAGGACCAGTGGCACGTGTACTCCAGCACGCAACACCCCGCGGAGGTGCAGCACTGGGTCGCGCACGCGCTCGGGCTCGAGAACAACGCCGTGACGGTCGAGTGCCGGCGCATGGGCGGCGGGTTCGGCGGCAAGGAAACCCAAGCGGGCCACATGGCCGTGTGGGCGGCACTGGCCGCCCACAAGCTGCGGCGCCCGGTGAAGCTGCGGCTGGACCGCGACGACGATTTCCTCGTCACCGGCAAGCGGCACCCGTTCGCCTACGACTGGGAAGCGGGCTTCGACGACACCGGCCGCCTCACGGGACTGAAGGTCGCGATGCTGGCCAATTGCGGCTTCTCGGCCGACCTGTCCGGCCCGGTCGCGGACCGCGCGATCTTCCACACCGACAACGCCTACTACCTCGGCGACGTCGAGATCCGCTCGTACCGCTGCAAGACCAACACGCAGAGCCACACCGCATTCCGCGGCTTCGGCGGCCCGCAGGGCGTGATCCTCATCGAGGCGATCCTGGGCGAGATCGCGCGCCACCTCGGGCTCGATCCGCTCGACGTGCGCAAGGCCAACCTGTACGGCGTCGAAGACCGCAACGTCACGCACTACCGGATGAAGGTCGAGGACAACATCCTCGACCCGCTCATCACGCAACTGGAGGCGTCGTCGCGTTACCGCGAGCGTCGCGCCGAGATCGCGCGCTGGAACGCGAAGAGCCCGGTCATCAAGCGCGGCCTCGCCATCACGCCGATCAAGTTCGGCATCAGCTTCACCGCCACCTTCTTCAACCAGGCCGGCGCGCTGGTGCACGTGTTCACCGACGGCAGCGTGCAGGTCAACCACGGCGGCACCGAGATGGGCCAGGGCCTGCACACCAAGATCATGCAGGTGGTGGCCGACGAACTCGGCGTGCCGTTCGAGCGCGTGCGCTGCACCGCGACGGAGACCGGGAAGGTTCCCAACGCATCGGCGACGGCCGCGTCCAGCGGGACCGACCTCAACGGCCGCGCGGCGCAGTTCGCGGCGCGCAACGTGCGCGACAACCTGGCCGCGTTCGTCGCCGGCCTCGACGGCTGCGGCGCCGGCGCCGTGAGCTTCCGCGGCGGCCAGGTGATCTCGCCGAAGACCACCCGCGGCTTCGACGAAGTGGTCAAGTCCGCGTACGCCAACCGCATCCAGCTGTGGAGCGACGGCTTCTACCGCACGCCCAAGATCCACTACGACAAGGTCACGCTGACCGGCCGGCCGTTCTATTACTTCGCCTACGGCGCGGCGTGCAGCGAGGTGGCCATCGACACGCTGACCGGCGAGAACCGGGTGCTGGCGGTGGACATCCTGCACGACGTGGGCACTTCGCTGAACCCGGCCATCGACCTCGGCCAGATCGAGGGCGGCTTCATCCAGGGCATCGGCTGGCTCACCACGGAGCAGCTGGTCTGGAACGACAAGGGCCTGTTGGCGACGCATGCGCCGAGCACGTACAAGATCCCGACCGCGGGCGACCTGCCGCCGCACTTCCAGGTGCGGCTCTGGCACGAGGGCAACCGCGAGGACAACGTCGGCGGCAGCAAGGCGGTGGGCGAGCCGCCCTTCATGCTTGCCATCAGCGTGTGGGAAGCCCTGCGCGACGCGGTAGCGGCGGCCCGTGGCGACGGGCTCGCGCCGCTGGTCGCCCCGGCGACGGCCGAGAACGTCCTGCGGTCATTGCACGGCTGAGCTCCACGTTCGCGCCGCGCACGCCAGAATGGCTGCATGCGCGTGTTCTGCACCCCGCTCCTGTTCTGGGCCGACGGCATGACCGTGACGCCCCGGCTGGTGGTCGTGCATCCGCGCGTGCGTGGCGACGCGGGACTGCTGGCGCATGAAGCGGTGCATTGCCGCCAGATGCGCGAGGTCGGGATGCTGCGGTTCTGGTGGTGGTATTTCACCAACCCGGCGTTCCGCACCTGGGCCGAAGTGGAGGCCTACCGGGTGTCGCTGTGCCACCAGCCGCATGCGCTGCGGCATTTCGCGCGGACGCTGGTGAGGGGCTACCTGCTGCCGCTGGACGAGCAGCAGGCGGTGGCTCTGCTCGCGCCTTAGGAGCAGGCTGCTAGACGAACGTCAGCACCAGCCAGGTCGCGGCGCCCCACAGGGCCAGCGACAGGCCGCCACCGATCCAGAACGCAGGGCTCATCAGCAGGCCGGGGCCGTCAGTCGCCACCTCGGGCGCTTCGTGCGACCAGGGTCCCCAGCCGCTGCCTGGCAGGACGTTGGGGAACAGGGCGGGATCGAGGTGGGGGTGGCGCATCGTTCGACTCCATGGGGAATCGGGTGTGATGCTGCGCACCCCGCGGGGCGCGCCGTGTAGGAGCGGACGCGGTCACGGCCCCGGACGCCGTCGCGTCGCGGCGCGCGAAGCGTCAGTCGGGCACTTGCTCGCCGCGCGCCAGGCGCAGGCCGCTGCCGAGGGACCACACGCCCCAGCACACCAGCATCGCGGCCGCCGTGTAGCCGGCGGGGCTCTCCGGCACCCACCACGTGGGCCAGCCGGGGAAGCGGTCGGCCAGCAGCGCCGGCCGGCTGCCGTCGGGCGCCAGCTGCGCGAGGCCGCCCAGGAGCAGGCCGAACCCGCCGGAGAAGAACATCGCGAGCCCGCCCTGCACCAGGCGGCGCGGCGTGCGGGCGAACCACGGGGTCGAGAGTTGCATCAGCTCATCATCCGCGCGGATGGGCCATCTGCCCGTCGCGAGCGCTTCCGTGGCCGTGCAAAGCAGCGTGGGCGTGCATCGCCCACGCGCGTGATGCGCAGCATCCACACTGGCTCAGCTGTCAGCGGCCGGCGGTGTCGCCGTCGTCCCGCCGTCCTACGCGCCGCCGGCTGAGCCACGGCGACGATGGCGGCCCACAGGGAGACCCCATGAGTCCAGCGCAAACGATGGCGGTGCCGCGGAAGCCGCCCATGGCGATGCAGGCGCCGTACCGGCCCAGCGCCTACCGGCTGCTGTGGAGCCGGATCCGCCGCTTCTTCCCGCCCCATGCCGAAGTCCTGCAGACGCCCGGCGGCGCCCTGGAGATCACCTGGTGCCTGACCGGCGGGCGCGGCTCGCGTTACGCGACCCCTGTGCTCGTCCGGCTGGAACGCGCCTGGGTAGCCGACGTCGAGTCCGCGGACGACTGGGGCCGCGGCGTGATGGCGAACCGCGCCGCCGAGACCGTGCGCCGGGGCATGTTCGGCTACGAGCCCGAAGCGCCGCTGCCGCAGGCGCGGGTGATCGTCGTCGGTTGACCGCGGTGTTGGCCGCACGCCGCACTTGGAGCCCGTGATGGACGTTTCCGCCCGCTTCGACACCACCCACCCCTTCCCCCTGTCGAGCCAGCTGCCGCATGATTCCGGGATGCGGCGCGACGAGACCTTCCACGACAGCGATTTCGACTGGGACGCGCTGACCGCGCGCCTGCCGATGCGCGTCACGGAGCGGCCGCCGAGCGAGATGAACCGGCTGGCCTGGATCGTCCTGCTGCTGCTGGTCTTCTGCCCGCCGCTGGGCTACGTGCTCGCCACCCTCTGGTACTAGCACGCGCCTACAGCGCGCGCATCCACTCCGCCATTTCGTCCGCGACCTGTGCGACCAGCTCCGGCTGGCCGGCGAGGTAGTGCGTGCCGCCGCGCACGTCGACGTTGCGGATGCGATCGCCGCCCGCGGCCAGCCACGCGTCGCGCGTGCTCGGGAACGTCGACTGGTCCGCCGTGTACGTGTGCAGCAGTACCGGCACGCTCGTGCGCGCCAGGTTGGCGGGACCGTCGGCTCGACTCGACGTCGACCACTGCGACAGGAACGCGGCCAGCGACGTGACGCGCCCCATCTGGCTCGCGGCCGCATTCACCGCTCGCGCGCCTTGGGCGCCAGCGGCCCACACGCTGCCCACGGCGCGGTCGTTCGCATCCAGCGCGAGATCGAGGAAGCGCGGGTCCGCATGCGTGCGGTGGATGACGAACACCTGGTCGCGCGGCGCGCCCGGCACCTTCACGCGCCGCAGCAGCGCGAGCCGCTCTCGCACCCAGGTCTCGATGCGCCCAAGGCGCGCCAGTTGCGCGGCGCGATAGCGCTCGAGGAAGGCCGGCGCGTACGGCGGGCCATTGCGCTCGTCGTACATGTCCAGGTCGAAGTTGGCCGAGATCGGGTCGTCCTCGTCGAACACCGACGGGTCGATCCAGTGCCGCATCAGGTGCGGGCGGCCCTCGTGCGCGGCGCACAGCGCCAGGCCCTGCACCGGCGGCAAGTCCTGCGGTGAGAGGCCGGCAGGCTCGCCGCCCGGCAGCGTGTCGATGTCCATGTGCTCGGCCTGCGCCTGGTAGAAGGCCGCGAGCGCGGCACCGCCGGAGTTGCCGACGAGCACGATGCGCTCGTAGCCCTGGTCGCGAAGGAACCGCACGCCGCCGCCCAAGTCCTGCAGCACGCGCTCCATCAGCAGCAGCGTGTCGTTGCCCGCGTAGCGCGAGTTCAGCCCGAGGCAGGCGACGCCGCGCGCGGCCAATGGCTGCAGCAGGTAGTGCCCCATGAAGTTGCTCGTCGGGTGCATCACGAGCGCGGCCACGCCGCGCGGCGCCTCGGCACGATGCAACGCACCGTAGATGCGTGGACGCAGCTGCTGCAGGCCGGACTGGCTGTCGAACGCGGCGCCCGGCAGGACGTCGATGGTGGCGAGTTCGGCGGACGGTGCGCTCATGGCGGCATTGTCGGGGAGGGGCCGTGGAATGAAAAAGGGCGCCGTGCCCCCCGGGGGGCACGGCGCCCGATCGGCTGTCCGGCGTCGCCGCCGGATCGCCTACGCGGTCAGTTCCACTGGAAGACCGACGACTTGGAGGTGCCGTCCGTCGTGCGGTAGTTGAACTTCACCTGGCGCGTGGGCGGATTGCCGACCGTCATGGCAGGCACGGCATACGTGAGGGTCGCGGACGTCGCGCCGGGGGCGATGGCCACGTTCGGCCCATAGCTGCCGACGCCGTCGATCGTCGCGCCGACGTTGAGCATCTGCTGCGCGGCCGGGTTCTGCACCCAGTCCAGCTCCAGTGCCGACTGCGCACCCGCGAAGGCGCCATTCGGGTCGAGGGCGGCGATCGTCTTGGGACCCGCCGCGTTCCAGGGCAGGTTCACCATCACGGTGGCAGGCACGGCGTCGTTCAGGAACGTCTTGGTCAGCGTGTACAGCGGGGCCGTGTCCGTACCGTAGAACAGTTCCACCTTGTAGCGCGCGCCCTTGACCATCTTGCTGATGTCGAACCCTTCGAGCGGCTGCGCCCACAGCAGGCTGTTGGGGTTGGACACGACCGTGGTCGCAGCGGAACCGGTCACGCCCATGGTCCGTTGGAGCCAGACCAGCGGACAGTTGGTCGTGGTGTTGTTGCCGCACAGGGCACCGGTCGTCAGGCTGCCGTTCTTGCTGAACAGGTCCATGCTTGGCACGGCCGAGTTGGGCGAGACCTTGAATACCAGCCCGCTGCCGGCGGCGCCGTTGCCGGGCAGCCCAGGGCCGGACACGCGTGCGGCTGCCAGCGTGGAACCGTTGCCGGGGTGGACGCTGCCCGGGCCCTTGGCGTTGACGCCCACCAAGAACCCGACCTGGAAAGTGCTGGGCTTGGTCGTGTTGGCGGGATTCAGCTGCTCCACGCGCCGCATGATCATGTTGGTCGTGACGTCCACCGGCTGCTGGTTGCCCACCAGCCACCAGTCGGTCGGCCGGGTGGCCGACGCGGTGCCGGGCAGCTTCGCCGCCAGCGTGATCGTGCTGCCGGGGTTGCCCTTCGAGTCGATGTAGCGGATGTTCATCACCGCGCGGTCGTAGGCCTCGAACGAGTCCGGCGCGGCGGTTGCCGACTTCGGATAGAAGGCCATGATCTCCGGGACGCTGAAGGTCGCGCCGGTCATCTGCTCGCTGGTCAGGATGCCGTAGAACTGCTGGCCGGCCGAGTAGCCGTTGTGCAGGTAGTCGATGTGGCCGGCGTTCGAGGCGTCGGAGACGAAGTCCTCGCAGGCCTCGCCGACCTGGTCGACCTCGGGGCCGCCTTCCGTCGACGGGCGGTCGACGACGTTCAGGGCGCGCTGCGCGACCGGCAGGGCGAAGCAGGCGGTGAACTTGGCGGCGGCGATCTGCGCTGCCTGCGACAGCGAGGAGACACCCGGGTCCGGGGCGGCGACCGTCGTGCCCGACGTGGTCGCGGTGGCCAGCGGCACCGGGGTCGGGTTGTCGATCGTGGTCAGCGCCAGCTTGCCGCTGGCGGGGTCCGTGACGACCTTCACCACGTCCAGCACCAGGTCGGCGGTGTTGCCCGTGCCGGCGGCGGTGGCGGCCGTGATCGACGTGGCGAACGGGTCGTAGCCGGCGGGGGCGTTGATGCTCGCGAGCACCGGGGCCAGCTGCGCCACCACGTTGTCGGTGACGGCCTTCAGGGCCGCGGCGTCGACGGTCTTGCCGTTCACCACGCTCATCGCGTTGCCGTCGGCGGCGAGCTGGGCAACGATGGCGGTCGTCAGCGGCGTCGCGTTCACCGTGAGCGCCGCGCCCGGTGCGGGCGTGACGGTGGAGACGCTCACCAGCGCCGGCGAGTTGCCGGTGGGGTCGGTGACGACGATGAAGAACGGCGCCACCTTGCCCGTCTTGAGAGTGCAGGTGTAGCTGCCGAGGCCGTTGGTGGTGATGCCGGTTTCGACGCAGGGCGACTCGCCCGTGGAATCCGTGATGGTGACCTTGGCGTTCGGGAGCGCAGCGCCCGTCGCGGCCACGCCGGTCAGGACCGCCGCGGCGGCGGCGGGGGCGGGTGCGGGCGCGGCAGGCGCCGGCGCGGGAGCCGGGGCGCCTGCCACCGTCTCGTCGCCGTCACTGCCGCCGCAGCCGGCGGCCATCAGGACCGTGCTCGCAACCAATGCATTGAGCCAAATCGATTTACTTTTCATGGAACGACGTCTCCTACAGGGCAAAAAGTGCCGCGCGAGTGTCCACGGCGCGAGAATCGCGGACTACTCCCCGTTTGGGGGATGGACGCCGTTGCGCGGCACTCGCGGCTGCCTTCCGTGCGGTCCCGGTACGATCGGGCATGCGCATGCCCAACCTGCTCGCCAGCCGCCGCGGCCGCCTGGCCGCGTTCTTCCTGCTGTACGTCACGGAAGGCATTCCGCTCGGCTTCGCCGCCACCGCGATCGCCACCCAGCTGCGCCGCCAGGGCGTCGGCCCGGCGGAGATCGGCGCCTTCGTCGGCGCGTTCTACCTGCCGTGGGCGTTCAAGTGGGCGTTCGGCCCCTTCGTCGACGTGTTCCGCTCCAAGCGCTTCGGCCACCGGCGCGGCTGGATCCTGCTGACGCAGGTCGTGATGGCGCTGACGCTGGTGGTGCTCGTGGGCGTGCCGCTGCCGGCCGGCCTGGCGCTGTTCACCGGCATCCTGCTGGTCCACAACACCTTCGCCGCCACGATGGACGTGGCGATCGACTCGCTCGCGGTCAACACGCTCAGCGAGGACGAGCGCGGGCTGGCCAACGGGCTGATGTTCGCCGGCGCCGCGATCGGCCAGGCGGTCGGCGGCAGCGGCGTGCTGTTCCTCGTGCCCTACATCGGCTTCCCGGCGACGTTCTTCTTCGTCGCCGGCTGCATCGCCGCGGTCACTGTGTTCGTCGTGCTGCCGCTGCGCGAGCCGGTCGTCGAAGGCGTGCTGCATGTCGCGATGTCGATGCGCGACAAGTGGCGCCAGGCCACCGGCGAGATGAAGGCGTTCGCGGTCGCCTCGTTCCGCTCCTTCGTCGGCACCCGCGGCGCGCTCAACGGCGTGTTCTTCTCGCTGCTGCCCGCTGGCGCGATGGCGCTGGGCCTCGCGCTGCAATCCAACCTGGCGGTGGAAGTCGGCATGGCCGACGACGAGGTCGGCGCGCTCAACCTCTGGACCAACGTCATCTCGGCCGCCTGCATGGTCATCGGCGGCTGGCTGTCGGACAAGCTGGGGCGGCGGCCGACGCTGGCCGTCTACCTCGCGGGCATGAGCCTGCCGGTGCTGTGGCTGATGTGGTTCCTGCAGCAACACGGCTACGACATGCCGCGCGCCCCCGGCGGCGCGCCGATGCCCGAGCTGATTCGCGCGCTGTGGATCTCGTCGCTCTGGTACGCCGTGTTCCAGGGCCTGATGTACGGCACGCGCTCGGCCATCATGATGGACATCACGAACCCGCGCGTGGCGGCCACGCAGTTCACGGCCTACATGGCCATGATGAACCTGGCCATCGCCATCGCCGCCCAGTGGCAGGGCATCGCGGTCGAGGCCTGGGGCTACCAGATGACGTTGCTGGTCGATGCCATCACCGGCCCGCTGTGCATCCTGCTGTTGCCGTCGATGAAGCGGCCGCTGGTGTTCAGCGACGAACTCGCCTCGCGGCGGGCGCGCGCCTGCGCCATCGGCCTGGGCGTGGCGTGCCTGGCCTGGGTGCCGTACTGGGCGATGCACGACCTGGCCGGTGCGGCGCAACCGATCTTCGCCGTGTTCTTCACGCTGGTCTTCGTGGCGTCCGCGCTGTTCCTGCTGGCCGGCCGCGAAGTGCTCGCGGACAGCGCCGGCGTGTGGCGCCGCGCCGCGCTGTGGCTCGCGCCGCTGCTGCTGGCGATGTACGCGCGCCGCTGGCTGGGCAACCTGTCCGGCGTGCCGGCGCTGCATGCGGTGGCCGAAGCGCTGGTGTATGCGATCCCGCTGGCCGGCGGCGTCGTGCTGCTCGGGCTGGCGACGAGGCACTGGCCGCTGCAGGCGCCTGCCGAAGAACTGCAGGCGGCGAAGGCGGCATGAAGGAAGTCGCGTACGAGGTGCGGGTCGAGTTCGGCGATTGCGACCCGGCCCGCATCGTCTGGTTCCCGAACTTCTTCCGCTGGATCGACGCGGCCTCGCGCCACTTCTTCATCGCCTGCGGCGTGCCCACCTGGACGGAGACCGAGCGCACGCTGGGCGTGATCGGCACGCCGCTGGTGGACACGCACGCACGCTTCGTCAAGACCGCCACCTACGGCGACGTCCTGCAGCTGCACACCTCGATCGCCGAATGGCGCAACAAGAGCTTCGTGCAGCGCTACCGCGTGATGCGCGGCGACGACCTGCTGATGGAGTGCGAGGAGGTCCGCATCTTCGCCGGCCGCCGCGACGACGGCAGCATCTTCGCGATGCCGCCGCCGCCCTCGATCCGCGCGCTCTGCGAGTGAGTCGCACGCGTCAGCGCCGCTTCTCGCGCGTGCGCTCGCTGCCGGCCTTGCCGATCGCCTTCCACTTGCGGCGCAGCGCGATGCGCTCCAGTGGCGTGCTCTCGCCGCGCTGCGCGTCGCGCAGCAGCTTGCGGTAGTTCGACAACCGGTCCGCGGCCACGGCCGCACGCACCGCGCAGCCCGGCTCGCCGTCATGCCGGCAATCGCGGAAGCGGCAGCCGCCCGCGAGAGCTTCCACGTCGTCGAACGTCGCCGCCAGCGAGGCGGCGTCCGCATCGGGACGCCAGGTGCGCAGCCCCGGCGTGTCGATGATGCAGGCGCCGCCCGTGCAGAAGTGCAGCGAGCGCGCGGTGGTCGTGTGCTTGCCGCGGCCGTCGCCCTGCCGCACGCCGCCCGTCGATTGCACGTCGTCGCCGATCAGCGTGTTGGTCAGCGTGGACTTTCCCGCGCCCGAAGCGCCGAGCAGGACCAGCGTCTGGCCTTCGCCCAGCCACGACCACAGCGCGACGCGCGCGCTGTCGCTGGTGCCGTCGACCGCCACGACCGGCACGGACGCCGGCAGGCGATGCCGCAGTTCGTCGACGCGTTGCGCGCCGTGCGCTGCGATGTCGGCCTTGGTGAGCACGACGACCGGCGCGACGCCGGCGGCGCGCACGGTGGCGATGTAGCGCTCGGCACGGCGCGGGTTGAAGTCCAGGTCCAGCCCCATCACCAGCAACGCGGTGTCCACGTTGCTGGCCAGCTGCTGGCGGCGGCCGTCGTTGGCCCGGCGCGCGATCTGCGTCACCGGGTCGAGCCGTTCATGGACCCACCACGCCCCGTGGTCGTCGGGACCGGCGAGGACCCAGTCGCCCACGGTGGGTGGCGCGTCGCGCGCCTGCAGCACGGCGTGCAGGCGGTGGGTGGGACGGGCGAGGTGGTCCTCGTGGCCGTCGTGCAGGGTCAGGCAGTCGCGCTGCGTCTCGGTGACGCGCGCGAGGCGCAGGCCGGGCGGGATGCCCTCCGCGCCGAGGCGGGAGACGATGGCCTGGGACAGGCCGATCCCCCGCAGGGAGTCGAAATCGATGTGCATGGTGCTCGAGTCATGTCGGTTCCAGTGCGCGCGCAAAAGCACGCGCGCACGACAGCCGCGCGCATCAGGCGCGTGGCACGAAGGGGGTTGGAAGCCGGCCGCTGCTGCGGCGCTCGGGCACTCGGGAAGGAAAGGAAGGAGAGTGCGGGGACCGCTTCAGGCAGCCGACAGGAAGAGGGCAAGATCTTTTTGCATGGTCACTCTCCTGGAGGTTGAAGGGACGCGCAGTGTGTCACGGCGCCCCGCGCGCGGTCAATGCGTGCGTTGTCGCGTGTCGACACAGGACGGCCGGTCGGTGAGCGTGCCGCTGCGGTAGCGCTCGAGGAACACGCGCAGCTGGCGGTAGTCCTCCTTCGAGATCGCATCGACCGCGCCCATCGCGCGGCACTTCTCGGCGACCGCGGGCGTCGCGAAGTCGCTGAAGACGACGATCTGCGGCGGGTCGCGGCGCTTGCGCATCTGGTTGAGCACCGCGAAGCCGGAGCCTTCGCGCAGCATCAGGTCGAGGATGACGAGGTCGCAGTCGGAAGGCCGGTCGTGCAGCCACTGCTGCGCCTGCAATTCGGTCGGGCAGCTGCCGACGACGTCGAAGCCGCCGATGAGTTGCAGCGACTCCAGGATCAGTTCATGCGACGCCTTGACGTCTTCGACCACCAGTACGCGAATACCCAATTTGCAATGCTCCTGCTCGACGTGGCGCCAAGCGGGACCTGCAGAGCCTGGGCGACGTGCCGTTTTTACGACGGGACACGCGTGCCGTCTGTCAGCCCGGTCCTACGTCAGGGAATGAGCAGTGCGCGGAAGTCGTTGACGTTGGTTTGCGTCGGACCGGTGATCACCAGCGCATCGAGCGCGGCAAAGAAGCCGTACGCATCGTTGCGTTGCAGGTGGTCGTCGATGCGCAGCCCCGCTGCGGCTGCACGTTGCAGCGTGTCCGGCGCGACGAAGGCGCCGGCGTTGTCCTCCACGCCGTCGATGCCGTCGGTGTCGGCCGCCAGCGCCCACACGCCGGCTTGCCCTTGCAGCGCATGCGCGAGACCCAGGCAGAACTCGCCGGCGCGGCCGCCGCGCCCGCGCGGCGTGCCCTCGGGTTGCTTGCGCACCGTGACCGTCGTCTCGCCACCGGACAGGATCACGCACGGGCGCCGGAACGGTTGGCCGCGCCGGGCGACCGCGCGCGCGAGCGCCGCATGGACCTTGCCGACCTCGCGCGATTCGCCTTCCAGGTCGTCGCCGAGGATGTGCGCGTCGATGCCGGCCGAGCGTGCGAGCGCCGCCGCCGCTTCGAGCGACTGCTGCGGCGTCGCGACCAGGTGCACCTCGTGGCCGGCGAACACGTCATCACCGGGCTTGGGCGTCTCCAGCGCGCCCTGCTCCAGCAGGCTCATCACCGCGCCCGGCACGTCGATGCCGTAGCGCTGCAGGATCGCGACCGCGTCCGCGCAGCTGCTCGCATCGGGCACGGTCGGGCCGCTGGCGATCACCGACGGGTCGTCGCCGGGGACGTCGCTGATCGTGAGCGTGACCACGCGCGCCGGATGGCAGGCCGCGGCCAGACGCCCGCCCTTGACGCGCGACAGGTGCTTGCGCACGCAGTTCATCTCGCCGATGGTCGCGCCCGACAGCAGCAGCTCGCGGTTGATGCGCTGCTTGTCCTCCAGCGTGAGCCCTTCTGCCGGCGCGACCAGCAATGCGGAGCCACCGCCGGAAATCAGGAACAGGACCAGGTCGTCGGCGGTGAGGCCGTGCGCGAGCTGCAGGATGCGTTGCGTTGCGTGCAGGCCGGCCGCATCGGGCACGGGATGCGCCGCCTCGACCACTTCGATGCGCTTCGGGAGGCCGTCCGGGCGCGGCGGCACGTGCCCGTAGCGCGTGATGACCAGCCCCGACAGCGGCGCGTCCGCGGGCCACAGCGCTTCGACCGCCTGCGCCATCGCGGCACCGGCCTTGCCGGCGCCGAGCACCAGCGTGCGGCCGGGCGGCGCCTTGGGAAGGAAGCCACCGAGCGTGTGCAGCGGCAGCGCGCGCCGCACGGCCGCGGCATAGAGCGCCTCGAGGAAGGCGCGTGGGTCGCGCGCTGGATCGGGCAGCGTCGCGGGTTCGAGGGAAGTGATGTTCATTCGCCCAGCACGGTGATGACGATGGTGCGCCGTTGCGCCCCGGCCCGATGCTCCCACAAGAACAGGCCTTGCCACGTGCCCAGCCGCAGGCGGCCGTCGCCGACGGGAAGCGTCAGCGATTCGCCGGTCAGCACGGTGCGCGCGTGCGCGGCCATGTCGTCCGGACCTTCCGTGTCGTGGCGGTACGCGGGGTCGCCGTCCGGCGCGGCCCGCGACAGCACGGTCTCGAGGTCACGCCGCACATCGGGGTCGGCGTTCTCCGTGACCACCAACGAGCAGCTGGTGTGTTGCACGAACACGTGCGCGATGCCGCAGCGGATGCCCGATGCGGCGACCGCGCCCTGCACGTCCGCGGTGATGTCGCGCGTGCCGCGTCCGCGGGTGGCGATCTCGAGGGTGGCCTGGTGGGGCATCGGCCGCATTCTGCGCCGATGCGTGGGGCCGCCCGGGTCAGCGCGCCGGCTTGTCGTCGTCGCGCGAGGGCTTCGAGGTGGGCAGCGTCCGCTCGATCACCTTGTCATCGGGAACGTCGTGCGGACCGGGGCCGTCGGGCATGCCGGTGACGCCGTCGTCGGCGGCGGGAGACAGGCCGTCGTCGCGGGCGGGGTCCTGGACGTCGGGCGTGCGGGGAGTGGCAGTCATGGCAGGCTCTCCTGGGGGCGTCGCCGCCAGCATTGCACCGCGCCGAGAGCGGCGGCTGTAGGACGCCTTCGCGGCAAGTGACAATCGCGCATGACCGCGAACCCGCTGCTCGACCTGCTGCCCCGCGACCTCTCGGCCTACCGCGCCGGCAACACGGGCATCGACTACGTCCACCGCTTCGACTCGGGCCGTCCCGGCCCGCACGTGCTGGTGAACGCCCTCACCCACGGCAACGAGTTCTGCGGGATGGTCGCCGCGTGCGACCTGCTGGACCGTGGCGTGCGGCCGCTGCGCGGGGTGCTCACCGTGAGCTTCGCCAACGTGGCGGCCTACGAAACGTTCGACCCGGAGCGCCCGTTCGCGAGCCGGCAGCTCGTGCACAACCTCAACCGCGTGTGGTCCGCCGGGCAGCTCGAAGGCAGCGAGGACAGCCCGGAGCTGCGCCGCGCGCGCGAACTGCGCCCGATCGTCGCCGCCGCCGACCACATCCTCGACCTGCATTCGACGGCGCAGGACGTCGAGCCGTTCTGGGTCTACCCCGCGCGCAGCGCCAACGAGCAGGTCGCGCTGGCGATCGGCGAGCCGTCGGTGCACCTGGTGATGCCCTCGGGCTTGGGCTCGGGCACGCCGCTGATCCAGCATGGCCGGCACGGCCTGGCCGATGCCGGCGCCGGCGCGGCGCTGGTCGCGGAATGCGGCGGCCACTTTCGCCGCGCGACCGGCGAGCTGGCCGTTCGCGTGACGCAGCATTTCCTCGCCTTCTACGGCCTCATCGACGGCGCCGTCGCGCCGGACCCGAAACCCGCGCAGCGCCGCTTCGAACTGCTGCGCACGTACGTGATCCGCACGCCCGAGTACCGCTTTGCGCGGACGGTGCGGGGCTTCGAGACGTTCGCCGCCGGCGAACTGATCGCGACCGATGGCGACGAGGAGATCCGCGCGCCGGAGGACTGCACGATCCTGATGCCGGCGCGCGAGCCCGTCGTCGGCAAGGAAGGCGTCTACATCGCGCGGGCGATGCAGTAGGCCCGGGCCCGCGCCTCAGTTGCGCTTGATTCCGCCCCCGATCGGCGTCCAGCGCATCACCTGGCTCAGCCGGTGGCGCCCGTGCGCCGCGCGGGCGACCAGCGTCGCGCCGAGGAAGGTGCCGAGCGTGCGGACGGCCAGCGACGGATGCTTGCGGGTGAGCATCCAGGCGGCGATGCCGCCCACCAGGTCGACCATGTGCTCGCCCGGAAACAGCGGCCGCGGGTTGTCGAATCGTTCGATGGGATCGGGTGTGTCGGTCATGGGAATGGGTCGCGATGAACGCGTCGACCGTAGCCGACCGCTCCCGTGCCGCGGTGCGGCTGCCGGCGCGCAAGGCCGTCAGCGGAAGCCGATGGCCGCCGCCGGGTTCAGCGGGCGAAGGCCCGTCGCGCGCACGCCGCCACCACGGCAGCGAACACGATCACGACGCCCATCCCGACTGTGAGCGAGTGCGCTTCGGCGATGAAGCCGATCACGGGCGGTCCGGCCATCAGGCCCGTGTACCCCACCGACGAGACGGCGGCGATGCCATGCGCCGCCGCGATGCCGGGCAGCTGCCCGGCGGCACTGAACAGCACGGGCACGATGTTCGCGAAGCCCAGCCCCACCAGGGCGAAGCCGGCGAGCGCGGCGGCCGGATGCGGAATGGCGAGCGCCATGGCCATGCCGGCCGCACCGAGCAGGCCACTGGCACGCAGCAGCGGCACGGGCGCGACACGCGCGCGGACCCAGTCGCCGCCGAAGCGGCCGGCGGCCATCGCACCACTGAAGCAGGCATAGCCCAGGCTCGCGACGTCGGTACGCGTGCCGAGCTCCTGGCGCAGGTACAGCACGCTCCAGTCGTACATGGCGCCCTCGGCGACGAGCCCCATCCCCGCCATCAGCCCGAGCAGCAGCAGCGGCCCGCGCGGCAGGCTCAAGGGAACGCGCTCTGCCCCGGCATCGCGCGCTTCGCGCAGCATCGCGCGGCTGGCGAGCAGTGACAGCGCAACCAGCACGATGGCGCTGCCCGCCAGGTGCGCGGCGGGCTCGACGCCCGTTGCCGCCAGCGCGCTCCAGGCGCCCGCGCCGACCATGCCGCCGAGGCTGAACATGCCGTGGAACCCGCTCATCAGCGGGCGTCCCGCGAGTCGCTCGATCGAGGTCGCCTCGTCATTGATCGCGACGTCGAACAGCGCCGCCGCCGCGCCATAGGCCAGCATGAGGACCAGCAAGACGCCATAGGCCGCCGGCGTGAGCAGGTTGCCGATGGCGCACGCGCACAACACCGCCACCAGCGGCACAACGCGGCCCGGCGCATGGCGTGCGAGCACGCGGCCGGCCTGCAACAGCGCGCCCACGGAGCCGGCACCGCTGGCGAGCAGCGCGATCGCGATCGCCTGTTCGCCGAGCGCGTAATGCGTCTTCAGGCTCGGCACGTGCACGCCGAGCGTCGCGAACAGCGCGCCGGCGACGAAGAACTGGACACGCAAGGCCCGCGTGGCTCCGCGCAACGCCTGCGAGGGGTCGGTGCAGGTCCGCATCCGCGGAGGCTGCCATGGAAGCGCGCGCTGCCGGCGTAGGCGCTCGCTGCGTTCCAGTGCTGCCCGCGCATCCGACGTGTGCCCCACACGACCCGCGAGAGCTGACAGGTCAGGCGCGGTCGCTGCGGCGCGTGCGCAACAGGACCGCGGCTAAGCTCGACCGCATGGACCACCCCTCGTTCGCGCGCCGCGCCCTTCGTGCGGTTCCCTTGTTCACCGCGATGTGCCTGGCCGCATGCCTGGCGCATGCGGCCCCCGACCCCTACTCGTCCACGCTGCCGTCCCCGCCGGTGGCCAGCCACGACGACGCCGACGTGCCCGTCGACACCAGCTTCGACACGCGTCCGCCGGCCATGGTGCTCAAGGCCGCCATCGCGATGATCGACACCGAGGACTTGGGCGTGCAGAAACAGGCCAAAGTCCTGCTCGAGCGCCTGCTGCGCCGGGACCCGAAGCAGCCCCAGGCCTACCTGGAACTGGCGCGCATCGCCATGAAGACGAACTGGGGGCCGCAGGGACTGCGCGAAGCAGAAGCTCTGATCCGGTCCGCGCTGCAGGTGCAGCCGGGCTTCCAGAACGCGACCATCCTCCTGGGCTACGTGCACGCCAACCAGGGCCGCCATCGCGAGGCGGAAGCGCTGTACAAGGAAGCGGCGCGCACGCCCACGACCAACCTGTGGCTGTGGACGAACTGGGGCGAACTGCTCGCCAGCCAGGGCCGCGAGCCGGAAGCGATCGCGATGTACCGCAAGGCCCTCGTGGGCGGCCCGACGCGCGACGCGAACGACCGCGCACGGCAACACGCCTACGACCGCCTGCTCGCCATCCACCGCGGCCGCAGCGACCTGGATGCGGCGGAGCCGCTCCTGCGCCAGCGCGTGGCCGACTATCCGGACGGCCCTTGCACGTCGCTGTCCCTCGCGCGATTCCTCGTCGCGCAGCGCGGCGACGCGGCGGGCGCCGAGGCCGTCCTGCGCACGATGAAGCCGGTCCACTGCGAGCAGGGCGAGGGCCGCATGATCATGGCGCTGGTGCGCTACATGGACTGGTCGACGGCGCCTGGGCCGCGCCGCGCGGAGGCGCTGCGCATGGCACGCGTCGAGATGCCCGTGGGCCCGCGCCTCTTCCAGCTGCTCGCGGAGACGGACCGCACGATCGAGGTCGCGCGGCAGCTCGTTCGCGCGGGCGAGGACATCTCGGCCCAGGACAACCGCCAGATGGACGCACTGGCGTATGCACTGGCCGAGCACGACGCGGGTGCCGCGCGGCGCCTGCTCGCCGCCGGTGCGCGCGCCGACGCGCTGGTCGGGCCGGAAAAGATGCCGCTCGCCCTGCTGCCCGTGCTGGTGGGCGACCCGGCCGGCATCGAGGTGATGAAGCGCGCCGGCGTGGACTACCGGCAGCTGCGCTTCCGCGGCATGACCGCCGCCGAGATCGCGCGCGACGCCGGTGACGCCGCGGTGCAGAAGGCGCTCGCGACCGGGCCGAGCCGGATCTGACGCTGCGTCGGTCCGCCAGAGGACCCGTCAGAGGAACGCCGCGCGCGGGCTGAGCGACAGGCGCTCCAGCGCCACGCAGCGCATGTCCAAGCCGGCGACGCCGAACTGCACGACAAGGAGTTCGCGGTCGTGTGCGCTGCGGTTCGGGTCGCCGCCATGCAGCACCCTCGGATGCACCGCGAGCGCGTCGCCTGCCACCAGCGCCGGGCAGGGACCCGATGGCTCGGGCGGCCGGCTGTCCGCATGGCGATGCGATCGGGCAACCACGCGCGTTGCGCCGTTGCGCTCGTCGGTCGCCTGCAGCGCCACGAGCAGCCGGAGCATCCGGCCGTCGGCCGGCGCCATGTAGGTGTTCTCCGCATCACGGTGCCACGCGAGCCCGGGGCCGACGCCTGCGGGTTTGCGCGTGAGGTTGCAGAAATGGAACCGGACCTCGTCGTCGTTGCAGCGCAGCAATCGCGCCGCGGCCCGCCACAAGGCTTCCTGCGAGAGCACGCGGAGGAAGCGTTCGTCGAGGGCAAGCAGGTCACCGACGATGTACGGCTCGTCGCGCCAGGCTTGGGGATCGACACCCGGATTGCGCGCCGGACGGCGGCGCGCATCGTCGCCGATGCTCACGCTGGCGGCGCGCACGTCGTCGTCGCCCGAACGATGCCGCGCGGTGAGGTCTGCTGCCGCAGCACGTGCGAGCTCGACATGGGTGGGATCCAGGACCCGCTCGACGACGCAATAGCCCAGGTCCTCGAACGCAGCGAGGTCGACGGCGGTCACTCCACCTTCGCCCCGTCGCGGAACCATTGGCCGATCGTCGCGCGCTCGGCTTCGGTGATGCCGGTCGCGTTGTTCAGCGGCATGAGCCTGGCGATCACGGCCTGCTGGTAGACCGCCGGCGCGTGCTGCTTCAGGCCTTCCGGCGTGTCGAGGCGCACGTTCTTCATCTGCACCTGCGCGCCGTGGCACAAGGCGCAGCGCTGCTCGACGATCGTGCGGACCTGCGCGTAGCCGACCTGCTTCGGCGCATCGGCCTGCGCGGGTTGCGGCGCCGGCACCAGCCAGGCGGCCACGGCGGCAATGACGACGGCGCCGCCGATCGCGTACGGAACCGGGTTGGGGTTGCGCCCCAGCTTCCATCCATGCCGCAGCACGAAGAACTGCCGGATCGCCGCGCCCGCGGCCATCAGCAGCACCAGCACGATCCAGTTGCGCGGGTGCGACCACAGGAAGCTGTAGTGGTTGGACAGCATCGCCAGCAGCACCGGCAGCGTGAAGTAGGTGTTGTGCACGCTGCGCTGCTTGCCGCGCCGGCCGTGGATCGGATCCACCGGCTGCCCCTCTCGCAGGGCCGCGACCATCTTGCGCTGGCCGGGGATGATCCACATGCCGACGTTGGCGGTCATCGACGTCGCGATCGTCGCGCCGACCAGCAGGAACGCGGCGCGTCCGGGGAACAGGCGGCAGGCGACGTAAGCCGTCGCGACCACCAGCAGCGCGACGAGCACGCCGACGATGCGGTCGTCGCTGTCCTCGCGATCGCCGAACAGGCGGCACGCGCCGTCGTACAGCAGCCAGAACACGACCAGCATCCCGATCGCCGTGCCGACTGCGGCCGCGGGGGGCCAGTCGACGAGCGACTTGTCGACGAGATACGTGCCGGCATTCCACAGGTACGACACCGTCAGCAGGCCGAAGCCGGACATCCAGGTCCAGTAGCTCTCCCAGTAGAACCAGTGCAGGTGCTCGGGCAACTTCGGCGGCGCGAGCGCGAACTTCACCGGGTGGTAGAAGCCGCCGCCGTGCACGGCCCACAGCTCGCCGGACACGCCTTGCTGCTTCAGCGCTTCATCCTTCGGCGGCGTCAAACTGGAATCGAGAAAGACGAAATAGAACGAGGACCCGACCCACGCGATCGCGGTGATCACGTGCAGCCACCGCAGCAGCAGGTTGGCCCAGTCGAGAAAGTAGGCGTCCATGGATCAGGGATGAAGCGTTCGTTGTTGCAGGAGCTGGGCGACCGCCGCCGCGGCGATGACGGCGGGCTCCTTGCCGATGATGCCCGGGACGCCGATGGGGCAGGTGATGCCGGCGTGTTCCGCCGCGTCGAAGCCGCGGGCCTCGAGCCGGTGGCGGAACGCGGCCCACTTGCTCTTGCTGCCGATCAGCCCCACGAACGGCAGGTCGCGGCGTTCGCGCCGGCGTTGCAGGCAGGCGGCGACGATGTCGAGGTCCTCGGCATGGCTGAAGCTCATGACGAGGACCAGGCTGCCGGGTGCCAGGTCGCGCACCGCTGCCTGCACCGGATCGGAGTGTTCGCATAGCACGTTGGCGGGCAACGCGGACGGAAAGACGCCGTCCCGGCTGTCGATCCAGGTGAGCGCGAAAGGCAGGTCCGCGCAGGCGCGCACGATCGCATGGCCGACGTGGCCGCCGCCGAACAACGCCACGGGTTGCGCGCGCGGCTGCAGCCTGGCGGTCGCGGCTGCAGCCTGGCTCGCGTGCAGGCGCTCGAAGCGCAAGTGCACGACCCCGCCGCAGCACTGCCCGAGGCTGGGTCCCAGCGCATAACGGCGCGTGAAAGGCTCCGCGGGATGCGCAAGCAAATCGCGCGCGACGCCGATCGCGTCGAACTCGAGCTGCCCGCCGCCGACGGTGCCGGTGAAGCCTTGCAAGTCGACGACCATCCACGCGCCGGGCTCGCGCGGCCCCGAGCCGTCGACCACCTGCACGGTGACCAGCACCACGGCGTCCATCACGACACCCCGCCTCTTGTCTGTGACACGCGGCAACAGGCGAGCTGAGCCGTAAGCAAACCCATCAGGAGTTTCACGCTCGCGGTGGCCGAGCCGCGAACGGATGATCGCCGCGCAGAAGAGGAGGAGTTGTCATGCACCCGAAATTCCGGCGCCACCGCGCGCTGCTCATTCCCGCGGCGATGGCCAGCTTGCTGGTGGCCTGCGGCAGCCCGCCGCCCTCCATCCCCGAGGCCACGCAGCCGCCGGTCGTCACGGCCCCACCTGCGCCCGAGCCGGTCGTCGAAGCGCCGGTGGGCAAGGTGCGGCCGTCGGTGGCGAGCACGCCCCGCGCTTACCGGCAGGACGCGGCATCGCACCTGTACGGACTGAACAAGGAGCGCATCTACCACGGCCGCATGCCGCCGCTGCTGTACGCGATCGGCGTGCTGCAGGTGGAAGTCGATCGCCACGGCGAGGTCAAACGGCTGGACTGGATGCGCGCGCCGCGCCATGCGCCCGAAGTCATCGCCGAGATCGAACGCACGGTGCGCGCTGCGGCGCCCTTCCCTGCCCCGGCTCGCATGGGCAAGGTCGTCTACACGGACACCTGGCTGTGGCACAAGAGCGGCCGCTTCCAGCTGGACACGCTCACCGAAGGGCAGGACTGAGTTCACGAGCCCCGGTAGGTCGAGTAGCTCCACGGGCTCACGAGCAACGGTACGTGGTAGTGCTCGGCCGGCCGGGCGATGCCGAAGTCCAGCTGCACGCGGTCGAGGAACGGCGGGTCCGGCAACTCGACGCCGCGTGAACGGAAGTAGCCGGCGACGTCGAACACGAGGCGGTACGTCCCCGGCTGCAACTCGCCATCCTTCAGCAGCGGCCCGTCGGGATTGCGGCCGTCGGCGTTGAGCACCAGGCGCCGCAACAGCGCCGGCTGGCCGTCGCGCACCGCATGCAGTTCCACCGCCATGCCCGCGGCGGGCGCGCCGTGCATCGTGTCCAGGACGTGGGTGCTCAGGCCCATGCGATCTCTCCGTCGTCTTGCGGTGCAGTCTATACACTCGGCGCACACCGCACCCGGCCCATGACCCGCAGCAGCTACGACAGCACGGCCCCCTACCCGCGTGACCTCGCCGGCTACGGCCCCAACCCGCCGCACGCGCGCTGGCCCGGCGGCGCCCGCATCGCGCTGCAGTTCGTCCTGAACTACGAGGAAGGCGGCGAGAACAGCGTGCTGCACGGCGATCGCGGGTCCGAGCAGTTCCTCAGCGAGATGTTCAACCCGGCGTCGTACCCGGCCCGGCATCTCTCGATGGAGGGCATCTACGAATACGGCTCGCGCGTGGGCGTGTGGCGGCTGCTGCGCGAGTTCGAACGCCGCCAGTTGCCGCTCACGGTGTTCGGCGTCGGCATGGCACTGCAGCGCAGCCCCGAAGTGACGGCGGCGTTCGTCGAGCTGGGCCACGAGATCGCGTCGCACGGCTGGCGCTGGATCCACTACCAGGACGTCGACGAGGCCACCGAGCGCGAGCACCTGCAACTGGCCGTGCGCGCGATCGAGGAGCTCACGGGCCAGAAGCACGGCAGCCCGGGCTTCATCCACGGCGCCGGCTGGTACACCGGCCGCGACAGCCCCAACACGCGCCGGCTCGTGGTGGACCACGGCGGCTTTGCCTACGACAGCGACTACTACGGCGACGACCTGCCGTTCTGGATGCGCGTGCGCAAGAGCGATGGCAGCGTGGTGCCGCACCTAGTGGTGCCGTACACGCTCGACGCCAACGACATGCGCTTCTCGCTGCCGCAAGGGTTCTCGCAGTCGGACGACTTCTTCACCTACCTGCGCGACACCTTCGACGCGCTGTACGCCGAAGGCGATCCGGCCGGCCCGGACCGGCCGAAGATGATGAGCGTCGGCATGCACTGCCGCCTGCTCGGGCGGCCGGGGCGCATCGTCGCGTTGCAGAAATTCCTCGACCACGTCGCGCGGCACGACGACGTGTGGGTCTGCCGCCGCATCGACATCGCGCGCCACTGGCAGCAGGCGCATCCCTTCGAAGGCTGAGCATGGCGTTGACCCTCCACCAGCTGAACGCGGCGTCGCCCGCCGAGGCGGCCCGGCTGCTCGACGGCCTGTACGAGAACTCGCCGTGGATCGCGCAAGCGGCGCTGGCGCAACGGCCGTTCCGTTCGCTGGCGCAGTTGAAGCAGCAGATGGCCGCCGTCGTGCGCGACGCCGGCGCCGAGCGGCAACTCACGCTGCTGCGTGCGCACCCCGAACTCGCGGGCAAGGCGATGGTGGGCGACCAGCTGACGCCGGAGTCCACGGGCGAACAGACGCGCGCCGGCCTCACCGCGTGCACGCCGGAGGAATTCGGGCGCATCCAGGAGCTCAACGCCGCCTACAACGCGAAGTTCGGCTTCCCCTTCGTCCTCGCGGTGCGCGGGCCGCGTGGCACGGGCCTGTCGCGCGCCGAGATCATCGCGACCTTCGAGCGCCGGCTCGAGAACCCGCCGGACGTCGAGCGCGCGGAAGCGCTGCGCAACGTGCATCGCATCGCCGAAGTCAGGCTGCAGGACAAGTTCGGCACCACGCCGTCCGAGGGCGAGTGGGTGTGGGACGCGCTGGAACGGCTGGCGAAGCACAGCGACCCGGGCTTCGCGGAAAGCGGCCAGCTCACGGTCACCTATCTCACCGACGCACACCGCGCCGCCGCGGCGCAGGTCGAACGGGACATGCGCGACGCCGGCTTCGACGAGGTCGCGGTCGATGCGGTCGGCAACGTCGTCGGCATCTACCACGGCACCGATCGCGCGGCGCGGCGGCTGCTCACCGGCTCGCACTACGACACGGTGCGCAACGGCGGCAAGTACGACGGCCGCCTGGGCATCTACGTGCCGGTCGCTTGCGTCCGTTCGCTCGTGGCGCAAGGCCGCCGCTTGCCGCACGGCCTCGAGGTCGTCGCGTTCGCCGAGGAAGAGGGCCAGCGCTACAAGGCGACTTTCCTCGGGTCCGGCGCGCTCATCGGCGCGTTCGACCCCGCCTGGCTGGACCAGCGCGACGCCGATGGCACAACGATGCGCGAAGCGATGCAGCACGCCGGCCTGCCGGGCACGCTGGAAGCGATCCACGCACTGCGCCGCGACCCGTCACGCTATCTCGGCTTCGTCGAGGTGCACATCGAGCAAGGCCCGGTGCTCAACGAACTGGACCTGCCGCTGGGCATCGTCACGTCGATCAACGGCGGCGTGCGCTATGCGTGCGAGGCGATCGGCATGGCCAGCCATGCGGGCACGACGCCGATGGACCGGCGCCGCGATGCGGCCGTCGCGGTGGCGGAACTCGCGTTGTACGTGGAGCGCCGCGCGGCACAGGACGGCGACTCGGTCGGCACCATCGGCATCCTGAACGTGCCGGGCGGTTCGACCAACGTCGTGCCGGGCCGCTGCCAGTTCACGCTCGACCTGCGCGCCCCGACCGACCCGCAGCGCGATGCCCTGGTGGCCGACGTGTTCGCGGAGCTCGATGCGATCTGCGCGCGCCGCGGCGTGCGCTGCACGCGCGAGCTGACGATGCGCGCCGCCGCCGCGCCCAGCGACGCGGCCTGGCAGTCCCGCTGGGAACGCGCGGTGGAGTCGCTGGGCGTGCCCGTGCACCGCATGCCGAGTGGCGCGGGCCACGATGCGATGAAGCTGCACGAGGTGATGCCGCAGGCGATGCTGTTCGTGCGCGGCCAGAACGCGGGCATCAGCCACAACCCGCTGGAAAGCACGACCGCGGACGACATCCAGCTCGCGGTGGAGGCCTACCTGCACCTGCTGGACCATCTTGCCGATGACTGACCACGACCGCCTCGACGCATGGATCGACGCGCATTTCGACGAGGAGGTGCGCTTCCTGCAGGAGCTGGTGCGCCTGCCCACCGACACGCCGCCGGGTGACAACGCGCCGCATGCGCAGCGCACGGCGCAACTGCTGCAGGCTTTCGGCTTCGACGCCGAGAAGCATCCGGTGCCGGAAGCGGACGTCCGCGCGAGCGGCCTGCAGTCGATCACCAACCTGGTCGTGCGCCGTCGCTACGGCGAAGGCCCTGTCGTCGCGCTCAACGCGCACGGCGACGTGGTCCCGCCCGGCGACGGCTGGACCCGTGATCCGTACGGCGGCGAAGTGGCCGAGGGCTTCCTGTATGGCCGTGCGGCGGCCGTGAGCAAGAGCGACTTCGCCACCTACAGCTTCGCGACGCGCGCGCTCGAATCGCTTGGCGCGTCCCTGCGCGGCGGCATCGAACTGCATTTCACGTACGACGAGGAGTTCGGCGGCGAACTGGGTCCCGGCTGGTTGCTGCGGCAAGGCATCACGCGGCCGGACCTGCTGCTCGCCGCCGGTTTCAGCCACCAGGTGGTGGTGGCGCACAACGGCTGCCTGCAGCTGGAAGTCACGGTCCACGGCCAGATGAGCCACGCCGCGATCCCCGACAGCGGCACCGACGCCCTGCAGGGCGCGACGCACATCCTGCAGGCGCTGTACGCGCTCAATCGCGAGTACCTGCAGGTGCGCTCACGCATCGAGGGCATCACGCATCCGTACCTGAATGTCGGCCTCATCGCCGGTGGCACCAACACCAACGTCGTGCCGGGCAAGGTGGTGCTCAAGCTCGATCGCCGCATGATCCCCGAGGAGGATCCTGTCGCAGTCGAAGCATCGCTTCGCGCCAGCATCGACGCCGCGGTGCGCAGCTACGACCCGCCGCGCGGCGGCAAGGACGTGCGCGTCGAGGTGCGCCGGCTGCTGCTGGCGCGCGCGATGGTGCCGCTCAAGGGCGGCGCGCCTCTCGTGCAGTCGCTGCAACGGCATGCGCAGGCCATCTTCGGCGAGCCGGTGCCCGCGGTGGGCACGCCGCTCTACACGGACGTGCGGCTGTACACCGAAGCCGGCATTCCCGGCGTGATCTACGGGGCAGGCCCGCGCACGGTGCTGGAGTCGAACGCGAAGCGTGCCGATGAGCGCCTCGCGCTAGAGGACCTGCGCGGCGCCACGAAGGTGGTCGCGCGCACATTGCTGGACCTGCTGCGCGCCCCATGAAAAAAGCCGGGCAGAGCCCGGCTTTTCCACCCTTTCACCGAACCCGTGCTCAGCGCACGCGGCCGCGACGGAACAGGTTGACGATGGCCAGCAGGATGACCGCGCCGACCAGCGACACCAGGACCGAGCCGATGCTGATGCCGTCATTGATGGTGCCCACGCCGACCATCGGCGAGATGAGCCAGCCGCCCAGGAAGGCGCCCACGATGCCCACGATGACGTTCAGCAGGATGCCCTGCTGGCCGTCGGTGCGCATGACCAGGCTGGCGAGCCAGCCGACGATTCCACCCACGATCAACCAAATCAGAAAACCCATGATGCACTCCTTGATGCCGCAAGCGGCGTGTTGTCGAAAGTGGCCCGGAGCCCGGGAGGCCCCGACCCCCTGCCACCCCTAACCGGCAGCCGGTGCGATGGACTATGGTCGGGCCTGCATAGCGCAGGCGTAGTCGCCCGCACAGCGCGCCCGTGCGGGGCCATCCAGACGGCGCGTCAGACAACCCCTACTCCCGCCGAGCCTGGCGCTCCACCGTGGCGCGCAGGTGTGCCAGCACCGTCCTACCGCCGCGCGTGGCGTGCGCAACGGCGCATGCTGCCGGTCCTCCGGCACCGGCGGCCGTGGTCGTCTTCCTAGACTTCGCCATCGAATCGCGAAGGAGAACAACCGTGACCAGGTTCCACGCCCCGCACGTGCGCAAGCCGGTGCTGTCGTTCGGTGCCGTGGCGCTGCTGGCGATGACCGCAGCGACGGCGCAGGTGGCCGGCGCCCCCGGCGACACCGGCATCGACACCTCCGGCAACTACCGGCTCGAAGTGCAGGCCTGCAACAGCGGCCGCACGCAGGAAGACCGCGACACCTGCCTGCGCGAAGCGCGCAACGCGCGCGCCGACAAGCAGCGCGGCACGCTCGACAAGGGCGCCGACTATCGCGGCAACGCGCTGGCCCGCTGCACCCCGCTCGCCGGCGAAGAGAAGGCAGCGTGCGAAGCACGCGTGATGGGCTATGGCGACGCCAGCGGCAGCGTGGCGTCCGGCGGCGTGCTGCGGCAGGTCGAGACGGTCGTCGTGCCTCCCGGCCAGACCGACGTCACCATCGAGCCCAGGACGGACGATCCTGTCATCCTGGTCCCGACCGAGCCGTCGCCGCGGACGGGCAGCCCGCAGTAACAGGCGGTTCTGTCGCCCCGCACCTACACACGCCTGCTGCGTTCGCACTAGCCTGCGCTGTGTTGGCATGCGCCTTGCGCGCGTGCCCGACCACGACCCGCAGGAGTAGTACCCGATGAGCGAGAACGAGCCGACGCAGGGACCGGAGGCCGACCCGGCACCCCACGCACGCCATGGCTACCGCAACGAAGTGAACTGGGAAGGCGGCAGCGGCCGCCAGCCGTACACCAACCAGCGCTCCGGCGTGCCCAGTCCCGGCGCCGCGCACGAGACCCCCGAAGGCAACCGCGGCCAGCGCTCCGGCGTGACGCAGCAGCAGGTCGAGCAGACCAAGTCGCGGCCCTGAGCCGCGCGCGGCAACGACCTCGCGACCACGCGCCCGGCATGCGCGCATGCCGGGCGCGTGCACGTGCGCTCGATGCGTGCCTGCGCACGCGTGGTGCTCGGAAAGCGCAGGCAAAACCGCCTTGTTCCTACAGGGAGATTCCTTGCTCCTCGGCATGATCGTCCGGCGTCGCGCCACCGAAGCGCCCCGAACACACCACCGAAAGCCAGGAGTCCTCCCCCATGCAAACGCTCATCGTCTTCTCGCACCTGCGCTGGAACTTCGTCTACCAGCGCCCGCAGCACATCCTGTCGCGGCTCGCGTCGCGCTGGCGCGTGGTGTTCATCGAGGAGCCGATGCTGGGTGAAGCCGAACAGCGCCTGGAGAAATTTTCGCCCGCCGACGGCGTGCAGGTCTGGCGCCCGCACGTGTCGGGCTCGGCGCCCGGCTTCCACGACGAGCACATCTCGGTGCTGCAGGACTTCATCGCCGATGCGATCCGCCAGGAGCGCATCGAGGACTACTGGATCTGGTTCTACACGCCGATGGCGGTGCCGCTGGCCGCCGAGCTCGACCCGCGCGGCATCGTGTACGACTGCATGGACGAGCTCGCCCTGTTCAAGCACGCACCCAAGCAGTTGCTGCCGCGCGAGAACGTGCTGTTCAAGGAGGCGGACCTGGTGTTCACCGGCGGCCCGAGCCTCTACAACGCGAAGAAGGGGCGTCACCCGAGCGTGCACTGCTTCCCCAGCAGCGTCGACGCCGGGCACTTCAAGAAGGGCACCAGCGACCACGCGCTGCAGGCCGCGCTGCCGCGCCCGCGCCTGGGCTACTGCGGCGTGATCGACGAGCGGATCAACATGGACCTGGTCGACGCGATGGCCAGGGCGCACCCCGAGTGGCAGATCGTCATGGTCGGGCCGGTCGTGAAGATCGACCCGAACGGGCTGCCGCGGCACGCGAACATCCACTGGCTGGGGCAGCAGGGCTATGCCGACCTGCCCGCGTTCATCAACGGATGGGACGTGTGCCTCATGCCGTTCGCGCTGAACGAAGCCACGCGCTTCATCAGCCCGACCAAGATGCTCGAGTACATGGCTTGCGGGCGCCCGTCGGTGAGCACGTCCATCCGCGACGTCGTCGAGCCGTACGGCCACGTGGTATCGATCGCCGACACGCCCGAGGACTACATCGCCGCGTGCGAATCGATCCTCGCGCGCACGCCCGAGCAGCGTGCGCGGCATGCCGACGAGCTCGCGCAGGCGATCGCCCGCACGTCCTGGGACAAGACGGCCCAGGCGATGGCGGACCTGATCGAAGCCGCGGACCGCGCCGGTGAAGTCGATGAATCGGCCGAAGAGGACGCGGACCTCGACGCCAAGGTCGCGTGAGCGAACGCAAGGAGAACCCCATGACCACGATGCTCGGAAAGATGTCGCCGTCGATCACCAGCATGATCCGCATGGACCACACGCACGTGCTGGCCGCGTTCCACCAGTACCAGGTGGACACGCCGGCACGCGTGAAGAAGGGCCTGGTGGACAACATCTGCCTGGCGCTCGAGGTCCATGCGCAGCTGGAGGAGGAAATCTTCTATCCGGCGATGCGCGAGGTGTCGCCCGACGAGACGCTGGACAAGGCCAAGCCCGAACACGACGAGATGCGCGACCTGATCGCCCGGCTGCGCGCGCTGCAGCCGACTGATCCCGCGTTCGACACCACGCTGTTCGAGCTGATGCGCACCGTGATGCACCACGTGGCCGACGAGGAGACGCAGCTGCTGCCCAAGGCGGAGCGCCTGCTCGCCGGCCAGCTATCGGAGATGGGCGCGCGCATGACCAAGCGTCGCCTGCAGCTGCTCGGCCCGCGCAGCGGCGAACTGGCCGGCAGCATGGCGCGTTCGATGAGCACCGGCACCATGTTCGCGGCGGCGGGGGCGCTCGCAGCCGCCGGCGGCATCCTGCTCGCGCGCCGCGCTTCGGCGCCCTCGCAGGGCGGCCGCACAGCGTGGCTGAACCCCGGACGCTGGGGCCATTGACACCCGCTGGCCGCCGAAGCGGCCTCGGTTCATTGCGGGTCCCCTGAGACGCCGGCGCGGACGTATGCTGCCGGCATGACGCCCACGATCGCCTTCCGTTGGTGGCGGCCTGCCTTGGCGGCCGCCGTTCTCGCCTTTGCCGCCTGTGGCGGTGGAGGGGGCGGCGGGGACGGCGGCGGCGCGACCGCACCACCGCCCGGCGCCGCTCCCGGGCCGGAAGTGAATGGTCCGCCGTGGCTCTCGTTCGGCCATGACGCGCAGCACACGGCCGTCGCCGCGATCGCGACGCAGGACCTGAACCGCATCGCGTGGAGCACGCCGGTCGACGAGGTGCCGCAGTACCAGACGAACGGCTCGCTGCTGGCCCATTACGGCTCGCCGGTGATCAGCGGGCGCAACACCGTCGTGGTCCCCGTGAAGACCGGCGCCGCCGGCGGGTTCCGGGTCGAGGGCCGTTCGGGCGGCACCGGCGCGCTGCTGTGGTCGCTGGCGAGCGACTACGTCGCGCCTGCCAGCCAGTGGTTCCCGAGCTTCAACGCGACGATCACGCCCGCGGGCCGCGTCGTGATTCCCGGCGCGGGCGGCAAGGTCGTCGTGCGCGAGAGCGCCGACGACGCGACTTCGGCGACCCAGTCGTTGGCCTTCTACGGAGCGCAGCCCGACCCGGCGCTGGACGGCAGCGTGTTCATCGACACGCCGGTCACGAGCGATGCGCAAGGCAACCTGTTCTTCGGCTTCCTGGTCACCGGCGCCAATGCGCAGGGCCTGGTGGGCGGCATCGCCCGCATCGATGCGAACGGGACCGGCCGCTGGATCTCCGCGGCCACCGCGGCTGCGGACCCGGCGATCGTGAAGGCGGCCATGAACAGCGCGCCGGCGCTGTCGCCCGATGGCTCGACGCTGTACGTCGCGGTGAACGCCGCGGCGCAGGCTGGTGTCACGCAGAAGGGCTACCTGCTCGCGCTGGACAGCACGACGCTGGCGGTGAAGGGAAGAGCCGCGCTGGTGGATCCGGCGACCGGCTTGCCGGCCCGCGTGAGCGACACCGCGACGTCGTCGCCGGTCGTGGGGCCGGACGGCCACGTCTACTTCGGCGTCCTGGAAAGCACGTTCGGCCAGCACAACGCGCGCGGCTGGCTGCTGCACTTCGACGCAACGCTCGCGACGCAGTCCGTGCCCGGCGGCTTCGGCTGGGACGTGACGCCCTCGCTGGTGCCCGCGAGCATGGTGCCCTCGTACACGGGGCCGTCCAGCTACCTGCTGGCGCTCAAGTACAACGATTACGCCGGCGTGGGGACCGGCACCGGGCAGAACGAACTCGCCGTGATCGATCCGTCGGCCACGCAGATCGACCCGATCTCGGGCCGCACGATCATGCGCGAGGTGCTCAAGATCCTGTCGCCGACGCTGGCGGCCGGCGGGCCTGCTGGCGCGCGCGAGGAGTGGTGCATCAACACGATGGCGGTCGACCCGGCCACGCGGTCCATCCTGGCCAACAACGAGGACGGCATCCTCTACCGCTGGAACCTGGCGACCAACACCTTCAGCCAGCAGATCCAGCTGAACTCCGGGCTCGGCCAGGCGTACACGCCGACCGCGGTCGGTGCGGACGGCGCCGTCTATGCCGTAAGCAATGCGCGGCTGTACGCGGTGGTGCGCTGAGGCGGGGAAGCCGGCTGGCGGAGACTGTGAGATTCGAACTCACGGGCCCTTGCGGGCCGGCGGTTTTCAAGACCGCTGGGTTAAACCGCTCCCCCAAGTCTCCGGCCGCGTGGATTGTAGGAGCCGCCAGCACACCCGCTGCCGTCGAGCTTGGCATTCGCCAACCGTCGGGCACAATGACTGCGTGAGCTACCACGACACGTTGCGGGACGCGCTCGACCAAGGCCTGCCGCTGGGGAAGGCCCTCGAGTTCCTGCGTGCCAACGGGGCGTCGCCGGCCGAGGCCGCGTCCGCGGTCGAGTCCGCCACCGGGCTGTCGGCCGACGATGCCCGCGAAGCGGTCGCCCGGTCGCGCGCCTGGAGCGGTCCGCGCTCGGGCGTGCACCTCCATGCGGGCCAGCGCGAGTGGTACGGCGCCATCGGCCAGCACGGCCGATCCGGCCAGGGCTCCGCGAGCGTCCTGCCGCACCTCGGGCGGCCGCCGCAGGGCAACGCCCACGCCGCGCGCTGATCAGGCGGGCAGGAACAGCGACTGCAGGTCGCTGAGGAAATCGAAGCCGCGCTCGGTCGGGCGCACCCACCCCGCATCGCGCACCAGCAGTCCCTTGCGCTCGCCTTCCGCCAGTGCGCCCTCGATGGCCGACAGCGGCTGCCCGGTGCGCTCGAAGAACGACTGCAGCGCGAAGCCGCCCTTGAGTCGCAAGGCGTTCAGCATGAACTCGAACGGCAGCTGCGCGCGCGGCACTTCCTCGTCCTGCGCGATCGCGCGGCCGGCCAGCGCGTTCTGCATGTACAGCTGTGGCTCGCGGTAGCGGATCTGGCGCACGACGCGATGCGGGAAGCTCAGCTTGCCGTGCGCGCCCGCACCCAGCCCGAGGTAGTCGCCGAACTCCCAGTAGTTCAGGTTGTGCCTGCAGCCGTGGCCGGGCTTGGCGTATGCGGAAACCTCGTAGCGCTGCAGGCCCGCGGCGCCCGTCATCTCCGTGATGCGATCGAGCATCGCGTACGCGACGTCGTCCTCGGGCACCTGCGGCGGGAACTTGGCGAAGACCGTGTTCGGCTCGATGGTCAGGTGGTACACCGACAGGTGCGGCGGCATCAACGCGAGCGCCTGCGTGAGGTCCTGTTCCAGCGCCGCGATGTCCTGCCCCGGCAAGGCGTACATCAGGTCGAGGTTGAAGGTCTCGAACGCGGTCGCGGCTTCCTCGGCGGCGGCGATAGCCTGCGCTCGATCGTGCACGCGGCCCAGCGCCTTCAGCCGCTGGTCGTCGAAGCTTTGCACGCCGATGGACAGGCGCGTGATGCCGGCGTCGCGGTAGCCGCGGAAGCGGTCCTTCTCGAACGTGCCCGGGTTCGCCTCCAGCGTGATCTCGCACAGCGGCTCCAGCTTGAGCCGCGCGCGCAGGTCGCTCACCAGGCGGGCAATGGCGTCCGGCGAGAACAGGCTGGGGGTGCCGCCGCCGATGAAGATGCTGTGCACCGTGCGGCCCCACACCAGCGGCAGTGACGCCTCGAGGTCCGCCAGCACCGCGTCGAGGTAGCGCTGCTGCGGCACGTCGCCGCGCAGCTCGTGCGAGTTGAAGTCGCAGTACGGGCACTTGCGCAGGCACCACGGCAGGTGCACGTACACCGACAGCGGCGGCAACGCGGGCAGTTGCAGCAGCCCGGGCCGAAGGTAGCGGTCCATGTCCAGCGTGGCGCTCACAGCCAGCGCTCCCGGATCAGGTCGACCATCTGGCGCGCGGCCTGGCCGCGGTGGCTGTTCGCGTTCTTCATCTCCGGCGGCAGTTCCGCGAACGTCTTGCCGAAGCGCGGGATGAACATCACGGGATCGAATCCGAACCCGTGCTCGCCGCGCGGCGCTTCGGTGACCTCGCCCACGGCGCGGCCGACGGCCACCAGCGGCTCGGGATCCTGCGGCGAACGCACGCCCACCAGCGTGCTCACGAGCGCGGCGCGGCGGTTGCCGATGCCGCGCATCTGCTCGAGCAGCGCCTTCACGTTGTTGTCATCGCCCTTCGGGTAGCCGAACTGCGTCGCGTAATACGCGGTGTCGACCCCGGGCAGGCCGCCGAACGCGTCGACGCAAAGGCCCGCGTCATCCGCCAGCGCCGGCAAGCCGCTGTGCTGCGCAGCGTGCCGCGCCTTGGCGAGCGCGTTCTCGAGAAAGGTGCGGAACGGCTCCTCGGCTTCCGGGATGCCGAGGTCGGCCTGCCGCACCAGTTCGACGCCGAGCGGCGCGAACATCGCCTGCAGCTCGGCGAGCTTGCCGCGGTTGTTGGAGGCGAGGACGATGCGGGACACCATGGACCCGCGATTGTCGCCGCCAAGGCGACGACCTCAGGCGGCCAAGGCTTTGGACTGCATCGAGACCAGCTCGGCGATGCCCTGCTCGGCCAGGCGCAGCAGCTGGTCCATCTCGGCGCGCGTGAACGCGACGCCCTCGGCCGTGCCCTGAACTTCCACGTAGTGGCCCGCGCCGGTCATCACGACGTTCATGTCGGTGTCGCAGTCCACGTCCTCGACGTACTCGAGGTCCAGAAGCGGCGTGCCTTCGACGATGCCGACGGAAATGGCGGCGACGGGGCCGGTGATCGGCGAGTGCGCGAGCTTGCCAGTGGTCATCAGCTTGGTCACGGCGTCCTGCGCGGCGACGAAGGCGCCGGTGATCGCGGCCGTGCGCGTGCCGCCGTCGGCCTGCAGCACGTCGCAGTCGAGGTGGATGGTGCGCTCGCCCAGCTTCTTCAGGTCGAACACGGCGCGCAGCGAGCGGCCGATGAGGCGCTGGATCTCCTGCGTGCGGCCGCTCTGCTTGCCGCGCGCCGCTTCGCGGTCACCGCGCGTGTGGGTGGCGCGCGGCAGCATGCCGTATTCGGCCGTGACCCAGCCTTCGCCGGAACCGCGCTTGTGCGGCGGCACCTTCTCCTCGACGGAGGCGGTGCACAGCACGCGGGTCTGGCCGAACTCGATCAGGACCGAGCCCTCGGCATGGATGGTGAAGCCGCGCGTGATGCGCACGGGACGAAGCTGGTCGGCGGCGCGACCGCCGGTTCTCTGGAAAGCCATGGGGCGGGACTTTATCCCTTGCGCGCGGCCGAGCGCTTGATCGCCTCGTTGATTTCGGCGATGGAGCGCTCGATGGCTGCGTCGTCCAGGTCGTCGATCAGCGTGTCCATCACGCCCGCCTGGATCGTGGAGGCGAACACGCCGTCGGAGATGCTGTCGGTGGACACGCCATGCGTGGACTCGAAGACGTCAGGCGTCTCCCACTCGAGGGCCAGCACCGTGACGTTGTCGCTGCCGGGGCCGCCGTTGCGCAGCGCCAGTTCCACCAGGTCGGGCACCGCGTCATGGACGGTCTTGGTGCTCAGCTCGCGCACGATGTCCTGGTCGGTGACCGAGCTCCAGAGCCCGTCGGAGCACAGGAGCATCTTGTCGCCCTGCTGCAGCGTGATGGGGCCGGTGACGTCGAACACCGGCTTGGTGGGAGAGCCCAGGCAGGTGAACAGGATGTTGCGGTTGACCTGCTGCATGCGAATGACGCCGGCGCTGGCCTGCTCGATGTACGAGTGGTCGCGCGTGCGCGTCAGCAGCTCGCCTTCGCGCACGACGTACAGCCGCGAGTCGCCGCAGTGCACCCAGGTGGCCGACGTGCCCTGCAGGATGCAGGCCACCAGCGTGGTGCGCGGCGTGTCCAGCATGCCCTTCTCGCCCGCGTAGCGGATGATCTGGTGGTGCGCGGCCATCAGGGCCACGGTGAGGAATTCGGTGGGGTCGCGCACGACGGGACGCGCTTCCTTCTGGTACAGCGCCGAGACGGTCTGCAGCGCCAGCTGCGCGGCGACCTCGCCCTCGGGGTGGCCGCCCATGCCATCGGCGAGCGCGAACAGCCCGGACTCCCGCGTGTAGCAGTAGCCCATGCGGTCTTCGTTCTTTTCGCGGCCGCCCTTGCGGCTGGTCTGGAAGACGGAGAACTTCATGGTGCCCCCGTTACTTGGTCTTCACGCCGGCGCCGGTGGTCTTGCGGCGTCCGTCGGCGACCATGTTGTCGAACTGCAGCCGCATCTTCTCGCCCACCGACAGCTTGGTGTAGCGGCGCTCGCCTTCGCGGCTGAGTTCCTTCTGCAGCGCGAAGACCGATTGCGGGCGCGACAGCGGATCGAGCGACATGCACCACTCCACCACCTCGATCAGGTTGTCCGAGTAGATACCGCGCAGGCGCGAGAGCGCGAGCGCGAGCCGGTCCTTCTCGAGGCGCTGCGGCGCGTCGTTGGGCGGGTAGCCCTGCATGCAGGCGTAGATGCATGCGCCGATGGCGTAGATGTCGGTCCACGGCCCCATCGACGAATCGCGGCGGTACATCTCCGGCGCGGCGAAGCCGGGCGTGTACATCGGGCGGATGAAGTTGCCTTCCTTGGACAGCACTTCGCGCGCGGCGCCGAAATCGATCATCACCGCCTTGTTGTCGTCGGTGATGAAGATGTTGGCCGGCTTGATGTCCAGGTGCAGCATCTTGTGCTGGTGCACGATGCGCAGGCCGCGCAGGATCTCGTCGAACAGCGAGCGAATGGTCGACTCGCGGAAGACCTTCTGCTTCTTCAGTTCGCGCGCGGTGATGATGAAGTCCTGCAGGGTCGCCCCCTCCAGGTAGTTCATCACCATGTAGACGGTCTCGTTCTCGCGGAAGAAGTTCAGCACGCTGACGACCGAGGCGTGCGAGATCTGCGCGAGCGAGCGGCCTTCCTCGAAGAAGGACTTCAGGCCGAGGCGGTACAGGGAGAGTTTTTCGGGCTGCACCTGCGGCAGCAATTCGCCGGGCGCGCGGCCGGCGAGCGAAGCGGGGAGGTATTCCTTGATCGCGACCTGCTGGCCTTCGTTGTCCACGGCCAGGTACACGACGCCGAAGCCGCCGGCCGAAAGCTTGCGCACGACGCGGTAGCCACCGATGACGGTGTCGGGCGGCAGGGGCGCTGGCTTGACCTTTGACATAATTTCCAGGCGAGGCCCGACTGTGCCCCGGTTATCCTCGTTCCCGCAACACCCCCTGAGAGTCGATGCCAGTTTACAGCATGACCGGCTACGCCAGCGGCCAACACAGCCTGGCGCAAGCCGCGCCTGGCAATGATTTGCGGGCCGGCCAGGCCCGCGTCGGCCTCGAGATCCGGTCCGTCAACAGCCGCTTCCTGGACCTCACGTTCAAGCTGTCGGAGGACCTGCGCCAGCACGAACCCGCCCTGCGCGAGCTGCTGCAGTCGCGCCTGAAGCGCGGCAAGGTCGAACTGCGCGCCGGCGTGGAGACCACGGCCGGCGACACCGTCCGCGAGCCTTCCGCCCGCGTGCTGCAGCGCCTGTCGGCGGTGCAGGACATGGTGCGCAGCTGGCTGCCCGATGCGCGCGCGCTGAGCGTCGCGGACGCCCTGCGGCTGGGCGCCGCGGAAGACACGCAGGTGTTGGATTTCGGCGAACCCCTGCTCGCCTTGGCGCGCAAGACGGTCGACGACCTGGTCGCCGCCCGCGAGCGCGAGGGCGCGCGGCTGGCCGAGATGCTGCTCGGCCACCTGCGCCAATTGCGCGAACTCGCCAAGCAGGCGGCGCCCCTCGTGCCGCAGCTGGTCGAGCAGCAACGCGCCCGTTTCCTGGAGCGCTGGAACGAGGCGATGGGCCTGGCCGAAGGCACCGCCACCCCCGAGGCCGCGCAGGACCGCGCGCTGACCGAGGCCACCGCTTTCGCGATCCGCATCGACGTGGCCGAGGAACTCACGCGCCTGGCGGCGCACCTCGACGAGATCGAGCGGCTGGTGAAGAAGGGCGGCGAAGCCGGCAAGCGCCTGGACTTCCTGATCCAGGAACTGCATCGCGAGGCCAACACCCTGGGCTCGAAGTCCGCGGCGCTGGAACTGACCCGCATCTCGGTCGACATGAAGGTGCTGGTCGAGCAGATGCGCGAGCAAGTGCAGAACATCGAGTGACCATGGACTACCCCGGCAACCTGTTCGTCGTCGCCGCCCCCAGCGGCGCCGGCAAGTCCAGCCTGGTCAAGGCGCTGATGGAGCTGGACAAGCAGGTCCAGCCCTCCGTCTCGCACACCACCCGCCCGCCGCGCGGGCAGGAGGTGCACGGGCGCGAGTACTTCTTCGTGTCGGCCGAGGAATTCGACCGGATGGTGCTGGATTCGGCCTTCGTCGAGTGGGCGAACGTGCACGGGCATCGCTACGGCACGTCCAAGGCGGGGATCGAGGAGCGCATCGCGCAAGGCGCCGACGTGATCCTGGAGATCGACTTCCAGGGCGCGCTCCAGATCAAGCGCATCTTCGCCAACGCGGTGCTGGTGTTCATCCTGCCTCCCAGCTGGGAGGAACTGCGCTCGCGCCTGCAGCGGCGAGGCGAGGACTCCGCCGACACCATCGAGCTGCGGCTGGCCAACGCCGCCGAGGAGGTGGCCCAGGCCCCCAACTTCGACTTCGTTATAATCAACGAACTCTTTGAGCGAGCGCTGTTCGACCTGAAGGCGATCGTTCATGCCCAGCGGCTGAAGTTTTCCGCCCAGCGCCGGGCCCGGGCCGCGACTTTCCAGGCCCTGCACATCCCCTGATTTCCCCAGCGAGGTACCCGCCATGGCACGCATCACCGTCGAAGATTGCCTCGAGAAGATCCCGAACCGCTTCCAGCTGGTGCTGGCCGCGACGTATCGCGCGCGCATGCTCAGCCAGGGCCACGCGCCCAAGATCGAGAGCAAGAACAAGCCGGGGGTCACCGCCCTGCGCGAGATCGCCGAAGGCAAGGTCGGTCTCGAGATGCTGAAGAAAGTGCCCGGCTAAGCGAAGCGTGCCGGGCATCCTGACGAAAGTCAGGATCTCGACGCACAAGCGGAGCCTTCCCGGAAGGTTTCCGCACGGATACAAGCACCGCGCCGCGGTGCTTTTTCGTTGGCGCTCGCACCACTGCGGCCCTGCGGCTACAGTGAGGGCGTGAGTGCCGTGATTCCCACCTCGACGGGGCAGCCCGCCGGCCGCAAGGCCCCGGTCGTTCCCACCCCCGCCGCGGCCAATGCGGCGGCGGCGAGCTTCGCCGCGCTCACGGCCAAGCTGGACTACCTGGACCCCGCCGACATCGAGCAGGTGCGCCAGGCCTACCGCTTCGCGGACGAGGCGCACCTGGGGCAGATCCGCGCCTCGGGCGAGCCGTACATCACGCACCCGATCGCCGTCGCGGCGCGATGCGCGGAGTGGAAGCTCGACGCCCAGGCCCTGATGGCGGCCCTGCTGCACGACGCCATCGAGGACTGCGGCGTCACCAAGCCGCAATTGATCGAGCGCTTCGGCGCCGCCGTCGCCGAACTGGTCGACGGGCTGACCAAGCTGGACAAGCTGCAGTTCAACACGCGCGAGGAAAGCCAGGCCGAGTCCTTCCGCAAGATGCTGCTGGCGATGGCGCGCGACGTGCGCGTCATCCTGATCAAGCTGGCCGACCGCACCCACAACATGCGCACGCTGGACGACGTCCCGCGCGAGAAGTGGGGCCGCACGTCGCGCGAGACGCTGGACATCTACGCGCCGATCGCGCACCGCCTGGGCCTGAATGCCACCTACCGCGAACTGCAGGAGCTGGCGTTCCGCCACCTGCAGCCGTGGCGCCATGGGGTCCTGGACAAGGCCGTGCAGAAGGCGCGCAGCCGCCGCCGCGACCTGATCCAGAAGGTGCAGCGCGAGGTGGAGCAGGCGTTCGAGCAGGCGGGGATGAAGGTGCGCATCGCCGGGCGCGAGAAGACGCTCTATTCCATCTACCGGAAGATGGACGAGAAGCACCTGTCGTTCGCCCAGGTCACGGACATCTACGGCTTCCGCGTCATCGTGCCGTCGATCACCGACTGCTACACGGCGCTGGGCGTGCTGCACCAGATGTACAAGCCGGTGCCCGGCCGCTTCAAGGACCACATCGCGATCCCCAAGGTCAACGGCTACCAGTCGCTCCACACCACGCTCGTCGGTCCGTCGGGTGTCAACGTGGAATTCCAGATGCGCACCGAGGCCATGCACGTGGTGGCCGAGTCTGGCGTCGCCGCGCACTGGCTGTACAAGGCCAGCCACCCCGAGAGCGACAACTCCGAGCGCCTGGGCACCAAGTGGCTGCAGTCGCTGCTGGACATCCAGCACGAGACCCGCGACGCCGCGGAGTTCTGGGACCACGTCAAGATCGACCTGTTCCCCGATGCGGTCTACGTGTTCACGCCCAAGAGCCAGATCATGGCGATGCCGCGCGGCGCCACGGTCGTCGACTTCGCTTATTCGATCCACAGCGACGTGGGCGACCGCACGGTCGCCGCCAAGATCAACGGCGTGCAGGTGCCGCTGCGCACGGAGCTGAAGAACGGCGACGTCATCGAGGTGGTCACGGCGGCGGTGTCGACGCCCAACCCGGCGTGGCTCGGGTTCGTGCGCACCGGCCGGGCGCGCTCGAAGATCCGTCACCACCTCAAGACGCTGGCGCAGGCCGAGTCGCAGGAGCTGGGCGAGAAGCTGCTGTCGCAGGCGCTGCGGGCCGAGGGCATCAAGCAGTTGCCTCCCGAGGACGGCGACAACGCCGCGCTGTGGGACAAGCTGCTGCGCTTCACCGGCAACCGCACGCGGCAGGAACTGCTCACGGACCTGGGCCTGGGCAAGCGCATTGCCGGCATCGTTGCGAAGCGGCTGATGACGCTGATGGCCGAACGGGGCCAGAAGCCCGACGCCCTCCTGATCACGCGCGAGCGCTTCACGGCGCACGAGAACGTGTCGCAAGGGTCGGTGGTGCTCGATGGCAGCGAGAACGCGTCGGTGCAGTTCGCCGCCTGCTGCCGCCCCATCCCCGGCGATCCCATCGTGGGCTACCTGGGGCGCGGCGAGGGGCTGGTCGTGCACCTGGACGACTGCGCGGTGGCGCGCCGCCTGCAGCACAAGGACGCGGAGCGCTTCATCGGCGTCGACTGGTCGGACGAGCCGGTGCGGCCGTTCGAGGCCGGCGTGCTGGTCACCGTGCAGAACTCCAAGGGCGTGCTGGCCCGCGTGGCGTCCGCGTTGGCGAGCGTCGAGGCGGACATCACGCACGTGGACATGGACGACGAGCGCGCGCAGGACGCCACCGACCTGCGCTTCCTGATCGCCGTGCGCGATCGCGTGCACCTGGACGCGGTGATGCGCACGCTCAAGCGCACGCCGTCCGTGATGCGCGCGCAGCGGCTGCGCGCGGGACGCTCAGCCGCCTGACGGCGCCGGGTAGCGCACCTCCAGCACGTCGATCTCCTGCGTGCCGGCGGGGGTGACCAGTTTCACGGCGTCGCCTTCGTTCGCCTTCAGCAACGCCCGCGCGATGGGCGAGATCCAGCTCACCTGCCCCTGCAGGCTGTCGGCCTCGTCGATGCCGACGATGGTGATCGTGCGCTCGTCGCCCGATTCCTCCGCGTACGTCACGGTCGCGCCGAAGAACACCTGCGACTTGCCGTGGTGGGCCGAGGGATCGGTGACCTCCGCGATCTCGAGCCGCTTGGTGAGGAAGCGGATCCGGCGGTCGATTTCGCGCAGGCGCTTCTTGCCGTAAAGGTAGTCGCCGTTCTCGGAGCGGTCGCCGTTGCTGGCCGCCCAATGCACGACCTCCACGACCTGGGGCCGCTCTTCGTCGATCAAGTGCAGCAACTCGCCGCGCAGGCGCGCGTAGCCCTCCGGCGTGATGTAGTTGCGCCCGCCCGCAGGCAGCGGTGCGGCGACGTCCTCCTCGTCCTCGGTGTCGGTCTCGCGCGTGAACGCCTTGCTCATGGTGCAAGGATAGCGGCGCGGGCCGCGTGCGGTCGCGCCAGAGCCCTCCTACAGCCCGCACGGTCATCTGCTGACGACGGCCGAGCCGTCCGACCCGAACAATCGGCCGCACATGAAGCGAGCAGCGACCACGCGCCGTGGCGCGGTGTGGGCACGGCCATGAGGCTCACGACCCAATCCGCGGACACGGGCATGCAACAGGCGTCGACCAAGCGGCCGCGCAACAACGCGGAAGCGGCGCGCTACGGCGTGCTGCGCCGGCTCGCCCCTGCCCTCAAGCACGACATGGTCGTCAACCTGCAGGCCGTCGCGATGATGGCCGAGGTGATGGGCGCCAAGCTCGAAAAGGGCACGCCCTCCCCCGCCGAGTTCGAGGCCAGCATCGCTCGCATGAACCGTCTCGCGCGGGAAGGCGTGGCCGCCTGCCTGAAAGTCGCCGCGTGGATCTCGCCGTCCGAGGACGAGACGGTGCGGCTGCGCGACGGCATCGAGGAATGCGTGTCGCTGCTGCGCAGCAGCTTCAACTTCCGCGGCTGCACGCTGGCCAACGACGTGCCCGATTCCGACCTGGAGGTGTCGCGCGTGGCGGTGCGCCACCTGGTCGCCGCCTCGCTGCTGTCGCTGGCCGACGCGGCCGGCAAGCCCGCCGATCTCGTGATCTCCGCCGAGGTGTCTCCCGGTTTTGCCGTCGTGACGGTGCGCTGCACGTTGCGCCCCGAAGAGGACGGCGCCGTGGACGCGCTGGCGGTGCAGCCGGGCTACCGCGTGGTGGACTGGGCGGACGTGCAGGCGCTGGCCGTGGCCGAAGGCGTCGAGCTGTTCCGCACCGAGAACCAGATCGTCATGCGCGTGCCGCGCATGGTGCCCAACGGTCCGCTCCAGATCGCGCCGCTCTGACCGCGCTCAGGCCGGAACCATCTCGGCCGAGCGGTCGATGAACGCCTCCAGCTCGTCGATGGGCAGCGGCTTGCAGAACAGGTAGCCCTGGAACGAATAGCAGCCCTGCTTCTCCAGGAAGTCACGCTGCTCCTCCGTCTCCACCCCCTCGGCGATCACGTCGAGATGCAGGCTCTGCGCGAGCCCGATCACGGTCTTCGCAATGGCAGCGTCGTTGGCATCCGTCAGGATGTCCTTGACGAACTCGCGGTCGATCTTCAGCTGGTCCAGCGGCAGGCGCTTCAGGTACGACAGCGAGGAGTAGCCGATGCCGAAATCGTCGAGTGACAGCGCGACCCCCATGTCCTTGAGGCTGCCCATCTTGGCGATCGTGACGTCGATGCCGTCGGCCAGCAGGCTCTCCGTGAGTTCGAGCTTCAGCTTGTTGGGCTGGATGTCCCATTGGCGGATCACCTGCAGGACCTCGTCGACGAACTCGGGGTGGCGGAACTGCCGCACGCTGACGTTGACGGCGATGCTCAGGTGGCGCCGGTCGGGCCGGCGCGCCCAGGCTGCGAGCTGCGCGCAGGCAGCGTCGAGCACCCAGCGGCCGATCGGGATGATCAGCGACGTCTCCTCGGCGGCGGGGATGAACTGGTCCGGGGGCACCATGCCGCGCTGCGGATGCAGCCAGCGCAGCAGCGCTTCGACGCCGATCATTTGGCCGTCGACGCCCACCTGCGGCTGGTAGTCGATGCGGAACTGGTTCTCGCGCCAGGCCTGCCGCAGGTCCGAGGACAGCGCCGCATTCGCGCTGACCACCGCCTGCATCTCGGGATCGAAGAAGCACACCGTGTTGCGGCCCGCGCGCTTGGCCTGGTACATCGCCAGGTCGGCTTGCTTGAGCAGCTCGCTCACCGTGCGGTCGCTCTTGCCGAACAGCGTCACGCCGATGCTGCAGGTGCTGTGGTGCAGGTAGCCCGGCAGCACATAGGGCTCGCCCAGGGCGGCCAGGATGCGGTCGGCCACCGCCCGCGCACCGGTGGCGGGATCGAAGGGCTTGTCGCCGCGGTTCTCCAGCAGGATCACGAACTCGTCGCCGCCCAGCCGGGCGACGGTGTCGCCCTTGGCCACGCACGAGCGCAGGCGCTCGGCCACCAGCTGCAGCAGCATGTCGCCCTTCTGGTGGCCCAGCGTGTCGTTCAGGACCTTGAAGTTGTCGAGGTCGATGAACATCAGCGCGCCTTCGCGCGGCCGCGCCGGATCGGCGAGTGCGGCGTGCAGGCGGTCCATCAGCAGCTGCCGGTTCGGCAGCTTGGTGAGCGCGTCGTAGAAGGCCAGGTGCTGGATCTTCTCCTCGGCCAGCTTGCGCTCGGTGACGTCGCGGCCGACGGCCACCCAGTGCGTGAGCTTGCGCTCGCGGTCCCACACGGGCGACACATCGAGGTCGACCCAGTAGGGTTCGCCGTTCTTGCGGTAGTTGATCAGGTCGACGCGGGCCGGCCGCCACTCTTCCATCGCGGCGCGGATCTGGTCCAGCGCGCGGCGCTGCGTGTTGGGGCCCTGCAGGAGGCGCGGGCTGCGGCCGATCACTTCCTCGCGGTCGTAGCCGGTGCGACGCTCGAACGCTTCGTTGACGAACACGATGCGGGGACCGGGCTCGCCGAAGGGGCCGGCCTCCGTGATGATCACGATGTCGTTCAGGCGCGAGATGCTGCCTTCGAGCAAGCGCAGTTGCTCCTGTGACTTGCGGCGCGCGGACACATCCGACAGGTGGATCGCCATGCCCCCGGCGAACGCGACGCCGCGCACTTCGAGCCAGCGCGACAGGCGCGCATCGAGCTCCTCGAATTCGAACGGCTTCGAGGCCGCGATCGCCGAACGGAACTGCTCCTCGACGCGCAGGCGAACGGTCTTCTGGAACGAATTCCACAGGCGCCGCCCCATCAGCTGCCGGCTATCCGTGCCCAGGAGTTCCTCGGCCCGCTCGTTGAGCGACGTGAACGCACCATTGCGGTCGACCGTGGCGAATGCATCACCGCCCAGAGACGCGCCCATGCGCATCAACGTCCCGGGCCGGCCGGGAGGCGCGATTTCCTGCATGGCGCCCTGCACGCCAACGATGGCGCCGTCCGCGTCGCGCATGGCTTGCCCGAGTGCACGCACCCACACGCGCTTGCCGTCGAGGCGCACGACCTGCACCTCCTGGTCGAACGGCGCGCCGCTGGCCGCGCACTCGCGCAGCAGCGGCTCGAGCTTCGCGCGGTCCTCGGGCGCGACGTGTTCGAGCGCATGGCCGGGTGCGTAGCCCGGGGGAGCGGCGTGTATCGCGGCGAGACGGTCGGTCCAGGTCACGCGGCCCGTGGCCGTGCCGAGCCGCCAGACGCCAAGCGCCGCGGCCTGCTCGAGCATGGAGACGAGGTCGGCGTCCTGCGCCAGGTCGTTGCTGTGCATGTGGTCAGGCAATGGGGCACAGGCCCACTGGAATGGTACGGCCGCCGGCATCCCCCAGCGGTAGGCGTGGTCCTACTCGGGGTCGGGTGCGCCGGCCGACGGGAACACGAAAGGCCGCGCTTAGAGTCCCTACGGCTGAATCACCTGTGGACGGTCCGTGCCTGCCTGCCTGCGAGCCTACGTTGTCGAGGACAACGCGACGATCCGCGAGAACCTCGCCGGCACGCTGGAGGAGCTCACCTGCGTGAGAGTGGCCGGCGGTTCCGCCGGCGAGGACGAGGCCGGCCGCTGGCTCGCCGATCCCGATCATGCGTGGGACATCGTGATCGTCGACCTGTTCCTCAAGAACGGCAGCGGCATCGGCCTCCTGCAGCGCATCCACCGCCGGGTGCCGCAGCAGCGCGTGGTGGTGTTCAGCAACTACGTGAATGCGAGCGTGCGCAAGCGGTGCGCGCAGCTGGGCGTGGATGCGGTGTTCGACAAGTCCACCGAGATCGATGCGCTGGTCGATTACTGCGCGCGCCTGTGCGCGCTGGTCGCGGCGGCGCAGCCGACGCAGGCCTGACCCGGCGTCAGCCGAGGATGCCGTCACGGCGCAGCAGGGCCGCGAGACGGTCCGCGGGCACCGGTTCGCTGTAGAGGAATCCCTGCGCGACGTCGCAGCGCAGCTTCTTCAACTCGCGCGCCTGCTCCCGCGTCTCGACGCCCTCGGCCACGACCTTCAGGTGCAGGTTGTGCGCGAGGTTGATGCAGGTGCCCACGAGGCCACGGTAGGCCGGGTCGGCGGCGATCTTGTCGACGAAGGACCGGTCGATCTTCACCTCGTCGATCGGCAGCGTGACGATGTAGGCGAGCGACGAGTAGCCGGTACCGAAGTCGTCGATCGCGACCGGCACGCCGAGCGCGCGCACCTGGCGCAGGACGTCGATCGCCTGTTCCATGTTGCCGATCAGGACCGTCTCCGTGACCTCGATGCCCAGCGCGGCCGAGTCCCCGCCGAGAGCCGCGAGCGCTTCGCCGAGGTCGCGCACCAGGTCGCCATGGCGCAGCTGCGCGGCCGCGACGTTGACTGCGATGCGGGGCGCGCGCAACCCGGCGCCGGTCCAGCGTTTCCAGTCGGCGACCGCGCGCGTGAGGATCTGCCGGCCGACTTCGCGCACGAGCCCGGTGGCCTCGAGCGCCGGAACGAACGCGGACGGCGGCACCAGGCCGCGCTCCGGATGCATCCAGCGCACCAGCGCCTCGACGCCGACGATGCGGCCGGTGGCGAGGTCCACCTTCGGCTGGTAGTGGTTGACGAACTCGTTGTGCTCCAGGGCGGCGCGCAGCTGCGGCTCGAGGCGGTAGTGCGCGCTGGCGCGCGCGTCGACCGACTTGTCGAAGAAGGCCGCCGGCTCGTCGCGCTCGATGGCCAGTTGCAGCGCCGCGTCGGCGGACTGCACGATTTCGTCCAGCGTCTTGCCGTCGGCCGGAAACGCGGCCGACCCGATGTGGACCGGGCACACGAGGTTCAACCCGTTCACCTCGTAGGGAGCCTGCAGGTGCCGCGCCAGCCGGGGCGCGTGCTGCAAGGCGAATTCCGCGCGGTCCATGCCCGGGAAGAACAGCACGAACAGCCCGCGCTTCACGTGCGCGATGAGCGCGTGGCCGTCGACGAGGCCCCGAAGGCGCGTCGCGGCCTGCGCGATCAGTGCATCCGCCACGCGGAAGCCGTGCGCCGAATTCAGGTGGCTGAGCGAACGCAGCCGCACGAAGCACACCAGGCCGTCGCGCGGGTGCTGGCCCTCGAACTGGCCCTCGAAGTGCGTCCAGTTGGGCAGGCCCGTGAGGCGGTCGGTCTGGGTGGCGACACGCAGGTCGCGGCGCAGCGAGAGTTGCGAGGCGATCGTCGCCGCGATCGTCTCCAGCATGCCTTTCTGCGCACCCGACAGCACGCGCGGGCGCCCATCCATCACGCACAGCGTGCCGACGGGCGTTCCCTGGCCGATGTGGAGCGGGGCGCCGGCGTAATAGGCAACACGCGGTCGGGAAATCAGCCGACCGGCGTCGAACCAGCCGAGCGCGGCCGTGTCCTGCACCTCGAACACGCCTTCGTCGGCGAGGATCGCGCGCGCGCACAGCGAGGCGTCGCGCGGGATGGGCAGGGATGCGATGCCGTGCGGCGACGTGTACGACACGCTGGACGCGTCGACCAGGCCCAAGGCGGCCATGGGCGCGTCGCACACCTGGGCGGCGAGTTGCACCAGCGATTGCAGTTCGCGGGTGCCGGGCGAGTCGAGGAGGTCGAGCGTGCGCAGCTTGGCCAGTCGTGCCGCTTCGTCCGCGGGGAGGGGTGCGACCGGCGCACCTGCCAGCGCTTGCCAGCCGGCCGGCTGGACGGGCGCCCGGACCGGACGCTCCAGCGCGCGTCGCAGCAGCGGCGCGAGGTCCATCACGGCTGCACCTCGCAGCGCGTGGGGGGACGGGGGCTCGAACGGGTCAGCACGGCTGGGCCACTGTAAGAAGGTGGCTCAGCCATTGCGTGTCATCCACCCAGCGGTCCGGATGTCGGACGCCGCTGACGCAAGGGCAAGAAAAAAGGCCAGTGCGGATGGCACTGGCCTTTTTCGTTTGTGGTGCGGCTGGCAGGATTCGAACCCACGACCCCTTGGTTCGTAGCCAAGTACTCTATCCAACTGAGCTACAGCCGCGAAGCCCGCAAGTATACCAGACCGGCAGCCCGGCTCTGCGGCTCACCCGTGGAGGGGGTGCGTGGGCTGGAAATCGGGTTCGGGCGCGGCGGCCTCGTCGCGCGAGGCGAGCAGCCGATCCAGCTCTTCCCGGGCGCGCACGGGCGCCGCAGGGCGTTGAGCCGAACCAGCCGCATCGGCCCAGGTGGACGGGTCGGGCAGCGAGGGCCGCGGCACGCCATCGGGCCACTCATACTGCCAGGAGAAGCCGCGCAGCCAGGTGCGCGCGAGCGGGTCGACCGCCAGCAGGCGCTGCTCGAGGTCGTCCTGGAAGGCGATGGCGTGGCGCAGCAGGCGCTCGTCCCAGTGCTGCACGACCAGCCGCACGTGCAGGGGCGCGCCTGGGACCGGCATCTCGATGGCTTCGACGCCGATCCAGTGCACGGGGATGCCGTTGCGAATGAGGCTCTGCCGCAGCGCGAGCCGCAACAGTTCGCGGCGCATGTCGGTGGGCGGTTGCGACTGCGACGGGCGCGGTGTCGCCCCCTGCGTCTTGCGTGAACCGCCGCCTGCTTCCTTGTCCTTGCCGAACAGCCCCATCGTGCCCTCCGCCGGTGACCGGTCTGCAACCACTATAGGCCTGCCGTCGCGCCGCGCCTATCCCCCGATGGGCTCGCGTTGCGGGAGTGCACCGTCGTGGCGCGTTGCGGCGTTCCTACATGGCCGGTTGGGCGGCCTGCCTAGAGTCGGACGCACAGGAGAACTGCATGGCGAACGCAAAAGGACACCTGAAGCTCACCGGCGACACCCACCTGCCCGATGCGGAAAGCGATCTCGCGATCGAGGAAGGCGCCTCCAGTCTGGCGCGGCTCGCGCGTGAGCGCACGCAACCCGGCCGCGCCAACACGGTGCGTCGCGCCGGGCTGCTGCGCGATCAGGACGACGCGACCTCAGACGACGGGACGGCCGCGCAAGCAGTGGAGGACGCAGGCGACGCGGCGATGCCGTCAGCGGACGCCGCAGGGCCGATGGCGACGGCGTGCAGGCAACCGGCGAAGACCGCCACGGCGTCTTCGGCTTGGGGACCCATCGCGCTGGGCGTCGCCGGCGCGTGGCTGCTGTTGAAGCTGTTGCGGAGCTAGGCTGGGCTCGCGCTCCAGCGTGGGCATGCGTCGTCAGTGCGCCGGCCGGTGCATCTGGACGCCGTCCATGTGCGCGACGAGCGCGTACGCGAATCCGGCCGCCACCAGAACGAAGATGGCGACGTTCAGCCAGCCCATCGGGAATGAGTCCGGCTGGAACTGGCGCACCACCGCCACGACCAGCGCCAGCCCGGATCCGACCAGGTTGCCGAAGGCGACCGGGCGCAACGCGTCCTCGGCCATGACGCGGCTGACGCCCCAGTCGATGGCGGCCAGCCCGAGCAGGAATGCGCCATACAACTGGCTGTTGTAGACACCCGTCGAGTTCATCGGCTGGGCGCCGTACATGGCCACGAGATCGTTCGGCACGAGCAGCAGCAGCGCGCCGAAGATCGCGGCAACGATGGCCGTGGCCTTGAAGATCGCAGAGTTGGACATGGACATCTCCTTCCCCACCGTGCGAACGATGCCGTCGCCCGTGGGTCGACGGCGGCATCTGCATTGGACGCCTGCCCCGGCCCGCTTGTCGCCGCCACGAATGGAAAACGCGGCAACGAGGTGTGGGTGACTGCGGTCACGCACGACGACTCGGGGTGGCGTGCTTTGGGGGGAGAAGACACGACTCTGGGGCCGCGTCTGGCCTGCATGGAGGCAGGTTTGGTAGGGCGTGCTGGACTTGAACCAGCGACCAAGGGATTATGAGTCCCCTGCTCTGACCAACTGAGCTAACGCCCCACGCGAGGCATTGTAGGGAGCGAGGGGTCGAGGACGATGGATCCCGGCCTTCGCCGGGATGACGGCACTGCGCGCCAGCGTGCCGCTCGCCTCCGTCACTTCTGGTGGCTGAGCGCGTTGGTCACCAGCTTGGCGGTGATGTCCACGATCTGGATCATCCGGTCGTAGGGCATGCGCGTGGGGCCGATGACGCCCAGCGTGCCGACCACTTGGCCATCGACCTCGTACGGCGCGCTGACCACCGACAGTTCCTCGAACGGCACGACCTGGCTTTCGCCGCCGATGAAGATGCGCACGCCTTCCGCCTGGCTGGAGATGTCCAGGAGGCGCATCAACTGGGTCTTCTGCTCGAACAGCTCGAACGCCTTGCGCAGGTGCGACATGTCGCTGGAGAAGTCGGTGACCGAGAGCAGGTTGCGCTCCCCCGAGATGACGACTTCGTCCTGCGCCTGCGTGAGCGCCTCGCTGCTGGCGTCGACGGCGGTCTGCATCAGCTGCACGATCTCGCCGCGCAATTGGTCGACCTCGGCCTTCAGCCGCTCGCGCACCTGCTCGATGGCCAGCCCCGCGTAGTGCGTGTTGATGTAGTTGGACGCCTCGACCAGCTGCTGCTGCGTGTAGTCGACCTGCGTGAACACCACCCGGTTCTGCACGTCGCCCTCCGGCGACACGATGATGACCAGGAAGCGCCGTTCGGACAGGCGCAGGAATTCGATGTGCCGGAACACCGAGCTGCGCCGCGGGGCCAACACCACGCCGACGAACTGCGACAGGTTGGACAGCAGCTGGGCCGCGTTGGCGATCACGCGCTGCGGCTGGTCGGGCGGCAGGCTGGGCGCGTTGAACTGCTCGCGCTGCACGGTGAGCATCGTGTCGACGAACAACCGGTAACCGCGAGCGGTGGGAATACGCCCCGCGGACGTGTGGGGACTGGCGATGAGACCCAGTTCCTCCAGGTCCGACATCACATTGCGGATCGTCGCGGGAGACAGCTCCAGGCCCGACGCCCGGGACAGCGTGCGCGACCCGACGGGCTGGCCCTCGGCGATGTACCGCTCGACCAACGTCTTCAACAACAGCTTGGCACGTTCATCGAGCATATGGCGCAGGCTTTGCATTCATTTTAATGATGTAATTTGCCCAACATGAAGACCCTGTTCCGCCAGGTTGCGCTGATCGGCAAATACAACGCCGTCGCCGGCGGGGCCGCCGCGGCCAGCAGCCGCGCCGCGCTGGACGACATCGCCCGCTATCTCGCGGCCGAAGGCTGCCAGGTCTTCATCGAACACGACACCGCCTCCACCTCCGGCATCACAGGCTACCCGGTGCTCGACGTGCCAGGCATTGGCGCGCAGTGCGACCTGGGCCTGGTGATCGGCGGCGACGGCACGATGCTGGGCATCGGCCGGCAACTGGCGCGGTTCGGTGTCCCCCTGATCGGCATCAACCAGGGCCGCCTGGGCTTCATCACCGACATCCCGTTGGACGGCTACCGCCAGGTGCTCGGGCCAATGCTGCAGGGCGAGCACGAGGAAGACCGCCGCGCGCTGATGGAAGCCTGCGTGATGCGGGAAGGCCAATGCGTGTTCCGCGCGCTGGCGATGAACGATGTCGTCGTGAACCGTGGTGCGACGTCGGGCATGGTCGAACTGCGCGTCGAGATCGATGGCCGCTTCGTCGCCAACCAGCGCGCCGATGGCCTCATCGTGGCCACGCCGACCGGGTCGACGGCCTATGCGCTGTCCGCCGGCGGGCCGCTGCTGCACCCGGCCAATCCGGCCGTCGTGCTGGTGCCCATCGCGCCGCACACGTTGTCCAACCGCCCCATCGTGCTGCCCGACGACGGCGAGATCGCCATCGAACTGGTGGCGGGCCGCGACGCCAGCGCCAACTTCGACATGCAATCACTGGCATCGCTGCTGCACGGCGACCGCGTGCTGGTGCGCCGCTCGGAGCACCAGGCCCGCTTCCTCCACCCGCGCGGCTGGACCTACTTCGACACGCTGCGCAAGAAGCTGCACTGGTACGAGGGCGGGTCGTGAGCCTCAAGCGCATCCTGCTGCGCGATTTCGTGATCGTGCGCGAACTCGAGCTGGACCTGGGCGCCGGCTTCACCGTGCTCACCGGCGAGACCGGCGCGGGCAAGTCCATCCTCGTCGACGCCCTGCAGCTCGCGCTGGGGGCGCGCGCCGATGCCGGCGTGGTGCGCGAAGGCGCATCGCGCGCGGAAATCGCGGCGGAATTCGATGCACGCCCCGCGCTGGGGCCCTGGCTGGAGGAAGCCGGCTTCGAAGCCGGCGACTTCCTGCTGCTGCGCCGGAGCATCGACTCGCAGGGCAAGAGCCGTGCGTGGATCAACGGCAGCCCCGCCACCGCCACGCAGTTGCGCGAACTGGGCGAGCGCCTGGTCGACATCCATGGCCAGCACGCGTGGCAAAGCCTCACGCGCGCCGACGCGGTGCGCGACCTGCTCGACGCCTATGCGGGCGTCTCTTCGCAAACCTTGCAGCAGCCCTGGGACGCGTGGCGCCAGGCGCAGAAGGCCCTGGCCGACGCGCGCCAGGCGCAAGACACCTTGCAGCGCGAACGCGAACGCCTGGCTTGGCAGATCAGCGAGGTCGACAAGCTCGCACCCGGCAACGACGAGTGGGACGAGCTCAACGCCAGCCACACGCGCCTGTCGCACGCGCAGGCGCTGCTCGACGCGGCGCAGGCGGCGATCGACGCGCTCGAGGCCGACGAAGGCGGTGCGTCCGCCCTCCTCGCCCGCGCGCAGGACGCGTTGCAGGGACAGGAGCACCTGGAGCCGGAATTCCGCGCCATCGCCGAAGTGCTGGGCTCCAGCCTCGCGCAGGCGCAGGATGCCGCGCATTCCCTGCAAGCCTATCTGCGCAAGACCGACCTGGATCCGCAGCGGCTCGCCGAACTCGACGAACGCATGGGCCTGTGGGTGTCGCTGTCGCGTCGCTACAAGCGCCAACCCGCCGACCTGCCGGCCCTGCTCGCGGGCTGGAAGGACGAACTCGCGCGCCTCGACGCCGCCGCCGACCTCGCCGCCCTCGAAGCGGCCGAGAAGAAGAACGCGCAGGCCTACATGGCCGCCGCCACGCAGCTGTCGAAGGCACGTGCGAAGGCCGCGCCGCAATTGGCCAAGGCCATCACCCAGGCCATGCAGGGCCTCGGCATGCAGGGCGGGCGGTTCGACGTGCAGGTGCAAACGCTCGCGCAACCCTCCGCATCGGGCCTGGACGAGATCACCTTCCTCGTCGCCGGCCATCCGGGTGCGACTCCGCGTCCAGTGGGCAAGGTCGCTTCGGGCGGTGAGCTGTCGCGCATCGCGCTGGCGATCGCCGTCACCACCAGCCAGCTGGGCGCCGCACAGACGCTGATCTTCGATGAGGTCGATGCGGGCGTCGGGGGCGCAGTCGCCGAGACCGTCGGCCGCCTGATGAAGCAGCTCGGCCGCGACCGCCAGGTGCTCGCGGTCACGCACCTGCCGCAGGTGGCTTCCTGCGCCGACCATCATCTCGTCGTGGCGAAGAAGTCGGACAAGGCCGGCACGACGAGTTCCGTCGCGCCGGTCGAGGGCGAGCAGCGCGTGGCCGAAGTCGCGCGCATGCTCGGTGGTGAACGCCTCTCCGGCACCACGCTCGCGCACGCAAAGGAAATGCTGGGCAGCGGCGCGCCATGAGCATCGACCTGATCCTCATCACCGGCATGTCGGGGTCCGGCAAGTCGGTGGCGCTGCGCGCGCTGGAAGATGCGGGCTACTACTGCGTGGACAACCTGCCGCCGGAACTGCTGCTGTCGTTCATCGAACTGGAGAAGCAGATGGCGGCCGGCAAGCCGGTGGCGATCGCCATGGACGTGCGCAGCGCCGCGTCGCTGCCCATCGTGCCCAAGCAGCTGCGCGAGTTGCGCGGCGAGGGCATGCACATCCGCTCGCTGTTCCTCGACTCCACCACCGACACGCTGGTGCGCCGTTTTTCTGAAACGCGGCGGCGCCACCCGCTCTCGCAGCAGGTCGCCGACGAACGCGACCCGCTGCTGCGCCAGCGAGCACTGGTCGACGCCATCGAGCTCGAACGCGAACTGCTCGCCGACCTGCGCGAGCAGGCGCACGTCATCGACAGCAGCACGATCCGTCCCGCGCAACTGCAGGCGCAGGTCAAGGCGCTGCTGGCGGCACCGGCCAGCCAGCTGACGCTGGTGTTCGAGTCGTTCGCCTTCAAGCGCGGCATCCCCGTCGATGCCGACTACATGTTCGACGTGCGCATGCTGCCCAATCCGCACTACGAACCGTCGCTGCGCGACCTGACGGGGATGGACGCTCCGGTGGCCGGGTTCCTCGCGCAGCAGCCGAGCGTGGAAGCCATGTACACGGACATCGAGCGCTTCCTGCAGACCTGGCTCGAGCCGCTCGCGTTGGACCAACGCAGCTACGTCACCGTGGCCATCGGTTGCACCGGCGGCCAGCACCGGTCGGTCTACCTCGTCGAGCGCCTGGCCAAGGCCTTCGGCAGCCGCTGGACGACGCTCAAGCGGCACCGCGAGCTGGAAAAAGGCTAGCCTTCGAGCAGCTTGCGCACGGGCGCGGGCAATCCGAGGCTGGTCCAATCACCGGCGCCGAACCAGCCCCCTTCCGCTTCCCGCTTCAGCGCCTTGCGCGGGACCACCGCGCGCACGGGGTGCAGGTGCAAGTCCTTGTGCGTGAGCACGTGCGTGAACGCGGGCACATCGGTCAGGCGCGCGCGCGCAGGTGCATCGACGGCCTGATCCAACGCGTCACGCGTCTCGAACATGGGCAGGCAGTACAGCCCGCCCCACACACCGGTCGACGGACGCTTCTCCAGCCAGATGGCGCCGTCGCGGTCGCGGGCCTCCAGCAACCAGAGTGATTGCGCGCTGCGCTTCAGCTTGCGCGTCTTCACGGGATAGCTCTCCGGCTGGCCCTGCTGCCGCGCGACACAAGTGGTCTGCAACGGGCAGAGCAGGCAATGCGGATTGCGGACCAGGCACACGGTCGCACCGAGGTCCATCAGCCCCTGCGTGTACGCCGGCATGTCCGCCGCCTTCGCAGGCACGAGCGCATTGGCGAGGTCCCACAAACGGCGTTCGCTGGCGGCGCTGGCGAGGTCCTCGCCGAACCCCAGCGTGCGCGCGAGCACGCGCTTGACGTTGCCATCCAGGATCGCGGTGCGCTCGCCGAAGCAGAAGGCCGCGATCGCCGCGGCCGTCGAGCGGCCGATACCGGGCAGCTGCTGCAGGCCTTCGCTCGTCGCCGGGAAGCGGCCGCCATGGTCCGCGACAACGGCTTGCGCGCACCGATGCAGGTTGCGGGCGCGGCTGTAGTACCCCAGGCCACTCCACAGCCCCAGCACGTCGTCGACCGGCGCGGCGGCCAGCGCGGCGACGTCCGGGAAGCGTTGCAGGAATCGTTCGTAGTAGCCCAGCACGACGGACACCTGCGTCTGCTGCAGCATGATTTCGGACAGCCACACGCGATACGGATCGCGCGTGCCTTGCCAGGGAAGTCGGTGCCGGCCATGGGCACGCTGCCAGCGCACCACCTGCCCGGCGATGCCGCCGGACGCCGACGTCATGCGCGCTGGAGTTCGGGCTGGGCGCCTTCGGCGGCCAGCGCGGCCGGCGGCGCGAGGAGGTGGCCCGTCAGCTCGCCGAGCTTGGCTTCGAGCTCGTCGATCGAAGCCTCTTGCGACTGGATCTCGCCGATGCGGTCGTCGAGGCCGGACGCGGCCTGCTGGATGCGTTCGATCGCCTCGATGCGGCGCGTGAAGTTGCGGCGGCGTTCGCGCAGCTGGGCGTCGAGTTGCGCGGCCGCGGCCTTGTTCCACAGCTCGACCTCGCCGAGCGCGGATTCGTACACGACGCGCAGCCGGGTCGCGAGCGCGCGCACCAGGCGGTCGGCGAATTCGGGTTGCGCCAGGCGCAGCGCATTGCCCACGCCCAGGTACTGCGAGTGGCTGCGCTCGACGACGTCGAGGTCGCGCTCGTAGCGCGCGAACTCGGGCTCCTTCGGCGGCTGCAGCGAGAACCCGTACTCGGCGTTCAGCTGGCGGAAGGTGCCGGTCAGCATCGACTGGATCTCGCCGCTGGTGGTCTGAGCCTTGCGCAGGCCCTCGCGCAGGCGATCGAACGTGAGCGAGTACGCGCGGCGCACGCCGATCTTGATGCCGGGCTGCCGCAACTGGTCGGTCAGTTCCTGCATCTCCTTCTTCATGGTCGCCGTGCCGAGCAGGTTGAACACTTCGCGCAGCAGCTTCAGGTGCACCGAGCGCACCGCGTGGATCTTGGCGCCGCTGACGTCGAAGTCGCGTTGCTCCTGCTCGATGCGCAGGCGCATGTGCCGGATGACCGAGGTGTTCTTGCCGCGCAGCCCCTTGAGCTCGATCATCTGCTCGGCCAGGTCGCGGCGGCGGATGTTGAGGGCGCGGGCGGCCTCGGTGCGCAGCTCGGTGATGTTGGTGGCGATGGCACCGCGCAGGATGCGCTGGCGCTGGCCCATGACGCCTTCGCTGAGCGCCTTCTCCAGCACGGGCAGCTGGCTGGCGGCCAGCAGCTGCGCGTCGTTGTTGACCTTGGCGACCAGGCCCTTCTGGGCCGACACGGGGATCACGCGATCGCGCGCGACCCCAAGCACTTCGGCCGACGTGGAGCGCTGGCGGTCGATCTGCGCCTGCACCTGCGTGGGCGTGCTCAGCGAGTCCCACATGGTGTCGATCTTGTTCAGGACCACCAGGTGCGAGGCGCCGTCCTCGGTGTCCGTGATCAGGTGGTCCTTCCAGATCGCGAGGTCGGACTTGGTCACGCCGGTGTCGGCGGCCAGGATGAACACGACTGCGTGCGCCTGCGGGATCAGGTTGACCGTCAGCTCGGGCTCAGCGCCGATGGCGTTCAGGCCCGGGGTGTCGAGGATGACGAGGCCCTGCTTGAGCAGCGGGTGCGCGATGTTGATCAGCGCGTGGCGCCACTTCGGGATCTCGATCGTGCCGTCGGGCGCGGGCAGTGGGTTGTCCTCGGGCGTGTCGTCGTGCCAGAAGCCCAGCGCGCGCGCCTCGTCCTTGCTGACGCGGCGCACTTCGGACACCTTCTCGAACGCCTGCGCGAGCTGCGCGGAGTCGTTGACGTCGAGGTCGACGCGGGTCCACTTCTCGGGCGCCAGGCGCCATTCCATCAGCGGCTGCGGCTGCAGGCGCGTCTCGATGGGCAGCAGGCGCAGGCAGGGCGGGACTTCGGCGTCGTAGCCCAGCTCGGTCGGGCACATGGTCGTTCGGCCGGCGCTGGCGGGCATGATGCGGCGCTTGTAGCCGGCGAAGAAGATCGAGTTGATCAACTCCGACTTGCCGCGCGAGAACTCGGCGACGAAGGCCACCATGACCTTGTCCGAACGGACCTGCGATTCGAGGCGCTTCAGGCGCTCCTCGATCGCGGCGTCGAGCAGGTCATGGTCCTTCAACCACTCGGACAGGAGCTTCAAGCGCAGCGCGAACTCGCGGCGCCATGCGCCGTGCTGGTCGAACTGTTCGTTGAAGGAAGTACCCACTGAGCCCCCGTTAGCCCAGCCGACTATAGCAGCCCACCCCTCCGCACGGATCAGCTTTTCTGGCAGTGCGGGCAGTAGAACGTTGCGCGCTGGCCCTGCCGGATGGCACGAATTGGCGTCCCGCAAGTCCGGCACGGCTGGCCGGCCCGGCCGTAGACCATCGCCTCGAGCTGGAAGTAGCCGGACTCGCCGTACGCATTGGAAAAGTCGCGCAGCGTGCTGCCGCCCTTGGCGACCGCCTTGGCCAGCACTTCCCGGATGGCCGCATGCAGCTTGCGCGCCCGCGGCTTGGTGAGCCGGGACGCGCTCAGTGTCGGCCGGATGCCTGCGAGGAACAGTGCCTCCGACGCATAGATGTTGCCGACGCCCACGACCACGTCGCCCGCAAGCAGGACCTGCTTGACCGGCGCGCGCCGCTTGCGCAGCGCGGCGTGGAACGCGGCATCGTCGAACGCGTCCCCGAGCGGCTCGACGCCCAGCGTGCCCAGCAGCTTGGCGGCCTCGCCCGCGTCCTCGTGCGTCGCGTACACCACGGCCCCGAACCGGCGTGGGTCGTTCAGGCGCAGCACGCCGTGGTCCGTGACGAGATCGAAGTGGTCGTGCGGCCCCGCGTCGGGCTGGTGGACGGCGAAGGACAGGCTGCCCGACATGCCCAGGTGCAGCAGCAGGACCCCGTCGTCGAGATCGAGCAGCAGGTACTTGCCGCGGCGGCGCACCTGCCGCACCCGGCGGCCGACCAGCTGGTCCGGCACGCAGCCGAGGGGCCAGCGCAAGGGCTTGCCCAGCCGCACGTCGCGGATGGTGGCGCCGGCGATCCGGTCGGCAAAACTGAGGCGCGTGACCTCGACTTCGGGCAATTCGGGCATGGCGCCGCCGGCTAGGGTGCGCGAATTATGATGGCCCGATGAAGCTCCCCTTCCGGCTGCTCCCGGCCGCCCTGCTGCTGGCGGCCTTCGCCAACGCCAGCTTCGCGCAGACGGCTCCCGATGCCGAAGAGCCCGCTGCCAAGCCCAGCGCCCTCGACGCCGAACTGTTCTACGAGTTGCTGCTCGGCGAGATGACCGCGCGCGGGGACGAGCCTGCGGCCGGCTTCCAGCTGGTGATGAACGCGGCGCGCAAGACCAACGATCCCGCGCTGTACCAGCGAGCCGTCGAGATCGCCTTCCAGAGCCGCAACGGCGACGCCGCGCTGCAGGCCGCGCGGGCGTGGCGCCAGGCGCACCCGGATTCGCGCGAGGCCAACCGCTACGTGCTGCAGATCCTGCTCGCGCTCAACCGCGTCACCGAAAGCGCCGAGCCGCTGCGAGCCGACATCGCGCTGGCCGCGCCGAAGGACCGCAATGTGGCCCTCGGCCTGGTGCCCCGGCTGTACTCCCGCGTCAGCGACAAGAAGCTCGCTGCCAACGTCGTCGAGCAGGCCCTGGCCGATGCGATCGCGCAACCCGCGACTGGCGCGGCCGCCTGGACGACGATCGGGCGCGTGCGCCTCGCCGCCGGCGACACGGCCAGCGCGCTCGACGCGGCGCGGCGTGCGCAGGCGGTCGACGCGCGATCGGATTACCCGGCGCTGCTCGCGCTGGAACTGATGGACCCCAAGGTCCCGCAGGCCGAACCGCTGGTGCGCAAGTACCTCGAAGGCAAGCCCTTGCCCGAGCTGCGGCTGGGCTACGCCCGCGCCTTGCTGGAAGCGCAACGGGTCGGGGAAGCGCGCTACCAGCTGCAGCAAGTGGTCACCGACAAGCCCGAGCTCGCGGAGGCCTGGCTGGCGCTCGGCACCCTGCAGGCTCAGGAAAACCAGCTCGCGCCGGCGGAGACGTCGCTGAAGCGTTACGTGCAGATCGCGCAGGCGCAGCGCAGCGGTGAGGACCGAACCCGCGGCCTCGCGCAGGCATACATGGGCCTGGCGCAGATCGCCGAGAAACGCCGCGACTTCGCGGGCGCGACGGCCTGGCTCGACAAGATCGACAACACGCAGGACCTGATGGGCGCGCAGCTTCGCCGTGCCTCCATCCTGGCCGCGCAGGGCAAGCTGGAAGAAGGCCGCAAGCTGATTCGCGCGCTGCCCGAGCGCGGCCCGAACGACGCGCGGCTGAAGCTCAGCGCGGAAGTGCAACTGCTGCGCGATCGCAAGCAGTACCGCGCGGCCTACGACCTTCTCGGCCGGGCGGTGGCCAAGGATGCCCGCGACGTGGACCTGATGTACGACCAGGCCATGCTCGCCGAGAAGTTGAACGACGTGCCGGCGATGGAGCGGCTGCTGCGCCAGGTGATTGCGATCCGCCCCGACTACCACCACGCGTACAACGCACTGGGCTACTCGCTCGCGGATCGCGGGCAGCGCCTGCCCGAAGCGAAGCAGTTGATCCAGAAGGCCATCGAACTCGCGCCGAACGACCCCTTCATCAGCGACAGCCTGGGCTGGGTCGAGTTCCGCATGGGCAACAAGGCGGAGGCCCTGCGCATCCTCGAAGCCGCCTACAAGCTGCGCCCCGATGCCGACATCGCCGCCCACCTGGGCGAGGTGTTGTGGAGCAACGGCCAGCGCGATCGCGCGCAGTCGGTGTGGCGCGAGGGCCTGCTGCTGTCGCCGGACAACGAAGCGTTGCAGGAGACGTTCAAGCGCCTGCGCGTCAAGCCATGAAGCGCCGCGGCGCCATCGCCGCCGCGGCGGCCGCGCTGCTGCTCGCGGCATGCGCCGGCCCCCAGCGTGTCGCTGCGCCGGGCGAATCGATTCGCACCGGGCGGCTCGCGCTGGCCGTCGAGGACCGTCCCTCGCAATCGTTCTCTGCCGGCTTCGAACTGCGAGGCCGCCCCGAGGCCGGCGAACTGTCGCTGTTCAATCCGCTCGGCGGCACCATCGCCGTGCTGCAGTGGCAACCCGGCCGTGCCGTCCTCGACACGCAAGGACGCGACAAGCAGTCGTACCCGTCGCTCGATGCGATGGTGGAGCACGTGACCGGCGCGCCCTTGCCCGTCGCCGCGCTCTTCGATTGGCTCGACGGACGCGCGACACCGGTGCCCGGCTGGGAGCCGGACCTCACCGCGCTGGCCCACGGCCGTGTCCGCGCACGTCGATCGGCACCGCCTCCCGCCGCCGACCTGCGCCTCGTGCTGGACCGCTGATGCAGGCCCTGTACGACCTGCCGGCGCCCGCCAAGCTCAACCTCTTCCTGCACGTCACTGGCCGCCGCGAGGACGGCCACCACCTGCTGCAGTCGGTGTTCGTGCCGCTTGACTGGCATGACGTGCTGCACGTCGAGCTGAGACCCGCGGGCGCGCCGACCCGCAGGGACATCGGGCAGCCGGTGCCCGACGACGACCTTGTGCTCCGCGCGGCGCGCGCGCTCCAGGCCGCCACCGGCACGACCGCCGGCGCGCACATCACGCTGGACAAGCGCCTGCCTGCCCAAGCCGGGCTCGGCGGAGGCTCGTCGGACGCGGCGACCTGCCTGCTCGCCCTCAACCGGCTGTGGAACACAAGGCTGACCCTCGCGCAGCTCTGCGAGATCGGATTGAAGCTCGGCGCCGACGTGCCGTTCTTCCTGGCCGGCCGGCCCGCATGGGTCGAAGGCATCGGCGAGCGCATCACGGCGGTGGCCGTCCCGGCCACGCGATTCCTTGTGGTCAAGCCGCCCGAGGGACTCGAGACTGCGGCGATCTTCCGGCACCCGGCGCTTCGCCGTGACAGCGAGCCTGCTATACTCTCGGGCTTTGCTGCAGAACCGCTGCAATTCGGTCGCAATGACCTGCAGCCGGTGGCCGAGCAGATCTGTCCGCAAGTGTCCCAGGCGCTCGCCTGGCTGGCTGGACAGGGTCTCGCGGGCCGCATGAGCGGGTCGGGCAGTGCGGTGTTCGCGCCGCTTCCAGCCGGGCGGGTCCCGGCCGGCAAGCCGCCCGGATGGGAGCACTGGATCGTGCGGGAATGCAGCAGCATGGAGGCCCATCCCCTGGTGGGTTGGGCCCCCAGCGACGAATGATGGTGGCACGCTGATCGCAGCGGGCCTCCTGTGTAGGGGAGTCGCCAAGTTGGTTAAGGCACCGGATTTTGATTCCGGCATGCGAGGGTTCGAGTCCTTCCTCCCCTGCCAAAGATTTCGGGTCGTGGCCCGGTCCAGGCCCGCGCCGCACCGCGCGGGCATCGACGAACAACAGGTGTCCGACCTTCCTTCCTGAACGCTGGGTCCATCGCATGCAGGCGCTCCCGCATCCCGACTTCATGGTGTTCACCGGCAACGCCAACCCGGCGCTGGCCGCCGAGATCGCGGAGCACCTCGGCATCTCGCTCGGCGCCGCCAGCGTGGGCCGCTTCTCCGACGGCGAAGTGACGGTGGAGATCAACACCAACGTCCGCGCCCGCGACGTGTTCGTCGTGCAGTCCACCTGCGCGCCGACCAACGAGAACCTGATGGAGCTGATGATCATGGTCGACGCGCTCAAGCGCGCCTCGGCCGAGCGCATCAGCGCCGTGATCCCGTACTTCGGCTATGCCCGCCAGGACCGCCGCCCGCGCAGCTCGCGGGTGCCGATCTCGGCCAAGGTGGTGGCCAACCTGCTGCAGACGGTGGGCGTCTCGCGCGTCCTGACCATGGACCTGCACGCCGACCAGATCCAGGGCTTCTTCGACATCCCGGTCGACAACATCTATGCGTCGCCGGTGCTGCTGCACGACGTGCGCTCGAAGAACTACGAGAACCTGATCGTGGTGTCGCCGGACGTCGGCGGCGTGGTGCGGGCCCGGGCGCTGGCCAAGCAGCTGGGCACGGACCTCGCCATCATCGACAAGCGCCGCCCGAAGGCCAACGTGTCGGAAGTGATGCACGTCATCGGCGAGATCGACGGCCGCAACTGCGTGATCATGGACGACATGATCGACACCGCCGGCACGCTGGTGAAGGCGGCCGAGGTGCTGAAGGAACGAGGCGCCAAGAAGGTCTACGCGTATTGCACGCACCCGATCTTCTCCGGCCCCGCCATCGAGCGCATCGCCAAGGGCAACGCGCTCGACGAAGTGGTGGTGACCAACACCATCCCGCTGTCCGAAGCCGCCCGCGGCTGCAGCAAGATCCGCCAGCTCACCGTGGCGCCGCTGATCGCCGAGACGATCCAGCGCATCGCCAAGGGCGAGTCGGTGATGAGTTTGTTCTCCGAACAGGAAAACCTGTTCTGAGACCCGCGTGGCGTTCGCGCCGCGCACCAAGCCGCCCTCCACGGAGGGCAATGTGAAACCGGCAGCACACTGGTCGCGGTGGCCGCCGAACTGGAGATCGTCATGAAATTCGTCGCTTTCGAGCGCGCCAAGCAGGGAACGGGTGCGAGCCGCCGTCTGCGCAATACCGGCAAGACCCCCGGCATCGTCTACGGTGGCGAAGGCCAGCCGCAGCTGATCGAGCTGGACCACAACGCGCTGTGGCACGCCCTGAAGAAGGAAACGTTCCACTCCACCATCCTCGAGATGGACCTGGGCGGCAACACCAGCAAGGTCCTGCTGCGTGACGTGCAGTACCACCCGTTCAAGCCGCTGGTGCAGCACATCGACTTCCAGCGCGTCGACGCCAAGACCAAGCTGCACATGAAGGTGCCGTTCCACTACGTGAACGCCGAGGAATCGCAAGCCGTCAAGTTCGAGCACTGCGTGGTCAACCACGTCATGTCCGAGCTGGACGTCTCGTGCCTGCCGGGTGACCTGCCCGAATTCATCGAGGTCGACCTGTCCGGCCTGAAGAAGGGCCAGTCGCTGCACCTGTCCGAGATCAAGCTGCCCAAGGGCGTGACCCCGGTGCTGCACGGCAAGAAGGATCCCGTGCTGGTGTCCGCCGTCGTGACCGGTGCTGGTGCCGAGGAAACCCCTGCCGCCGACGCCCCCGCCGCCGCGCCCGCCGCGGATGCGAAGGCCGCGCCCGCGAAGGACGCCAAGGCTGCCGCTCCCGCCAAGGACGCCAAGGCCAAGAAGTAAGCCCCTCCAGCTGGAGGAACAAGGGCCCGCGATCTGCGGGCCCTTTTCATTTCGCCCGCAGATTGCGGGCTTCCCTGCCCTTCGGGACGCGACCCGTTGCGCATAGGATCGGACCATGATCAAGCTGTTCGTCGGCCTGGGCAATCCGGGCTCCGAGTACGAGTCCACGCGGCACAACGCCGGTTTCTGGTGGGTCGACGCGCTCGCGCGCGAGTGGAAGCTGCACCTCGCGATGGACAAGGGCTACCAGGGCCTCGTCGCGCGCGGCAACGTGCAGGGCAAGACCGTGTGGCTCCTCGAGCCGCAGACCTTCATGAACCTGTCCGGCCGCTCCGTGGGCGCCCTGGCGCGCTTCTTCAAGATCGCGCCGGAGGAAGTGCTGGTCGTGCACGACGAACTGGACGTCGCCCCGGGCGATGCGAAGCTCAAGTTCGGCGGCGGCCATGCGGGCCACAACGGGCTGCGCGACATCCACGCCCAGCTGGGCACCGGCGACTACTGGCGCCTGCGCATCGGCATCGGGCACCCCGGCGACAAGAACGAAGTCGCCAACTGGGTGCTGAAGAAGCCCGCGCCCGAGCAGCGGGAAGCCATCGAGGCGTGCGTCACGCGCACGCTGCAGGCCGCGCCGCTGCTGCTCGCGGGCGAGATGGACAAGGCGACACAGCTCGTCCACACCAGCAAGCCGCCGCGGCCGAAACCGCCACGACCGCCGCAGGCCTGACCCACTGGCTGGCGGGAAAGGGAGGAGATCCATGCACCCCGCACGCAGCATCGCAGTCCTGCTGGCCGCCATCGCGGCGGCCGCCTCGGCGCACGCGCAGACGATCTGGCGTTGTGCCGACGGCTATTCGCAGCAGCCCTGTCCAGGCGGCACCGCGCTGCCACCTGCACCGCCGGCCCCCGCTGTCCCCGCTCGCGCGGGCGAATCGGTCGGCGAGCGCGACCGCCGCCTGGCCGACACCCTCGAGCGCGAACGGCTGCAGCGCGAAGCCCAGGCGCAAGCGACGCCCTCCCTCTACGTGCCCGCAGCCGCCACGGAGCCGATGGAAGGCTACAAGTCCCCCGAGAAGAAGGCGACGCGCAAGCTCGATGTGTTCACGGCGTCGGTGCCCGGCTCGGGCAAGAAGCAGGCCGGCAAGGACAAGGGCAAGGCGGGTTCCGCCAAGGCCGGGCCACCGGCGATGGGCGCGGCGAGCGCCAAGGAAGCCGGCGGCAGGCCGGCCAGGAAGAAAGAGAAGGGCTAGGAGCCCGGCGCGCCACCATCGGGCGGCGTGCCGCCCTTGGCCGCCGTGAGCCGCCGGTACTTCTGCCAGAGCGTCTCGCGGTCCTCGACGTGCTTCGGGTCCACCGGGATGCACGCCACCGGGCACACCTGCACGCACTGCGGCTGGTCGAAGTGGCCGACGCACTCGGTGCACTTGCCCGGGTCGATCTGGTAGATCTCGGGGCCGAGGAAGATGGCCTCGTTCGGGCACTCCGGCTCGCACACGTCGCAGTTGATGCACTCGTCGGTGATCATCAATGCCATCGTGGGTGTCCTCGCCGCGTGTCTTGCCAGTGGGTGATCTGGCATTATCCCCGCGGCATGAGCGTCTTCCTGGTCAAGCGCCTGATCACCCTCGCGGCGACGCTGGCAGGCACTTCGCTCGTGGTGTTCCTGGTGCTCGAAATCCTGCCCGGCAATGCCGCGCAGATCCTGATGGGGCCGGACGCCTCGCCCGAAGCCGTGCAGGCCCTCGCTGCCCGGCTCGGCCTGGACCAGCCCGCCACCGGTCGCTACCTGCACTGGCTTGCGGGCCTGTTCACCGGGGACCTCGGCACCAGCTACGCGTACAGCAGCCCGGTGTCGGAGCTCATCGCCGAACGGCTGACGTTGACGGTTCCGCTGGCGGTGCTAGCGATGGCGTTGACCACGGTCATCGCGCTGGCAGCAGGCGTGTATGCGGCCTCGCGGCACAACAAGGCCGGTGACCTCGGCGTGATGGCGCTGTCGCAAGCCGGCATCGCGATCCCGAACTTCTGGTTCGCCATCCTGCTGATCCTGGTGTTCTCGGTGCACCTGCGCTGGTTCTCGGCGGTGGGCTTCCCGGGGTGGGAAGAAGGCGTGTGGCCGGCCTTGCAGTCCCTGCTGCTGCCCGCGGTCTCCCTTGCCGTCGTGCAGTCCGCGATCCTCGCTCGCATCACGCGCTCGGCCGTGCTGGACGTGCTGCGCGAGGACTTCGTGCGCACGGCGCGGGCCAAGGGCCTGTCGCGCCGCGCGACCCTGTGGGGCCACGTGCTGCGCAATGCGATGATTCCGGTCATCACGGTCATGGGCCTGCAGTTCGCGGAGCTGCTGGCCGGCACCATCGTGGTCGAGACGGTGTTCAACCTGCCCGGCCTGGGACGCCTGATCTTCCAGTCGATCGCCAACCGCGACCTCGTCGTGGTGCGCAACTGCGTGATGCTGCTCGCCGCCATGGTGGTGATCGTGAACTTCGTCGTCGACGTGCTGTACGCGGCGATCGACCCGCGCGTGAAGGCGGCCACCCTGTGAGCGCGGTGCTGCCGCTGGAAGTCGCGCCGCCCGCCCCCGGGTTCTGGCGGCGCGCGCTGCGCCATCACAGCTTCGTCGCCGGCGCGGTACTCACGTCGATGGTCCTGCTTGCCGCGCTGCTCTCGTTCGCGTGGACGCCGTTCCCGCCGCTGGACATCGACATGGACAGCCGCTTGCTCCCGCCCGGCGGGCCCCACTGGCTCGGCACGGATCCCTACGGGCGCGACGAGTTGTCGCTGCTGCTGCTGGGTGCACGCTCGTCGATCGTGGTGGGCGTCGTCGCGGTCGGCATCGGACTGACGCTGGGAGCGTTGCTCGGCCTGCTTGCGTCCGCGCTGCGCGGCTGGGTCGAGGAAGTGACGATGCGCCTGGCGGACTTCGGTTTCGCGTTCCCCGCGCTGCTGTCCGCGATCATGCTCACGGCCGTGTTCGGCCCGGGGATGGTGATCGCGATGGTCGCGATCGGCCTCTACAACGTCCCGACGTTCGCGCGGGTGACACGCGCATCGGCCAACGCGGTCTGGAGCCGCGACTTCGTGCTGGCCGCGCGCGCCTGCGGCAAGGGGCGGCTGGCGATCACGCTGGAGCACGTGCTGCCCAACGTCGCGTCCGTGCTGGTGGTGCAGGCGACCATCCGCTTCGCCATCGCGATCCTCGCGGAAGCCGCCCTCGCCTTCCTGGGCCTGGGCACGCAGCCGCCGCAGCCTTCGTGGGGCCGCATGCTGAGCGAAGCGCAGACGCTGATGGGCCAGGCCTGGTGGCTCGCGCTGTTTCCCGGGCTCGCGATCGCCGTCACCGTGCTGGGCCTGAACCTGCTGGGCGACGGCCTGCGCGACCTGCTGGATCCGCGCCTGGCGCGCGACCGCTGACCGGATGCCGTTGCTCGACGTCAGCGACCTGTCCATCACGCTGCGCACGCAGCGCGGCCCGGCGCGCGCGGTGCGAGATGTGTCGTTCACGCTCGATCGCGGCGAAACCGCCGGCCTGGTGGGCGAATCCGGCAGCGGCAAGACCTTGACCGCGCTGGCCCTGCTCGGCCTGCTGCCCGAAGGCGCCCAGGTGACTGGCAGCATCCGGCTCGAGGGCGAAGAACTCGTTGGCGCCTCGGAGGACCGCCTGTGCGACCTGCGCGGCAACCGCATCGCGATGGTGTTCCAGGAGCCGATGACCGCGCTCAACCCGGTGCACCCGGTCGGCCGGCAAGTCGCCGAGCCACTGCGGGCGCACAAGGGGCTGGACGCCGCCGCTGCGCGCAAGGAAGTGATTGCCCTTCTCGACCGCGTCGGCATTGCGGAAGCCGCTCGGCGCGTCGACCAGTACCCGCACCAGTTCTCCGGCGGGCAGCGGCAACGCATCACCATCGCGATGGCGCTGGCCTGCGGGCCGGACCTGCTCGTGGCGGACGAACCGACCACCGCGCTGGACGTCATGGTGCAGCAGCAGATCCTCGGGCTCGTGCGCGAGCTGGTGCGGGAACGCGGGATGGCCTTGCTGCTCGTGTCGCACAACCTCGGCGTGATCGCCGACAACGCCGCCCGCACGATGGTGATGTACGGCGGCTCCGTGGTGGAGAGCGGACCGACGCGCGACGTGTTCGCGCGCCCGCGCATGCCGTACACATTGGGCCTGGTGGCCGCACGGCCGCGGCTCACCACGCAGCAACTGGACCGCCTGCCCACGATCGCGGGCACGGTGCCCGACCTCGCCGACCTGCCGGCCGGATGCCCGTTCGCGGGGCGGTGCCGGTACACCGTCGACGCGTGCTTCGTGACGTCCCCGCCGCCCGAGATCGTTGGCCCCTCCCACGTGGCGCGCTGCATCCGGCTCGACGCGGTGCAAGCCGACTTGCAAGGGGCGCCCGCATGAGCGCCCCGCTGCTGCAGGTCGAGCGCCTCGTGCGCGAGTACACGCTGCCGCGCGAGAAGCTGTTCACTCCGCCCGGTCTCGTGCGCGCGCTCGACGGCGTCGACCTGCGCATCAACGCGGGCCGCAGCCTTGGCATCGTCGGCGAGTCGGGCTCGGGCAAGTCCACGCTGGCGCGCCTCGTGATGGCGCTGGACCGGCCCACGTCCGGTCGCGTGCTGTTCGACGGCCGCGACCTGCACGCGATGCCCAGCGGCGACTTGCGGCAGGCGCGACGCGACTTCCAGATGGTGTTCCAGGACCCGTACGGCTCGCTGGATCCTCGCCAGACCGTGGCGCGCATCGTGGACGAACCGCTCGCGGCCCTGACCGATGCGACAAGGGACGCGCGCCGCGAACGCGTGGCTGCGGCGATCGAGTCCGTCGGACTGCGCCGCGCCGACATGGACAAGTACCCGCACGAGTTCTCCGGCGGCCAGCGCCAGCGCATCGCGATCGCGCGCGCCATCGTCACGCGTCCGCGTCTCGTCGTCGCCGACGAGCCGGTCAGCGCGCTCGACGTGTCCGTGCAGGCGCAGATGCTCAACCTGATGAGCGACCTGCAGCAGGCCTTCGGTGTCACCTACCTGCTGATCAGCCACGACCTCTCGGTGGTGCAGCACCTTTGCGACGACGTCGCGGTGCTCTGGCGCGGCCGCATCGTCGAACAGGGGCCGCCGTCGACGCTGTTCGCGTCGCCGCGGCATCCGTACACGCAAGCGCTGGTCGCCGCCGCCCTATGATCGTCGCGTGCCGCGGGGAGCGGCCGCACGAGGAAACCAGAGCCATGTTCAATCGCCGTACCGTCCTCGGCTCCGCCGCACTGGCGGGCCTGCCCCTGGCCTTGCCGCGGCTCGCGCAGGCCCAGCGCCGCAAGGACACGCTCGTGCTCGCGATGGCGCTCGAGCCCTCGCCCGGGCTCGATCCCACCGGCGGCGCCGCGTCGTCGATCGCCGAGGTCACGCTCTACAGCGTCTACGAGACCCTGACGAAGATCCACCAGGACGGCAGCGTGAAGCCGCTGCTGGCCGAGAGCTGGGAGGTCTCGCCCGACCTCACCACCTATACCTTCCGGCTGCGCAAGGGCGTGAAGTTCCACAACGGCGAGCCGTTCAACGCGCACGCCGTCAAGTTCTCGTTCGACCGCGCCGGCGGCGAAGGGAGCACCAACAAGGACAGGCGCACCTTCGCCAGCATCACCACGAGGGTCATCGACGACCACACGGTCGTGCTGCTGACGAAGGAGATCGACCCCGATTTCCCGTTCCTGCTCGGGCAGGCGACGGCGATCATCGTGGAGCCCAAGAGCGCCCCGACGAATGCGACGCAGCCGGTCGGCACCGGTCCGTTCCGTCTTGAGAACTGGGCGCGCGGTGTGTCCGTCACGCTGGTCCGATGGGACGGCTACCGCAACGCCGCCGGCATCCCCTTGCGGCGCGCCACCTTCCGCTTCATCCCGGACCCGGCTGCGCAGGCCGCGGCGCTGCTCGCCGGTGACGTCGACGTGTTCGCGCGCGTGACGCCGCGCAGCGTGCCGCAGTTCAAGGACAACCCGCGCTTCCAGCTGCTGGTGGGCGCGTCGCGCGCCAAGACCATCCTGGCGATGAACAACAAGCGCAAGCCGCTGGACGACGTGCGCGTCCGCCGCGCCATCGCCGCCGCCATCGACCGCAAGGCCGTGATCCAGGGCGCGGCCGAGGGCTACGGCGTGCCGATCGGCAGCCATTACGTGCCGGGCGCGCTGGGGTACGTCGACACGACGGGCATCAATCCCTACGACCCCGCCAAGGCGACGGCGCTGCTGAAGGAAGCTGGTGTCACGGGGCTGGACCTCACCATCACCCTGCCGCCGACGCCGTATGCGCGCCAGGGCGGCGAGGTCATCGCTGCGATGCTGTCTCGGGTCGGCATTCGCGCGAAGCTGCAGAACGTCGAATGGGCGCAGTGGCTGTCGGGTGTGTACGGCAACAGGAACTACGACATGACGATCATTTCGCACGTCGAGCCGTTCGACCTCGGCAACTTCGCCAAGCCGGACTACTACTGGAACTACCAGAGCCCGAAGTTCGACGATCTCTACGACCGCATCCGCAAGACGCAGAAGCCCGCCGACCGCGCGCGGCTGCTCGGTGAAGCACAGCGCCTGGTCGCGCAGGACTGCGTGCACGCGTTCCTGTACCAGCCGCAATGGGTCACCGTCGCGAACCGCAACGTCAAGGGGCTGTGGAAGGACATGCCGATCTTCGTCAACGACCTGTCGGCCCTGTCCTGGGCCTGAGCGGCGCACGCGCATGACGAACCCGACCACCCGCCGCGCGCTGCACGAACTGGATGCGACGGAACTCGTCGCCGGCTACCGCCGCCGCGACTTCTCGCCGGTCGAAGTCACCCGTGCGGTGCTCGGCCATGTCGAGCGCTGGGAGCGCCACCTGCAGGCGCTGTACCTGCACCGGCCCGATCGCGCACTGGAGCAGGCGCGCGCGAGCGAGGCGCGCTGGCTGCGTGGGGAACCGCTGGGGCCGATCGACGGCGTGCCGCTCACGATCAAGGAAAACGTCGCCACGCAGGGCGACGCCACGCCACTGGGGACCGCCGCGGTGGATCTCGTGCCGGCCCCGGCCGACGCACCGCCGGCGGCGCGCGTGCGCGAGAGCGGTGGCGTGCTGCTCGCGAAAACCACCATGCCCGACTACGGGATGCTGTCCTCGGGCGTGTCGAGTTTCCATCCGCTCACGCGCAATCCCTGGAACCTGGCGCGCACACCCGGCGGGTCGAGCTCCGGAGCAGCGGCCGCGGCTGCCGCCGGCTACGGTCCGCTGCACATCGGCACCGACATCGGCGGCTCGCTGCGACTGCCTGCCCACTGGTGCGGCGTCTTCACGCTCAAGCCGAGCCTGGGCCGCATTCCGATCGATCCGCCGTACACCGGTCGTGCCGCGGGACCGATCACGCGAACCGTTGCCGATGCGGCCTTGTTCATGCAGGTGCTTGCGCGGCCCGATCCCCGCGACAGCATGTCCTTGCCCGCGCACGACATCGCGTGGACCGAGCTGGAGCGCGGGACCGACCGGCTGCGTGGCCTGCGTGTCGGCTTGCTGCTCGATGCGGGCTGCGGCCTGCCGGTCGACCCGCAGATCCGCGCCGCCGTCGAAGCGGCCGCGCGCTTGTTCGAGCAAGCCGGCGCGATCGTGCAGCCGATGCAGCCCTTCTTCACGCGCGAGATGCTCGACGGCATGGACCGGTTCTGGCGCATGCGGTCGTACACGGATCTGTGCACGCTGCCGCCCGAGCGGCGCGAGGCCGTGCTGCCCTTCATCCGCAGCTGGGCCGACAGCGCCGCGGGGCTGAGCGGCGACGCGGTGTTCCGCGCGGCGAGCCAGTTCCACGCCACGCGCCTCGCCACCGTCGCCGCGTGCCGCGCGTTCGACTACGTGCTTTCGCCCACGTCGCCCGTGCCCGCGTTCGCCGCCGAACTGCCTTCGCCCACGAACGACCCTCTGCGTCCGCTGGAGCACATCGCGTTCACGGTTCCCTTCAACATGTCCGAGCAGCCCGCGGCCACCATCCGCTGCGGCACCACCAGCGACGGCCTGCCGATCGGGCTGCAGATCGCGGGACAGCGCTTCGACGACCTCGGCGTCCTGCAGGTGGCGCGCGCGTTCGAACTGCTGCGCGGTCCGCAGCCCGCGTGGCCCCAGCCGCCGTCCGAAGCGCTCGACCATGTGGACTGAGGCGCGCGCCGCCGCATGACGCTGGTCCTGCTGCCGGGGCTCGCCTGCGATGCCGACATGTGGCGCGAGCAACTCCGCGCGCTTGCTCGCTGGAACCCCATCGTCACCGACGTCCACACGCGTTACGGCAGCATCGAGGAAATGGGGGCTGCCCTGCTGGCCCGGCATCACGGCCCGCTCGTGCTCTGTGGCGCGTCACTGGGCGGCATCGTCGCGATGGAAGTGGTGCGCCAGGCGCCGCACCGCATCCGGGGGCTGGCCCTCCTCGGCACGACGGCAAGGCCCGAAGACGGCGCCAGCGGCGCGGCCCGGGACAAGGCGATCGCGCTGTTCGAGCACGGAGACGCCGCTTCCTTGATCGCGCCCAACGCCGCGGCCGCCTTCCACGCCGTCGACGGCGCGCTGCTGAAGCGGTACCTGGACGCCGTGCTGCATGCCGGTGCAAAGCAACTCGCGCGGCAGAACCGGGCGGTGCTCGCGCGCCGGGACGCGCGGTTGCACCTTCCGTCGGTGCGCTGCCCGACGCTCGTGGTGTGTGGTGAGGACGACCAGCTCACGCCGCCGGTGCTGTCGCGGGAGATCGCCGGCCTGGTGCCTGGCGCGCAGCTGGTGTTGGTGCCGCGATGCGGCCACATGCTGACGATGGAGCAACCGGCCGCCGTGAACGCCGCATTGAGCGGCTGGCTCGAAAAGATCTAGGCGCGCCCGAGGCTGCGGACCTTGTCCGCCAGCCGCTGCGCCACGAGCGGCGAAACGAACTTGTCGACCTCGCCGCCCAGCACCGCGATTTCGCGCACGAAGGTGCTGCTGATGAACTGGTACTTGTCGCTGGGCGTCAGGAACACCGTCTCGACGTCGGGCATCAGGCTGCGGTTCATGCCCGCGAGCTGGAATTCGTAGTCGAAGTCTGTCACCGCCCGCAGGCCTCGCACGACGGCACGGCTGCCGCGCGCCAGCACGAAGTCGCGCAAGAGCCCGGAATAGCTCGCGACCTCGACGCCGGGGTATCGACTGCCCACTTCCTGGCACAACTCGATGCGCTCGGCCAGCGTGAACATCGTCTTCTTGTGGTGGCCGGCCGCCACCGCGATGATCACTTTCTCGAACAGCTGCGTGGCGCGGCGCACGACGTCCTCGTGGCCCAGCGTCAGCGGGTCGAAGGTGCCGGGGTAGACGGCGATGACGGGGGTCTGGGCGGCCATGGCGAACGGGTGGTTGCGCGCCGATTATGCGGCGGGCGCCTGCGCGCGCCGCAGCAGGTGCGCGTGCACCGCGCCGGCCTTCAGGTAGCGAACGACCTCCAGGCCCTGGGCCTGCGCCGCGGCTTCACCGTACGCATGCGGCGCTTCCAGGTACAGCCAGCCTTGGTCGGCCAGCGCGGGCACCGCCGCGGCGATGGCCTTGTCGGACAGCCCGGCCTCGAAGGGCGGATCGAGGAACACGAGGTCGACGCCGGTGCCGGCTGCGTCCTTCAGCACCGTCAGGCCGTTGGCCCGTCGCACCTCGACCGCATCGGCCTGCAGCTTCGACCGCAGCGAACGCAAGGTCGTGACCAGGTCCGGGTCCTGCTCCACCAGCAGCACCTGCGCGGCGCCGCGCGACGCGGCTTCGAAGCCGAGCGCGCCGGTTCCGGCGAAGGCGTCGATGCAGCGCCAGCCGTCGAGGTCCTGCCCGAGCCAGTTGAACAAGGTCTCGCGCACCCGGTCGGGCGTCGGCCGCAGGCCGGGCTTGTCGGCCACCGGCAGGCGGGTGCGCTTCCACTGGCCGCCGATGATGCGCACCTCGTGCGCGGCGAGAGTCGTGGGACGTGCGCGCTTCGGACGCATCAGGCAAAAAAACGGCGCAGGCCGGGAGGCGCTGCGCCGTTCGAGTGGGTTGTTGTCGTGTGGGCCGGGGTTTTGGCGCCCCGGGTGAAAACCTGTGTGACAGCAGGAGCGCGCATTGTTGGGCCGCCGAGGGCGAGCTCGACCATGCGCCCTGTCAGGACTGACAGGCCCCGCATCAGCGCGCCGCGGTCGTGGGCGCCGCGCCCACCGTCACCGTCACCATGCGATCGGGCTGCAGCTTGCGCGCCATCGCCTGCCGCACCTCGGCCAGCGTGACCTTCTCGATCTGCTGCGTCCAGGTGTCCAGGTAGTTCAGCGGGAGGCCGTACCAGGCGATGGCCGCGACGTTGTCCAGCAGCTTGCGGTTGCTGTCGATGCGCAGCGCGAACCCGCCGATCAGGTTGTCCTTGGCGGCCTTCATCTCCTCGGCGGTCGGACCCTTGGCCACGTAGTCGGCCACCACGTCGCGCGCGATCTTGATGGCCTGCGCGGCCTGGTCGGGCCGCGTTTGCAGCCCCAACGTGAAGGCGCCGGCGTGCATCCCCGGCGCGAAGTAGCTGTACGCGCTGTACGCCAGCCCGCGCTTTTCGCGCACCTCGTCGGACAGGCGCGACACGAGGCCGCTGCCGCCCAGGATGTAGTTGCCGACCAGCAGCGGGAAATAGTCCGGGTCGCTGCGCTTGTAGCCGGGCTGGCCGATGAACACGTGGGCCTGGGCGGACTGGAACGGGATGGCGTTCACCGCGGGCGCGGCCAGCGCAGACACCTCGGGCACCGGCGGCAGTGCCGGACAGGCGCCGTTTTGCGGCAGGCGGGCGAGCAGGCGCTGCACCAGCGTGTCCGCCTGGGCGCGGTCCACGTTGCCGACGACGCTGACCTTGGCGCGGCACGGCATCACGTGCGCGGCGTGGAAAGCGCGCAGGTCCTCGACGCCGATCGCGGCCAGCGATTCCACCGTCGGCTCGTAGCCGTACGGATGGGTGCCGAACACCGCCTTGTTGAATGCCTTGGCCGCCACGGTGCCCGGGCGCGTGTCGGCTTCCTTGATCGCGTTGCTGATGCGATCGCGCTCGCGCGCCCACACGTCCGCCGGATACGAGGGCTCGGCGAGCTGGCGCGATGCGAGCAGGACGGCCTGGTCCAGCAGCTTGGGATCGGTGAGCGAGCGCAGCGAAAAGCTCATGCGGTCTTCGCTCGCGTCGCCGCCGAAGCCGGCGCCGAGGTCGGCCCACGCTTCACCGAGCTGGTTCTCGTCCAGCGCCGGCTGGTTGCCGGCGGCGCGCACGCCCTTGCTCGTCATCGCGGCGCTGACGCTGGCCAGGCCCGACTTCGTGGCCGGGTCGCGGCGGCTGCCGCCGTCGAATTCGATCCGGACGTCGACCATCGGGATGGTCTTGCTTTCGACGAGGTAGACCTGCGCGCCGCTGGCCTGCTTCCAGTTCTGGATCGGCAGCGCGGCCAGCGCGGGCGCGCTGGCGAGGAACCCGGCGGCCAGGAGGCCGAGGAGGCGGAAGGAGATCTTGTGCATGGAGATGGGGTTCAGTCGCGCACGCCCGTCGGCTTGGCGCGGGGGCGGGCATTGGGGTCGCGCGGCAGCGGGCGCAGCACGCCGATGGTGAGCTGGTCGTCGCCGAAGTACTTCGCGGCGACGGCCTGGACCTGCGCGGCGGTGACGCCCTTGAGCCGGTCGATGATGCGGTCGCCCGCGTCCAGCGGCAGCTCCTGCGCCCACAGGCGGCCGAGTTCGTTCGCCTGGTTGAACACCGAGTCCTGCTTGTAGACCTGGCCGGCGATCCACTGCGTCTTCACGCGCTGCAGCTCGGCTTCGCTGACGCCCTCGCGCGCGATGCGGGCGACTTCGCCGCGCAGCGCGGCCTCGACCTGCTCCGTCGTCTTGCCGGGCGCCGGGATGCCGTCGAGCGTGAACAGCTGTGGCCCGCGGCCCCACAGGCCATTGTCCGAGCCGGCACCGTCGGCGACGCGATCGGGGCCCTGGGTCAGCCCGCGATCGAGGCGCGCACCCGCGTAGCCATCGAGCACCGCGGACAGCACCGTGAGCGCCACCGCATCGTCGGCTTCCGGCGAAGCATCGAAGCTGCGCAACTGCGGCACCTTGAACGACAGCGCGACGTACGACTGTTCGGCGGGCGCCTTGTGCTCGACGCGGCGGATGCCGGCCTGCGCCGGCTCGACCTGCGGCTTGCGCGCGGGCGCGGCACGCGCGGGAATCGACCCGTAGTGCTTCTGCGCGAGCTGGAACACCTTCTGCGGATCGACGTCGCCGGCGACGACGACGGCTGCATTGCCGGGCACGTACCAGCGCTTGTAGAACTCGCGCAGGTCGTCCGGCTTCATCGCGTCGAGGTCGTTCATCCAGCCGACCACGGGGCGACGGTACGGCGAGGCGAGGTACGTCACGCCGCTGATCACTTCGTAGAGCGCCGAACGGGGGTTGTCCTCCACGCGCCAGCGGCGCTCTTCCTTCACCACCTCGATTTCGCGCTTGAACTCGTCGTCGGACCACTTGTTGTGCTGGAAGCGGTCGGCCTCCAGCGCCATCACGTCCTCGAGCCGCTGCGACGGGATCTGCTGGTAGTAGCCGGTGTAGTCGCGCGTGGTGAACGCGTTCTCGCGCCCGCCCATCGCGGCGACGCGCTTGGAGAACTCGCCCACGCCGAGCTTGTCCGTGCCCTTGAAGAGCATGTGCTCGAGCGCGTGCGCCAGGCCGCTGTAGCCGTCGACCTCGTCCATGCCGCCCACGCGCACCCAAACCATGTGCGCGGCCGTCGGCGCGCGGTGGTCGGGCTTGACGATGAGCGTCATGCCGTTGGCCAGCTGGTAGCGGTGCACGAGCGCGCCGGAGGCGGTCTTGATCACCGTCGGCGCGGCTGCGGGGGCTGGTGTTTGTGCGCGGACCGGCACGCCGGTGCACAGCAGCGCCGCGAAGGTCGCGGCAACCGCGAGGCGGAGGGGGTGTTTCATAGAATGGGCCGCATTCTAGAAACGCTTTCAATGTTCAGCTTCTTCCGCAGAAAACCGGCCGCCACCCCCGCTCCCGCGCCGGTCCCCGCGGCTCCCGTCCAGGACCTCACCCCGGCTGCGACAACGGCTCCCACGGCCGCTCCAGCACCGCAGGTCACCGCACCGCCGCCCACTGCTGCCCCGCAGGTCGGCGCGCCATTGCCGACGGCTGCGCCCCCCGCACCGGCGCAAGGCGGCGGACTGATCGGCAGCGCGCTCGTGCGGCCGATGGACGTGCCCGTCGCCCCCACGGCCACCCCCGCGCCCGAGCGGCAACGCTGGCTGGACCGTTTGTCCCAGGGGCTGCGCAAGACCGGATCGAACATCGCCGAGGTCTTCACCGGCGGGCAGATCGACGACAACCTGTACGAGGAACTCGAGACCGCGCTGCTGCTCGCCGACACCGGCGTGAAGGCGACGCAGCACCTGCTCGACGAAGTGAAGCGCAAGGTGGCCTCCACCGGCGCGACGCGCCCGGTGCAGGTGAAGAACATCCTGTCGGAATCGCTCGCGCAGTTGCTCAAGCCGCTGGAGAAGACACTGGTGATCGGCGCGCAGCAGCCGACGGTGATCATGGTCGCCGGGGTGAACGGCGCGGGCAAGACGACCTCGATCGGCAAGCTCACCAAGCACCTCGCCGACGAAGGCGCGTCGGTGCTGCTTGCGGCTGCCGACACGTTCCGCGCCGCGGCGCGCGAGCAGCTCGCCGTCTGGGCCGATCGCAACACGGTGGAGATCGTGTCGCAGGAAGGCGGCGATCCCGCGGCGGTGAGTTTCGACGCCGTCAGTGCGGGACGTGCACGCGGCAAGGATGTCGTGATCGTCGACACCGCGGGCCGACTGCCCACGCAGCTGCACCTGATGGAGGAGCTGCGCAAGATCAAGCGCGTGGTGCAGAAGGCGCAGGCCGATGCGCCGCACGAGGTGCTGCTCGTGATCGACGGCAACACGGGCCAGAACGCGCTGGCGCAGGTCAAGGCGTTCGATTCGGCGCTGGGCCTGACGGGCCTGGTCGTGACCAAGCTCGATGGCACCGCCAAGGGCGGCGTTCTCGCCGCCATCGCGCAGGAGCAGCCGATCCCGGTCTACTTCATCGGCGTCGGCGAGAAGCTGGAAGACCTGGAGACCTTCAACGCGCGCGAGTTCGCGCAGGCGCTGCTGGGTTGATGGCGCAGGTGCGGAAGCCCGCGAAGATGTCGGTGCGGCCGGGTTCGAAGAAGTTGCGATAGCGCGGATGCGCAAGCCACGGCGACGTGGCCGCGCACGCACCGCGCAACACCAGCCGGCTGCCGAACCAGGGTTGCGAGTAGTCGCGGTAGGGATGCGCTTCGAACGCCGGGTAGGGCTCGAATGGCGACGCAGTCCATTCCCAGGCGTGGCCCCACTGGAACCGGGGCTGCGTGAGGGCAGCGCACTCCCACTCGGCTTCCGTCGGCAAGCGGCGCCCGGCCCAGCGGCACCACGCTTGCGCCTCGTGCGCACTCAGGTGCAACGCGGCATCGGCACCACGCGGAAAAGCCGGTCGCGCGCCCCGCTGCTGCTGCGCCCACTGCCAGCCTTCGGGCGTCCACCAGCGCGGTTCGGCGTAGCCGCCCGCGTCGACGAACGCGCCGAACCGGTCCCAGCTCACGGGCGCGGCGTCGATGCGGAACGGCGAGAACGCCACCTCATGAGCGGCCAGTTCGTTGTCGAAGCAGAAGCCGTCGCCTGCGCCACCTAGCCGGAAGGACTGCGCCGGCACATCCATCTCGCCCTCGACGACCGGCGCGGCCTTGAGTCCGGGCACCCCGAATCCGAGCGTCCGCGCCATGTAGCACGCCGCCTCGGCATGCATCGCCTCGTGCAGGGCGACGAGGCGGAAGAAGTACAGGTCGTCGTGCGTCGCATTCGGCGGCAGCGCGTCGAGGTGCGACAACGTGGCCTCGAGCGTGCTCGCCAGCCAGCGCCGCACCTCGCCGATCGGCGGCAGCGGCAAGGCCCAGCGCGTTGCATGCGCCACGCGGCTGGAATCGAACATGGCATCTGCTGCAGCCAGCGTCGCTGGCGGACGCTCGTGGTCCGGATCCGCGCGGTGGCCAAGGCCTCGTTTCCGATTGCGCGCGATCCACCACTCCTGGAACCACGCGACGTGGCCCAGTTCCCAGCGGGGCGGGTTCAGCCCCGGATCGTGCGGGATGGCAAGTTGCGGGCCGAGCGCCTCGACGTAGGTGTCCGCCACCGCCAGCGTGCGCGTGCGGATGTCAAGCAAGGCTTCGCGCACGTCATCGCGCGTGCCTCGCCTCAGCCGCTCGGCGGCGCTATAAACCACGGGTGCCTCGTCCCTCATCGGTGGTCATCGTAAGTCCCGCGCTGGCCGCCGCCAACAACGGCAATTGGCAGACCGCCAGCCGCTGGGCAAGGTGGCTGCGCGGCACGGGGCGGGTCCGGATCACCGACCGCTGGCCCGACGGGAACGAGGCCGATGACGAGGTGATGCTGGCACTGCACGCGGTGCGCTCGGCCTCGGCGCTGGCTGCGTGGTCGGCGCAAGGGCGCGGCGGCGTCGGCTTGGTCCTGACGGGCACCGACCTCTATGGCGACTTCGCGGGCCACCCGGATCGCGATCCCTCCCTTCAGCGCGCCGACCGCCTGGTGGTGCTGCAGGCCGAAGGGCCGGACGCGCTGCCCGCGCCGCTGCGCGCGAAGACGCGCGTCATCTACCAGTCCGTGCCGCCGCGCGTGGCCCGGCCCAAGACATCGCGCCGCCTTTGCATCGCGGTGGTCGGCCACCTGAGGAGCGTGAAGGCTCCCGAAGTCGTGTTCGACGCGGCGCTGCGGCTGCGCGACGACCCGGCGATCCAGTGGCGCCACGTCGGGGAGGCCGACGCGTCCTGGCGGCAACAGGTGCAGGAAGTGCAGGCCCGCTGTCCCGGCTACCGCTGGCTCGGCCCGCTCGCGCACGGTGACGCGCGGCGGCTGATCCAGCACGCGCACGTCCTGGTGCATCCAAGCCATGCCGAGGGCGGCGCGCACGTGGTGATGGAAGCGGCGTGCAGCGGCACACCGGTGCTGGCCAGCCGCATCCCCGGCAACGTCGGCATGCTGGGCGCGGCGTACGGCGGGTACTTTCCGCCGGGCGACAGTGCTGCACTCGCCGCGCTGCTGCGACGCTGCCGCGACGAGCAGCTGTCGCAAGACCCCGAAGCCGGGCTGCTGGCCCGGCTGCGCGCACAATGCGCCCTCCGCGCGCGCCTGTTCGAGCCGGCGGCCGAATGCGCCGCGGTGCGCGCCCTGGTGCAAGAGCTGCAGGATTGCCGATGAACGCCCCACTTCCCCCCTCCGCGGCCGAGCCGCGCCTGACCTCCCTCTCGCACGGCGGCGGCTGCGGCTGCAAGATCGCGCCCGGCGTGCTGTCCGAGATCCTCAAGGGGTCGGCGTCGCTGCCCATCCCGCCGGAGCTGCTGGTGGGCATCGAGACCGCCGACGATGCCGCCGTCTACAAGCTCAACGACGAGCAGGCACTGATCGCGACCACCGACTTCTTCATGCCGATCGTCGACGACCCCTTCGACTTCGGGCGCATCGCGGCGACCAACGCCATCTCGGACGTGTACGCGATGGGCGGCAAGCCGATCCTCGCGCTGGCGCTCGTCGGCATGCCGATCAACGTGCTGTCCACCACCACCATCGGCCGCATCCTCGAAGGCGGCGCGTCGGTGTGCCGTGATGCGGGTATCCCGATCGCGGGCGGCCACACCATCGATTCCGTCGAGCCGATCTACGGGCTGGTGGCGCTCGGCCTGGTGCATCCGTCGCGCGTCCGGCGCAACGCGGATGCACGGGCCGGCGACGTGCTCGTGCTCGGCAAGCCGCTGGGCGTCGGCGTCCTGTCGGCCGCCCTGAAGAAGGAAGCGCTGGATGCCGACGGCTACGCGCGCATGCTGGCGACCACGACCAAGCTGAACACGCCCGGTCCCGACCTTGCGGCGCTGGAAGGCGTGCATGCGCTGACCGACGTCACCGGCTTCGGCCTTGCGGGCCACGCGCTGGAACTGGCGCGCGGCGCGCGCCTGCCGGTGACCCTCGAGTGGTCCAAGGTGCCGGTGCTGCATGGCGTGCGGGAGCTCGCGGCGCGCGGCTTCGTCACCGGCGCCTCGGGCCGCAACTGGGCAGGCTACGGCGCCGACGTCACGCTGCCGGCCGGCTTCGAGGACGTGGACCAGGCCCTGCTCAGCGATCCGCAGACCAGCGGCGGCTTGCTGGTGTCGTGCGCCCCGTCGGCCGTCGACCGCGTGCTGGATGTCTTCCGCACCCACGGCTTCGGGCAGGCGGCCGTCGTCGGCGAGGTCGGCTCAGCCGGCGCCGCGCGGCTCACCATTCGCTGAGCCGCCGGTCTCCGCGCGCACCCAGGCGGCGTACCCGGGACTGGCGTCCCACGCCTGCCACAGCAGTTGCGGCAGCTCGTAGGGATGCGCGCCGCGCAGCCAGGCCAGCAATCCCTCGAGAGCGCCGGCCGACGTCTTGAAGACCAGCCGCCATTCGGGCTCCGCATGCAAGGCGCCGTCCCAGCGGTAGTGGGACTCGATGCGTTCGACCTGGGCGCAGGCCGCCAGCCGGCGCTCGACGGCGGCGCCCGCGAGGCGGCGGGCCTGGGCCTCGTCGCCGACCGTCGTCAGGACGCTGTAGACCATGGATTCACGCGCTGGCATTGGTGCACACTCCGCCTTGCATTCTTCCCCAGATCCGCCAGGAGACGTCCATGCAGACCGCCACCGAAGCCAGCGCCGCCGCCCCGCGCCGTGTCGACGCGCTGCTGGCGCACTACGCCGAGAGCCACCGGAACCCGCGCAACGAAGCGATCCACTGCGTGGCGATCCCGCTGATCATGCTCAGCCTCATCGGGCTGCTGTACGCGGTGCATCCGTGGGTGGCCTATGCCTTCATCCTGGCCAGCATGGTCTATTACGTGCGGCTGTCGGCCGTATTCCTGGTGACCATGGCACTGCTCTCGCTGCTGGGCATCGTGGCCGTGCAGGCCATGGGCGATCACGTGCTGCCGATCTCGGCCGCGATCTTCGTCGTGGCGTGGATCGCCCAGTTCGTGGGGCACAAGATCGAGGGCAGGAAACCTTCCTTCTTCGAGGACCTCCAATACCTCTGGGTCGGGCCGTTGTTCGTGCTCGCGCTGCTCTTCCGCAAGCTGGGCATCCGTTGGTGAGCTCAGGCTCACTTCTTCGGGAAGTCGCTCCGAGCTGAGCGCTTCGCGCTCTCTTAGCCCGGGATTAGCCGGGAACTCCAGGCTTAGCACTCCCTCAAACCGAGTGCTAATATGACATCCATGACACAAGGAACCCTGGGCATGACTGCTTCCACTTCCGCTCCCGGCGCCCTCACGCTGGCGAGCCCCTGGGCGGTCGTTCCTTCGCTCGGCAACCTCGACGCGTACATCTCGGCCGTGAACCGGCTGCCGATGCTGACGCCCGAGGAGGAGAGCGAATTCGCCCGCCGGTACCGCGACCACGACGACCTCGAAGCCGCCGGGAAGCTGGTGCTGTCGCACCTGCGCCTGGTGGTGGCCGTCTCGCGCAAGTACCTGGGCTACGGCCTGCCGCACGGCGACCTGATCCAGGAAGGCAACATCGGCCTGATGAAGGCCGTCAAGCGCTTCGACCCCGAGCAGGGCGTGCGCCTGGTGAGCTACGCGCTGCACTGGATCAAGGCCGAGATCCACGAGTACATCCTGAAGAACTGGCGCATGGTCAAGGTCGCGACGACCAAGGCCCAGCGCAAGCTGTTCTTCAACCTGCGCTCGATGAAGCAGGGCTTCAAGGACGACGCCGGCGCGCAGACGCACCGCGACACGCTGACCGACGCGCAGATCGACGTGATGGCGCGCGAGCTGAACGTCAAGCGCGAGGAAGTCGCCGAGATGGAAACGCGGATGTCCGGTGGCGACGTGGTGCTGGACCCGTCCCCCTCGGACGACGGCGAGGAGGCCTACGGCCCCATCGCGTACCTGGCCGACGCCACGCAGGAACCGACCGCGGTTCTGGAGTCGCGCCAGCGCGATGCCATGGCGACCGACGGTGTCGCCGCCGCGCTGGAGCAGCTGGATGCGCGCAGCCGCCGTATCGTCGAGGAGCGCTGGCTGAAGGTGAACGACGACGGCTCCGGCGGCATGACGCTGCACGAGCTGGCCGCCGAGTACGGCGTGTCCGCCGAGCGCATCCGCCAGATCGAGTCGGCCGCGATGAAGAAGATGCGCAAGGCGCTGGCTTCCTACGCCTGACGCGTTGCTTCTTCCCTGAAAAGCCCGGTCCGCCGGGCTTTTTCTTTTGTCCCACTACGCACGTCGCTGGTGCGCGGGAGGGAGAATCGCGCCCGTGGTCCAGCTCGTTGCCCGATCGTGCCTGCTGTTGCTGTGGTTGTGGTCCTGCATCGCCCCTGCAGCCGCGCAGGCGCCGCCCATCGCGACAGCCTTCGTCCTGGAAGCCGGGCAACCGGACGCCATGCTCGAGCAGCACGCCCAGTACTGGCTGGAGCACGACGGCAAGCTCGACATCCAGGCTGTCGTCGCCGCCGGGGAGTCCCTGCCGTGGGCGCCGATGGCCACGGGCCAGCAATACCGCATCGACGCCGGCGCACTGTGGATCCGGTTCGACGCCGTCGTCCGCGACAACGAGAGCTGGTACGTGGTGGTGCAGTCCTCCGGCATCGACCGCGTGCAGCTGTTCCGGCAGCGGCCGAACGGGCACTGGATCGTCGAGGAGGCCGGTGACACACGCCCGGTCTCGCAATGGCCGGTGCCCGGCCGCGTCCCGACCTTCGACCTGCCGCCGGGCCGTGGCGAGGTCGAGCGCTTCTGGCTGCGCATCGAGCACCAGCGCGTGGACTTCGCAGCGCCCATCCGGCTGACCAGCCAGTCCCGGCTGTTCGCCGCCCGCGAGACGGAGCAGTTCCTGTTCGGCGCGTACTTCGGCATCTCGGTGCTGCTCGCGCTGGTGGCGGTCTTCAACGCCGTGGGGTTCCGCGACCGCGTGTTCGCGATCTATGCGGTGTACCTGGTCACGTTCACGCTGGGACAGGCCGCGTACATGGGCGTGGGCGCGCAGCACCTGTGGGATCCATGGCTCACCTTCAACGCGCACTCGACCTTCGTGCTGCCCGCGCTGTCCGTGCCGGCGGCGCTGTGGTTCGTGCAGCGCGTGACCGAGCCGGCGCGCTTCTCCCGCCGGCTGAACCAGTTCGTGTTCCTGCTGATCGGCGTGCTGCTCGCCGTCGCCCTGCTCGAGGTCGTGCTGCCCTCGCGCGGCATCCTCGAGCTGCGGCTCGCGCTCACCGGCCTCTCGCTGGCGCTGGTGGCGGTGCTGATCGGGTTCGTGTGGACGAAGGCCGACGACCCGGACATCCGCATCATCGCGCTGGGCTTCGTGCCGGTGATGGTGATGGCGCTGTTCCCGATCCTGCGCGGCATCAACCTGATCCCCAACAGCATCTTCACGCGCTACGGCCTCGCCATGGGCGCGGCGGTCGAGATGCCGATCCTGTTCTATGCGCTCAGCCGGCGTGGCAGCCGCCGCCGCGAGGCCCAGCTGCGCGCGTCGGCCCTGCCGCGCACCGACGCGCTCACCGGCCTGGCCGACCGCCGCAGCCTGCTGCAGCGCCTCGAGGCGACGCTCACGCGGGCGCGCCACCAGCGGCATCCCTGCGCGCTCGTGGTGGCCAAGCTGGCCAACTACGACTTCATCGCCTCCCAGCACGGCCGTGACACGTTGGACCGCGCGCTGGTGGTCACCGCCTCGCACATGCGCCGTGCCGCGACGGACGTCGACCTGGCCGCTCGCGCGGGCGAGCGCGAGTTCGCACTGCTGATCGAAGGCCCCACCACGGCGGACCAGGCGTCCTCGCGCGCGCAGCAGATCGTGGCCAGCGGGCTGCGCAGCAGCCGGGCCCTGCCGACGGACCTCACGTTGCGGCTGCTCGTCGTGGTCGCGATGCTGCCTGACCAGCAACCCGACGCCGAGTCCAGCCTGCAGTGGGTGCTCGGCGCGCTGGCGGCCATCCGCCCGGATTCGCGCAAGCAGATCCGCTCGCTCAACTTCTGAAGCGCGTTGGGTAGCATCGGTGCCCGCCCCGCGCGCAGGACCACCCATGACGACCTCCCCTTCCCTTGCGGCGCTCACGCGCCGTTCCGCCCTGTCCCTGGCAGCCGCGGCCGCCGCGCCTGCCTTCGCGCAGAAGACGAAGACAGACGCGACCGCTGCATGGCCCCGCAAGCCCCTGCGCGTGCTGGTCGGCTTCCCCGGCGGGTCCACGCCCGACCTGGTCGCGCGCACGATCGCCGAGCCGCTGTCGAAGGCGCTCGGCCAGCCGGTCATCGTCGACAACAAGCCCGGCGCCGGCGGCAACATCGCTGCCGACATGATCGCCAAGGCCAACGACGACCACACGATCGGGGTCCTGATCAACGGCAACATGACGATCGCCAAGCTGCTCAACCCGGCGACGCCGTTCGACCCGGTCAAGGATCTCGCGCCCGTCAGCCTGATCGGCACCGCGCCGCTGCTGCTCGCCGCGCCGGCCAGCGCGCCCGGCACCAATGCGCAGGACTTCTTCGCCGCCGCCAAGGCCGCCGGCAACAAGTGGAGCTACGGCTCGCCGGGTGTCGGCACCGTCGGCCACATCGGGATGGAGTTGCTGAAGTCGCGCACCGGCATCGATCCGGTGCACGTGCCCTACCCGGGCAATCCGCAGGTGATCAACGCCATGATCTCCGGGCAGATCCAGCTGGCGCTGCTGCCCCCGGGGCTCGCGGCCGCGCAGATCCGCGCAGGCAAGCTGAAGGCGATCGGCGTCACGTCGACCGGGCGCAGTTCGCTGGTGCCGGAGTACCCGAGCCTCGACGAAGGCGGCGTGACGCGCGGCTTCCAGCTGGAGATCTGGAATGCGGCCGCCGCGCCGCGATCGATGCCCAAGGCGGTCGTCGACCGGCTCGCCGCGCTGATCACCGCCATCGTGCGCACGCCGGAAGTGCGGCAGAAGCTGTTCCAGCAAGGCTGGCAGGTGGCGGGCACCTCGCCCGAAGGCTTGGCCAACCGCGTGAAGGCCGACACCGCGCTGCTCGGCGGCATCATCCAGTCGCGCGGCATCAAAGCCGAGTGAGCTCCGTCAGGGCCTGCTTCTTCCGCACCGTGCGCAACGCGCGCCGCACCAGCGACGTGGTCTCCGCGGTGGGCGACTCGAGCAGCCAGCGGCCACAAGTCGCCTGCACCCACTCCGGGTGCGTACGGCTCGCGTCGTTGAGCCAGTTGGCGACCGAGTTGCGCACGTAGAGGCTCGGGTCCGACTTCAGCGGCTCCAGCAGCTGCAGTGCCAGCCAGGGCTGCGCCTTGAGCGTCTTCAGCGGCGCGCACCACACGCCGTGCGGCCGAGTGAGCTCGCTCGCGAAGCGGCGCACGTTCGCGTCGCCGTCATGCACCCACGGCAGCAGCAGCGTCACGGCGCCTTCCACGTCTCGCCCCACCTCTTCGCGCACGGCCATCCAGGCCATCTCGCGCACGCCGAAGTGCGGATCCGTGGCAAAGCGGCGCACCGACTGCAGCGCCTCCGGCAGCGCGAGTCCCGAGAACGCGATCCACTGCGCCGCCCACGAGCGCGCGACGTCGCTCGGATGGGTCGCGAGCGCGTGCGCGATGCGGTCGCGGTCCTCGCGCTCCGCGGCCAGGTCGTACAAGGCGCGCGCGACGTGCATGTGCCGGCGCATGGGCGGGAACACGCCGAGCATGGCGAGCGTGTCCTGCAGCCGCTCCGCCTGGGCGTCCAGCCCGACCTGCAGCGCGACGTTGCGCGCCAGCCGCGGCAGGTCGATCGCGAGGAGTTCGTTGAGATGGACGGTGGGCACCAGCCCATCGTTCAGCGCCTCCAGCACCTCGGCCGGGATCAGCGCGATGCGCGCGGCCCCCTTGCGTTGCAGGAGGTGCTGGACCACGGCCCTCAGGCGCTGGCGAGCAGCAGCTTGAGGTCGCTGGCCAGCGCCTGCGCACCGCTGCCGTAACGCGTGTACAGCCGCAGGCGGCCTTGCGGGTCGAACACGAAGCTGGCGGCCGTGTGGTCCATGGTGTAGGTGCCCGGCGCCTTGCCTTCGACCTTCTTGAAGTAGACCTTGAAGTCCTTCGCGACCGCGGCGGCCTGCTCCGGCGTCCCGCGCAGCGCGACGAAATCGGGCCCGAAGTTGGCGACGTACTGCTTGAGCACTTCGGGCGTGTCGCGCTCCGGGTCGACCGTGATGAAGATGCCCTGCACCTTCTGGCCGTCCGGGCCGAGCAGCTTCTTGGCTTCGGCGATCTCCGCCAGCGTCGTCGGGCAGACGTCCGGGCACTGCGTGTAGCCGAAGAAGACCACGACCGCCTTGCCGCGGAAGTCGGCCAGGCTGCGCGGCTTGCCGTCCACGTCGGGCAGCTGGAAGTCCTTCGCGTAGTCCGCGCCGGTGAGATCGACGGCGGAGAACTGCGGCTTGCGGTCGCCGCACGCGGCGATCAGGCCCGGCACCGAGCCGGCGGCGATCAGTTGCAGGAGGCGGCGGCGGTCCATGGGGGGCACCTCAGATGTAGTGGTCCACCAGCAGCGCCGCGAACAGCACGCTCAGGTGGACCAGGGAGAAGCGGAAGGTCTTGCGCGCGAGCGCGTCGGAGTAGTCGCGCCAGAGCCGGAAGCCATGCCAGGTGAATGCCGCACTGAGCACGACGGCCGCGGCGAGATACAGCCACGAGCTCATGCCGATCGCGAACGGCAGCAGGCAGGCCGCGAACAGCACCAGCGTGTACAGCAGGATCTGCAGCCGCGTGAACTCGCTGCCGTGCGTGACCGGCAGCATCGGCAGGCCGGACTTGCGGTAGTCCTCGACCCGGTATAGCGCCAGCGCCCAGAAGTGCGGCGGCGTCCAGAGAAAGATGATGAGGAACAGCACCAGCGCCTCGGGACCGACGTCGCCGCGCATCGCGGCCCAGCCCAGCACCGGCGGCATGGCACCGGACGCGCCGCCGATCACGATGTTCTGCGGCGTGCGCGGCTTGAGCACCACCGTGTAGATGACCGCGTAGCCGACGAAGGTGGCGAAGGTGAGCCACATCGTCAGCGGGTTCACCGTGACGAACAGGATCGCCGAGCCGATCGCGCACAGCGCGATGGAAAACAGCAGCGTCTGCGTGTCCGACAGTTCGCCTTTCGCGGTCGGGCGCCACGCGGTGCGGCGCATCTTCGCGTCGATCCCCTTCTCGATCAGGCAGTTGAAGGCGGCCGCTGCGCCGGCCACCAGCCAGATGCCGAACGAGGCGAAGGCCGCGATGCGCACGTCGTCCCACGTGGGCACGCCGGGGACCGCGAGAACCATGCCGATCAAGGCGCAGAACACGATCAGCTGGATGACGCGCGGCTTGGTGAGCGCGTAAAACTGCTCGAAGCGGGTCATGGGCGCACCCCCTCGTGGGCCGGCAGGGGCGCGTCGACGCGCAGGCGCCTCGAAGCCGTCTCGCACAGCGACCACGCGAGGACGACGACCAGCGCCGCGGCGCCTCCGGTGTGCGCCAGCGCCGCCACCAGCGGCCACCCGAGCACCACGTTCGACAGGCCGCTGGCAAATTGCCACGACGCCAGGCCCGCGAGCAGGCGCGCCTGCAGCGGCAGGACGCGCCACGCGCGCCACGCGAGCAGGGCCAGCAGGCCGAACACGCCGTACGCGGACAGCCGGTGCGTGTAATGGATCGCGGTCAGTGCGGCGAAGCCGAGCAACTCGCCGTTGCCGGTGCGGCCAAGCGGGCGCCACAGTTCGAACGCCTGCTGGAAATCCATGTCGGGCCACCAGCGGCCGTGGCAGGAAGGGAAGTCGGTGCACGCCAGCACCGCGTAGTTGGTGCTGACCCAGCCGCCCAGGGCGACCTGCATCCAGACCGCGGCCGTCGTGAGCACCAGCAGCAGCCGCAGTCCGGGCGCGATCTCGCGCCGGTGTCCTGCGCCTTCCGCCTGCCGGTAGCTCACGGCCTGCCGCACGAGCAGCGCGAGCAGCACGAGCCCGCCGAGCAGGTGCAGGGTGACGATCACCGGCTGCAGCTTGAGCGTGACCGTGAACGCGCCGAAAGCACCTTGCACGCACACCCACACGAGCGTCGCCGTGGGCCACCACGGGTCGACCGGCAGGTGCTCCCTGCGGCGCAGCAGCCACGTCGCGGCGGCCAGCGTGGTGATCAGCACGCCGACGCCGGTGGCGAAGTAGCGATGCAGCATCTCGATCCAGGCCTTGGTGTGCGTCACCGGGCCGGTCGGCATCGCGGCCTGGGCCGCGCTGATCTCCTCGTGCGCACCGAAGGGCGACGCGCTCGCATAGCAGCCCGGCCAGTCGGGGCAGCCCAGGCCCGAATCGGTGAGCCGCGTGAACGCGCCGAACAGCACGAGGTCGAAGGTGAGGAAGAGCGTGAGCACCGTGAGCGCGCGCAGCCGGTGCACCGGTCGTGTCCCGCGGTGCCGCAGCCACAGCCATGCGACCGGGCCGCAGGCGACGACGGCGCCCAGCAGCATCACGCGCGTGAGCGGCGCGAGGTCGACGAGGTTCATTGCGCCCGCCCCGGCTTGTCCCAGCCGGCCGATGCGCGCATCAGCCGCTCCAGGTCCTTGCGCACCTTCGCCGCGCCGGCGCGGTCCGGGCCGGGCGGGAATCGCATCATCCAGTGGCCCATCGGGTCGATGACGTACAGGTGGTCCTCGAGCGCCTTGCCCTCGGCGGGCTGCAGCCATTGCGCCAGCTGCTCGCGCGGCAGGCGCAGCACGGTGCCCTGCGTCACCGCGGGCTTGAGCGCGTCTCGCACCGGCGCCTGGTCGTCGACCAGCCACACCCAGTCGATCCGGTCCTTGTCCTTGCCCAGGCTTTCGCGCAGTTGCCGCTGCAGGTACAGGTGGTTCTCGCACGCGGCGTTGCAGGCCCCGCCCGCGACGCTCACCAGCAGCCACTGCCCCTGCAGTTGCTGCAAGGGCAGCGGTTGGCCTTCGAGCGTCTGCGCGGTGAGTGCGGGCATCGCGCGCTGGGGCTCGACCAGGTCGCCGAAGTTGCGGCGGCCTTCGGGGCGGACGACGTAGTAGGTGAAGTAGGACGCGATGACCGGCGCGGCGCAGATCAGCATCACGAAGAGCATCTTCATGCGCCCGCGCGCGGTCCTCTGCGCGTCCTCGACCTCGCGCGGCCCCGGCAACGCGTGGACCGTGAGGTCCAGCGGCTCGTCAGCGCGCCCGGCGGCGGGGTTGGATGAACTGGAACCAGGCATAGAGGCAGGCGATGAGGGCGGACAGCGCCCACCACTGGACGGCATATCCGTAATTGGTCTCGGGACCGCGGCCGCCGGTCACCGGCCAGTCGCGCGACAGGCCTTCCGACGCGGCGCCGGTCTGCTGCACCGACACCGGCAGCAGCTTCAGCCCGGTCTCGGCCGCGAAGGCGTCGATGTCGAGATTTTGCCGGATGGGCCCGGTGGACGGCGGGCCGGGCTGGTACAGCCGTGAAGGGGGCGGGGCGATGCGGCCCGCGACGTCGACGGCCCCATCGGGTGTGCGCACCGGCGGCAGTTGCTCGCGGCGCTCGAAGTTGCGGGGCGCGAAACCGCGCTGCACGAGCACGGCGCGGTCGCTGCCTTCCAGCAGCAGCGGCGTGACGACGTAGAAGCCGACCCGCGCGCCCATCTGGCGGTTGTCGAGGAAGACCGTGTGGGCGGCGTCCCAGCGGCCTCGCAGCCGCACCGGCCGATGCACCAGCGACAGCGCGTCCGGGCGCAGCATCGCGTCCTGCGGCAACGGCGGGCTCGTCCGCGCCGCCTCGATGGCTTGCTGCAGCGCCTCCTTCTGGTGGGCACGGCCGAGCTGCCACTGGCCCAGCGCGAACGTCACCGCGATGCCCGTGGTGGCCGCGGCGGTCACCAGCCAGAAACGCAACGCGGTCATGCCGGCGCTCCGATAATGGGACGCATGAAAGTGCTCGTCGCCCTCGCGTTCGTCGCCATCCTCGGCAGCCTCGGCTCGGCCCTGTGGTTCATGATGCGCGACGGCCAGGACGGCAAGGCGAAGACCAGCAACATGGCCCGCGCACTGGCGTTCCGCGTCGGCTTCTCGGTCCTGCTGTTCGTCTGCATCCTCGTCGCCTGGAAGCTCGGCTACATCCAGCCCACCGGCATCCCGGCCGGACAGTGACCCGCGCCCCTGGCGGGGCTCCCAAAGGACAAGGCGCCCCGTGGGGCGCCTTGTGTCGTTCCGTCAGGCGTCAGAGCCAGTACACCAGCGTGTACAGCCCCAGCCAGACCACGTCCACGAAGTGCCAGTACCAGGCCGCGCCCTCGAAGCCGAAATGGCGCTCGGGCGTGAAGTGGCCGGCCATCAGGCGCAGCGTGATGAACAGCAGCATCAGCATGCCGACGATCACGTGGAAGCCGTGGAAGCCGGTCAGCATGAAGAACGTGGAGCCGTAGGCGCCCGACGTGAGCTTCAGGTTCAGCTCGCTGTAGGCGTGGAAGTACTCGTAACCCTGCACGCAGACGAACGTGAAGCCCAGCAGCACGGTGATCCACATCCAGAGGATGGTCTGGGCCCGGTGGCCGGCGCGCAGCGCGTGGTGCGCGATGGTCAGCGTGACGCCGGACGTCAGCAGCAGCGCCGTGTTGATCGTCGGCAGCCAGAACGGCGTCATGGTCTGGAACGGCTCGACGATGCCGGCGGGGGACGCGGTGGCGCCAGCGGCCATGCTGGGCCACACGGCCTTGAAGTCGGGCCACAGCAGCGCGTTGTCCAGGCTGCCCAGCGCCGGCACCGAGTGCGAGCGCATCCACCACAGCGCGGTGAAGAACGCGCCGAAGAACATCACTTCCGAGAAGATGAACCAGCTCATGCTCCAGCGGAACGAGAGGTCGATCTTGCGGCTGTACTGGCCGCCCTCGCTCTCGCGGATCGAATCGCGGAACCACTGGAACAGCACGCCGAACAGCCACAGCATGCCGAACAGGACCGACCACTTGCCCCAGCCGTGCCCGTTGATCCACTGGGACGCACCCAGGATCACGAAGAACAGGCCGAAGGCCGCGAAGGACGGATGCCGCGAGGGGTGCGGCACGAAGTAATAGGGCGTGGTGCCGCTGGCGGTGGTGCTCATGGGATCTCCTGCTTTCCTCTCGATTCTTTCGTGTGCGTGCTCAGCCCGCTTCGCCGCCGCGCGACGGCGCCGCCGCGGTGGGGGCCGGCGGCGTCCCCGCGCCGACCTCGAAGAAGGTGTACGACAACGTGATGGTGGTCACGTCCTTCGACAGCTTGGGGTCGATGACGAACGCCACCGGCCACTGCTTCTTCTCGCCCGGCTCCAGCGTGTACTGGTTGAAGCAGAAGCACTCGACCTTGTTGAAGTGCGAGGCGGCCTGCCGCGGCGCGTAGCTGGGGATGGCCTGCGCCGACATGCGGCGCGGCTGCACGTTCTGGAACTCGTACATCACGGTGGCGAGTTCGCCGGGGTGCACCTGGATGGAGGCGACCGCGGGCTTGAACTGCCAGGGGCCGCGCGCGTTGGCGTCGAATTCGACGGTGATCGTGCGCGCGGTGTCCACCTGCGAGTTGGCCGGGGCGCGCGAGGCGCCCGGGACCTGCGTCTCGCCGAGCGCCAGGATGTTGATGCCCGTGAGCTCGCAGATGTGCTTGTAGATCGGGATCAGCGCGTAGCCGAAGGCGAACATGCCGGCCGCGACCACGGCCAGCTTGCCCACCATCTTCACGTTGGCGTCGCGTCGTCCCATGCTCTCAGCCGTGCAGGAACACCATGCGGACCATGAAGCCGACGAAGAAGACGAGCACCACCGACGCCAGGATCCAGGCCAGGCGGCGGTTGGCTTTCTTCTGCTCCTCGGTCGGCATGGCGCGTCCCTGCTCGTTCCGTCAGTGGGCGATGGCGCCCGGCGCGGCGTTCGGGTTCACGCTGGAGGGCAGCGCGTCGAGCACGCGGGTGGCGCTGGCGTCCAGCTTGGGCGGCACCTCGAACGTGTGGAACGGCGCCGGCGACGGCACTTCCCACTCCAGGCCTTCGGCGCCCTTGCCGTCGGCGTCGTTCCAGGGGCGCTGGCCCGCGGCGGCGCCCTGGCCGCGCATCACGGGCAGCACGACGAAGATGAAGAAGTACACCTGCGACAGGCCGAACCAGAAGGCGCCGACCGAGGCGATCCAGTTGAAGTCGGCGAACTGCATCGGGTAGTCGGCGTAGCGGCGGGGCATGCCGGCCAGCCCGAGGAAGTGCATCGGGAAGAAGGTCAGGTTGAACGAGAGCAGCGACGACCAGAAGTGGATCTTGCCGCGCGTCTCGTTGTACATGACGCCCGTCCACTTGGGCGCCCAGTAGTAGAAGCCGGCGAACAGCGCGTACAGCGAACCGGCCACCAGCACGTAGTGGAAGTGCGCCACGACGTAGTAGGTGTCCTGCAGCAGCAGGTCGACCGGGGCCATCGCCAGGATCAGGCCGGTGAAGCCGCCCATCGTGAACACGAAGATGAAGCCGACGGCGAACAGCATCGGGGTCTCGAAGGTCATCGAGCCCTGCCACATGGTGGCGATCCAGTTGAAGATCTTCACGGCCGTGGGCACCGCGATCAGCATGGTCGCGTACATGAAGAACAGCTGGCCGGTCACCGGCATGCCGGTCGTGAACATGTGGTGTGCCCACACGATGAACGACAGGATGGCGATCGAGCTGGTCGCGTACACCATCGAGGCGTAGCCGAACAGGCGCTTGCGCGAGAAGGCGGGCACGACCTGGCTGATGATGCCGAAGGCCGGCAGGATCATGATGTAGACCTCGGGGTGGCCGAAGAACCAGAAGATGTGCTGGTACATCACCGGGTCGCCGCCGCCCGCCGGGTTGAAGAACGTGGTGCCGAAGTGGCGGTCCGTCAGCGTCATCGTGATGGCGCCGGCCAGCACGGGCATCACCGCGATCAGCAGGTAGGCCGTGATCAGCCAGGTCCACGCGAACATCGGCATCTTCATCAGCGTCATGCCGGGGGCGCGCATGTTGAGGATGGTCACGATGATGTTGATCGAGCCCATGATCGAGCTGGCGCCCATGATGTGCATCGCGAAGATGCCGGCGTCCATCGACGGGCCCATCTGCAGCGTCAGCGGCGCGTAGAGCGTCCAGCCCGCAGCGGGGGCGCCACCGGGCATGAAGAACGAACCCACCAGCATCAGAGCGGCCGGGATCAGCAGCCAGAAGCTGAAGTTGTTCATGCGCGCGAACGCCATGTCCGACGCGCCGATCTGCAGCGGGATCATCCAGTTCGCGAAGCCCACGAACGCCGGCATGATGGCGCCGAACACCATGATCAGGCCGTGCATCGTGGTGAACTGGTTGAACAGCTCGGGGTTCACCAGTTGCAGCCCCGGGTACATCAGCTCGGCGCGGATGCCCATCGCCAGCAGCCCGCCCACCATCAGCATGGTGAACGAGAACAGCAGGTACAGCGTGCCGATGTCCTTGTGGTTGGTCGCGTAGACCCAGCGGCGCCAGCCGGTGGGCGCGCCGTGGTGGTCGTGCTCGTGCCCGTGGTCGCCCGCGTGGCCGTGGGTGGGGAGGACTGCGCTCATGGCTTGCTCTCTTCCTTGGTTCCTGTCCGCGCGGTCACTTGCCGCGCTGCGCCAGCACTTCCGACGGCTGGACGACCTGGCCCGTCTTGTTGGACCAGCTGTTCTTCGTGTAGCTGATGACGGCGGCGATGTCGGTGTCCGACAGCTGCTGCCAGGCCGGCATGGCATTGCGGCCGTGCAGCACGACCTGGATCTGCTTGCTCTTGTCGGCGTCCTGCACGATGGGCGAGCCGTCGAGGGCCTTGATCGGGCCGGCGCCCTTGCCGTTGGCCTGGTGGCAGGCGGCGCAGTTCGCGCCGTAGACCTTCTCGCCGCGCGCGACGATGTCGGCCAGCTGCCAGACCTTGTTCGGGTCGTCCTGCTTGGCGGCCATCTTCTTCTGCTGGTCGCCCACCCAGGCGGTGTACTCCTGCGCCGAGACCACCTTCACGTGGATCGGCATGTAGGCGTGCTCCTTGCCGCACAGCTCGTAGCACTGGCCGTAGAAGTCGCCGGTCTTCTCGCTGCGGAACCAGGTGTCGCGCACGAAGCCCGGGATGGCGTCCTGCTTGACGCCGAAGGCCGGCACGCCCCACGCGTGGATCACGTCGTTGGCCGTGGTGATGATGCGCACCTTCTTGTTGACCGGCACCACCAGCGGGTTGTCGACCTTGAGCAGGTAGTTGTCCGGCACGTCGCCCTTGGCGCCCGCGTTGGAGATCTCGCGGTGCGTGGCGTCCAGCGTGGACAGGAACGACAGGCCGGCGCCTTCGCCGTTCAGGTAGTCGTAGCCCCACTTCCACTGGTAGCCGGTGGCCTTGATGGTCAGGTCGGAGTTGCTGGTGTCCTTGGACGCGACCAGCACCTTGGTGGCGGGCAGCGCCATGCCGATGACGATCAGGAACGGGATGACGGTCCACACCACTTCCACCGTCACCGACTCGTGGAAGTTGGCCGGCTTGTGGCCGACCGACTTGCGGTGCTTGAAGATGGAATAGAACATCACCGCGAACACGGCGATGAAGATCACGGTGCACGTGATCAGCATGAACCAGTGGAGCCAGCCCTGCTCGACCGCGATGCGGGTGGCCGCCGTGTGCAGGTTGAGCTGGCGGACCGCGGGACCGCCCGGCAGGTCGTTGACGGCATGGGCGGCGCCGGCGCCGGCGGCCGAGGCCGCGATGGCCGCCAGGCGGGCCAGGGTCGAAAGGCTCTTCATCTTGGTCTTCAAGGTTCCGGTTACTCGTTCGATTCGTCTTCGGCGCCTCAGCGCGCCCCGCCCCACTCGCGCAGCGCGCTGCGCAATTCCTGCGCCAGCAGCGGCCGCAACTCGGGCCGCACGTAGCGGCCCACGCTGACCGAGCGCCCGCGGCCGGACACCTCGATCAGCGACCGGTCGCCGGTGCGCGGCTCGACGCGCACCCACGACGGGTCGAACTCGGCGCGCTGCACCTGGCCGCCGCTTTCCAGTTCGACCACCAGCCGGCGGCCTTGCAGGGAAATGCGCTCACCGTCGGCCGCGTGCCGCGCGTAGAGCAGGAAGGCCACCCCGATCGCGCCCAGTTCCAGCCAGGCGAACGGCAGGATCAGGGTCGCGCCGTGCTGCCAGAAGAAGGCGCCGATGCCCAGCGACACCACGCACAGCGAGGCATAGAACCAGCCCAGCTGCGCCGGAGTGACGGAACAATTGCGCTTCAGGAACCAGACGATGTTCTGGCCCTGGACTGTCGCAAATCGAAAAACCGGCATCGACGGTGGCGCTCACAAATCAACCGGGCATTGTACCGGTGTTGATCTGCCTCAATCGGCCTGGCCCGACGATTTGCCCGCGCGGCCGCCCTGCAATGCACGCCGCATGTCGTCCAGGGACACGCTGCTGCGGGGCGCCACCGGCATCCGCGGCGCCGGCTTCAGCGCGTGGCCGTAGACGATCTCGAAGGTGAGCGCCAGCCGGCCGTCGGGGCCGGCCAGCCGCGCCGCGAGCTCTGCCTCGAGCGCCCGCCGCCAGCCGCGCCCGCGCAGGGCCGGGAAGCGGCCGGGGTGCACATTGGCCCCCATGCTTCGCAGCTCGTGCAGCATCCGGCCGGCATCGGCCCAGGTCAGCGTGATGCGCTCCATGTCCATGACGGGCTCGGCGAACCCGGCACCGACCAGCATGTCGCCCCAGTCGTGCATGTCGGTGAAGTCGGGGCCGGCGGGTCCCCAGCCAAGGTCCGCGTAGGCCTGGCGCAGCTCGCGGATCGTGTCCGGGCCGAAGCAGGACACCATCAGGAAGCCGTCGACGGCCAGGGCGCGGTGCCATTGCGCCATCGACGCCTGCGGGTCGGGCTCGAAGTGCAGCGCCATGTTCGACCAGACCATCTGCATCGACCCGTCCGGCACCGTGGTGGCGAACTCGCGGCGCGCGCCCCAGCGCTTCCACCATGGCGGCGCGAGCAGTTCACGCGCCCTGGGCAGCAGGTCCGCCGTCTCGACGATGGTGCCGTGCGCTTGCGGATACCGCTGCTCGAGCAGGCCCTGCGCCTCGGTGCCGCCGCGCACGGCGCCCCAGTGCGCCCACGCTGACGGCGCCAGGCGGATCCACTGCAGGCGCTCGGCCATGCGGCGCGCCACTTCCTCGTGCAGCCACGGCGCGCGCGGCTCGGCCTCGCGCTGCCAGTGGCGAACCGCGGTGGGGTCGAGGGTTGGGGGAGGCGAAGCCACGGAGCCGGGCAGTATATTGAGCCGATGTGGGCGCAGCTGCTGGGCACGATGGCGCGGGCGGCGCCCGCTCGTTGCGACGTCTGCCATGCGTGGCCCTCGCAACCGGTGTGCGCCGCGTGCAGCGCGCGCTTCTCCGCCCCGGTTCCACGCTGCCGCACCTGCGCCCTCGCGGTGCCCGCCGGCATCGAGCACTGCGGCCGCTGCCTGCGCCAGCCCCCGCCTCTTGCCGACTGCATCGCCGCCGTGAGCTATGGCTACCCGTGGGCTGGCCTGGTCGCCCGCTTCAAGTTCTCCGGCGGCGCGGGCTGGGCCAGCACGTTCGCCCCCTTGATGCTCGCGGCGCCCGGCGCGGCCGAGGTGCTCGCCGCGTCCGATCTCGTCGTCCCGATGCCGCTGTCGCGAGAGCGGCTCGCCGCGCGTGGCTACAACCAGGCGCACGAACTCGCGCGGCGCCTGTCGCCGCGGCGCGCCGACGCGGCGCTCGCCCTGCGCGTTCGCGACACGGCGCCGCAGGTGCAGCTGGCCTACGGCGACCGGCAAGCCAACGTGCGGCACGCGTTCGCGATCGAGCCGGCGCGTGCGCAGGAAGTCCGCGGCGCGCAGGTGCTGCTCGTCGACGACGTGCTGACGACGGGTGCTTCGCTGTTCGCGCTGGCACAAGTGATGCGCGAAGCCGGCGCGGCGCAGGTGCGCGCGATCGTCTTTGCGCGCACGGAGGAGTGAGCTTGTTCCGCATCGTCCTGGTCCATCCCGAGATCCCGCCGAACACCGGCAACGTCATCCGCCTGGCGGCCAACACCGGTTGCGAGCTGCACCTGGTGGAGCCGCTGGGCTTCTCGATGGAGGACAAGCTGATGAAGCGCGCCGGGCTCGATTACCACGAGTACGCCGACGTGCGCCGGCATGCGGACTGGAACGCGCTGGTGCGCGCGCTGCAGCCGGACCCGCACCGCCTGTTCGCGATGACCACCCGCGGCACGCGTGCCGTGCACGAGGTGCGGTTCCAGCCGGGCGACTGCTTCGTGTTCGGCAGCGAATCGAGTGGCCTGCCGCCGGAACTGCGGGAGAGCTTTGCGCCCGAGCAGCGCCTGCGCCTGCCGATGCGGGCGGGCCAGCGCAGCCTCAACCTGTCGAACGCGGTCGCGGTGACCGTGTTCGAGGCCTGGCGGCAGAACGGGTTCGGCGGAGCGACCTAGCGCTCAGGGGTAGCGCAGGCCGATCGACTCGGCGATGCACACGGGCTTGTCGCCGCCCTCGCGCTCGACGAGCACCTTCCAGGTCATCTGCATGCCGCCGCGGTCGATGGGTTCGCAGGACAGCAGCGTCATGCGCGCGCGCAGGCGACTGCCCACCGGCACCGGCGACGTGAAGCGCACCTTGTTCAGGCCGTAGTTCACGCCCATGCGCGCGCCCTCGATCGCGATGGCGGTCTCGAAGAACTTCGGCAGCAGCGACAGGGTGAGGAAGCCATGCGCAATCGGCCCGCCGAAGGGGCCGGCCCTGGCCTTGTCCACGTCGACGTGGATCCACTGGTGGTCGCCCGTCGCGTCGGCGAACAGGTTGACCTGCTCCTGCGTAATGGTGATCCAGTCGCTGGTCGCGACTTCCTGGCCGACCAGCGAGGGGACTTCGGCAAGCGAGGCGATGGTTCTCATGCCGGCACTCTAAGCGGCAGCCGCCCGGCTCAGCTGTCGAGCCAGCGACAAAGCCCGGCCCACTGCTGCAGGTCGCGCTCGACGCGGCCCGGCGCGACGTCGAACAGCGTCAGCCCGCGTGCGGCCAGGTACACATAGTTCTGCGTAGGCCGCAACTCGCCCAGCAGCGGCAGCCCCAGCCCCTTCACGAACGACTGGAACTGGTCGGCCGCGAGCGTGCGGCCGTCGACGCGGATGCCCACCAGCGCCACCTGCAGGCCGGACGCCTTGCGCTGCTCGGCCAGTTCGTCGAGGAAGGCGCGGGTGGCGAAGATGTCGAACACGCTGGGCGCGAGCGGCACGACCACCTTGTTGGCCGAGTGCAGCAGGTCGCGCAGCTGCTTGCCGTGCAGCCCGGCGGGCGTGTCGAGGACGACGTGGGTGGTGCCCTTGGGCGGCTTGGCGACGTGGCCTTCGCCGACTTCCCAGCTGCTGACGGGCCGGGCGGCGGGCGGACGCAGGTTCAGCCACAGCCGGCTGGACTGCTGCCGGTCGGCATCGCCGAGCATCACGGACCGCCCCTTGCTGGCGTAATAGCCCGCGATGTTGGTGGCGAGGGTGGATTTCCCGACGCCTCCCTTGGGGTTGGCAACGACCACGACTGGCATGGAGCACCTCCGTCCTCGGCCGCGGGACCACGGCCGCTTTACGCTATGGTAACGGCATGGATGAGCGCCCCGCAGCAGCCCCCGGCCCCTACGTGCTCGCGGCGCACCCCAACTGGCGGGAATCGCGCGTGAACCGCCGGCTGCTGGAAGCGGCACGCTCCGTGCCGGGCGTGGCGGTGCAGGACCTCTACGCCACCTATCCCGACTACGACATCGACGTCCCCGCCGAGCAGGCGCGCACCGCTGCCTGCAACCTGCTGGTGCTGCTGCATCCGGTCCAGTGGTACTCGATGCCGGCGCTGCTCAAGCTGTGGCTGGACGAGGTGCTGACGCACGGCTGGGCGTACGGCCACCAGGGCACCGCGCTGCAGGGCAAGGACCTGTGGCTCGTGGCGACGACCGGCGGCCCCGAAGCCTCGTACCACCCGCAGGGCTACAACCGCTACTTCTTCGACGCCTTCCTGCCGCCCTATGAACAGACGGCGGCCCTGTGCGGCATGCGCTTCCTGCCGCCGCTGGTGCTGCACGGCGCGCACCGCTCCAGCGCGCAGGAGGTGGACGACCACGTGGCCGTGTTCGCCGACCGGTTGCGCAGCTACCCGGCCTGGCCCGAGCTCGAGGACCTCGCCACTTGCATCGCCTGCGAGGTACCCGAAAGCGACCGGCCGGTGGGCGAGGAGCACTGATGGAACACGCCCCCGCCTGGCTGTCCAACAGCCTGATCTACCTGGGCGCCGCCGTGCTGGCAGTGCCCATCGCGCGCGCGCTGGGCCTGGGCGCGATCCTGGGTTACCTGGCCGCCGGCATCGCCATCGGGCCTTGGGGACTGCGGCTGGTGGGCAACGTGCAGGACGTGCTGCACTTCGCCGAATTCGGCGTGGTGCTGATGCTGTTCCTGGTCGGCCTGGAGCTGGAACCGCGGCGGCTGTGGACCATGCGCGGCTCCATCTTCGGCTGGGGCGCCATGCAATACCTCGGCTCGGCGACGCTGCTGGCGGCGATCGCCATCGCCCTGGGCATGGACTGGCGTCTGGCGCTCGCCGCGGGGCTTGCGCTCGGCGACTCGTCGACCGCGACAGCGCTGCGCGCCCTGGGCGACCGCAACCTGCTGCCCACGACCTCGGGCCAGACCTCGCTGAGCGTGCTGCTGCTGCAGGACGTGGCCGCCATCCCCGTGCTGGCCTTGCTGCCGCTGCTCGCGGCCACCGGCACCGCCGAAGGCAGCGGCTGGATCGGCGCCGCCAAGGCCGTGGGCGTGGTCGCCGCCATCATCCTGGGCGGCCGCCTGCTGCTGCGCCCCACCCTGCGCTGGATCGCCAAGAGCGACTCGCCCGAAATCTTCACCGCGGCCGCGCTGCTGCTGGTGGTGGCGACCGCGGCGCTGATGCAGCTGGTCGGCTTGTCGATGGCGCTGGGCGCATTCCTGGCCGGCGTGCTGCTGGCGGAGAGCGAATACCGGCGCGAGCTGGAAACGGACCTGGAGCCGTTCAAGGGACTGTTGCTGGGCCTGTTCTTCATCGCCATCGGCATGTCGATCGACTTCGCCGTCGTCCTGGAGCAACCGCTTCGCATCGCGGCCATCGTCGCCGGCTTCCTCGCCACCAAGGCGCTGGTGCTGTGGGTCATGGCCCGGCTGATCCCCGTGCCGAAGGGTGAGCGTCCGCTGTTCATCGTGCTGCTGGCCCAGGGCGGCGAGGTCGGCTTCGTGGTGCTCCAGGCGGCGTCGGGCGCGCGCCTGGTCGACCCGCAGACGGCGTCGGTGCTCGTGGCCGCGATCACGCTGTCCATGCTGCTGACGCCGCTGTTGCTGCTGGTGGCCGACCGCTGGACCGCGCGCAATGGCCGTGCGAACAAGCGCGAACTCGACGAACTGGACCAGCCGCAGCACGCGCCGGTGATCATCGCGGGCTTCGGCCGCTACGGGCAGATCATCGGCCGCCTCATGGATGCCAACGGCATCGCGTCCACCGTGCTGGACCACGACGCCGACATGATCGAGGCGGCCCGGGCGTTCGGCTACGAAGTGTTCTACGGCGACGCCACGCGGCTGGACCTGCTGCGCATGGCCGGCGCGCGGGACGCGAAGGTGCTGGTGGTGGCGGTGGACGACCCGAAGCAGTCGCTCAAGATCGTCGACCTCGCGCGCGAGAACTTCCCGCACCTGCAGCTGGTGGTGCGGGCACGTGACGTGACGCACTGGAACGAACTGCGCGATCGCGGCGTGATGCACGTCGAGCGCGAGGTGTTCGAGTCGAGCGTGCGCAGCGGGCGCACCGTGCTCGAGATGCTCGGCGAGGCGCCGCACGAGGCGCGGCGGCTGGCGATGCGGTTCCGCCGCGCGAACCTGGAGCTGTTCGAGCGCATGTACCCGCACCACAAGGACCGCTCGAAGATGATCGCCGTGGTCAAGCAGGGCCGCCGGCAGTTCGAGGAGCAGATGGCCAGCGAACGCGCCGACATGCAGCGCCGCCGCGCCACGGGCGTCGACCGCAAGCCCGGCTGGGACGACGAGCGGCGGTCCTCCTAGTGCGCGGCGCATGCGCGCCGCCTCGTGAACATCCTCGACGCGGCGCGCCTTCCGCTCTTCTGCGTCCTCTGCGTTGAAGCCGCGCGCAAGCGCGTTCGAGCGAGGTCAGGCGATGAATCCGTCCCAGGCCAGCTTGACCCCGGTCAGCAGCATGCCCAGGTAGATCAGGCGGTAGAACAGCGTCGGCTGGATGCGGTGGGCCAGGCGCACGCCGATCCAGACGCCGACGGGGGCGAGCGGCATCAGGGCCAGCGACGTGGCGAGGTTGCGCATGTCCAGCAGCCCGAGCCAGGCGTACGGGACCCACTTGCTCAGGTTCACCATGAAGAAGAACGCGGCCATCGTCGCCGTGAACACCAGCGGCGGCAGCCGCATCGGGATCACGTACGCGTTCACCGGCGGGCCGCCGGCGTGTGCCACGAAACTGGTGAAGCCCGACGTGACGGTGAGCAGCGCGCCCGCCCAGCGGGGCGGGTGCGGGCTGTCGGGGCGCGGCGGGAACGCAAGGCGCTGCGCGAGGAACAGCAACGTGAACACGCCGACGATGCCCGCGACGGTGCGCGCATCGAGGTAATGGAACGACAGCGTGCCGACGACGGTGCCCACCAGGCCCATGGGCACCAGGAAGCGCACCAGCTTCCAGTCGAAGTGGTGGCGGAAGGCGGCCAGCCCCAGCACATCCATCACGAACAGGATCGGCATGAAGATCGCCGCGGCCTGCGGCACCGGGCAGGCCAGCGCCATCAGCGGCACCGCCAGCGAGCCGAAGCCTGCCCCGAAGCCGCTCTTGCTGATGCCCATCAGCAGGACGGCCGGGATCGCCACGGCGTAGAAAGAGGGATCGGTGATGAGCGGGAACTGCAAGCCCGCGATTGTCACCGCCCGCGCAACAGCCCGGCGAGTGCGCGGAATTGCGCCAGCGTGATCGGGTCGTTGCCCGAGTTGGCGGCGACGGGATGGGAGCCGAAGCGCGCAATGACCATCTCCGCGCCGGGCGCGACGTAGATACGCTGGCCGTGGATGCCGCGCGCCTCGAACGTGCCGTGCTCGTCGTGCGCCACCCACCACATGCTGCGGTACGAGTAGCCGGGCAGCAGTGCGTAGCCCGCCTTGGCGAATTTCGCGGGATCGCTGCCGCGCGCGATGTCCGCGACCACGGCCGCCGGCACCACCTGCTTGCCATTGAAAGCCCCGTCGCAGCGCATCGCTTCGCCGAAGCGTGCGAGGTCGCGCAGCGCCGCCGACATCCCGCCGCCGCCCATGGGGACACCGATCGGATCCACGGTGAAGTACGCGTCCTGCTCGCAACCCAGCGGCGCCCAGAGCCGCTCGGACAGCATGCGCGCCAGCGAAAGGCCCGTCGCGCGTTTCATCACCCAGCACAGCACTTCGGTGTTGACGGTCTTGTACGAGATCGCCTCGCCGTGCGCGCCGTCCTTGCGGATCGTCGCCAGGTACTCGTAGAAGTTGCCGGGGCCGTCGTACCCCGGCGGCCGCGCCATCGTGCCGCCCGCGCGCGAGTAGGCCCACACGTCGGCCGCCGAGTCGGCATACGCCTCCGAGTACGCGGCGCCGACCTGCATGTCCATCACCTGCCGCAACGTCGCGTCTTCCCAGGCCGTGCCGCGCATCTCCGGCAGCCAGTGCGCGATGGGCCGGCGTTCGTCCACCACGCCCTCGTGCACCAGCATCGCGGCCAGCGTGCAGGCGTAGGACTTGGTGACCGAGAAGCAGCTGTGCGGCACGTGCGCCTGCAGCTCGCCGATGTAGCGCTCGTACACGATGCGGCCCCGGTGCAGGACGACGATGCCGTCGGTGTAGGTGTCGGCCAGCGCGTCCTGCCACTGCATGCGGCGGCCTTGAAGATCGTCGAAGGCCAGTGCTTCGATGTCGCCGGCGAGATCCTCGCGTGCGAACGTGCTCGGGCCGCCGTCGCCGCGCCAGACGTTCACCGTCGGCAGGAACTCGCGCGTGTGGCACAGCGTCCAGCGGATCTGCGGGAAGCCAAGCAGCGCCTGCTTGCCGAATTCGATGCGGCGATCCGCGGGCGGTGGCGAGCCCTGCATCCAGCCCAGGGCCTTCGGGTCCGAGGCGCGGCCATCGGGGTAGGTCCTGCCGTCGAACGTGAGCGTGCCTGCCATGCGGTCTCCTGCCGGGTGAAGCGCCGCAGGCTAGGGGCGGCGCGGATTGCCGTCAACCGAGATCGATGGCTAGGATGCGCCATGTTCCTGCACCGCCTCGCCTTCGTCCTGCCCGCCCTTGCGCTCGTCGCGTGCGCCGCGCCCATGGCCCCCGCGGGCTCGATCGACCAGTCAGCCGCGTCCGCCGAACTGCGCGCCGCGGAGACTGCGTTCGCCGCCAGCATGGCGCGTCGCGACCTCGCGGCGTTCAGCGCCCTGGTGGCGGACGACGCGGTGTTCATCAACGGCGGCCAGGCGTTGCACGGCAAGGCCCGCATCCTCGAACACTGGAAGCGCTTCTTCGACGGCCCGCAGGCACCCTTCAGCTGGAAGCCGGAGACGGCCGAAGCCAACCTGCTCGGGACGATGGGCTACACGCGCGGGCCGGTTACGTCGCCCGAAGGCAAGGTGGTCGCGCATTTCCACTCGACGTGGCGCCGGCAGCCCGACGGCCAGTGGCGCGTCGTGTTCGACAACGGCGATCGGGCCTGCGACTGCGCGAAGCCCTAGGACGGCGGCGCTCGCGCGCCCGGATCTCGACGCAGAGGACGCAGAGAGAAGAAGAGAGGACGCGGAGGAGACAAGGATTCCCTTCTGTTCGTCTTCCTCTGCGTCCTCTCTCCTCCTCTGTGCCCTCTGCGTCGGGACAGCCAGCCGAGCGCAGCGAAGGCGCTCGCCGTCAGCCCGGGATGTCGGGCTCGACCAGCGCGGCCAACTGCAGCAGCGATTCCTGCCAGCCCAGGTAGCACATCTCCAGCGGGATCGCCGCCGGGATGTTGGACTGCGCCACCGTGAGCTCGGTCCCGCCCATCACCGGCCGCAGCCGCACGTCCACCTCCAGCACGCCGGGCAGGTTCGGGTCGTCGAATTCGTCGGTGTAGCGGATGCGCTCGTGCGGCTTGAGTTCGAGGTAGCTGCCGTGGAACGAGTGGCCGTTGCCAGTGCCGAAGTTGTGGAACGACATGCGGAACGTGCCGCCGACACGGGCATCCAGCTGGTGCACGGAGCAGGTGAACCCGTGCGGCGGCAGCCACTTGGCCAGCGCCATCGGCTCGAGGAACGCGCGGTACAGCTTCTCGGGCGTGGTGCGCAGCACGCGGTGGATGCGGACGGTGCGATCGGTCATGCGCGCCATCATGCGCCACGAGGAGGCGCTAGGTCCAGCCGAGCAGCGCCAACCCGATGGCCGCCGGCAGCGCCTGGATGAAGAGGATCTTGCGGCTGGCGGTGAAGCCACCGTACAGGCCGGCGACCAACACGCAGGCCAGGAAGAAGGCCTTGATGGCCATTCCCTGCGGCCCGGCCAGCAGTCCCCACACCAGGCCTGCGGCGAGGAAGCCGTTGTACAGCCCCTGGTTGGCCGCGAGCACCTTCGAGGCCTGCGCCTGTTCGAGCGTCTGGCCGAACGCGCGCAGTCCGGCCGGCCTGGTCCACAGGAACATCTCCAGCACCATGAAGTACGCGTGCAAGGCGGCCACGATGCCGATCACGATGTTCGCTGCCATGCGCTGCTCCTGCGGTTGGGTTGGCGCATCGTAGCCCGTCCGTGCACGGGCACCAAGGCGCCGCGTCAGCCCGCAGCGGCGTGGTGCCAGCGCGATTCGGGCAGCTGCGCCAGGTACGCATGCACCGGCGCGATGGCGCCGTGCTCCGCGGCCCACGCGAGGTGGACGCGCAGCCGCTCGCGCTTGTCGTCGTCGCTGGTGGCGTCCCAGGCCGCCAGCACCAGCGGTGACGGCGGGATCGCGCCGTACATGTCGCTGCGCCGATCCGGCAGCAATTCGTACAGCGCACACCACGCGTCCGGCAGCGGGCACACGCGGCCGTCCTGTCGCGCCAGGGCGAGGGCGGCGTCGAGCGAAGGCAGCAGCATCGGGCGCGAATGATGCCGCACGCCGTGGGGTGGCCGCGGTCAGCGGACAATGGTGGCCATGCATTCCCGGAGACACCCGTGATCGACAAGATCGCCGCGACCGTGGCGGAAGCGATCGGCGACGTCGCCGACGGCGCGACGGTGATGATCGGCGGCTTCGGCACCGCCGGCATCCCGTCCGAGCTGGTCGAAGGCCTGATCGCGCAGGGCGCGCGCGACCTCGCCATCGTCAACAACAACGCCGGCAACGGCGAGCACGGCATCGCCGCGCTGCTCAAGGCCGGCCGCGTGCGCAAGGTCACCTGCAGCTTCCCGCGCCAGGCCGACAGCCACGTGTTCGACGCGCTGTACCGAAGCGGCCAGGTCGAACTCGAACTGGTGCCGCAAGGCAACCTGGCCGAGCGCATCCGCGCCGCCGGGGCCGGCATCGGTGGCTTCTTCACGCCCACCGGCGCGGGCACCGAGCTCGCCAAGGGCAAGGAGACGCGCGTGATCGACGGTCGCCTGCACGTCTACGAGACGCCGATCCATGCCGACCTCGCATTAGTCAAGGCCGAGCGCGGCGACCGCTGGGGCAACCTCACCTACCGCATGGCCGCGCGCAACTTCGGCCCGGTGATGGCGATGGCGGCGAAGAAGACCGTGGCCAGCGTGCACGAGATCGTGGAGCTGGGCACGCTGGATCCGGAGGCGATCGTCACGCCGGGCATCTTCGTCACCCGCATCGTGCGCATCGCCCGCAGTGCGACGCGCGCCGGTGGCTTCAAGGAGGCTGCGTGATGGCGTACCAGCGACGCACGAAAGAGCAACTCGCGCAGCGCGTGGCGCAGGACATCCAGGACGGCGCCTACGTCAACCTGGGCATCGGCATGCCGACGCTCGTGGCCAACCACCTGCCCGCCGGGCGCGAGGTCGTCCTGCACAGCGAGAACGGCATCCTCGGCATGGGACCGGCGCCCGCCGCCGGCGATGAGGACTACGACCTGATCAACGCGGGCAAGCAGCCGGTGACGCTCAAGCCCGGCGCCGCGTTCTTCCACCACGCCGACAGCTTCGCGATGATGCGCGGCGGGCACATCGACCTGTGCGTGCTCGGCGCGTTCCAGGTGTCCGCCACCGGCGACCTGGCGAACTGGCACACCGGCGAAGCCGACGCGATCCCCGCCGTCGGCGGCGCGATGGACCTCGCGACGGGGGCGCGCCAGACCTGGGTGATGATGGACCTGCTCACCAGGGACGGCCGCAGCAAGCTGGTCGAGCGCTGCACCTATCCGCTCACCGGCGTCGCGTGCGTCAAGCGCGTGTACACCGACCTGGGCACCTTCGCCTGCACGCCGCGCGGCCTGCAGCTCATCGACGTCGTCGAGGGCCTGTCGCGCGCGGAACTGGAAACCCTCACCGGCCTGCCGATCATGGCGGCCTGATTCCGGAGACCTTCACGATGACTTCCCGCCAAGCCTTCATCTGCGACGCCGTCCGCACGCCCTTCGGGCGCTACGGCGGCGCGCTCTCGTCCGTGCGCACCGACGACCTCGGCGCGATCCCGATCAAGGCGCTGATGGCGCGCAACGGCAAGGTCGACTGGCAGGCCGTCGACGACGTCCTCTACGGCTGCGCCAACCAGGCCGGCGAGGACAACCGCAACGTCGCGCGCATGGCCAGCCTGCTGGCGGGCCTGCCGATCGACGTGCCCGGCGCGACCATCAACCGCCTGTGCGGCTCGGGCCTGGACGCCGTCGGCACGGCCGCGCGTGCCATCAAGGCCGGCGAGGCGCACCTGCTGATCGCCGGCGGCGTCGAGAGCATGAGCCGAGCGCCCTTCGTCATGCCCAAGGCCGAGTCGGCCTTCTCGCGCGCGAACGCGGTGTACGACACCACCATCGGCTGGCGCTTCGTCAACAAGCTGATGAAGGAGCAGTACGGCATCGACTCGATGCCGGAAACCGCGGAGAACGTCGCCCGGGACTACGGCATCGAGCGCGAGGCACAGGATCGCATGGCACTCGCCTCGCAGCTGAAGGCGGTGGCCGCGCAGAAAGCGGGCGTCTTCGACGGCGAAATCACGCCCGTGACGATCCCGCAGAAGAAGGGCGATCCGGTCGTGGTGAACAAGGACGAGCATCCCCGCGAGACATCGCTGGAGTCGCTGGCGAAGCTCAAGGGCGTGGTCAAGCCCGATGGCAGCGTGACCGCGGGCAATGCCAGTGGCGTCAACGATGGCTCCTGCGCGCTGTTGATCGCCGACGAAGGCACGGCCGCGCGCCACGGCCTCACGCCTCGGGCGCGCATCGTCGGCATGGCCACCGCCGGCGTGCCGCCGCGCATCATGGGCATGGGCCCCGCGCCGGCCACGCGCAAGGTGCTGCAGCTCACCGGCGTGACGCTGGAACAGATCGACGTGATCGAGCTCAATGAAGCCTTCGCGGCGCAGGGCCTCGCGGTGCTGCGCGACCTGGGCCTGAAGGACGACGACGCGCGCGTGAACCCGAACGGCGGCGCGATCGCGCTGGGACACCCGCTCGGCGCGTCGGGCGCGCGCCTGGCGACGACGGCGGTGAACCAGTTGCACCGAACCGGCGGCCGCTACGCGCTGTGCACGATGTGCATCGGCGTCGGGCAAGGGATCGCGGTCATCCTCGAGCGGGTCTGACCGCTTTCGTCATTCCCGCGGAGGCGGGAATCCATTGCTTCCGCTTTGGCGGCCCGCGGAAGTGGAAGCGATGGGTCCCCGCCTTCGCGGGGACGACGGAATTACTTCTTCGCCTTGAACGCCTCGTAGCGGGCCTTGTTCTCCGCGTTGGGCGGGTACAGGCCGGGCAGCGAAGCGCCCTTGTTCACCTCGTCCATGATCCAGCCCTCGAGCCGTTCCTGCTCGGGGGCTTCCTGCAGCACGTGATCGAGCAGCGCGGCGGGGATCAGCACCGCGCCGTCGTCGTCGCACACCATCACGTCGCCGGGGAACACGGCCACGCCACCGCAGGCGATCGGCTGCTGCCAGGCGACGAAGGTCAGGCTCGTCACCGAAGCCGGCGCCGCTGCGCCGCTGCACCACAGCGGCAGGTTGGTGCCCAGCACGCCGTGCAAGTCGCGCACGACGCCGTCCGTGACCAGCGCCGTGATGCCGCGCTTGGCCATGCGCGCGCACAGGATGTCGCCGAAGATGCCGGCGTCCTGCACGCCCATCGCGTCGACCACCGTGATGCACCCGGCAGGCATGTCCTCGATGGCGGCGCGCGTGGAGATCGGCGAGCCCCACGACTCCGGCGTCGCGAGGTCCTCGCGCGCGGGCACGAAGCGCAGCGTGAACGCGCGGCCCACCAGGCGTGGGCCGCCGGTGCGGACGGGACGCGCGCCGCGCAGCCACACGTTGCGCAAGCCCTTCTTCAGGAGCACGGTCGTGATGGTGGCAGTGGTGACCTTCGACAGGGTCTCGACCACCTGGGGGTCGAGCTCCATGGTCGCGGGCGCGGGAACGGGCGGCATGGCCATGCGAAAAACTCCGGAGATGAAAGGTCAGCCCAGCTCGCGCAGGCGCTGGTCCTGCCGGCGCACCAGGCGATCGAGGTCGGCGACGTCCTGGGCCGACAGCTTGGGCCCGGGCTTGCGGATGAAGGGCGAGGCGATGGCGCCGCGCTGGTGCAGCAGGTGCTTGCGCACCGCCAGGCCGATGCCGGCCTGCTGCTCGTACTTGGCCAGCGGCAGGTAGGCGTCGAAGACGTCGTGCGCGCGCTCGACGTCGCCGCGCGCATGCGCCGCGACCACGTCGACCATCATCTCCGGGTACGCGAAGCCGGTCATCGCGCCATCGGCGCCGCGCGAGAGCTCCTCGGGCAGGAACAGGCCGCCACCGTTGCCGGTGAGGATGGATACGCGGCGCACGTCGCCCCTGTCGCTGGCGGCGCGGATGGCCGACAGCTTGTTCAGCCCCGGCCAGTCCTCGTGCTTGAGCATCACGCAGTGCGGCGCATTCTTCATGATGCGCAGTTCGACGGACGCCGACATCTGCACGCCGGTGGCGACCGGATGGTCCTGGAGGCACCACGGCACCGCGCCCAGCGTTTCGCCGACCATGTCGAAGTACGACACGATCTGGTCGTCGGTGCGCATCGTGGACGGCGGCGCGACCATCACGCCCGATGCACCGAGGTCCATCACGGCCTTGGTCAACTCGCCCATCGCGGCAAAGCCCGGCGAGGACACGCCGACGACGATGGGCACCCTGCCTTGCACGCGCTGCACGACCTGCCGCGTGAACGTGCGCGACTCCTCGGCGGTGAGCTTGGTGGCCTCGCCCATGATCCCGAGGATGGTCAGGCCGGTGACGCCGCGCTCGAGGCAGAAGTCCACCATGCGGTCGGTGCTCGCGAGGTCGAGCGCGCCGCTGTCGGTGAACGGGGTGACGGTGATGAGGTAGACGCCCTTGGCGGACGTGTCGAAGCGATGCATGGACTGCCTCGTGAACTGCTTCAGGCGGGCTGCAACTGCGGCCGCAGCACCTGCATGGCGAGCGCGATGACCACCAGCACGATGCCGGCGACGTCGGCCACCCAGCCCGGGTAGGCCAGCAGGAAGCCGGCGACGATCAGCATGACGCGTTCGAACGTGGTCGCACGGCGCAGGGCCCAGCCCTGGAAGCCGGCGGCCAGCGCGGCGATGCCGATCGCGCAGGTGATGGTCACTTCGGCGATGGACCACCAGTTGGCATTGGCCAGCGCCTTGGTGGATCCCATCAGCAGCAGGCCTTGCCCGCTGGGGTCGAGGACGAACATGAACGGCACCAGGAAGGCCGGCACGGTGTACTTCCAGCACTGCATGGTCGTCTTGTACGGGTCGCCGCCGGTGATGGCCGCCGCCGCGAACGGCGACAGCGCCGTCGGTGGCGACACTTCGGACAGCACCGCGTAATAGAAGATGAACATGTGCGCGGCGAACTCGGGCACGCCCAGCTTGGTAAGCGCGGGCGCGGCGATGACGGCGCAGATGATGTACGAGGCCGTGACGGGCACGGCCAGGCCGATGATCCACACGACCAGCGACGTGAAGATGGCCGTCAGCAGCAGCGAGCCGCCCGCGTACGCGATCACGATGGAGCTGAACTTCAGGCCCAGGCCCGTGAGCGTGACGACGCCCACGATCAGGCCGGCGCCGGCGCAGGTGGCGGCGACGTTGAGCACGCCGATGGAACCGCCTTCCATCGCCTTCATGAACGGCGTCTGCAGGAAGCGGCGCGCCAGGCCGGGCCCGCGGAAGAAGTCGCGCGGGATCAGCGCGGTGTCGCTGCGCAGGAAGCTGGTGGCCACCGACACGACCGTGGCCCAGAACACCGACAGCACCGGGGAGAAGCCCCAGAGCATGAAGACGATGATGGAGACCAGCGAGAGGAAGTGGAACCAGTACTTCTTCGTCAGGTTCCAGACCGTGTCGACCTTCTCGAAGGTCGTCTCGTGCATGCCGAACTTGCGCGCGTCGATCTCGACCATCAGGAACAGCGCGAAGTAGAAGAGCAGCGTGGGGATGCACGCCATCAACAGCACGTCGAGGTACGAGATCTTCAGGAACTCGGCGATCAGGAACGCGGCCGCACCCAGCACGGGCGGCGAGATGATGGCGCCCAGGCCGCCCGCGGCCAGCAGGCCCCCGGCGGCGTTTTTCTCGTAGCCGACCTTGGCGAGCATCGGGTACGCGACCGAGCCCAGCGTGACGGTGGTCGCCACGCCCGAGCCCGACGGGCCGCCAAGCAGGAACGACGCCAGCACCACGGTGCGGCCTGCGCCGGTGGGCTTGCCGCCCATCGCCGAGAACGAGAAGTCGATGTAGAACTTGCCGGCGCCCGAATACTGCAGGAAGGCGCCGAAGATCGTGAACAGGATGATCAGCGAGGACGAGACGTCGACGGCCGAGCCGAAGACGCCTTCCAGCGTCATGTACATGAAGCCGACCAGCCGGTCGACCTCGTAACCCTTGTGGGTCCACGGCGCCGGCAGGTACTCACCACCGAGCGCGTAGGCGAGGAACAGGCAGCAGATGAACGGCATGATCCAGCCGGCCGTGCGCCGCATCGCTTCCAGGATCAGCGCGATCATGACGACGCCGAACGCGACGTCCCACGGCAGGGGCGACGTGTTGCGGTCCATCATGTCGTCGCCACCCTGGATCAGGTAGTAGACGCTCGCGATGGCGAGCGCGGCGGCGATCCAGTCCCACCACATGATGCGGTGGCGCCAGCGCTGCGCGACCGGGAACACCATGAAGCACAGCGCCAGCACGAACGCCACGTGCACGGGGCGCAGGGTCTGCGTCGGCACGATGGCGTAAGCCGTGTACAGGTGGAACACCGACATGGCCACCGCGGCCAGCGTGACGAAGGTGGCCAGCCAGCCTTTCAGCTTGTTGGCCGCGCCCTCCTCCTGCTCGATGTATTCCTCGGCCTTCTGCAAGGCCGTCGCGCTGACGGCTTCGCTGAGGCCGACTTTCTCTGCGGTGGTGTCGGGATCTTTCATTCGCGGGTCAGTTCAGCTTGACGCCCTTTTCCGCCATGTACTTGATGGCACCCGGGTGCCACGGCACCGGGGTCGCGTCCTTCTTCTGGTTCTCCAGCTTGATGTTCTCGGCTTCCTTGTGGACCGCCACGATGTCGGCCTTGTGGTCGAAGATCGCCTTGACGATGTTGTAGGCCGTCTTCTCGTCCATGCTCTCGTTGGCCACCAGGATGTTCTGGACCGTGGCCTGGTGGTTGTCGGCGTCCATGCCCTTGTAGACGCTCTTGGGGATCACGTCCTCGACGTACAGGTTGCCGTACTTCTTGTTCATGGCCGCCACCAGGTTGGCGTGGTCGACCATCTTGATCTTGGTGCCGGGCGTGCTGGCCAGGTCGGACACGGCGGCGGTCGGCAGGCCGCCGACCCAGAAGAAGGCGTCGATCTTGCCGTCCTTGATGGCGTTGACCGATTCGGCGGCGCCCAGGCGCTCGCGCTTCAGGTCCTTGTCCTTGTCCATGCCGGCGGCCTCGATCAGGCGGAAGGCCATCACTTCGGTGGCGCTGCCCGGCGAGCCGGTGGACACGCGCTTGCCCTTGAGGTCGGCGAAGCTGTTGATGCCGCGGCCCTCGACCGTCACGACGTGCATGCGGTTCGGATACAGGATGGCCAGCGTGCGCAGCGGCACCTTGTGGCCCTTGAACTTGTCCTCGCCCTTGAGCGCGTCCTGCGCGGCGTCGCTCATGGAGAAGCCGACGTAGGGCTTGCCGCTGTTGATCAGCTTCAGGTTGTCGACCGAGCCGCCGGTCACCTCGGCGGTGGCCTGCATGCCCGGCACGTACTTGGACAGCACGGCCGCGATGCCGCCGCCCATGGGGTAGTACACGCCGCCGGTGCCACCGGTGGCGACCGAGATGTTCTGGGCCATCGAGGCCCCGGATGCGATGGCCAGGAAGGCCACCAGCATGAGTCGAAGGATCTGCTTCACGCTCGTCTCCATGTCGATGTGCCCGCACCCCGCGGGCAGCGGCCGCCATCTTGCGCCCGGACTGCGTTGGCATGCCTCCTGATCAACCCGAACGTGCGGCCCTTCGCTGGTGCATCATCGGTGCCGACTACAACGTTCGCAGCATGTCCAAGCCCGACGACACCAAGCCCACCCCACCCACCGGCCTGCGCAAGGGGCTGACCAGCTACGGCGACGAGGGTTTCTCGCTGTTCCTGCGCACCGCCTTCATCAAGGGCGGCGGCTACACCCGGGCTGCGCTGGACCGCCCCGTCATCGGCATCACGCAGACGGCCAGCGGCTACAACCCCTGCCACGGCAACATGCCCCAGCTGCTGGAGGCCGTGCGGCGCGGCGTGATGCTCGCCGGCGGGCTGCCGATGGAGTTCCCGACCATCTCGCTGCACGAGAGCTTCGCATCGCCCACCAGCATGTACCTGCGCAACCTGATGGCGATGGACACCGAGGAGATGCTGCGCGCGCAGCCGATGGACGCGGTGGTCCTCATCGGCGGCTGCGACAAGACCGTGCCCGCGCAGCTGATGGGCGCTGCGTCCGCCGGACTGCCCGCCATCCAGCTGATCACCGGATCGATGCTGACCGGCTCGCACCGCGGCGAAACCGTCGGTGCCTGCACGGACTGCCGCCGCTACTGGGCCAAGTTCCGAGCCAGCGAGATCGATGCGCAGGAAGTCGAGGACGTGAACGACCAGCTCGTGCCCAGCGTGGGCACCTGCTCGGTGATGGGCACCGCCAGCACGATGGCCTGCATCGCCGAGGCGCTGGGCATGACGGTGCCCGGCGGCGCGAGCCCGCCGGCCGTGACGGCGGACCGCATGCGCGTGGCCGAAGCCACCGGCACCACGGCCGTGCAGCTCGCGCGCGAGAAGCTGACGATCGACCGCATCCTCACGCCGCAGGCGTTCGAGAACGCGATGCGCGTGCTGCTGGCCATCGGCGGTTCGACGAATGCGATCGTGCACCTGGCGGCCATCGCCGGCCGCCTCGGCTACGAGCTGGACCTGCGTGGCCTCGACCGCCTCGGCCGCGAGACACCGGTGCTGCTGGACCTCAAGCCGACCGGCCAGCATTACATGGAGCATTTCCACGCCGCCGGTGGCATGGCGACGCTGCTGCGCGAACTCAAGCCGCTGCTGCATCTGGATGCGATGACCGTTACCGGCCGCACGCTGGGTGAGGAACTCGACGCCGCGGGTCCCGGCTTCGCGCAGGACGTGGTGAAGACGCGCGCGAACCCGATCCATGCGCAGGGCAGCGTCGCGGTGCTGTGGGGCAACCTCGCGCCCGGCGGCGCCATCGTCAAGCAGTCCGCGGCCGATCCGCGGCTGATGGAACATGAAGGGCGGGCCGTCGTCTTCGAGAACGCGGCCGACCTCGCGGCGCGCCTCGACGATCCGGCGCTCGACGTCACCGCCGACGACGTGCTGGTGCTCAAGCGCATCGGCCCCAAGGGCCACCCGGGCATGCCGGAAGCGGGCTACCTGCCGATTCCGAAGAAGCTGGCGCAGCAAGGCGTGAAGGACATGCTGCGCATCAGCGACGGCCGCATGAGCGGCACGGCGTTCGGCTCCATCGTGCTGCACGTGACGCCCGAAGCGGCGATCGGCGGGCCGCTCGCGTGGGTGCGCAATGGCGATCGCATCCGCATCAGCCTGTCGCGGCGCGAGCTCGCGCTGCTGGTCAGCGACGAGGAACTCGCCGCGCGCCGCGCCGCCGAACCGGTCGTGCCGCCGACGGCCGAGCGCGGCTACCGCAAGCTGTTCCTCGACACGGTGACGCAGGCCGACCGTGGCGTGGATTTCGATTTCCTCGCCAGCGCCACCAGGCGCGGCAGCGTGCCCTGACAGAATCGGGCGATGTTCAATCCCTCCCAGCAGGACGTCCGCCGCTTCTTCACCGGGGTGCGCGCCAAGCAGCGCGCGGGCCAGCCGATGGACGCGCTCGAGACGCTCGCCGGCCAGTGGCTGCAGGAGCACCCCGAATACGACCCCGACCTGGCCGACGGCGACGCGGCGCTGCAGAAGGTCTACGACGGCAGCGACGGCCGCAGCAACCCCTTCCTGCACCTGGCGATGCACCTGTCGGTGAGCGAGCAGTGCTCCATCGACCAGCCGCGCGGCATCCGCCAGGCCGTCGAACTGCTGGCGGCGCGCCGCGGCTCGCTGCACGACGCCCACCACGAGGCGATGGAGTGCCTGGGGCAGATGCTGTGGGACAGCCAGCGCTCGGGCCGGCCGCCCGACGGCGACGCATACGTCGCGTGCGTGCAGCGGCGGGCGACCAAGGACTGAGCCGCCCATGAAAAAGGCCCGCGTCCGCGGGCCTTTCGTCATTCCGTGAGGCGCTGCCTCACTCGTGCTTGTGGAAGCGGCTTTCCGGCACCGTCTTCACGTCGCCCTGGATCGAGCCGAGGTACTGCGCGATGGACTTCAGTTCGGCGTTGCTGAACTGCTTGGCGATGGCGCCCATGATCGCGTTGTTGCGGCCGACCGCGGCGTTGTTGTCGGTCTTGTACTGCTTCAGCGCGACGAACAGGTAGTCGGCATGCTGGCCGCCGATCTTCGGGTAGTTCGGGGCGATCGGCTTGGAGAAGTTGGCGCCGTGGCAGGACACGCAGTTGGCCTTCTGCAGCAGCGCGGCCACTTGCGGGCTGGGCTCGTCGCCCGGCTTGTCGGCCAGCTTGGTGCCGCCTTCCAGGCCCAGCTTGCTGTAGTAGGCCGCGATGTCCTTGATGTCCTGGTCGGACAGCGCGTCGGCGATGCCGCGCATGGTCGGGTGCTTGCGCTCGCCGCCCTTGTACGCGTGGAGCGCCGCTTCGATGTAGCCGGCGTTCTGGCCCGCGATCATCGGCACCTTGTGCACCTCGGGGAACGAGGCCTGGTAGCCGATGATGTTGTGGCAGCCCAGGCACATCGCGATCTTGGCCTGCAGCGAGGCCGGGCCGGCGGGGGCGTTACCAGGGGCTTGGGACTGGGGCGCCTGCGGCGCGGCGGGGGTCGCCTGCGCGTGCGCGAAATTGGTCGCCGAAGCGACAAACAGGGCCAGGAGCGTGGACAGCAGCTTGTTCATTTTGCGCGCACAATCGACGAGCGTCGTTTCTGACGAAGATCAACCAACCATTATAGGGTCCGGGCCTCAGCGGTCCGCGGTCCCCGTCCCGATGAAATTCCAAGGCTCCCAGAACTACGTCGCCACCCAGGACCTGATGCTGGCGGTGAACGCCGCGATCGCCCTCAAGCGGCCGCTGCTGGTCAAGGGCGAGCCGGGCACCGGCAAGACGATGCTGGCCGAGGAAGTGGCGCAGGCGCTGGACCTGCCGCTGCTGCAGTGGCACGTGAAATCCACCACCAAGGCGCAGCAGGGCCTGTACGAGTACGACGCGGTGAGCCGCCTGCGCGATTCGCAGCTGGGCGACGAGCGCGTCAAGGACATCCACAACTACATCGTCAAGGGCGTGCTGTGGCAGGCGTTCACGGCCGACCAGCCGGTGGCGCTGCTGATCGACGAGATCGACAAGGCGGACATCGAATTCCCGAACGACCTGCTGCGCGAGCTGGATCGGATGGAGTTCTACGTCTACGAGACGCGCGAGCTGGTGAAGGCCAAGCACCGGCCGCTGGTGTTCATCACCTCCAACAACGAGAAGGAGCTGCCCGACGCCTTCCTGCGCCGCTGCTTCTTCCACTACATCAAGTTCCCCGACGCCGACACGATGCGCTCCATCGTCGACGTGCACTTCCCGGACCTGAAGAAGGAGCTGCTGACGGCGGCGATGAAGACCTTCTACGACGTGCGCAACCTGCCCGGCCTGAAGAAGAAGCCCAGCACGTCGGAGCTGCTCGACTGGCTCAAGCTGCTGGTCGCCGAGGACATCCCGCTGGAGGCGCTGCAAAGCAAGGACGACAAGGTCGCCGTGCCGCCGCTGGTGGGTGCGCTGCTGAAGAACGAACAGGACGTCACGCTGTTCGAGAAGCTGGTGTTCATGCAGCGGAACAACCGCTGATGCACAAGCCCGAACCCGTCACGCTCGAACGCGGCCCGGTGCGGCTGCTGCCCATGGCGCGCGACCACGCGCCGGCGCTCGCCGCCGCGGCGCGCGATGGCGACCTGTGGACGCTGCGGGTGACGTCGGTCCCGGCGCCCGGCGAGGAACAGGCTTACGTCGACACCGCGCTCAAAGGCTACGCCGACGGCCACATGCTGCCCTTCGTGGTGCAGGACACCGCCAGCGGCCGCGTCCTGGGCTCGACCCGGTACCACGACATCGTGCCCGCGGTGGAGCGGCTGGAGATCGGCTACACCTGGTACGCCAGGAGCATGCAGCGTTCGCACGTGAACACCACCTGCAAGCTGCTGCTGATGACGCACGCCTTCGAGACGCTCGGCGCGAAGCTGGTGGGCTGGCGCACCGACAACTACAACTTCGCCAGCCAGAAGGCGATCGAGCGCCTGGGCGCGCGCAAGGACGGCGTGCTGCGCCACCATGCGCTGCGCCGCGACGGCACCGTGCGCGACACCGTCATGTACAGCCTCTCGGCAGGCGAATGGCCCGAGGTGAAGGCGCACCTCTCCTACCAGTTGGAACGATCCCGATGAGCACCGCCGCCCTCGCCTTCCGCACGCCCGCCGATACGCCGGCGTGGCAGCGCCGGTTCCTGTATTCACCGCCGGCGCGCATCGTCCTGACGCTGCTGCTGATCGCGGCACTCGGCTTCGTCCTGTTCATGCCGCTGAAGGTGCTCGGCTGGGTCGGCCCTGACGCGGCCCGTGCGCAGGGCATCGTCGGCGCGCTGCTCCTGTACGTGCTGCCGTCGATCGCGGCGTACCTGCTGGCGGCGCGGTGGATCGAACGGCGTCGGCCCAGGGAGCTCCTGCGCGGCCGCGACCTGCCGCGCGACCTGGCGATCGGCATCGCGTGCGGCGCGGCGTACATCAGTGCGTGCGCCGGCGCCCTGTGGCTGGCTGGCGCCTACCGCGTGGTCGAAGTGCGCACCGACATCCCGTTCGCCGGCACGCTGCTCGTCGCGGGCGTCGGCGCCGCGGTGTTCGAGGAAATCGTGTTCCGCGGCGTGCTGTTCCGCATCATCGAGGAAGGGCTGGGCACGGCGGCCGCGCTGCTCGCTTCCGCGCTCCTGTTCGGCTTCGTGCACATCACCAACCCTGGCGCCACCGTCTGGAGTTCGGTGGCCATCGCCATCGAAGCCGGGCTGCTGCTGGGCATGGCGTACCAGGTCACGCGCTCGCTGCCGCTGTGCATGGGCATCCATGCGGCGTGGAACTTCACCCAGGGCAGCGTCTACGGCTCGCCCATCTCGGGCCTGCCGACCAAGAACTCGTGGCTCGTCCCGCAGTTCAGCGGGCCGGACTGGCTCACCGGCGGGTCGTTCGGGTTCGAAGCGTCGGTCGTCGCGGCGGCCATCGGCCTGGCGGCGGCCATCGCCCTGCTTGTGGTGGCCCAGCGGCGGGGCACCCTCGTCCCCTGGCGCCCCAACCGCGCGCAGCCGGCCTACCATGGCGTGGAGGCCCCGGCCGCCTGAGCCCGCCATGCTGATCGATTTCTTCTACACGCTGCGCAGCGCGAAGCTGCCGGTCTCCGTCAAGGAGTACCTGGCGCTGCTGGAGGCCGTGCAGGCCGGCGTGGTCGGCCCGGTGAGCGACGGCGCCTACTCGCTCGACGACTTCTACTACCTGGCGCGCACGGCGTTGGTGAAGGACGAGAAGCACTACGACAAGTTCGACCGCGCGTTCGCGGCGTACTTCAAGGGCGTGGAACTGCTGGCGGACTTCACCAAGGACGTCCCGCTCGAGTGGCTGCGCAAGAACCTCGAGCTGGAGCTCTCGCCCGAGGAGAAGGCCAAGATCGAGAAGATGGGCTGGGACGAGCTGATGGAGACGCTGAAGAAGCGTTTCGAGGAGCAGAAGGACCGGCACGAGGGCGGCAGCAAGATGATCGGCACCGGCGGCACTTCGCCGTTCGGCGCCTACGGCTTCAACCCGCAGGGCATCCGCATCGGCCAGGACAAGTCGCGCAACCGCAGCGCGGTGAAGGTCTGGGACCAGCGCCAGTACAAGGACTACGACGACACCCAGGAGCTGGGCACGCGCAACATCAAGGTGGCGCTGCGCCGGCTGCGCAAGTTCGCGCGCCAGGGCGCGGAGGAAGAACTGGACCTGGACGACACCATCAAGTCCACCGCCGCGAACGCCGGGTACCTGGACATCAAGATGGTGCCGGAGCGGCACAACAACGTGAAGGTGCTGCTGCTGATGGACGTCGGCGGCACGATGGACGAACACATCCACCGCGTCGAGGAAATGTTCTCGGCCGCCAAGAGCGAGTTCAAGCACCTGGAGTTCTATTACTTCCACAACTGCGTCTACGACTTCATGTGGAAGAACAACCGCCGCCGCTTCAGCGAGAAGTTCGCGACCTGGGACATCATCCGCAAGTACAACAAGGACTACAAGCTGGTGTTCGTCGGCGACGCGACGATGAGCCCCTACGAGATCCTGCAGCCGGGCGGCAGCGTCGAATACAACAACGAGGAAGCCGGCGCCGAGTGGCTGCAACGCCTGACCAACGCCTTCCCCAAGTTCGCGTGGATCAACCCCGAGCCGCAAGGCGTGTGGCAGTACCGCCAGTCGATCTCGGTGATCCAGCAGCTGATGAACCAGCGGATGTACCCCCTGACCATCAAAGGCCTCGAAGAGGCCATGCGCCTGCTGTCCAAATAGCGCACGCCCTGCTCCCTCTCCCCCTCAGGGGAGAGGGTTGGGGTGAGGGGGTTCCTGATGCGCCCAAAGGGCCCGAGGCTCGCCAGAGCCTCGAGAGCCCCTCGGGGGAGAGGGCTGGGGTGAGGGGGTTCCTGTTTCTCCCCCGACAGTCGGGGGCGCCGCGACGCGGAGCGTCGCAGCTGGCGCCCCCGACAGGAATCGAACCTGTATCTAGCGCTTAGGAGGCGCTCGTTCTATCCATTGAACTACGGCGGCGGCGCGCGCCATTGTAGGCGGCGTCCACGGTCCGTCGTGCAGCCCGGCAGCCTGTCGCACCGGATGGCGCCTCGTCGCCCGGCCGTCGCGCCGTGGCGCCACGGCGGGCACAGTGCGCGGCCATGCAATCCCTCCGCCGCCTCGCCGACCGCCACCCCGTCGCCCTCGCCATCGGGTTCGCTGCACTGCAGTTCGCGCTGACCGCCGCCATCCTCCTGGGCGGCCGGGCGGCCTTGCCGCCGCACGCTTTCGGCGCCGTCAAGCTCACGGCGTTCGCATCGACCATCGTGCTGCCGCTCGTGCTGGCGCACGCCTTGGGGCTGTGGCGCTCGCTCGGCCTCGAACCATCGAGAGTCCGTCCGGCGCCGGTGTTCCTGGCGGGCCTCGTGCTGGTGGCGATGAACCTGTCCTGCGGCCCGCGCGCGGAGGTGCTGGCGCAATGGCCGACCGACCTGGCCGTGCAGTTCTTCAACGCGTTCGGCGAGGAGCTGCTGTTTCGCGGCGTGATCTTCGCGCTGCTGCTCAGGCTGCCCGTGTGGCAGGCGCTGTTGCTGAACAGCGTGCTGTTCGGCGGCATGCACCTGCTGCACGGCTTCATGGGCCTGGCCTGGCCCGAGGCGCTGCAACGCGCGGGCCTGACGATGCTGGGCGGCGCGCTGTTCACGGCGGTGCGGTATCGCAGCGGCAGCCTGTGGCTCGCGATCGCTCTGCACATGGCCCTCAACCTCTCGGTCATGTACAACGACCTCGCCGCGGTCGCCGGAGCATCGGCATTGGCCTTCGCGCACTGGTTCACCCCCACGCTCGAAACCGCGATCGCGGCGTGGGTCGCCTGGTCGATGCGCCGTCCGGCCGCGCGTGCGCATGCGCTGCCTTCTGGCGTGGGCTGTTGAAATTCACCGTCACGCGGCGGCGCGCCGGGCGGCGATGGTCGAGGCTTCAAGACCCAGGAGTCCCACATGGCAACCAGCAAGAAATCCTCCGCCAGCTCGCGCGGCCGCGCGCAGGACCGCTCGCGTGTCGCGGGCGGCCAGCAGCACGAAGTGCGCTACGAGGCGAAGAAGACCGGCGCCAGCGCCACCGACGTCAAGCGCGCGGTGAAGAGCGCGGGCAACTCGCGCAGCAAGGTCGAGCGCGAACTGAAGAAGTAAGCGGCGCGCGGCGTCGCTGCGTGATGCGACGCCGGGCCAAGCTGTCAGCGCAAGCTCAGCTTGGCCCGCTACAAACGCGGGATGCGGTTGCACCCATGCAATTGCCCGGCCCCGCAGTACGTCCGCGAGCACCGCACGCCGTGGATGCGATGGTTGTTGCCGTCGCAGCGCCTGTGGTCCTGCACCCACTGCGGCGTGCGTTTCCTGGCCAGCAAGGCCGCGGTCGCCGCGTTGCCGGGCGGCGCGGGTACCACACGACACACTGCGTCGGCCGCGCAAGGATTCCGCTGAGGCAGGCAAAAACGCCTGCACTTGATGCGGCGCAACGAGTCCCCGCCCAAGGCTGGGGCATCAGCGGCGTCCTACAGACACGCCAGGTCACCGGACTACTCTGTGCGCAACCCGTGCCGCAGTCATGCGTCGGCGGGCGCCCATTGCGAGAGAGGTGACCCATGACTCCTGCCGAGTACCGCATCGAAAGCAGCCACCCCATCGCCAGCCTGTTCCTGCCTGAGCCGGGATCGCAGCACTACTACGTGCGCGACCGCGCGCTGGCCATTGCCGTGGCTGCCAAGGCAACCACCTTGCCGGGCGGCGAGGAGATCCGCGTGGTGCACGTGCCCACCGGCGAGATCGTGTTCCGCAAACCCACCGTCAGCCGACTGGAATCGGACTACGACGCCTGAGCCAGCCTGACGCGGCCTAGCGACGCAGGTCCAGCACGGCCTCGCGCAGGTCCACCGCCCAGCTGCGGCGGTCGCGCCCGTCGGCGCGTTGCGTTGCGCCGAAGTGCACGACGGCCGTCACCGCAGGACCGCTGAGCGTGCGCCACAGCGACGTGAACAGCGTGTCGTCCCCCACGTAGCAAGGCGTCAGGCTCGGGCGCCCCGTCGTCGAGTCGACGAAGCTCAGCGCCACCGGCTGCACCGGCGCGTCGACCGAGATGGCAGGTTGCACCAGGTTGCCGTGGAACGGCAGCAGGTCGATGCCGTCGCTGGTCGTGCCTTCGGGAAAGACGGCGAGCACGTCGCCGCCGCGCAGGCTCTCGGCCATGTGGTGCACGACGCGCAGCGCATCGCGACGCGACGCGCGCTCGATGTACAGCGTGCCGGCGCCGGTCGCCAGCGCGCCGATCAACGGCCAGTGGCGCACCTCGCTCTTGGACACGAAGCGGCAGTAGCGCGCCGCGTGCAGCACCAGGATGTCGAGCCAGGAGATGTGGTTGGCCACCAGCAGCATGGGGCCGTGTTGCGCGGGCTCGCCGCGCACCTGCAGGCCGATGCCCAGCACGCCGAGCATGCCGCGCGCCCAGGCGGTGACGCATGCCTCGCGTTCAAGCGGCGAGAGCCGCGGGAAGACGAAGGTGATGGTCCACCAGCCGCGCAGCGCCTGCGCGAGCGCGCCCGCCAGTCGCGTGGCGGCGCGCAGTGCGCTCATGCCGCCGCTCGGTCGCCCCAGACCAGGTCGCCGTCCACCAGCGTGCAGCGCACGCGGCCGGCCACTTCGTAGCCCGAGAACGGCGTGTGCTTCCCCTGGCTGCGCAGCGCGGCCGGCTCGACCACCCACTGCGCGCCCGGATCGACGACGCACAGGTCGGCGGCGGCGCCTTCGCGCAGGCGGCCGACGTCCTTCATGCCGAGCACGCGTGCGGGTTCGCTGGTGAGCACCGCGATCGCGCGCGCCAGGCCCGCGCCGCCGTCCTGCGCCCACTTCAGCGCCAGCGGCAGCAGCAATTCCAGCCCGGTCGCACCCGGCTCGGCCTCGCCGAACGGCAGGGTCTTCGCGTCCTCGTCGACCGGCGTGTGGTCGGACACCAGCGCGTCGATCGTGCCGTCGGCCAGGCCTGCGCGCAGTGCATCACGATCGCGCTGCTGGCGCAGCGGCGGCGACAGGCGCGCGCGGCTGTCGAAGTAGCCGATGTCGGCATCCGTCAGGTGCAGCGAGTTGATGCTCACGTCGCACGTGATGGGCAGCCCCTGCTGCTTGGCCTGGCGCACCAGCGCGACGCCATCGGCGCTGCTCAGGCGGCACAGGTGCACGCGCGCGCCGGTGGCGCGCACCAGTTCGAAGATCGTGTGCAGCGCGATGGTCTCCGCCGCCACGGGCACGCCGGGCAGGCCGAGGCGCGTGGCAAGCGGGCCGCTGGCCGCGACGCCCTTGCCCAGCCAGGGATCCTGCGGCCGCAGCCAGGCGGTGAAGCCGTACGTCGACGCGTACTGCAGCGCCCGCTGCAGGACCTGCGTGTTGGCCAGCGGCACTTCGGCCTGGCTGAAGCCGACGCAGCCCGCTTCCGCCAGTTCCGCCATCTCGGTGAGCACCTCGCCCGCCAGCCCGCGCGTGAGCGCGCCGAGCGGGAACACGCGCGCGCGATGCAGTTTCTCGGCGCGCATGCGCAGCATCTCGACCAGGCCGGGCTCGTCCAGCACCGGGTCGGTGTCGGGCAGGCAGACGACGCTGGTGACACCGCCCGCGACCGCGGCTTCCATCTCCGACTCGAGCATGCCGGCGTGTTCGTGGCCGGGTTCGCGAAGACGCGTCGCGAGGTCGACGAAGCCCGGGACCACCAGGCAGCCCTTCGCATCGATCACGCGATCGGCCTGGAAGCCGTCCGGAGCGCGCCCGACTCCCGCGATGCGCCCGGCATCGACGGCGACGTCGCCCACCGCGTCATGGCTGCTGGCCGGGTCGAGCACGCGGCCGTTCTGGATCAGGATCTTCATCTGGTGTTCTCGTGGCTGGACACGATGCCCATGACGGCCATGCGCACGGCGATGCCGAAGGTGACCTGCGGCAGGATGACGGCCTGCTTGCCGTCGACGACCGCCGAGTCGATTTCCACGCCCCGGTTGATCGGCCCGGGGTGCATCACGATGCAGTCCGGCTTGGCCAGTTGCAGCTTGGCCGGCGTGAGGCCGAAGTTCTTGAAGAATTCCTGCGAGGACGGCAGCAGCGCGCCGCTCATGCGCTCGTTCTGCAGCCGCAGCATGATGATCACGTCGCAGCCGCGGATGCCCTCTTCCAGCGTGTGGCAGACCCGCACGCCCATCTGCGCCATGTCGCCGGGCACCAGCGTCTTCGGGCCGACCACGCGCACTTCGGCGCAGCCCAGGGTCGTGAGCGCGTGGATGTCGGAGCGTGCGACGCGCGAATGCAGCACGTCGCCGACGATGGCCACCGTGAGGTTGCTGAAGTCCTTCTTGTAGTGGCGGATCGTGTACATGTCGAGCAGCCCCTGGGTGGGGTGCGCATGCCTTCCGTCACCGGCGTTGATCACGTGCACGTGCGGCGCGACGTGCTGCGCGATCAGGTAGGGAGCGCCGGACTCGCTGTGCCGCACGACGAAGATGTCGGCCGCCATCGCCGACAGGTTGGCGATGGTGTCCAGCAGCGACTCGCCCTTGCTGGCCGACGAGCGCGCGATGTCCAGGTTGATCACGTCGGCCGACAGGCGCGTCGCGGCGATCTCGAAGGTGGTGCGCGTGCGCGTGCTGTTCTCGAAGAACAGGTTGAACACGCTCTTGCCGCGCAGCAGCGGCACCTTCTTGACCTCGCGGTCGTTGACGCTGACGAACTGCGACGCGGTGTCGAGGATGTGCGTCAGGATCTCGCGCGGCAGGCCCTCGATCGACAGCAGGTGGACCAGCTCGCCGTTCTTGTTCAATTGCGGGTTGCGCTTGTGGAGCATCAGGTCACCTGGAAGTCGAAGCGGCCGTCGTCGCCGCGCGCCAGCTGCAGCGACTGCGTGTCGGGCAGCACCACGCGTGCGGCGGCGAAGTCGGCCTGCACCGGCAACTCGCGCCCGCCGCGGTCCACCAGCACCGCGAGCTTCACGCTGGCCGGCCGGCCGTGGTCGAACAGCTCGTTGAGCACCGCGCGGATCGTGCGGCCGGTGTACAGCACGTCGTCGAGCAGCACGATGTGCGCGCCGTTCACGTCGAAGGGAATGTCGGTCTGCGCCGCGTAGGCCAGGCCGCGTTTCGCGAAGTCGTCGCGGTGCATCGCCGACGAGATGACGCCGGCGCGGCCTTCGATCCGCAGCTCGCGCTGCAGGTGCTCGGCCAGCCAGGCGCCGCCCGACGTGATGCCCACCAGCCGGCCGCTGCTGCCCAGCAGCGGGGCCACGCCGCGCGCGAGTTCGCGCACCAGCGCTTCGGCGTCCAGCCGCAGATCGCTCATTCCAAGCTCCTCAAGAATTGCTCCAGGATGATGCACGCGGCGCCGGCATCGGCATCCGCCGCGCCGGCGGACAGCGCCTCGGTGGTGCTGTACCGCTCGTCCACCTCGTACACCGGCAGCTTCGCCCGCGCCGCGAGCTGCCGCCCGAAGCGGCGTGCGCGGGCCGTATTGTCGTGGCTCGCGCCGTCGGGATGAAACGGGACCCCGACCACCAGCGCATCCGGTTGCCACTGCTGCACGCGCTGCATCGCCGCGTCCAGGCGCGCCTGCGTGCCTTCGGCCTTGATCGTGGCTTGTGGCGTCGCGGTGCGCAGCAGGCGGTTGCCCACGGCGACGCCGGTGCGCTTGGCCCCGAAATCAAAAGCAAGAAAAGTGGTGAAGTGGCGCGGGACTTGGGGGAGAGCCGGAAGGCTCATGCGTGCCCCGCCTCCGGCGACAGCATCCAGGCCTGCAGGCCCAGCAGCGACAGCGCGCGGTCGTAACGCTCTTCGATCGGCGTGTCGAAGATGATGGCCGGGTCGGCGTCGACCGTCAGCCAGCTGTTTTCGGCCAGCTCGGATTCCAGCTGGCCTTCGCCCCAGGCCGAGTAGCCGAGCGACACCAGCACCTTGCGCGGGCCGGCGCCGGTGGACATGGCCTCGAGCACGTCCTTGGACGTGGTCATTTCCAGCCCGCCGGGGATGGTCATGGTGGAGGCGTACACGGACTCTTCCGGCTTCACTTCGCCGGCGACGGCCTCATGCAGGACGAAGCCGCGCTCGGTCTGCACCGGGCCGCCCTGGAACACGGGCGTGGCAGCGAGGTCGTCGCGGTCGAGCGGCAGGTCGACCTTCTCGAACAGGCCCTTGAGGCTGATGTCGCTGGGCTTGTTGATCATGATGCCGAGCGCGCCACGCGGGCTGTGCTCGCACAGGTAGATGACGCTCTTCGCGAACGAGGCATCCGCCAGCCCCGGCATCGCGATCAGGAAATGATGCGTCAGGTTGATGGTGGATTCACCGCCGGGCATGATGCGATTTTACGCCCGCATGGACAAACCGTATGCCGCGGGCCTGGCCTGGTTCCGCCGCGACCTGCGCGCCCATGACCAGGCCGCCCTCCACCACGCCCTGCGCCACTGCCGCCAGGTGCACGCGGCCTTCCTGTTCGACACCGACATCCTCGAAGCGCTGCCGCGGCGCGACCGGCGGGTGGAGTTCATCCGTGAGTCGCTCGTCCAGCTGGACGTGGCGCTTCGGCTCCTCGGCGGTTCACCCCGCCACGGCCTCATCGTCGTGCACGGCCGTGCCCGGGAGGAAATCCCGCGGCTGGCGCGGCAACTGGGCGTGCAGGCGGTGTTCGCCAACCACGACGACGAGCCGGCGGCGATCGTGCGCGATGCCAAGGTGCGCGGTGCGCTGGCGGACATCGGCATTGCCCTGCACGACGGCAAGGATCACGTGGTCTTCGGCCGCCGCGAAGTGCTGACGCAGGCGGGCACGCCCTACTCGGTCTTCACGCCCTACAAGAAGGCCTGGCTCGCGAAGGTGGACGACTTCTACCTGCGCGCGTACCCGATCGAGCGCCACGCCAGCGCGCTCGCGCCGCGCCCTGAGGCGCTCGCATGCGACGCCCCCTCCCTGCAGGATCTCGGCTTCGAGGTCACCAACCTGAAGGACCTGGCGATCCCCGTCGGCACTGCGGGCGGGAAGGCGCTGTTCGACGACTTCCTGCAGCGCATCGACCACTACGGATCCGCGCGCGACTTCCCGGCCGTGAAGGGACCCAGCTACCTGAGCGTGCACCTGCGCTTCGGCACCGTGTCGATCCGCGACCTGGCGCGCCAAGCGCAGGCACTCGCATCGCGCGGCAACGAAGGCGCCGCGACGTGGCTGGGCGAGCTGGTCTGGCGCGACTTCTACATGCAGGTGCTGGCGAACTTCCCGCACGTGGCCGACGAGCACGGGCAGGGCCACAGCTTCCGCCGCGAGTACGACCGCGTGCACTTCGACCACTCCGCGAAAGGCAAGGCCTTGTTCAAGGCCTGGTGCGAGGGCCGCACGGGCTACCCGCTGGTCGACGCGGCGATGCTGCAGCTCAACACGACCGGCTACATGCACAACCGCCTGCGCATGGTCACCGCCAGCTTCCTGTGCAAGACGCTCGGCGTCGACTGGCGCTGGGGCGAGCGCTACTTCGCCGTGCAGCTGAACGACTACGACCTGGCGGCCAACAACGGCGGCTGGCAATGGGCCGCCTCGTGCGGCACCGACGCGCAGCCCTACTTCCGCATCTTCAACCCGGTAACCCAGAGCCGCCGCTTCGATCCGGAGGGCAAGTTCATCACGCGCTACCTGCCGCAACTGGCTGCGTTGCCGCCCCCCGTGCTGCATGCGCCGTGGACGGCCCGTCCAGTCGACCTGGAGGCCGCCGGTTTCGTGCTGGGCCGCGACTACCCGATGCCCGTCGTCGACCAGGACGAAGGCCGCGCGCGGGCGCTGGAGCGCTATGCGGTCGTGAAGACCGCGAAGGCGGACTGACGCCGTCGTCATTCCCGCGGAGGCGGGAATCCATCGCTTCCCTCTGATCCCTCGGGAAGGGGCGGGAGCGGTGGGTCCCGCCTTCGCGGGGACGACGGTCGGGGGCGCTACCTAGCGAGGCGATTACGCCGGCTGCACCGCCTGCTCGGCATAGTGCTTCACCAGGCTGAGCAGTTCCTCTTCCGAGTAAGGCTTGCCCAGGTAGTGGTTCACGCCCAGTTCGCGCGCGTGCTCCTTGTGCTTCTCGGCGATGCGCGACGTGATCATCACGATCGGCAGCGTGGTCCAGCGCTGGTCGGCGCGGATGTTGCGCGCCAGGTCGAAGCCGTCCATGCGCGGCATTTCGATGTCGGACAGCACGACCGCCGGGCGTTCGTCGGCCAGGCGCTCGAGCGCCTGGAGGCCGTCGGCGGCGAGCGCGACGCGGTAGCCTTCGCGCTGCAGCAGGCGCTGCGTCACACGGCGGACGGTGATCGAGTCGTCGACCACCAGCACCAGCGGGATCTGCGGCACCAGCGGCGCCATCGTCATGACGACCGGCGCACCGCCGGTGCTGGCTTCCAGCACCTCGGGCTGCGCCTTGTCGGCCGACATCAGGCGGGCCTGGTCGCCGTACACGGCGGACAGCGCCACCGGGTTGTAGATCAGGACCACCGCCCCCGACGCGAGCACCGTCATGCCGGCCAGGCCGGGCAGGCGCGCGAGCTGCGGGCCGAGGTTCTTCACCACCACTTCCTGGTTGCCCAGCACTTCGTCGACGTGCACCGCGACGCGCTGCGCAGCGGAGCGGAAGACGATGACGGGCAGCGTCTTGCCTTGCGGCTCGTTGGTGCGCGGCGACGCCTGCAGCAGCGCGCCCGACCAGAAGAACGGCAGCTTCTCGCCGGCGAAGTCGAAGGTGCCGCTGTTGTAGGCCTGCTCGACGTCTCTGGACGGCGCGCGGCGCACGATCTCGATCAGGTTGGCCGGCACGCCCACCGTGAGCTTGCCGCTGCGGATCATCACGACCTGCGTTACCGCAGTGGTCAGCGGCAGCACCAGGCGGAAGCTGGTGCCCCGGCCGGCCTGCGTGCTGGTTTCGATGCGGCCGCCCAGCGCGTTCACTTCCGAACGCACGACATCCATGCCGATGCCACGGCCCGACAGTTCGGTGACCTGCGCGGCGGTGGAGAAGCCGGGCATGAAGATCAGGTTGGCCGCTTCCGCCTCGGACAGCGGCTGGTCGGCGCTGATCATCCCCTGCTGCAGCGCCTTGTCGCGGATGCGCGCCAGGTCGAGGCCGGCGCCGTCGTCGCGGAATTCCACCGAGACGTCGTTGCCTTCCTGGCCCAGGCTGATGAGGATGGTGCCCGTTGCGTCCTTGCCGGCGGCGGTGCGCGTGCCCGGGTCCTCGACCCCGTGGGCCACGCAGTTGCGCAGCAGGTGCTCGAACGCGGGCGTCATGCGGTCCAGCACGCCGCGGTCCATTTCGATGGAGCCGCCGCTGATGTCCAGCTTGACCTGCTTGCCGGTCTCCTTGGAGGCCAGGCGCACGACGCGGTACAGGCGGTCCGAGATCGCCTCGAATTCGACCATCCGCGTGCGCAGCAGGTCGCGCTGCAGTTCACGCGTCTGGCGTGCCTGCGCGATCAGGTCGTCTTCGGTCGCTTCGACCGCGCGCTGGATCGTGCGCTGCACGGTGGCGACGTCGTTGACCGACTCGGCCATCATGCGGGTGAGTTCCTGCACGCGCGTGAAGCGGTCGAACTCCAGCGGGTCGAAGCCCGACGCGGTGTCCTTGGCCTGCGCCATGCGCGACTGCATCTGCGACTCGGCCTGCAGCTCGATGTCGCGCAGCTGGGTGCGCAGGCGGTCGAGGTTGCCCGTGAGGTCGCCGAGCGCGCCGCGCAGCGTCTTCAGCTCGTTCTCGAGGCGCGAGCGGGTGATCATCACCTCGCCGGCCTGGTTCATCAGGCGCTCCAGCAGCTGCGAGCGCACGCGCACGGCCTGGCCGGGGGCGCGCGGCACGATCGCTTGCGCCGGCGCAGGTGCCACCACCAGCGGCATGCGGGCCACTTCCACGCCCGGCAGCCTGACGGGTTCCTGCGGCGACGCGGGCGCGGCGGCAACCGGAGCAGCTTGCGCGGGCTCGGGTTGCGGCACCACTTCCGGCTCGGGCGCATTGGCGCGTGCCGCCACCTGCTCGAAGCGGGACTGGATGTGGTCGAAGCGTTGCAGCAGCGGGTCGACCTGCGCGCCGGTGCTTTCCGCCGGCAGCACTTCCACCGCCGATTCCATGCGGTGCGCCATCTCGCCCAGGCGCAGCGCGCCGGCCAGGCGGGCACTGCCCTTGAGCGTGTGCAGGGCGCGCAGCACCATGTCGCGCGCACTGCGGTCACCCTGCGCCCACGCGCGCAGCGCGGCGCCGAGCGACGGCAGCAGTTCGGCGGCCTCTTCCTCGAAGATCGGGAACAGGTCCGGGTCGATGGCGTCGGCGACGTCGATGTCGTCGTCCCCGTCTTCCTTCTCCATCACCGTCGTCGCGGGCTGGCTCGAGGGCAGCGACTGGAACGCGACGAACTGCGCCGCGGAGGGCGCTGCCGCAACGGGCTCCACCGGCGCGACGACCGGCTGGACCGGTTCGACCGGCAGTTGCGTGCCGGTGATGCCGCCCAGCGTGCTGTCCAGGTCGCCGGGGCCGGAGTCGCGCAGGTCCGGTCGCTTGGGCAGCTTCAGCTGCTCGAGCGCATGCAGGTCGCGCAGCACCGCGCCATCGGGCTCCTTCAGGAAGCCGGCGGCGAACTGGTGCAGCAGGCGGCGGATTTCCTCCGCGGCCTGCACGAACGCGCGGCCATGCTGGGGCGTGCCGTAGGCAAGCGTCTGCGCGTGCTGCAGCGACGCCTCGAGCGCGCGGGCGATCTCGGACAGCACGTGGAAGCCGACGGTGGCGGAGCTGCCACCCAGCGCATGCGCCAGGCCGACGGCCGAGTCCGGGATCGCGCGATTGAGTTCCAGCGCCCACTCGGCCAGCTCGGTGGCCAGGCGGCGGGACCACTCGTCCGCTTCGTTCAGGTAGACGTTGTAGAGCGGAATGCCGATGCGCAGGTCGCCGATCACCTTGACCTGGTCGTCGGAGGCCACGGGCTCGTTCGCCGCCGGCTGCGCGGTGGACGCCGCCACTTGCGCGACCACCTGAGGAGCCACCGGCACGTCAACCGGCGCGGGCTGCGCGATCTCGGCCAGGCTGCCGAAGTCGATGGTTTCGACTTGCGGCGGCTCCGCGGGCGCAGCAGCGGGGGCGGCTGCACCGAAGGCGGCATCGAAGTCGAAGTCGGCGGGCAGTTCGGTCGCCTGCACGTCGAGCGCGGGTGGCGCGTCGACAGCGGGCGCAGCATCGAACGCCGGCAGATCGAACGACGGCATCTCCGCGGCGGGCGCGACGTCGAGCGAGGCAGCCGGCACTTCGGCGATAGCGGGCGCGACCGGTGCCGCGGGCACGTCGAGCGTGAATTCGGGGAAGGCGTCGAGCGCCGGCGCAGCCGTTTCGACGACCACCGGCGCGGGCTGGACAGGCAGTTCGAGCGCGGGAGCTTCGAGCGCAGGAGCTTCGATGGCCGGCGCTTCCGGCTGGACCGGCGCGGCTTCCACCACCCCAGGCGCCGCGACGGCGGGCGCGCTGCCCGGCAGCGACAGCGGCACGAGGCGGCCTTCCGTGCGCAGCGCGTCGGCCGGAACGCGGAACATGGACGCCTTCCACTCGCCCGCGGTCTTGCCGGCGATGTCCTCGACCCAGCGGCCGAAGCCCTTCATCGCCGCGGTGGCCAGCGTGCGAAGGTCTTCGCTGGCCGGCTTCTGGTCGGCCAGCCAGGTGTTGAGCACCTGCTCCAGCGCCCAGCCGGCTTCGCCGAACTCGTTCAGCCCCACCATGCGCGAGCTGCCCTTGAGCGTGTGGAACGCGCGGCGCAGCGTCGTCAGTTCACCGACATCGGACGGCGCGGTGGCCAGCGTGTCGAGGGCGGCCAGGCCATTGCCCACGACTTCGCGGGCTTCCTCCAGGAAGATCTCCAGCAGTTCGGCGTCGGGTTCTTCCGTGATCACCACCGGTGCGGACACCGGGACGGCGGGCGCGGGCGCAGCAGTAACCGGGGCGGCGGCCACGGGCGCGGGCGCAGGCTTCGCCGCCGCGGCTTGCGCGGCGACGGCTTGCGCCGCGATGGCGGCCAGGTCGTCGCGACGGCCGATGCCGATGGTGGGTTCCTCGTCGTGCGCAGCCGCTGCGACGACGGGTGCTGCCGGTGCCGCCGGCGCCGCCGGTGCTGCCGTGGCGACCGGTGCGGGAGCTTCGACGCCGGCGGCCGGCACGTGCGGCTCGGCGACGCGGCCCATGAGCGGACGCAGTTCGCCGGACTGCGCGTTGTAGACGAACAGCTTCTTCGCCAGCGTGGGCTGGTAATTCAGCATGTCGATCAGGAAGCCGAGGGCGCCCAGGTTGTTGCCCAGCTTCTCGAACGTCGCCGCCGATTCGTCGTCGAGCTCGGACAGCAGGATGGTCTCGACCGTCTCGCGCATGCGGGCGACGGCCTGCGTCGCCTGGTCCAGGCCCAGCACGGACAGCACGCCGCGCATCTGCAGCAGGTGCGTGGGGGCGTTCTTCAGCGGGCCTTTGTCCTGCGGGTTGCGGAAGAAGGCGTCGAGCACCTTCTCCAGCTCGCCCAGCGTGCCGCGCAGTTCGCCGACGACGCTGCCCATGGTCTGGCGGTCGCTGACCTTGCGGTACAGCTCCTCCATCCAGTGCTCGAGCGCCTGCGCCTGGCCGCCCTGGCGGACCTGGTCGAGGCGTTCGGCAAGCCGCTGCGTACGAACGGCGAGTTGCGCGTCGGCCGGATCGAGGTCCTGGAAGGCGGCCTCGAGGTACAGCACCGCGGTGGCGACTTCCATCGCGACTTCGGTGCGCGGCGGCTGGCCGCTGCGCACGACGCCGTCGACGGCGGCGCTGAGCGCCTGCGCGAGCGGGGTGCTCGGCGGATGCAGCTTGGTGAGCGAATCGCTGATGGCGTGGAACTGCTCGCCCGCGGCCTTGACCTTGGTGGCGTCACCGCCGGACAGCGCGGTCCAGGTGTCCTTCGCCGCGTTGATGCGCTTGCGCGCCTGCGTCAGCAGTGCGGGGTCGAAGCGGCCGAACTGCGGCTTCGCATAGTCGACCGGCTTGAAGCGCTGCAGTCCATAAGCGGCACGCACGCCGGCCAGCGACGGCGCGTCGGCGGCTTGCGCCGGCACGGCCTGCGCGCAGAAGAACAGCAGGTCCTGCGCCAGGCGATCGGACACGCCCATCTCGCCTTTGGCGAGCGACGCGTACTGCACCAGCACGCGCGAGGCGGCGCGCTTGACGAACAGGTCGCCGGGCAGCAGCCCGCGCGCGACGGCTTCGAAGTAGCCGGCTGCGAGCTTCCAGAAGATCTTGGGCTGGCGCGCCGTCTGCGACGCGGCCAGGCCGAGGCAGCACTGCGCGAGATCGGCCGCCGCGGCGGCGTCGGCCGCCTTGACGATCTTGAGCACCGCCTGGTCCATGCGCGAGCGCACCGCGGCGTCGTACGCCAGCGCCTGCGCGACCGCCGGCGTCTCGGGCTCGGCCCAGCGCCAGTCGTAGGGCCACAGGTCGGCCGGGTGGATGCGCTCGCTGCCCGCGAGCTCCTGCACGTCCTTGTATTGCGGGAACAGCGCGACCGGCGAGGTGGGCTTGCCCAGCAGGACGCCTTCGAGGAATTCGGTCAGCGCGAAACCTGCGCGCTCGACCTTCGCCGCGGCGGGTTCGACGCACAGCTCGGGCCGCTCGACGAACTTCTGCACCACCGTTTCCATGGCGCGCAGCACCTGCGCGGGAGCGCCCATGCCGACCATCTCGAGCGCACCGACCGCCTGGTGCAGTTGCTGGCGCGCGATGCGCAGCTGGCCGGCGTCGACCGACGCCATGTCGGAGCCGCGCGCGAGCCCGGCGTCGCGCACGAACCGCCGCAGCGCGCCGGAGGCGGCTTCGAGCGACTTGCGCAGTTCGTCGAGCACCCAGGCCAGGGGGCCGAGGTCGTTCGTCGCCAGGTCGAGATCGTTGTCTTGGGCTTGCATGCGGAAACTCTGGCTGGAGCGGTCGGCTGGCGGGTGCGCGCCGGCGCCGCCTTATGCGATCTTGAACCGCGCAACCGACTGGCGCAGTTCCTCGGCCATGCGCGAGAGCTCGCGCACCTGTTGCGCCGTGGAGCGGGTGCCTTCGCCGGTCTGTTCCGTCACGGCGAAGATGTGCTGGATGTTGCCGGCCACCACGTTGGCGGACTCGGCTTCCTTCACCGCGGACTGCGAGATCTGTTCGATCAGCTCGGCGAGGCGGCGCGACACCTGGTCGATCTCGGTCAGCGCGGTGCCGGCGTTGTCGGACAGCTTGGCCCCTTCCACCACGCCCTGCGTCGAGCGTTCCATGGCGGCCACCGCGTCCTGCGTGTCGGTCTGGATGGCCTTCACCAGCGCCGAGATCTGGCGCGTGGCGTCTGCCGAGCGTTCGGCGAGGCGCTGCACTTCTTCCGCGACCACCGAGAAGCCGCGGCCGGCTTCACCGGCCGACGCGGCCTGGATGGCGGCGTTGAGGGCCAGCACGTTCGTCTGTTCGGTGATGTCGGAAATCAGTTCGGTGATTTCGCCGATCTCCTGCGACGACTCGCCCAGGCGCTTGATCCGCTTGGACGTTTCCTGGATCTGGTCGCGGATGGAGTTCATGCCGCCGATGGCGTTCTGCACGGCCGCGAGGCCCGACTCGGCAGCCTGCAGCGACTGGCGCGCCACCTGGGCCGATTCCTGCGCCTGGCCGGCCACCGTGTTGATGCGGCCCGCCATGTCGAGCACCGACTGGCCGGTTTCGCGGATCTCGCGCAGCTGCTCGGTCGATGCGGCCAGCAGCTCGGTGGAGGTCGATTCCACCTGCGCCGTGGTCTGCGCGACCTTGGTGGCCGTGTTCTGCACGTTGCCCACCAGCTGGCGAAGTTCTTCCACCGTGTAGTTCACCGAGTCGGCGATGGCGCCGGTGATGTCCTCGGTCACGGTCGCTTCCTGCGTCAGGTCGCCTTCGGCCACCGTCTGCAGTTCGTTCATCAGGCGAAGAATGGCGGCTTGGTTGGCGTCGTTGACGCGCTTGGCTTCCTGCTCCTGGCGCTCGGCTTCGTGGCGCTGCGATTCGGCCACTTCCTGGCGGCGGCGGCTGTCCTGCAGCTGCACGTAGGCCAGGCCGATCGAGCAGCCGATGGCGGCGAGCGCGGCGGCGAACAGCGCCAGCAGCGCGCCCACGCCCAGGCCGGTCTGGTTCGACAGGTTGATCTGCAGCGTCTCCAGGGCGCCGCGCAGCTTCTCGCTGTCCGAGATGATGGTCGCCTGCGCTTCACGCGCGGACACCAGGCCCTGCAGGTTCGACAGGATGGCGCCGGCCTGCGCACGCGTCAGTTCGTAGACCTTCAGCAGCGCCTCCAGGCGCTCGCGGATCTGCGGGTCCTTGCTGGCGGCCATGCGCAGCTCGGGGCTGCCGTCCAGCATCGCCTGCGCGATTTCCTTGAACGAGTTCAGGTCCTTGCCGAGCAGGAACACCGCCTCGGGCGACAGGCCCTCGTTCAGCGTCATGAATTCGTTGGCCGACTTGCCGATGCGCTGGGTCAGCATCACCAGCTGGCCCGAAGCGGAGATTTCCGCCGGCGAGGCGTTCTGCTGCAACTTGAGCGAGGCGATCGTCTCGGCGATCTCCAGCAGGTCGGACGACTGGCGGTTGATGGTGCGGAGCGCCGAACCCACCTGCGTCAGGATCTTCTGCTGCGCAATCACGGTGGCGGCGTTCTTCTCCGCGCGCTCCATCAGCGGCACGACCTTGTCGATGTCGGGCTGGAAGACGTCCTGCACGGGCTTGAGGCGCAGTTCGTCGTCGCCGGCCTTCAGGCCGCGCACCGAACGCGCCAGCACCGCGGCGCTGTCCTTCACCTCGGGGAAGGCCGTCGCGCTGCCCACCAGGGCCTGCGACACCGACTTGGCGAGGCGCTGCGACTGCATCAGCGAGTCACCGGTCGCCTTCACCTGCAGCGCGACCCGGTTGGCCGAGTTGTAGGCGTAGTACGCGACGCCGGCCAGCACCACCAGCGACCCAGCCAGCAGGCCGAACAGGATGCGCTGGTGCGCCGTGATCGAGCGCTCGCCGAGGAACGGGATGCGCAGCAGCTGCGCCTGGTCCAGTTGCACCGGCGAGTCGATCGAGTCCGGATCGTCCACGGTGTCGGGCGCGGCCATCATGCCGGTGCGGTTGGCCGCGTCCATCGTGCTGCCGGACAAGTCGGCGGTGGAGGCCTCCGGCGCCGCGAGGCTGAGCTCGCCGCTGTTCTCGCCGTCGGGCGACTTCTTGGAGAAGAGGTTCTTCAGGCTGAAGGACATGGATGCAAAGCCTTCCGGGAAAGCGTCAAGCGCTGATGCTCAGGAACTGGGGTTGTTGCGACAGGGCCTGCAGGTCGATTTCCTGCCACGAGACGCCGGCGGCGTCCGTGAAGCCCCGGCCGAAGAACGCAGGGGCGTCCGCGGGCCGTTCGGTGGTAGCGGTGAAGGTGTCGGCGCCTCGCAGGCCTGCGAGGCGGTCGATCAGCAGCGCGCAGTTGACTTCGAGCGCGGCCCCGAGGGCGACCAGGCGCGATTCGGCGCGATGCGCTTCGGTGCGCGGCGCGGTCGCACGCCCGCTGACGAAGGACGCGAAGTCGACCACGCCATAGAGCCCGCCGCGCAGGTTGGCGACGCCCAGGTACCAGGCCTGGGTGTAGGGCACGTGCTGCGTGCTGGCGAAAGGGAAGATCTCGCCGGCCTGCGCGAGGGGGAACAGGTACTTCGCGCCGCCGGATTCCACCGCCAGCCACGAAGCCTGTACCCCTTCGGTCCGTGCCGCCTGCAGGCGGTTGGCGAGCCGGGTCTGGAGTTCTCGCAGCGCTTCGCGGTTGGCCATGGGGACTGCGGGCCGATCAGCCCAGGGCCTTGATCTTGGCCATCAGCTCGTCGGCGTCGACCGGCTTGGTGATGTAGTCGCGCGCGCCCTGCCGCATGCCCCAGACGCGGTCCGTCTCCTGGTTCTTGCTCGTGCACATGATGATGGGCACGTCCTGGTACAGGGGGTCGCGGGTGATGGCGCGCGTGAGCTGGAAGCCGTTCTGGCCGGGCATCACCACGTCCATCAGGATCAGGTCGGGCTTGCCCTCGCCGAGGCGGCGGAACGCGTCGTCGGCGTTCTCGGCCGTGCGGACCGCGAAGCCGTTCTTTTGCAGCAGGTCGGTCATGAACATCAGCTCGGTCTTGGAATCATCGACCACGAGCACGTTGTGGATCGCCATTTCGATCGCTCCTGTCTATCTTTTCGTGTTGTGGTTCACGCCGACGGCGCGGCGGCGCCGAACTGCTGCACGGTCTGCAGCAGCTGGTCCTTCGTGAACGGTTTCGTGAGGTAGTCCTGCGAGCCGACCATGCGGCCGCGGGCCTTGTCGAAGACGCCGTCCTTGGACGACAGCATCACGACGGGAACGGAGGCGAACTTGGCGTTGCGCTTGATGATCGCGCAGGTCTGGTACCCATCCAGCCGCGGCATCAGGATGTCGCAGAAGATCAGGTTCGGCTCGTAGTCATTGACCTTGGCGAGCGCGTCGAAGCCATCTTCGGCCAGCATGACCTCGTGGCCGCCCTGCTTCAGGAAAATTTCGGCGCTGCGGCGGATCGTGTTGCTGTCATCGATCACCAGCACCTTGAGCGCGGAAGTGCTCACGTGACGCTGCTCCTCATTTTGTAACTGCAGGCCCCGCGGCACTCGTGGTGCCAGGCGACGCCTCCCTCAGATCTGCACCATCTCGAAGTCTTCCTTGCGGGCCCCGCACTCGGGGCAGGTCCAGTTCATCGGAACCTGCTCCCACGGAGTCCCGGGCGGGATGCCGTGGTCCGGCGCACCCGCGGCTTCGTCATAGATCCACCCGCAAATCAGGCACATCCAAGTCTTTGCTTCAGTCACAGCTTAAAGGGGAGTCGAATAGAATGCAACGATTGTATCTAGGGCACCTGCGGCAGTTCCGCACACCGTCGACGCCTGGATGATTCAGGCTCATGACAAACCCCACTCCCACCGATGCGACGACGCCGTCCGGCGAAGAGGACGACGCGAGCCCCGCGTGCGTGATGGTGTTCAACGCCAGTGACCCGAGCGGCGCCGGCGGACTCTCCGCGGACATCACCGCCATCGCATCGGTCGGCGCGCATGCGCTGCCCGTGGTCACCGGCGCGTACGCACGCGACACCGCGCAGGTGATGGACCACTTCGCGTTCGACGACGAAGCCGTCGCCGAGCAGGCGCGCACGATCCTCGAGGACACGCCCGCGCAGGTGATCAAGGTCGGCTTCGTCGGCAGCCCCGAAGCGGTGAGCGCCATCGCCGGCATCGCGGCCGACTACTCGGAAGTGCCGCTCATCGCCTACATGCCCAACCTGTCGTGGTGGGACGACTCGCAGATCGATTTGTACCTGGATGCCTTCCGCGAACTGATGCTGCCGCAGACCACGGTGCTGGTCGGCAACCACAGCACGCTGTGGCGCTGGCTGCTGCCCGACTGGCCCGGCGACCGCAGCCCGGGCGCGCGCGACATCGCCAAGGCCGCCTCCGAGATGGGCGTGCCCTACACCTTCGTGACGGGCATTCCCTGCCCCGACCAGTTCCTCGACAACGTGCTCGCGACGCCGCAATCCGTGCTGGCGAGCGAGCGCTTCGAGCGCTTCGAGGCAGTCTTCTCCGGCGCCGGCGACACGCTCTCGGCCGCGCTGGCCGCGCTGGTCGCCAGCGGCAGCGACCTTGCGGCCGCCGCGGGCGAAGCGCTGTCGTACCTCGATCGCTGCCTGGACGCGGGCTTCCGCCCCGGCATGGGCAACGTGATCCCCGACCGCCTGTTCTGGGCCCAGCCCGACACGGATCCGGGCGAACTCACGGACGAGGAAGCGCAGGCGCTCCAGGTGCTCGACATGCCCGCCCATGACACCAAGCACTGACCGCAACACCGAACTCTTCGACCGCGCGCGGAAGATCATCCCCGGCGGGGTGAACTCGCCCGTGCGCGCGTTCCGCGCCGTCGGCGGCACGCCACGCTTCGTGCAGCGCGCGCAGGGCCCGTACTTCTGGGACGCCGCCGGCCAGCGCTACATCGACTACATCGGCTCCTGGGGTCCGATGATCCTGGGCCACGGCCATCCCGCCGTCGTCGAAGCCGTCACGCGCGCCGCGCGCGACGGCTTCTCGTTCGGCGCGCCGACCGAGCGCGAGATCGAGCTGGCCGAAGCCATCGCGTCCCTGATGCCCGGGCTCGAGATGGTGCGGCTCGTGAGCTCGGGCACGGAAGCGGCGATGAGCGCGCTGCGGCTGGCGCGCGGCGCCACCGGCCGCAGCAAGATCCTCAAGTTCGAAGGCTGCTACCACGGCCACGCGGACGCCCTGCTGGTCAAGGCCGGCTCGGGCCTCGCGACGTTCGGCAACCCGACCTCCGCCGGCGTGCCGCCGGAAGTCGTGCAGCACACGCTGGTGCTCGAATACAACAACGTCGCGCAACTCGAGGAAGCCTTCGCGCTGCACGGCAAGGATCTCGCCTGCCTGGTCATCGAGCCGATCGCCGGCAACATGAACTTCGTGCGCGCGGACACCGCGTTCATGCGCCGCTGCCGCGAGCTGTGCACGCAGCACGGCGCGCTGCTGGTGTTCGACGAGGTGATGACCGGCTTTCGCGTCGGCCTCGGCGGCGCGCAGGCGCACTACGCATCGCTGATCCCGGGCTTCCGCCCCGACATGACGGTGCTGGGCAAGGTGATCGGCGGCGGCATGCCGCTGGCCGCCTTCGGTGGCCCGCGGTCGATCATGGAGCAGCTCGCGCCGCTCGGCCCCGTGTACCAGGCCGGCACGCTGTCCGGCAACCCGGTCGCCACCGCGTGCGGCCTGGCGACGCTGGCGGAAGTGCGCAAGCCCGGCTTCTACGAAGCGCTCACCGCCAAGACACGCGGCCTCATGGAAGGCCTCTCGGCCGCAGCGGAGCAAGCCGGCGTGCCGTTCCGCGCCGACAGCGAAGGCGGCATGTTCGGCTTCTTCCTGCTGCCCGAGCTGCCGCGCAACTACAGCCAGGTCATGAAGACCGACGGCAGCCGCTTCAACAAGCTGTTCCACGGCCTGCTGGACCGCGGCGTGTACATCGCTCCCGCTCTGTACGAAGCCGGCTTCGTCAGTGCCGCCCACACCCAGGAAGACCTGGAGACCACCATCGCGGCCGCCGCCGAGGTGTTCCAGCTGATCGCCTGATCGGCAAGTCGAAGAACTCCCAAACGCAGAAGGCGCAGAAGAGCGCGGAAGTCACGGAAGAATCCTTCTAGAAGGTTTTCTTCTGCGTCCTCTGCGCTCTTCTGCGTCCTCTGCGTTTGGGAGTCCGCTTTCGGCAGCGCCGCCAGGCGCGGCTAGTGTCGGAAGTGCCGCACCCCGGTGAACACCATCGCGATGCCGCGCTCGTTGGCGGCGTCGATGACTTCCTGGTCTCGCATGCTGCCGCCCGGCTGGGCGACGCAGGTCGCGCCCGCGTCGACGACCACGTCGAGGCCGTCGCGGAACGGGAAGAACGCGTCGCTGGCCACCACCGTGCCCTGCATCGACAGCTTGGCGTTCCCGGCCTTGATGCTGGCGATGCGCGCCGAGTCGATGCGGCTCATCTGCCCGGCGCCGACGCCGATCGTCATGCCGCCCTTGCAGAAGACGATCGCGTTGGACTTCACGTACTTGGCGACCTTCCACGCGAACAGCAGGTCCTGCAGCTCGGCCGCGGTCGGCTGCTTCGTCGTGACGACCTTCAGCTCGGCGACGGTCAGCTCGCGGTTGTCGGCGGTCTGCATCAGCAGGCCGGAGCCGACGCGCTTGGCGTCGACCGCGTTGCGGCCGTTGTCCCAGTCGCTCGCGCCGCCCGGCGGCAACGCGATCTCCAGCACGCGCACGTTCGCCTTGGCCTTGAACACCTCCAGCGCCTCGGGCGTGAAGCCCGGCGCCATCAGCACCTCGACGAACTGCTTCGACACGGCCTGCGCCGCCGCGAGGTCGACCGCACGGTTGAACGCGATGATCCCGCCGAACGCGGACGTCGGGTCGGTCTGGAACGCCTTCGAATAGGCCTCGAGCGGATCCTTGCCGAGCGCCACGCCGCAGGGATTGGCGTGCTTGACGATCACGCACGCCGGCGTGTCGAAGCTCTTGACGCATTCCCACGCCGCGTCGGCGTCGGCGATGTTGTTGTACGAGAGCTCCTTGCCCTGCAGCTGCCTCGCCGTCACGAGCGAGCCGGGCGCGGGATACAGGTCGCGGTAGAACGCGGCCTGCTGGTGCGGGTTCTCGCCGTAGCGCAGGTCCTGCACCTTCACGAAGCGACCGTTGGACTGGCCGCCGAACAGCGAGCGTTGCGGCGCCTGGCCGGGCTGCACCGCGTCGAACTCGATGGCGGACAGGTAGTCGCTGATGGCGCCGTCGTAGTCGGCGATGCGGTTGAACGCGGTGACGGCGAGCCCGAAGCGCGTCTTGTCCGACAGCTTGCGGTTCGCGCGCAGCTCCTCGAGCACGGGGCCGTACTGCGCCGCGTCGGTGAGCACGCCGACGTCCTTCCAGTTCTTGGCCGCGCTGCGCACCATGGCCGGGCCGCCGATGTCGATGTTCTCGATCGCGTCCTCGAGCGTGCAACCGGGCTTGGCGACGGTCGCCTCGAACGGGTACAGGTTGACCACGAGCAGGTCGATCGTGTCGATGCCGTGTTGCTTCAGCGCCGCCACGTGCGCGGGCACGTCGCGGCGGGCGAGCAGGCCGCCATGCACCTTGGGATGCAGCGTCTTGACCCGGCCGTCGAGCATCTCGGGGAAGCCCGTGACCTCGGCCACCTCGGTGACGGGCAGGCCCGCGTCCTGCAGCAGCCTGGCGGTGCCGCCGGTGGAGATGAGGCCGATGCCCAGCGCGCGCAGGCCACGCGCGAAATCGACGATGCCGGCCTTGTCGGAAACGGAAAGCAGTGCGTTCATGGTGTCAGCCCTTGAGCAGCTTGTGCTCGAGCAGCTTCTTGCGCAGCGTGTTGCGATTGAGGCCCAGCCACTCGGCTGCGCGCGACTGGTTCTGGTCCGCCTGGGCCATCACGACCTCCAGCAGCGGCTTCTCGACCACCTTCACCAGCATGTCGTACATGCCGTCGGGCTCGGTCCCGCGCAGGTCCCGGAAGTAGCCCTCCAGGCTGTTGCGCACGCACTCCTCGATCTGTTTCTTGCTCATGCTTCTTGTTCTGTCGTGTGTTCGTCCGGCTGCACCGCCGCGGCGGGCAACCGGTCCTGGCGCGCCTCGAGCCCGTCGAAGAACGCTCCCACGGCGCGCCACTGCGCGTCCGCCTCCTCGATCGCGTTCATGTCCGACCGGAACGCCTCGCCGCCGGGCAGCCCGCGCACGTACCAGCCGATGTGCTTGCGCGCGCTGCGCACGCCCGTGAATTCGCCGTAGAGCGCGTAGTGGTCCTGCAGGTGGTCCTGCAGCAGCCGCTTGACCTCGGCCACCAGCGGCGGCGCGAGCGGCTCGCCGGTGGCGAGCTCGTGCACGACCTCGCGGAAGATCCACGGCCGGCCCTGCGCCGCGCGGCCGATCATCACGGCGTCGGCACCGGTGTGCGCAAGCACCTCACGGGCCTTGGCCGGCGAATCGATGTCGCCGTTGGCGACCACCGGGATGCGCACCGCGTCCTTGACCGCGGCGATGGTGTCGTATTCCGCGAAGCCCTTGTAGCCCTGCTCGCGCGTGCGGCCGTGCACCGTCAGCAGCTGCACGCCCGCGTCCTCGAACGCGCGCGCCAGGCGCACCGCGTTGCGGTGCTCCGCGTCCCAGCCGGTGCGCATCTTGAGCGTGACCGGCACGCCACGCGGCTCGCACGCAGCGACCACCGCGCTGGCGATGGCGAGCGCCAGCGGCTCGTCCTGCATCAGCGCCGAGCCGGCCCACTTGTTGCACACCTTCTTGGCCGGGCAGCCCATGTTGATGTCGATGATCTGCGCGCCGCGATCGATGTTGTACGCGGCGGCATCCGCCATCTCCGCCGCCTCGGTGCCCGCGATCTGCACGGCGACCGGGCCCGGCTCGCCCTCGTGGTTGGCGCGGCGCGAGGTCTTCAGGCTGTTCCACAGCTCGCGGCGTGACGTGACCATCTCGCTCACCGCATGGCCCGCGCCCAGGCGCCTGCACAACTGCCGGAACGGACGGTCCGTCACGCCCGCCATCGGCGCGACGAACACGTGGTTCGCCAGGGTGTACGGGCCGATGCGCATGGGAAAGGGGAGGAAACGGGCTGCTGAAAAATGAGGCACGATTGTATGCGCCCGAAGCACCCCGCCGACCCGGCCGCACTGCGTATCCGCCTACAGGTTCACACCTCTTGACGCGCGTAACATGCGCGCGCATGCCGGATTGGCTCGTCGCTTTGCTTGGCGCCCTCGCGCTCCCGAAGTTCGGGCTCACCACGCTTTTCGTGGTCGCGTTCGTGTCGGCCACGTTGTTGCCGCTCGGGTCGGAACCCGCGCTCTTCGGCCTCGTCTCGCTCAACCCCGGGCTGCTCTGGCCCGCGATCGTCGTCGCGACCATCGGCAACACGCTCGGCGGCATGTTCGACTGGTGGCTCGGTTACGAGGCGCACCACGTGATCGACAAGTGGCGCCATTCGTCGACGCACGTGAAGGCGATCGACTGGCTGCAGCGCCTCGGGCCCCGGGCCTGCTTCTTCGCGTTCCTTCCCGCCGTGGGCGATCCGCTGTGCGCGGTGGCGGGCTGGCTGCGCATGCCGTTCTGGCAATGCAGCGCGTGGATGCTGGTGGGCAAGTTCCTGCGCTACGTCACGATGACGTACGCGCTGCTCTACGCCTTCCCGAACATGCCCGCGTGGCTGGCCGGCTGACGCCGGGCCGAGCCCTCACACGTTGAAGAGGAAGTTCATCACGTCGCCGTCCTGGACGACGTACTCCTTGCCTTCGCTGCGCATGCGGCCGGCGTCCTTGGCGCCCTGCTCGCCGCCGTGCTTCACGAAGTCCTCGAACGCGATCGTCTGCGCGCGGATGAAGCCACGCTCGAAGTCGGTGTGGATCACGCCCGCGGCCTGCGGCGCGGTGGCGCCGATGCGCACGGTCCACGCGCGCACTTCCTTCTCGCCGGCGGTGAAGTAGGTCTGCAGGCCGAGCAGCTTGAAGGCCGCGCGGATCAGGCGGTTCAGGCCCGGCTCCTCCTGGCCGATCTCGGCGAGGAACATCTGCTTGTCCTCGTCGCTCATGTCGGCCATCTCGGATTCGATCTTGGCGCAGATGGCCACCACGGGCGCGCCCTGCGCCTGCGCGTAAGCGCGCAGCTTGTCCAGCAGCGGGTTGCCCTCGAAGCCGTTCTCGTCGACGTTGGCGACGAACATCGCCGGCTTGGCGGTGATCAGGAACAGCGGCTTGAGCAGCGCGCGCTCCTCGTCGCTGAACTCCAGCGTGCGCACCGGCTGGCCCTGGTCGAGCGCGGCCTGCACCCTGGTGAGCACGGCGACCAGCTTGGCCGCTTCCTTGTCGTTGCCGGACTTGGCGGCCTTGGTGTAGCGCGCCAGGCTCTTCTCCACCGTGCCGAGGTCCGCGAGGCACAGCTCGGTCTGGATCACCTCGATGTCGGCGACCGGGTCGACGCGGCCGGCGACGTGGATCACGTTGGAGTCCTCGAAGCAGCGCACGACGTTGACGATGGCGTCGGTCTCGCGGATGTGCGCGAGGAACTGGTTGCCCAGGCCTTCGCCCTTGCTCGCGCCGGCGACGAGGCCGGCGATGTCCACGAACTCGACAATAGCCGGTACGATGCGCTCCGGCTGGACGATGCCGGCCAGCTTCGACAGCCGCGGATCCGGCAGTTCAACGATGCCGACATTCGGCTCGATGGTGCAGAAAGGGTAGTTCTCGGCGGCGATTCCCGCCTTGGTGAGGGCATTGAACAGGGTCGACTTGCCCACGTTGGGCAGGCCCACGATGCCGCACTTCAAGCTCATGGCAGTTCCAGACAGACAAGCCGGTCAGTGTATGCCAAGGCCCCTCGCGGCCTTCGCGTGCCGCATGGCCCTGCTGCTCTGGGCCGCCCTGCTGCTGGCGCCGCCGGCGGCGGCGCAACCGGTCACGCTGCGCGACGGCGACGAGGTGCTGCTGGTCGACGGCGTCGCGACGCGCTGGCTCGACGAGCGGGGGACGGCGACGCTGGACGACGTGCTGCGCACTCCGCACCGCTTCGGGCACGGCGACGCCGGCCAGATCGCGCCGCTCGCGCCCGGCAACGCGCTGTGGCTGCGCCTGCGGCTGCAGCGTGCCGCCGACGCGCACCAGCAATGGCTGCTCGCCTGGGGCGACCCGCTCATCGACCGCCTCGAGGTCTGGCAGATGGAGGGCCGCAGCTGGCGCATGCAGGTGGCCGGCGACACCATCGCCGTGGACCAGTGGCCGGAGCGCGGCCGCTATCCGGTGTTCCGCCTGGCGCTGCCCGCCGGCGAGGCGCGTGACGTGTACATCCGCGTGCGCAGCCAGACGCCCACCAGCCTGCCGCTGCACCTGTCCACCGACGGCGAGCATGCGCAACGCGTGCAGCTGGAAACGCTCGGCCTCGGCGCCATCTTCGGCGCGCTGCTGCTCCTGGTGGCGGCCTGCATCGCGCAGAGCATCGCGTACCGCGACCGCGCCTACGGCTGGTACGCCGCGTATGCGGGCATCACCACGCTGTGCCTGGTCGCCTACACCGGCGTGGCGGCCCACCTGCTGTGGCCCACGGGCGGCCCGTGGCCCGACCTGGCCTCGGGCACGCTGGCGTTCCTGGGCATGGGCGCCGCCATCCTGTTCGTGCGCCGCCTGCTGGGCGTGGCCGCGCGCCATCCGGTGCTCGATCGCGCCACCTACCTGGGCGGCTGGCTCGGCCTGCCGCTCGCCGTCGCGTACCTGCTGGTGCCGCGCGCCCCGGGCCTGCAGGTGCTGTCCGCCTACTTCGCCGCCGGCCTGGCGATGAACGTCACGGCCGCGTGGCTCGCCTGCCGGCGCGGGGACATCGTCGGCCGGTGGGTCCTCGCCGCCTTCGTGCCGCTCGCGCTGGCCATCACGCTCTTCTGCATCCGCATGCTCGGCTGGCTGCCGATCAACTTCTTCACCCAGTACGCATCGCTGCTGGCCGTGGTCGCCGAAGTGCCGCTGCTGCTGGTGGCGCTGTCCATCCGCTCGCGCGACCGCCACGGCGCGCAGATCCGCGCGCAGGCGCTCTCCAGCCAGGACGCGCTGACCGGCTTGCTGTCGCCGCACCTGTTCCAGGACCGCCTGCTGCAGGTCGTGATGCGGGCACGCCGCGACAAGGCCGAAGCGGCGATCGTGTTCGTCGACCTGGTGAACCATGCGCGCATCCGGCAGGTGCACGGCCAGGCGGTGGCCGACCAGAGCCTGCTGCGAAGCGTGCTCAAGCTGCGCCGCGTCGTGCGCGACGTGGACACGGTCGGCCGGGTCGGCGAGGCGCGTTTCGGCCTGATCCTCGAGGGCGTGTCGGCACGCAGCGCCGTGACCCACCGCGCCGCGCGGCTGATCGCGTCGGGGCTGATGCCGCTGCCCGGACTGAAACCCGAAGTCACGCTGCACTTCCACATCGCCGCCGTGCTGCTGAACGAGCGCGCCGTGGAGCCGGCCACGGTCGCGGACGACCTGGGCGCCCTGCTTGCTTCGATGTCACCGCGCACCCGGCGCCCGATCCGCTTCCTGGATGCGGACAACACGCAGCCGGTGCCGCTGGACACCGACAGCGAACTGCCGTCCGAGCTGTCGGTGCGGCAGGCCTAGTCGAACTGCCAGCCGCCGGTCACCGCCTGCCCGACGCGCAGCAACTGCCCGTCGCCTTCCAGCACGATCGCGTTCATCCCGAAGGTGACGGCGCCCTTCATGCGCGCATCGCTGCGGTAGCCCTGCAGCGCGTCCGACACGGAGGTGCCGCGTTCGGCGGTCACCGGGTCGATGTCGGGGATGGGGCAGCGCACGCAGGGCTTGACCATGCGCAGCCGCACGGCGCCATCGGCCGCCACCACGAAGTCGCCGACCCGATCCTCGTCGTGCGGCTCGCCGCCGGCCAGCACGATGTTCGGACGGAAGCGCTCGATGCCGACCGGCGCGTGGCCGCGCGCTGCGAGCCGCTCGTTCAATTGCGCCAGCGCGGCTTCGCCCAGCACCAGCAACGGGTAGCCGTCGCTGAACTGGTTCGGCGCCTCGACGCCGCCCGTCCATTTCATGTTGGACAGCCGACGGTGCTCCGGCTCGAACCGCACGAGCCGCAGCTTCTGGCCGAGGAAATCGGTGAACCACTGCGCCGCGACGTCGCCCATGTCCCACGCCGGCACCTCGTCGTCCCACACGCGCACCCGCGCGGGACTTTCGACCGCATCGACCTGCAGGTGCAAGGCCAGCATGCCCGGCGCGCGCAGCACGACTTCGTGGTGCTTCAACTGCGTGCGCACCAGCGCGAGCCTCGGCAGTTCGCGCTGCGTCACGCCGACGCCCGCGGCGTCGACGACCATCCAGGCGCGGTCGAGGTCGAGCCCGGCTTCGGTGAGCAGGGCCTCGGGCACCTCGACACCGGCGCAGGACTTGACGGGGTAGACGAACAGCCGCGCGATGCGGGCCTGGAACTCGGGAACGGCTGCGGACATGGATGGACGGGCGAACTCGACCGACGGATTGTGCCAAGCGCGGCCGGGCGGCCCGCCCCGGCGCTTAAAATTTGCGCATGGCCACTGTGCTGGACGTCTGCATTCGCGGCGGGGGAATCGTCGGTCGCACGCTGGCCCTGCTGCTCGCGGGCGAGCGCCTGCGCGTCGGCCTGGTCGAGCGGCCCGCCGCCGCGCAGGGTGCGGACGTTCGCGCCTACGCGCTCAACGCCGCCTCGCGCCAACTGCTCGAATCCGTGCGCGGCTGGCCCGACGAGGGCCATGCGACGCCGGTGCGCGGCATGGAAGTGCATGGCGACGATGGCGCGACGGTGCACTTCCATCCCACCGGCGGCGCGCCGGCGCTGGCGTGGATCGTCGACGTCGCCGCGCTGGAATCCAGGCTCGCCGAGGCGGTCCGGTTCCAGCCGCTGGTCACCGTGCTGCAGGAGCCCGCGGTCGCGCCGCTGACGGTTGTCTGCGAAGGCAAGGCCAGCAGCACGCGCGAGGAATTCGGCGTGGCCTACGACGTGCGCCCCTATGGGCAGCATGCGGTCGCCGCGCGGCTGGCGTGCGAACGTCCGCACGGCCATGTGGCCCGGCAGTGGTTCGCCAACGGCGAAGTGCTGGCGCTGCTGCCCCTGGGCGGCCAGACCACCGCCGAGGGCAGCGACAGCGTCGCCCTCGTGTGGTCCGTGGCGCAGGCGCGCAGCGCCGAACTGCTCGCGGCCACCCCGGACGATTTCGCCGCCCGGTTGCAGGTCGCCTGCCACGGCGCGCTCGGCACGATGCGGCTGGAGAGCGACCGCGCCGCGTGGCCGCTGCAGGTCGCGCGCGCCGACCGCTGGGTCGGCCCCGGCTGGGCGCTGGCGGGCGATGCCGCGCACAGCGTGCATCCGCTGGCGGGCCAGGGCCTGAACCTCGGCCTCGCCGATGCCCGGGCGCTCGCGCAGGTCTTGCACGAGCGGGAATACTGGCGGCCCGTCGGCGACGCGAAGCTGCTGCGCCGCTACGAACGCACCCGCAAGGGCGACGTGCTCGCGATGGGCACTGTCACCGACGGGCTGCAGCAACTGTTCGCGCAGGACCACCCCACGTGGTCGGCGCTGCGCCAATGGGGCTTGCGCGGTTTCGACGCGAGCGGCCCCCTCAAGGACTGGGTGGTGCGGCAGGCCGCCGGACGCCTGTGACCACCACCCCTAGACTGGATCGACATGAAGAGCACCACCTCCCTCGCGCGCACCGCGCTGGCCCTCGCCCTGGCGCTGGCCGCTTCCGTCGCGGGGGCGCAGGAAGCGACCATCCGCAAGAACCTGTCCGAGCGGCTGCCCATGATGGGCACCATCGACGAAGTGACGAAGTCGCCGATGCCCGGCATCTTCGAAGTGCGCGTGGGCACCGACCTGTACTACACCGACGCGGACGGCAGCTACGTGCTGCACGGCCAGCTGGTCGACGCCAAGCAGCGCCGCAACCTCACCGAGGAACGCATCGCCAAGCTGACCGCCATCGACTTCGACAAGCTGCCGACCAAGGACGCGTTCCAGATCGTGCGCGGCAACGGCAAGCGCAAGCTGGCGCTGTTCGAGGACCCGAACTGCGGCTACTGCAAGCGCTTCGAGCGCGACCTGCAGAAAGTCGACAACGTCACCATCCACGTGTTCCTGTACCCGATCCTCGGTCCCGACTCGGCGAAGAAGTCCGAGCAGCTGTGGTGCGCCAAGGACCGCGCCAAGGCCTGGCAGGACCACATGGTCCGCGACCTGCCGATCAAGGGCGACGGCTCGTGCGACACGCAGGCGCTCGCGCGCAACGTCGAACTGGGCCGCCGCCACCAGGTGACCGGCACACCGACGCTGGTGTTCCCCGACGGCCGCCGCGTGCCCGGCGCCATCGGCGCCGCGGACGTCGAGAAGCTGCTGGCCGAAGCCAAGTGAGCCCGCGAGCGCAGCAGCAGGCCGCGTCCGGCGCGCGCCTGCATTACCGCGTCGAGGCCGCCGACCTCCACGCGCACCTGTTCCACGTCACGCTCACGATCGAGCAGCCGCAGGCCGGCCAGGTCGTGTCGCTGCCGGTGTGGATCCCGGGCAGCTACCTGGTGCGCGAGTTCGCCAAGAACCTGCAGCGCCTGGTCGCGCGCCAGGACGGCCGCGCCGTGCCGCTGCAGCAGCTGGACAAGTGCACGTGGCAGGCCGACTGCGTGCCCAGCAGCCCGCTGGTCCTGTCCTGCGAGGTGTACGCCTTCGACAACTCGGTGCGCACCGCGTGGCTGGACGGCCGCCGCGGCTTCTTCAACGGCACCAGCCTGTGCCTGCGTGTGCATGGCCAGGAGGCGCGGCCCCACATCCTCGAACTGGTCTCGCCGCGCCCCGGCTGGGAAGCAGCCACCGGGCTGACGCCACTGCGCGTGGGCAAGCGCGGCTTCGGCCTGTACCAGGCCGACACCTACGACGAACTGGTCGACTGCCCGGTGGAGATGGGCACGTTCTGGAGCACCGAGTTCAAGGCCTGCGGCGTGCCGCACCGGCTGGTCGTCGCCGGCGCCGCCGAATCCTTCGACGGCGCCCGGTTCGCGGCCGACGTGCAGAAGATCTGCGACGCCGAGATCCGCTTCTGGCACGACCGCAAGAAGCCGCACTTCAAGTCCTACCTGTTCCTGCTCAATGCCGTCGACGACGGCTACGGCGGCCTCGAGCACCGCAATTCGACGGCGCTGATCGCGGCGCGCCGCGACCTGCCGCGGCTGGGCGAGCAACGCGCGTCCGACGGCTACGTCACGCTGCTGGGGCTGGTGTCGCACGAGTACTTCCACACCTGGAACGTCAAGCAGTTGCGACCGGCGGAGTTCGCGCGCTACGACTACACGCAGGAGAACTACACGCAGCTGCTGTGGTTCTTCGAGGGCTTCACCAGCTACTACGACGACCTGCTGCTGCGCCGCGCCGGCCTCATCGACGACGCGGCCTACGTGCGGCTGTTGAACAAGACCATCAACCAGGTGCTGCAGACGCCCGGCCGCGAAGTGCAGGCCGTCGCGCAGGCCAGCTTCGACGCCTGGGTGAAGTACTACCGGCAGGACGAGAACACGCCGAACGCCACGGTCAGCTACTACACCAAGGGTGCGCTGGTGGCGCTGTGTTTCGACCTGACGCTGCGCGCTGAAGGCCACACGACGCTCGACGACGTGATGCGCACGCTGTGGCAGCGGTGCAAGGGCGGGCCGATGACGGAAGCGGACTTCGCCGCCGTGCTGCGCGAGCTCGGAGGACGCAGCTTCGCGCGCGAGATCGCCGCCTGGGTGCACGGCACGCGCGAGCTGCCGCTGGCGGACCTGCTGCAGAAGCAGGGCATCTTCGCGCTCGACGAACCCGCCCAGTGGCAACAGCGCCTGGGCGTGCGCAGCGAGGACTCGGGCGGCAGCGTGCGCCTGAAGACGGTGCTGCGCGGCGGCGCCGCCGAGCAGGCCGGCATGGCCGCCGGCGACGAGTGGATCGGCATCGAAGTCGCGGGCGAATCCTGGCGCCTGTCGAAGATGGACGACCTGCCGCTGTACGTCGGCCACCACCGCCGCGTGATCGCGCTCGTTGCGCGCGACCGCCGCATCCTGCGGCTGGAACTGCACCTGCCCGCCGCGGCCACCACCTGGCGGCTGGTCCTGCGCGACGCGGCGCAGGCGCAGGCATGGCTCGCGCCGGCCTGACGGCGCGGACGCGCCGCGTCCTGCTCGTCATCGTGGTCGCGGTGCTGCTCGGGCACGTGGCCGTCCTGCAATGGGCGGCCACGCTGCCCTCGCCCCGCAGCATTCTCAAGACGATGGCGCCGCCGATGTACACGCGGCTGATCACGCCGGCCGCGCCGGCCCCGATCGCGGCCCCTCCGGCACAAGTGAAGAAGCCCCGCCGCAAACCGCGGTCCGAGCCACTGCAGGCCGCGGCACCGGAAGCCGTCGCCAGCGCGCCGCAGACCGTCGCGAGCGCGCCCGAAGCGGTGGCCAGTGCGCCCGAGCCTGCGGCGTCGGAGACAAAGGTCGCCGACCAGGAGCAGGTCGCACCACCCGAGACCGCCGCATCGGCTCCGACACCAGCCGCGTCTGCGGTCGCGACCGCTGCTTCGGCACCGGCAAGCGCTCCCGTCGCGTCTTCACCTGCCGACAGCTGGCCACCCGACACGCGCCTGCGCTACCACCTGAGCGGCACCTACCGCGGCGGGCCGCTGTACGGGTCGGCGCGCGTGCTGTGGCAGCGCACCGGCACCGACTACCAGGCGCGGGTCGAGGTCGACGTGACGCCGTTCGCGAAGTTCTCGATGACCAGCCAGGGCGACATCGAGGAAGCGACGCTGCTGCCGCGCGCCTACGAGGAATCCACGAACGGCCGCCTCCGCACCGTGCGCTTCGGTGCGCGCGAGGTGATGCTGGCCGACGGCCGCACCTTCCCGCGGCCGCCGGCGGTGCAGGACACCGCCAGCCAGTTCGTCGAACTGAGCCATCGCTTCGCGACCGGCCGCGAGCCGCTGGAGGTGGGCAAGCCGGTCGTGTTCTGGATGGCGCGGCCGGGCGGCGTCGACGAGTGGACCTACGACGTGATCGGCCGCGACACGCTGCGCACGGCGCTGGGCCCCGTCGACGCGTTCCACCTGCGGCCGCGCATGATCGCCAGCCCGCGCGGCAACTTCCTGATGGACATCTGGTACGCGCCGTCGCTGCAGTACCTGCCGGTGCGCATCCTCGTGCGCAACGGCAGCGACGCCGAGATCGACCTGCTGGTCGAAGCCGTCGACCAGCGCTGACGCGCGACCTCAGCGCCGCTGGTCGACGACGCGCTTGGCCTTGCCCATGCTGCGCTCGACGCCACCGGCCGGGCGCAGTTCCACCCGGATGCTGGTGCCCACGTAGGTCTTGACGTCGTGCACGAGGCGCTCGGCGTCGGCCCTGGCCTCGTCGCTGTCCGGCGTGAGCCCCGCCCGCGCCTCGACGACGACCGTGAGGCAGTCCAGCGGCCCTTCGCGCGTGAGGACGCACTGGTAGTGCGGTGCCAGCGCGGCGCGCTGGCAAATGAGTTCCTCGATCTGCGTCGGGAACACGTTGACCCCGCGCACGATCATCATGTCGTCGCTGCGGCCGGTGATCTTCTCCATCCGGCGCATGGTGCGCGCCGTGCCGGGCAAGAGCCGCGTGAGGTCACGCGTGCGGTAGCGGATGACCGGGAGCGCTTCCTTGGTCAGGCTGGTGAACACCAGCTCGCCCGGCTCACCGTCGGGCAGCACGCGGCCGGTTTCGGGATCGATGATTTCGGGATAGAAGTGGTCTTCCCAGATGGTCGGGCCGTCCTTGGTCTCGACGCACTCGTTGGCGACGCCGGGACCCATCACTTCGGACAGGCCGTAGATGTCGACCGCGTCGATGCCCATGCGCTGCTCGATCTGCAGCCGCATGTCGTTGGTCCAGGGCTCGGCGCCGAAGATGCCGATGCGCAGGCTGCTCTCGCGCGGGTCCAGCCCCTGGCGCTCGAATTCGTCGGCGATCGCCAGCATGTAGCTGGGCGTGACCATGATGATGTCGGGACGGAAGTCGGCGATCAGCTGCACCTGGCGCTCGGTCTGGCCGCCGCCGAACGGCACCACGGTGAGCCCCAGCTTCTCGGCGCCGTAGTGCGCGCCCAGGCCGCCGGTGAACAGGCCGTAGCCATAGCTCACGTGCACCAGGTCGCCGGGACGCGCGCCGCTGGCGCGGATGCTGCGCGCCACCAGCTTCGCCCAGGTCTCGATGTCGCCGGCGGTGTAGCCGACGACGGTGGGCTTGCCCGTCGTGCCGCTGGACGCGTGGATGCGCACGCACTGCGAGCGCGGCACCGCGAACATGCCGAACGGGTAGCTGTCGCGCAGGTCGGCCTTGGTGGTGAACGGGAAACTGGCCAGGTCCTCGAGCGATCGGCAGTCGTCCGGATGCACGCCGGCCGCATCGAACTTGGCGCGGTACACGGGCGAGTTGGCGTACGCATGCGCCAGCGTCTGCCGCAGGCGCTTGAGCTGCAGCCCGCGCAGTTCGTCGACGCTGGCCTTTTCGATCGGTTCGAGGGGGAACTTGTCCATCATGGCTCCTGGATCACGTGGCCGTGGATCTGCGCGCTCTTGCCGCGGAACACCGCGACGACCTCCCCGCGCTGGTTGGTCACCGTCATGTCGTACACGCCGTGGCGGCCCTGCAGCACGCGCTCGACGCCTTCGCAGGTGAGCACGTCGCCGGGCTGGCCGGGCTTGAGGAACTCGATGCTGCAGCCCGCCGCCACGGTGGACTTGTTGCGGCTGTTGCAGGCGAACGCGAAGGTCGAATCGGCGAGCGTGAAGATGAAGCCGCCATGGCAGATCCCGTGGCCGTTGAGGTGGCGCTCGTCGATCGCCATGCGCATCACCGCGCGGCCGGGTTCGCACGCGAGCAGTTCCATGCCCATGGTCTCGCGCGAGGCACGGTCGTTGGCGAACATCGCCTCGCCGACACGGGCGGCCAGATCCCGCTCCGACATCACTCGCCCTTGAAGGCCGGCGGGCGCTTCTCGAGGAACGCCTTCACGCCCTCGATGTAGTCGTGCGTGCGGCCGAGCGCGGACTGCGTGTCGCGCTCCAGGTCCAGCTGCGTGTCGAGATCGTTGGCGGCGGCGGCGCGCACCAGTTGCCGCGTCGCGACAAGCGCCTTGGTGGGCATGGTCGACAGGCGCGTGGCCAGGGCGACGGCCGCTTCGACGACGTCCTGCCCCTGCGGCGCGACGTCCCAGATCATTCCCCACTCCTTCGCGTCCGCGGCGGAGAGCTTGTCGCCCAGCATCGCGCAGCCCATGGCGCGCGCGACGCCGAGCTTCTTCACGAGGAACCAGGTGCCGCCCGCATCGGGGATGAGGCCGATCTTGCTGAAGGCTTGGATGAAGGTGGCTTCCGGCGCCGCGATCGCGAGGTCGCAGGTCATTGCGAGCGACGCGCCCGCACCGGCGGCGACGCCGTTGATCGCGGCGATGGTGGGCACGCGCAGCTGCATCAGCTTGCGCACCGTCGGGTTGAACGCCTTGTCGATGATCGGGCCGGGATTGGCGCGCTCGACGAGGTTCGGGCCTTCCGCGAAATCGAACTCGGACAGGTCCGCGCCCGCGCAGAAGCCGCGCCCCGCGCCGGTGATGACGGCGGCGCGGATGGCGGGCTCGGCCTCGATGCGGTCCAGCGCGGCCCAGAGCTCCTGGTGCATCGCGCGCGTGAAGCTGTTGAGGGACTTGGGGCGGTTCAGCGTGACCAGCGCGACCGCGCCGCGCTGCTCGAACAGGACGTTGGGTTCACTCATCGCAAGGCTCTCCTGCCGCCGACTCTAGCAGCGCGCCGCAGGCGCATCGACGGTGCTTGCCCTTGGCCCCCCGCCATAATCCAACGCCTTGCAGCAGGAGGACCCATGGCGTACGAAACCCTCACCACGCGCGTCGAAGCCGGCCAGGTCGGCGTGATCGCGCTGAACCGGCCCAAGCAGCTCAACGCGCTGAACGACCAGCTCATGGACGAGCTGGGCACGGCGCTCAAGGCCTTCGACGCCGACGACGCGATCGGCTGCATCGTGCTGACCGGCAGCGACAAGGCGTTCGCCGCCGGCGCCGACATCTCCGTGATGGTCAAGTACGAGTTCGCCGACGTCTACAAGACCGAGTACATCAGCCGCAACTGGGAGACGATCCGCAGCATCCGCAAGCCGGTGATCGGCGCGGTCGCCGGCTTCGCGCTCGGCGGTGGCTGCGAGCTGGCCATGATGTGCGACATCGTCATCGCGGCCGAGAACGCGAAGTTCGGCCAGCCCGAGATCAAGATCGGCATCATCCCCGGCGCCGGCGGCACGCAGCGCCTGCCTCGCGCGGTGGGCAAGTCCAAGGCGATGGACATGGTGCTGACCGCCCGCATGATGGATGCGCAGGAAGCCGAACGCAGCGGGCTCGTCAGCCGTGTCGTGCCGGTCGAGAAGTTGATGGACGAAGCACTCGCGACCGCCATCACCATCTGCGGCATGCCGCGCCTCGCGGCCATGGCGGCCAAGGAGTCGGTGAACCGTGCGTTCGAATCGCCGCTGTCCGACGGGATCCTGTTCGAGCGCCGCCTGTTCCACGCGCTGTTCTCCACGCGCGACCAGGAGGAAGGCATGGAAGCCTTCCTGGCCAAGCGGCCGGCCAGGTTCACCAACAGCTGATCGCGCGCGCTTAGCGCGCCACCAGGTCGCGCAACGCCGCGAGTTGCGCGACTTCGGGGCGCCACGTCACGGCCGGCTGCCCGGCGGGCTGCCACGTGGCCGTCGACTCGCCGAGCCACAGCTGTCCCACGGTGCGCGTCTGCTCCAGCAACGTGAGTTGCACGAGCGTGCGCGCAGGCGCGGCGCCGGCCGGTTCGCGCGGCGCCTTCAGCAAGGCGTCGATCGCCGCCGCCAGCGCGTCGGCCTGCGGGCGCGCGAGCGTCACCACGCGCGAGCCGGCTTCGATGCGGATCGTGTCCCACGCCGGCATTGCTGACGAGGTGGGGCTTGCGGCGGCCGCCGTCGTGGGGGCCTCGCTGCGGCGCGCGAACCTGGCGGGCGGCGACGCTGCGGCTGGAGCTTGCGGGACCGGCACGAAGGCGGGCGCCACCTGCATCGCGGCCGGCGGTGGGGGCGGCACGACCGCACGCGCGCTGGGTGCGGCCTCGGCGCGGCGCTCGGCTTGCGCGCGCGACGCGGAAGCCTTCTCGGCAGCCGCGTCCTCGCGGCGACCTTCCGCTTCGCGCGCGCGCTCCGTCTCGCTCGCGCGCATCGGCGCGGACCGCTGCGGAGCCACGACTGCAGGCGCTCGTGCGGGTCCCGGTGCGGGTGCAGGTGCGGGTGCGGGTGCAGGTGCAGGTGCAGGTGCAGGCGCAGGCGCAGGCGCAGCAGGCGCCTGTTGCTCGACGCTGGATGGCGAAGGTGCAGGCGGCGCCGCCGCCGGCACCGGCGGGCGCTCGACCGCGATCTCGTCGTGCGGCAACTCGCCGCCCCCGCGCCACAGCAAGGTGACGAAGCCCGCGAGCAACACCGTCGCAAACGCCGCGTTCCACGGCATGCGGCCTTCGCCTCCCAGCAGCGTCGCCCACCACGGCGTGCGCGCGGGCTTCGCGACCGCGCGGCGCGCGGCATCGCGGATGGCGGCGCGGACCGCAGCCGGCACGGCCGCGTCCGCATCCGGCGCGCTCGCGAGCGCTTTCTCGAAGCGCGCATCGCGCAGCGAGTTCATGCCGCCCGCTCCAGAACGACGAGGTAGCCCTGCATGCAGCCACGCAGCTTCTGCAGCGCGTAGCGCAGGCGGCTCTTGGCCGTCTCGAACGGCAGTCCCAGATGGCGCGCGAGCTCCTCGACCGACGCGCCATCCTCGTGGTGCAGCAGGAAGGCGGCGCGCTGTGCCGCGGGCAATGCGTCCAGGCAATCGAGCAGCTGGCGGCCGGCGGCGCGCCAGAACGCCTCGTCCTCGCTCGACGGATGCCGCGCATCGAGCGTGGCAGCGAGCCAGTCGAGCGGATCGCTGCCGTCGTCGGGCGCGTCCGGCACGACCTCGCGGCCGCTGACGCGCAGGCGGTCCATCGCCACGTTGTGCGCGATGGTGAACGCCCACGTGCGCCAGCGCGCGCCCTGCGGGCGGAAGCTCGCGCGCGCCGCGACGATGCGCAGCCAGGTGTCCTGGAACACCTCGTCCGCCTGCGCCGCCAGCGCGCTGCCCAGCACGCGCCGCACGAACCGCAGCAAGGCGGACTCGTGGCGTGCGTACAGGGTGTCGAAGGCGACCGGGTCGCCGCCGGCGTAGGCGAGCATCAGCTCCTCGTCGGTCAGGTCGCGGTGGGCGCCGGGCATGGCGGGATTCTCACACCACGTTCCACGGGGCACGCCGCGGTTCGGGGTTAACGGCAGGCGACGAAATCAACCCCGTCGGGCGACGGGGCCCGTATCACTCGGCACCACAACCTGGAGCCCCCGATGCCCGCCTTCCGCCGCGCCGCCCTCTTCGTCGCCCTGCTCGCCGCCACCGGCACCGCTTTCCCCGCGCCGCCCTGGCCCGAGCCGCGCACCGCCACGCTGCCGGCCCCCACATGGCAGATGCGCACGAGTCCGGATTTCCAGGCGCCGTCGGCCACCGATTGTGTGCGCCCGGTGACGATGCGCGAGGTGCCGGGACGCGCGCCGGGCGACGAGCAACGTGGCGGCTGGCCGGAGCCGGTCGCGCGCGCGTCCGTCCTGCCTGCGCCGATGCACGCGGAGCGAGGTCGTGCGGAAGCCGAAGCGGCCTCCCGCGCGGACTTCGCGTCGAAGGCCCGGGAAGCGGCGCCCACCGCGCCACCCCCGCCCCCGGCGGCCTACGAGCGCCGGCCGGTGCCGCAACTGCAGCCGCAGGAAGGGCCTGTCACCGCCGGCGTGGTCGACGACAACGGCGACTTCTCGGCCTACCTTGCATTCCGCGACCGCACGCAGGTGACGCACCGGGCGCGCGACGTGCGCGAGCGGCACCTGCTGGTGGTGCGCGATCCGGGCGGGCGCGGCGTGCCGGATGCCGAGGTCGCGATCCAGGCGCCCAGCGGCGCCGCCACGTGGGCGCGCACGGACACCGCGGGCCGCGTGTGGATCCACCCGGATGCGTTCGATCCCGAGCGGTCCGGTCGCTACGAGGTCAGCGTCCGCAAGCAGGGCCGCGAGGCGAGCGCCTCGCTGCGGCGCGGCCAGAAGAGCGCCGTCGAGGTCACGCTGGACGTGCAGGCGGCCGTGCCGCGCGCCCGGCTCGACCTGCTGTTCCTGGTGGACGCGACCGGCTCCATGGGCGACGAGATCGGCAAGCTCAAGGCCACGCTGCGGACCATCGTCGGCGAGGTCGCGGCGCTGCCCAGCCGGCCGGACGTCTGCCTGGGCCTGGTGGCCTACCGCGACAAGGGCGACGACTTCCTGCTGCGCAGCTTCGATTTCACGAACGATTCGCAGCAGTTCCTGGCCAGCGCGCTCGGGCCGTTGCGAGCGCAGGGCGGCGGCGACTATCCGGAGGCGATGAACGAGGCGCTGCACGAGGCCGTGCACAAGATGAGCTGGCGCGGCGACGGCGCGACACGGCTGGTGGTGCTGCTGGCGGATGCGCCGCCGCACCTCGACTATGGCGGGCCGCGCTACGACGACGACATGCTGGCCGCGCTGGGCAAGGGCATCAAGGTGTTCGGCGTCGGCGCCAGCGGGCTGGACCGGCAGGGCGAGTTCATCCAGCGCCAGATCGCCCAGTACACGGGTGGCCGCTTCGTCTTCCTGACCTACGCGGACGCGCGCCACCCCGGCAGCGGGCCGGGCCGCGAGACGGCGCACGACGTGAACAATTACTCGGTGGACACGCTGGACCGGCTGGTGGTGCGGCTGGTGTCCGAGGAGCTGGCGCCGCTGGCGCCCTCCCCTTGAGCGCCGCGCCCCGCTATAATCACGGGCTCGGCGCTTTAGCTCAGTCGGTTAGAGCGATGGAATCATAATCCACAGGTCCGCGGTTCGAGTCCGTGAAGCGCCACCAACACAGCCCGCTGCAGTGCCTGCAGCGGGCTTTTTTTCGCCCTCACTGGACGCCGAGCTGCTTGCGGACCTTGCCGGCCATGCGGGCACCGCCCTCGATGGCGTCCAGCTGCGCCAGTTGCTGCCGCGCCTTGGCGGATTCGCCCAGTCGCGCATAGGCCAGCGCCAGCCAGCCGTGCACCTCGCCGAAGCCGGCGGTGAGTTGCTGGGCGTGCTCGAGGGCGTCGACGGCCTGCCGGTTGCGGCCGGCCGCCAGCTCGTCCAGGCCCAGCGCGATCCAGTGGTACGGGTCGGCGTCCTCCGCGCTGCGCAACTGCTGGGCCACGACCTGCGCTTCGGCGTCGCGGTGCTGCGCGACGAGCACCCGCCGCAGGGCGGCCAGCGCCACGTCGGGCCGGTCGCTGAGCACCACGGCATGGCGCAGCAGTGCCTCGGCTTCCGCCAGCAGGCCGCGCTGCTCGAGCAGCACGGCCAGGTTGCTCTGCGCGGCGCCGTACTCGGGGTCGGCGGCGATGGCTGCGCGGTAGTGCGCGTACGCGCGCGGCGCGTCGCCGGCGGCCAGCGCCTGCCCGCCCAGGTTGTTGTGGAAGCGCGCCACCATGCCGCGCTCGTCCAGCGCGTGGCCCAGCTCGCCGCCGGTCAGCTGCGGCTCGAAGTCGAGCATCGCCACCTGCGTGCGCATCATGTCCTGCATGGTGTCGTTGCGCAGGTGCACGGCGACGTTCACGTGCCGGTTGACGAAGTCGACGCCGGAGCGGCGCTCGTAGATGGCGGGCACGCGCACTTCCTGCATCTGCGCGTTCAGGCCCATGGCGCGGGCGGACGCATAAGTGAGCAGGGTGAGCGACAGGCAGTCGCCGCGCTTGGCGGCCCAGGTCTGGGCGGCGTCGGTGGACGTCGGCGCGCCGTAGGTGAACGCGCGGCGGTCCGGGCCGTACAGCAGGTCCAGCAGCGCGATCAGGCGCGCCTTGTGCGAGACGGTGCGCATGCGTTCGCGTGCGATCGAAGCCGCCAGGTCCGGCGGCAGCGCGAACAGCACGGCGGGGTCCACCGATGGCAGCTGCGTCATCGCATAAGCCTGGTCGCCGCGCGCGAGCGCGGGCTGCAAGTCGGGCAGTGCCGCGGGCAGCGGCCTGGTGGCGCAGCCCGCCAGCAACAGCAGCGCGAAGACGGCGGGAAGCGTGAGGCGTAGGAGGCGCATGGCACGACCGTTCTAGCCCCGCCGGCGGGGCGCGTCAATGGCGGCTTCTACAATCGGGCCTTCTTCAGCCTCTGGATCCACACCATGAACCGCTGGACCCGGGCCGCCGCCGCGGCCCTGCTCTGCCTCGCCGCCTCCCTGCCCGCTGCCGCGCAGGCCTTGCGCCAGATCCCCACCGATGTCCGGCCCGCCAGGATGGAGGTGAGTGCCACGCCGCCCGTCATCGCGCTGGACGGCAAGCCCGACCGGCTCTCGCCCGGTGCGCGCATCCGCGACACGAACAACCTGCAGGTGCTGTCGGGCACGCTCGCCGGCGCCACCGTCCCCGTCGTCTACCGCCGCGATGCCGGCGGCCAGGTGCACGAGGTCTGGATCCTCACGCCGGACGAATACGCACAGGTCGCCAATGGACCCGACGGCGAAGGGGGCCTGGACGGTTTCCTGCGCATGGTCGGCATGATCCTGGGCAAGCGGAAGTGAGCGCCATGAAAAAGGTCTTCATCAAGACGTTCGGCTGCCAGATGAACGAGTACGACTCGGACAAGATGGCCGACGTGCTGCACGCCGCGCAGGGCTACGAAGCCACCAACGACCCGGAGCAGGCCGACCTGATCCTGTTCAACACCTGCTCGGTGCGCGAGAAGGCGCAGGAGAAGGTGTTCAGCGACCTCGGGCGCGTGAAGCACCTGAAGGACAAGGGCGTGCTGATCGGTGTCGGCGGCTGCGTCGCCAGCCAGGAAGGCGCGGCCATCATCGAGCGCGCGCCCTACGTGGACGTGGTGTTCGGCCCGCAGACGCTGCACCGGCTGCCCGACATGCTGGCGGCGCGCAACACGCAGGGCCGGCCGCAGGTCGACATCCGTTTCCCCGAGATCGAGAAGTTCGACCACCTGCCGCCGGCGCGCGTCGAAGGCGCCACCGCGTTCGTCTCCATCATGGAAGGCTGCAGCAAGTACTGCAGCTACTGCGTCGTGCCGTATACGCGTGGCGAGGAAGTGTCGCGCCCTCTGGACGACGTGCTGGCCGAGGTGGCGGAACTCGCCGACCAGGGCGTGCGCGAAGTGACGCTGCTCGGCCAGAACGTGAATGCGTTCCGCGGCCGCATGGGCGACACGGCGGAGATCGCCGACTTCGCGCTGCTGATCGAGTACGTGGCCGGGATCCCGGGCATCGAGCGCATCCGCTACACGACCAGCCACCCCAACGAGTTCACGCAGCGCCTGGTGGACGTGTACGGCAAGGTGCCGCAGCTGGTGAGCCACCTGCACCTGCCGGTGCAGCACGGCAGCGACCGCATCCTGATGGCGATGAAGCGTGGCTACACCGCCATGGAATACAAGAGCATCGTGCGCAAGCTGCGCGCGGTGCGGCCGGAGATCTCGCTGTCCACCGACTTCATCGTCGGCTTCCCGGGCGAGACCGAGGACGACTTCGGCAAGCTGATGAAGCTGGTCGAGGACGTCGGCTACGACGCGAGCTTCTCGTTCATCTTCAGCCCGCGCCCCGGCACGCCGGCCGCCGCCCTGCACGACGACACGCCGCATGAAGTCAAGCTGCGCCGGCTGCAGCACCTGCAGGCGGTCCTGGAGGAGAACATGCGCCGCATCAGCGCCAGCCGCGTGGGCACCGTGCAGCGCATCCTGGTGGAAGGCCCTTCGCGCAAGGACCCGAACGAGCTGATGGGCCGCACCGCCTGCAACCGCATCGTGAACTTCGCCGGCGACAAGCGCCTGGTGGGCCACATGGTGGACGTGACCATCACGCAGGCGCTGCCGCACTCGCTGCGAGGCGAGGTGCCGGTGCGCCAGGCCGTCGCGGCCTGACACGCCGGCGCGCGCGCATCACTCGATGCGCGCGCCCGACGCCTTCACCAGCGCGCCGGCCTGCTCGAAGTCGTCCTTCAGCAGCTTGTTGAACTGGTCGACCGACTGGTTGCCGGCGACTTCCACGCCCAGGTTGGCCAGGCGCTGCTGCACCGCCGGGTCCTGCAGCACCTTGTTCATCGCGGCGTTCAGCTTGTCGGCTTCGGCCTTCGGCATGGTCGACGGTGCGAGCACGCCGATCCACGAGTCGAACTTGTAGCCGGCCACGCCGGACTCGGCGACGGTGGGCAGGTCGGGCATGAACTTGGACCGCTGCGTGCCGGTGTAGGCCAGGATCTTCATGCGCGGGTCGTTCTTGAAACCGGTGACGCCCACCAGCGACGACGTCACGCCCTGCACGCGGCCCGCGAGCACCTCGTTCACCGCGTCGCCGGTCGACTTCATCGGCACGTGCTGCATCTGCAGCCCCGCCTTGGCGAGGAAGTACGCCATGCCCAGGTGCGTGGCGCTGCCGTTGCCGGCCGACGCGTAATTGAGCTTGCCCGGCTGCGACTTGACCAGCTTGACGTAGTCGGCGAGCGTGTTGACGCCCAGGTTGCCCGGCGCGGCGATCACGTAGCCGGAGTTGCCGATGTTGGCGATGCCGGTGAAGTTCCTGATCGGGTCGTAGTCCAGCTTGCTGTACAGGTGGCCGGCGAGCGTGTGGCTCGCCGCCGCCAGCACCAGCGTGTTGTTGTCGGTCGACTTGGCCACCTGCGAGGTGCCCACGGTGCCGCCGGCGCCAGGCCGGTTCTCGACGATGACCGAGGCGCCGAGCGCCTGGCCGAGCTCGGCGTTGAAGGTGCGCGCGACCGTGTCCTGCACGGCGCCGGGGCCGTAGGGCACGACGATGCGGATGACGCGCTGCGCCGAAGCGGGCAGCACCACGGCGCCCACGCTGAGCGCGAGCAGGACGCGAAGGGCATTGCGGCGGAAGGACATGCGGGGACTCTCCTCAGGGTTGCGCGAGCCAGCGCTGTGCGAGCCGCACGAAATAGCTGGCGCCGACGGGGATGATCTCGTCGTTGAAGTCGAACGACGTGTTGTGGATGATGCAAGGACCGGGCCCGTGGTCCGGCAGGCGGTGGCCGCCGTCGCCGTTGCCGATGAACGCGTAGCAACCCGGCCGCGCGCGCAGCATGTGGGCGAAGTCCTCGGCGCCCATGACCGCGGGGAAGTCGTCCTGCACCCGGTCGGCGCCCACCACCTCGCGCATCACGTCGGCGGCGAACCGCGCTTCCTTCTCATGGTTCACCACCGGCGGCGACGCACGGCGGAAGGTCACCTCGGCGCGGCAGCCGTGCGCCGCCGCGATGCCATCGGCCAGCCGGCGCAGGCCCGTTTCGATCGCATCGGTCGCTTCGACCGAGAAGGTGCGCACCGTGCCGCCGACCCAGGCCAGGTCGGGGATCACGTTGGGCGCATCGGAGCCCTGCAGCTGCGTGACGGCGAGCAAGGCGCGTTCGGTCGATGGCACCACGCGCGGCAGTAGGGACTGCAGTTGCTGCGCCAGGTCGATCACCGCGCCGACCGGGTCGATGCCGGTGTGCGGCAGCGAGGCGTGCGTGCCGCGGCCGTGCAGCGTGGCGCGCCAGGTGTTGCTCGACGCCATGAGCGCGCCGTGGTTCAGCGCGAAGTCGCCGACCTGGCCGGTGACGAAGTTGTGCAGCGCGAAGACGGCCTCGCAGGGGAAGCGCTCGAACAGGCCGTCCTCGATCATCTTCAGCGCGCCCGCCTTGCCCATCTCCTCCGCCGGCTGGAAGATGAAGTTCACCGTGCCGTTGAAGTCCTTGCTGCGCGACAGGTGCCACGCCGCGGCCAGCAGCATGGTCGTGTGGCCGTCGTGCCCGCAGGCATGCATGCGGCCGTCATGCGTGGAGCGATGCGGGAACTGGTTCTCTTCCTGCAGCGGCAGGGCGTCGAGGTCGGCGCGCAGCCCGATCGTGCGCTTGCCCTCGCCGCAGCGCAGGACGCCCACGACGCCGGTGCCGGCGATGCCGGTGTGCACTTCGAGGCCCCACTCCCGCAGGAGGTCGGCGACGAGCCTGGAGGTGCGGTGCTCCTCGAAGCCGAGTTCAGGATGGCGGTGGATGTCGCGGCGCAGCTGGACGAAGCGCGAAATGTCCGCGAAGGAGTCGACGAGATTCATGGCGGCCGAGGATACGGCAACCGATGTCCATCAATCGTCGCGATGGACAAACCTCAACGATCCGCTCCCTCTCCCCCTCGGGGGAGAGGGCTGGGGTGAGGGGGTTCGTGATGCCGGCGCGACCGCCTGATCCCGAAGGGATCAGAAAGGGAGTTTCGGCGGCATCCCGCCCTTGCCGCCGCCCATCCGCTTCATCAGCTTCATCAGGCCGCCGCCCTTCATCTTCTTCATCATTCCCTGCATCTGCTCGAACTCGTTGAGCAGGCGGTTGACTTCCTGCACCTGCACGCCGGCGCCGGCGGCGATGCGGCGCTTGCGGGTGGCCTTGATGATCTCGGGCTTGCGGCGCTCCTGCAGCGTCATGCTGCAGATGATCCCTTCTTTGCGGCGGATGTCCTTCTCGGCCTTGTCCATGTCGACAGCGCCCGCCTTGGCCTGCACCTGGCTGGGCATCTTGTCCATCAGCGCCGACAGGCCGCCCATCTGCTTCATCTGGCGGATCTGGTCGAGGAAGTCGTTGAGGTCGAAGCCCTCGCCGCTCTTGACCTTGGCCGCGAGCTTCTGCGCGGCCGCGACGTCGACGTTGGCGGTGACCTGCTCGACCAGGGCGACGATGTCGCCCATGCCGAGGATGCGCCCCGCGTGCCGCTCGGCGTCGAACACCTCCAGGCCGTCGATCTTTTCGGACACGCCCGCGAACTTGATCGGCGCCCCGGTGATTTGCCGCACCGACAACGCGGCGCCGCCGCGCGAGTCCCCGTCCAGCTTGGTCAGCACGATGCCGGTCAGCGGCAGCGCGTCCTTGAAGGCCTTGGCGGTGTTGACTGCGTCCTGGCCCTGCATCGCGTCGACGACGAACAGCGTCTCCACCGGCTTGAGCGCTGCGTGCAGTTCGCGGATCTCCTTCATCATCGCCTCGTCGATCGCGAGGCGGCCGGCGGTGTCGACCAGCAGGACGTCGAAGTACTGCTTGCGCGCGTAGTCGACGGCCGCGTTGGCGATGTCCAGCGGCTTCTGGTCGGGCGAGCTCGGGAACCACTCGGCGCCGGCCTGCTTCGTCACCGTCTTCAGCTGCTCGATGGCGGCGGGACGGTAGACGTCGCCGGACACCGTCAGCACCTTCTTCTTGCGCTTCTCGATCAGGTGCTTGGCCAGCTTGGCCGTGGTGGTCGTCTTGCCCGCGCCCTGCAGGCCGGCCATGAGGATGATCGCGGGCGGCTGGGTCGCCAGGTTGATGTCCGAGATGCCCTCGCCCATCGTCGTGACGAGCTCGCGGTGGACGATGCCCACCAGCGCCTGGCCCGGGTTGAGCGAACCGATCACTTCCTGGCCGAGCGCCTTGTCCTTCACGCGGGCGACGAAGTCGCGCACGACCGGCAGCGCGACGTCGGCCTCGAGCAGCGCCATGCGCACCTCGCGCAGCATGTCCTGCACGTTGGCGTCGGTGATGCGCGCCTGGCCGCGCATTTCCTTGACCAGGCGGGAGAGTTTGTCGGAGAGGGCGGAGGCCATGGGAGGGGGTCGCAAGGACGGGCGTCGGCATGCCCGTCACGGAAGAGCGGATGCAGTGCAGGCACTACACTGCGGATCCATGATTCTAGCCAGTGGGTCCACCGTCGGCGCGGTCCTGTCGCTGGCCGCGGCCGGCGCGTACGGGCTGCTCGCGGCCGGCGCCCATCGGCTGGGCCAGCGCGATGCGCGCTGGGTGCTGCTGCTGGCCTGGTTGCTGCACGCGCTGGCGCTGGGCTGGGCCCTGCTGGGCGACGCGCCGCGCTTCGGGTTCGCGCCCGCCCTGTCGATCACCGCGTGGCTCGTGCTCACCGTGTATGCGATCGAGCGGGAGATGTTCCCGCAGTTGCCGGCGCGCTGGGCGCTGTCCGGCCTCGGCGCGCTGACGGTCCTGCTCGCGTGGACGTACCCGGGCACGCCGCTGCACGTCTCCGCTTCACCGCTGCTGCCTTTGCACCTGGCGCTCGGTGTCGCGTCGTACGGGCTGTTCGCCGCCGCGGCGGTCCACGCCTGGCTCATGCGCCGCGCGGAGCACGCGATCCGGCTCGGTGCCGACCCGCGCACCGGCATTCCGCTGCTGACGCTCGAGCGCCTGACCTTCCGTTTCGCGTCCGCCGGCTTCGTCGTCCTGTCGGCCACGCTGCTGGCCGGCATCGTCTTCCGCGAATCGCTGGGCGCCTGGCGCTGGGACCACAAGACGGTGTTCTCGGTGCTCGCCTGGGCCGCGTTCGCGGTCCTGCTGCTCGGCCGCGCGCGCTTCGGCTGGCGCGGCCGCCGCGCGGTGCAGGTCCTCTACACCGGCTCGTTGTTCCTGTTGCTCGCCTACGTCGGATCGCGCTTCGTGCTCGAAGTGCTGCTGCACCGCCCCGCCTGACATGAAGTTCCTGTTGCTCGTCCTGGTCCTCGTGGTCGCCTACGCCGTCTGGCGAAGTTCGCGCGAGCGCGAGCGCGCGGAGCACGCGCCCGCGCCACCCAAGGCGCCGCGCCAGCCCGCGCTGCCGCAGGACATGGTCAGCTGCCCGGTGTGCGGCCTGCACCTGCCGCGCGACGAGGCGCTGGCCGGCGCCAGCGGCCGCCTGTACTGCGGCCCCGACCACCGCCGGATCGGCGGCAATTGACGGTGGCCCGCGCGCTGCAAGCCCCCGGCGCGCCGCTCACGGCGGGCGAGGAGTCCGCGTTCACCCGCCTGTGGTTCGGCTTCGCGACCGCCCGCGTCGTCATCGGCCTCGTGCTGGTCGGCCTGCTGGTGGGGCTGCGGGCCATGAACGGCCCGTGGACGATCTCCACCTGGGTGCTGGGCATGTGCGTCACGTACGCGCTGGCCGCCATCGCCGCGCGGCTGCTGCTGCGCCCGGTTGAGCCGGGACGCACGTTCGACCCGCAATGGGTGTCCAGCATCGGCATCGACATCGTCGTGTTCTCCGCGCTGCAGCTGCTGCAGGCCGGCAACATGTATTTCGCGCCGCTGTTCGCGGTCCCCGTGCTGATGGCGGCGGTGCTCGGCTCCACGCTGCTTGCGCTGGGAACGGCCGCGGCGGCGGCACTGCTGCTGCTGGCGGACGCCTGGGTGCTCTCGCTGCAGACGCCGTCCGAACTCGCGCAGCGGTTCCTGCAGGCCGGCCTGACGGGGATCGGGTTCTTCGTGCTCGCCTTCCTCGCCCACCAGCTCGCGCTGCGGCTGTCGCGGGAGGAAGAGGCCGCGCGCGCCGGGCGCAAGGCCGCGCACATGCAGGCGCAGGTCAACCAGCTGGTCATGGACACGCTGGGCGACGGCGTGCTGGTGGTCGACGCCAGCGCGCAAGTGCACGCGGCCAACCCGGCGGCGCAGGAGTTGCTTGGGCCGGGGCTGTTCGCGCCCGGCGGCGGCCTGGCATGGCTGCTGGCCGAACCGGGCTGGAAGCCGCTGGTGGACCTGGCGCGCCGCACGTTCGAGACCCGCGCGACGCAGGGCGCCGACGTCGCGATCGACCTGGGTGGCGGCGTCGTGCGGCAGGTGCAGGCCCGCACGCGGCTGTCCGGCATCGACGGCGACGCGCTGTGCGTGATGTTCCTGCAGGACCTGCGCCAGCTCGAGGCGCGGCTGCGCACCGAGCGGCTGGCCGCGATGGGCCGCATGTCCACGGCGGTCGCGCACGAGATCCGCAATCCGCTGGCTGCGATCACGCAGGCCAACGAGCTGCTGGAAGAGGACCTCCGCGAGCCCGGCCACCGCCAGCTCAGTGCCCTCGTGCGGCAGAACGCGCAGCGGCTCGGCCGCATCGTCGAGGAGATCCTGGACGTCGCGCGCGTGCCGCACCAGGCGAACGGCGCCGCCTCGCCCGCGCTCGACCTGGACGCCGAGGTGTGGTCCACCGCGGACGACTGGATCCGGCAGCACCGCTGCGACGACCGGGTGCAGCTCGTGTTCGAGGCCCGCGGCGCGGCCGCCGTCTTCGAGGCCGACCACCTGCGGCGCGTGCTCGTGAACCTGCTGGACAACGCGCTGCGCTACGCGTCGGAGCAGCCCGGCGCTATCCAGGTCGTCACCGAAGGCGGCGAGTGCCCGACGCTGACGGTGTGGAGCGACGGCGACGCGCTGGACCCCACGGTGGAACGGCACCTGTTCGAACCGTTCTTCTCCTCCCAGAGCCGCTCCAGCGGCCTGGGCCTGTACATCTGCCGCGAACTGTGCGAGCGGCACGGTGCCAGCATCGGCTACCGGCGCGGGCCGGCGCCTTCCAGCGGCGGCGGCAACGGCAATGCGTTCTTCGTGGCGTTTCGCACGCCACCGCGCCTTGCCCCCGCGGCCCCCTTTGCCACAATCGGCGCGTGAGCCAGCCCTCCGCCCCTTCCGCGCCGCAGGTGCTCGTCGTCGACGACGAGCCCGACCTGCGCACCCTGTACGAACTGACCTTGTTGCGCGAGGGCTACCGCGTCGACGCCGCCGCGACGCTGGAGGACGGCTGGCAGCAACTGCAGGACCGGCCGTTCGACGTCGTGATCACCGACATGCGCCTGCCGGACGGCATGGGCCTGGAACTGCTGCAGCGCATGCAGGCGCAGCAGCGGCCCGAGCGCTGCATCGTGATGACCGCGTACGGCTCGGCGGAGAACGCGGTCGAGGCGCTGAAGGCCGGCGCCTTCGACTACCTCACCAAGCCGGTCGACCTGCGCCAGTTCCGCAACGTGGTCGCTTCGGCGATCCTGGAGCGCAACAACGGCACGCCCCGCGCGCCGCGCCCCAATGGCGCCGCCATGAAGGAGCGGCCCTCGGGTGCCGCGCAATCGGCGCTCGACCGGATGGTGGGCCAGTCCGCGCCTATGCTGCAGGTCAAGGACCGCATTTCGAAGGTCGCGCGCAGCATGGCGCCGGTGCTGGTGCGCGGCGAATCGGGCACCGGCAAGGAACTGGCGGCGCGCGCGCTGCATGCGTGCAGCCACCGCGGCGAGGGCCCCTTCGTGACGGTGAACTGCGGCGCCATCCCCGAATCGCTGCTGGAAGCCGAGTTCTTCGGCGCCCGCAAGGGGTCGTACACCGGCGCCACCGCCGATCGCGAAGGGTATTTCCAGGCCGCCCAGGGCGGCACGCTGTTCCTCGACGAGATCGGCGACCTGCCGCTGCCGATGCAATCGAAGCTGCTGCGCGCCATCCAGGAGCGGCAGGTGCGCGCCATCGGCTCGACGCAGGAAGACGCGGTCGACGTGCGCATCGTCAGCGCCACGCACCGCGACCTGGCCGCCGACGTCGCGTCGGGCCGCTTCCGCCAGGACCTCTATTACCGGCTCAACGTGATCGAGCTCGTGATGCCGCCGCTACGCGAGCGCCGCGAGGACCTGCCGGCGCTGTGCGAAGCGCTGCTGGGACGCATCGCGCAGGACTCGGGCATGCCGGTGCCGGTGCTGTCTCCGGCCGTGCTGGACGAACTGGCGCAGCAGCCGCTGCCGGGCAACGTGCGCGAACTGGAGAACCTGCTGCACCGCGCCGCCGCGCTGTCCGACGGCCAGGTGCTGCAGATCGACGCCGCGCTGTCGGCCAGCCCGGAATCGCCGGTTCCTCCTTCCGCGGCACCCGCCGCGACGGCAGCCCCCATCGCGCCGGCGCCAGCGCCGGCGGCGGGCGACATGCCGTCCGACCTGCAGGCCTACCTGGACCAGCAGGAGCGCGAGATCCTCGTGCGCGCGCTGCAGGAGACCGGCTTCAACCGTACCGCCGCCGCGCAGCGCCTGGGCCTGAGCCTGCGGCAGATCCGCTACCGCATCGCGCGCCTGGGCATCGCCGCGCCCGGCGGCGAGGAAGCCAATGACAACGGCGCCGCCTGACGACGCGCTCTGGTCCGGCGGCTGGTACCGCTTCGCGCGCCGGCTCGACTCGCCGAACTTCGGTCCCCGTCCGGCGGACGCCGTCGTCGACCTCGTGCTGCTGCATTCGATCAGCCTGCCGCCCGGGCAGTACGGCGGCGACGAGGTGCAGCGCCTGTTCACCAACACGCTGGACTGGGGCGCGCACCCCTACTTCCGCACCATCGAGGGCATGCAGGTGTCGTCGCATTTCTACGTGCGCCGCGGCGGCGAGCTGTGGCAGTTCGTCAGCTGCGACGACCGCGCCTGGCACGCAGGCGCATCGCATTGGCGCGGGCGCGACAACTGCAACGACTTTTCCGTCGGCATCGAGCTCGAGGGCCTCGAGGGCGGCGCGTTCGAGGACGCGCAATACGAAGCCGTGACGGATTTGTGCGCGGCGCTGGCGCAGCGCTACGCGATCCGCCACGTCGCGGGCCACGAACACGTGGCGCCGGGGCGCAAGCAGGACCCCGGCGCGGGCTTCGACTGGCCGCGCCTGCGTGCAAGCCTCGCCTGGGACACCTCGGTTTTTCCCTAATCGCACGGCCGTTGTTGCCCGAGCGCGACCACTACATCTAGTGGCTTGTGGCCGGCTCCGACGCTAGCTATAGTGGGCTGCACACGAACGAGGAGTAATGCATGGCTGCACGTGCGAAGGTCCATCCGACGAACGACACGATCGAAGGCGCACCGCGCCCGCACGCCACGCAGCTCAACCACGCGCAGCACTGAGCACGCGTGACCGAATGCGTGTCGCATGCGCCACGCGCGGCCATCCACCCACCGGATGTCCACACCTTGTGCACCGTCAGCCCACCGGTTGACCACTACATCTAGTGCTTGCACCGATCGCGGACGCTACCTATAGTGGTTCGACGACGGGAAGCCAGTACACTTCCGCCCTCCCGAGAGACAACACCCCGCAAGAAGGACCTCCATGCAAACTGCCCAGAGCATCACCAGCACGACCGCCGCCACGATGGCCGCCCCGTCCGCCGCGACGGGCTCCGTGCAGGGCACGCAGCTGCCGCTGACCCAGTACCAGATCATTCGCCGCAACGGCTCGGTGGTGCCGTTCGCGCCGGACAAGATCGCGATCGCGATGATGAAGGCGTTCCTGGCCGTGCACGGCACGCAGGGCGCCGCGTCGGCCAGCGTGCGCGAGACCGTCGAGGCCCTCACGCAGTCCGTCGTGCGCGCGCTGGTGCGTTCGCGCCCGGGCGGCGGCACGTTCCACATCGAGGACGTGCAGGACGCCGTCGAACTCGGCCTGATGCGCAGCGGCCAGCACGACGTCGCCCGCGCCTACGTGCTGTACCGCGAGCGCCGCTCGCAGGAGCGCGCCAAGCAGGGCACGCCCGCCGTGGTCGAAGCCCCCGTGCTGCACGTCACCGACGGCGGCCAGCGCATCCCGATGGACATGGGCCAGTTGCAGGGGCTGATCGAGAACGCCTGCGCCGGCCTGTCGGCCGACGTCAAGCCGGACCCGATCGTCGCCGAGACGATGCGCAACCTGTACGACGGCGTGCCGATCGACGAGGTCTACAAGGCCTCCATCCTGGCCGCGCGCACGCTGATCGAGAAGGACCCCGACTACACCTACGCCACCGCGCGCCTGCTGCTGCACACGATCTTCAAGGAAGTGCTCGGCCAGGACGTCTCGCCCGCCGCCGCGGCCCAGGCCTACGCCGACTACTTCCCCGGCTTCATCAAGAAGGGCGTCGACGCCGAGCTGCTCAACCCCGACCTGCTGCAGTTCGACCTGCGCCGCCTGGGCGCCGCGCTCAAGCCCGAGCGCGACCTGAAGTTCGACTACCTCGGCCTGCAGACGCTGTACGACCGCTACTTCCTGCACGTGCGCAAGACCCGCATCGAGCTGCCGCAGGCGTTCTTCATGCGCGTGGCCATGGGCCTGTCGCTCAACGAGATCGACCGCGAGGCGCGCGCCATCGAGTTCTACGAGGTGCTGTCCTCGTTCGACTTCATGTCGTCCACGCCGACGCTGTTCAACAGCGGCACGCTGCGCAGCCAGCTGTCCTCGTGCTACCTGACGACCGTGCCGGACGACCTGGACGGCATCTACGAGTCGATCAAGGAAAACGCGCTGCTGTCCAAATTCGCCGGCGGCCTGGGCAACGACTGGACCCGCGTGCGCGCGCTGGGCTCGCACATCAAGGGCACCAATGGGGAATCGCAGGGCGTCGTGCCGTTCCTGAAGGTCGTCAACGACACCGCCGTGGCGGTCAACCAGGGCGGCAAGCGCAAGGGCGCGGTCTGCACGTACCTGGAGTCCTGGCACCTGGACATCGAGGAATTCCTCGAGCTGCGCAAGAACACCGGCGACGACCGCCGCCGCACGCACGACATGAACACGGCCAACTGGATCCCGGACCTGTTCATGCGCCGCGTGATGGAAAAGGGCGAGTGGACCCTGTTCTCCCCCTCCAACGTGCCCGACCTGCACGACAAGTTCGGTGCCGAGTTCGAGAAGGCCTACGTCGCCTACGAGGAGAAGGCCAGGCGCGGCGAGATCAAGCCGAGCAAGACCGTGGCGGCCACCGACATGTGGCGCAAGATGCTCTCGATGCTGTTCGAGACCGGCCATCCCTGGATCACGTTCAAGGACGCCTGCAACGTGCGCTCGCCGCAGCAGCACGTCGGCGTGGTGCACTCGTCCAACCTGTGCACCGAGATCACGCTGAACACCAGCGACACCGAGACCGCGGTCTGCAACCTCGGCTCGGTCAACATGGTGCAGCACCTGAAGGACGGCGCCATCGACCACGACAAGCTCAAGCGCACGGTGCAGGTCGCCATGCGCATGCTGGACAACGTGATCGACATCAACTACTACGCGGTCAAGAAGGCGCGTGATTCCAACCTGCGCCACCGCCCGGTCGGCCTGGGGATCATGGGCTTCCAGGACGCGCTGTACGAACTGCGCATCCCGTACGCGTCGCAGGACGCCGTGGACTTCGCCGACAAGTCGATGGAAGCGGTCTGCTACCACGCCTACTGGGCATCGACCGAGCTGGCCCGGGAACGCGGCCGCTATTCCAGCTACAGGGGCTCGCTGTGGGACAAGGGCATCCTGCCGCCCGACACGCTGGACCTGCTGGCAGGCGCCCGCGGCGGCTACGTCGAGGTGGACCGCTCGGCCACGCTGGACTGGGACGCGCTGCGCAAGAAGATCGCGGCCGACGGCATGCGCAACAGCAACTGCATCGCCATCGCGCCGACGGCCACCATCTCCAACATCATCGGCGTCGACGCGTCCATCGAGCCGTGCTTCGGCAACCTGTCGGTCAAGTCCAACCTGTCCGGCGAGTTCACCGTCATCAACCACTACCTGGTGCGCGACCTCAAGCGCCTGGGCCTGTGGGACGACGTGATGGTCATGGACCTGAAGCACTTCGACGGTTCGCTGCGCCCGATCGACCGCGTGCCGCAGGACGTCAAGGCGCTGTACGCGACGGCGTTCGAGGTCGAGCCGGTGTGGCTGGTGGAAGCCGCCGCGCGCCGCCAGAAGTGGATCGACCAGGCGCAGTCGCTGAACATCTACATGGCCGGCGCATCGGGCAAGAAGCTGGACGACACCTACAAGCTCGCGTGGCTGCGCGGCCTGAAGACCACGTACTACCTGCGCACGATCAGCGCCACGCACGCCGAGAAGTCGACGGTGCAGTCGGGCCGCCTCAACGCGGTGTCCAACGGCGCCGGTGGTGGCCTCTCCGCGGCACCGGCCGGTGGTGCCTCCGCGCTCGAAGCGGCGGCGGCCGCCGCGCAGGCGCAGATGGACGCGACGCCGGCCACCGACATCAAGTTCTGCGCGATCGACGATCCCGGCTGCGAGGCCTGCCAGTGATCACGACGCAGGATTGAACGAAGTACGTGTCGGCGTTCTCCGACAGGACGCCGATGCGAATGAACAACACAATCGCGCCGTGATGTGAACGGACACTTTGCAACGCACATCACGGCTCGCGATAATCCGAGCACTGGAAGACACATGCTGACCTGGGACGACGAAGTCAAGCCCACACCGCCGACTCCCGCGAACAGCGGTTCACCCTGGAACCGCGAGGCGCCCCTTTCATCCCCGCAGCCTGCGCTGCAGCCCGCCGCCTCCTCCATCGCCCCGATCCGCACGCTCGACGACGGCGCCACCGTGCCGCCGCAACCCGCGCGTGCCGTGACCAGCGCGCGCCGCGTCAACGCGGCCGACAAGCGCATCATCAACGGCCAGACGGACGTCAACCAGCTGGTGCCGTTCAAGTACAAGTGGGCCTGGGAGAAGTACCTCGCCACCTGCGCCAACCACTGGATGCCGCAGGAAGTGAACATGACGCGCGACATCGCGTTGTGGAAGGACCCCAACGGCCTGACCGAGGACGAGCGCCGCATCATCAAGCGCAACCTCGGCTTCTTCGTCACCGCCGACTCGCTGGCCGCCAACAACATCGTACTGGGCACCTACCGCCACATCACGGCGCCCGAGTGCCGCCAGTTCCTGCTGCGCCAGGCGTTCGAGGAAGCGATCCACACCCACGCGTACCAGTACATCGTGGAATCGCTCGGCCTGGACGAGTCCGAGATCTTCAACGCGTACAACGAGGTCCAGTCCATCCGCGACAAGGACCAGTTCCTGATCCCCTTCATCGAGGCGATCATGGACCCCGACTTCCACACCGGCACGCCGGAAGCCGACCAGACGCTGCTCAAGTCGCTGATCGTCTTCGCCTGCCTGATGGAAGGCCTGTTCTTCTACGTCGGCTTCACGCAGATCCTGGCGCTGGGCCGGCAGAACAAGATGACGGGTGCTGCCGAGCAGTACCAGTACATCCTGCGGGACGAGTCGATGCACTGCAACTTCGGCATCGACCTGATCAACCAGCTGAAGCTGGAGAACCCGCACCTGTGGACGGCCGACTTCAAGGCCGAGATCAAGGGCCTGTTCCAGAAGGCCGTCGAACTCGAATACCGCTATGCCGAGGACACCATGCCGCGTGGCGTGCTGGGCCTCAATGCATCCATGTTCAAGGGCTACCTGCGCTACATCGCCAACCGGCGCGCCACGCAGATCGGCCTGGAAGCGCTGTTCCCCAACGAGGAGAACCCCTTCCCCTGGATGAGTGAAATGATCGACCTGAAGAAAGAGCGCAACTTCTTCGAAACCCGCGTGATCGAGTACCAGTCGGGTGGCGCGCTTTCCTGGGATTGAAGGCAACTGCGTAGTTTGGTTTTTTGAGATTCGCCCGCACCGGCGACCGGCCACAAGAGCCGGCGCCGTGCGGGTCACGGTGTTCATGGCGCTGGGCCCAGGCCCAACCCCATGGATCGCTGGCCAGCCACCAACAAGGCTGCCAGTGCTTCTTTCGTTGATGTTGATGTCAACTTGAACAGGAGAATGGAAATGGCAACTGCGAAGAAAGCCGCCGCGAAGAAATCCACCGCGCGCAAGTCGGCCGCCAAGAAGGCGCCGGCGAAGAAGGCCACGGCCCGCAAGACCACCGCCAAGAAGGCTCCGGCCAAGAAGGCGGCGGCCAAGAAGGCCCCGGCGCGCAAGGTCGCGGCGAAGAAGGCACCGGCCCGCAAGGCCGCTGCCAAGAAGACCACGGCGAAGAAGACGGCGGCGAAGAAGACCACCGCGAAGAAGGCGACGGCCAAGAAGACCACCGCCAAGCGCGCCGCGAAGAAGACCACCGCCAAGAAGGCTGCCAAGAAGGCGCCTGCGAAAAAGAAGGCTGCGCGAAAGGCCCCTGCGAAGAAGGCCGCGAAAGCGCCTGCGAAGAAGGCTGCGAAGAAAGCGCCTGCGAAAAAGGCCGCGAAAGCGCCTGCTGCCAAGCCGGCTGCAGCGCCCGCTGCCGCGGCCGCTCCGGCTGCGCAGACCACGCTGAACCCGCAGGCCGCCTGGCCCTTCCCCACGGCTTCCAAGCCCTGAGGAGCGCACCGGACGGGCGTTCGCGCCCGCTCCGGTGGCGGTTGAAGTTCAAACGCCGGGTTCGCCCGGCGTTTTTCATTCCGGCGCCGTCCTGCACGCGCGCCACACCGGTGCGTCCACACTGCCGGCATGCCCACCCTGCAGCCCGACCTATTCGGCGCGCCGCCTCCCGCGCTGCCCGAGGGCATGCGCTACGAGGAAGGCTTCCTGGACCCGGGCGAAGAGCAGGCGCTGCTGCGCGAGATCGAGGCGCTGCCGCTCGCGCCCATGCAGTACCAGGGCTTCACGGCGCTGCGCCGCGTCGTGAGCTACGGCGGGCAGTACGACTTCAGCGCGCAACGGCTGCACGACGCACCGCCGTTGCCCGGCTGGCTGCGCCCCTTGCGTGAAAGGGCCGCACGCTGGGCCGGGCTGTCGGCGGACGATTTCACGCAGGCGCTGGTCGCGGAGTACCGGCCCGGCACGCCGCTCGGCTGGCACCGCGACGTGCCGGATTTCGAGGACGTGGTGGGCATCTCGCTGCTCGCGGACGCGGTGATGCGGTTCCGCCCGTATCCGCCACGCCAACCCGCATCGCGCGCCGAGGTGATGAAGCTGGTGGTGGTGCCGCGCTCGATCTACCTGCTGCGCGGCCCCGCGCGCTGGGCCTGGCAGCACAGCGTGTCGCCGACCAAGGCCTTGCGTTACTCGATCACGCTGCGCACGCCCTCGCGCCGGCGCTAGCGCGTGGCGCCGTCGGAAGCGAGCGCGATGCGGCGGCGCAGGCGCAACGCTCCCTCCGTGTCGCCCGCCTGCTCGGCCAGCTTCAGCTGCGCGCCGAGCCACGCGAGCAGCGCCCGTCGCCAGCCCTGCGCCGACGCAGTGTCCGCCGCCACCTGCAGCAACTGCGGCGTGCCACGGCCGCTGCGCATGACGACACCGGCCGCCACCAGCCGCGCGAGCGGATCGGCGATCTCGGCGACGGCCGCAGCATCGCCGCGCGCGGCCACCGCACGATGGTGCGCGGGCAGTTGGTCGGCCGGCGCCTGCTGCCCGGCCAGGTAGGCGGCGTACGCGCGCTCGGGCGCCGCGGCGTCGGCCTGCAGCGGCTCGAACCCCGTGCACGGCTCGAACGCGAGCGTGGCGACCTGCAGCGCGCAGCGCGTGAGTTCCGCCCGCGCGACCAGCGTCGGCTGGCCGGTGGCGGCCAGCGCATCGCGCGCGCGCCTGAATTCCGCGTCCGCAGCGCGCGAAGCACCCGCGAGGTACGCCTGCTCGTAGCGCTCGAGCGCGCCGTGCGCCTCGACCTGCCAGTCGGGCGCGACGGGCTTGTTGCCGCAGCCCGCCAGCAGCACGGCGAACGCCGCCACCCAGGCCCTCATGGCACCTTCACCTCGGTGTCGCGCGCGAACGGCCACTTGCGGTTGATCTCGTTGATCAGCGCGTCGATCTTGCGCAGGTTGGCCTCGACCTCGCCGCGCAGCGCGCCCAGGTCCTCGGTCGCCGTCTTGACGTTGGAGCCGACGCCCTGCGCCTCGACGAGCACCGCGTCCAGCTTCTTCAGGCTGCCGCGCGTGTCGGCCAGCAGGCCATTGAGCTGGTTGACGGTGCCGCGCGCATCGCGCACCAGGCCGTCGGGGCCGAACACCTGGGTGTCGGCGTGCGAGGCCACCGATTCCAGGCGCGCCAGCAGCGCATTGGTGCGGTCGAGGGTCGCGAGCAGGCGCTTGGCGTCCTGGTCGTTGCCCAGCAGCACGCCCAGCACACCTTGCGGGCCCTTCAGCCTGTCCGTCACCGCCTGCACGTTGGCCAGGCTGTTGCGCAGCGCCGCGTCCTGCGCCGTGATCTGCGTGATGTTCTCCAGCATCTCCCGTGCAGCCGTGACGACGCGCGGGATCTCGGCGCTGGCGTCGCCGCGCAATACCTGGCGCTCGGCGCCGTCGGCCAGCAGCGGATCGGTCAGCATGCCGGTGAACGCACGCAGGGCCGGCGCGCCGACCAGGCCGCGCTCGAGCGTGAACACGCTGCTGGTGCGCAGCCAGTGCGCATCCTTGCTCGCGACGTCGATCAGCAGCCGGGCGTCGCCCTTCGGGTCCAGCTCCAGCTGGCGCACGCGCCCGATCGGGAAGCCGGAGAAGGTCAGGTCCATGCCGACGTACACGCCCTCGGCGTTGTCGGTGGTCAGCACCAGGCGCTGCGTGGCCTCGAAGGCGCCTCTCGCGTACAGCAGGTACAGCACCGACGCGCCGATCAGCACGACGGTGAAGGCGAGCAGCAGCCGCGCCTTGAGCGCGAGGTTGCGCACCGGGGCTGCGCCACCGGGTTCCGAATCCTGCAGGGGCGTTTCGCGCTCCATCAGTAGTAATTGCCCACCAGTGACAGGCCCTCCAGCAACAGCAGCACCGCGAACATGCGCACCAGGCCCTGCAGCGCCGCGTGCTCGCGCGACGCGTGCGGGCCCGTTTGCTGCATGCCCGACACCATCGGGATGAAGGCGACGGCGGCACTGAACAGCAGCGTCTTCAGCACGAAGATCAGCGACACGGACGGCGTGAACACGTGGCCGAACATGCGCGTGTACGCGGGCAGCCCGGCCAGCCGCGCGCCATACACCGCGAGATACGCGAGCGTCGTCGCGACAATGCAGCTGAGCGCCGCCAGCGTGATGGTGGCGAACACGCCCGCCAGCACCCGCGGCAGCACCTCCTCGACGACCGGATCGCGCCCCTGCGCCTCCATCGCGCGGAAGTGGCCCCGCAGCCGCATCTCCGCCAGCGCGGCGCCGTTCGGGATCGTGCAGCGCAGCGCGACGAACAGTGCGGCCGTCAGCGGGATCAGCTCCAGCACGAGCACACGAACGACCATTTCCAGGGCGTACTGCGACAGGCCGTAGCTCTGGGCGGTGACGACCACGATGCGGGTGATGACCAGCGTCAGCAGCGCCGCCAGCAGGGTGAAGCCGGGAAGGATCGGCGCCGTGTCCAGCCAGGCATGGCGCGCGAGCGCGGCGCGCATGGACCGGTGCCCCCAGCTCGAAGGCGTGAGCGCGAGCACCGCGACGATGAAACCGAACTGCAGCCGGCTCCACGCCTGCCGGCACCACTGCAAGAGCAGGAGGCCGGCTTGCGGGGGCGGCTGGCGGAGCGGTGCCGTCGACATGCGGCGCATGATAGCGGCGCGGCTGCAAGAGTTCGCGCCCGCGCGCGACCCATCGGCAGCTAGGAGACGGAAGTGAGCCATCCCCACCAGTTCGACCTCTTCGTCATCGGCGGCGGCAGCGGCGGCGTGCGTGCCGCGCGCTGGGCCGCGCAGCGCGGTGCCCGCGTCGCGCTCGCCGAGGCGGCCGCGCTTGGCGGCACCTGCGTCAATGTCGGCTGCATCCCGAAGAAGCTTTATAGCTATGCGGCCCACTACGCGCACGACCTGCGCGACGCCGCCGGGTTCGGCTGGCAACTGAAGCCGCCTGGATTCGACTGGTCGGTGCTGAAGGCCAACCGCGCGCGCGAGATCCTGCGGCTCAACGGCATCTACGAGCAGTTGCTGCTCGGCGCCGGCGTGCAGGTGGTGCGCGGCTGGGCGAGCCTGGCCGATGCGCACACGGTGCACGTGCAGTCCGCGGGTGGCCTCGAGACGTTCACGGCGCGCCATATCCTGCTGGCGACCGGCGGCACGCCGGTGGTGCCGGAGGTCGCGGGCGCCGAACTGGGCGTGAGCTCCGACGCGATGTTCGACCTGGACCCGTTCCCGCGCCGCCTGGTGGTGGTCGGCGGCGGCTACATCGCCTGCGAGTTCGCTTCGATCTTCCACTCGCTGGGCGCGAAGGTGCACCTGCTGTACCGCGGCGAGCAGGTGCTGCGCGGGTTCGACGACGACGTGCGCCAGTTCGTCGCCACGCACTTCCTGCGCGAGGGCATCGACCTGCGCCTGGGCATGGAGGCGGTCTCGCTCGCGCGCGGGGCGGGCGGCATCGACGTCGCGCTGCAGGACGGCACCACGCTGCAGGCGGACACGGTGCTGTTCGCCACCGGGCGCGTGCCGAACGTCAGCGGCCTGGGGCTGGAGGACGCCGGCGTCGAGCAAGGCAGGAACGGCGCGATCGTCGTCGACCGCCACTACCGCACCTCGGTGCCCTCGATCCATGCGGTGGGCGACGTCACGGCGCGCGTGCAGCTCACGCCGGTGGCGCTGGGCGAGGCGATGGCGGTCGTCGACCACCTGTTCGGCGAAGGGCGGCGCGTGCTGGATTACGAGATCATCCCGACCGCGGTGTTCACGCACCCGAACGTGGGGACGGCGGGCCTGACGGAGCGGCAGGCCCGCGAGCGGTTCGGCAAGGTCACGGTGTTCCGGACCGACTTCAAGCCCTTGCGCCACACGCTCACCGAGAACCCGGAGCGCTGCCTGATGAAGCTGGTGGTCGACGCCAACAGCGACCGCGTGGTGGGCCTGCACATGGTGGGACCGGACGCCGGCGAGATCGTGCAGGGCTTCGCCGTCGCGATGCGGGCGGGGGCCACCAAGGCGCTGTTCGACTCCACACTGGGCATCCACCCGACGATCGCCGAGGAGTTCGTCACCCTGCGCGAGCCGGTGCGCTGACGCCCGCCCATGAAAAACGCCGGCCACCCTCGCGGGTGCCGGCGCCGTTCGAATCTCCCTGATTCGTGCCGTTGCCTGTCAGTTGTACGAGCGGCCGTACGCGCGGGTCAGCGGCGCCGGTTTGGCCTCTTCTTCCGGAGGCAGGTAGATGGTGGTGCGGTCGATCTTGGAGTCGTAAGCGGCGAGTTCGGCGCTGGCGCTGCGGATCACGGCCCGGTCCAGCGGGTGGCATTGGCGTTGCGAGAGCTTCGAGAGCTGTTCGGACTTTTCCACCGTCTCCCGCACCGCCGCCGGATCCATCATGAGGGCGAAGGGATTCGAGGCGAACGCTGCTGTCGTCATGGGTCTCACTCCTGAAGTTCTGGGTTCGTTGTCAACGCCATGAACTCTCGCCGCTGGGTCAAATTTGTAACGTCAGGTCAGTTCGTTACGCTTTGTAGGACGCTGGCGCACCGTAGCGCAGGCGGTCGGGCACGGACGGCGCGCGCTGCACAATCCACGCCATGGCCTTCACGCCGCCGCCCTCCGAACCCACTCGCCACACCGACCCGCAAGCCGCGCTCGAGCAGGTGCGCAGCATCTACAACGGGCAGATCGACCACCTGCGCCGGGCCATGCACCGCTTCGTCGCGGGCGAGACGCTGCCCGGCCACGTGCGGGCGTTCTATCCGTACGTCCGCATCCGCACCGAGTCGGCGGTGCCGCAGGAACTGCTCGAGAACCTGGGCCTGAGCTACGGTTTCGTGGCGGGCTCCGGCTGCTTCGAGACCACGCTCACGCGCCCCGATCTCTACGCGAACTACTACCTCGAACAGTTCCGGCTGCTGCGGCAAAGCCACGGCGTCGACCTCGAAGTGGGCGTGAGCGCCGAACCGATCCCGGTGCACTTCTCGTTCGCGGAGAACGACCACATCGAAGGCACGTTGCCGCCGCAGCGGCGCGCGATGCTGCGCGACCTGTTCGACCTGCCCGACCTGCACGGCATGGACGACGGCATCGCCAACGGCACGGCGCGCTGGGGCGCCGACGATCCGCTGCCGCTGTCGCTGTTCACCGCCTCGCGCGTCGACTACTCGCTGCACCGCCTGCGCCACTACACCGGCACGGCGCCCGAGTGGTTCCAGAACTTCGTCCTGTTCACCAACTACCAGTTCTACATCGACGAATTCGTGCGCCTCGGGCACGAGGCGATGGCCGATGCGAATGGCGACTACACGGCGTTCGTGGAGCCGGGCAACCTGGTGACGCGCCGCGCGGGGCTGCCTGCCGACACGCCCGGCGTGCCGCCGGTGGGCGGACTGCCGCCGCCGCGGTTGCCGCAGATGCCGGCGTACCACCTGATCCGCCCGGACCACACCGGCATCACCATGGTGAACATCGGCGTCGGGCCGGCCAATGCCAAGACCATCACCGACCACATCGCGGTGCTGCGCCCGCATGCGTGGCTGATGCTGGGGCACTGCGCGGGCCTGCGCAGCAGCCAGCAACTCGGGGACTACGTGCTGGCGCATGCGTACATGCGCGAGGACCACGTGCTGGACGAGGAACTGCCGCTGTGGGTGCCGATCCCCGCGCTGGCGGAAATCCAGCTCGCGCTGGAGAAGGCGGTGGCCGAAGTGACCGGCATGCGCGACGGCGAGCTCAAACGCATCATGCGCACCGGCACCGTCGCCAGCACCGACAACCGCAACTGGGAACTGCTGCCGGGCAACGAGCCGCAGCGCCGCTTCAGCCAGAGCCGCGCTGTCGCCCTGGACATGGAAAGCGCCACCATCGCCGCCAACGGCTTCCGCTTCCGCGTGCCCTACGGCACCTTGCTGTGCGTGAGCGACAAGCCGCTGCACGGCGAGATCAAGCTGCCCGGCATGGCCAACCAGTTCTACCGCGAGCGCGTCGACCAGCACCTGCGCATCGGCATGCGCGCGATCGAGATCCTGCGCGCCGGCGGCAGCCAGCGGCTGCACAGCCGCAAGCTGCGCGCCTTCGACGAAGTGGCCTTCCAGTAAGGCCTAGAGCGGGCTGGCGCCGCCGGCCACCATGCCCATCGCCTCGCCGAGGCGCACGGGCTTGGTCGGTGCCCAATCGGCGTTGAAGGTGACGACGTCCTTCGGGAACAGCATCACGACGGTGGAGCCGAGCAGGAAGCGGCCCATCTCTTCGCCCTTGCGCAGCACGATCTCGCGGTCCGCGTAGTCCCAGCTGCGCACTTCGCCCGGGCGCGGCGGGTTCACTACGCCGTGCCACACGGTGGCCATGCTGCCGACGATCGTCGCGCCGACCAGCACGTTGACGAACGGGCCGAACGCCGTGTCGAACACGCACACGACGCGTTCGTTGCGCGCGAACAGGCCCGGCACGTGGCGCGCCGTCAGCGGGTTGACCGAGAACAGCTCGCCCGGCACGTAGACCATGCGGCGCAGGCGGCCCTCGCAGGGCATGTGGATGCGGTGGTAGTCCTTGGGCGCGAGGTACAGCGTCGCGAAGTGGCCGTGGTCGAACCGGCGCGCCAGGTCCGCGTCGCCCGCGAGCAGCGCCGTCGTCGAATAACTGTGGCCCTTGGCCTGGAAGATCTGGTCGTGCTCGATCGGCCCGAACTGGCTGATCGCCGCGTCCACCGGGCACACGAGGTCGGCGTCCGCGAGGGGCCGGGCGCCTTCGCGCAAGGGCCGGGTGAAGAACTCGTTGAAGGTCGGATAGCTCTCGATGCGCGGTTCGGCCGCCTCGGCCATGTTCACGCCGTAGTGCGCGACGAAGCGCCGGATGATCGCGTGCGTGACGGAGCCGCCGCGCCAGCCCGCCAGCTTGCCTGCGGCGACGGTGAGGAGGGTCTTGGGCAGCAGGTACTGCGTGCGGATGGCCAGTGGTGGGAACAAGTCGGGCTTTCGGTGAGCGAAAAATTCTAGCGGGCGGCCGCCGGCGCGGGCTGCGACACAATGCGCGCGTGAGCCCGGCCCCGCTCTTCGACGCCCGCAACCTGCGCAAGCGCTACGGCGACACGGTCGTCGTCGACGACCTGTCGTTCCAGATCGGGCCGGGCGAATGCCTGGGCGTCATCGGACCCAACGGCGCCGGCAAGACGACCACCATCCGCATGGGCCTGGGCCTCACGGCGCCCGACGCCGGCAGCATCACGGCCTTCGGCCTGCCGATGCCGCAGGAAGCGCTCAAGATCAAGGCGCAGGTCGGCGTGGTCAGCCAGTTCGACTCGCTCGACCCGGACTTCACCTGCGCGGAGAACCTGCTGGTGTACGGCCGCTACTTCGGGCTGCGCGACGCCGATGTGCTCGCGCGCATCCCGCAGCTGCTGGAATTCGCGTCGCTCACGCACAAGGCGCAGGCCAAGCCCGGCGAGCTGTCCGGCGGCATGCGCCGGCGGCTGTCGCTGGCGCGCGCTCTCGTCAACGAACCCAAGCTGCTGCTGCTCGACGAGCCGACCACGGGCCTGGACCCACAGGCGCGGCACCTGATGTGGGAGCGGCTGCAGTTGCTGCTGCAGCAGGGCAAGTCGATCCTGCTGACCACGCACTTCATGGACGAGGCCGAGCGCCTGTGCTCGCGCCTGCTGGTCATCGACCACGGCCGCAAGATCGCCGAGGGCACGCCGCGCGCCCTGATCGCCGAGCACCTGGAGCCCGACGTGGTCGAGGCCTACGGCCAGGGCGCGCTCGCACTCGCGGAAGACAAGTGCTTGCGCGCGCTCGCGGGCCGCGTCGAGTTGAGCGGCGAAACGGTCTTCTTCTACACGCAGGATGCCGGCCCGCTGCTGCACGCCCTGGCGCAGCACGCCGGCCTGCGGACGCTGCACCGCCCCGCGAACCTGGAGGACCTGTTCCTCAAGGTCACGGGCCGGCAGATCCGGGAGGACGGCTGATGGCCGACGGCATCTGGCGCATCCCCGACCTGTCCGGCCGCTGGTGGCCGGTGTTCCAGCGCAACCTGCTGGTGTGGCGCAAGCTCGCCGTGCCCAGCCTGCTGGGCAACATCGCCGAGCCGCTGATGTGGCTGCTGGCGTTCGGCTACGGCATGGGCGCGCTGGTGGGCGAGGTCGACCTGCACGGCCAGCGCGTGCCCTACATCGTGTTCCTGGCCAGCGGCTCCATCTGCATGAGTTCGATGAACGCGGCGTCGTTCGAGGCGCTCTACTCCGCGTTCTCGCGCATGCACGTGCAGAAGACCTGGGACGGCATCATGAATGCGCCCGTCACGCTGGACAACGTGGTGCTGGCCGAGATGCTGTGGGCCGGCTTCAAGGCGATCTTCACCGTCACCGCCATCCTGGTCGTCATGCTCGCGCTCGGCATCAGCCACTCGCCCAAGCTGGCCGTCGCCTGGCTGATCCTGCTGGGTGCCGGGGTGACGTTCTCGTGCATCGCACTGATCTTCAACGCGCTGGCGAACGGCTACGACTTCTTCACCTACTACTTCACCCTCTTCCTCACGCCGATGATGTTCCTGTCGGGCGTGTTCTTCCCGCGCTCGCAGCTGCCCGGGCCGCTGCGCATCGCCTCCGACTGGCTGCCGCTCACCAACGCGGTCGAACTCGTGCGGCCGCTGTTCATGGACCAGTGGCCGGCCGCGCCGGGACGCAGCCTGCTCGTCCTCGCTGCCTATGCGATCGGTGCGTTCTGGGTCGCGCTGGCGCTGACGCGGCGGAGGTTCCGCACATGACAGGCGCGCTGCCCGCTCCGTTGCTGGAGATGATGCGCCGCGGCGTGTCGGTCAACGTCGCGTCGCGCGACGCGGCGCTGCGGCCCAGCCTGATGCGCGCGATGGCCAGCGAGGTCAGCGTCGACGGGCGCCGGATCACGCTGTTCCTGGCGCGCAGCCAGTCGGCGCAGCTGCTGCAGGATGTCGCGTCCACCGGCCGGCTGGCCGTTGTCTTCAGCGAGCCCGCGACGCACCTCAGCGTGCAGGTCAAGGCGATGGCCGCGCAACTGCGTCCCGCCACCGAAGCAGACCGGCCGGTCCTCGAGCGCTACCTGGCGTCGATGGAGATCGAGCTGTCGCGCGTTCGCATCCCCGCGGAGCTCACGCGCGCCCTGCTCGCCTGGCGGCTCGACGACCTGGTCGCCGTCACCTTCACGCCGCACGAGGCCTACGACCAGACGCCGGGCGCGAAGTCCGGCAACCTGCTGGCAGGTGCTGCATGACCGCGCGCCCGACCCTTCGCGAACTGCGCGCCTGCCTCGAAGGCGCGGTGCCCGCGGTCCTCGCCACCTGCGACGCCGACGGCGTGCCCAACGTCGCCTACCTCTCGCAGGTGTTCTACGTCGACGAGCGTCACGTCGCGCTGTCCTTCCAGTTCTTCAACAAGACCCGGCGCAACATCCTCGCCAACCCGCACGCGACGGTGATGCTGATCCACCCCCGCACCGGCGGCATGTACCGGCTGCACATCCGCTACCTGCGCACCGAGAGCGAGGGCGCGCTGTTCGAGCGCATGAAGGCGCAGCTGGCCGGCATCGCGTCGCATTCGGGCATGGACGGCGTGTTCAAGCTGCTCGGCTCCGACGTCTACGAGGTCGAGCGTGCGGAACAGGTGCCGGGCCAGCCGGTGCCGCTGCCGCCGCGGCCCGAAGGCCGCATCGCGGCCCTGCGCACGTGCGCTGAAGCCATCGCGCGCAGCACGACGCTGGAGGATGCACTTTCGGCAGTGCTGGCCACGCTGTCCGACGGCCTGGCGATGCCGCACGCGATGGTGCTGATGCACGATGCCGCGGCGGATCGCCTCTACACGGTCGCGAGCTGCGGCTATGCGACGTCGGGCGTCGGTTCGGAGTTGAAGGTCGGCCAGGGCGTGATCGGCGTCGCGGCGCGCGAACGCACGCCGGTGCGCATCTCGCACCTGACCAGCGCCGCGGCGTACACGCAGGCGATGCGCGGCGCCCTCGCGCCAGAGGACGAGCCGGGCACCGAGATTCCCTATCCGGGCTTGCGCGAGCCGCACAGCCAACTCGCCGTCCCCGTGCTGTCGCAAGGCCGACTGCTGGGCGTGCTGTTCGTCGAAGGGCCGCACGACCTGCAGTTCGGCTACGAGGAAGAGGACGTGCTGGTCACCATCGCCAGCCACCTCGGCGCGGCCATCGACCTGCTGCAGGTGGCGCCGGACGCCGAGCCCGAGGTCCCACGCGGCACGCCGGCGTCCACCGAAGCGGGCACCGCGCTGCAGGTGCGCCACTTCGCCGCCAACGACAGCCTGTTCCTGGGCGACCAGTACCTGATCAAGGGCGTGGCCGGCGCGATCCTGTGGAAGCTGGTGCGCGACCACGCGTCCACGGGCCGCACCGAGTTCAGCAACCGCGAGCTGCGGCTCGATCCGGCGCTGCGCCTGCCCGAGGTCAGCGACAACCTCGAGGCCCGGTTGCTGCTGCTGCAGCGGCGGCTGCAGGAGCACGGCAGCGACCTGCGCATCGAGCGCACGGGCCGCGGCCGCTTCCGCTTGCAGGTCGCAAGGCCGCTGAAACTGGTCGAGGCTTAGCCGACGACGAGGCCGGGCACGGCGTCGATGCCCAGCCCGCGCGCCAGTTGCGCCCACTCGCCCGCCGACAGGTGCGGGCGCACCAGGTCGATGACGGCAGCGAACGCCGGCGGCGGTGCCTTGGCCTGCATGTCCGCCATCACGGCGAGACGTTCCGCCGGACGCAGCGCCGGCAACATCCAGCGCGCCACGACCATCATCTCCTGCGGCGGGATGCTCGCGACCAGCGCGTCGTGCAACGCGACCAACTCGGCGTCGGTGTAGCGCGCCCAGAGCACCGCGTTGTGCGCGGTCTCCTCGACGTCCATGTGGCGGAAGTTCTCGCCCACGAAGACGGCCAGCGCGCGGTAGAGCGCGTGCGCGGCATGCGGGCGTTGCTCGGCCGGCAGCGTGGGCAGCGCGCGAGCGGCCTGCTGCACGCGGTCGATCTCCGCCCCGTGGTGCTCGTGGTCGTGCGCGATGGCGGCGCTCGCGCCGGTGGCGCGCGCCTCGAGCGCGGGATGGACGAAGGCGTTCTCGTGGCCGAGGTGCGAGCGGCAGAAGTCCATCAGCCCGGCGACCTGGCCGCAGGCGCGCTGCAGGGCTTCGTCATCGCCCGTGTCCACGCGGCCCAGCGCGAGCAGCGTGTCGGTCATGAAGGCCCGCAGGGCCTTGTGGATGCTGGCGTAGAGGTCGAAGCGCGGCTGCGCGGCCGCGGCGACGCTTTGGTATTCCTGGGTATCGATCTTCATGGGAGGTTCCTTGGAGTGGCGTCGCTTCGATCGGCGACGGGGTGGATCCTAGGAACCACGTCGAAGGACCGCTCTGAAGAATCGCTTACCGGAACCTTCAGCAAACCTTAAGCGGCGGCGGACGTGAACTGCATCACGCGCCGGATGGTTCCGGGTCTTCCCGGCCCATCAATTGCACGCAATTGAATTTGACGCTAAGATTCGCCGCATGCCGCGCAGCCCCGCGATCCCCCCCGACCAGGCCCTGCGCCTGGAGCACCAGGTCTGCTTCGCCTTGTACTCCGCCTCCCTCGCGATGACCAAGCTCTACAAGCCCTGGCTCGACGGGCTGGGGCTGACCTATCCGCAGTACATCGCCATGCTCGTGCTGTGGGAGCAGGACGGCCTGTCGGTGAAGGAACTGGGCGAGCGCCTGTTCCTCGACTCGGGCACGCTCACGCCCCTTCTGAAGCGCCTCGAAGCCGCGGGCCTCGTCACGCGGCTGCGCGCCACCGACGACGAACGCCGGGTGCTCGTGCGCCTGACCGCCGCCGGCCGCCGCCTGCGTTCGCGCGCCGAAGCCATCCCGAGTTGCATCGTCGAGGCCGCGCAATGCCCGCTGCCCGAGCTGGTGCAGCTCACCCGGCAGATCCGGTCGCTGCGCGACCGGCTCGCCGCCTGATCCCGTCCCCTCCTCCACCCTGAAAGGCAACCATGAACAAGCTCGACAAAGTGCTCTACACCGCCCGCGCCCACACCACCGGCGGCCGCGAAGGCCAATCGCGCACCGACGACGGCCGGCTGGACGTGCAGCTCTCGTCGCCCGGCGGCGCCGGCACCGGCACCAACCCCGAGCAGCTGTTCGCCGCCGGCTACTCGGCGTGCTTCATCGGCGCGATGAAGGCGGTCGCCGCCAAGCAGAAGATCACGCTGCCGCAGGACCTGTCGGTCGATGCCGAAGTGGACCTCGGCCCGGTCGGCCAGGCCTACGGCATCGCGGTGCGCATGAACATCCACCTGCCCGGCATGGACACCGCCAGCGCCCGCCAGCTCGTCGACACGGCGCACCAGGTGTGCCCGTACTCGAACGCGACGCGCGGCAACATCGACGTGCAGTTGAACGTCGGCTGACGCGGTCCCATGCCGACCACGCTGCTCATTCGCAAGGACCGCCTCGCCGACACCCGCCTGCGCGAGGCGCCGGACACGCCGTTGGCCGAAGGCCAGGTGCGCGTCGCGCCCGAGACGCTGGCCCTGACGGCGAACAACGTCACCTACGCGGCCTTCGGTGAGCAGATGGACTACTGGCGTTTCTATCCGTCGGGCGAGGACGGCTGGGGCATCGTGCCGGCGTGGGGTTTCGGCCGCGTGGTGCAGTCGCTGCATCCGGGCGTGGCGGTGGGCGAGCGGCTCTATGGCTACTGGCCGCTCGCGAGCACCGCCGTACTGCAGCCCGATCGCCTGTCGGCCGCAGGCTTTCGCGAGGGGTCGCCGCACCGCGCGCAACTGCACGGTGTCTACAACCAGTACCAGCGCTGCTGCTCCGACCCGTTCTACGCTGCCGACAGCGAGCGCGAGCAGGCGGTGCTGCGGCCGCTGTTCGCCACGTCCTGGCTGATCGAGGACTTCCTGGCGGACAACGGCTTCTTCGGCGCCAAGCGCATCCTGCTGTCCAGCGCGTCGAGCAAGACGGCCTACGGCACGGCCTTCTTCCTCGCCCGCCGTTCCGGCCTCGACGTGGTCGGGCTGACGTCGCCGCGCAATGTCGCGTTCTGCGAGGGCCTGGGCTGCTACTCGCGTGTCCTCACCTACGACGCACTGGACACCCTCCCGGCCGGCGAGCCCAGCGTGTACGTCGACTTCTCCGGCGATGCGCCGTTCCGCCGCCGCCTGCACGAGCGCTTCCAGGAGTCGCTGAAGCACAGCGCGGCCGTGGGCGCCACGCACGTCGGGCATCTCGGCGGGGCCAAGGGCCTGGCCGGACCGCCCGCGACCCTGTTCTTCGCACCTGCGCAAAGCGCCAAGCGCGCCGAGGACTGGGGCGGCGCCGGGTTCCAGTTGCGTCTCGTCGCGGGCTGGCAGGACTTCCTCGGCCATGTGCGCGCGAAGCAGTGGCTCACGCTGCGCACGCACGCCGGCCCGCAGGCCGCCGCGACGCAGTGGCAGGCGATGGTCGCCGGCCAGGTCGACCCGCGCGAAGGCCACCTGCTCGCCTGGCGCTAGGGCCACTCGCCTCGGCGGCGCGCGCCCGCAGGACAATGCGCGCATGGCCTCCACGCATCCATACGACGAACTGACCCCGGACACCGTGCTCGACGCGCTGGCCACCGTCGGCCTGCATGGCGACGGCCGCCTGTTCGCGCTGAGCTCCTACGAGAACCGCGTGTACCAGGTGCAGCTCGAGGATGCGGTGCAGGGCCACGCCGAGGTGGTGGTGAAGTTCTACCGCCCGCAGCGCTGGAGCGACGACGCGATCCGCGAAGAGCACGCGTTCGCGGCGGAGCTCGTCGAAGGCGAAGTGCCGGTGGTCGCGCCGCTGGAGCTCGAAGGCGCGACGCTGCACCACCACGCCGGCTTCGCGTTCAGCGTGAGCCCGCGGCGCGGCGGCCGCCTGCCGGAGCTCGACGACCTCGACGTGCTGGAATGGATCGGGCGCTTCCTCGCGCGCATCCACACCGTCGGCGCGCGCGCGCCATTTCGCCACCGCCCGCAACTGGACCTGCGCAGCTTCGGCACCGACTCGCGCGAGTGGCTGCTGGCGCACGAGGCGATCCCGCTGGACGTGCAGGCGGAATGGACTCGGGTGTGCGACGCCGCGCTGGACAAGGCCTCGACACTGCTCGGTGGCGTGGACGGAACGTACGCCGGCCAATTCCGGTTGCTGCGCGTCCATGGCGACTGCCATCCCGGCAACATCCTGTGGACGCCCGATGCCGGGCCGCACTTCGTCGACCTGGACGATGCGCGCACGGCGCCCGCGGTGCAGGACCTCTGGATGCTGCTGTCCGGCGAACGCGCGCAGCGGCAGCGCCAGCTGGGCGCGCTGCTGGACGGCTACGAGCAGGTGCGCGACTTCGACCGCGCCGAACTCGTGCTGCTCGAGCCCTTGCGCACGCTGCGGCTGGTGCACTACAGCGCGTGGCTCGCGCGTCGCTGGGACGACCCCGCGTTCCCCGCCGCCTTTCCGTGGTTCGGCTCCAGCGACTACTGGAAGGGCCAGATCCAGATCCTGGAGGACCAGCTGGAAGCGATGGACGAGCCGCCGCTGGTGGCCTAGGAGCGTCGCGTTTTCATGCAGCTTGCCGCTGCGGCCTGCGCACCGCACTGCGCACGGCGCGGGCGGCCCCCTTCGTGATGCGACTCCATCGGCGCATGCCCGGTGCCAGCCCGACGTCGATCGAGTCCGAGCGCAGGCTGAAGGCCTTGCGCATCGAGAACTGGTCGCACGCGGCCTTCACCGGATCGCGGTAGAACGACGCGAGCTTGTCCACGCCCATCCCCGGCGTGCGCATCCACTCGGGAACGTGGACGTTGCACAGGATGTCGACGTCGGTGAAGACCTTGTTGGTGCCCGTGCCGGCGGCCGGGCACGAGGTGGCGAACGCATCGCCGACCAGCACGACGCCGGGCAGCAGGCACCCGTGCGACTCGTACAGGTCCGCGGGACGCACCTTCACCGGCCCCACCACCTCGATGGGACCGATGACGCGCCGCAGCCCTGGCAGGGTCCTGTGCAACGTCGCCTCAGGTTGTTCGCGCACGTCGCGGAGCCAGGGATCGGCCGCTTCGCGATAGGCGAACAGGTTCGCCCGCATCGCGCCCGGGACCGGGAACAGCGTGAAGTAGGCGCAGCGGTCGCCGGGCCGCTCGCCGTAGTACGTCAGCGCCGGGAAGCCGAACGTGCCTCCGTGCTGCGGGCGGACGTCGAAGGCGATGGTGACGGAATGGCAGCGGCTCACGTCCTTGCGCACGATGCCCAGCCCGTTGCGCAGGCCGCTGTTGAGCCCGTTCGCGATGACGGCGAGGCGCGCCCGCACGGTCTCGCCGGTGGACAGCAGCAGGGCCTGCTGCTGCTCGCCGTTGGCGATCGCCGTGACCTTGCCCGCCACCCGTCGCACCCCTGCCGGGATCGTGGCGCGGACCCGGTTCACCAGCGTGTCGTAGGGAATGCCGTACTGCGTTTCCGCGTGCTTCTCGATGAAGCGGCCGAAACGCGGGACCCAGATGCTGGCGTAGCGCGACGCGGCGGGCAGCACCATCCCGGCCAGCCCGGTGCGCTCCAGGGTCGCGACCTGCGAGGCATCCAGCTTCTCGCAGCGCAGGTCGGGCGGGTACACGGCGTGCGGGTCGATGAGCACGACCTCGAACCCCTTGCGCGCCAGCACCGCCGCGATGGCGGAGCCGGCCAGGCCTCCACCGGCGATGGCGACGTCCGCGACGTGCGCGTCCCCAGCCGGCGCGGATGGCTCATCCGAGGGAGTCATGGGGTGCTCCGCGGCGCAACACCGCCCGCGCGGGCCGCGGTCGGCCCGCTGCGAGCCGGAACGGCTGGAGGTTCACCGGGAAAGCCGCGCCTGTGGAAGCCGCCGCGCCTTCGGGCGACGGGGCAGCGGCCGCGCGCACCGGTTGCTCATGCCGGGCAAGGGCCTCGTCCACCACGCGGCGGAAGGCACTGCGGAACGCGCCCACCGAAAACCGCTCGGCGTTCGCGCGGCAATGCAGGGCCTGGATCTGGTGGCCCGCGGCTTCGAAGCGGCCGACGGCCGCCACCACCGAAGCCGGCGTCTGCGCGTCGAAGAGCACGCCGGTCGGGGTGCCGCTGCCGCCGAGAGTCCGCACGGTCTCGCGCGCGCCGCCGCGCCCGAACGCGATCACCGGCGTGCCGCAGGCCTGCGCCTCGACCAGCGTGATGCCGAAGTCCTCTTCCGCGGCGAAGACGAAGGCCCGCGCCCGCTGCATGTGCTCACGCAAGCGGTCAAACGGCAGGTGCCCGACCAGCTCGATGTTGGGATGCCCGGCCGCCAGCTTGCGGCAGCGCTGCAGGTCCGGCCCCTCGCCGGCCACGACGAGGCGGCGCGCCGGCATGTGCGTGAAGGCTTCGACCAGCAGCGGCATCTTCTTGTACGGCACCATGCGGGCCGCCGCGAAGTAGTAGTCGTCCTTGTCCGCGCGCAGCGCGAACGCATCCACGTCGACCGGCGGGTACACGACGGTGCTCTCGCGCCCGTAGGTCTTGCGCACGCGGTGCGCCACGAAGGCCGAGTTGGCGATGAAGACGTCCACGCCCGGACCGGTGCGGAAGTCCCACATCCGCAGGTAGTGCAGCATGACCCGCGCGAGCAGGCCGGCGGGGCCATGCGCGAGCCCGGCTTCGCGCAGGTACTGGTGCTGCAGGTCCGTGGCATAGCGCATCGGGCTGTGCACGTAGCTGACGTGGAGCTGGTTGGGCCCGGTGAGCACGCCCTTGGCGACCGCGTGGCTGCTGGAGAGCACCAGGTCGTAGCCGCTCAGGTCCAGCTGCTCGACCGCCAGGGGCATCAAGGCCAGGTAATGGCGGAACCGCCGGCGTGCGAACGGAAGGTGCTGGATGAAGGTCGTGTGCACGGGCCGGCCGCCGAGGAAGGCACGCTGCCGGTCCGGCAGCACGTCGACGACGCCGAACACATCCGCCTGCGGGAACAGCTGCAGCATCTGCTCGACGACACGCTCCGACCCCGCGTAGGTGTCGAACCACTCGTGGACGATGGCGACCTTCACGCGACCACCCCGGATGCACGGCCCGCGCGCACCCACAGTTGCATCGACATTCGGAACACTCCCGCCGGCGTTGGATGGCACCCATGCTAGTCGGTGGTGTCGCGCTGCACATCCCAGCTTTGACACGCGCGCGCCGGGCGGTGCCCCGGGACATTTGTCCCGCGGGGGCACCCAGCCGGAGGCAAAAAAAAGCCGGCAGGTCACCCTGCCGGCCGGTCGACGCGCCGCAGCGCGCAGCGGTCGCGTTTCAGGGGGCCACGTAGCCCACCGGCCCGCCCGCGTACGGCACGACGACGGCACCCGGCGTGGAGATGGTCGTCGCCGGATTGGCGCCGGCGATCTGGTTTCCTTCGGCACGCAGGTTGGTCACCATGGAGCCGTAGGCACGGATGCCGTTCTGGCCCTGCTGGTTGATCGCGTTGGCGAGGATCACGACGTTGTTGACCGCCGCGCCGCCATCGCTGTAGACCAGCACGCCACCGTGGCTGGTGGTGGTGCTGCCGCAGTTGTTCATGGTGTTGCGCTGCAGGGTGACGGTGTCCACGCCCTTGCTGTCGTAGCCCGCTTCCTGGGCGACGTACATGCATGCGTACTGCGGGTTGTTCTCCAGCAGGTTGTTCTCGTACACCACGTTCTTGCCGCCCACGATGCTCATGTTGCGGCCCCAGCGGTTGCCACGCACGATGTTGTTCCGCGCGGTGACGTTGTTGACGTAGTTCGCGTCGTAGCCGTAGCTCACCACCGCGATGCCGTCGTCGCCGCTGTTCTCGATGACGTTGCCCGTCACCGTCATCGCGTTGGCGCCATCGGTCATGTGGATCGAATCGGCCAGCGAATTGGTGATGTGGTTGTTGGAGATCGTGCCGCGCGTGGCGTTCTTGGCTGTCTGGATGCTGGCGGCGGGCGCGCCATCGATCGTCACGCTGTCGATCAGGAAATCGGAAGCGCCCATGATGGTGATCTTGGTGCTCTCCCACGCGGACTGGCGCCCTGGTGCGGCAGCGCCGGTGAGCTTCACGCTCGTCACGCTCGGGCCGGTGCCGGACATGAAGATCGATGCCTGCTGGTAATTCGTGGCGAACAGCACCGAGCTCGGGCCGTTGCCGGCGATCCTGGCGCTGTCCAGCTTGATGACCGTGCCGAAGTTGCACTGGCCCGACGGGATCAGCAGCGCCACGCCCTTGGCCTTGGTGTCGGCGATGCCGCGCGAGATCGCCGCGCTGTTGTCGGTGCGGCCGTCACACACGCCACCGTAGTCCGCGAGGCTGATGCCGGCGGCTGCCGGTGCGGGCGCAGGAGCAGTCGCCGGGGCCGGCGCGGACGGCAAGGGAGCCGCCGATGTCACGGAGGGAGCGAGCGCGTCGGGCGTCGCCCCGGAGGCGGCCGCACCGGCGACGCCGGCGTCGCCGCCACCACCGCCGCCGCAACCGGCCAGGACGGCCGCGAGGAGTGCCGGCAGGGCGAGGTGGCGCGTGGGCGTGGGAATGCGTTGCATGGTCTGCATCTCTCGTTCGTGGGGGGAAGACGCAGCCGGGCACGTCGTGCCGGCTGCTTTCATTCAGGGTCGGGCGGCAAGCGCCCGGACGGTGCCCGTCAGGCCTCCCGGCGTGGCCGGCATTGCGCCGGCGGCCGGGAGTGCCCGGGCGAGGAGACTCAGGGGGCCACGTAGCCCACCGTGCCGCTGGTGTACGCGGTCACGACGGCGCCAGGCGTGGAGATCGTCGTGGCGGGGTTGGCGCCGGCGATCTTGTTGTTCTCCACACGCAGGCCGGTCACCATGGAGCCGTAGGCACGGATGCCGTTCTGGCCGTTCTGGTTGATCGCGTTGTTCAGCACACGGACGTTGTTGACCGCGGCGCCGCCATCGCTGTAGACCAGCACGCCGCCGTGGCCGGTGGTGGTGCTGCCGCAGTTGTTCATGGTGTTGCGCTGCAGGGTCGCGGTGTCCACGCCCTTGCTGTTGTAGCCCGCTTCCTGCGCCACGTACATGCACGCGTACTGCGGGTTGTTCTCCAGCAGGTTGTTCTCGTACACCACGGTCTTGCCGCCCACGATGCTCATGTTGCGGCCCCAGCGGTTGCCACGCACGATGTTGTTGCGCGCCGTGATGTTGTTGACGTAGTTCACGTCGTAGCCGTAGCTCACCACCGCGATGCCGTCGTCGCCGCTGTTCTCGATCACGTTGCCCGTCACCGTCATGTAGCTGGCGCCGTCGGTCATGTGGATCGAGTCGGCCAGCGAGTTGGTGATGTGGTTGTTCGAGATCGTGCCGCGCGTGGCGTTCTTGGCCGTCTGGATGCTGGCGGCCGGCGCCTTGTCGATCGTGACGCTGTCGATGACGAAATCGGACGCACCCATGATCGTGATCTTGGTGCTCTCCCAGGCGGACTGGCGGCCCGGTGCCGACGCGCCGGTCAGCTTCACGTTCGTCACGCTCGGGCGGGTGCCGTACATGAAGATCGACGCTTGCTGGTAGTTGGTGGCGTACAGCACCGAGGTCGGGCCGTTGCCGGCGATCTTGGCGCTGTCCAGCTTGATGACCGTGCCGAAGTTGCACTGGCCCGACGGGATCAGCAGCGCCACGCCCTTGGCCTTGGTGTCGGCGATACCGCGCGAGATCGCCGCGCTGTTGTCGGTGCGGCCGTCGCAGACGCCACCGTAGTTGGTCAGGCTGATGCCCGCGGGAGCCGGTGCCGGGGCCGGTGCGGGAGCAGGTGCCGGTGCCGGTGCCGGTGCGGGAGCAGGCGCAGGTGCCGGTGCGGGGGCAGGTGCCGGAGCCGGTGCGGGAGCAGGTGCAGGCGCGGGAGCCGGAGCCGGTGCCGGTGCCGGGGCGGGCGCAGGCGCCGGAGCCGGCGCTTCCGGCTTGTTCTTCTTCTGCTGGCCAGGAGCGTTGGGATTGGCCGCCAGCAGCTCGGCTTCGAGCGCGGCCTGGTCGGCGCTGGCCACGTCGACGGCGGCGTCACTGCCACCACCGCCACCGCAGCCGGCCAGGACGGCGGCCATCAGCGCGGAAAGGACGAGGCGGGATTGGAAAGAAGATTGCTGTTGCGAGGAGTACTGCATTGTCGCCACTGTTGAGATCGGAAGCCGGACGGTACCGACGACGGCCGAGCTACGTGTAAGCGAGCTGGGCAATCTGTGTCGAACGACAGAGGGCGCATAGCCTCGATCCCGCAGCTGAGCCTTGGAAATGGATGAGGCTCGGCAGCTCGTCCGGGGTATGTACGTCACAACATCGAACACAACCGGAGGGCGCTCCAAAACGGGGCACGCGAAGTGCTCGCCGCTCGAGCTGCGCCGCTTGGCGCACGCCATCCCGGACGATGGGGATTTCCGCGCAGGAATACTGAGCGCAACGTCCGCGTCACGCTCGTGCGTGAGCGTGACGGGCCGGGCGCCGTCAGGGCCGCGCGATCAGGGCCGGGGGCTGCGCCCGACCGGCCCACCGGCGTACGGAACGACCCGTACCGCGGGGTCCCGGACGTCGACCGCCCGCCACCCGCCGCTGACGCGGTTGGCCTCCAGCACCAGGTCGACGGCCGGGCCCCGCACGCGGATGCCCGCGAGGCGCGGGCCGCGGACGTCGTTGTCGCGCAGGGTGATGGCGCGGTTGGGCTCCTGCCCGTCGCTGAAGACCATGATGGCCCCGTGACCGCTGAGCAGGCCGCCGCAGTTGTCCAGCGTGTTGCGCCGCGCTTGCACGTCGCGCGCGGCCCGCGTGGGCAGGTCGCCGCCCTCCTGCGCGATGTACAGGCAGGCGCGGCCGGCCTCGTTGTCCTGCAGCAGGTTGTCCTCGTACAGCACGTGCTCGCCGCCGACCACGCTCATGTTGCGGCCCCAGCGGTTGTGCCGCACGACGTTCCCGCGGGCCGTGATGTGGCTCACGGGGACCGGATCCGCGCGGTAGCTGACCACCGCGATGCCGTCGTCGCCGGAGAACTCGACGAGGTTGTCCTCCACGAGGATCTCGCTCGCGCCGGCCGTCAGGTGGATGCCGTCGGAGAGCGTGTTGCGCACCACGTTGCCGGTGATCCGTCCGCGCCTGGTGCCGCGCGCGGTCTGGATGCCGGCCGCGGCGGCGCCTTCGATGGTCACGTGGTCGATCACGAAGTCGTTCGCGCCGAACAAGGTGATCCGCGTCATCTCCCACGCGGACTGGCGCGACGGCGCAGCGGCTCCCGCGAGCCGCAGGTTCGACACGCGCGGCGCGTGGCCCGACATGAAGATCGCCGAGCGGCGCCAGTCCAGCGCGTGCAGGACGGAGGCCGGCCCCGAGCCCGCCAGGGTCGTGCCGTCGACGCGGATCACGTCCGCGTAAGCGCAACGGCGTTCGGGAACGAGCACCGGCACGCGCAGCTCCTTGGCGCGTGCGAGCGCGCGCGCCAGCGCCGGGCCGTCGTCGGTCACGCCATCGCAGGCGGCGCCCTCCTCGACCAGCCGCACGGCCTGCGCGACAGGCCACGGCGCCTCGGGTCCATCCGAGGCCTGGCCGCCGACGGCGATCGTGGCCATCACGCCCAGCAGGACCCGGCGGACGTGGTGGCCTGGCCGCTCACGCTGCAGGCCGGTGGTCCGCTTGGCGGACCAGGCGCGGCGGGCTGAAGGCATTGCAGGCCCAGAGCACGGCCAGGACGATGACGGCGCCCAGGACCCAGACGAAGAACCGCGAGGTGCCCCAGTAGCAGTACCGGAAGCTCTCGAAGATGGCGAGCAGGACCGAGGGGTACAGCATGACGGCGCCGAGCCCGCCGCGCCGGTAGCGCGCGTACAGCAGGCCGCCGGCGAACATCGCCAGCGCGAAGAACAGCATGCCGCCGGCCACCCCCAGGTCCACCACGACGGCGGCGAAGCTCGAGGGCGAGTTGAACTCGGGGTCGGCGTAGCGCCGCAGGAAGAAGTTGTCCGTCGTCTCGCTGGTGGCGCCCACGACCTGCGCGAACCGCGCCCCGATGTCCATCGGGAACGTGTACAGCCACGTGAGCACGTGCTCGAACTTGCCCGTCGGCCAGTCGGTGGTCGCCAGCATGCCGGCGCCGTTGTTCAGCGCCGTGAAGTAGTAGCTCACGAAGCGGCCGAGGGCGAAGTCCCAGAACGCGAGCCGGTCCTGGTAGTACGGCCAGCTGCGGAAGTACTCCGCCACCGCGAAGAACAGGAACACGCCCGGCAACGCCGCGTAGGGCCCGAGGCGGTACAGCAGGCGCCGCACGGCTTGCTTCGGGGTCGGCGCCGGCAGCCCGAGCAGCAGCGCGAGCGCCAGCGGGATCAGCGCCTCCGGCACCGCCAGGCGCTCGGCCCAGACGTAGGCGCGCAGGAACGTGAACAGCAGCAAAACGGCCGACAGTGCGAGCAGCGTGGCCTGCCGCACCTTGCGCACGAACACGAGATAGCCGGCGAGCGAGAAGAACAGCGGGGCGAGATTCACCAGCGAGGTGACGCCGACCACCCGGCCGATTTCCTCGCGCTCGGGCTGCACGGCGCCCGTGAGCACGGCCAGCAGCATCGCCGGATCCAGCAGCAGCGACCGGTACCAGAAGACGTAGGTGGCGAGCACCACCACACCCAGCCCGTTGGCGGCGCGCACGAGCTGCTCGTCGGGACATTGCAGCACCGTGCGCGGCTGCAGGTTCTCGCCCAGCCACGCGCCCAGCGCCGACACCAGCACCAGGCCGAAGCAGAGGAACACATAGGACGCCGACAGGTAGCTTCTCGAACGCAGCGCCAATCCGGTGAGGTCGCTGTCGCCGGCCCAGAACACCAGCAGCAGCATCGGCATCACGAACAGCAGGTGCAGGGCGGAAGGTCGCGTCCACCAGGGCAGTGCGCCGGCCCCGGCCGGGATCGCGCGGCGGGCGTCAACTTCCTGCATGCCGCCTCGCGATCGCCCGCAGGCCGACGCCGGCCGCGAACGCCACCCACGCGTCCGAGGCGAGCAGGGCCCACCCGAAACCGGTCGGGGACCTGGGATCGAACCACAGCAGCAGGCCGAAGAAGAGCGCCGCCGACAGCAGAGCGATGAGGACGTACGCGCGTTCCCGGTGGAACAGCACGAGGCACTGGTTGCCGAACAGCATCCCGGCCATGCAGACGGGCAGCCCCAGCCCGACGAGGGCCGTCATCGTGACGGCCGCCGCCGGCGTGTGCGCGGTGCCGTACGCGAAGCCGGCGATCTCCTCGGCATGGAAGCTGACCAGCAGGCCGACCGCCACGCTGCAGGCCATCAGCATGTAGAACAGGCTGCGCCCGAAGCGGACCGCGGCGCCGGGCTCGGCCATCAGCGCGCTCAGCCGCACGTAGCCGAGTTGCCCCAGCGGCGTGAGGATCGCCAGGCCCGCGGCCCGGACCCGCAGCGCGATGTTCGCCGCGCCGGTCACCACCGGGTCGCCTACCGCACCCAGGACCGCGATCCCGCCGTTCGCGACCGACGCGACGCTGAGGTTGCCGATCACGACCGTGCCGCCGCTGCGGAACAGGGCCCGCAACTGCTGCATGTCGATGCGCGGCCGCCCGAGCAGGCGCAGGTGCCGCATCACCAGCCACCCCGCCACCGCGCCCGACCAGGCCACGAAGGCGTAGACCCACATCGCGAGCGTCAGGTCGTCGTGCGTCGTCACGGTGCGCAGCAGCAGCACCACGCCGGCGATGCGCGACACGATGGCGACGCAGGCCGCCGCCCACATCAGTTCCAGCGAGCGCAGGTACCAGCTGGGCTCGAGCGCGAAGGCGAGCATGTAGAACACCATCGCGTACGACATCGGGCCCTCGGCCGGATTCCGCGTTGCCAGCAGGATGGGCAGCACCAGCGCGCAGGTGGGCAGGCAGATGAGCAGCTTGGCGAAGGTCACGTTCCACAGCACCTGCATCGGCCGCGCGCGCCAGCGGGCGGAGTGCACCTCGCGCACGCCGATGGAATCGAAGCCGAACTCCACGAGCATGCAGAGGAACGCCGTCAGGGCCGTGTAGAAGGCCACCGTCCCGTATTGCGACGGCCCGAGGTTGCGCGCACAGACGATCGCGAAGATGACCGGGAACGAATAGACCGCGCACTGCGCCGCGCCCAACGCGACGACCTTGGCGGCGGTGTTCGAGAAACGCGGCAGCGGACCGGTCGTGCCTGCTGCCGGGGGGCCGTCCATGCTCGTGCGCGCGTCCATCGCTCAGTGTTCGTTGAGGACGACGCCCGCCACTGCCGTCGACCCCTTGCCCAGCGAGTCCACGAGGTGCTGCAGGGCGTCCATGCGCGCGGCCTGGGGCCGTGCGACGACCAGCGCCGCACCGGCGCCGGCGGCCGCGATCCGGGGCTCGCTGCCTTGCGAGGACGCCGAGGTGTCGATCACCACGTGGTCGAACTTGGCCAGCGACTCTTCGACCAGGGCCTGGAACGCGGCGCGGTGCAGCAGTTCGGCCGGATTCGGCGGCGTCGCGCCGGCGCCGAGCAGCACCAGGCCCGGGACCGGCGAAGGCTGCATCGCGAACTCGGGCGCGAGCCGGCCGGAGAGCACGTGGCTGAGCCCCACCATGTCGTGCACCCGGAACAGTTCGTGCTGGCGCGGCGCGCGCAGGTCGGCATCGATCAACAGGGTGCGGCCGCCGAGTTGCGCGAAGGCGATGGCCAGGTTGGCCGCCACGTAGCTGCGGCCGTCGCCGCGCTCGGGGCTGACGACGGCGAGCGCCCGCGGGGTCTTGCCATCCAGCACGCCGGTGAGCAGTTCCGTGCGCAGTTCGCGGAAGCCCTGGGCGTCGTCGCCGAGCGGGTCGCAGGCGCAGACGAGTTCGCTGTCGAGCGCGGGCGCCTCGCGGAGGTACGGGTAGCCGAACTGCTGCGCGAGCGCTTCGAAAACGTCGTCCTCCGACACCAGCCCCATCGCCACGGCGATCTCGCCGAAGCGGCCGCCGCGCTGGCGCTGGTGCCGCAGCACGCGGTCGATGCTGGTCGGCTCCAGCCCCTTGGACTGGGCGAGGATCTGCCCGATCAGCCGGTCGCGCTTGAGCTGCACGACCTGGTCGTCGTGGTTGCTGCTCAATGCAGCGCTCAGGGTCATGGGACTGGTCTGCATGGCGGTTACTCGGTGAGGAGGGCGGGACCCGGGCGCACGAACAGCAGCCGGCCCGGCGCCGCACTGCGGGGCTTGCGGCGGCCCAGGACGGTGAGCACCGGCTGGCCGATCGCGAGCACTTCGTCCTTGGCGCGCAGGCGCCGGTCGCGCCGCTCGGCGATCCAGATGCCCAGCAGGGCGAGCAGCAGGCCGACGACGGCGCCGACCGACGCCTTGCCCGCCAGGGACGCGGAGCTGGCCAGCAGCGGCACCGTGGCGGTCTTCAGGACGGAGATGGTGACCTGCGGCGCGCTCTTCTCCAGCGTGGTCTTGTTCAGGCGCTCGACGACGGCGTCGAACGCGCGGCGGGCCACGTCGACCTCGTTCTGCAGCAGCTTGGCCTCGTCGCGCAGCGCCTTGCGCTCGAGCACCCTCTTGCGCTGGTCCTCCAGCGCCTTGGTCCGCTCCGCCAGCTGGCTGGTGAGCACCTTGCTGCTGCCCTCCAGGGCCGTGGCGGCGCGGCGCTTGGCGGCCTCGAGCCGCTGCGTGATGCCGGCGGTGACCGCACGCGACTCGATGACCATCGGATGGCGGTCGCCCAGGCGCTCCAGCAATTCGTTCTGCTTGGCTTCCTGGACCGACAGGGCCGCGGCCAGCGCGCCCACGGTGGTGTCCTTGAGGACCTCCTCCATGCGGTCCGGGCTGGCCGCCGCCTCGCTGCGGCGGCGCTGGGCTTCGCCCGCCTTCGCCTGCAGGCCCACGACCTGCGCGCTGAGGTCGGCCAGGCGGGCATCCTCCACGTCCATCTTCTCGTCCATGGTGGTGATGCCGTTGCGACGCTGGAACTCCGAGGCGCGCTGCTGCGCCTCGTACAGGCGGTTGCGCAGTTGCTGCGTGCGCTCGTCGAAGAACGAGTTGTACTGGCGTGCCGGCTCCAGCCGCAGGTCCTTGGACGTGTCGATGTAGGCCTTGACCAGCGCGTTCACGAACGCCGCGGACAGGCGCGGGTCGGGCGAGGTGTGCGACACGTGCAGCACGCGCGACTCGCGCGTCGGCCGGATGTCCGTGCCCCGCTGCAGCTCCTCGACGGCCCAGGCGTCGAAGTCGCCTCGCGCGCCGGTCTGCCGCTGCCAGCTTTCGCGCAGCTTCTTCTGCACCGGCTCGCCCAACGCCTGGAATGCGGCGGACACGACGCGCGCGCTGCGGATCACGTCGGCTTCGGTCGTGATGCGGCTGGGAAGATTCGCGCCCGGCAAGCTCACGCCGGCGATCGGGTCGAGGTTCTCCTCCTCGATCAGGATCTCGGAAGACGCGAGGTAGCGGTTGGGCATCAGCAGCGACGCGCCAACGACGATGAGCAGCACGGCGGCGACCCAGATAGCGAGCGCCACGCGCCAACGGTAGCGAAGAGCGAGGAAGAAGTGCTGGATCGTCATGGCATGCATCCGGTGGACTAGCGGCCGGGCTCAGGTGGGGTGCGGCTGGTGCGCCGTCGCGGGGGACGCGGTGCGGCGGACGTGGTCGAGCAGGGCGTGCGCCTGCACGCTCCATCGCAGCGGGTCGGTCCGGCGCCGCCCGGCGGCGGCAAGGCGCGCCCGCTCGGTCTCGTCCGTCGCCACCGCGGCGATCACGGACGCCATCTGCGAGGTGTCGTCGGGGTCGAAGTAGGTGGCGGCCGCGCCGCACACCTCCGGGATCGACGCCGCGTGCGAGGCCAGCACGGGACAGCCCGTGCGCATCGCCTCCAGCGGCGGCAGGCCGAACCCTTCGTAGCGCGACGGGAACACGAACACGGCAGCGTGCTGCAGCAGGCCGAGCAGCTGCTCGTCGCTCACGTAGCCGGCGTAGTGGATGTTCCCCGCCCGCTGCCTGTCGCCTTCGTCGCGGAACACGCGCGGCGCGCGGCCCCCGGCGACGACGAGCCGCAGGCGTGCCAGCCGCGGATCCGCCATCGCGGCCTCCAGCATGGCGATGTTCTTGTTCGGGTGCAGGCTGCCGATGGCCAGCACGTACGGCGTCCCGCGCAGCCCGAGCGTGTCGACGACGGCCGGGTCGGGCTGGATCCGGTCGACGTGGTCGACGGCGCCACCGACGACTTCGATGTCGCGCGGCGCGACGTGCAGGGCCGCCGCGAGACGTGCCCGGGAGAACTCCGACACCGTGACGACATGGGCGCCGCTGGCCGCCAGGGCCCGGTGCACGAAGCGGTACCAGGCCACGAACGTCCGTCCGTAGCCCCCGGGCGAGTCGAACACGGCGGCGTCATGGATGACGACCGTGCGCTGCCGGCAGAGGATCGGCGCGAGGTTGCACAGGCACAGCAAGGGGCGGCCCGCGGCGTACCAGGGCAGCTGCAATTGCTCCCAGGCGTGGCCGGCGCCGGTGCCGCGGAAGGTCTGCCGGATGCGGCGCAGTTCGAGCCGCTCCGCACCGGGCGGGCAGACCAGTTCGACGTCGATGTCATGGGGTCCCTCGGCATCGAGCGCGCGGACGATTTCCCGCGCATAGCGCTGCACCCCGGTCGTTCGCTGGGTCAGGAACCGTCCGTTGATGGCGATGCCTTTGGGCAAACCGATCTCCCTTCATGGCTCTGTACGCAGGCGGGCAGTGCCACTGCCGACCCGTCCGAATGCATTGGAGTCGCTTTGCCGCGCGGGCAGAAGTGAGCTTTGTCCCGCCTGCCATAGGACAAACCGTGGCCGTCACTTCGCCCGCCAGCCGGCGAGGTAGCCGCGCACCTGTTCGGCTCCGCAGCGGCGGTACCAGGGATCCCGGCGGACCGTGCCCAGCAGGACCTTGACGAGCGACTTGGCCAGCGCGAACCAGAGGAACCAGGCCGGGTAGCTGTTCTTCTTCAGCACGCGGCCGAACCCGGGCGCGTAGGCCCGCGTGCGCTTGACGGTCTCGGCGTCGTAGGTGGCCGTCTTCACCGGATGGAACACCACCACGTCGGGCGTGTAGTCGATGGCGAAGCCGGCACGCAGCGCGCGGATCAGGAAATCCGTTTCCTCGCCCGAGCCGTAGATGGTGCCGGCGCCGACGCCGAGTTCCTCGTCGAACGTGGGCACCGCATCGAAGACGCGCCGGCGCGCGAAGATGGTGAACGAGATCGCGCAGCGCCACACGTTCAGGTAGCCCACCTTGCGCGGCGTCTCCGGCCACGCCCTTTCCTGCCGGCCGTCGCCGTCGCAGGACCTGCCGCAGACGAGGTCCGCGTCGCAGTGGTCGAACGCGTCGAGCACGCGGGCCAGCAGGTCCGCCGGGTACCAGCAGTCGTCGTCCGGGAAGCCGACGATGCTGCCGCGCGCCTGGCGCAGCCCGCGGTTCCTCGCGCGCGACAACCCCGGCGGCGACTTGATGACCACGACCGGGATGTCCATCGGGACGCTGCGCAGCACCTGCCCGACGCGATCGTCCTCGTTCTGGTCCACGATGACCAGTTCCACATCGCGGCAGGTCTGGCAGGCGAGCGAGCGCAGGAACCGGCCGAGTTCCTCGGTGCGCCCCTTCGTGCCCAGCACCAGGCTCACCAGCGGCGCGGCGCCGCGCATCGGCTTCTCACTCATGGCGGACCGCCATCCGCGCGTCCGGCTGCGGCCCGAGGCCGAGCCGCTTGCGCGCCTTGTAGCGCAGCACCCAGGGGTTGACCCACTCGCGCTTGGCGTCGACCAGCGTGCGCTCGCCCCAGGCCGACAGCGTGTGGACGCCGTGCGGGTTGAGGGTGCCGGCGCCCGGGCGGATGAACTCCACGGTCGACTCCCGGTACTCGGTCGGGGTGCAGACCTCGATGCGGTTGAGCGCCACCGCGCCGCCGTAGGTTCGCGAGCAATCCTGGCCGGGCCGGATCAGGTCGCCGCCGCGCCGGAACACGGTGCCTGCGGGCCGCGACGAGCGCGCGTCGATCTTGACCGGGTTCAGCGGATGCCGGCGCCACGGCCCGGTGATGTGCTCCGCCCACGCGAGGCACAGGCTGTCGTGCACGCCGAACCGCGCATCGGAATACGCGATCCACAGCAGGCCGCCGTGCCGGAAGAGCGTCGCATCGGCGGCCTGCACGCCGTCGAGTGCGGTGCACGCGGGCTGCCAGGCGCCCGTGGCCGGCTCGAGCCGATGGATGACGACCTTGCCCGCGGCGCCGGACTCCGGGATGCACCAGGTGGCGCCGTCGTGCTCGAACAGGAAGGGATACGACAGGTGGCCCGGCACGGCCATCGGCACCTGGCGCTCCGCCTTCACCTGCCCGCAGCCCTCGTCCAGGGTCAGTTCCTTCAGCACCCCGGTCGGCTGGTCGTGCACCACTTCCTCGCACAGCAGGCGGCCGGGGTCGCCGGGCACGCCGAACGGGTCGGCCCAGTAGCGAGAGGGCTCGCGCGGCCCGAGCCAGCGCACCGCGTGGCGCAGGTCCGCGCTGCACACTTCCTCGATGGGCTTGTCGATGACTCCCAGCATCCAGGATTCGCTGACCGTCCAGGCGCGCCACTGGTCGACGGCCTGCAGCAAGCCCGCGTACGCCAGCGCGACGCCGGGCGCGAGTGCAGCGGGCCGCACGCCCGGTGTCCACGGATGCGCGGCCTCGTCGCGGCCCTGCAGCGCCGCCGCGGGCAGGCACGCGGCGACCTGCAGCAGGCGGTCCAGGCTCGCGGCGTAGCGGCCGCGCGCGACTTGCGGATGGGCGACGCGCAACGCGGTCCTGCCGTCGCGCACGAGGAAGACGGCGGCGTCGGCTTGCCGGCGCGCGATCTCCTCGAGGAACGCGTAAGGCGCGCCGACGCTGCGGCCGTCGCGTTGCCGCAGCGTCCAGATGCCGCGCCGGAAGCGCTGCGGCCCCGACGCGGGCGTCGGGCCGGCGTCCACCACCAGGTCGACGTCATCCGCGCGGCACGCGGCGAGCGCGGCTCGCGCGCTGGTCACCCGTTGCACTTCCAGGCCGGAAGCATTGCGCCGCAGGGCGGGCACCTTCTCCGCGAGCCGCGCCCAGTCCTCGGGCGCCTGCGCGGAAGGCACGGCATACACACGCACGTCGGCCGAGCGGGCCAGGTCGCCGGCCAGCTGCACCTGCCAGGCGGGCGGCTCGGCGCCGTCGATGATGAGCCCGATCCGGGTCGGGTCAGGAGACGCGTTCATGGCCAGACCCTCCCTTGCGGCCCGCGGTTACCGCGTATGCTCGATCGGCACGCAGCACCCCCCAATGGAGCGCCTTGCCGGATGAGCGTTGAACTGCGCGGAACCCCCAACGACCTGGCCGACCGGGGCTCCGTGGCCCTGTACGTGCCGGCGCTGGACCGAGGGGGCGCCGAGACGGTCATGCTGCGGCTGGCGGCGGGGTTCGCACGGCGCGGCATCAAGACCTGGCTGGTGGTGCACGACAAGTCGGGCGCATTGCTGCAGGAGGCGCCGGGCGAGGTGCGAGTCGTCGACCTGCAGGTCTCCCCAGGCTGCACGCTGCTGTCGGCCAACACCGGTGCGATCCGCCCGCTCGCCGCGTTCCTCCGCAAGCAGCATCCCGACGTGCTCATGACACCCTTCCCGCACGCGAACCTCGTCGCACTGGCGGCGCGCCGGCTCGCCGGTGCCTCCACGCGCGTGGTCGTGAGCGAACACTCGCCGCTGGACCGCGCGCTGTCCGGCCACCGCCGCTGGCGACGCGTCGTGCTGCAGTCCCTGATCGGCCGCGCTTATCCGCGGGCATCGGCGATCGTCGCGGTATCCGAAGGCGTGAAGCGATCGCTGGTCGCGCTGGGCGTTCCGGGCGAGCGCATCGACATCCTGCCCAACCCGGTGCTGCCCGAACAGTTCTGGGGCATGGCCGCGGAACCCGTGGAGCACCCATGGTTCCAGGACCGCTCGCGGCCGGTGGTGATCGGCGTGGGACGCCTGGAGCCGGTGAAGGATTTCGCGACCTTGCTGCGGGCCTTCGCGCGCATCCGGAACGCGACGGGGTCGCGCCTCGTCCTGGTGGGCGACGGACGCGAGCGCGCCGCACTGGAGGCCCTGGCCGTCGAGCTCGAAATCGCGGACGACGTGTGGCTGGCGGGATTCCAGGCCAAGCCCGCCGCGTTCGTCGCCAAGAGCCGCGTGCTGGTGTCGTCCTCGCGCTTCGAAGGCGCCCCGCTGGTCGTGATCGAGGCGCTGGCGTGCGGCTGCCCTGTCGTGGCGACGATGAATCCCGGCGCCATCGAGATGCTGGAGGACGGCCGCTACGGACGCCTGGTGCCGATCGGCGACCCCGACGCGATGGCCGCTGCCATCCGCGACGTGCTGCAGCAACCGCCGGACCCCGCACCCGGACGGCAGCACGCCGCCCGCTTCACCGTGCAGCACAGCGTCGACCGCTACCTCGCGCTGTTCGACGGGCTGTGCTGAAGAGGACGTGACGCCGGCGCGCCGGTGATCGCGGTGAGTCGACATGGCCGTCACACGCTGCGGGCGCGATGCGCCACGGGCTTCAGGCGCCGGCCGAACGGGCTGTCGACCAGTGTCCGGGCTGCGTGGTAGGCGGCCAGGGTGAGGGAGGCCGCGGGCGTCGAGCGCGTGAACGCGCCCTCCGCGAGCGGGGTCGGATGGTCGGCGAACATCTGTTTGTACGCCTCGTCTCCACGGCCCAGGTCGAGCAGTCGGCAACCCTGTTCGGCGGCGGCCGCCGCGGTGAACATCAGTTGCTGCAGCCCGGGCGAGTACCTTGCCAGCGCGGGCTCGTAGACGGAGAGCCAGCCGTGCCAGATCTCCTCCGACCGCAAGCCCAGGTTCGCCGCCGCCAGCTGGTCGCCGGCGTAGAGCACCGCGAGGCGGCCGCCGAAATGCGGCAGCTGGTGCTGGCGGACACGGTCCAGGAGGTCGCACACCCAGCGCAGTTCCAGCACGTTCTCCGCACCGGTGCGGCGGTACTGGTCGAACTTCAGGCGCAGCACCGTCGCGAACGTGCGCGGGTCGCGGTCGTCGTCGACGTAGCGCAGCGGAGCGGTGCGGGCCAGCTTGCGGTGCTTGCGCTCGTACACGCGCAGGGTGCCGGGGTGCTCGTCGTGGCGCCCGGCCTTGTAGGCGTCGAAGCCGCGCGACAGGTCCAGCGCCAGCGAGTCGTGCCGCTTCACGCCGGTGGAAGGCGCCTGCTCCCCGCAAAGGTTGTAGAAGCGCCAGCAGGACAGCCCGGCGGCGCGCAGCAGGTCCGGCCAGCGCCAGCGCGTGCCGGGCGCGCACACCATGCCGTGGTGGTCCGAGAGCATGCGGCCGACCGGCGCGCCGATGCTCCAGCGCGACTGGTACGGGAGCAGGCCCACGATGCTGTCGCCCTCCTCCAGGACGGCCACGCGCACGTCGGTGCAGACCTCGCCCACCGCGAGCGTGAACTCGGGGCAGAAGAACGGGCTCGCGAGGGCCGGGTTGGAGCGCTGCAGCGCGAGCCAGCGGGCGCGCATGCCGGCATCGACCTCCCGCGTGTGGATGACGGAGATCTTCATGCGCTCAATACGCCATCATGTCCCCGCGCACCAGCATCACCGCGGTGCGCCAGAGGATGCGGATGTCCAGGCTCAGGCTCCAGGACTGCAGGTAGGCGATGTCGTACTCGGTGCGCTTGCGCATCGATGACAGGTCGTTGCCGCCGCGCGCGCCGTGCACCTGCGCCCAGCCGGTGATGCCCGGCTTGACCTTGTGGCGCAGCATGTAGCCGGTGATCAGCTTGCGGTACTGCTCGTTCACCGCGATCGCGTGCGGCCGCGGCCCGACCAGGCTCATGCTGCCCGCAAGCACGTTCAGGATCTGCGGCAGCTCGTCGAGCGACGTGCGGCGCAGGGAGCGGCCCAGCGGGGTGACGCGCGGGTCCTCGCGGGTCACCTGCGTGTACGTGGTGTCGCCGTCCTCCATCACGCGCATGGTCCGGAACTTCAGCACGCTGATCTCGCGCCCGTCGAGGCCGAAGCGGCGCTGCTTGAAGATCGCGGGCCCGGGCGATGTCGCCTTGACGGCCAGCGCGATGACCGCCATCACGGGCAGCAGAAAGGGCAGCAGCGCGATCGTCACCACCAGGTCCAGCGCACGCTTCATGCCGGCGGCGCTGCCCTGCAACGGCGTGTCGCACACGGACAGCATCGGCAGGCCGGCGACGGTGGCGACGCGGCCCTGGATCATGCGGGCGACAAACACGTCGGGCACGAAGAACACCGAGGCCGTGGTGTCCTGCAGCTGCTCGAGCAGCGCCAGCACGCGCGGCTGCCGCGTCATCGGGATGGTCAGGTAGATGACGTTGATGCCGTGCGTGCGCGTGAGTTCGCCGATGTCGGAGAAGCCGCCGAGCACGCGCTCGGACGCCGTCCGCGCCACGCGTTCGAGCGAGCGGTCCTCGACGTAGCCGACCAGCCGCTGGCCCTCGGCCTCGCCGCTGGTGATCAGGCGCGACAGCCGCAGCGCGACGTCGTTGATGCCGACGATGAGGACGCCGTCCTGCTTGTAGAGGTGCCGGCCCAGGTACGGCGCGACCGAGGGGGAGAACGCGTGCGCGCCGAATAACGCGAACAGGGACAGCCCGGCCCAGCCCAGCACGGCGCTTCCCTCCACCAGGGGCGGCTCGCCAGGGAACACCAGCCCGAGCGCCCCGGCGACCAGCAGCACCGACAGCAGCGCGAGCCCCCAGTGCTTGACCAGCTGCCACGCGATCTCGCCCGACATGCGGCGGAACGGCGCACGGCCCGCCGGCGCGCTCACCATCAGCACGATCAGCACCACGATCAGGTCGTTGCGTCCGAAGGGCATCGCGAACAGCCCGACCGCCGCGAGGTAGCTGGCCGCGAGCAGCACGCGGTCGATGAGCGAGGTGACGAACCCCCACTGCCCCTCGTCCGGCATCAGGCGGGACGGGAGCTGGTCCAGGTAGATCTTCATCGCGCGTCTTGGCCGGTGGCGCGCTGGTGGGGCACGGACTGGCGGCGCAGGTCGGCCTTCACCGCGGGCTCCTGCTGGGCGCGGACGCGCGGCAGCGCCAGGCTGGCCGCGCCGGCGGCGAGTCCCATCGTGAAGGTTCGTCGTTCCATGGTCCGTGCTCCTGCCCTTGCGGCGCGGTGGCCGATGCATGGATTGGATTTCGCGGACGGCCGCGCCGAAAGGGCACTTTGTCCCACGCGGCGCGTGACAAGCACCCCGCCCCGTCGCATCCCTGTGCGTGCCGGGACACATGCACTACGCGAGACGGTTGCTTGGTCCCTGCCCTGCGGACCCACCCGCGCCTACGCTGGGCCCACGGAGCCGCGGGGCTTCACGGGAGAAATCGATGCTTCAGCCAGTCGTTCTCTGCGGCGGATCCGGGACCCGCCTGTGGCCGGTGTCGCGCAAGGCGTTCCCCAAGCAGTTCGCCGAGCTGGTCGGTGGGCGCAGCCTGCTGGCCATGACGCTCGAGCGGGTGGCGCCACTGGCCGGGCCGCAGGGCGATCTGATTTGCGTCGGCGCGGCCGAGCACCACTTCCTGCTCGGCGATGCGGTCGCCGGAGCCGGCTGCCGCGCGACAGTGATCCTGGAGCCGTGCCAGCGCAGCACGGCCGCCGCGATGGCGCTGGCCGCGCTGCAGGCGCAGGACCCGGAACAGCTGCAGCTGTTCTGCCCGGCCGACCACCACATCCCCGATGCCGAGGCCTTCCGCGCCATGGTCGAACGCGCCGAGGTCACCGCGCTGGCAGGCGCCATCGTGGTCTTCGGCGTGGCGCCCACCTTCGCCAGCACCGCCTACGGCTACATCGAGCGTGGCGCGCCGCATGCGTACGGCGGCCACCGGGTGGTGCGCTTCGTCGAGAAGCCGACGGCGGAGCGTGCCCAGCAGTTGCTGCGCGGCGGGCACGTGGACTGGAACGCCGGCATCTTCCTGTGCCGCGCCGACGTCCTGCTCGATGCGATGGAGCGCCACGCACCGGACATCCTCGCGTCCTGCCGCGACGCGATGCGCGACGCGCAGCGCGGCACCGGCGTCGTGCGGCCCCGCGCGGTGCCGCTGCAGGGATGCCGCAGCGAGAGCATCGATGTGGCGGTCATGCAGCGCCATGCCGGCCTGGTCGTGCTGCCGTTCGAGGGCGCGTGGAGCGACGTCGGCAGCTGGGACGCCGTGGCCGGCATCCGCCCGCACGACGAGCGCGGCAACTGCGTCGAGGGGCAGGGCCTGGCGGCCGCCGGCGCGCAGGGCACCTACATCCACGCGCCGCACCGGCGGGTGGTCGCGCTGGGCACCAACGACCTCGTGATCGTCGACACCCCCGACGCGGTGCTGGTCGCCGACCGCTCGGCCGCCGAAGCGGTCAAGGGCCTGGTGCACGAGCTGGAGCGGCGCGGCGATGCGCAGGCCGTCGAGCATCGCAAGGTGCAGCGGCCCTGGGGCTACTTCGACAGCATGGAGCGGCGGCCGGGCTACCAGGTCAAGCGACTGTGCGTGAAACCCCTGGGGTTGCTGAGCCTGCAGTTGCACCGGCACCGGTCCGAGCATTGGGTGGTGGTGCGCGGCGTGGCCGAAGCCACCGTCGGCACGCGCACCGTGGTGCTGCGCGAGAACGAGTCCATCGACATCCCGGCGGGGACGCTGCACCGACTGCACAACCCGGGCGCGACGCCGCTGGAAGTGATCGAGGTGCAGACCGGTGACTACCTGGGCGAGGACGACATCGTTCGGGTCGACGACGCCTACGGCCGGCCGATCTCGGGCATCCCGACGCGTGAACCGGTGCCGGCCATGGGGCGCGACGCAGCGCCCAGCGTGCTGCGCGTGCTGCCGACGACGCCGCCGCTGCCCAACGGCGAACTGCACGCCCAGGCGAGCGACACGATGCCGGGCCGGCCCAAGTAGGCCGCTGCGCTGTTCAGCGTTTCGCGTTGGGGTCGTACAGCACGGTGCCCGTGCCCACGCCGACACCGGCGCTGACGGGGCCATTGCCGACCGGCACGCTGGCGCCGACGCCGACGCCGCCGCTCACCACGCCGCCCTGGTTCACGCCGACGCCGACGCCCACCGGGCCGACGCCGGTGCCCACGCCCACGGACAGGCCGCCGGTTCCACCGCCGATGCCGACCGAGACGGGGCCGACGGGAATGGACAGGCCCGCGCCGACCCCGGTGTTGGCACAGCCGGCCAACGCCACCGCGGCGGCGGCGAGCACGATCGCACGCAGGGCTTGCATGCGGGCATTGTCGGGTGCGCCCCGGCCCGCAGGTGTGAACGGATGCTTCAGCGGACCGGGTTCTCGATGACGCCGATGCCGTCGATCTCCATCTTCACGACATCGCCGGGCTGCAGGTACTTTGGCGGCTTGAAGCCGATGCCCACGCCCACCGGCGTGCCGGTGGCGATGATGTCGCCGGGGTACAGCGTGATGCCGGCCGACAGCGTCTCGATCAGCGTCGGCACGTCGAAGATGAGGTCGGGCGTGACGGCGTCCTGGCGCAGTTCGCCGTTGACCCAGGTGCGCACGCGCGTGTTGGTGCCGTCGCACTCGTCGGCCGTGACGAGCCACGGGCCCATCGGGCAGAAGGTGTCGAACGACTTGCCCAGCAGCCACTGCAGGTGGCGCTGCTGCCAGTCGCGCGCGGTGACGTCGTTGACGACCGTGTAGCCCCACACGTGCGACAGCGCGTCCTGCTTGCGGATGCCCTTGCCGCCCTTGCCGATGATGACCGTGAGTTCGACTTCGTAGTCGATGGCGGTCGACACCTCCTTCGGCACCACGATGGCATCGGTCGGGCCGATCACCGACTCGGGCACCTTGGTGAAGAAGATCGGCACCGACGGGATGTCGCCGCCGGCCTTGGCGCTGCTGTCGAAGCCGCTGCCGGCGAATTCCTTCGCGTGCGCGTGGTAGTTCTTGCCGACGCAGAAGATGTTGCGGCGCGGGCGCGGAATGGGCGCGGTGAGCTGGATGGCGTCGATGGCGACCGGCGCGCCGGTGGCGGGCATGGGCCGGCCCTGCGCCTGCAGTTCGACGACGGCCAGGGCGCCCAGCGCGGCGGCTTCGGGAGGCAGGTCCAGGGGCAGCACGCTCTGCAGGTCGGAAGCGACGATGCCGACGCGGGGCTGGCCACGGTCGAGGTAGGCGGCGATCTTCATCGGGAAAACTCTCTTCGGTGGGGGTCGGGGAACGTTGCATGCTAACGCCATCCAAGGAGACCACCGAATGCAACGTCGCACCGCCATCGCCGCGGTCGCGCTGGCCACCGCCAGCGCGACCGTCTTCGCGCAGGCCTTTCCCACCAAGCCCATCACCATGATCGTGCCGTTCCCGGCCGGCGGCCTGGCCGACATCGTCGGCCGCCCCGTGGCGGACGCCATGGGACGCGAGCTGGGCCAGCCCGTCATCGTCGAGAACAAGGGCGGCGCCGGCGGCGGCATCGGCATGGCGCAAGCCGCCAAGGCCCCGGCCGACGGCTACACGATCCTGATGGCGCTGGCCTCGTACAGCGTGCTGCCCGAAGCCGACGCCATCATCGGCCGCTCGCCGATGTACAGCTTCCAGCAGCTGCGCCCGATCGCGCGCTTCACCGCCGACCCGACGGTGCTGGCGGTGCGTGCCGACGCGCCGTGGAAGACGGTGAAGGACTTCGTCGAGGACGCGAAGAAGCGCCCTGGCGCCATCAACTACGGCTCGTCCGGCAACTACGGGACGATGCACGTGCCGATGGAGATCCTGGCGCAGAGCGCCGGCATCAAGATGACGCACGTGCCCTTCACCGGCGCCGCGCCGGCGGTCGTCGCGCTGCTGGGCGGCCAGATCGACGCCGTGTCGTCGGGTCCCGCGACGGTGTTGCAGCACGTCAAGTCCGGCAAGCTGCGCGTGCTGGCGCACTGGGGCCACGGCAAGCTCGATGCGATGCCCGACGTGCCGGCGCTCAAGGACGCGGGCTACAACGCCGAATACGCGCAGTGGTCGGGCCTGTTCGTGCCCGCCAACGTGCCGGAGCCGGTCGTGCAGCGCCTGCGCGCCGCCGCCCGCGCGGCCGGTGCCGACACGAAAGTCAAGGAGGTGATCGGCAACGCCGGCAGCCCCGTGATGTTCCAGGACACGCCGGACTTCGAGAAGTACGTGCAGTCCGACGTGCGCCGCATGTCCGAGGTGGTCAAGAAGATCGGCAAGGTGGAGTGATCCACGCGAGGAGACCACGATGCGCCTGACGCTGCTGAAACACCTGCTGTTCGCCGCCGCCGGCGCAGCGCTGGTCCTCCCCGCCGCCGCGCAGACCTCCTGGCCGGCCCGCCCGGTGAAGGTCATCGTTCCGTACGCCACCGGCGGCCCGGCGGACATCTACGCGCGCTTCATCGCGCAGCGGCTGGGCGACAGCCTCGGGCAACCTTTCGTGGTCGACAACAAGCCGGGAGCGGGCGCCGTGATCGGCACCGACCTGGCGGCGAAGGCGCCGGCGGATGGCTACACGCTGCTGCTGATGTCCAACACGCACACGGTCAACGAGACGCTGGTGCCGAACAAGCCGTACCAGCTGACGCGCGACTTCGTGGGCGTGGCGCCGATCAACGCGTCCGACCTCGTGCTGGTGGCGCACCCGTCGGTGCCGGCGTCCAACGTGCAGCAGCTGCTCAAGCTGGCCAAGGACCAGCCCGGCAAGCTGAACTACGCGTCGTCCGGGACGGGCACGCCGTACCACATGGCCGGCGAGCTGTTCAAGAGCATGAGCGGCACGGCCATCGTGCACGTGCCCTACAAGGGCAGTTCGGGCGCGCGCACCGACGTCATCGGCGGCCAGGTGCAGCTGATGTTCGACGCGGTCACGACCATGACCGAGCAGGTCAAGGGCGGCAAGGTGAAGGCGATCGCGACGACCGGCAGGAAACGATCGACAGTGCTGCCCGACGTGCCCACGGTCGACGAGTCCGGCGTGCCGGGCTACGAAGCCACCATCTGGCTGGGCGTGCTGGCACCCAAGGGCACCCCGGCGGACGTCGTCGCCAAGCTCAATGCGGCGATCAGCAAGATCACCAGTTCGCCGGACGTGCAGCAGGAATGGGCACGCCAGGGCGCGACGGCGATGGTCATGAGCCCGACCGCCTTCGACAAGTACATCCAGGACGACATCGCCAAGTGGGCGAAGGTCATCCAGGGCGCCAACATCAAGGCCGAATGACGATGCGCCCGGTGCGCGTGCTCAGCGGCGGCGCCGCCCAAGGACTGGTGCGCGCGCTCGAGCCGCAGCTGCGCGAGCGCGGGCTGTCGGTCGGCGGCCACTTCGGCGCGGTCGGCGCCATGCGCGACAAGTTGCTGGCCGGCGAGCCGTGCGACCTCCTGATCCTCACGCAGGCGCTGGTCGACGAACTCGAGCAGCAGGGCCACGTGCGCGCAGGGGCCGCGCGGCCCGTGGGGCGCGTGCGCACCGGCGTCGGCGTTCCCGCCGGCGAGCCGCTGCCGCAGGTGCAGACGTCGCAGCAGCTCGCGCAGGTGCTGCGCGGCGCGACCGCGGTCTACATCCCCGACGCGGTGAAGTCGACGGCGGGCGTGCACATGATGAAGGTGTTCCGCGGCCTGGGCCTGGACCAGGAACTCGCCGCGCGGATCCGCGCGTTCCCGAATGGCGCCACCGCGATGCGCGAGATGGCCGCCAGCGGCGACCGGCGCGCGATCGGCTGCACGCAAGTCACGGAGATCCTCGACACGCCCGGCGTGCAGCTCGCGGGTGGGCTGCCCCGCGAGCACGAACTCGCGACTGTCTACACGGCAGCCGTCACGACGAGCGCGAACGATCCGGATGCGGCGCTGCAGGTCGCGGGCCTGCTGGTGTCGAAGGAAGCCGCGGCGCAGCGCAGCGCGGCGGGTTTCGACCCCCTTTAAGCCAGCAGCGCGTTCACGCGCTTGACGTACGCTGCCGGGTCGTCCGGCATCCCGCCTTCCGCGAGCATCGCCTGGTCGAACAGGATGTGCGCCAGGTCGTGGAAGTGCACCGAGCCTTCGAGCTTCTTCACCAGCGCGTGGTCGGGGTTCACTTCGAGCACCGGCTTGGTCTCGGGCACCTTCTGCCCGGCCTGCTTGAGCAGGCGCGAGAGCTGCAGGCTCATGCCGCCGTCGCTGACGACCAGGCACGCAGGCGAATCGACCAGGCGGCTGGTGACGCGCACGTCCTCGACCTTGTCCTTCAGCGCGTCCTTCAGCTTCGCGAGCACCGGCTTGAAGGCTTCGGCGGCTTCCTCGGCCTTCTTCTTTTCTTCCTCGTCCTGCAGCTTGCCCAGGTCGACCGCGCCCTTGGCGACCGATTGCAGCGGCGTGCCGTCGAAGTCCTGCAGGTAGTTCAGCGCCCACTCGTCGACGCGGTCCGTCATGAGCAGCACCTCGAGGCCCTTCTTGCGGAACACCTCGAGCTGCGGGCTGTTCTTCGCCGCTGCCAGCGTGTCGGCGGTGATGTAGTAGATGGCGTCCTGGCCGTCCTTCATCCGCGCCTTGTAGTCGGCGAGAGAAACCACCTGCTCGTCGGACTGCGTGGACGCGAAGCGCAGCAGCCTGGCCAGCCGCTCGCGATTGGCGAAGTCCTCGCCCAGGCCTTCCTTGAGCACCGCGCCGAACCCGGACCAGAAGGTCGCGTACTTGGCCTTCTCCTCCGCGGAGGCGGCCTCGTCCTTCTCCAGTTTCGCCAGGTCCTCCAGCATCGACAGCACGCGCTTGGTGCTGCCTTCGCGGATCGCCTTCACGTCGCGGCTTTCCTGCAGCAGTTCGCGGCTGACGTTGAGCGGCAGGTCCGCCGAATCGATGACGCCGCGCACGAAGCGCAGGTACGTGGGCAGCAGCGCCTGCGCGTCGTCCATGATGAAGACGCGCTTGACGTACAGCTTCACGCCCGCGGGCTTGTCGCGGTTCCACAGGTCGAACGGCGCATGCGCGGGGATGTACAGCAGCTGCGTGTATTCGGTGCTGCCTTCGACGCGGTTGTGGCTCCAGGTGAGCGGGTCCTCGTGGTCGTGCGAAGCCTGCTTGTAGAAGGCCTTGTACTGTTCGTCGGTGACGTCCTTCTTCGGCCGCGACCACAGGGCGCTGGCCTGGTTGACGGTCTCCCACTCGTCGGTGAGGACCATCTCGCCGCCCTTGCCCTCCTCGCCTTCCTTCCATTCCTCCTTGCGCATGAGGATCGGCAGCGAGATGTGGTCGGAGTACTTCGCAATGATCGACTTGAGCTTCCAGGTGGAGAGGAACTCGGTGGCGTCATCGCGCACGTGCAGGATCACGCTGGTGCCGCGCTGGGCACGCGTGATCGGCTCCACTTCGAACGCGCCCGTGCCGGTGCTGGACCAGCGCACGCCCTGGTCGTGCGGCAGGCCGGCGCGGCGCGATTCCACCGTGATGCGATCGGCGACGATGAAGCCGGAATAGAAGCCGACGCCGAACTGGCCGATCAGCTGCGCGTCGGCCTTCTGGTCGCCCGACAGCTTGCCCATGAACTCGCGCGTGCCGCTCTTGGCGATGGTGCCGAGGTTGTCGATGGCTTCCTGCTGCGACAGGCCGATGCCGTTGTCGCTGATGGTGATCGTGCGCGCGTCGCTGTCGAAGGCGATGCGCACCTCGAGGTTCGGGGCGTCCTCGTACAGCGCGCCGTCGTTCAGCGCCTCGAAACGCAGCTTGTCGCACGCGTCCGAAGCGTTGGACACGAGCTCGCGAACGAAGATCTCGCGGTTGGAATAAAGCGAGTGGGTGACCAGGTGCAGCAGCTGGGCGACCTCGGCCTGGAAGGACAGGGTTTGCTTGGGATCGGACATGGTTGTGGGTGTCGGAAGTGCCGGAACAGCGCCGTCGATGTGGGGATCGTGGACGTGCATTTCAAGCGTCGCGGCGGGCGAGCGGCGGATTGTGCCGGTGGCGCGAGGCCACAGCCGGCGCCGGCGCGCGTGAAATAAGTCGCCGGACGGCGCGCCGGGTCCGCCTCCCTGCGGTTGCGAGGCACTGACAGGTGGTTACAGTCGCTCGTCCCCAGCTCTGCCGCGGCGAATGTCCTTCCAGCTCTCACTCCCTGCCAGCCTGCCTTCCCCCGACACGCCACACACGCTCGCGTCCCTGAGCCTCGGCGCGCCGGGCACGTTGACGGTGGAAGTGCTCAACCGGGAGCAGCGGGTCGCGCTCGCGCAGCGGGCGCATTGCAGGCTGGGAAGCAGCCGCGAGACGTCGGCCGCCACACGGCACGCCGTCGCCTTGACGCTCACACCGTCCCTGACTTTCACCGCCTGAAGCGGCGCGTTCGCCTCAGGACGCCAGGGCCGGTTCGCTGCCCAGGCGCGGGGCCGCTGCCGATGCCAGCAGCGGCTCGATGCGGGCCACGAGGCCGCTGCGGTCCGTGCGGTTGCGCAGGACGATGCGCAGGCCGCAGCGCTGCGCCGCGTTCTGTGCGATCGACAGGCCCAGGCCGCTGCCGCGCGCAGTGGTGCCGGGCACGCGGAAGAAGCGGTCGAACACCCGCGGCAACTGGTCCGGCGGGATGCCCGGGCCGGTGTCCACCACCTCGATGACCGGGCCGGCGGCGCTGCCGGCCAGGCGCACGTCGACGACGCCGCCTTCCGGCGTGTAGCGCAGTGCGTTCTCGATCAGGTTGTCGAGCACGCTGCGCAGGTCGCCGGCACCGCAACGCAGGACCGCCGACTTGCGCGCCGACTCGTCGACCACCAGCCCCAGGTCGATGCCGCGCTGGTCGGCCAGCGCGATCAGGCCGTCCACGCTCTGGTGCACCTGCGCCTGCAGATCGATGGTCACCGGCGCCTCCGGCGTGGCGCCCTCGTTGCGCGACATCTTCAGCAGCTGGTCGACCAGGCGCTGGGCGCGGCTGACGCCCGCCTCCAGCTGCGAGAAGCTTTGCTGGCAGGCGCCGGACGGCAGGTCACGACGTACGTTCTCCAGCTGCAGGGCCACCGCAGTGATCGGCGTGCGCAGTTCGTGCGCCGCGTCCTGCATGAAGCGGCGCTTCTGCGCGATCGCCTCGCGCAGGCGCGCCAGCAGCGCGTTGAAGGACCCCACGAGCGGCGCGATCTCCGACGGCACGCGTGTGAGCGGCAGGTCGTCCAGCGTGTTGACGTCCTGGCGGGCCAGCTGCTCGCCGACCGCGTGGATCTCGCGCGACAGCTTGCCGGCCACGCCCCACAGGATCAGCAGCGCCAGCGGCAACAGGATCATCACAGGTGCGATCGCGGCGCCGGCGCGCTCGACCGCGAGCTTGCGGCGGAAGTCGCCGCTTTGCAGCACCTGCACCTGCTTGCCGGTGATGGGGGAGGCCGTGGTGACGACGCGCCACAGCTTGCCGTCCAGCGCCACGTCGCTGAAGCCCGGACGCGGGGCAAGCGGCACTGCCACGTCGGGCAGCGAGCTCGCATCGAGGCGGCCGTCGGGCGTCCAGACCTGCGCGATGTAGACGCCCCAGCTGTGCACGCGCTCGGGGTCGGCCTTGCGCAGGGAGACATGCTCCTCCTGCAGCGCGATGGACTGCGCGAGCTGCTCCATCTGCTCGTCCATGAACTGGCCGACCATGCGGTTGTAGGTCCAGTACGAGAGCGCGGCGGACGCGGCGCCCACGAGCAGGAACAGCGGCACCAGCCACAGGAGCAGCGCCCGGCGCAGCGAGCACATGGGGCCGGCGGGCAGGACGTGCCAGCGCATCACGCGCCCTCCCGCGTGCCCTGGCCGGCGGCCACGCGCCAGCCGAGGCCCCGCACGTTGCGGATGGCATCCGGACCGAGCTTGCGGCGCATGCCGTGGATCAACACGTCGACCGCGTTGCTGCTCACCTCTTCGCCCCACCCGTAGATGCGGCTTTCGAGCTGGTCGCGCGAGAGGATCGCGCCGGGGCGTTCGAGCAGGGCGTGCAGCAGCGCGAACTCGCGCGCCGACAGCTGCGCGCGCTCGCCGTCGACGAGCACCTCGCGCGTGGTCAGGTCCAGCTGCAGGGCGTCGGTGCCGATGATCGAATGCGCCGCGCCGTCGCGGCGGCGGATGACGGCGCGCATGCGCGCGAGCAGCTCGCGGAATTCGTAGGGCTTGACCAGGTAGTCGTCGGCGCCGACATCGAGCCCCGTGATGCGGTCGTCGATGCCGTCGCGCGCGGTCAGCACGATCACCGGCGTGTGGTCGCCGCGGCTGCGCGCGGTGCGCAGCACGTCGATGCCGTCCTTGCGCGGCAACCCCAGGTCCAGCAACACGCACGCGTAGCCGCCATCGGCCATAGCGCTCTGCGCGAGCTCGCCCTCCTTGACCCAGTCGACCGACCAGCCGTTGGCCTCCAGCGCCTTCTGCAGGCTGTGGCCGATCATTTCGTCGTCCTCGACCAGCAGGGCGCGCATCAGCGGACCCCCGCCCGGAGGGCGCGGATGACAGGGGACGAGTGGCGGTTCGGCATGGCAAGGCTTCCGGTGCCGCAAGGCTACAGAACCACAGTTAGGCCCGGGTTAGGCGACGGCCGGACAGGGTGAAGCGACGAAAGGACCGAAAAGTGCCGCTCATCGTCGCCCGTCAGCCGCACACCGGCGCCGACACATTACAAACGGTTGCATGTGTGTCACAAACGGCATCGAAAGTCCCGGTTCAACGTGCAACTCCTTGATCCGCGTGACTTTCTTCATTGCGTGGCTGAGCAACAGGGAGTTACAGTCAACCATCCCTAGGGAATTTGCTTAAGCCTTAAAGGCCAGCGACCAAGGGCTTAACCAACCTCCACAGGAGTTCTTCCATGAAGTCTCTGAAGTTTGCCCGCCTCGCCGCCATCGCGGCTGTTGCCACCCTGTCGACCGCTGCGTTCGCCGGCGACACCGCCACCCTGAATGTGCAGGCGTCCGTGACCGGGACCTGCAAGCTGTACGCCGACAGCAGCGCCACTGCCGTGACCGCACCGTTCTCGATGGACTTCGGCGCCATCGATCCGCTGGGCACCGCGGACGCGACCAAGTCGACGACCGTCTACTTCAAGTGCAGCAAGGGCACCAGCGGCGTGACCTTCGCGGTCGGTGGCACCACCGACGGCTCCGCGGGCTACAGCGATTCGCTCACTGGAGCAGGTGGTGCCGCAGGTACCACGCTTCCGTTCAGCATCACCTGGGCCACGCCGACCACGTTCAACGGTTTCGGCGTTGCGCCGCAGACGATCACGCTGAACGGCAAGATCCTCAAGACTGACTACGCGATTGCCAACGCCGGCACGTACTCCAAGACGGGCGTCACGCTCGCCATCAACCCCTAAGCAAGGCAGCGCCGCCACCGCGGCGCACCACCGATCATGGACGCGCGTCGCCCAGGGAGATTGCTGTGCCTTGCCTTCGCGCTGCTTTCAGGCGCGTCGGCTTGGGCCGGCAGTTCCGCGTCCTTGACGGTCTCGGCGTCGATCTCGTCGAAGAGCAACTGCAAGTTCTCGACGATCGCGCCGGCGACCATCTCGCTGGCCATCAACCCGACGAATACGCTGCCCGTCTCGGGATCCGTCGTCTGGTCGTTCAAGTGCGCCGGGTCGGCCGATCCAGCGGTCTACGTGGTCTCGGCGAGCAATGGCGCGAACTTCTTCAACGGCGAGCGCCGAATGAAGCACGCGACGACGGCGACCGAGTTCCTGCCGTACTCGCTCGGCTTCACGCCCTCGTCAGGTTCCGCGGCCAAGAACGCCGTGGTGAACGTCACGATCACCGCCACGGTCGCGCCGGCCGCGTATACATCCGCGTTGGTGGGCCTTTACTCGGATACAGTGCAGATCAGCTTGGATCCTTGAGTACCCACCTGATGATCACGCGCCGTCCGGCCTGGACCGCTCTCGCGCTCGCGTCCTGCGTTCTTGCTTCCCCGGGCGTCGGCGCCGCCGACTTCTCGGTCAGCCCCATCCGCGCCGAACTGGGCCCGTCGTCGCCGAGCGAGACCATCACGGTCACGAATCACAGCCCGGGCCGCCTGCGCGTGTCGGTCAAGCTGATGGCGTGGACCCAGGACGCCGAGGGCAAGGACGTCTACACGGACAGCAGCGACCTCATCTACTTCCCGCGCCAGATGGATATCGACAAGGAGTCGCGCAAGATCGTCCGCGTCGGCGCGAAGTCGCCCCCCGATCGGGTCGAGCGCGCATACCGCCTGTTCATCGAGGAAATGCCGGACCCGCTGGACCTGCCCGGCCGGCCCAGCGTCAATTTCGTTTTCCGCTTCGGCGTGCCGATCTTCGTCCCGCCCCCGGACGGCAAGCCGTCGCTCGACGTGCAGGCGCCAACGTTGGCGAAGGGCAAGGTCGTCCTGCCCGTGCGCAACGACAGCAATGCGCACGTCCGCCTCACGAAGATCAACGTGAGTGACGGCGCGGGCTTGTCCATCGACGCCAACGGGTGGTACTCGCTCGCCGGGACGCAACGGACCTACACCGTCGACATCCCGCCGGAAGCCTGCAGGAAGGCCAGGTCGCTCCTGGTCACCGCGGAGGGTCCCGCGGCCAAGTTCGAACGCCGGCTCGACGTCGATCCGGCCAACTGCTCCTGAGGAGCCGTTCGGCAAGGATGCGACCCTGGGCCCGCGGCAAGCACGGATTCCTGCTCGCATGCCTGCTGGCATTCGCCACCTGTCCGCATGCCGCGCCAGCGCCTCCGCAGGGCGGCGAGGAAGCGCTGCTGACGATCGAGGTCAACGGCGTGCGCCGCGGCGAGTTCCTCGTCATCAAGAAAGGCGACAACTACTGGTTGTCGCCAGCCGACGTCGGCCGCCTGCAGGTCCAGTCGGGCCCGCCAGCAGGCGCGTCGCACGTCAGCCTGCGTGAACTCGGGGCCGAGTCGATCGCGTTCGACGACGGGGAATTGCTGGTGCGCGTGCGATTCCCGGACGCATTGCTGGCCCCCAACCGGGTGGACCTGACCCCGCGCGGCCCGGCGGTCCGGCTTTCCGATCCAGCCACGAGCCTGATCCTCTCCTACCGGCTGTCGAACCGCACGTTGGGCGAAGACCGGCAGACGACCCTGCTCACCGACACCAACGTCCGCGTCGGCCCCTTGCTGCTACGGCAGGAAAACCGCCTGGACATCGGGGCGGCCGGCAAGTCGATGGCTCGTGGCCGCACGCAGTTGATCTTCGAGCAACACGAGGCCTCGCGGCGCTGGGTGGCCGGCGACGTCGTCTCGGGCGCGGGAGGCTACGGCAGCGCCATCACCGGGGCCGGGCTGCTCGTGACGAAGATCTGGAACATGGACCCGAACGCCCTGCGCGCGCCGCGGGCGAGCGTGCAGGCCTCGACAGCGCTGCCGGCCGAAGTGGAGGTGAGCGTCGATGGCAGCCCCGTCTACAGGGGCAACGTCGCTCCAGGCCCGATCGACATCGGCAACCTGCAGTCCGCGGGTGGCCAGCGGAACGTGAGGGTCACGGTGACCGACATCGCCGGCAGGCGCCAGGTGATCGACCAGCCCTTCTTTTTCACGGAAACCGCCCTGGCGGAAGGCGTCCACGACTACCTGTACTTTGTCGGCCGGCGCTCGGAGCTGGCCGCCGACAACCGCTGGGTGTACCGGGAGCCCGCCGCGCAGGCCGTGCACCGGTACGGCGTCACCGACGCACTGACCGTTTCCGCTGGTGGCGAGGCGAGCCGGGACTTCGCGACGGTCGGAGCCGGGCTGGCACTGCGGCTGGACCGTTTTGGCCTGGTCTCCCTCGATGCTTTGGGCAACCGGGACCGGGTCACGCGGCGAGCCCGCCGCGGCTGGTCGGCGCAATACCAGTTCCAGACCCCGCACGTCGCGTGGCTGGCCGGCGTGCGGCGCTTCGATGCAGGGTTCCGGTCCTTCGTTGCGGACAGTTCCATCTTTCCCACGACCGAGTACCGCGCGGCCCTGGTGGTGCCATGGCGGAACCTCTCCTGGGGCGTCGACTGGACGCGTGCCACCTCGGCGCTGGAGACGCGCACCATGGCCTCGTTGCGGGTCACGAGCAGCTTCTCGAGCCGGTCGTCACTGAGCGCGGAATTGAGGCACAGCTCCAGCGGCGGGCGCACGATCAACTCCGTGGGCGTGATCTGGCGGCACTATCTCGACGGCCTCGACTGGGTCGGCGGGACCTTCGATGCAAGTCCGGGCACGCAAGCGGCTGGATTCGAGGTCGGCCGGCAACTGCCCCAGTCGGAAGGGTTCGGCTATCGCGCTGCCGTCACCAACATCAACCTGCCCGCGGGCGAGTCACGCACGGCGTCGCTCGGCGGAACCGTCAACCTGAAGCCGTTCGCCGTCGACGCGACGGTGATTGCCCAGTCACCCGGGGGTGGACTGAGCTACTCGGAGCTCGGCGTGAGCGGGGCACTGGTCGCGATCGATGGCGAGGTCGCCGCCACGCGGCAGGTGGGAGACAGTTTCGTCCTCGCGAAGCTGGGGGTGCCACAGGCCGGCGTGCAGGTGTCCCTGAACAACCAGGTGCAGGGGACGACGGATGCGAACGGCCGCGTGATCCTTCCCCGGGTTGCGGCCTACGACCGGCAGGAAGTGTCCGTGAACGACAAGCAACTCGCCTTGACCTACCAGCTCGATCGCCGCGCGCTCCCGATTGCACCGCCGCTGCGCAGCGGAGTGGTCGTCGACTTCAATGCGAGGCGGCTGCACGCCATCGCGGGTCGCGCATGGCTCTCGAAGGCGTCCGGAAGGGAAGCGATTGCAAGCAGATCGTGGACAATGAACGGACCCGCTGGCGAGGTGACGGTGGAGACTGACTCCACGGGCGAGTTCTACATCGAGAGGGCCGAACCGGGGACATACGTCGGCAAGCTGCGCACGGAGAGTGCGGAAGTGACCTGCCGTTTCTCCGTGCCGGCATCGGACGAGCCTGTCGTCGAACTTGCCAATGGGGCGACCTGTGAATAGTCGGATCGCATTCCTCCTTCTCGCGCTCGTCGCCGGGCCGGCTGCCGCCGACAGCACGTGCAGGATCACGAGCCTCGTGGGACTGAACTTCGGCGTCTACGACCCGTTCGCCACCGTGGCTCGTGACACGCAGGCCTCGGTCGGACTGACCTGCAGCCGCGTCGGCGGCCCGCAGAACAACACGATCACGCTCGCGCTGAGCGCGGGCGCGCATGGCACCAGCACGGCCGACCGGCGGCTCGCCGGAAGCGGCGTTCCGACAACGATCTCGTACAACCTCTATCGCGACAGCGGGCGAACCTTCATCTGGGGCAACACGCCTGGCGTCGATGCGGCCACGGAGCTCATTTCGGTTCCGAACAACGGGTCCGCCAGCACGACCGTCGTGATCTATGGCCGCATCCCGGCCAACCAGGACGTGTACGTGGGCAGCTACGCCGACCAGGTCACCCTGACCGTCACGCCGTGACGAAGGCGACCTGCGGGTCGGCCCGGAGTTCAAGCCATCGTGGCAAGGGCAACCGGCAGTGCATAGACACCCGGCACGGTCTCGGGATCGAAGTGGATGCGAAGCATCAGAACCGCTCCCCCTCGCCCAGATACCGCCACATCCCCTGCGGCAACTGCCCCAGCGCAACACCACCGATGCGCACGCGCTTGAGCCCCACGACCCTGAGCCCCACCAGTTCGCACATCCGGCGGATCTGGCGCTTCTTGCCTTCCTTCAGCACGAAGCGCAGCTGCTCGGGGTTCTGCCAGTCCACGCGGGCCGGCTTCAACGCCTTGCCATCGAGCGACAGGCCGTGCCGCAGCCTCTGCAATTGCGCAGCGGGAAAGGCCCCCTGCACGCCGCGTGCGACGGCGCCGTACTCGACCCGCACGAGGTACTCCTTCTCGATGTCGGAGTCCTCGCCGATCAACTGCCGCGCCACGCGGCCGTCCTGCGTCAGCACGAGCAGGCCGGTGGAATCGATGTCGAGGCGACCGGCCGGCGCCAGGCCGCGCAGCTGCTCGCGGGCGAAGCGCACGCGCGACGGGTCGCCGCTCCAGTGCGTGCGCGGTTGCACCAGCGTCACGGCCGGCTGGTAGCCGTCCTCGGCCTGGCCGCTGACGTAGCCGATCGGCTTGTGCAGCAGGATCGTGACCTGCTGGCGCTGCTGGCCTTCCGCGCGGCGGTCGACCTCGATGCGGTCGGCTTCGGTGACCTGCAGGCCCATCGGCGCGACTTCGCCGTTGACGCGCACCCAGCCGCGCTCGATCCAGGCGTCGGCCTCGCGCCGCGAGCACAGGCCGAGGTCGGCCATGCGCTTGTTCAATCGGACGGTGGAAGGTGGCGCGTCAGGCGGCATGCGCCGATTGTGCGGGCGTGGCCGGGCCGCTTCGCAGCGCGGCGAGGTCGAGGATGCGCAGGCCGCCGTACTCGACGCGAATCGCCCCTTGCGCCTGCAGCGCGGACAAGGCCTCGTTCACGCGCTGGCGCGACAAGCCGACGAGGTACGCCAGTTCCTGCTGCGTGATGCGCAGCACCTCGCCGACGCCCGGATACAGCACGGGATTGAAGAGCGCCGCCAGGCTGCGCGCCACGCGCACGTCGGGGTTGGCCATGCGGTCGATCTCGCGCGCGGCGATGAACTGCGCCAGCCGCTCGTTGAGCTGGTTCATCACGAAGCGGTTGAACCCGATCGAGTGGTCCAGCAGCCAATGGAAGGTGTCGACCGGCAGGCCGGCGACGACGCTGTTGCGCAGCGGCTGGATGTTGTAGCGGTACACCTCCCGCTTGAGCGCCGTGCCCTCGCCGAACCAGCCGCCGGGCGGCACGCCGGTGAATGTCACCTGCTGGCCCTGCGAGGTGTCCGTGCTCATCTTGAGCAGCCCCTCGATGACGCCGAACCAGTAGGTCACAGGCCGGCCCACGCGGCAGACGAAGTCGCCGGGGCGGGCATCGCCGACGGTGATGTCGCCAACAGCGCGCTCGCGCTCGCTGGCCGACAGCAGCTCCAGCCACGGCACGCCCTGCAGCTCGGCGGCCGTGGGGGCGCGCTTGCGCTGGTGCAGCGGGGGTTCGGAGCGGACAGCGTGCATGCGGGTAATTCCGTTGAGGGGAATCCCGCAAATTGTCATTGCAAAGACACGTCGACGTCAAAGTGGATGCGACCATGCGCGCGACTTTCACCGGACCTGGAGCCATGGACACCACCTTCCCGCGCCTGATGCTGCAGCACGCCGCCCAGCGCCCCGGCGCAGCCGCCATGCGCGAGAAGGAATACGGCATCTGGCAGACGCTCACCTGGGCCGACTTGGCGAAGACGGCCGAGCACCTCGCGTGCGGCCTGCACCAGGCGGGACTGCGGCGCGGCGAGCACATGGTCGTCATCGGCGCCAACCGCCCCCGGCTGTACGCCACCATGCTGGCCATCCAGTCCCTCGGCGCGATCCCCGTCCCGCTGTACCAGGATGCGGTGGCCGCCGAATGCGCCTTCCCGATCAACAACGCCGAAGTGCGGATGGCGATCGTCGAGGACCAGGAGCAGGTCGACAAGCTGCTCGAGGTCCGCGAGCAGTGCCCGCAACTGCAGTCGATCTGGTACGACGACCCGCGTGGGCTGCGCAATTACGGCGATCCGGGCCTGGCCTCCCTCGACAGCCTGCTCGACGCCGGGCGGCAGTTCGCGGCGCAGCAACCCGGCTTCTTCCGCGCCCAGGTCGACAGCGTCTCACCCGACGACGTGGCTGCCTTGTTCTTCACGTCCGGCACCACCGGCAACCCGAAGGGCGTCGTGCACAGCCACCGCACGCTGCTCGATCGCGCGCGGGCCGGCGCCGACTTCGACCGCCTCACCGAGCACGAGGAAGTGCTGGCGTACCTGCCGCCGGCCTGGGTGGGGCAGAACATCTTCAGCTATGCGATGTGGCTCGCCTGCGGCTACATCGTCAACTGCCCCGAGTCGGGCAGCACGGTGATGATCGACCTGAAGGAAATCGGGCCGACCTACTACTTCGCGCCGCCGCGTGTCTTCGAAGGCCTGCTGACCACCGTGATGATCCGCATGGAAGATGCGGGCGCGATCAAGCGCGGCATGTTCCATTCGTTCATGGCGCTGGCACGCCGCGTCGGGCCCGCGCTGCGCGACGGACAGAGCGTCGGCGCATTGGACCGGCTGCTCTACAAGCTGGGCGACGTGCTGGTGTACGGCCCCCTGCGCAACAACCTGGGCTTCTCGCGCGTGCGCGTCGCGTACACCGCCGGCGAGGCCATCGGCCCGGACCTGTTCACCTTCTACCGCTCGATCGGCATCAACCTGAAGCAGCTGTACGGCTCCACGGAGACCGCGGTGTTCGTCTGCCTGCAGCCCGATGACCAGGTGCGTGCCGATACGGTCGGCGTGCCGATCCAGGGCGTGGAGATCAAGGTGGCCGTGAACGGCGAGATCCTGGTGCGCTCGCCCGGCCTGCTCAAGGGCTACTACAAGAACGACCAGGCCACCAGCGAGGTGCTGACCAACGACGGCTGGTACCACACCAGCGACGCCGGCTTCATCGACGCGCAGGGCCACCTGAAGATCATCGACCGCGTCAAGGACGTCGGCCGCATCGTGGGCGGCTCCAACGACGGCGCGATGTTCGCGCCCAAGTACGTGGAGAACAAGCTGAAGTTCTTCCCGTACATCAAGGAAGCGGTGGCCTACGGCGATGGCCGCGACCGCGTCTGCGTGATGGTCAACATCGACTTCGACGCCGTGGGCAACTGGGCCGAGCGGCGCAACCTGCCCTACGCCGGCTACACCGACCTCGCGCAGAAGCCCGAGGTGTACGAGCTGGTCAAGGAGTGCGTGGAGAAGGTCAACGCCGACCTCGCGGCCGACGACAAGCTGGCCGGCTCGCAGGTCAGCCGCTTCCTCATCCTGCACAAGGAACTGGACGCCGACGACGGCGAGCTCACGCGCACCAACAAGGTCCGCCGTGGCTTCATCGCCGGCAAGTACCAGGTGCTGGTCGACGCGCTCTACGGCGGCCAGCAGGAGCAGTACATCGAGACGCAGGTGAAGTTCGAGGACGGCCGCACCGGCGTGGTCAGCGCCACGTTGCGCATCGTCGACGCCCGCACCTTCCCTGCCGTGAAGGCGGCCGCATGAACATGATGACCGACGCCGCCGTCCTGTCCGACCCCGCCGCGCAAGCGCCCCGCGGTGCGCAGCGCCGCCTGGGCGAGGTGATCCTCGACGTCCGCAACATCTCGCTGGCGTTCGGCGGCGTGAAGGCGCTGACCGACATCTCCTTCGACGTCCGCGAGCACGAGATCCGCGCCATCATCGGCCCCAACGGCGCCGGCAAGAGCTCGATGCTCAACTGCATCAACGGCGTCTACCAGCCGCAGCAGGGCACCATCACCTTCCGCGGCAAGACCTTCGCCCACATGAAGAGCCGGCAGGTGGCGCAGATGGGCATCGCGCGCACGTTCCAGAACCTCGCGCTGTTCAAGGGCATGAGCGTGCTGGACAACATCATGACCGGCCGCAACCTGCGGATCAAAAGCAACCTGCTGCTGCAGGCCCTGCGCATCGGTCCCGCGGAACGCGAGGAAATCCGCCATCGCGAGTTCGTCGAGCGGATCATCGATTTCCTCGAGATCCAGGCGTACCGCAAGACGCCCGTCGGCCAGCTGCCGTACGGCCTGCAAAAGCGCGTCGACCTGGGCCGCGCGCTGGCGATGGAGCCGCAGGTGCTGCTGCTCGACGAGCCCATGGCCGGCATGAACGTCGAGGAGAAGCAGGACATGTGCCGCTTCATCCTGGACGTGAACGACGAATTCGGCACCACCGTGGTCCTGATCGAGCACGACATGGGCGTGGTGATGGACATCAGCGACCGCGTCGTGGTGCTGGACTACGGCCGCAAGATCGGTGACGGCGCGCCCGACGAGGTGCGCCAGAACCCCGACGTCATCAAGGCCTACCTGGGCACGGCCCATTAAAGAGAACTGACATGGGCTTCTTCCTCGAAACCCTGCTGGGCGGCCTGATGGCCGGCATGCTCTACGCGCTGGTGGCGCTCGGCTTCGTGCTGATCTTCAAGGCGTCGGGCGTCTTCAACTTCGCGCAGGGCGCGATGGTGCTGTTCGCCGCGCTGGCGATGGCGCGCTTCTCCGAATGGCTGCCGGCGTGGACCGGGTTGCAGAACCCGATCGTGGCCAACGTGCTCGCTTTCATCATCGCCGGCGTCATCATGTTCGGCGTCGCGTGGCTGGTCGAATGGCTTGTGCTGCGCCGCCTGGTCAACCAGGAAGGCGCCACGCTCCTGATGGCCACGCTGGGCATCGCGTACTTCCTCGAAGGCCTGGGCCAGACGCTGTTCGGCAACAGCATCTACAAGATCGACATCGGCATGCCCAAGGACCCGGTCATCGCGTTCGAGTCGACCTTCCAGGGCGGCATCCTGGTCAACAAGGAAGACCTGATCGCCGCCGCCATCGCGGCCGCGCTGGTGGCGGTGCTGAGCCTGTTCTTCCAGAAGACGTCCACCGGCCGCGCGCTGCGTGCCGTCGCCGATGACCACCAGGCCGCGCAATCGATCGGCATCCCGCTCGAGCGCATCTGGGTCATCGTGTGGTGCGTCGCCGGCGTCGTGGCGCTGGTCGCCGGGATGATCTGGGGCAGCAAGCTGGGCGTGCAGTTCTCGCTGGCGACGGTGGCCTTGCGCGCGCTGCCCGTCGTCATCCTGGGCGGCCTCACCTCGGTGCCGGGCGCCATCATCGGCGGGCTGATCATCGGCGTGGGCGAGAAGCTCTCGGAGGTCTACATCGGCCCGATGGTCGGCGGCGGCATCGAGATCTGGTTCGCCTACGTGCTCGCCCTCGGGTTCCTGCTGTTCCGGCCGCAAGGCCTGTTCGGCGAGAAGATCATCGATCGCGTCTGAGGAACTGACCGATGCTTTACAGGGAAAACGGCCAGTTCAAGACGACGTACCGCGCCGACCAGCAGATCTTCCCGATCCTGCAGGACCGGCTGTTCATCGGCCTGCTGCTGGTGGTCGCCTTCGTCGTGGTGCCCGGCCTGGCCAGCGACTACATGTTCCGCGCCATCCTGATCCCGTTCCTGATCATGGCGCTGGCCGCGCTGGGCGTGAACATCCTGGTCGGCTACTGCGGCCAGATCTCGCTCGGCTCCGGCGCGTTCATGGCCGTGGGCGCGTACGGCGCCTACAACTTCTTCGTCCGCATCCCGGAAATGCCGCTGGTCCCCGCCATCCTGCTGGGCGGCCTGTGCGCCACCGCGTTCGGCATCCTGTTCGGCCTGCCCAGCCTGCGCGTGCGCGGCCTCTATCTGGCGGTCGCGACGCTGGCGGCGCAGTTCTTCGCCGACTGGATGTTCCTGCGCATCAAGTGGCTCCTGAACGATTCACCGTCGGGCCAGGTGTCCGTCGGCAGCCTGCAGGTGTTCGGATTTCCGATCGACAGCGCCGTCAGCAGGTATTGGTTCTGCCTCGCCATCCTGGCGGTCATGGCGCTGCTGGCCAAGAACCTGGTGCGCAGCGCGATCGGCCGCGAATGGATGGCGATCCGCGACATGGACGTGGCTGCCGCCGTGATCGGCATCCGCCCGATGTACGCCAAGCTCAGCGCGTTCGCCGTCAGCTCGTTCATCATCGGCGTGGCCGGCGCGCTGTGGGCGTTCGTCTACCTCGGGGCCTGGGAGTCGGCCGCCTTCTCCGTCGACCTGTCCTTCCGCCTGCTGTTCATGGTGATCATCGGCGGCCTCGGCTCGATCATGGGCGCGTTCTTCGGCGCCGGGTTCATCGTGGTGCTGCCCATCTTCCTGAACCAGCTGCTGCCGCCGCTGTTCGCCGCGTTCGGCATGGAGATCTCCACCGCCGGCCTGTCGCACGCGGAGTTGATGATCTTCGGCGCGCTGATCGTCTGGTTCCTGGTCGTCGAGCCCCACGGCCTGGCGCGCCTGTGGTCCACCGGCAAGCAGAAGCTGCGCCTGTGGCCATTCCCGCATTGACCACTGCTCGCAAGTCCCGATGCACATCGATCCGCTTGCGGCGCCCACTCACGCTCCCACCGTTCGCTTCACACCCCTGAAGGAGACAACCATGAAAGCAAGACGCATCCTCCTGGCCAGCCTGTTGGCCGGGGCCGCGCTGGCAACCGCAGCGCCGGCCGCCTTCGCGCAGGCCAAGGAGCAGTTCTTCCCGCTGCTGTCGTACCGCACCGGCCCGTACGCGCCGAACGGCACGCCCTGGGCCAACGGCAAGCAGGACTACCTGAAGATGATCAACGCCCGCGATGGCGGCATCAACGGCGTCAAGCTCACCTGGGAAGAATGCGAGACCGGCTACGCCACCGACCGCGGCGTCGAGTGCTACGAGCGCCTCAAGAGCCGCCCGGGCATGACGCTGTTCGATCCGCAGGCCACCGGCATCACGTTCGCGCTGACCGAGAAAGTCGCCAACGACAAGATCCCGCTGATCACGCTCGGCTACGGCCTGTCGGTCGCGCAGGACGGCATGGCCTTCCCCTGGAACTTCCCCCTCATGGGCAGCTACTGGACCGGCGCCGACGTGCTGATCCAGCACATCGCCAAGAAGGAGAACGGCAACCTCAAGGGCAAGAAGATCGCACTGGTCTACCACGACTCCGCGTTCGGCAAGGAGCCGATCCCGTTGCTGCAGGAGCGTGCGCGCATGCAGGGCTTCGACCTGTCGCTGATCCCCGTGACGGCTCCCGGCGTCGAGCAGAAGGCCGCCTGGTTGCAGGTGCGCCAGCAGCGTCCCGACTACGTGCTGCTCTGGGGCTGGGGCGTGATGAACTCCACCGCGCTGAAGGAAGCGCAGGCCACCGGCTACCCGCGCGACAAGATGTACGGCGTGTGGTGGGCGGGCGCGGAACCGGACGTCAAGGACGTCGGCGAGGGCGCCAAGGGCTACAACGCGCTCAACCTCAACAGCTCGGGCACGCAGCCCAAGGTGATCCAGGACATCCTGAAGTACGTGCACGACAAGGGCCAGGGCACGGGGCCCAAGGATGAAGTGGGCCAGGTGCTGTACACGCGCGGCGTGATCATCCAGGCGCTGGGCGTCGAGGCCGTGCGCCGCGCGCAGGAGCGTTACGGCAAGGGCAAGGTGATGACGCCCACGCAGATCCGCTGGGGCCTGGAGAACCTGAACCTGGACGACAAGAAGCTCGCGCAACTGGGCCTGACCGGCGTCATCCGCCCGCTGTCGACCAGCTGCTCCGACCACATGGGCTCGACGTGGGTGCGCGTGCAGACCTGGGACGGCAAGAAGTGGAACGTCGGCAACGACTGGTACCAGGCCGACGAGTCGATCATCAAGCCGATGGTCCGTTCAGGCGCCGAGAAGTACCTTGCGGACAAGAAGCTCCAGCGTCGCGCCGTCGGCGACTGCCAGTCTTGATCTGAGCGCTTTGGCGGCCCGCAAGGGCCGCCAAACGAAAGGGCGCGTCCCTTTCGTTTGGCGAAAGCAAGGCATGAACCAAGCTCCTGAAACGGTCATCGTCGACGACGACGCATCGCCGCAAGACCGCCGCACGCGCAGCATCGTGCTGAACGTCAACGGCATCGAGGTCATCTACAACCACGTGATCCTGGTGCTCAAGGGCGTCTCGCTGCAGGTGCCCGAAGGCGGCATCGTGGCGCTGCTGGGCGGCAACGGCGCGGGCAAGACCACCACGCTGCGCGCGATCTCCAACCTGCTCCGCGGCGAGCGCGGCGAAGTCACCAAGGGCTCGATCGAGTTGCGCGGCGAGCGCATCGAGAACCTGTCGCCGGCCGACCTCGTGCGCCGCGGCGTGGTGCAGGTGATGGAGGGCCGGCACTGCTTCGCCCACCTGACGATCGAGGAGAACCTGCTCACGGGCGCGTACACGCGCTCCGGCAAGGCGGAAGTCGCGGCCAGCCTGGAGAAGGTCTACGCGTATTTCCCGCGCCTGAAGACACGGCGCGGCTCGCAGGCGGCGTACACGTCCGGCGGCGAGCAGCAGATGTGCGCCATCGGCCGCGCGCTGATGGCCAATCCGACGATGGTGCTGCTCGACGAACCGTCGATGGGCCTCGCGCCGCAGATCGTCGAGGAAGTGTTCGAGATCGTGAAGGACCTCAACGCCAAGGAAGGCACCACCTTCCTGCTGGCCGAGCAGAACACGAACATGGCGCTGAAGTACGCCGACTACGGCTACATCCTCGAGAGCGGCCGCATCGTGATGGACGGCCCGGCCGCGGACCTGGCGGCCAACGAGGACGTCAAGGAGTTCTACCTGGGCGTGGGCGGCGGCGAGCGCAAGAGCTTCCGCGAGGTCAAGAGCTACAAGCGCCGCAAGCGCTGGCTCGCGTGAGGGAGCGCGGCATGGCCGACCACTTCGACGCCCTCGAAACCCGCACCCCCGCGCAACGCGAAGCCGAGCTGCTGCGCGCCCTGCCCGCGCAGGTGGCGCACGCGCAGCGCTCCAGCGCGGCGTACCAGCAAGTGCTCGCCGGCGTCGACGCCGCCGGCATCGACTCGCGCAGCGCGCTCGCGCGGTTGCCCGTCGTGCGCAAGCACGAACTGCTGGAGCGCCAGCGGGCCGCCATCGGGCGCGATCCCTTCGGCGGCTTCTCGGCCATCGTGCGCGGCCCGGCGATGCCGCACGTGTTCTCCTCGCCCGGCCCGATCTACGAACCGGAAGGCGCGGCGCGCGACTACTGGCGCGCCGGCCGCGCGATGTTCGCCGCGGGCTTTCGCGCCGGCGACCTGGTGCACAACGCGTTCAGCTACCACATGACGCCGGGCGCGTTCATCATGGAATCGGGCGCGCACGCGGTGGGCTGCAGCGTGTTCCCGGCCGGCGTCGGCCAGACCGAGCAGCAGTTGCAGGCCATCGCCGAACTGCGGCCCGACGGCTATGCGGGCACGCCGAGCTTCCTGCGCATCCTGCTGGAGAAGGCGGAAGAAGCGAAGGCGGACGTGTCCAGCCTGAAGAAGGCACTCACCGGCGGCGAGGCCCTGCCGCCCAGCCTGCGCGACTGGTTCGCGCAGCGTGGCGTCGACGTCTACCAGAGCTACGCGACGGCCGACCTCGGCCTGATCGCTTACGAAACCGCCGCGCGCGAAGGTCTCGTCATCGACGAAGGGGTCATCGTCGAGATCGTCCGGCCCGGCACGGGGGAACCCGTCGCGGAAGGCGAAGTCGGCGAGGTGGTCGTCACCACGCTGAACCCCGACTACCCGCTGGTGCGCTTCGGCACCGGCGACCTCTCCGCGGTCCTGCCCGGCACCTGCCGCACCGGCCGCACGAACATGCGCATCAAGGGCTGGCTCGGCCGTGCCGACCAGACGACCAAGGTGCGCGGCATGTTCGTGCACCCCGGCCAGGTGGCCGACATCGCGCGCCGGTTCCCGGAGGTCGTGCGGGCTCGCCTGGTGGTCAGCGGCGAGATGGCCAACGACGCCATGACGCTGCGAGTCGAAGCGCGCACACGCCCCGAGGGCCTGGATGCGCGCATCGCCGAAGCCATCCGTGACGTGACCAAGCTGCGTGGAGACGTCGAGTTGCTCGACCCGGGCAGCCTGCCGAACGACGGCAAGGTGATCGAGGACGCCCGCAGCTACCGCTGAGGCTGCCTGGCCCCCGGAGCCCGGGTGAACCCGGTACGTAGTTCCCTTGATGGCAAGGCGGGAGCCCGCCCCTACCATCCGCCCATTTCCCTGCAGGAGAGCTTTCCCATGAAAACCATGATCAAGACCGTGGCAGCCGCCGCCCTGGCGACGCTCGCACTCGGCGCACAAGCACAGGCCGCGTTCCCCGGCGACAAGCCGATCACCATCGTCGTGCCGTTCTCGGCCGGCGGCCCCACCGACCGCGTCGCGCGTGACCTCGCCGAAGCCATGCGCAAGCCCCTGGGCGGCGTGAGCATCGTCGTCGACAACGCCGCCGGTGCCGGCGGCTCGATCGGCGCCAACAAGGTCGCCAAGTCCGCCGCCGACGGCCACACGCTGCTGCTCCACCACATCGGCATGGCCACCATGCCGGGCCTGTACCGCAAGCTGCCCTTCAGCGTGGAGAACGACTTCGAGTACCTGGGCATGGTCAACGACGTGCCCATGACCCTGATCGGCAAGCCCAGCCTGCCGGCCAACAACTTCAAGGAACTCACGGCCTGGATCGGCCAGAACAAGGGCCAGATCAACCTGGCCAACGCCGGCATCGGCGCGGCGTCGCACCTGTGCGGCCTGCTGTTCCAGAACGCGCTGCAGACGCAGATGACGACTGTTCCTTACAAGGGCACCGGCCCGGCGATGACCGACCTGATCGGCGGCCAGGTCGACCTGATGTGCGACCAGACCACCAACACCACGTCGCAGATCGAAGGCAAGAAGGTCAAGGCCTTCGCGGTCACCACCAGCAAGCGCCTGACCACCCCGGCCCTGAAGGACCTGCCCACGATGCAGGAAGCCGGCGTGAAGAACTTCGAAGTGACGATCTGGCACGGCCTGTACGCGCCCAAGGGCACGCCGGCGGATGTCACGAAGAAGCTCAATGACGCACTGAAGGTCGCGCTCAAGGATCCGGACTTCATCAAGAAGCAGGAAGGGCTGGGCGCCGTCGTCGTGAGCGACAAGCGCGTCGAGCAGGCCGAGCACAAGAAGTTCGTGGCCGCCGAGATCGCCAAGTGGAGCCCGATCATCAAGGCTGCGGGCGTCTACGCGGACTGATGAACCAGGGCGCACGCGTCCAACAGGCCGCCTCCGGGCGGCCTTTTGCTTGGCTGCTCCGGCCCCTGGCCGCCGGCCAACCCCCACGCTGCACCGACATCGTCGCGGCGCTCACCGAAACCCCCAGGAGACATCCATGACCAAGCACTTCCTGTCCCGCCGCCACCTGCTGGCTCTTGCCGCCGCCACCGCGGTCGCCTTGCCGGCCGCCGCGCAGTCCAACTACCCGTCGAAGCCGGTGCGCATCGTCGTGCCGTTCGCGCCGGGCGGCACCACCGACATCCTCGCGCGCGCGACGGCCAACGAATTGAGCAAGGCCTTCGGCCAGCAGTTCGTCGTCGACAACAAGGGGGGCGCCGGCGGCAACATCGGCGCCGCCGAGGTCGCCCGCGCCGCACCGGACGGCTACACGCTGCTCATGGGCACGGTGGGCACGCACTCGATCAACAAGTGGCTGTACTCGAAGATGTCGTTCGACCCGCAGAAGGACTTCGTGCCGATCACGATGGTGGCCGGCGTGCCGAACGTGATGGTGGTCAACGCGGAGAAGGCGAAGGCGCGCAACATCAACACGGTCGAGGACTTCATCAAGCTCGCCAAGGCCAACCCGGGCAAGCTGAACATGGCGTCCAGCGGCAACGGCACGTCGATCCACCTGGCCGGCGAGTTGTTCAAGACCATGACCGGCACCTACATGACGCACTTCCCGTTCACCGGCTCCGGCCCGGCGCTGCTGAGCCTGGTGTCCGGCGACATGGACGTCATGTTCGACAACCTGCCGTCGTCGATGCAGTTGATCAAGGCCGGCAAGCTCAAGGCGCTGGCCGTCACCAGCGCGCAGCCCTCGCAGGCGCTGCCAGGCGTGCCGACGGTGGAACAGGCGGGCCACCTGAAGGGCTTCGAGGCGAGTTCGTGGTTCGGCCTGTTCGGCCCCGCCGGCATGCCGCCCGAGATCGCCGACCGCATCCAGCAGGCAGTGGCCAAGGCCCTGTCCTCGCCGGAGATGAAGGAAAAGCTGCTGCTGCAGGGCGCCATCCCCAGCGGCAGCACGCCGCAGCAGTTTGCGACTTTCATCGAAGCCGAGAACCGCAAGTGGCAGCCGGTGGTGAAGGCGAGCGGGGCAAAGGTCGACTGAGGTCGACCGCCCCCCCCCGCTCGTCCCGGCGAAAGCCGGGACCTCGACAAAGATCATGGGCGCCCGTTGGAGGCGCCCATTTTTCTTTCGCGAACCAGCATGGATTCCGGCCTTCGCCGGAATGACAGCCTTACACGCCCCAGACGATCTCCTTGCCGGCGGCGGAGCAGCGCTTGAGCATGTCGATGAAGGGCATCGCGCGCTGGCGCAGCGAGACTTCGCCGAACGTCGGTGGCGCCTGGCCGGCAGCCTTCGCCTCGTCGACGGCGGCCTTCTGCTCGGCTTCTTCCTGCTCGATGGCGCGTTCCAGTGCCGCGATGGCGGCGGGCATCTGGTCGGGTTCGATGATCCCCTTCGGGCCGGGATCCTTGCCGATCACCTGCAGCACGCGCCGGCCGTTGGGCTCCAGCATGATCAGGTCACCAGCGGCCTTGCTCTTGAACTTGAACAGCATCAGCGCTCGTAGATGTACTCGCGGTTGAACGGGTACGCGGATTGTGCGCCACGCAGGGCGCCCGTCTGGGGCCGGCCGTCCGGCCGCGAGGCCAGCAGCTGGTGCAGCGAGAGCCAGCCCTGCTCGAAGCTCATCGCGCAGCCCGCGAGGTAGAGCCGGTACGCGCGCAGCACCTTGGCCGCGTCGCGCGCGCGGCCCGTCGTCTCGAGCACGCGCTGCGCCTCGGGCAGCTGCTCTTCCAGCGCATCGGACCAGGCCCACAGCGTGCGTGCGTAGTGCGGCCGCAGGTTCTCCGCGTCGAGCATCTCGAGGTCGGCCAGCGCCATCTCGCGCAGCACGTGGCTCGCATGCAGCAACTCGCCGCCGGGGAAGATGTACTTGCCGATGAAGTCGCCCATGCCGGCGCCCAGCTGGGTGGTGTTGACGCCGCCGGCGGTGATACCGTGGTTCATCACCAGGCCGCCCGGCTTGAGCAGGCGGCGGATCTTCCCGAAGTAGACGTGCATGTTCGCGCGCCCGACGTGCTCGAACATGCCGACCGAGGCGATCTTGTCGAATGCCCGCGACTCGTCGAGCTCGCGGTAGTCGCGCAGCTCCATCCGGACCCGGCCCTGCAGCCGTTTCGACTCGATCAGGCGGTTGACGTGCGCATGCTGGTTCTTCGACAGCGTGATGCCCGTGGCGTCGACGCCGTAGTGCTCCGCCGCCCATAGCAGGAGGCCGCCCCAGCCGGCTCCCACGTCGAGGAAGCGCTCCCCCGGACGCAGCATCAGCTTGCGGCAGATGTGGTCGAGCTTCGACTCCTGGGCTTGGGCGAGCGACATGCCCGGGTCGCGGTAGTACGCGCACGAATACACACGATGCGGGTCGAGCCACAGCGCGTAGAAATCGTCCGAGACGTCGTAGTGGAACTGGACCTGCTCGGCGTCCTTCTGCGGCGAGTGCTGCGCGAGCGAGCGTGCGCGGCGCAGCATGTCGCTCCACCAGCTGGTGTCGCTGGCCACCGGGCTGCCGGGCAGCAGGTGCGCCGCCGCCGCCATCAGGTCGCGCATGCGGCCCTCGAAGCCGACCCGCCCTTCCACGATGTCCTCGCCCAGCTTGCCGATCTGCCCGGCGGCCAGGACCGCGAGGCTGCCCCAGTCGTGGAAGGTGAGGACGACGTCCGCGGAGCTGCGGCCGACGCGCTGGCCGCCGGGGATCTCCAGCGCCAGTCCCACCGGAAGCGCCTCGAGCTGCGGCGCGAGCTTGCGCAACAGGAAGTCCATGGACCGATTCTTGTGAGCGGCGGTGCCGCCCGTCAATGGACGAGGTTGTAGGACACCGCCGCAAGCTGCGTTGCCATTGAGCGGCAGATGCTTCAGGCTTAAACTATTTAGGTCCCCACGACCTGCCCTTTCCGCCATGGACATGGAAGCCCGCGCGCACAGCGAGCACCCCGAGGCCCTGCGCCTGTGGCTGCGCCTGCTCACCTGCACCCAGCTGGTCGAAAAGGACGTGCGTGGGCGGCTGCGGGAGCGGTTCGACACCACCCTGCCCCGCTTCGACCTGATGGCCCAGCTGGAACGCGCGCCCGACGGCCTGAAGATGATCGAGCTGTCGCGCCGCATGATGGTCACCGGCGGCAACGTCACCGGCATCACCGACCAGCTCGCGCGCGAGGGGCTGGTCGACCGCGTCGCCGTCGAGGACGATCGGCGCGCCTACCGCGTCCGGCTCACGCCGAAGGGGCGCAAGCTGTTCCACGAGATGGCGCAGCAGCACGAACAGTGGATCGTCGACGCGTTCGCCGCGCTGTCCGAGCGCGAGCTGGCCACCTTGCACCGCCTGCTGGGCAAGGTGAAGCAGCACGCCGGCCAGCGCGCGGCCGCGCCCACCGAATGACCCAGGAGACCCCGATGTCCGCCCAGACCGACCGCTTCGTGCACGACCGCCTGCCGCCGCGCGCGCAGTGGCCCGAGCTTCGCTACGACCTGCCCGAGCTGCGCCTCGCCGGCCGCGCCAATCTTGTCGAGGAGTTGCTCGACAAGGCCACGGCCAAGGGCTGGGGCGATCGCCCGATGCTGCGCTCGCCCAGGGAGACGCTGACGTACGCGCAGGCGCGCGAGCGCGTCGACCGCATCGCGCGCGTGCTGCGGGAGGACCTCGGGCTGCAACCCGGCAACCGCGTGCTGCTGCGCGGCGGCAACTCGATCGGCCTGGCGCTGGCCTGGCTGGCGACGGTGAAGGCGGGCCTGATCGCGGTGGCCACCATGCCGCTGCTGCGCGCCAAGGAACTGGGCGACATCATCGACAAGTCGCAACCGGTCGCCGCGCTGTGCGACGCGAAGTTGCTCGACGAATTGCAGAAGGCTTGCGCGGACCGCCCCGGCGTGCGCGTGCTGGTGCCGTTCAACACCGACAAGCCGGATTCGATGGAATCGCGCGCGGCATCGAAGGCCGCGGACTTCGCGCCCTGCCCCACCAGCGCGGACGACATCGCGCTGCTGGCCTTCACGTCCGGCACCACGGGCAAGCCGAAGGCCGCCGTGCACTCGCACCGCGACGTGCTGGCGGCGTGCGAGGCGTGGCCGCGCCACGTGCTGCGCGCGACGCCGGACGACATCGTGGTCGGCTCGCCGCCGCTGGCCTTCACCTTCGGCCTCGGTGGGCTGCTCGTGTTCCCGATGTGGGCCGGCGCCTCGGTGTACTTCGGTGACGGGCCGTACACGCCCGAAGCGCTGGTGCGCACCATCAACGACATCGGCGCCACCATCTGCTACACGGCGCCCACTTTCTACCGGCAGATGGCACCGTTCGCTCGCGAGCTGGGCGTCGGCCGCCTGCGTCTCTGCGTGAGCGCGGGCGAAGGCCTGCCTGACGCGACTCGCCAGCTGTGGAAACAGGCGAGCGGCATCGAGATGCTGGACGGCATCGGCGCCACCGAGATGTTCCACATCTTCATCTCGTCCGCGGGGGCCGAGGTGCGGCCCGGCGCGATCGGCAAGGTGGTGCCCGGCTACCAGGCCAAGGTCGTCGACGACGAGGGTCGTGAGGTGCCCAACGGCACCGTGGGCAAGCTCGCGGTCATCGGACCGACGGGGTGCAAGTACCTGGACGACGCGCGCCAGGCGGGCTACGTGAAGGACGGCTGGAACCACCCGGGCGATGCGTTCATGCAGGACGCCGACGGCTACTTCTTCTACCAGGCACGCACGGACGACATGATCATCACGGCCGGCTACAACGTCGGCGGGCCCGAGGTCGAGGACGCGCTGCTGCGCCACCCCGCGGTCGCCGAGTGCGGCGTCGTCGGCAAGCCCGACGAGGAGCGCGGGATGATCGTCAAGGCGTTCTGCGTGCTCAAGGCCGGGCACGAGCCCGGCGAGGCGATGGTGCGCACGCTGCAGGAGCACGTGAAGGCCAGCATCGCGCCCTACAAGTACCCGCGCGAGATCGAGTTCGTCGCCAGCCTGCCGCGCACGGAGACGGGCAAGCTGCAGCGGTTCAAGCTGCGGCAGCAGGTGCAGCAGCAGTCCACCGCCTGAACGGCCCGGCGCCACCGCCGCGCTGCACGCGCGGCCATAATCCGGCGCATGCCTGCGTACACCTTCGAGGCCCTGGATGCCCAGGGCCAGACCCGGCGCGGCGTGCTGGAGGCCGACACGGCCAAGGCCGCGCGCGGGCAGTTGCGCGCGCAGTCGCTCATCCCGATGCAGGTGCAGCCGGTGGGCGGCGACTCGGCGCCGGGCACCGCGGGGTCGCGCTGGAAGCGGCGCGTGTTCGGCGGCACCGGCCTCACCGTCTGGACCCGCCAATTGGCGGGCCTGGTCGGGTCCGGCCTGCAGCTCGAGCGTGCCCTGACCGCGCTGGCCGAAGAAGCCGACCGCGACGAGGAACGGCAACTGGTCGCCGCGCTGCGCGCCGAGGTCAATGCCGGCTCGACGTTCGCGTCCGCGCTGTCGCATTACCCGCGCGAGTTCTCGGACATCTACATCGCCGTCGTCGGCGCCGGCGAACAGGGCGGCCACCTCGGCATGGTGCTGGAGCGCCTGGCCGACGACCTGGAGAACCAGCAGGCGCTGCGGGCGCGCCTGATCGGCGCGGCGCTGTATCCCGCGATCGTGACGCTGGTCGCGCTGTTCATCGTGGTGTTCCTCGTCACCTACGTGGTGCCGCAGGTGGCCAGCGTGTTCGCCGGCACCAAGCGCGCGCTGCCGTTCCTGACCGTCGCGATGTTGGCGATCAGCGCCTTCGTGCGGAACTGGTGGTGGCTGCTCGCGGTGGTGATCGCCGGTGGCGTGACGGCCTTGCGGCTGATGCTGCGCAATGCCGGCTTCCGCGAACGCTTCGATGCAGCCTGGCTGGAACTGCCGCTGGTGGGCCGGCTCTCGCGCGGCTACAACAGCGCGCAGTTCGGCAGCACGCTGGCGATGCTGACGGCCGCGGGCGTGCCGATCCTGCGCGCGCTGCAGGCGGCTGCGCAAACGCTCGGCAACCGGGCCATGCGCGCCGACGCCCTCGACGCGATTGTGCTCGTGCGTGAAGGCGCGCCGCTCGCCTCGGCGCTGGCGCAGAAGAAGCGCTTCCCCGGGCTGCTGCCGATGTTCGCCCGCCTGGGCGAGCAGACCGGCCAGTTGCCGCAGATGCTGCAGCGCGCCGCGCAGCAGCTGGGCAACGAGGTGCAGCGCCGCGCGATGGCGCTGGCGACCATCCTCGAGCCGCTGCTGATCGTCGGCATGGGCTTGATCGTCATGCTGATCGTGCTGGCCGTGCTGCTGCCGATCATCCAGCTGAACCAGTGGGTCCGCTGATGAGCGTGTTCACCGACGACAAGCTGGTGGTGGCCATCTCGTCGCGCGCGCTGTTCGACTTCGAGGAAGAAAACCGCATCTTCGAAAGCGGCAATCCGCAGGCGTACATGGCCGCGCAGCTGGAGCGCCTGGAGCAACCGGCCCGGCCGGGCATCGCGTTCTCGCTGGTGCGCAAGCTGCTCGCGTTCAACGACGCCAGCACGGAGCGCGTCGAGGTGGTCATCCTGTCGCGCAACGATCCGGTGTCCGGCATGCGCGTGTTCCGCTCCGGCCGCGCCAACGAGATCCGCATCGAGCGCGGCGTGTTCACGCAGGGCCGCTCGCCGTTCCGCTACCTCAAGCCGTTGCAGGCCAAGTTGTTCCTGTCCGCCAACGCGGACGATGTGCGCGAGGCGCTCGCGGCCGGTTTCCCGGCGGCGCGCGTGTTGATGGAATCGGTGCTCGCCGGCGACAACTACCCGAACGAGGTGCGCATCGCCTTCGACGGCGACGCCGTGCTGTTCTCCGACCAGGCCGAGCGCGTGTTCCAGGACGGCGGCCTCGACGCCTTCCAGCGCCACGAGAGCGAGAAGGCGCTGCAGCCCCTGCCCGATGGGCCGTTCAAGCCGTTCCTGCAGGCGCTGCACCGGTTGCAGGCCAGCGGCACGCCGGCGATGAAGATCCGCACCGCGCTGGTCACGGCGCGCAGCGCGCCCGCGCACGAACGCGCCATCCGCACGCTGATGCACTGGAACATCCACGTCGACGAGGCGATGTTCCTGGGCGGGCTGCCCAAGGGCGAGTTCCTGCGCGAGTTCGAGCCCGACTTCTTCTTCGACGACCAGACGCGGCACGTCGACCAGGCGGCGCGGCACGTCCCGGCCGGCCACGTCGCCGGCGGCATCACCAACGGGTGATCAGGCCGGCGCGCGGCCGCGCGCTTCGCGCCGCGCGATCCACACCGTCGACGCGCAGATCACCACGCCGCCGATGAGCGTGGAGTTGGGCGGCGTGTCGCCGAACGCCAGCCAGCCCACCAGCGCGGCCCACACCAGGTCGAGGAACTTCACCGATTGCGTCGCGGAGATGTCGGCGGCCGCGTAGGAGCGCGTCAGGCAGTAGTGCGCACTGCTGCCCAGCAGCCCGCAGAGCAGGTACAGCAGCCATTGCGACGCGCTCGGCCACACCCAGTGCGTCAAGGCGAACGGCAGGCTGAGCAACGCCACGCTGATCGACTGCCACAGCACGATCACTTCCGGCCGTTCGTAGCGCGTGAGCGCCTTGGTCATGAGGAACGAGGCCGCGAACACTGGTGACGACGCGAGCATCACGAGCGTGTAGTAGCCGCCGCCACCCGTGAGTTGGGGCGCCACCACCAGCAACACGCCACCGAAGCCGATCGCCGCCGCCAGCCAGCGCTGCCAGCGCATCGGTTCCTTGAACACCAGCACCGCGCCGAGCATGATGAAGATCGGCGTCGTGAAGCCGATCGCCGTGATGTCGGCGACCGTGATGAAGGGCACCGCGGCGAACCACAGCAGCAAGCCCAGCGTGTGCACGCCGCCGCGCGTGAACTGGCCGACGACGTTCTTCGGCCAGTACGAACGCAGGCCGCTGCGCGCGACCAGCGGCAGCATCACGACCAGCCCCATCACGTAGCGCAGGCATTGGGTCTCGTGGGTGCCGAGCGTGATCGACAAGCCACGCATCACCGTGTTGAGCACCACGAAGAGGAAACCGGACAGGCCCGACCACATCAAGGCGCGGACCGCACCGTCCAGGCGCGAGAAGCGCCACTGCACGACCGCCGCGCGGCGCGCCAGCAGGTTCCTGTCGGCAACGCGACCACGACTTCCCATGCCCGGCACTATAGGTGCGGGCGCGCAGTGACGACGAAAGTCGTCGTGACGCACGCGTGACTGCGCACGCCGTGCGTTGGCCTAGCATGGGGGCGTCTTCAGGGCGGGGTGGAAGTCCCCACCGGCGGTAGGTGGCGAAAGCCACGAGCCCGCGAGCGCCCGCGACGCGAGTCGCAGGGTCAGCAGACCCGGTCGAATGCCGGGGCCGACGGTCACAGTCCGGATGGAAGAAGATTCGCGTGCGCGCCGCAGGGTGCGCGCGTGATGGCTGCCGCACGCACGTCCGCGCGCGGGTGGCGGCGTTCCCGCAAGCCTTGAAGCGTTTTTGTCCACCAACAGGAGCGTTTCAATGACAGTCCTTTCCCCCTCCCCCGCCGCGATCGACCTCGCGCCGATGCCGGCCGTGCTCGACGCGGTGCGGTCCGGCCGCCCCGTGCTCGTGATGGACGACGCCGGCCGCGAGAACGAGGCCGACCTCGTGTGCGCCGCGGAACTCGTCACGCCCGAAGCCATGGCGATGCTGATCCGCGAAGGCAGCGGCATCGTGTGCCTGTGCCTGCTGCCGGACAAGGCCGGCGCGCTCAAGCTGCGGCCGATGGTCGAAGTCAACCGCTCGCGTTATGCGACGGCGTTCACGCAATCGATCGAGGCGTCGCACGGCGTGACCACCGGCGTCTCCGCCATCGACCGGGTGCAGACCATCCAGTGCGCGCTTCGCTCGACGCTGGAGAACAGCGAGATCGTCAGCCCCGGGCACGTGTTCCCGCTGGTCGCGCGCCCGGGCGGCGTGCTCGAGCGGGAGGGTCACACCGAAGCGTCCGTCGACCTCGCGCGGCTGGCCGGCTTGCAACCGGCCGCGGTGCTGTGCGAACTGATGAATCCCGACGGCAGCATGGCGCGTGGGCCGGAGGTGGCCGCGTTCGCGCAGCGGCATGGGATGCCGGTGACCACGGTGCAGGCGATCGTGGAGTGGCGGAGACGGAACCCGCGCGCTATTGCAGCAGCACGTTGAAGTTCAGCGTGAAACTGCTGTTCGCCGCCATCCGGCCCTTGGGCTTGGCGCGGACGTTGGTGATGTTGGCCGCGTAGCAGCCGGGGGGCTGCGTGCCCGAGGCACCGACGAAGGTCCATGTCGGCGTCGCCGTCCAGGCGGCGCCGTTGTTCGACGAGTACTGCACGTCGGCAGCGACGAGGCTCAACCCGCTCGCGCCGGCGGCCAGGCTCACCGGCGCGCCGACGGCCGTGCAATTGGTCGCGCCGGTCGAAAGCTGGTAGTACAGGTAGGTCCTGGCCGGGATCGCGTCGTCCACCTGCAGCGTGTCGGCGTCCACCTTGCCGACGGTGTCGCTGTTCGTGATCGCGATGCTGTACTGGGCCACCGAGCCGGGGATGGACAGGGCGTTGGCCACCAGCCCGCGCACCGGGTCGCTGATGGCGGACACCGTCTTCTTCGTCGACAGGCTGGGGTAGTAGATGGTGTCCGAGTCGATCGCGGAGTTGGACGCACCGCCGACGGTGGACGTCGCCGTGTTCACGATCTGGCTGCCGGCGGCAGGCACCCAGGTCGCCGTGCTCGTCCCGGTGGAGGTGTACTTGCCGCTCACCGTGAACGTGAGCGTGCTGGCGTTGGACATGTTGTTGACCGTGACGCCGGACGCGAACGTCGAAGTGGTGACGGCGGGGCAGGACACGCTGCCCGCGGCCGAGCAACTCACGCTGCTGACCGACAGGCCCGTGATGCTCGGGTCCTTGATCACCTGCGACGCGATGTTGGCGCCGGTCGTGTTGGCCACGGTGATGGTGTACGTGGTCGTGTCGCCGACGCTCACGCTGCTGACGCCGTTGGTCTTGGCCACGACGGGCAGCGCGACGACGTCGACTTCCGCCAGCGTGCCGCTGGGCGCGTTGCACTTGGACTTGGTGCCGGGCACGGCGTCGTTCGGCGACGTGCAGGCGTTGCCGGCGAGCTGGGACCAGGACACCACGAAGGGGACGTTGAGCTTCCCGGTGCTCGTGGCCCCGTTCGCGGTGCACGGGATCGGCACGTCGTAGACGACGAAGGTGGCGGTGCCGGTGTTGGTCGCAGCCCCGGTGGCCGCAGCGTAGGCTGCCGAGGGGATCGTGCCGTTCCCGTCGCCGCAGTAAGCACCCGTCGAGTTGTTCAGGTTGAGGAACGGCGACGGGACCGTCCCGGCGCCGAAGGGATTCGGGATCGTGCCACCGGTGGCGGCATTGCGCGGAAGGATCGACACCGTGCACGACTGGGCCCCGCCGCCGGAGCGAAGCAATTGCGGATTGCCGCCGTCTTCGGCAAGGAAGATGCCGATGTCATAGCGGTCGGGTTGAGAGAACTGCACCGTCACGTTGAGGTTGGCGACGATGTTGGTTCCGCCGACACAGCCTGCGCCCGTGAGCAGGTTCGCCTGCGGCGTCACGTTCACGCCCGGGTAGTAGTTGCGGTTGATGGAGATCTGCGTGATCGAGACGTCGTTCGCATTGCAGGTCAGGTCGCTGCCGAACCGGTCGCCAGCGCAGTTGGCGCCGTGGATCACCTGCTGCGCGAAGGCGCCGGTTCCGGCGAGCGATAGCAGCAGGAGGAGCACCAACCTGCGGAGGCACTTCTGGAAGGGAGTGGTCACGGAATCCATGGTCACCTGGCTTGCAGGGCGGCAGCCGCCCCGCGGTCGTTGAGGTCGAAGGTGTCCTGGTCGAACTTCGCGCGGATGTTCAGGTACAGGCCCTTCGCACGGTATTCGGCGCCGGCGAAGTCGGCGTCCCAGAAGCCCTGGGCATTCCAGCCCACGCTCACCCAGGTGTTGGTGGCCAGCCGGTAGCCGACCGACAGGCCCAGGTGGTAGCTGCGGGTTTGGGTCGCCCACGAATGCAGCACGCCGGCGTGCAGGCCCACGTCGATCTTCGGCGTGACGTCGTAGCGGGCCTCGATGCCGGCCAGGTCGGTGTAGCCGCTGGCGGTGAAGTCCTGCAGCATCTCGCGCACGTACTTGGCGCTGTACTGCACCGCGACCTGCGTGCGTGCATTCGCCTTCCAGTTGGCGTTGAAGTTGTTGATCAACTTGCGCGTGAACAGCTGGCCCGCCAAGGTGCCGCCCTGGGTGGATTCCTGCACGTACTCCAGCCGGTCCAGCCACATCCACGAGCCTTGGTCGGGGCGATGGGCGTACGACAACCGGCCCAGCAGGCGGTTGGTGGTGCCCTCGAGCACCGCGCGCTGCCCGGTCCACTGCAGGCCGGCGGCCACGGTGTCGCCATCGGCCAGCCGGCGCTGCGCGCCGAGCAGCAAGTTCAGCTTCTTGTCGATGTCGCTGGTGCGCCATTCGACGCGTCCCGAGCCGCTCCAGTCGCCGTTGCGGTAGGCCAGGCCGGTCGTGATCGCGGTGAAGTCGGCGGCGACCAGGCCATAGCCGCTGGCCGGCGCGGTGCCCGACGGGATCGACGCGGCCGGCGAGTTCGCCCGCACCACGCCGGACGCGGGGATCTGGCCGGTGCCGAGCGGATCCGCCGGCACGTTGCCGCGCAGCGTCCGCGTCTGCTCGATGCCGGCGTCGGCGGTCCATTGGTCGTTCAGCCGCAGGCGCTGCACCAGCCCCATGCTGGCGTACAGGCGGTCGGCGTCGAGCGTGCCCTGGCTGCCTACGCTGCCCTTCACCTCGGCACCTTCCCACGCGTGCGTGCGAAGGCCGACGCTGGTGGTCATGATCCGAACGCCCTCGCCCTGCGCGAGTTCGTGCTGCGCCGTGAGGGTCGTGCCCGGCGTCACCTTGTAGTCGGCGCCCAGCACGAGGCGGTCGGGATAGGCCGCGGTGCTGCTGGTGCCCTGCTGGCCCAGGCCGAGGTCGGTGCTGGCGCGCAGCACCAGGCGCTGCTCCATGGCTTCGTAAGCGACGCCCAGCGTCGCTTGCTGCGTCGACGACCCGGCGCCCTGCCCATCCGATTCCTTGATCGCGCGCGCACCGGCCTGCAACTTCAGATGGTCCGCCGCGGCCCACTGTGCGCGGCCTTCGACGACGTCGCGCGCAGCGCCCCTGGCGAGGTCCTGCTGGCGCGACGCCTCGCCCTGCACCTGCACGGTCTCGGTGGCGTTCGCGCGGCCTTCGGCGCCGACGCTGCGCAGGCCCTGCGCGGCGACCGACTGCTGACCGAGCCCGAAGCCGGTCTGCTGCTCGCGCGCATAGGCGCGCCAGGCCGTCTTGCCGTCATCGTGCACCACTTCCGCGACGTAGGCGGTGCCGCCCTGCGAACCCAGGTCGCCTTGCGCCGTGCTCTTGGCGATTTCCAGCCTGGCCTTGGTGCTGTCGTCGATGCGCAGCGTCGCGTCCGCCGCGGTCAGCGTGCCTTCGCGGCCCAGGTTGCCTTCGTGGATGCGCGTCGCGCCGACCACCAGCTGCCCGGTGGCTTGCAGCGACACGCGGCCGCCATAGGTCCACGCCTCGCCGACGCCGCCTTCGGTCTCGTACTCGGCGATGAGCAGCTGCGGGTTCGATTCCGCGTCACGCGAGTTGAGCGGCTCGCGCAACTGCACCGTGCCCAGCGCGTAGTCGATCTGGTAATCCAGCCAGGGCGTCAGTGCGCGCGTGGCCACCACGCGGTCGGACTGGAAGCGGTCGCGCACCTCGATGCGCAACCGGTCGGAGTTCATGACGATGTTGCGGGCGCGCAGGCGGTAGAGGCCGGACGTGCCGTCGCCCTGGATCTCGTCCTTCAGGAAGCCTTGTCCGGTGCGAGTGGCGAAGGCGGTGTAGGCCGCGCGGTCGCCCTTGTATTCGGACTTGAGGCCGTTGACGACGCGCGTGTAGCGCCCGAGCTCGGTCACGGTGAGGCCGGTGTCGAAGTCGCCGAACAGCAGGTAGAACTGCTTCTTCTCGATCTTCAGGTAGAGGTTGCGGATGCTGGCGGCATCGTACTGCTGCGACGTCGCATCGCCGTACAGGGTGTAGTAGCGGTTCGGGTCGATGGCCTGGCGCAGCGCGGCATTGCTGCCCGTGCCGCGCTCCTTCGCGCTGTCGTACGCCGCGGTCAGCAGGTACTCGCCCTTGATCATGCCCTTGGCGTAGAACGCCACGCGGTCCTGGTCGAACAGCTGGTCGGCGGCACCGGCATCCTGCAGTGCCTCCATGCGGCCCGACAGCTTCTTGTGGCCGACCGTACCTTCCGCGAAGCCGACGAGCACCCAGTCGCGGCCGGGCGACTGCAGCCACGCACGCACGTCCGCCGTGCGGCCGTTGGCGAACTCGAAGTGAAGCACGGCCTCGCCGGTCTGGCCGGTCGGCTGCAGCGGGATCAGCGCGACGCCGTTCTCGCCGATCTCGTAGCGCGCGCGCCCACCGAGCTGCCCCGCGAGCGGCTCGCGCTGGATCGCATCGGCGGCCTGCTGCGGCGCGAAGGGCGCGTCGATGCTGAATTCGCCGATCGCGCCGCGGCGCACCGGCTTGCCGCGCGCGTCAAGGAAGCGCACCGCCACCACGGGCGAGGTGCGGCCGTCCGCGATCAACCTGGATGACGCTTCGTCGACTTCGGCACGCGTGGGACTGACGCCGTAGTGGATGGTGCGCGACTCACGCAGGACGACCTGGCCCGCGGGGTTGTGCACGACCACCTCGAGCACGTTCTCGCCGTTGCGCAGGTCGACCGAGCGCCAGTTCGACAGCGCGACCGCGCCGGTCGGGCTGAGCAGCGTTCCTTCGTAGCGCATCGGGTCGGCGGCGACGCCGTTGACGCGCAGCTCGATCGTGTCGCGGCCGCCATGCTTGACCGCCACCTTCACGATCGGCAGCGCGGGCGAGAAGTCGGCCTTGGGGTGCAGCCACTCGACGCGGTCGTCCGCCGCGGCCAGCCACTTGTCGTCGTAGGGCAATTGTTCGATCAGCGCCGGCGCGGCCGCGGCCTTCGCATCGCCCGCAGCAGTCCCGGCAACGACGCTCGCGGTGGCCTTCGCCGCGCCCGGCAGCGTGGCCGGCAGTGCACCGCACTCGCTGGCCTGCGTCGCATTTGCAGCCAGGGACAAAGGCGCCAGCGCGACCAGCGCGCCGCCTGCGGGCTGCGCGCGCACCGACAGCTTGAGCGCGCCCGGCTTGTCGTCCAGCAGGCGCAGCGCAAGGCGCTTCTGCCAGCGCGCCGGCTGGGCGGGCAGGCGCACGACGACGAAGCCGTCCTCGACCTGCACGCTCGTCGAAGGAAGTCCATCGAGCAGCGCCGAGGCGGGGTCGACCTTGGCGCCGGAGGGCAGCACCACGGTGGCGGTCACGGCTTCCTGCGCGATCGTCGAGCCCAGCGCCACTTCGACGTCACGGCCATGGCGACGCACTTCCTGGCGCAGGCAGCTCGCCACGGTGGCGAAGCGGAAGTCGGCGCGCCACAGCGTGCCGCCGCGGACGTTCACGAACTGGCTGAAGTCGCGGCCGCCGGTGCGGCTGTTGTCCTCGCACGAGCGCAGCTGCATGCCTTGCGGCAGCGTGGTCGTGTCGACCTGCACCACGTGCGTGCCGGGGCGCAGGTTCTCGACGTGCCAGCGGCCCTCGACATCGGTCAGCACGAAAGTGCCGTCCTGCAGCAGCACGCGCACGCCGGCGAGCGCGTGGCGCGACGAAGGGTCCTGGGCATCGGCCTCGCACGATGCCGCCACCGTCACTTGGCCGGCGAGGATGGCGCGGCTTCGATTGAGGTCGTCCTGGACCGTCACGGTCGCACTGGACGTGTTCGAGCTGATGCGGCCCACGATCTGCGCGATGTTCTGCGCCGGGCCGACCTTCGCCGACGGACCGATCGCCGCCACGTAGCGCAGCGTCGCCGCGCCCTTGGCCTGCAGGGTGCCGAGCGAGAACAGCAGCGTGCGGCCGTCGCCGGCGACCACCGGGTCCGCGAGCGGCTTGTCGTTCAGGCGCGCCGACCCCGGCATGTAGCGAAAACCGGGCGGGAGGCGGTCCTGCAGTTGCACGCCGGGGAGCGGCTGGTCGCTCGACGTGGACAGCGCCACCGAATACGGCACGAAATCGCCCAGCGAGGCGACGGCCTTGCCGACGGTTTTCGTGAGGTCGATCGTGCCCAGCGGACCCGGGTCCAGCGGCACGTCCGCTTCGACCGGCGGGCCGGGCAGCACCATGAACTGGCCGCCGCGCGAGATGCCGCTCAGTTGGTAAGGCGCGTTGGGCAGCTGCTGGAGTGCAGCATCCGCGACTTGCGATGGGAAGCGGTACCCGAGCGTCGGCTGGATCTCGAGGCGATAGGTGCCGGGGGCGCTGACGCGCGGGAACTGGTAGCGGCCGGGGCCGAGCACGTAGACCGTGCCGCCGCTATCGGTCACGGTGCTGCCCGTGACGACGGTGGACGGGAAGATGCTGACGCCGTCGTCGCCACGCACTTGGGCCGGCGAGCCGGTGACGACGTCCACCAGCGTGACGCGCACGCCGTCGATCGGCTGGCCCGTGCTGGAGTCGAACACCAGGCCCAAGGGGTCGACGAGCGCGACGCTGGTCGCGACGGCGCTGGTGCCGGCCTGCACGTAGGTGGCGGTGAGTTTCTCGTTCGACTTGGCCTGCAGCGTGCAGTTGCCCGGCTGCGCGGCGCCGGCGGCCAGCGGGATGTAGCCGAGGAACACGCCGGTCGACGGGCCGGTCTCGACCAGCCTCAGCGTCTCGTTGTCTCCCGACGGCGTGCTGACGACGACCGTGATGGTCTCGACGGCCAGCGGGTCCGAGTTGGCGGAGTAATCCGTCACCTGCACGAACGCCACGTCGCGGCCCGAGTAGGCGTTGGCCGGCGCGAACAGGTAGCTGCCGGGCACGTTCAGCGACCCCACGCCCGGGACGGATGGATTGCCTTGCTGCACCCAGCCGCCACCGCTCGCCATGCAGCCGGTGACGGGCAGCGGCCGGCTGGTCGCGCCCGCCGCGGTCGCCTGCGGCAGGTTGGGCGCGTAGGTCAGGAACTGGATCGCCGCCGGGGTTCCGGCCGCGGTTGTCACCGTCACGCTGCCGGACGTCGCGATGGGCGTGCCGCCCACGTCGTACGACGCGGTCGCGGTGTTGGTGATCTGCGTGTTCGGCGGCAGCGCGGCGCGTGCGACCGAAGTGGCGAGGAAGAAAAAGAGAACGAGGGCCGGCAGCAGCCAGGCTTGGGCGTGCGCGCACAAGGCGCGCACGCCCAAGCCTGCTGGCACGAAGTCCAGCAGGCCCGGGGCGCCGGCCCGGCCGCGGCAAGCCGCGGCGCGGGTGGCGCTCGACGTCGACCGGAGTGACGTCATCCCGCGATCACTTGATGATCACGTTGTAGGTGGCGCTGATCGTCTCGCCGGGCAGCAGTTCGCCCACGACGTGGCTGCTTTCGGCCGGCAGCATCGTTGCCCACGGAATGGTCAGCGTCGGGGTCGTGTAGACGGCGTTGATGAACTTGACGCCGCCCGGGAACGAAGCGCGCGTGCCGCCCGACAGTTCCAGCTTCACGTAGTTGCCGGCGCTGGTCGCCGCGCCCGCGCCCGTGGGCGCCGTCGTCGCCGCACAAGCAGGCGCGCTGGCGACGTTGGCGCCCGTGATCAGCTCCGTGTCGAACGTGACCTTCGTCGTGTCCAGCGTGTCGCTCAGGTTGGTCAGGATGGCCGAGACCGGGGCGGTGTTGGAGTTAGCGATCGAGACCGTGTACTGGATGTACGCACCCGGGATGCTCTTCGGGGCGTAGCCGGCGTCGATGGCGCCGCCAGCCGGATCGCACAGGGTCTTGAAGATCTTGGCGACCGTCAGCGCCGCAGTCTGGATGCGGTAGGCGCTGCGGGCGGAGTAGTCACCGCCACGCGCGGCGTCATCCGAACCGGCACCGTCCGCGAACACCGTGTCGACGACAGTGCTCGTGTTGGTGTTCGATTCCACCGCGATCGCGCCGCCGGCGGCGATGTAAGCCACCGCCTTGAGCGACACCACCGATGCGTCGGTATTCACGAGCGCAACGCCGCCTGCCTTGGTCGTCGGGATCGTGCACGAGGCATACACCGTCGACGTGCCGTCGGGCGCGACGTTGGTGATGCGGTACGTGTTCGCCAGCGGGCCCACGGGCAGCGGCGCGTTGGCCGTGTCGGTGATCGTGCAGCTGCTTGCGTCGAACGAGTCCGTGTAGGTGGTGCCGCCGCCGCCGCCCAGGAGCACGGTGCCGGACGTGGCGACCTGCGTGGTGGACAGGACGATGTCCTGCGTGCTGTTGCCGCTGTTCGTCACGACGAACGTCAGGGTGTGCGTGCCACCAGGGACCGCGCTCACCGCCGTGTTGTTGTTCGTGGTCACGAGCAGGTTGATCTTGTTGTCGACCTTGAAGGTGGTCGGCGTGCAGGTGCTGGTGTTGTTGCCGCCAGGCGCCGAGCAGATCGACGACTGCGCCGTGCCGCCGACGGAGTACGTCAGGGTGGCGGAGTTGTTGATGTCGGTGCCGGCGGCTGTGCCCGCAGCCTGCGCCGAAGCGAGGAAGCCCGCCGCCATCAGGAGCGCGGCTCCTGTGCGGACGAGCGTTTGACGAAAGGAAGTCATTTCAGGTGGTCCTGTTGCATCGTTGATTGGTGAAAGAAAGCTCGAGGGAAGGAGATGTGCGAACGCTGCCTCGCAGGCGGCGCACCCTGGGTGGGATCGCGTGGGGGGCCACAGCCGCCTTTGCGGAACGGGGCGATGGCGGCAGCGCCGCGCGAGGTACCGAGCGCTTGCACGGCGGTCTTCAGTTGACCGTCACGCGGAAGCCGACGCTGGACTCCTTGCCCGGGGCGAGTTCGCCGCGGTAGGTCCAGCGCACGTGGGTGAACTCGGAGAGGCCGGCCGCGCGCTCCTTGCCGTCGGCGCCACGCACCTTGACCTTGTCGGCCGGCGCGTAGGTCTTGCCGCCGTCCGCCGAGAACGCGACGTCGGTGTTGTCGCCGAACGCGCTGCCGCCCACCAGCGTGGTGCTGGCCGGGATCGGGTTGTTGATCACGATGTTGCCGGCGGGCTTGGCGCCGACGTTCTTGAACGTCGAGGTGTAGATCACCTCGGTGCCCGGCGCGGCCTTCTGCGCCGGCATGCGCTTCTTCTCCACCTTGCCGTCGGTGGCCTTGGTGGTGGTTTCGATTTCCGCGACGTTGCGCAGCTCGATCGAGCCGGGCTTGGCCGCGGTGCCCTGGGCGTGCGCCATGCCGGCGCACGCGACCGCGAGGGCCAGGCAGGTGGTGGTGATGAGGCTTCGCATGGGAGCTCCTTTGGGGGTTGGTTCGGTCAATTGACCGTGGCTTTGAACTCGATCGCGCGCGTCTGCGGCGCGGTCAGGGAAGGAAGCACGGTGCGGACCGTGCCGGCGGAGAAACTGCTGTCGTCGCCATCGGCGCCATCGGTGCGCGCGATGCCGTCGACGGTGATGCTTCCTGGGACGAAGGTGAGCGTCGCCGGGAGCGGGTCGGCCACGACGATGTTGTTCGCGGTGCCGTTGCCGGTCGCGGTGACCTGCAGGCGGTACGTGAGCACGGCGCCGGTCATCACGCGCTGGCCGCCGGCGGGATCGGCGATCGCGACCACCGACTTGCCGATGCCGACAGCGACGACGGACACCAGGTAGATGCCCGGCGCGGCGGAGAAGGCGCCATTGGCCCCGACGATGCTGGCGATTCCGTTCTGCACGCCCACCTGCGTGCCCGGCGGCGTGCCGGGAGGAACCTGGCTCGAACGCGCTTGCAGCGAAGCGCGCGCCATGGCGCCGGTGGTGAACCCGGGCGGAATGTTGCTGGCCAGGTAGGCGATGCGGCTCGCGTCCGCGGCGAGGACCGGGTCGTTGGTGCCGGGGAGGTAGGGGATGTCGGCGTTCGGACCGGTGGCCTGGAACCCGGGCTGCGCGCCGCTTTCGAGCCAGATCGCGCCGGCGGGCGCGTCGAGCGGGTCGAACTGGTCGCCCGCCAGCGCGTTGTCGCGCCAGAGCGCGAACGTGTCGGTGCCGTTGCCCGTGTTGGTGACGGCGAAGGTCAGGGGCCGGATCGCGTCCGGCGAATTCACCGGCGCCGGCGTGCTGTCCTGCCAGGTGGTGCGCACCGACAGCACGCGGGCGACGACCACGGGGATCGCGCTCGCGAACTGGGTCGCCGGCGTTCCGTTGTAGGTGTAGGAGATGACGGCGGTGTTCGGGATCTGCGTCCCGGCCGGCGTGCCTGCGGCCCAGGCGTGGCTAGCCAGCAGGGCCAGCACTGCGAATGCCAGCCTTGTCGCCAGCCCAGCCAGCCCCCGCGCGGCAACCGCCGTCGCCGAATCCGTCGACACTGTTCAGCCCCCGAATCATCTCGTTCCCGCCTCTTGGCGGGTCCCTGCACGACGACGAACTCGGTGAGCTGACCCTGGGGAGGGCGAAAACTACTACGGTCGCGTTACGGCAGAGGCAGTAAACCATCTCGCTACGGCCGGGCTCAGGAAATGAATACCAAACTCCGCCATAGCGTCATGCGAACGTGTGCCCACCACGGAACTGTTGCTTGGCGCGGACGCCCCAAGGATCGGCTCTTGTTACGGATGTGCTACATCTGATACAGATGGTAACTTCTACGACTGCCCCGTAGCTGACCTAGGGTTACCACTCATCGCGGGGGTCTGGCCGTTGAGCGGGCCGATAGCGCGTGGTCCGACAACGTCGGGGGGTTGAAACCGACACGGGATGCCCTATCATTAGCACTCGCAGGAGTTGAGTGCTAGCAGATGAGCTGGCGCGCCTCCCCAGCTACCCGGGCGCTCCAGAGTGGGCGCCCTTTGTTGTCCACCCGCCTTAGCAAGACCAAGGAGATGCAATGAAGCTTCGTCCCCTGCACGATCGCGTGATCGTCAAGCGCCTCGAGAACGAAACCAAGACGGCGTCCGGGATCGTCATCCCCGACAACGCCGCCGAGAAGCCGGACCAGGGCGAAGTCCTGGCCGTCGGCCCGGGCAAGCGCAACGAGAAGAACGGCGACTTCATCGCCCTGAACATCAAGGTCGGTGACCGCGTCCTCTTCGGCAAGTACAGCGGCCAGACCGTCAAGGTCGATGGCGACGAGCTCCTCGTCATGAAGGAAGACGACCTGTTCGCGGTCGTCGAGAAGTAAATCAACCTCCTTTCACACTGAATCCGGAGTCAAGACATGGCAGCAAAAGACGTTGTTTTCGGCGGTGACGCACGCGCCCGCATGGTCGAGGGCGTGAACATCCTGGCCAACGCCGTCAAGGTGACCCTGGGCCCGAAGGGCCGCAACGTGGTCCTCGAGCGCTCGTTCGGCGCCCCCACCGTCACCAAGGACGGTGTCTCGGTCGCCAAGGAGATCGAGCTCAAGGACAAGCTCATGAACATGGGCGCCCAGATGGTCAAGGAAGTCGCTTCCAAGACCAGCGACAACGCCGGTGACGGCACCACCACCGCGACGGTGCTGGCGCAAGCGATCATCCGCGAGGGCATGAAGTACGTGGCCGCGGGCATGAACCCGATGGACCTGAAGCGCGGCATCGACAAGGCGGTGATCGCCCTGACCGAGCAGCTGAAGAAGGCGTCCAAGCCGACCACGACCTCCAAGGAGATCGCCCAGGTCGGTTCGATCTCGGCCAACAGCGACGAGTCGATCGGCAAGATCATCGCCGACGCGATGGACAAGGTCGGCAAGGAAGGCGTCATCACCGTCGAAGACGGCAAGTCGCTCGACAACGAGCTGGACGTCGTCGAAGGCATGCAGTTCGACCGCGGCTACCTGTCGCCCTACTTCATCAACAACCCGGAAAAGCAATCCGCGCTGCTGGACAACCCCTTCGTGCTCCTGTACGACAAGAAGGTGTCGAGCATCCGTGACCTGCTCCCCGTGCTGGAGCAGGTTGCCAAGGCTTCGCGTCCGCTGCTGATCATCGCGGAAGAAGTCGAAGGCGAAGCGCTGGCGACCCTGGTGGTCAACACCATCCGCGGCATCCTGAAGGTCGTCGCCGTCAAGGCGCCCGGCTTCGGTGACCGTCGCAAGGCCATGCTGGAAGACATCGCCATCCTGACCGGCGGCAAGGTGATTTCGGAAGAAGTCGGCCTGACGCTCGAGAAGGTGACGCTGGCCGACCTGGGCCAGGCCAAGCGCATCGAAGTGGGCAAGGAAAACACCACCATCATCGACGGCGCCGGCGCCGCTGCCGACATCGAAGCGCGCGTCAAGCAGATCCGCGTGCAGATCGAGGAAGCGACCAGCGACTACGACCGCGAGAAGCTGCAAGAGCGCGTGGCCAAGCTGGCCGGCGGCGTTGCGGTGATCAAGGTCGGTGCCGCGACCGAAGTCGAGATGAAGGAGAAGAAGGCCCGCGTGGAAGACGCGCTGCACGCCACCCGTGCGGCCGTCGAGGAAGGCATCGTCGCCGGCGGCGGCGTGGCCCTCCTGCGCGCCAAGCAGGCAGCCGGCGAGATCAAGGGTGCCAACCCCGACCAGGACGCCGGCATCAAGCTGGTGCTCAAGGCCATCGAGGCGCCCCTGCGCGAGATCGTCGGCAACGCCGGTGGCGAGCCCAGCGTGGTGATCAACGCCGTGCTGAACGGCAAGGGCAACTACGGCTTCAACGCCGCCAACGACACCTACGGCGACATGATCGAGATGGGCATCCTGGATCCCACCAAGGTCACGCGCACTGCGCTGCAGAACGCCGCGTCCGTCGCGTCGCTGATGCTGACGACCGAAGCCATGGTCGCCGAGGCGCCGAAGGAAGAAGCTCCGGCCGCCGGCGGTGGCATGGGCGGCATGGGTGGCATGGGCGGCATGGACATGTAAGGTCCGCCGCGCACCGGGAGCTTCGGCTCCCAGCCGCGCAAAGCAAAAAGGCCGGGAGCGATCCCGGCCTTTTTTTTTCGTGCTGCGTCAGCGATGACGCAGGTGCTGCACCAAGGCGGCGGTCGACGCATCGAGGCCCGCCACGTCACCGGTGGCGAGGCGTGGCGCGAGGTCCTTCGCCAGCACCTTGCCGAGTTCGACGCCCCACTGGTCGAAGCTGTTGATGCCCCAGATCGCGCCGGCGGTGAATACGCGGTGCTCGTACATCGCGACCAGCGCGCCGAAGGTGCGCGGGTCGAGCCGGTCCAGCAGCAGCATCGTGCTCGGCCGGTTGCCCGGGAAGTGCTTGTGGCCGCCCGGGTCCTGCTTGCCTTGCATCAGCGCCTGCGCCTGCGCGAGCACGTTGGCCAGCAGCTGGTCGTGGTGCCCTTCGAGCGTGTGCGCCGCCTTGCGCACCGCGATGAATTCCACCGGAATCACGTCCGTGCCCTGGTGCAGCATCTGGAAGTACGCGTGCTGCCCGTTGGTGCCGGGTTCGCCCCACACCACCGGCGAGGTGCCGTACGGCACTTCGCGGCCGTCGCGATCGACGCGCTTGCCGTTGCTCTCCATCTCCAGCTGCTGCAGGTACGCAGGCAGGCGCCGCAAGGCACTGTGGTACGGCGCGACGCTGCGGCTGGTGAAGCGGTGGAAGTCCCGGTACCAGATGTCGAGCAACGCGAGCCGCACCGGCAGGTTGCGCTCCAAGGGCGCCATGCGGAAGTGCTCGTCCATCGCGTGCGCGCCGGCGAGCAGGTCGCGAAAGCGATCGGCACCGATCGCGATCGCGATCGGCAGCCCGATGGCGGACCACATCGAATAGCGGCCCCCGACCCAGTCCCAGAACCCGAACGTGCGGTCGATGCCGAATTCCTTCGCGGCGGCGACGTTGGTCGTGAGGGCGGCGAAGTGGCGCGCGACGTCCTTGCCGCCATTGGCGGTGAACCACTGTCGCGCCGAACGGGCGTTGGTCATCGTCTCGAGCGTGGTGAACGTCTTCGACGCGACCAGGAACAGCGTGTTCTGCGGCTCCAGGTGGCGCAGCACGGCGGCAAGTTCGTGGCCGTCGATGTTGGAGACGAAGTGGAACCGCTTGCCGGGAACGGCGAATTCGTCGAGCGCGATGGTCGCCATCTGCGGTCCGAGGTCGGAGCCACCGATGCCGATGTTGACGACGTCGGTGATCGCCGCGTCGTTGCGCACCGAGTCTGCGTAGGCCAGCATGGCATCAAGCGTCCCGTGCACCTGCGCGAGCTCGGCCGCGGGTCCCTTCGCGCCGCGCGGGGCACGCAGCAGCACGTGCAGCACGGAGCGGCCCTCGGTCGCATTGACCTTCTCGCCCGCGAACATCGCGTCGCGCTGCGCTTCCAGGCCGCAGTCGCGCGCGAGTTGCAGCAGCAGGTCTTCGACCTGCGCATCGACGAGATTCTTCGAGAGGTCGGCATGCACGCCCCCGGCGTCGAGCGTGAAGCGCTCCACGCGCGACGGATCGTCACGCAGCGCAGCGCGGACGTCGAACGACGAACCGTGCGCCTCGAAGGCTTGCCGCAAGGATTGCCAGGCAGGAGTGGCGTCGCAACGACGCGGAGTGCTGGCCATGCTCACGCCTCCTTCATCAGCTTCTCGAGCTTGACGGCGTCGGCGACGAACGCGCGGATGCCTTCCGCGAGCTTCTCGGTCGCCATCGCATCCTCGTTGAGCGCGAAGCGGAAGCCGGCCTCGTCGTAATTCACCGGCTCGATGGTCGCGGCCTTCGCTTCCTGCGGATCGAGCGCACGCTCCACCCCCGCATCGCTCGTGGCCAGTTGCGCCAGCAGCTCGGGGCTGATGGTGAGCAGGTCGCAGCCGGCAAGCGCCAGCACCTGCCCCGTGTTGCGGAAGCTCGCGCCCATCACCTCGGTCTGGATGCCGAAGTGCTTGTAGTAGCGGTAGATCTGCCGCACCGACTTCACGCCGGGATCGTTGGGGCCGGCGTTCGCCGCTTCGTCCCACGAGGAACCGGCCGACTTCTTGTACCAGTCGTAGATGCGGCCCACGAACGGCGAGATCAGCTGCACCTTCGCCTGCCCGCAGGCGATCGCCTGGCAGAACGAGAACAGCAGCGTGAGGTTGGTGTGGATGCCCCGGCGCTCCAGCTGCTCGGCGGCCTGGATGCCTTCCCACGTCGCCGCCACCTTGATCAGCACGCGATCGACGGGCACGCCGGCGCCTTGGTACATCTCGACGATGCGTTCGGCTCGCGTGACGCTGGCGTTGGTGTCGAAGCTCAGCCGGGCGTCGACTTCGGTCGACACGCGGCCCGGGATGATCGACAGGATCTCGGTCCCGAAGCGCACCAGCAGCCGGTCCATCGCTTCGTCGATCGGCTTGCCGCGGCACTGCGCCATCACCTCCTTGAGCAAGGGTGCGTAGTCGGGCTTCTGCACCGCCTTGAGGATGAGCGAGGGATTGGTGGTCGCGTCCTGCGGCTGGAATTGCGCGAGCTGGCGGAAGTCCCCCGTGTCCGCCACCACCGTCGTGTGGCGCTTGAGCGCCTCGAGTTGGTTCATGCGGCAATTATGGGCGGCGCACCTGCTCATCCGCAGTGGGCCGACAGGGCCATCCGGGCGCCGCTAAAGTACGCGGTCCTTCCCGCAAGGCACCCATGAGTTTCGACCTCGTCCTCTTCGGCGGCACCGGCGACCTGGCCTGGCGCAAGCTGATGCCGGCCCTGTTCCAGGCCTTCCGCCACGGCACCCTGCCGGCCGAGGGCCGCATCCTCGGCATCGCGCGCGACAACTTGTCCGACGACGCGTTCCGCCAGCTGATCCACCAGCGATTCGAGCAGGTGGACCTCGCCAAGCGCCCGAGCCCGGAGGAGTTCGACCGCTTCGCGCAGCTGCTGCAGTTCCAGCGCCTGGACCTGTCCAAGCCCGGTGACTACGAGCAACTCAAGAAGCGGCTGGGAGAGCGCAGCGCGGACGTCGTCGTGATGTACCTCGCCACCGCGCCGAACCTGTTCACCACGGTGTGCGAGCAGCTCGCAGCGGCCGGCCTGAACACGCCGGCCACGCGCATCGTGCTGGAGAAGCCGCTCGGGCACGACCTGCAATCGAATCGTTCGATCAACGAGACGGTGCGGCGCGGCTTCGACGAGACGCAGATCTTCCGCATCGACCATTACCTGGGCAAGCCGGCGGTGCAGAACCTGTTCGCGCTGCGCTTCGGCAATGCGCTGTTCGAGCCGCTGTGGCGGCGGGAAAACATCGCCAACATCCAGATCAGCATCGGCGAGGACCTGGGCGTCGAGAAGCGCGGCTCGTTCTACGACAGCACCGGCGCGTTGCGCGACATGGTGCAGAACCACGCCCTGCAGCTCCTTTGTGCGATGGCGATGGAGCCGCCGATCAGCGCCGACGCTGACGCGATCCGCGACGAGAAGCTGAAGGTGCTGCGTTCGCTGCGTCCCTGGACGCCGGAAGCCATCAACCAGTTCGCCGTCCGCGGCCAGTACGGGCCCGGCACCGTCGGTGGCGAGCAAGTGCCCGGCTACCGCCAGGAACCCGGCGTCTCGCCCGAAAGCACCACCGAGACCTTCGTCGCCCTGCGCGCCGTGATCGCCAACTGGCGCTGGGCCGGCGTGCCGTTCTACATCCGCACCGGCAAGCGGCTCGCGGCGCGCGACGCGCACATCGTCGTCAACTTCCGCGCCGCGCCGCACGCGATCTTCCGCACGCCATTGGGCGCGGCCAACCGCCTCGTGATCAGCCTGCAGCCGCGCGACGGCCTGCAGCTGCACCTGCTGGCGCAGGGACAGGAGACGCGGCGCGGCGCGCAGTCGCTGGCGCCCGTGCACCTGGACCTGGACTTCGATCGCCGCTTCGGGTCCGAGCGTGTCGGCGCGTACGAGCGCCTGCTGCTCGACGTGCTCGACGGCCGCCTGAACCTCTTCGTGCGCGCCGACGAACAGGAAGCGGCCTGGCGGTGGGTGGAGCCGTTGCTGGATGCCTGGCAGGGCAACGATGCGGACCTGCGCACCTACGCCGCCGGCAGTTGGGGGCCCAGCGCGTCCAGCGCCATGATCGCGCGCGACGGCTTCTACTGGAGCGAAGAGCAGTAGCGCGGGCGCGCTAGATCCGGCCTTCTTCGACCGCGTGGCAAGCGACGCGGACGCCGCCGATGGACAGCAGGGCCGGCCGCTCGACGCGGCAGCGATCGTTGGCGTGCGGGCAGCGCGGGTTGAACGCGCAGCCGGCCGGCGGGTTCAGCGGATTGGGCACCTCACCTTGCACCGGCGTGCGCGCGCGGCCCGTCTGGTGCATCTTCGGGATCGCGTCGAGCAGCATGCGCGTGTACGGATGCCGCGGGTCGCCGAACAGCTGGTGCTTGCCGGCGAGTTCGACGATGCGGCCCAGGTACATCACGCCGACCTGGTCGCTCACATGCCGCACGACGGCCAGGTTGTGCGAGATGAACAGGTAGGTGAGGCCCTGCCGGCGCTGCAGGTCCTTCATGATGTTCAGCACCTGCGCCTGCACGCTCACGTCCAGTGCGCTCGTGGGTTCGTCGGCGACCAGGAACTCCGGGTGCGTGGCCAGCGCGCGCGCGATCGAGATGCGCTGCCGCTGGCCACCGGAGAACTGGTGCGCGTACTTGGCCATGTCCGCGGGCGACAGTCCAACGTCCTGCAGCAGCTGGCCGACGCGCTCGCGCAACGCATCGCCAGACGCGAGGCCGTGTTCGCGCAGCGGCTCGGCGACGATGTCCTCCACCTTCCAGCGCGGGTTGAGGCTCGCGTACGGGTCCTGGAAGATCATCTGGATGCGCCGGCGCAGCTGCCGCGACTCGCGCCCGCGGTACGCGGCATGCAGCGGCATGCCGTCGAACTGCGCATCGCCGCGGCTCGGCTCGTACAGGCCGACCAGCAGGCGGGCGACCGTGCTCTTGCCGCAGCCCGACTCCCCCACCAGCGCCAGTGTCTGGCCGCGCTCGATGTCGAAGCTCACGCCGTCCACCGCGTGCAGCAACTGGCGCGGCTTGCGCTCGAGGACGCGGTTGAGCCAGGGCGGAGAGACGTCGAACGTCTTCGCCAGGTCGCGCACCTGCAGCAGCGGCACGGTGTCACTCATGCGGATGCCCCGCCGTGCGCGTCGTGCAGCCAGCACGCGGCGCGAGTCGCGCCGGCCTGCAGGAGCTCGGGCCGTTCGCGGTGGCACCGGTCGAACGCGCGCGGGCAGCGCGGGTGGTAGGCGCAACCCGGCGGGATGGCGGTCAGTCGCGGCATCGCGCCGTCGATCTGCGCCAGCCGCTCGCGATCGCTGTCCATGTCGGGAATCGATGCCATCAGGCCCATCGTGTACGGATGCGCCGGCTGGTGGATCACTTCGTGCACCGGACCGATCTCGGCAATGCGGCCCGCATACATGACGGCGACGCGGTCGCACGTCTCGGCGATGACGCCCATGTCGTGCGTGATCAGCATGACCGCCGCCCCGCGATCACGGCACACGCGCTGCAGCAGCTGGATGATCTGCGCCTGGATCGACACGTCGAGCGCCGTCGTCGGTTCGTCGGCGACGATCAGCTTCGGCTCGGCCGCCAGTGCCAGGGCGATGACGACGCGCTGGCGCATGCCGCCGGAGAACTGGTGCGGGAAGTGGTCGATGCGTTGCGCCGCGGCGGGGATGCCGGTGTCCTCGAGCAGCTGGATGGCGCGGCGCCGCGCTTCGGCCGCATTCACTGGCAGATGCGCCTGGATCGTCTCGACCAGCTGCCGCCCGATGCTGTACAGCGGATTCAGCGAGGTGAGCGGGTCCTGGAAGATGGCGCCGATCTTGCGGCCGCGGACATGCCGCATGCGTGCGGGCGGCAGGTCGTCGATGCGCTGGCCTTCCAGCAGGACTTGTCCACTGGCAATGCGCCCCGGCGGTTCCAGCAGGCCGATGATCGATGCGCCGGTCAGGCTCTTGCCCGCACCCGACTCGCCCACGACGCCCAGGATCTCGCCCGGCGCGATCGAGAAGGACACCTGGTCGAGCGCGCGCACGGTGCCACGCCGCCCGGGAAATTCGACCACCAGGTCGCGCACTTCGAGGAGGGGTGCACCCGTCATTGCAGCCTCGGGTTGAGTGCGTCGCGCAACCAGTCGCCGAGCAGGTTCACGGACATGGCGACCAGCACGAGCATGAGGCCGGGGAAGAAGAAGATCCACCACTCGCCGGAGCCGAGGTAGTCGCTGCCGACCCGGATCAAGGTGCCGAGCGACGGCTGCGTGGGCGGCACGCCGACGCCGAGGAAGGACAGCGTCGCCTCGGTAATGATGGCCGTGGCCACCTGGATGGTGGCCAGCACGAGGACGGGGCCCGTGACGTTGGGCAGCACGTGCCGCCACATGATACGCATCGGGGCGACGCCGGTGACGCGGGCGGCCTGCACGTATTCCTTGCCGCGTTCGACCATGGTCGAGCCGCGGACCGTGCGGGCGTACTGCACCCAGCCCGTCATCGAGATCGAGAGGATCAGCACGCCGAAGGCCACCGTGTTCGGCGCGTTGGGAAAGAGCGCGCGGCCGACGCCTGCGATCAGCAGCGCCACCAGGATCGCCGGGAAGCTGAGCATGACGTCGCACAGGCGCATGAGAAAGCCATCGACCCAGCCGCCGACGAAGCCGGCCAGCAGTCCGACCGCGACGCCGACGACCATCGACAGCAGCACGGACACGAGGCCGACGGCCAGCGAGATGCGCGCGCCGAACATGAGCACCGAGAGGATGTCGCGGCCCTGGTCGTCGGTTCCCAGCAAGTACCTGGCGGAGCCTTCCGGCGACCAGGCGGGCGGCAGCCGGGCGTCCGACAGCACCAGCGTCGTCAGATCGAACGGGTTGTGCGGCGCGACCCAGTTGGCGAAGGTGGCGCAGAACACGCACCCGAACGCGATCACCGCCGCGACCATGGCGACGGGGGAAGTGCGGAAGCTGTAGCCGATGTCGCTGTCGAACCAGCGAGCGAGCGTGCGTTTCATCAGGAGGGTGAAGCGCCGCGGGGGCCGGAGCCCCGCGCGGCGGGATCAGCGGCTTACTTCTTGACGGTGATCCACTTGTAGTCGAGGTAGTTGTCGCCGCGCTGGACAACGGTGACCTTCTTGTTCACGCCCCAGGCCAGCGACTGCTGGTGCAGCGGGATGTGCCCGATGTCGTCCTGGTGGATCTGGAACGCCTGGCGGATCATCGCCGTGCGCTTGGCCTTGTCCGTCTCGGACTGCACCGCGCGGGTGATCTTGTCGAACTCCTGGTTGCAGTACGTGCCCAGGTTGAACTGCCCCGCGCCCTTGTCGTCGGGGCACGCCATGATGGCGTTCATCGTGTTGTGCGCGTCGTAGGTGGTGGGGGTCCAGCCCAGCAGGTAGAAGCTGGTGTCGCGGCGCAGGATCTTCGGGAAGTACGTGCCCTTGGTCTCCGCGGCCAGGTTGATCTTCACGCCGATGCGCGACAGGTTCTGCGCCACCGCCTGGCAGATGCGCGCGTCGTTGACGTAGCGGTCGTTCGGGCAGTTCATCGTGACCTCGAAGCCTTGCGGATAGCCGGCGTCGGCCATCAGCTTCTTGGCTGCATCCGGGTCGTACGGCAGCCGCTTGTTCTGGTCCTGGGCGAAGCCGTTGACGCCGGGGCCCACCATGAGGGCGGTGGGCAGCGACGCGTTGCGCATCACGGTCTTCTTGATGCCTTCGATGTCGATGGCCTGGTAGAAGGCCTGGCGCACGCGCTTGTCCTTGAACGGGTTCTTGCCCTTGACGCTGGAGTACAGCAGCTCGTCGCGCTTCTGGTCCATGCCCAGGAAGATCGTGCGCAGTTCCGGGGCCACCAGCGCCTTGGCACCGGCCGAGGCATTCACGCGGTCGATGTCCTGCACCGGCACCGGCTCCATGACGTCGATCTCGCCCGACAGCAAGGCGGCGACGCGGGTCGCGTCATTGCCGATCGGCGTGAACACGACTTCCTGCACGTTGCCTTCGATCTTCCCCCAGTAGTTGCCGTTGCGCACGAATGTCGTGCGCACGTTCGGCTGGCGCTCGCGCAGGCGGTACGGGCCGGTGCCGTTGGCGCGGAACGAGGCGGCGTTCTCGATGCCCTTGCGGCGGTCCACGGGCTTGGTGGCCTGGTTCTCCTCGCACCACTTCTTGCTCATGATGTAGGTGCTGGTGAGCTGCTCGGGCAGGATCGGGAACGGCGCCTTCGTCTCGATGTCGATGACGAAGTCGTTGACCTTGCGCACTTCCTTGATGTCGTTGGTGTTGGACTTCATGTCCGACCCGTCGACCTGCGTGCGCGCCAGCGAGAACAGCACGTCGTCCGCCGTGAACGGCTTGCCGTCGTGGAACTGCACGTTCTTGCGCAGCTCGAAGCGCCACACCGTCGGCGAGACCTGCTTCCACGACGTCGCGAGCGCCGGCGCCAGCGTCAGGTCCTTGTTGCGGCCCACGAGCCCTTCGTACACGTTGCTGGTGACGCTCAGCTGCACGGTTTCGTTCAGCGAATGGGGATCCATCGACAGCGCGTCACCCTGGTTGGCGATGCGCACCGTCTGCGCACCGGCGCCGGCGGTGAACGCCAGCAGGATGGCGGCTTGGATCAGGCTCTTCTTGTAAGTCGTCATGGTCGCTCCAGAGTGGAAGGGTCGCGGGTCACGCCGCCGCGAGCGGCATGGCTTGCTCGATGAGGCCCGCGTGCAGCGCGGAGCCGAGAGGGAGGATGTCATCGTTGAAGTCGTAGCGGCTGTTGTGCAGCATGCAGCTGCCCTCGCCACCCTGCCCGATGCGCAGGTACGCGCCCGGCTTGACCTGCAGCATGAACGAGAAGTCTTCCGCCCCCATGCTCGGTTCGAGGTCGCGCACGACGTGGTCGGGACCCACCAGCGATTCGGCGACATCGGCGGCGAACGCAGCCTCGTTGGCGCTGTTGCGGGTGGCGGGGTAGACGCGTTCGTACTTCACGGTGGCCGTGGCGCCAAAGCCGAGGGCGACGGCGGTGCACAGCTCGGTGAGACGCGTCTCGACCAGCTCCTGCACGTCGGACGTGAACGTGCGAACGGTGCCCACCAAGACCGCCTTGCCCGGAATGACGCTCATCGCGTGCACGTCGCCGGCCTGCATCGCGCACAGGCTCACGACTGCGCCGTCGACGGGACGCACGTTGCGCGACACGATGGACTGCGAGGCCGTGATGATGTGCGCCGCCACGAGCACCGGGTCGACGGCGAGGTACGGGTGCGCGCCGTGGCCGCCTTTGCCGGTGACCTCGATGGTGACCTTGTCGGCCGCCGCCATCATCGGCCCGGGGTTGAGGCCAATGGTGCCCGGCTTCAGTCCGGGCCAGTTGTGCATCGCGTACACGGCCTCGACCGGGAAGCGGTCGAACAGGCCGTCCTCGATCATGGCCTTCGCGCCGGCGAAGCCCTCTTCGCCCGGCTGGAAGATCAGCACCGCGGTGCCGTCGAAGTTGCGCGTTTCGGCCAGGTAGCGCGCGGCACCCACCAGCATGGCGGTGTGGCCGTCGTGCCCGCATCCGTGCATCAGTCCGGGTTTGGCGGAGCGCCACGCGAACTCGTTGGTCTCCGACATCGTGAGCGCGTCCATGTCCGCGCGCAGCCCCACCATGCGCCCGCTCGCGGTGCTGCGGCCCTTGATGACGCCAACCACGCCCGTCTTGCCGATCGCGGCATGGATCTCGTCGACGCCACACGCCTTCAGCGCCTCGGTCACGCGACGGGCCGTGTAGACCTCCTCGAATCCGATCTCCGGATGCGCGTGCAGGTCGCGGCGGAACGCCGTGAGCTCCGGATGGAAGCGCGCGATGTGCGCGAAGGGGCGTCCGTTGGCCTTCAGGCGGCCGTTGCCGACGGCGGCGAGCATCAGTGCCCCCGGGCGCCGGACAGGCGCAGGCGCGGATCGACCGCCAGGTACAGCAGGTCGACCACGAGGTTGATGACGACGAAGATCAGCGAAATGAGGCACAGGTACGCGGCCATGATCGGGATGTCCGCGAACTTCACCGCATCGATGAACAGCAGCCCCATGCCCGGCCACTGGAACACCTGCTCGGTGATGATGGCGAAGGCGATCAGGCCGCCCAGCTGCAGGCCGGTGATCGTCATCACCGGCACCAGCGTGTTCTTCAGCGCGTGGCCGAAGTGGATGGCGCGGTCGGACAGCCCGCGCGCGCGCGCGAACTTGATGTAGTCGGTGCGCAGCACTTCCAGCATCTCCGAACGGACCAGCCGCATCACAAGCGTCAACTGGAAGATCGCCAGCGTGAGCGCGGGGAGCACCAGGTGCATCCAGCCATCGCGCGTGAGGAAGCCGGTGGTCCACCAGCCGAGCTGCATCGTCTCGCCGCGGCCGAAACTCGGGAACCAGCCGAGCATCACGGCAAACACCAGGATCAGCAGGATGCCGATCAGGAAGGTCGGCAGCGAGACGCCGAGCAGCGACAGCATCATGAACGCCTGGCTGAGGAAGGTGCCGCGGCGCAGGGCCGCATAGACACCCATCGGGATGCCGATCGCCAGGGCCAGCACCGCGGCGACGAGCGCCAGTTCGAACGTCGCCGGGAACCGTTCCGCGAGCAGGCGGGACACCTTGGCGCCCTGGCGCAGGCTCAGGCCGAATTCACCCTGCACGGCATTCACGAGGAAGTGCCCGAACTGCACGAAGAAGGGTTGGTCGAGCCCGAGGTCCGCGCGCAACTGGCGGATCTGGTCGGGACGCGCGTCCTGGCCCAGCAGGAACACGACGGGATCACCGACGTACTGGAACAGCAGGAACGCGATGAACGCCACCGCGACCATGACGATCACGGCCTGCAGCAGGCGTCGAAGGATGAAGGCGAGCATCGCGGCGGTGAACTCGGGCCATGCTAGCAGAGCAAGCCACGGGCCACCCCCGGGGAAACAACGGAGGACCGAGGCTCAGCGCGGGGCGCTCGTGGTCACGCGCACCGGCCCGTACCACGCCTTCGTGGCGGACCGCGTGTTGTCGCTGTCCGTCATGATCGCGATGCCGACGAGAGCACCGGGCGCTTCGCCGAAGGCTCGTTCGAAGTCCGCACGGATGTCGCGCTCGTAATCGAGCCACTGGTTCAGCCGTCCCGGTCCGGACTCGAGCACCATCTTGCGGATGCGATCGGTGCGCGGGCTGGTCACCACCGTGCCCGGCGGACGCTTGTTGCACCACACGTACATGAGGGTCGCGTACGGCATCTCCTCGCCGGTGACGGCGCGCATCAATTCGGAGAGCATGGCGTCGCGCGCGGAAAACCTGGACCGGTCGCCCTCGAACGCGAGGATCACGCGCACCGGCGAGTCGTCCGAATCCTTGCGACCGACGTCCGCGTCCGCGATCAGTTGCGGCACCTTCCAGGAAAAGCGGAGGCGATCGAGATCCGCCGGGTCGATGCGCACGCGATGGCGCAGCACGCTTGCCGCGGAGTCGGACTTCGCCAGGAGCGCCTCGCGGCCGTCCTCGCGGCCGGGTGCAAAGAGCACCGCCGCCTTGCCTGGCAGCCGCTGGTGCACCCATTGCGCATCGGGTTCGGCTTCGGCACCTGAACCCAGTCGTGATGCCTGCCCCCATGCCGATTCCGTCCAGGAGCTCGGCTCCCGCGGGGTCGTGGCGCACCCGGCCACCAACAGCGCGATCAACGCGGCAGGCAGAGGAAGGCGAAAGCGGGCGGGCAACAGCGTCATCGAACTTCGGGTTCCATAAAAAAAGCCGCCCGAAGGCGGCTTTCAAGTTTCTTTTGTTGGCAGGCCGGTTGCCCGGCCGCTGTCATCAGAAGCTGTGGCGGATGCCCAGGTCGTAACCCGTGGACGAACCGTTCAGCACCGGGGAGCCGGCGCCGCCGGTGACCGGCTGGGAAGCGAAGCCGGCCACGCCGTTGCTGTTGCTCACGCGAGCGTACGTCGTGTAGATCGCCGTGCGCTTGGACAGGTTGTGCACGTAGCCCAGGGCGTACTTGCGAGCGCGCGGGTCGGTGCCGCTGGTCGGGATGTCCGTGGTGTACTGCGCCACGGAAGCCTTGATCAGGCCAGCGCCCACCGGCATCGTCGCACCGATCATGTAGCCACGGCCTTCGAAGGAACCGACGGCGGAGTTCATGCTGTCGCGCGACACGACGCCCATCAGCTTGGCGACGCCGAAGTCGAACGAACCACCCAGGTTGGTCTGGCGGATGTTGCCCAGGACCTGGCCGGTGGCCGGCGTGGCGAGCGCCGATGCCGTCGCAGCAGCGACCGGCACGGTGCCGTACGTCGTGCGCGACGTCGCGATCGCCACGTTGAACGGGCCAGCGGCGTAACCGAGGCGCAGGCCCCAGCCGTTGCCGTCGCCGCTGTTCGCAGCCGTCGACACGTTCTCGCCACGGTAGTACTGCGCCTGGCCGTAGATGCCACCCAGGTTGCTGGGCAGCAGGTAGCCGATGGAGTTCGAAGCGCGGACCGAGGTCGGGTTCAGGGACACCGAGCTCAGCAGCAGCTGCGCGCCGACACCCACGGTGCCGTACGGGTCGAACACGTTCAGGTTGTAGAACTGCGGGGTGTAGTCACGGCCGAGGCGGATCTCACCGAAACCACCAGCCAGCGACACCGTCGAACGACGGTTGAACATCAGGCCTTGCTGGCCAGGACGCACGCCGGACGCGGCAACGGTGCGAGCCGTCGTGGAGGTCGGGTCGAGGGCGACGGGAGCCAGGAACTGGTTGTTGGCGCTGCCAGCTTGGCCGGTGCCGTCGTCGTTGTTGACGCCGGCTTCGAGCCAGAACTGGGCGGACATGCCACCACCCAGGTCTTCCACGCCGCGGAAGCCCAGGCGGGAGCTGCTCTCACCGGAGTTGTGCAGGCGGGTCACCGCGCCGCCAGTGCCGTTGTCGATGCGCTGGATCGTGGCGTCGACGACACCGAAGATGGTGACGGAGGACTGAGCAGAGGCGGCGCCGGCAGCGGCCAGCACAGCCAGAGCAATCAGAGTCTTCTTCATTGCGAGTTTCTCCAAGGTTAAACAGAGGGCTCCGGTGCGATGGGCTCACGTCATGCAGGCACTCATGTGCTCCCGCCAGATCCCCGGGCCAACCTCCTTTTGGGAAGTTGTTGCTATTGCACCAGAGGGGCCGCCCGCGACGCAAAGTATTTAGGCGCGCAGGCAGCGATTCGTTGCACAAGGGCAACATGGCCCAATGGATGAGTGGAACCTGCGCAACAGGCCATTTTTCGATGGCGACGGCCCCCGACCCACGATCGAAGGACGGCTCCCTACACTCCACGCATGGACCGTCTTCTCGGCGCCGCCGACAGCGCGCTTCGCACCCTTTTCGCACCGGCCCGCGCCACCCGCCCGGCGCCCGCGGCATCCGGGCCAGAGAAAGTGCTCACTCCCGTGGAGCGCCGCGAATCGGCTGCCCTGATGCGCGTCAACCATGTGGGCGAAATCTGCGCGCAGGCGCTATACACGGCGCAGGCCGCCGCGACCCGTGACGAAGCGCTGCGCCGCCACTTCGAACACGCCGCTCGCGAGGAGACGGATCACCTGGCCTGGACACGGGTTCGGCTCGACGACCTGCAGTCGCGCCCTTCGCTGCTCAATCCCGTCTGGTACGCGGGCGCGTTCGCGCTCGGGCTGGTGGCCGGACGGCTCGGAGACCGGGTCAGCCTGGGGTTCGTCGTCGAGACGGAACGCCAGGTGGAAGCCCACCTGGATGGGCACCTCGAGCGGCTGCCCGCAGCGGACGGCACGTCGCGCGCGATCGTCATCCAGATGAAGGCGGACGAGGCGTCGCACGCAGCTGCCGCGTTGGCTCGCGGAGGCGCTGAGTTGCCCGGCGTGGTGAAGTCGCTGATGCGCGCCGCCGCCAAGGTGATGACGACGACCGCGCACTACGTCTGATTCAGGCTTCGCGCACCTCGAAACTGGTCGTGATCTCGGCCGTGCGCGCCAGCATCGCCGTGGCCGAGCAGTACTTTTCATGGCTCATCGCCACGGCCCGCTCCACCGCCGGCGCGGGAACGCCCTTCCCGGTCACGGTGAAGTGCATGTGGATCTTCGTGAAGACCTTCGGGTCCTCGCCGGCCCGGTCGGCTTCCAGCTTGACGGTGCAACCGGTGACCGCGTGTCGTCCGCGCTTGAGGATCAGCACGACGTCGTAGGCGGTGCAGCCGCCGGTGCCGGCGAGAACCGTTTCCATGGGCCGCGGCGCCTGGTTGCGCCCGCCGTTCTCGGGGCGCGCCTCGTCCACCGCGCCGTCCATTGTGAGCACATGCCCACTTCCCGTTTCGGCCACGAATCCCATGGCGGAGCGGGTCCCGGCGGCGCCGGTCCAGCTGACGGTGCATTCCATCGCAAGGTCCTTTCCTGTCCTGCTTGCTGCATTGCAACAAGCAGGCGTTATACTGGCGGCAAGCATAGCGACGACGCTGTGCCCCGCTTGTCTCCTCCACCTCTCGTTTGGTGGATTCGGCCTCCGGCCCGCAAGGACCGGGGGCCTTTTTCCATCTGCGCGAGCGCGACCGTGCGGCGAGCGCCGCCTATGATTTCCCGACGATGACGAAGTCGCTGAAGCCCGCCGATTACCTCAAGAAGATCCTGACGGCCAAGGTCTACGACGTCGCCATCGAGTCGCCGCTGGAGCCCGCCAAGGCGCTCAGCCGCCGGCTGCACAACAAGGTGCTGCTCAAGCGCGAGGACCAGCAGCCCGTCTTCAGCTTCAAATTGCGCGGCGCCTACAACAAGATGGCGCACCTGTCCGCCGACGAGCTGCAGCGCGGCGTGATCTGCGCGTCCGCGGGCAACCACGCGCAGGGCGTCGCGATGGCGGCCCACCGGCTGGGCTCGCACGCCACCATCGTGATGCCCGTCACCACGCCGCACGTGAAGGTCGACGCGGTTCGCGCGCTCGGCGGCGAGGTCGTCCTGCATGGCGACAGCTACTCGGACGCGTACACGCACGCCGTCGAACTGCGCGACCAGGCCGGACTGACGTTCATCCATCCATTCGACGACCCCGAAGTGATTGCAGGCCAGGGGACCATCGCGATGGAGATCCTGCGGCAGCAGCAAGGGCCGCTGCATGCGGTGTTCGTCGCCGTCGGCGGCGGCGGCCTGATCTCGGGCGTGGCCAACTACATCAAGGCCGTGCGGCCCGACGTGAAGGTGATCGGCGTGCAGATGGCCGATTCCGACGCGATGCTGCAATCGGTGCGGGCGAAGAAGCGCGTGCAGCTGGCCGACGTCGGCCTGTTCTCGGACGGCACGGCGGTCAAGCTGGTCGGCGAGGAGACGTTCCGCGTCGCACGCGAGCTCGTCGACGACTTCATCACCGTGGACACCGACGCCGTGTGCGCGGCCATCAAGGACGTCTTCGCCGACACGCGCAGCATCGTCGAACCCGCGGGCGCGCTCGCCGTGGCGGCGATCAAGCAGTACGTCGCACAGCACAAGACACGTGGCGAGACCTACGCCGCCATCCTGTGCGGCGCGAACATGAACTTCGACCGCCTGCGCTTCGTCGCGGAACGGGCCGAGGTCGGCGAGGAACGCGAGGCGCTGTTCGCCGTCACCATCCCCGAGGAGCGCGGCAGCTTCCGTCGCTTCTGCGAACTGGTGGGCACCCTGCCCGGCGGGGCGCGCAACGTCACCGAATTCAACTACCGCATCAGCGACGCCAGGCAGGCGCACGTGTTCGTCGGCCTGACGACGCACGGCAAGGGCGAGTCGTCACGCATCGCATCGACGTTCACCCGCCACGGCTTCGAGGCCCTGGACCTCACGCACGACGAACTGGCCAAGGAACACGTACGGCACATGGTCGGCGGCCACTCGCCACTGGCGCACGACGAGCGCCTGCTGCGCATCGTGTTTCCCGAGCGGCCGGGCGCGTTGCTGCGCTTCCTCTCGCACATGCGGCCCAGCTGGAACATCTCGCTGTTCCACTACCGCAACCAGGGCGCGGACTATGGGCGCATCCTGGTGGGCATGCAGGTGCCGCACGCCGACGACGCGGCATTCCGGTCGTTCCTGGACACCCTCGGCTATCCGTACGTGGAAGAGACGAACAACCCCGTGTACCGGTTGTTCCTGCGCAGCTGAGCGCTCAGCGTTGCGCGGCGCCGGGCGCCGGCATCTCGAGCGTCGCGACTTCGGCGCCCCCATCCGCTTTGGCCAGCACCGCACGACGCGGCGCCACCGACTGCAGCACGATGCCTTCGTCGACCACCGCGCCGACGCGGTACGGCTTGGCGGGACGTCCTTCGACGATGATGAGCGCTGCGCCGTGGCGGCTGGCGTCCGACACGACGCCCACCAGCTGGTAGCGGGACGCAGCAGGCGCCGCCGCAACCGACGTCGCCCCTCCGGCGCCCTGGCCGAGCAAGCGCGCGATCGCCGCGGCGTCGGGCGCCGGCTGCCGGACCGCCACGGGCGGGGCCGCAGAGGCGCGCGAACTGCCACCCACTTTCAAGCCCCAGTACACCGCGCTGGCGGCGGCCGCAGCCCACAGCACGAACGTCGCCGCTCGCACGGTCCAGTTCGCGTCCCTCGTCGTTGCCATGCGGCCATTATCATTGATCGATTTCGCATGAATCACCCAATGCAACTCTTCAATTCCACACGCCGGCGCATGCAACGCGGCTTCACGCTCATCGAACTGATGGTGGTGCTGGTGATCATCGGCGTGCTGGCCGCGCTGATCGTGCCCAACGTCCTGGACCGCGCCGACGATGCGCGCGTGACCGCGGCGCGCACCGACGTCAACAACATCATGACGGCGCTGAAGTACTACAAGTTGGACAACCAGCGCTATCCGACGGCCGAACAGGGACTGCAGGCGCTCGTCACCCGCCCCGCCGCGGCGCCCGTGCCGCCGAACTGGAAGCCGTACCTCGAGAAGCTGCCGAACGACCCGTGGGGCCGGCCGTACCAATACCTCAGCCCCGGCGTGAAGGGCGAGGTCGACGTGATGTCGCTCGGCGCCGACGGCCAGCAGGGCGGCGAGGGCCGCAATGCCGATATCGGGTCCTGGCAATAGGCATCCCCGCGTCGTGATGCGCCTGCCGCTACAGCGCGGCTTCACCCTGATCGAGTTGCTGGTGGTGGTGGCGATCATCGCCTTCGCCACCGCCGGCGTGAGCTTCGCGCTGCGCGACACGGCGGCATCGCAACTCGAACGCGAGGCGCAGCGCCTGTCCGCGCTGTTCGAGTCGGCGCGCGCGCAGTCGCGCACGGCCGGCGTGGCCATCATCTGGCAACCGGCCGAAGGCGGCTTCCGCTTCCAGGGTGCGCGCGCCGGCACCTTGCCGGAGCAGTGGTTGAGCGACACGACGGTGCTGGTCCAGGGCGGCCCGGTCCTGCTCGGGCCCGAGCCGGTGATCCCGCGGCAAGCCGTCGTGCTCGGCTCCACGACCGCACCGGAGCGCACGCTGCGCGTGGAGACCGACGGCCTGCGGCCGTTCGCGGTCGCGAGCGACGGACAGCCATGACGCGCGCCCGCGGCTTCACGCTGATCGAGGTCCTCGTCGCGCTGGCGATCGTCGCGATCGCGCTCGCGGCCGGCATGCAGGCTACGCAATCGCTGGCGAACAACGCACAACGGCAGTCCGACGTGCTGCTGGCGCAGTTGTGCGCCGAGAACGAACTCGTGCGCGTGCGGCTCGCGCGCCAGATGCCGCCGGTGGGCGAGCAGCGCCTGGGTTGCCGCCAGGGCCAGCAGGACTTCGTGGTGGCGCTCACCGTCGCACCGACGCCGAACCCGAACTTCCGCCGCGTCGACGCCCAGGTCTTCGACGCCGCCAACCCGGTGCTGCGCGTGTCCACCATCGTGGGGCGGTACTGATGCGGCGCATTCGCGGCTTCACGCTGGTCGAACTGCTCGTGGCGCTGTTCGTGATGGCGCTTGTCGCCGTCCTCAGCTGGCGCGGGCTCGACGGCATGGTGCGCGCGCACGAAGGCATGCAGCAGCGGCAGGACCAGGTGCAGGCGCTCCAGGTCGGCATGGACCAGTGGAACGCCGACCTCGATGCGATGGTGGAGTTGCCGCAGTCCACCGCGATCGACTGGAACGGCCGCGTGCTGCGCCTGACCCGTGCGTCGCCGGGCGGGGGCACCGCGGGCGTCGTCGTGGTCGGGTGGGCGCGGCGCGTGGGCCCGGAGGGTTCACGCTGGACGCGGTGGGCGTCCCCCCCGGTGACCACGCGTGGCGACCTCGACGCGGCCTGGCGCCGCGCCGACGACTGGGCGGCCGGCAATTCCGTGGCCGGGACGGCGAGTGAAGTGGCCGTCGCCGGTCTCGCGGACTGGCAGGTCTTCTTCTTCCGGCGCGATGCGTGGACCAACCCGCAATCGAGCGATGCGACGCAGGTCACGCCCCCGGCCACTCCGGGATCCGGCCCCACCCCGCCCGTCGAGGCCGGATTGAAGAAGGGCGCAATCCCGGACGGCGTTCGCATCGTGCTCACGCTGGCCTCGCAGCAAGCCATCACCGGCGACCTCACGCGGGACTGGGTCAACCCGACGCGTGGCGGAGGCAGGTCATGAAACGCAACCAACGCGGGGCCGCGCTGCTCGTGGCGATGCTCACGGTGACGCTGGTCGCCACGTTCGCCGCGACCGCCATGTGGCAGCAGTGGCGCAACGCGGAGGTCGAGGACGCCGAGCGCACCCGCATCCAGGCCGGCTGGGTGCTGACCGGTGCGCTGGACTGGGCGCGCCTGATCCTGGGCGAGGACAGCACCACCATCGACCACCTCTCCGAGCCCTGGGCAGTTCCGCTCGAGGAGGCACGCCTGTCCACGTTCCTGGCCGCCGACCGGTCGGGCGGCGACATCACGGGCACCGACGCCGAAAACGTGTTCCTCTCGGGGACCATCAGCGACCAGCAGGCCTTGCTCAACCTTGGCAATCTGGTCGTCGGGGGCAGCGTCAACGAGGCGGGGATGCGCAGCTTCCAGCGCCTGTTCTCGCTGCTCGGCCTGCCGCAGTCGGACCTGAACCGGCTCGCCGAGAACCTGCGCTTCGCCAGCGACATCGCGACCGACAACCAGTCGGCGCCGCAGGCGCCGCTCGCGCCGCGCAAGGTCGACCAGCTCACGTGGCTCGGCATCTCCCAAGCGACGGTCAGCGCGCTGCAACCCTACGTGACGCTCTTGCCACGCACCACGCAGGTCAACATCAACACGGCCCCGCCCGAGGTGTTGTATGCGGTGATCGACTCATTCACGCTCGCCGACGCGCAGGAGCTGGTGGCCATGCGCTCGGCCACCCCGTTCCGTACCGGGACCGACATCCTGCGAAAGATCCCCAAGCTGCCGAGCGGTGCCCTGCTGGGCGTCAACTCGCAGTTCTTCGAGGTGCGCGGCCGGCTGCGGCTGGACCAGCTCGTGGTCGAGGAGCGCTCGCTGGTGCAGCGCGACGGTCCCCGCCAGGTGCGCACGCTCTGGCGCGAACGGACGCTTCCGCAGCTCGGCACGGCGACTCCGGCGACGAGCCGATGACCCACGGTTGGGTTTCGCGCTTCCTACAATGCCCGATTCCATGAGTTCGCTCATCGTCCTTTTGCCGCGCTCGAACGCCACGTCGAGCACCGAATTCCACGCGTTGCTCGCCGACGGCCGGGGTGCGTTTGCGCAACCCGTGCAGGCTTCGCTGCTGCCGGCGCCCAGCGGCACCGGCAGCGAGGTGATCGCCGTCGTGCCCGCCTCGAAGCTGTCGTGGCATCTGGTCGACCTGCCTCGCGGCACCGGCCCGCGAACGCCGCGCCTGCGCGCCATCCTCGAGGGGCTGCTGGAAGATCGCCTGCTGGACGATCCCGCCGACCTGCACCTCGCGCTTGCACCCGGCGCCGCCGCGGAGGGCAAGAGCTGGGTCGCCGCCTGCGAGCGTGCGTGGTTGCGCGACGCGCTGCAGGTCCTCGAGGCGGCCGGCCGGCCCGCCAACCGCATCGTTCCGGAATTCACGCCCGAAGGCACGCCGGCGCTCTATGCCGTCGGCACGCCGGAGGATCCGCAGCTGGTGTGCACCAGCTTCGACGGCGTGTTGGTCCTGCCGCTCGCGGCGGCCTCGCTGCCCTTGCTGCCCACGCTGCCCGAGGACACGCAAGTGCTGGCAGAACCCGCGGTGGCCAGCGCGGCCGAACAGGTGCTGCAGCACCAGCCGCAGCTGCTGCCGCAATCGGACCGCCTGCGCGCCGCGACGCGCACGAAATGGGACCTCGCCCAACTCGAATTCGCGACCACGGGCCGCGCACGCACGCTGAAGAAGTTGTCCGTCGGCTGGGCCGACCTGCTGCGCTCGCCGCAGTGGCGGCCCGCTCGCTGGGGCGCGGTTGCCCTGGTCCTCGTGCAGCTGGTGGGCCTCAACGCCTGGGCGTGGAAGGAGCGCAGCGCGCTTGCCGGCAAGCAGGAAGAGCAGCGCACGATCCTCAAGCAGTCGTTCCCGCAGATCACGTACACCGAGAACGCGCCGCTGCAGATGGAGCGCAACCTCGCGCAGCTGCGCCAGTCGGCCGGCGGGCTGTCCGGCCGCGACCTCGAAGCGATGCTCGGCGCGCTCGCGGGCGCCGTGCCGGCCGGCAAGTCACCGGCAGGCCTCGAATACAGCGCAGGCGAGCTGCGCGTGCGTGGCCTCGTGAAGGGTGACGCGGAGGCGCAGCCGGTCATCCAGGCCTTGCGGCGCCAGGGCTACGTCGCCACCGTGCAGGGCGACGCCTTGACCGTGCGCCCGGAGGGCCAGCCATGAGCGCCATGTCCACCCTTCGCGCACGCTGGCAAGGCATGGCCGCGCGCGAACGCACGCTCGTCACTGGCGCCGTCGCACTCGTCGTCCTCGCCCTTCTCTGGTGGCTGGCAGTGGCGCCGGCGCTCGCGGTGCTGCGTTCGGCCGAGCCGCAACACCGCGCGCTGGACGAACAACTGGGCCGCATGCGCGGGCTGCAGCAGCAGGTGCGAACGCTGCAGTCGCAACCCAAGCTCGGCCCCGACGAAGCCTTGCGTGCGATCGAGGAATCGGTGCGCCAGCGACTGGGCACCAGCGCGCGCATCAGCGTCGCCGGCGAGCGGGTGACGATCACGCTCACCGGCACTCCGCCGGACGCGCTGGCGGGCTGGCTCGGCCAGGCCCGCGTCAACGCTCGCGTGCTGCCGACCGACGTGCGCCTGACCCGTGGCGCCTCGGGCGGCTGGGACGGCACCCTCGTGCTGGCGCTGCCGGCGCGCTGAGGCGAAGAAGAGCACCGTGGCACGCCTGCAGCGTCCCCTGTCGATTCCGCGCGCGCCCTGGCGCTGGGCAGCGGCAGGCCTCGCGTGTGGCGTCGTTCTGGCCACGGTGGTGTTCGCACCCGCACGCTGGCTCGCATCGCGCGTGCAAGCGTCGACGCAGGGGCAGGTGCAGCTCGTCGAGCCGCGCGGCACGGTCTGGAATGGAACGGCGCAACTCGTGTTGACGGGCGGTGCGGGCAGCAGTGACGCGGTGTCGCTCCCGGGTCGCGTGGAATGGCATCTGGCACCGGCCTGGGCCGGTGTCAACGTTCGCTTCGCTGCCCCGTGCTGCACGCCGCAGCCGCTGCAGGGGCGCGTCACCTGGGGCTGGAACCGCACGCGGGTGCAGGTGGCCGACGGCCACAGCACCTGGCCTGCCGCCTTGCTCACGGGACTGGGCACACCCTGGAACACGATGCAGATCGAAGGCGACCTGGCCCTGCAGACGCGCGGCCTGGCGCTGGAATGGATCGCGGGCCGGCTGTCGGTGGACGGCCAGGCCGAACTGACCGCCGCCGACGTCGCATCGCGGCTGGCCACGGTGCGCCCGATGGGCAGCTATCGCGTCTCTCTCGCCGGCGGCGCCGCGCCCGGCCTGCAACTGACCACGCTCGATGGCCCGCTGCAATTGCGCGGTTCGGGCCAGTGGGTGGGCGGCCGCCTGCGCTTCGCCGGTGAAGCCAGCGCGGCGCCGGACCGCGAGGCGGCGCTCGGGAACCTGCTGAACATCATCGGCCGCCGCCAGGGCGCGCGCTCCATCATCACGATAGGCTGAACGACATGAACTTCCGACCTGCCTTGTTGTCCCTGCTGGCCGCCGCCGCCCTCGGCGCGGCCGGAGCCGCGCAGGCGCAGGCCCAGCGTGCCTCCCGCGCGCCGGTGACCCTGAACTTCGCCAACGCCGAGATCGAGGCTGTCGCGCGCACGATGGCGGCGATCACCGGCCGCAACATCGTCGTCGACCCGCGGGTGAAGGGCACCATGACGCTGAACACGGAGCGGCCGGTGCCGCCGCAGCGCGCGTTCGACCAGTTCGTCGCGACGCTTCGCCTGTCCGGCTTCACCGTCGTCGACGCGGGCGGCCTGCTCAAGGTGGTGCCGGAAGCCGACGCCAAGCTGCAGGGCGGCGTGGTGTCGATCGGCTCGCCGCCTTCGGGCTCGCAGCTGGTGACGCAGATCTTCCGCCTCAACTACGAGACCGCGAACAACCTGGTGCCGATCCTGCGGCCGCTGATCTCGCCGAACAACACGATCAACGTGAACCCGGGCACCAACTCGCTCGTGATCACCGACTACGCGGACAACCTGCAGCGCATCGGCCGCATCATCTCCGCGCTCGACACGTCCAACGCCACGGACGTCGAGATGATCCCGCTGAAGAACGCGCTGGCGTCGGACATCGCGCCCGTCGTGCAACGGCTGGTCGACACCGGCGGTGGCCCCGTCACGCCGGTTGCAGGCCAGGGACAGGCGGACACGTCGTTCCGCACGACGGTGGTCGCGGAACCGCGCAGCAACAGCCTGATCGTGCGCGCGGCGAACCCCGCCCGCCTGAACCTCGTGCGCACGCTCGTCGAGCGCATCGACCAGCCCACGTCGCAGAACGCGGCCGGCAACATCTACGTGGTCTACCTGAAGCACGCGGAGGCGACGCGCCTGGCGACCACGCTGCGCGCCGCTCTCGCGGCAATTCCGCAGACCGGTTCGAACGTCGGGCCGGGCGCGAACGTGGCGGGTGGCGGCTTCCAGACGGCGGCGCAGAACACGGTCCCCGTCGCGGCGGGCGGGACGTCGGGCACGGGCGGCATGTCCAACCTCGCCGCGGCGGCTGCGCAACCGGCGGCGCAGGTGCAGACCGGCGGCCAAATCCAGGCCGACCCGGCGACCAACTCGCTGATCATCACTGCGCCCGAGCCGCAGTACCGCCAGCTGCGCGCCGTCATCGACCGGCTGGACCAGCGCCGCGCGCAGGTGTTCGTCGAAAGCTTGATCGTCGAAGTGAACGCGAACAAGGCCGCCGAGTTCGGCGTGCAGTGGCAGACGATCCTGGGCGACACCAACAGCAGCCGCGTCGGCGTGCTGGGCACCAACTTCACCATCGGCGGCCAGAACATCATCTCGCTCGCCACGCAGCCCGGCGGCGCCACGTCGCCGACGCTGCCCTCGCCCGGCATCAACATCGGCCAGGTGCGCAAGATCGGGAGCAACTACGTGCTCGGCGCGCTGGCCCGGTTCCTGGAGTCCAACGCCGACGGCAACGTGCTGTCGACGCCCAACCTGCTGACGCTGGACAACGAGGAAGCGCGCATCGTCATCGGCCAGAACGTGCCCTTCGTCACCGGCCAGTTCACCAACACCGGCGCGACCAACGGCGCAGTGAACCCGTTCCAGACCATCGAGCGGCGCGACGTCGGCATCACGCTGCGCGTGCGCCCGCAGATCAGCGAGAACGGCACCGTGAAGATGCAGATCTTCCAGGAGGTGTCCAACGTCGACCAGACCTCGGTCAATTCGGCGACGGGCCTGATCACCAACAAGCGGTCGATCGAGTCGAACGTGCTGGTGGACGACGGCGCGATCATCATGCTCGGTGGCCTGCTGCAGGACGAGTACGCCGGCAACCAGCAGAAGGTGCCCGGCCTGGGCGACGTCCCCTTGCTCGGCAACCTGTTCAAGGCCGAGACCCGCAGCCGCAACAAGAGCAACCTGATGGTGTTCCTGCGGCCGGTGGTGCTGCGCGATGCGGCCCAGGCCGACGAGCTCTCGCTGGATCGCTACGACCTGATGCGGCTCAAGCAGGAAGGCGCGCAGCCCGTGCCCAGCATCCTGACGCCGATCAACTCCGCGCCGGTGGCGCCGGTCCACACCCAGCCGACGACGCCGGCGCCGGTGCAGGCGCCGCCGACGTCGCAGGAATTTTCGCCCCCGGGACGCTGACGCGATGCGCTATCCCCTTCCGTACGGCTACGCCCGCACGCACCAGCTGCTGCTGGAGGACGACGGCGAGGCGGTGACGCTCTGGCATGCGGGTGCGCCCGCGCCATCGGCGTGGAGCGAAGTGCTGCGCAAGTTCCAGGTTCGCAGCGTGCAGCAGCTGGACCCGCCGGCCCTCGCGCAGCGCATCAGCGCCGCCTATGCGCAAGGCGAGTCCAACGCCGCCACCGTCGTGAGCGAAGTGCAGAACGACGCCGACCTGTCGCGCATCATGCAGGAGCTGCCGGCGGTGGAAGACCTGCTGGAGACCAGCGACGACGCGCCGATCATCCGCATGCTCAACGCGCTGCTCACGCAGGCCGCGCGCGACGGCGCCAGCGACATCCACATCGAGCCCTATGAGCGGCATTCGTCCGTGCGCTTCCGGGTCGACGGGCGGCTGCGCGAAGTGGTGCAGCCCAATCGCGCCCTGCACGCGGCACTGATCTCGCGCTTGAAGATCATGGCTGACCTGGATATCGCGGAGAAGCGCCTGCCGCAGGACGGCCGCATCTCGCTGCGCATCGGCACGCGGGCGGTGGACGTGCGCGTGTCGACGCTGCCGAGCGCGCATGGCGAGCGCGCCGTGCTGCGCCTGCTGGACAAGAGCGAGAACAAGCTCAGCCTCGAGTCGGTGGGCATGACCGGCGACACGCTGCAGCGCTTCCTGAGCCTGATCACGCAGCCGCACGGGATCATCCTCGTGACCGGCCCCACCGGTTCCGGCAAGACCACCACGCTGTATGCCGCGCTGTCGCGCATGGACGCGGGCAGCAGCAACATCATGACGGTGGAGAACCCGATCGAGTACGAGCTGCCGGGCATCGGGCAGACGCAGGTGAACGAGCGCATCGAGCTGGACTTCGCCAAGGCGCTGCGCGCCATCCTGCGGCAGGACCCCGACATCATCATGATCGGCGAGATCCGCGACCAGGAAACGGCGCAGATCGCGATCCAGGCCTCGCTCACCGGCCACCTGGTGCTCGCGACCCTGCACACCAACGACGCCGCCAGTGCCGTCACGCGCCTGACCGACATGGGCGTCGAGCCGTTCCTGCTCAGCTCATCGCTGCTGGGCGTGCAGGCACAGCGGCTCGTGCGCAAGCTGTGCTCGCACTGCCACGGCCCGGGCTGCGAGGAGTGCGGCCACACCGGCTACCAGGGCCGCACCGGCATCTTCGAGCTGATGGTCGTCAACGACGAGATCCGCGCCATGATCCACAACCGCGCCTCCGAAGCCGAGGTGCGCGAAGCCGCGCAACGCGCGGGCATGACGCTGATGCGGGACGACGGCGAACGCCTCGTGCGCGAGGGCATCACCTCGCGCGAGGAACTGTTGCGCGTCACGCGCGACTAGCGCACCCGCTCCGGCTCGTGCGGCCGGCCCGGCAACTCGACGGGCGGCGGCGTGCGGCCACCTTCCGAAGGCGGTGCCTTCGGCTTGTCGTCGCCGGGCTGCGGGTCCGGGTTCGTGCCGGGCGGCACCGACTCGGGCGCCGGCACGTCGTGCGCTTTCACCGCGTCGCCCGGCGTCCACATCGGTTCAGGGGAAGACATGCAGGCATCCTGCGATGGCGTGCCGGTCGCGGCGTTCGGCGATCGGCGGGGTTGCCTGTCGGTGCACGCCGACACTGCAGCTCAGGCGCCGAGCTTGTCCGCCAGCTCGGCGAAGTCGCGGCAGTGCAGGTCGTTGCCGGCACGCGGCGACACATCCTTGGGTCGCGCCGCGCCGAACTCCAGCGGCCGCTCGATGTAGGCCGTGCGCAAGCCGCACGCACGCGCGCCCTCGAGGTCGTCGTGGTGGGCGGCCACGAGCATCACCCGCGACGGCTGCAGGTCGAACGTCGAAGCGACGCCGAGATAGGTGGCTGGGTCGGGCTTGTACGCGCGGAACACTTCGGCCGACAGGATGCAGTCCCATGGCAAGCCTGCGCGCTTGGCCATGTCGGCGAGCAGCCCGATGTTGCCGTTCGACAGGGTGCACAGCGTGAAGCGCGTGCGCAGCCGGTGCAGCGCGGCGACGACGTCCGGCCAGGGATCCAGCCGATGCCACACGCGATTGAGGTGCGCGCGCTCGTCTTCGCCCAGGTCGCCCAAGCCGAAGCGCGGCGCGATGTCATCGAGGATCAAACGATGCAGGTCGTCGATGCGCGTCCACCCGAGTTCGCCTCGCGCCACGCGCGCCATCGCGGGCCGATAGCCTTCACGCCAGGCGAGCGCGAAGCCGTCCGCGTCCACCTGTGGATACGCGGCGCGCACTTCACGCACGATGCTCCCGTGCCAGTCGACGACGGTGCCGAAGACATCGAACGCGAGGACCTGGGGCGTGGGCTCGAGCATCGGCGCAGTTTAGGCGCACGCGCTTCAGCTGCCGGTCGAGTCGCATGCAGCCGACGGTCTCGTAAACGACTTGTGAAGTTGCTTGCCCCTGCGCCGAACCGCTGTCTAGACTGAGCTCGACCCGTCAGTCGATTCGAACGTCCGTCGAACTCTCTCACCCCAAAGGGACACAGATGACCAAGACAATCGCCCTAATCGCCTCCGCTGTCCTATTGCTCGCTGGCGCCGCCCAAGCGCAGACCGGCTTTCGAGCCCCGAGCGGCACCAGCCCGCTGTACGGCGAACTCGGCTACACCTGGATGAAGTTCAAGGTTGACGGCGGCCCGGATTTCGATACCGGCTTCGTGCGCGGCATCATCGGCTACGACTTTCACCCGGGTTTCGCAGGTGAGCTGATGGTTGCGGGCGGCACGCAGAAGGACACTCAATTCGGCACGACCGTCGACCCACGCAGTGCCATCGGCATTTACCTGAAGCCCAAGGCCAATTTCGGCAACTTCGAGGTGTACGGCCGGCTGGGCTGGACGCAGGTGCGCATCCGCGCCTCCGACGCCACCGGCACGGAGTCGGGCAAGGACAACGACTTCTCGTACGGCCTCGGCGCGAACTTCGCATTCGCCCCGCGCTGGTATGCAGGCGCCGACTGGATGCGCTACACGAAGAAGGACGGCGTGACGTCCGAGGGCCCGACCCTCAGCGTCGGCTACCGCTTCTGATCTCCGCCACGTCCGAAGGCCCCCGCCGCTGGCCTTCTTTGATGGCATAGCCCAAAAGGCAACGCCCCAGGCTGCGAGGTGCTGGGGCGTTTGCTTTGGTGGCATCCAAATTTCGGCGCGCCCCTCACCCATTGGTCGTGGACCGTCGCGCCGACCACACGGATTTGCGCCAACGCCGGCTGAAGCGCTTGCTTCGCTACCGTGCGTCTCCCTAGACTCGACAGCGGCTCAAGAGGAGTCGCTCTCACACACTTTGGATGGGGATTAAAGACATGAAGAAATGCATCGCCTTCGCGGCCGCAGCGGCCGCCCTCCTGATCGCCGGCGGCGCGCAAGCGCAGGCTCGCACCGCTGCCAGCCCGCTGTACGGTGAACTCGGCTACACCCAGCTCAAGCTCAGCGGCGAGGGCCTGAGCGTCAAGCCGAACATGATTCGCGGCATCGTGGGCTACGACTTCCACCCGAATTTCGCCGTGGAAGGCATGCTGGCCTTCGGCGCCGGCGACGACAGCCAGACGTTCACCGAGTCTGCCGGCGGCACCACGGCCACGGGCACGGTCAACCTGAAGGTGCAGAACGCCTACGGCGTGTACCTGAAGCCGAAGGCCGACCTCGGCGCTGTGGAACTGTTCGGCCGCCTGGGCTACACGCACGCCCGCGTCAAGGGCAGCGAAGTCATCACCGTGAACGGCGCCCTGTTCAGCTCGGACAGCGCCACCGACAGCGACGGCGGCTTCTCGTACGGCCTCGGCGCGAACTGGAAGTTCACGCCCAACGCGTACGTCGGCGTCGATTACATGCACTACTACAAGAAGGACGGCGTGAAGGCCGAAGGCTTCACGGTCGGCGTCGGCTTCCGCTTCTAAGCAGCAGCGCGTCACGCATGAAAAAGCCCGCCATCGGCGGGCTTTTCTTTTGGCGTGGGTGGCCTCACGGAAGGCGCTACGCGCCTGCGCGCGGAGGCAGCGGCGGGCGGTTCTTCCGGTACGAGTTCTTCACCGCGATCTTGCCGTCACGGAAGGTGAACACGTCGCATCCCTTGACCTCCACCCAACTGCCGTCCGCCTGGGTGCCGGTGAACGTCCACTCCGACACCCCGCGGTCGCCGCAGACGAAGTGGCGTGGCGACCGCCATTGCGCATCAGGGAAGGTTGCCCAGACCGCGCAGAAGGCCGCCCGGACGGCTTCTCGCCCGATGGCCGCGGTCCCGCAAACGTCCGGCCCGGCTGACGCTTCGAACACGCAGTCCGGCGCCATGAACTCCATGAGGGCATCGGCGTCATGGCGGTTCCAGGCCTCGGCGAATGCCTGCAGGTCGTCAACGGTGATTGGCATGGTGGACTCCGGCGATCGTGCAAGCCTAGTGCGCGCAGTGCGTGGCGCAAAGGCGTCGTGGCATCGAATCACTGGAGCGGGAAAAGAGTCTCGAACTCTCGACCTCAACCTTGGCAAGGTTGCGCTCTACCAACTGAGCTATTCCCGCGGAGTCCCGAAGAAAAAGCCCCGGATCTTGCGATCAAGGGCTTCCCTTGAATCTGGTGGCCTGGGGCGGAATCGAACCACCGACACGCGGATTTTCAATCCGCTGCTCTACCAACTGAGCTACCGGGCCGTGAGCCGGCAATTATAGCGTAGGCCCTCGGGCCTCCCGCCTCAACCGCCGGCAGATCGCTTGCCGCGCGACAGGTCGACGCCGAGTTGCTTGAGCTTGCGATACAGGTGCGTGCGTTCCAGGCCGGTCTTCTCGGCCACGCGCGTCATCGAGCCGCCTTCCTTGGCGAGGTGGAATTCGAAGTAGCTCTTCTCGAATTCGTCGCGCGCGTCGCGCAGCGGCTTGTCCAGCTCGAAAGTCTGGCGCGCCTGCGGGCCGATGTCCATCGGCGGCGGGATCTGCTGGCCGCCGGTCATGGCGGCTTCGACGGTGAGTTCCTGCACCGGCACCGGCGGCGACGTGACGTAGCCGGGACCCGGCTTGCGCACGCCCTGCGGGGCCTGGTCGCGATGCAGCGCGGCCTCGACGGCCTTGAGCAGCTTCTGCATCGTGATCGGCTTCTCGAGGAAGGACTGCGCGCCGATCTTGGTTGCTTCCACCGCGGTCTCGATGGTGGCGTGGCCACTCATCATGATCACCGGCATCGTGAGCATCCCGGTGCTGGACCATTCCTTGAGCAGCGTCACGCCGTCCGTGTCGGGCATCCAGATGTCCAGCAGCACGAGGTCGGGGCGCGACTTCGCGCGCGCGGCTCGCGCCTGCGCGGCGTTGTTGGCCAACTCGACGTTGTGGCCCTCGTCATTCAGGATTTCCGACAGCAGGTCGCGGATGCCGAGTTCGTCGTCGACGACCAGGATGTTTGCCATGTGTTCTTCGGTTGGGCGGACGCAGTGTTGCTATGCCGCAACTGCGAATGATAGCGACACTTGGGCGCCAACGATGGTGCCGTCGTCCACCCGGTTCTTGACGTCCACGCGGGCACCATGCTCATCGGCGATCTTCTTGACGACCGCCAGTCCCAGCCCGGTCCCCTTCTCCTTCGTCGTGACGTAGGGTTCGAAGGCCCGCTTGAGGATGTGCTCGGGGAAGCCGGTGCCGCTGTCCAGCACGGCCAGGCGCACGCGGCGGTTCGTCTCGTTCCATTGCGTGCGGATCACCACCTCGCGTCCTTCGCGCCCTTCCGAGGCGTCCTGCGCGTTCTGCAGCAGGTTGTGGATCACCTGCCGGAGCTGGTGCGCGTCGCCCAGGATGTGGGGGCAATGGGGATCGAGCTCGGCATGCACGGGCACCGTGCCAGTGCCTGCTTCGCCTTCGCGCGCGTAGAGGTTCAGCACGTCCGTCACGAGCGCGTTCAGGTCGATCGGCTTGAGTTCGGCCGCCGGCAGGCGCGCATAGTCGCGGAACTCGTTGACCAGCCGCTTCATGGCGTCGACCTGGTCGACGATGGTCTGCACCGACTTGTTGAGGATGGCGCGCTCGGGATCGGCCACCTTGCCGCCCAGCTTGTACGCAAGCCGCTCGGCCGACAGCTGGATCGGCGTCAGCGGGTTCTTGATCTCGTGCGCCAGGCGTCGCGCCACCTCGCCCCAGGCCTGCACGCGCTGGGCCGACACGACCTCGGAGATGTCGTCGAACACGAGCAGGCGGGCGGACCGGCCGGGCACGTCCGAGGGCATCTCGGCGCCGCGCGCGACAAGCGTGATGGCGTTGTTGCCCGTCGGCAGGCCAGGCGCGGACGCATTGAGCTCGAACGATTGCTGCCAGTGGTCCAGGCCGTGCTGGCGGCGTTCGTTGATGAAATCCTCGAACTGCGCCTGCACCGCGGCGCCGAACGATTCCAGCCCCTCGACGTCCGTCAGCAGCTTGCCCTCGTGCGCCGCGAGCGGAACACGCAGGATGCGCGTCGCGCCCGGGTTGGCGGTCTCGATGCGTCCCTGGTCGTCGAGCACGATGACGCCGGCCGTGAGGTTGTCCAGGATGGTCTGCAGGTGCGCGCGCGCCGCGTTCACCTGCGCCATGCTCTGTTCGACCGCGCCGCGCGCATCGGCGAGCTGCTGCGTCATCTCGGCGAACGACCGCGTGAGGCCGCCGAGTTCGTCCTTGCCCTGCAACACCGGCTTGGGCGACAGGTCGCCGGCGGCCACCTCGCGCACGCCCGCAGCCAACAGAAGCAAGGGCCGCGCGAGCTGGTTGCCCAGCAGCACCGCCAGCAGGATGGCACCGAAGACCGACAGGAAGAGGCTCAGGGTGAGCGTGCCGATGTACATGCGGCGCAGGCCTTGCCGCGCGAGCGCTCGCTCCTGGTACTCGCGATAAGCTTCCTGCACGGCGATCGCGTTCCCCACCAGCGTTGGCGGCAGGCTTTGCGTGACCTGCAGGATGCGCGGCTCCGAAGTGAGGGTCAGGCCTGCGCCGGGCACCACGGCCATCGCCTTGATGCGCGCGTTGCCCGTCGTCATCGCGTTGGGCTCTTCGAGTCCCTCGATGATCGCGATCGACCGCTGACTGCGCACCATGCGCACCTGCTGCGCCGTGGGACGCTCGGGGTTGAGCTGGAACCGCGACTGCCCAGCGCTGGCGATCAGCTGGTTGGCGCCGCTCCACAGGATCACGTCGTTGGCCGACAGCGGTTCGCGCAGGCGCTCCAGCGCCAGGGGGGCCGACGAATCGGGTGTCTCGGCGAGCAGCGCCGCCGAAGCGCGCGTCTTGTTCGCGAGGTCGTTGGCCAGCGTGTCGAGCGTGGAACGGCCGAGGTTCAAGCCGGCGTCGAGGGCGCCTTCGACCTTCACGTCGAACCAGCTCTCGATCGATCGCGACACGAACTGGTACGACACGATGTAGATCAGCAGGCCCGGCATGAAGCCGACCAGCGCGAAGATCATCGCCAGCTTCACCAGCAACCGGCTGCCGAACTTGCCGCGCCGCACGCGCGACGTGAGCCGCACCGCGACCCAGGCGATCACCAGCAGCAGCATGCCGGCCACCACCACGTTCACCGCGAACAGGCGGCCGTAGTTGCGCTCGTACAGCTCGCGGTTGCCGGTCGCCTGCGTGAGCAGGAACATCAGCACGATCGCGATCGCGACCATGACGGCTGCGCCCACGAGCAGCGCCCAGCGGACCGCGCGCGTGCTGCCGAAGTTGGGCTTCTTCGGCGGCGGCAGCGGGGCGGCCGGCGTGCTCACCTCGCCGTCTCGACTGCCAGCCGCTGGGTGCGCGCGGCGCTGATGCTCCAGTCGGCATGCCCGACCGCGCCGATCTGGAACGGCCGCGGCAACTGCGACACGTCCAGCCGGTACCGGAAGTCGACGCTGTACTTCGCGTCGGTCTCGAGCTCGCCCAGGTCGGCGATCTTCCAGCGGGCGATGTGCTTGATCGCCTCGATCGCTTCCTCCTGCGTCTCGAAGGACTGGCCGAGCGCCAGCCCCGTGGCGCCGATGGGTTGCGACGACACCTGCAGGCGCCAACGACGCGTGAGCGGCTGGAACGACAGGCGCATGTGGCGCTGCGCGCTCGCCACCTGCTTGTCGTACCAGTACCACCGGTCGCGCAGCAGGGTGGCTTCGGCCACGAAGAACATCGGGATGCCCTTGTGCAGGGCGTCATCGATCACCGCGGGCATGTCGAAGCGCACGCTGGCGCTCAACAGCACGCCCTCGTCCGCGCGCTCCAGCCGCAGTTGGGTGACTTCGCCAGTGTCGGCCCGGGCCAGGCCGAGCACGAGCGCCAGCACCAGCACGAGAACGGCCCGGAAGGCCGCCTCAAACCCCGTCCCGCGCCTTGTCGAGCAGCGCGTAATAGAACCCGTCGTGGTCACCGAGTCGATTGTCCGGGACCGGCCCGTCCTTTCCGGGGCTTCCGGGAAGCAAATGGCCAGGCGCGGGCCGCAATCGCGCCGCGCTGTTGTTTGCAACAAACGCTCGCGCCTGGGCGTCGCCTTCGGCGCGGAACACCGAGCAAGTGCAGTACAGCAGCCGCCCGCCGGGCCGCACGAGCGGCCACAGCGCCTGCAACAGCCGCTGCTGCTGGGCGGCCAGTTGCGGCAGGTCGGTGGCCCGCCGAAGCCAGCGCACGTCGGGGTGGCGCCGCACGATGCCCGAGGCCGTGCAGGGCGCGTCCAGCAGCACGCCGTCGAAGGGCCGGCCGTCCCACCACGCCTTCACGTCGTTGGCATCGGCCGTGATCACGTCGGCTCGCAGCCCCAGCCGCTCCAGCGTCTCGCCGATCCTGCGCGCGCGCACGGGATCGATCTCGAGGGCCGTGACGTCCGCATCGGCAGATTCCAGCAGGTGCGCCGTCTTGCCACCCGGCGCCGCACAGGCATCGAGCAGGCGCAGGCGGGGTCCCGCGGGCTCGAGTCCGTCGAGCAGCAAGGGCGTGGCCTCCTGCGCGGCGGCGTCCTGCACCGAGAGCCGGCCCTCGGCGAACCCGGGCAGTTGCTCGACCGGGCGAGGTTGTCCCAGTTGCAAGCCGGCATTGCCGACCCGCGTGGCCGAGAGGCCCTGCGCCTGCAGGTCGGCGAGCACTTCCTCGCGGCTGGCCCGCCGCACGTTCACGCGCAGCGTCATCGGCGGTGGCCGGTTGTTGGCGGCCAGCACCTGCTCCCAGTGCTGCCGATGGTCGCGCCGCACCTGGTCGATCCACCAGCGCGGGTGGTTCCAGAGCGCCACCGGGTCCTTGTCCGTGGCCGCCACGAGCGCATCGCGCTCGCGAAGGAAGCGGCGCAGGCACGCGTTGACGAACGAAGACTGCGCGCGCGTGCCTTCGCCGCGCTTGGCCGCTTCCACGGCCTGGTCGACCAGCGTGAAGGGCGTGTACGGCGCGTCGGCCTCGCGCCAACACAGCGCCAGCGCGGTGCACAGCAGCGCATCGGCCAGCGGCGGCGGCGCGCGGCGCGCGAGCTGGCGGCGCAGCGCCTCGGCGCGACCGAGTTCGCGCAACGCGGCGAACGCAAGCGCCTGCGCGCCCGGGCGCACTTCGCGGTCGATGCGCGCGATGGCCGGCGTCGCGGACTCGCCCGCGCGCACGGCCGCCAGAACGGAAGCGGCAGCCTGAAGCTGCCGCCAGAGGGGGACTGCAGTCAACGCGCGGTCAGGTGCCGGGCTGCTTGGTCACGCGCAGGTACGGGCGCGGCGCCTTCCAGCCTTGCGGGAACAGCTTCTTCGCTTCCTCGTCCGACACCGAGCCCGCGATGATGACGTCGTCGCCCTGCTTCCAGTTGGCCGGCGTCGCGACGCGATGCTTGGCGGTCATCTGGATCGAGTCGAGCGCCCGCAGGATCTCGTCGAAGTTGCGGCCGGTGGTCATCGGGTAGACCAGCATCAGCTTGATCTTCTTGTCCGGCCCGATGACGAACACCGCGCGCACCGTCTGGTTGGTGGTCGCCGTGCGGCCGTCCGACGCGACTTCCTCCGCCGGCAGCATGTTGTACAGCTTGGAGACCTGCAGGTCGGTGTCGCCGATGATCGGGTAGTTGACCTTGCACGACTGGGTCTCCTCGATGTCGCCGATCCACTTCGTGTGGTCGTCCACCGGGTCGACCGACAGCGCGATCAGCTTCGCGTTGCGCTTGGCGAACTGGTCCTCGATGCGCGCCATGTAGCCCAGCTCGGTGGTGCACACCGGGGTGAAGTCCTTCGGGTGCGAGAACAGGATCGCGTACTGGTCGCCGATCCACTGGTGGAAATCGATCTTGCCGTGCGTCGTGTTGGCCGTGAAGTTCGGCGCGATGTCGTTGATCCGGAGCATGTGCTTCTCCTGCTGGTGAAAGGCCGGGGTGAGGATGATGCGGCGGCGCCCAAGCCCCCGTCAAACGAGGGGACCTTTGGGCGCCGGCATCGGCGGCAGCGGCACGCCGGCCCGGAAGCCGAACAGCCACGCGAGCAACGCGGCCGGGAACTGGGCGATGGCGGCGTTGTACTGCTCGACCGCGCGGCCGAAGCGCTCGGCGGCGGCGATGCATTGCAGGGTGATCTGGCCGCGTCGCGACACCAGCGTGTCGGGCAGGCGGGGGCCGGCCAGGTCGTGCGCGTCGTCACGCTCGGCGCGTTCCCACGCGACCGCGAGGACGGACTGCGCCGCGCCGAGCGCTTCGATGCGATCGGGATCGAGCGGCCGCTGGCGCGCCAGCGCGAGCGTGGCGCGCAGCTGGCCGGCGGCGCCTTGCAGCCCGCCCCAGAACGAGGCCTGTGCGCCGTCGAAGATGCTCTCGGGCTCCTCGCCCACGACGGCCTCGACCAGTTCGGCCTGCCGCTGCAGCTGCGCGTCCAGTTCGGCGAACGACGTGTTCGCCTCGCCGCGCAGGCGCACGAGGCGGTTGTAGGCGCCGACGGCCCAGAACACGAGCACGGCGGCGACGATCCAGGTGACGGAGATCGGCATGGGCAATGAAAAAGGCGCCCCACTCCGCGAGGAATGGGGCGCCCGAGTCTAGCGAAGCGCGATCGCTCGCGCCCCGGCGATCACTCGCCGGTGCCTTCGGCGGTCTCCGTCGAAGCTTCGGCGCCGATGCCGGCCAGTTCGGCCGCTTCGGCTTCGGCGATGGCGCGGCGCTCGGCCTCGTCCATCTGGTCCTTCGCCTTGCGCGCGACGTGGTACGCCATGCCGGTGCCCGCGGGAATCAGGCGGCCGACGATGACGTTTTCCTTCAGGCCGCGCAGCTCGTCGCGCTTGCCCATGATCGCCGCCTCGGTCAGCACGCGCGTGGTTTCCTGGAAGGACGCCGCGGAGATGAACGAGTCGGTCGACAGCGAAGCCTTCGTGATGCCCAGCAGCAGGTTGCTGTACGTCGCCGGGATCTTGCCCTCGGACCGCAGGCGGTCGTTGGTGTCCAGCATCTCGGAGCGCTCGACCTGCTCGCCGCCGATGTAGCCGGACTCGCCGGAGTTCTCGACGACCACGCGACGCAGCATCTGGCGAACGATCACCTCGATGTGCTTGTCGTTGATCTTCACGCCCTGGAGGCGGTAGACGTCCTGGACCTCGTCGACGATGTAGCGCGCGAGTTCCTCCATGCCCAGCAGGCGCAGGATGTCCTGCGGGTCGGCCGGGCCGTCCACCACGCTTTCGCCCTTGTTCACCACCTGGCCCTCGTGCACCAGGATGTTCTTCTCCTTGGGCACCAGCTCCTCGTGGACGCCGCCTTCCGGATCGGTGATCTGCAGGCGGATCTTGCCCTTGGTCTCCTTGCCGAACGACACCGTGCCGGTCATTTCGGCCAGCAGGCCCTTGTCCTTGGGCGAACGGGCTTCGAACAGTTCCGCCACGCGCGGCAGGCCGCCCGTGATGTCACGCGTCTTCTGGCCTTCGATGGGGATGCGGGCCAGCACTTCGCCGGGGGCGACGTCCTGGGCATCGCGCACCTGGATCAGCGCGCCGACCTGGAAGCCGATCGTCACCGAGTGGTCGGTGCCGGGGATCTTGACCTCGCCACCGCTGGCGTCGATCAGCTTGACCTGCGGGCGCACGACCTTGGCCGAGCCGCGGCGCTTCGGGTCGATCACGACCAGCGTCGACAGGCCGGTCACTTCGTCGACCTGCTTGGCGACCGTCAGGCCCTCTTCCACGTTCTCGAACTTCGTCTTGCCGGCGAATTCCGTGATGATGGGTCGGGTCAGCGGGTCCCAGTTCGCCAGGATGGTGCCGGCCTTGACCTGCTGGTCGGCCTTCACCGCCAGCGTCGCACCGTACGGCACCTTGTGGCGCTCGCGCTCGCGGCCGTGCTCGTCATGGATGACGATCTCGCCGGAGCGGGCGATCACCACCAGCTCGCCCTTGCCGTTGGTCACGTAGCGCATCGTGCTGTTGAAGCCGATCACGCCGTTGGACTTGGCTTCCACGCTCGAGGCGATGGCGGCGCGCGAGGCGGCACCACCGATGTGGAACGTGCGCATCGTCAGCTGCGTGCCGGGTTCGCCGATCGACTGCGCGGCAATGACGCCGACCGCTTCGCCGACGTTCACCAGCCCGCCGCGGCCGAGGTCGCGGCCGTAGCAGCGGGCGCACAGGCCGAAGCGCGTGGCGCAGGTCAGCGCGGTGCGCACCTTCACCTCGTCGACGCCGACGGACTCGAGCTCCTCGATCGCGTCCTCGTCCAGCATGTTGCCGGCCGGCACGATGGTCTGGCGGCTTTCCGGGTGCACCACGTCCTCGGCCGCGGTGCGGCCCAGGATGCGATCCCTCAGGGACTCGATGACTTCACCGCCCTCGACGATGGCGCGCATCAGCGAGCCTTCCGAGGTGCCGCAATCGACTTCGGTCACGACCAGGTCCTGCGTCACGTCGACCAGGCGGCGCGTCAGGTAGCCCGAGTTCGCGGTCTTCAGCGCCGTGTCCGCGAGGCCCTTGCGGGCGCCGTGGGTGGAGATGAAGTACTGCAGCACGTTCAGGCCTTCGCGGAAGTTGGCCGTGATCGGCGTCTCGATGATCGAGCCGTCCGGCTTGGCCATCAGGCCGCGCATGCCCGCCAGCTGGCGGATCTGGGCGGCGGAACCGCGGGCACCCGAGTCGGCCATCATGTAGATGGAGTTGAACGACTCCTGCTCCACTTCCTTGCCGTGGCGGTCGGTCGTCTTTTCCTTGGCCAGCTGGGCCATCATGACCTTCGACACTTCGTCGCCGGCCTTGCCCCAGATGTCCACGACCTTGTTGTAGCGCTCGCCGGCGGTGACGAGGCCCGAGACGTACTGCTGCTCGATCTCCTTCACTTCCTTCTCGGCGCGGCCGATGATGTCGGCCTTCTGCGGCGGCACCAGCATGTCGTCGATGGCGATCGAGATGCCGGCCTTGGTCGCCAGGCGGAAGCCGTTCTGCAGCAGCTTGTCCGCGAAGACCACCGTCTCCTTCAGGCCGCAGCGGCGGAAGGAAGCGTTGATCAGGCGGCTGATCTCCTTCTTCTTGAGCGCCTTGTTCAGGTTGGAGAACGGCAGGCCCTTGGGAAGGATCTCGGACAGCAGCGCGCGGCCGACGGTCGTGTCCACCAGCGAGGTGGAGGGCACGAATTCGCCGGTGGCCTTGTCCTTGTTCCACTCGGTCAGGCGCACGCTGATCTTGGCAGTCAGCTCGACCTGGCCGGCGTCGAGGGCGCGGATGACTTCACCGACGTCGGAGAAGATCATGCCTTCGCCCTTGGCGTTGATGCGCTCGCGGGTCGTGTAGTACAGGCCCAGCACCACGTCCTGCGACGGCACGATGGACGGCTCGCCGTTGGCGGGGAACAGCACGTTGTTCGAAGCCAGCATCAGCGTGCGGGCTTCCATCTGCGCTTCCACCGACAGCGGCACGTGGACGGCCATCTGGTCGCCGTCGAAGTCGGCGTTGAACGCCGCGCAGACGAGCGGGTGCAGCTGGATCGCCTTGCCTTCGATCAGGATCGGCTCGAACGCCTGGATGCCCAGGCGGTGCAGCGTCGGGGCGCGGTTCAGCAGGACGGGGTGCTCCTTGATCACCTCTTCCAGGATGTCCCACACCACCGGCGTGCCGCTCTCGACTTCCTTCTTAGCGGCCTTGATGGTGGTGGCGATGCCCATCGCCTCCAGGCGCGAGAAGATGAACGGCTTGAACAGCTCCAGCGCCATCAGCTTGGGCAGGCCGCACTGGTGCAACTTGAGGGTCGGGCCCACGGTGATGACCGAACGGCCCGAGTAGTCGACGCGCTTGCCCAGCAGGTTCTGGCGGAAGCGGCCGCTCTTGCCCTTGATCATGTCGGCCAGGGACTTGAGCGCGCGCTTGTTCGCGCCCGTCATGGCCTTGCCACGGCGGCCGTTGTCCAGCAGCGAGTCCACCGCCTCCTGCAGCATCCGCTTCTCGTTGCGCGCGATGATTTCCGGCGCCTTGAGTTCGAGCAGGCGCTTCAGGCGCGAGTTGCGGTTGATGACGCGACGGTACAGGTCGTTCAGGTCGGAGGTCGCGAAGCGGCCGCCGTCCAGCGGCACCAGCGGACGCAGGTCCGGCGGCAGCACGGGCAGCACTTCCATGACCATCCACTCGGGCTTCATGCCCGACTTCTTGAACGCCTCGAGCACCTTCAGGCGCTTGGCGTTCTTCTTGACCTTCACTTCCGAGCCGGTCAGGTCGCCGCGCAGCTTCTCGATCTCGATGTCGAGGTCGATGCCTTCGAGCAGGTCCTTGATGCCTTCGGCGCCCATCTTGGCGATGAACTCGTCACCGTATTCCTTGCGCTTGGCGTCGTAGTCGTCCTCGGACATGATCCCGAACTTCTTCAGCGGGGTCATGCCGGGGTCGGTGATGACGTACGCCTCGAAGTACAGCACGCGCTCGATGTCGCGCAGCGTCATGTCGAGCACCAGGCCCAGGCGGGACGGCAGCGACTTCAGGAACCAGATGTGCGCGCAGGGCGCGGCCAGGTCGATGTGGCCCATGCGCTCCCGGCGCACCTTGGTCTGGGTCACTTCGACGCCGCACTTCTCGCAGATCACCCCGCGGTGCTTCAGGCGCTTGTACTTGCCGCACAGGCACTCGTAGTCCTTGATCGGGCCGAAGATCTTGGCGCAGAACAGGCCATCGCGCTCCGGCTTGAAGGTGCGGTAGTTGATGGTTTCCGGCTTCTTGACTTCGCCGAAGGACCACGAGCGGATCTTCTCCGGCGAGGCGATGCCGATGCGGATGGCATCGAAATGCTCGTCCGGGGTGAACTGCTTGAACAGGTCGAGGAGGGATTTCATGTGTCTTCCTTGCCCCTAATTAAGAACGCTCGAGTTCCATGTCCAGGCCCAGGGAGCGGATCTCCTTGACCAGGACGTTGAACGACTCCGGCATGCCGGCTTCGATGGCGTGCTCGCCCTTGACGATGGACTCGTACACCTTGGTGCGGCCCTGCACGTCGTCGGACTTGACGGTGAGCATTTCCTGCAGCGTGTACGACGCGCCGTAGGCTTCCAGCGCCCACACTTCCATCTCGCCGAAGCGCTGGCCGCCGAATTGCGCCTTGCCGCCCAGCGGCTGCTGGGTGACCAGGCTGTACGGGCCCGTGGAGCGGGCGTGCATCTTGTCGTCCACCAGGTGGTGCAGCTTCAGCACGTGCATGTAGCCGACGGTGACCGGGCGGTCGAACTGCTCGCCGGTGCGGCCGTCGAACAGGTGCGCCTGCGTGCGGGTGGCCGTCAGGCCCTTGGTCTTGGCGACGTCCTCGGGGAACGCCAGATGCAGCATCGAGCGGATTTCCTTCTCGGCCGCGCCGTCGAACACCGGGGTGGCGAAGGGCACGCCCTTGGTCAGCTCGGTGGCCATCTCGATGACCTGCTCGTCGGAGAGCTCGGAGAGGTTCTCCTTGGTGCCCGAGGCGTTGTACAGCCCGTCGAGGAACTTGCGCAGGTCGGCCATGCGGGCCTGCTGCTGCAGCATGTCGCCGATGCGCTGGCCGATGCCCTTGGCCGCCCAGCCCAGGTGCACTTCCAGCACCTGGCCCACGTTCATGCGCGAAGGCACGCCCAGCGGGTTGAGCACGATGTCGCACGGCGTGCCGTCGGCCATGTAGGGCATGTCCTCGACCGGGACGATCTTGGACACGACACCCTTGTTGCCGTGGCGGCCGGCCATCTTGTCGCCGGGCTGCAGGCGACGCTTGACGGCCAGGTACACCTTGACCATCTTCAGCACGCCGGCGGGCAGCTCGTCGCCCTGCGTCAGCTTCTTGCGCTTTTCCTCGAACGCGAGGTCGAAGCTGTGGCGCTGCTGCTCGATCGAGTTCTTGATCGACTCGAGCTGCGCGGCCACGTCGTCGTCGGCCGGGCGGACGTCGAACCAGTGGTACTTCTCGATCGACTGCAGGTACTCGCGGTCGATCTTGGTGCCCTTGGCCAGCTTCTGCGGGCCGCCGTTGGCGACCTTTCCGTTCAGCAGCTTCTCGATGCGGTCGAACGCGTCGGCCTCGACGATGCGCAGCTGGTCGTTCAGGTCCAGGCGAAAGCGCTTGAGCTCGTCGTCGATGATCTGCTGGGCGCGCTTGTCACGCTGGATGCCTTCGCGGGTGAACACCTGCACGTCGATCACCGTGCCTTGCGAGCCCTGGTCCACGCGCAGCGAGGTGTCCTTCACGTCCGAAGCCTTCTCGCCGAAGATCGCGCGCAGCAGCTTCTCTTCCGGCGTCAGCGTGGTCTCGCCCTTCGGCGTGACCTTGCCCACCAGCACGTCGCCGGGCATGACTTCCGCGCCGACGTAGATGATCCCGGACTCGTCCAGGCGGTTGAGCTGCTGTTCCGACAGGTTCGGGATGTCGCGGGTGATTTCCTCCGGCCCGAGCTTCGTGTCGCGCGCCATGACCACCAGTTCCTCGATGTGGATCGAGGTGTAGCGGTCGTCGGCGACGACGCGCTCGGAGATCAGGATCGAGTCCTCGAAGTTGTAGCCGTTCCAGGGCATGAACGCGACCAGCATGTTCTGGCCGAGCGCGAGCTCGCCCAGGTCGGTCGACGCACCGTCGGCCACGACGTCGCCCTTGGCGATCTTGTCGCCGCGCTTGACGATCGGGCGCTGGTGGATGTTCGTGTTCTGGTTGGAACGCTGGTACTTGATCAGGTTGTAGATGTCGACGCCGACTTCACCGGCTTGCGCCTCGTCGTCGTTGACACGCACCACGATGCGGGTGGCGTCGACGTAGTCGACCACGCCGCCGCGGTTGGCCGTGACCACCGTGCCGGAGTCGACCGCCGACACGCGCTCGATGCCCGTGCCGACGAACGCCTTCTCGGGACGCAGCACCGGCACCGCCTGGCGTTGCATGTTGGCGCCCATCAGCGCGCGGTTCGCGTCGTCGTGCTCCAGGAACGGCACCAGCGAGGCGGCGACGGACACGATCTGCGCCGGCGACACGTCCATGTACTGGATGCGGTCGGCCGACACCAGGATCGATTCGCCGCGTTCGCGCGCCGACACCAGTTCGCCGGTCAGGCGGCCCTGCTCGTCGAGCGCCGCGTTCGCCTGCGCGATGACGTACTTGCCTTCCTCGATGGCCGACAGGTAGTCGATCTCCATCGTGACCTTGCCGTCCACCACGCGGCGGTACGGCGTCTCGATGAAGCCGTACTCGTTCAGGCGGGCGTACAGGGCCAGCGAGTTGATCAGGCCGATGTTCGGGCCTTCCGGCGTCTCGATCGGGCACACGCGGCCGTAGTGCGTGACGTGCACGTCGCGCACTTCGAAGCCGGCGCGTTCGCGCGTCAGGCCACCCGGGCCGAGCGCGGAGACGCGACGCTTGTGCGTGATCTCGGACAGCGGGTTGGTCTGGTCCATGAACTGCGACAGCTGCGACGCGCCGAAGAACTCCTTGAGCGCCGCGGAAATCGGCTTGGAGTTGATCAGGTCGTGCGGCATCAGCGGCTCTTGCTCGGCCTGGCCCAGGCGCTCCTTGACCGCCTTCTCGATGCGGGCGAGGCCGGTGCGGTACTGGTTCTCGGCCAGTTCGCCGACGCAGCGCACGCGGCGGTTGCCCAGGTGGTCGATGTCGTCGACCTCGCCTCGGCCGTTGCGCAGGTCCACCAGGATCTTGACCACGGCGAGGATGTCGTCGTTGGTCAGGACCATCGGGCCCGTGGTCTCTTCACGGCCGATCTTGGCGTTGAACTTCATGCGGCCCACGCGCGACAGGTCGTACGTGTCCGGGTTGTAGAACAGGCGCTGGAACAGGGCCTGCACCGCGTCCTCGGTCGGCGGCTCGCCGGGGCGCATCATGCGGTAGATGGCGACGCGGGCGGCGAACTCGTCGACCGTCTCGTCCATGCGCAGCGTCTGGCTGATGTACGGGCCCTGGTCCAGCTCGTTCGTGTAGATGCACTGGATCTCCTGCACGCCAGCGGCGCGCAGCTTCTTCAGCAGGGCTTCGGTCAGTTCGTCGTTGGCCTTGGCGATGATCTCGCCGGTGTCCTGGTCGACGATGTTGCGCGCCACCACGCGGCCGACGAGGAAGTCCTCGGGCACGGAGATGTGGGTGGTGCCGGACTGCTCCAGCTCGCGCGTGTGGCGCGCCGTGACGCGCTTGTCCTTGGCGACGACGACCTTGCCCGACTTGTCGGTGATGTCGAAGCGCGCGACTTCGCCGCGCAGGCGCTCGGAGACGAACTCCAGCTGCGCGCCGCTGTCCATCAGACGGAAGTTGTCGTTGACGAAGAAGTTCGCCAGGATCGATTCCGGGTTCAGGCCGATGGCCTTCAGCAGGATCGTCACCGGCATCTTGCGGCGGCGGTCGACGCGGAAGTACAGGATGTCCTTCGGGTCGAACTCGAAGTCCAGCCACGAGCCGCGGTACGGGATGATCCGGGCCGAGAACAGCAGCTTGCCCGAGCTGTGCGTCTTGCCCTTGTCGTGTTCGAAGAACACGCCGGGCGAGCGGTGCAGCTGCGAGACGATCACGCGCTCGGTGCCGTTGATGATGAACGAGCCCTTGTCGGTCATCAGGGGCACCTCGCCCATGTAGACCTCCTGCTCCTTCACTTCCTTGACCACCTTGCTCTGCGGGGTCGAGGACTCGCGGTCGTAGATGATCAGTTGCACCTTGGCGCGCACGGCCGAGGCGAAGGTGAGGCCACGGGTCTGGCACTCGCGCACGTCGAACGCGGGCTTGGCCAGGTTGTATTCGATGAACTTCATCTCCACGAACCCGTTGTGGGAGACGATCGGGAACGCGGCGTCGAAGGCGGCCTGCAGGCCCTCGGTGGTGCGTTTCTGCGGCGCAACGTCGGCCTGCAGGAATGCCGTGTACGCATCCTTCTGCATCTGCAGCAGGTACGGAACTTCGAGCACGCTGTCACGCTTGCCGAAACTCTTGCGGATACGCTTGCGTTCGGTATAGGAATAAGCCATGAGATCTCCGGGCAATTGAGCTCTTGCGCAACTGTCGCGTCGGTGCCCCCGGGCATGGGGCACGACGGGCTTGGTGGGTTGGCCACTACCAACCATGGCGGACGGCCGCGCATTGCACGCGGCCCGAACCAAGGCGTCTCCTGCAGTCGGGACAGAAGACACTCGAAAACACTGGGGAACCGCGTATTGTCCCAGCGCTTTCGGGTGCGTTCACGCAACCCGTTTAGAAGCACCAAAGGCTGGAGGCCCTTTCGGGCTCTCCAGCCTCCGGTCCAGGGGCGAATTACTTGAGTTCGACCTTGGCGCCGGCTTCTTCCAGCTTCTTCTTGGCGGCGTCGGCGTCGGCCTTGGCGATGCCTTCCTTGACGGGCTTCGGCGCGCCGTCCACCAGGTCCTTGGCTTCCTTGAGGCCCAGGCCGGTGATTTCGCGCACGGCCTTGATGACCGACACCTTGTTGGCGCCGGCTTCCAGCAGCATCACGGTGAATTCGGTCTTCTCTTCGGCGGCGGCAGCGGCGCCAGCACCGGCACCACCGGCGGCCGGGGCGGCCATCGCGGCGGCGGACACGCCGAACTTCTCTTCGATCGCCTTGACCAGGTCGTTGAGTTCCATGACGGACATGCTGTCCAGCGCCGTCAGGAATGCGTCTTTGTCGAATGCCATGTTGATTTCCTAGATGAAATGGTTGCGAACGGGGGCGCTGCCTCAGGCAGCCGCCGCCTCTTCCTTCTTCTTCGCCAGCGCGCCCAGCACCACGGCCGTACGCGACATCGGCGACATCAGCAGCCCGCAAAGCTGGGCCAGCAGCACTTCCTTCGACGGGATGCTGGCCAGTTGCTTGACGCCGTTGACGTCCAGGGCCTTGCCCGCGAACGCACCACCGCGAATGACCAGCTTGTCGTTGGTCTTCGCGAAATCGGCCACCACTTTCGCGGCGGCCACGGCGTCCACGGAAAACCCGTAGATCAGCGGGCCGGACATTTGGTCGCTGACGACGTCGAACTGGCTCCCGGCGACAGCACGGCGGGCCAGGGTGTTCTTCAGAACACTCAGGTTCACGCCCTTGCTGCGCGCTTCGGAGCGCAGTTTGGTCATGTCAGCCACCGTGATGCCGCGGTATTCCGCCATCACCAGCGTTTGAGCTTTTGCGGCGAGGCCGGTGACCTCATCGATCACCGCTTGCTTCTCACTGCGATTCAGACTCAAGGTTGACTCCTTCCATATGCGGCACCGGGATCTCTCCTGGGACCGCGCCTGCTATCAGCGACCAACCTCGAGGAAACGCAACGCATTCCATCTCGGCGGGATCGCCATCTGCGCTGGGTGCCGGCCTTGCGGCCGTCGATTGAGCGGTTGCCCGCCCCAGCGGTCCTGGATGGCCTGCCGCCGCTTGCGCGGCCGCAGCCCACCACACCGGCCCACCCTCGCGGGCGGACCGGAATTCCTTGCCTCAGGCCTGCGCCGTCAGCGACTGGATGTCCACGCGGACGCCCAGGCCCATGGTCGACGAGACCGCGACCTTGCGCAGGTACACGCCCTTGCTCGACGCCGGCTTGGACTTGTTCAGCGCGTCGATCAGTGCCGCCAGGTTGCCCTGCAGCTTGTCGGCGTCGAACGAGCGGCGGCCGATGGTGGCGTGCACGATGCCCGCCTTGTCGACGCGGAACTGCACCTGGCCGGCCTTGGCGTTCTTCACCGCCGTGGCGACGTCCGGGGTCACCGTGCCGACCTTCGGGTTCGGCATCAGGCCGCGCGGGCCGAGGATCTGGCCCAGCGTGCCGACCACGCGCATCGCGTCGGGGGCGGCGATCACCACGTCGAACGGCATGTCGCCGGCCTTCACGCGGGCGGCCAGGTCGTCCATGCCGACGATGTCGGCACCGGCGGCCTTGGCTTCCTCGGCCTTGGCGCCCTGGGCGAACACGGCGACGCGCTTGGTCTTGCCGGTGCCGTTGGGCAGCACGACGGCGCCGCGGACGACCTGGTCGGACTTCTTGGCGTCGATGCCCAGCTGCACGGCCACGTCGATGGATTCATCGAACTTGGCGGTGGCCGCTTCCTTGACGATCGTGATCGCGTCGGTCAGCGGGTACAGCTTGTTGCTGTCGACCTTGCCCTCGAGGGCTTTCTGCTTCTTGGTCAGCTTGGTCATTTACACGCCCTCCACGGTGATGCCCATCGAACGAGCCGAGCCGGCCAGCGTCTTGATGGCGGCGTCGACGTCGGCGGCGTTCATGTCCTTCAGCTTGGTCTTGGCGATCTCTTCCAGCTGCGCGCGGGTGATCTTGCCGACCTTGTCGCTGTGCGGCTTGGACGAGCCCTTGTCGATCTTCACGGCCTTCTTGATCAGGACGGTCGCGGGCGGCGTCTTGATGATGAAGGTGAAGCTCTTGTCCGCGTACGCGGTGATCACGACGGGCAGCGGCAGGCCCGGCTCGACACCCTGGGTCTGCGCGTTGAACGCCTTGCAGAACTCCATGATGTTGAGGCCGCGCTGGCCCAGCGCGGGACCGATGGGGGGCGACGGGTTGGCCTTGCCAGCTGGCACTTGCAGCTTGACGAAGCCGACGATCTTCTTTGCCATGTCTAGTCTTCCTTGCGGGTGATAGCGCCTTGGTCTCGCGACCTCGGCTCCCCGGGGTTAACGGCTCTGCTGAATCCGATCCGCGCCGAGCCGGCGAGCGCGAACCATCCTTCCGCTCAAGTCTTCTCGACTTGCGAGAACTCGAGCTCGACCGGCGTCGCGCGACCGAAGATGGTCACCGACACGCGGACCTTGCTCTTTTCGTAGTTGACTTCCTCGACCGTGCCGTTGAAGTCGGTGAACGGGCCGTCCTTGACTCGCACGTACTCGCCCACCACGAATTCGACCTTGTGGCGCGGCTTCTCGACGCCCTCTTCCATCTGGCCGAGGATCTTGGCGACCTCGTCCTCGGAGATCGGAGCCGGGCGGTTCTTGGCGCCGCCGACGAAGCCGGTCACCTTGTTGGTGTGCTTGACCAGGTGCCAGGTGTCGTCGTCCATCACCATCTGCACCAGCACGTAGCCGGGGTAGAAGCGGCGCTGCGACGTCTTCTTCTGGCCGTTCTTGATCTCGACCACTTCCTCGGTCGGGACCATGATCTCGCCGAACTTGTCTTCCATGCCCGAGCGCACGATGCGCTCGCGGATGTTGCGCTCGACGGCCTTTTCCATGCCCGAGTACGCGTGCACGACGTACCAGCGCAGGTCGGGGTTGACCGGCTTGGCGGGCGTCTCAGGGGCGCCGGTGTCGGTGGTGTCGGTGTCGCTCATTCAATGCTTCCAGCCCAGGACCAGGTCGTACAGCACCCACTCCAGGGTCTTGTCGGTGGCGAACAGGAACAGCGCCATGACCACCACGAATCCGAACACGTACAGAGTCATCTGCAGCGACTCCTTGCGGGTCGGCCAGACGACCTTCTTGACTTCCTTCCAGGCGTCGCGGCCGAAGGCGGCCAGTTCCTTGCCCGCCTCGGCGGTCATGAACACGACGAACGCCGCGGCCAGGCCGAGCACCAGCGCGCCCCATTGCGCGACCGCGCCCTGGCGGCCCAGGAGGTAGAACGCCGCCAGCGCGCCGATCACCAGGGCGATCGCGACGCCGAGCTTGGCCTTGTCGGCGCCCGTGCTGACGGTTTCAACTTGCGTAGTGGCCATGAAAAGGCGTGTTCCTGCTTGTCTTTTGCCACCGCCTACAGACGGTGAAGCCCGTCACGCGGACGGGCTTGGTTCTTTCGCTTCGGGTGCCACCGTGGTGGCAGGGGCAGAGGGAATCGAACCCCCAACCTTCGGTTTTGGAGACCGACGCTCTGCCAATTGAGCTATACCCCTCCGCGGCCTTGCGGCCTTATTCCATGATCTTGGCGACGACGCCGGCGCCCACCGTCTTGCCACCCTCGCGGATGGCGAAGCGCAGGCCTTCTTCCATGGCGATCGGGGCGATCAGCTTGACGGTGATCGTCACGTTGTCACCCGGCATCACCATTTCCTTGTCCTTCGGCAGCTCGATCGCACCGGTGACGTCGGTGGTGCGGAAGTAGAACTGCGGACGGTAGTTGTTGAAGAACGGCGTGTGGCGGCCGCCCTCGTCCTTGCTCAGCACGTACACCTCGGCGGTGAAGTGCGTGTGCGGCTTGATGGAGCCCGGCTTGCACAGCACCTGGCCGCGCTCGACTTCCTCGCGCTTGGTGCCGCGCAGCAGGATGCCGACGTTGTCGCCAGCCTGGCCCTGGTCCAGCAGCTTGCGGAACATCTCCACGCCGGTGCAGGTGGTCTTGAGCGTCGCCTTCAGGCCCACGATCTCGATTTCCTCGCCGACCTTGACCACGCCACGCTCGACGCGACCGGTCACCACGGTGCCGCGGCCGGAGATGGAGAACACGTCTTCCACCGGCATCAGGAACGCACCGTCCACCGCGCGCTCGGGCGTGGGGATGTAGGTGTCCAGCGCATCAGCCAGCTTCATGATGGCCTGCTCGCCCAGCTCGCCCTTGTCGCCTTCCAGCGCCAGCTTGGCCGAGCCCTTGATGATCGGGGTGTCGTCACCGGGGAAGTCGTACTTGGACAGCAGCTCGCGCACCTCCATCTCGACCAGCTCCAGCAGCTCGGCGTCGTCCACCATGTCAGCCTTGTTCAGGAACACGATGATGTAGGGAACGCCCACCTGGCGCGACAGCAGGATGTGCTCGCGCGTCTGCGGCATCGGGCCGTCGGCGGCGGAGACCACCAGGATCGCGCCGTCCATCTGGGCGGCGCCGGTGATCATGTTCTTGACGTAGTCGGCGTGGCCCGGGCAGTCCACGTGCGCGTAGTGGCGGTTCTGCGTCTCGTACTCGACGTGCGCCGTGTTGATCGTGATGCCGCGCGCCTTTTCTTCGGGAGCCGCGTCGATCTGGTCGTAGGCCTTGGCTTCGCCGCCGAACTTGGTCGACAGCACCGTCGTGATCGCCGCCGTCAGCGTGGTCTTGCCATGGTCCACGTGGCCGATCGTGCCGACGTTCACGTGCGGCTTGGTCCGCTCGAACTTACCTTTTGCCATTTCTTCGCCTTCCGAAAAAGAAAGATGACTTCAACGATGCCTGGTGCCCTTGGCGGGAATCGGACCCGCGACCTCTCCCTTACCAAGGGAGTGCTCTACCACTGAGCCACAAGGGCGAAAACCGCGGCCCCCGAAGGAGCCTTCAATATTCCTGTGCCGGACGACCGGTTGGAGCGGGAGACGGGAATCGAACCCGCGTCATTAGCTTGGAAGGCTAAGGTTCTGCCATTGAACTACTCCCGCATCGGGCGCAATCCACGAGCCCCTGGCGGAACCGGCGGCCACCGGCCCCACGGTCTTCCCTTCAGCTACCACTCGATCGTCACTTGCTCGCCGCCGACCTCTTGCGAGGCCTGGTGGAGGAGGCTGGATTCGAACCAGCGTAGGCGTAAGCCAACAGATTTACAGTCTGCCCCCTTTAGCCACTCGGGCACCCCTCCGGCGAACCCGGGACTATACCACGTTCCCAGCGAAAAAGACCAGCCGCCGGCGCGCCGCGCGCCCATCAGTCCGGGCGCGGTGGGTCGAAGAAGCCGGGGTGCCCGCGCTCGGCCAGCCACTGCCGCGCACGCCCGAAGTGGCCGCAGCCCAGGAACGGCACGGGCGGCCGCGCTGCCGACAGCGGCGACGGGTGGTTGGCCTGCAGCAGCAGCGCCTCGCGGCCGTGCGCCGCAGCCGTCGCTTCGACCAGCCCGGCCTTGGCCTGCGCATGCGCGCCCCACAGCAGGTAAACGCACGGCGACACCCGCGCCGCCACTTGGGCCAGCAAGGCGTCGGTCAGCTGTTCCCAGCCCTTGCGGGCATGGCTGGCGGGCGACGCTTCCTCGACCGTCAGCACCGCGTTGAGCATCAGCACGCCGCGCTGGGCCCAGGACATCAGCGAACCACTGCCCGGCAGCGGCCCCGGCGCGTCGCACAGCAGTTCCTTGAAGATGTTGCGCAGCGAGGGCGGGACCTTGACGCCCTGCGGCACCGAGAACGCCAGGCCCTCGGCCTGTCCGGCGCCGTGGTACGGGTCCTGGCCGAGGATGACCGCATGCACGGCGTCGAGCGGCGTCGTCTCCAGCGCCCGCAGCGGCCGCGGCGGGAAGATCACGGCGCCGGCCTCGATGCGCGACCGCAGGAACGCGCTCAGGTCACGCCCAGCCGGGCTGGCGAAGAAACCGCGCACGACAGGCTCCCAACCGGCTGCCAGTTGCAGCGCTTCGGTGTCCCACTCGCGCAGGCGCGGCGGTCCGGCGTCGTCGAGCAGCGAAGCTTGCGCCACGCTCAGCCGAACAGGGCTGCGAGCGCCGCGCCCGGATCGTCGGCGCGCATGAACGCTTCGCCGACGAGGAACGCGTGCACGCCGACTTCGCGCATCCGGCGCACGTCGGCCGGTTGCAGGATTCCCGACTCCGTGACCAGCAGCCGATCGGCCGGCACGTCCTTCAGCAGCCCGAGCGTGGTGTCCAGCGACACCTCGAAGGTGCGCAGGTTCCGGTTGTTGACACCCACCAGCGGCGTCCTGAGCTGGAGCGCCCGCTGCAGTTCCTCGCCGTCGTGCACCTCGACCAGCACCGCCATGTCGAGGCTGCGTGCAATCGATTCCAGCTCGGCCATCTGCGCGTCGTCGAGGCAGGCGGCGATCAGCAGGATGCAGTCGGCACCCATCGCGCGTGACTCGTAGACCTGGTACGCATCGACGATGAAGTCCTTGCGCAGCACCGGCAGGTCGCACGAGGCGCGGGCCATCTTCAGGAAGTCGGGCTGGCCCTGGAAGAACTGCCGGTCCGTGAGCACCGACAGGCACGCCGCACCATGCTCGGCATAGCTCTGCGCGATGTCGGCCGGGATGAAGTCCTCGCGCAGCACGCCCTTGCTGGGGCTGGCCTTCTTGATCTCGGCGATCACGGCACTGCGGCCCGCGGCGATCTTGTCCCGCAGCGCGCCGGCGAAGTCGCGCGTCAGCACGCGGCTTTCCGCGTCGAAGCGGATCGCCTCGAGCGAGACCTTCTTCTTCGCCGCCGCGATCTCCTCGCGCTTGACGGCGACGATCTTGTCCAGGATGTCGGCCGCCATCGTCACCCCGCCAGCCGCTTGGTGGCGGCCACGAACTGGTCCAGGCGCGCCTTCGCGGCGCCGCTGTCCAACGCCTCGCGCGCCCGCGCAATGCCGGCGGCGATGTCGGGCGCGACGTTCGCCGCATACAGCGCCACGCCTGCGTTGAACACCACGATGTCGCGTGCCGCGCCCTTCTCGCCTTGCAGCACGCCCAGCAGCATGGCGCGCGACTGCTCGACGCTCTCGACCTTGAGCGCGCGGTTGCTCGCCATCGGCAGCGCGAAGTCCTCGGGATGCAGCTCGTACTCGGTCACCTGGCCGTCCTTCAGCTCGCCCACCAGCGTGGCGGCGCCCAGGCTCACCTCGTCCATGCCGTCGCGGCCGTAGACCACGATGGCGTGCTCGGCGCCGAGGCGCTGCAGCGCGCGCACCTGGATGCCGACCAGGTCGGGATGGAACACGCCCATCAGGATGTTCGGTGCCGACGCCGGATTGGTCAGCGGCCCGAGGATGTTGAAGATGGTGCGCACGCCGAGTTCCTTGCGCACCGGCGCGACGTTCTTCATCGCCGGGTGGTGGTTCGGCGCGAACATGAAGCCGATGCCCGTCTCGTCGATGCAGCGCGCGATGGCGTCGGGCTTGAGGTTGATGTCCGCGCCCAGGCTTTCCAGCACGTCGGCGCTGCCGGACTTGCTGCTGACGCTGCGCCCGCCGTGCTTGCTCACCTTCGCGCCCGCGGCCGCCGCGACGAACATCGAGCAGGTCGAGATGTTGAACGTGTGCGAGCCGTCGCCACCGGTGCCGACGATGTCGACCAGGTGGCGGCGGTCGGCGACCTGCACCTTGGTGGAGAACTCGCGCATCACCTCCGCGGCGGCGGTGATCTCGCCGATGGTTTCCTTCTTCACGCGCAGCCCGGTGATCAGCGCGGCGGTCATGACGGGCGACAGCTCGCCGCTCATGATCAGCCGCACGATCTTGAGCATCTCGTCGTGGAAGATCTCGCGGTGCTCGATCGTGCGCTGCAGCGCTTCCTGGGGGCTGATGGACATGGCGATCTCCTCGGTCAGCGGGATGGGGTGTCGGTGAGCGCCAGCCGCAGGCCGAACGCGATGAACAGGGCGCCGGCGGCGCGATCGAGCCAGTGCATGCCGCGCTGCACGGCGCCGTGGCGCGCCATCCAGGCCGCGGCGATCGCCCAGCCAGCATTGACGGGAATGCTGTTGGCGTTGAACAGCGCCCCCAGCAGCAGGAAGGTGACCGCTTCGTTGCCGCTGCCCGGCGTGATGAACTGCGGCACGAAGGCGAGGAAGAAGATCGCCACCTTCGGGTTGAGCACGTTGGTCCAGAAGCCGCCGACGAACACCTGCCCCAGCGTCTTGCGTGCCGCCGTGCGCGCGACAGCGGCGAGATCCTGCGTGCCCTGCGGCTTGGCGCGCAGCAGCTTGATGCCGACCCACGCCAGGTAGGCTGCGCCGGCCCACTTCAGTGCGCCGAAAGCCAGCGCCGACGTGGCGAGCAGCGCACTGACGCCGATCGCGGCCGCCGTCACGTGCACGAAGCAGCCGGCGGTGATGCCCAGCCCCGCGACGACGCCGGCGCGCGCACCCGCCCGCAGCGAGTTCGTCACGATGTAGAGCACGTCCGGCCCCGGCGTGAGGTTCAGCAGCCAGCCGGCGGCGATGAACAGGAGCAGGTGCTGCGCGTCCGGCATGCTCAGGCCCGGAAGAAGCCGCGGATGGCGGTGATGGCGCGCTCGACGCCCGCGTCGTCGACGTCGAGGTGCGTGACGAAGCGCAGGCGGTACAGCCCGGTCGCAAGCACGCCTTCGCGCTGGAGGTGCGCGAGCAGTTCGGCCGAGCGTTCGCGTGCGGCGCCGGTGAGGTCCACGAACAGGATGTTGGTGTCCGGCGCTTGCACCTGCAGTCCTTCGATGCCGGCCAGCCCCTCGGCCAGGCGCCGCGCGCGCGCATGGTCCTGCGCCAGGCGATCGACGTGGCGGTCCAGCGCATGCAGCGCCGCGGCGGCCAGCACGCCGGCCTGCCGCATCGCACCGCCGGCCATCTTGCGCACCCGCCGCGCCCGCGCGATCAACTCGTCGGATCCGCACAGCACCGATCCCGCCGGCGTGCCCAGCCCCTTGCTGAAGCACACCGAGACCGAGTCGAACAGGGCGGCGATACGGCGTGCCTCGGCCAACGGCGTGGAACCGTTCGCCGCGGATTGCGCCACCGCGGCATTGAACAGCCGCGCGCCATCGAGGTGGCGGCCCAGGCCACGCGCCTTGGCCAACTGCGTCGCCTGTTCCATCCACGCCATCGGCATCACCTGGCCGCCCAGCGTGTCCTCGAGCGCCAGCAGCCGCGTGCGCGCGAAGTGCGGATCGTCAGGCTTGATCGCGGCTTCGATCGCGGCCAGCGGCAAGGTGCCGTCCGGCGCATGGTCCAGCGGCTGCGGCTGGATGCTGCCGAACACCGCGCCGCCGCCGCCTTCCCAGCGGTAGCAGTGCTGCATCTGGCCGACGATGTACTCGTCGCCGCGCTGGCAGTGCGCCAGCAGCGCGCACAGGTTCGATTGCGTGCCGGTGGGCACGAACAGCGCCGCCTCGAACCCGAGCAGGCCCGCGAGCCTGTCCTGCAAGGCGTTGACCGTCGGGTCGTCGCCGAACACGTCGTCGCCCAGCGGCGCCGACAGCATCGCGTCGCGCATCGCGGCGGTCGGGCGCGTGACGGTGTCGCTGCGCAGGTCGACGACTGGAGTCATGGCTTTTGATCGAGAAAGTTTTTGAGCATCGCGTGCCCATGCTCGGTGAGGATCGATTCCGGGTGGAACTGCACGCCCTGGATCGGCAACTCCTTGTGCCGCACGCCCATGATCTCGCCGTCGTCGGTCCAGGCCGTGCGATCCAGCTCCGGCGGGCAGGCCTCGCGCTCGATCGCGAGCGAGTGGTAGCGGTTGACCGTGAAGCGTTCGGGCAGGCCGGCGAACACGCCTTGGCGTGTCGTCGTGATCTCGCTGGTCTTGCCGTGCATCAACTGCGCCGCCCGCGCGATCTTGCCGCCGAAGGCCGCGCCGATGCTCTGGTGGCCCAGGCACACGCCCAGGATCGGCAGCTTGCCGGCGAAGTGACGGATGGCCTCGACCGAGATGCCGGCTTCCGCCGGCGAACACGGCCCCGGCGAGATCACCAGGCGATCCGGGGCGCGCTGCTCGATGCCGGCGATGCCGATCTCGTCGTTGCGGAATACCTCCACCTGCGCCCCCAGCTCGCCGAAGTACTGCACCAGGTTGTAGGTGAAGCTGTCGTAGTTGTCGACCATCAGGAGCTTCATAGCTTGTTCACCACCCGCAGGACGGCCTTGGTCAAGGGCATCTCGTTGAAGTCGATCACCAGGCCCAGGTTCATGCCGGCCAGCCGCACGTGCGACTGCAGCTGGCCGCGGCGCGCCTCGACCGGCAACGACGAGGACTTCAGCTCGAGGATGACGGCATCCTCGACGACGAAGTCGGCGCGGAACGCGACCCCGACGTCCTGGCCCTTGTAGGACGCGGCGATCGGCACGTCGCGCGCGAACTGCAGGCCACGGGCCCGCAATTCCACGGCCAGGGCGGATGCGTAGACGCTGTCGAGAAGGCCGGTCCCCAGTTCGCGCTGCACCTCGACGGCGGCGCCGATGATCTCGTGGCTGAAATCCCGCGAGCCGTCGCCGGCGGTGCGCGCCCTTGGTGCGTCGGGTGCTCCGGGGTTCATTCCAGCCCCTCTTCCACCAGCTCCGACGCGCGCAACAACGCGCGCGCCTTGGCTTCGGTTTCCTTCCATTCCAGCTCCGGGACGGAATCGGCGACGACGCCCGCCGCGGCCTGCACGTACAACGTCTGGTCTTTCACGATGCCGGTCCGGATCGCGATCGCGACGTCCATGTCCCCGGCGTACGAGAGATAGCCGCACGCACCGCCGTACAGGCCGCGCTTGCTCGGCTCCAGCTGGTCGATCAGTTCCATCGCATGCACCTTCGGCGCGCCGGTCAACGTGCCGGCCGGGAAGGTCGCGCGCAGGACGTCCATGTTGCTCATGCCGTCCTGCAGGGTGCCTTCGACGTTGCTCACGATGTGCATCACGTGGCTGTACCGCTCGACGGCAAAGGCTTCGGTCACCTTCACGCTGCCGACCTTGGCGATGCGGCCGATGTCGTTGCGGGCCAGGTCGATCAGCATGACGTGCTCGGCGCGCTCCTTCGGGTCGTTCACCAGCTCCTGCTCCACCGCCTTGTCCTGCTCCGGCGTGGCGCCGCGCGGGCGCGTGCCGGCCAGCGGGCGAATGGTGATCTTCTGGCCTTCGGGCACCTGCTCCTGGCGCACCAGGATCTCCGGCGACGCGCCGACGACGTGGAAGTCGCCGAAGTCGTAGTAGTACATGTAGGGGCTCGGGTTCAGCGAGCGCAGCGCGCGGTACAGCGACAGCGGCGATTCCGTGTAGCGCTTCTTGATCCGCTGGCCCACCTGCACCTGCATGAAGTCGCCGGCGGCAATCAGCTCCTTGGCCCGCTCGACCGCCTTCAGGTAGTCGGCCTTGGCGAACTCGCGCTCTGCCGGGAATGACTGCGTCTGGCGCACCTGCGGCGCGCTGACCGAGTAGCGCAGTTGCTCCTTCAGCTCGCGCAGGCGGCGCTTGCCGTTGGCATAGGCCTCCTGCTTGCCGGGATCGGCATAGACGATCAGGTACAGCTTGCCGGACAGGTTGTCGATGACCGCGAGCTCCTCGCATTGCAGCAGCAGGATGTCGGGGCAGCCCAGCGTGTCGGGCGGGCAGCTGGCCTGCAGCTTCTTCTCGATGTGGCGCACCACGTCGTAGCCGAAGTAGCCGGCCAGGCCGCCGCAGAACCGCGGCAGGCCGGGCCGCAGGGCGACCTTGAAGCGCTGCTGGTACGCGTGCACGAAGTCCAGCGGATTGCCCTGCGCGCGCTCGACGACCTCGCCCTCGGTGACCACCTCGGTCACTGCATCGGCGCCGAAGCCGGTGGCGCGCAGCAGCGTGCGGGCAGGCAAGCCGATGAAGCTGTAGCGGCCGAAGCGCTCGCCGCCCACGACCGATTCAAGGAGGAAGCTGTGGCGGCCGGTGCCCTTGCCATGCGCAAGCTTCAGGTACAGCGACAGCGGGGTTTCGAGGTCGGCGAAGGCCTCCGCGATCAGGGGGATGCGGTTGAAGCCCTGCAGCGCGAGGCTGCGGAATTCGAGTTCGGTGATCAAGGGTGAGCCTCCACAAGCTCGTGCGGCACAGGCCGCGGTCCTCAAGGAATGTCCCCGGCGGGGACGCGGGGCACGGGCTGCCCCGTGCAGTCAGGAACGCACGCGCGCAGGCTGTCGCCAGGGCCAGGCTCCCCGGTCCGAGCAACCTGTGATGGTGGTGCGGTGGATGAACATCGGCGGCCAGTGTAGCAAACGGCCTACGGACGCTCGCAAACCCGAAGGCCAGGCGTCGGCTGGACTCTGCAACAATTCGATACATGCCGGCCTCGCCGGCGACAGGAGACGTGTGATGTGGAAGAAAGGCTTGGCAGCCTGCGCGCTGCTGCTCGCCATGGTCGCGGCGCATGCCGAAGTGGTCTTGTCCGGCGTGAAGTACGACGAGGCGCTCGACCTCAAGGGCAACAAGCTGGTGCTCAATGGCGCCGGCATCCGCTTCAAGGCCATCTTCAAGGTCTACACGGCCGGCCTGTACCTGCCGAAGAAGGCCGGCACGCCCGAGGAAGTGCTGTCCATGCCCGGCGCCAAGAGCATGCGCGTGGTGATGCTGCGCGACATCGACTCCAGCGAACTAGGCAAGCTGTTCGCCCGCGGCATGGAGGACAACATGGAGAGGGCGCAGTTCTCCAAGCTCGTGCCCGGCGTCATGCGCATGAGCCAGCTGTTCAGCGACATCAAGGGCCTCAAGGCCGGCGAGGGCTTCACGCTCGACTGGATCCCGGGCACCGGTGCCGTCGTCAGCGTCAAGGGCGTCCAGCAGGGCGAGCCGTTCAAGGAACCCGAGTTCTTCAACGCCATCCTGCGCATCTGGCTGGGCCACGCCCCCGCCGACTGGAAGCTGAAGGAAGCCCTGCTGGGCAAGCCGGCCTGATCGCAGCCGGCTAGGCCGGCACCGCCTCCCACTGCGGCCGCACCCAGTGGCGGTGCCGCGCGATCGCCGCGATGAACTCCTGCGCCATCGGCACCCGGGTCGCGGGGTCCCCGGATCCGACCAGCACGCCCGACGGCGGGGTGCTGGCCAAGTCCAGGCCGACGGGCCGCAGCAGGTCGGCGGCCGGGCCGATCAGGCAGATCGGCTTGCAGTGCCGGTACGCCTCCAGGATGAAGTGCACCGCGCTGCCGCTCTTGAGCAGCGCCTGAACGTGCGCCGCGCCGCCGGGCACCAGCACGGCGTCGAACAGCACCGACGACGTCGTCGCGAAGCAGCAGTCCACCGGCAGCTGCTGGCCCGACGACGTGCTCACCACGCCCAGGGCCGAGGCCACCACCTTCGTGACCGCGCCGGCGTCGTGCAAGGCCTGCTGGATGATCTTCAGCGCGCCGATCTCCACGCCCGGCGCCGCGAGCACGGCGACGCGCCGCGACGTGATCGCATGGCCCTGCGGCGCATCGATGCTGAGCGACGGCGATGCCTCCATCGGCAGCTTGCCGCGCGCGGCGCGAAAGCCGGCGCGCCCGGCCGCGGCCTTGGCATCGGGCGCCTCGATCGCCAGCGGCTCGCCCACCTTGCGGGCCAGCTTGGCGTCGACGTGCGCCAGGTTGTCGACCACGCGCTGGCGCACGGCCTTCGATTCCACCTTCGCCAGCTCGTGCTGGAAGGCGCAGACGATGTGCTCCTTCTCCGCCGCGCTCTGGCTGTTCCAGAACAGGGTCGCCTGCGAGAAGTGGTCGTCGAAGCTCTCGCTGCGGCGCCGCACCGTTTCGCCCTGCAGTGCGTCGGCCTGGCCCTGGAAGCCCTGCTGCCCGCCGTCGACACGGAACTCGGCGCCGGTGGCCAGCGTGCTCGGCTCGTAGTTCACCGCGCCGCGCGGCACGGTGAAGCGGTGGCGGCCGTCGCGATGCAGGTTGTGCACGGCACACAGCGGCCGGTTGATCGGCAGTTCCTGGTGGTTCGGGCCGCCCAGGCGCCCGATCTGCGCGTCGCCGTACGCGAACAGGCGTCCCTGCAGCAACGGGTCGGGCGTGATGTCGATGCCGGGCACCACGTGGCCGGGGTGAAAGGCCACCTGCTCGGTCTCGGCGAAGAAGTTGTCCGGGTTGCGGTTCAGCACCAGCTTGCCCACCGGCTGCACCGGCACCAGCTCCTCGGGGATGAGCTTGGTGGGATCCAGCAGGTCGAAGCCGAGCGACTGCGCGCGCGACTCCTCCACCAGCTGCACGCCCAGCTCCCACTCGGGGAATTGGTTGCGCCCGATCGCTTCCCACAGGTCGCGGCGCAGGAAGTCCGGGTCCTGGCCCGCGATCCGGCGCGCTTCCTCCGCGCACAGCGCGTGGCGTCCCAGCTTGGGCTTCCAGTGGAACTTGGCGTAGTGCACCGTGCCGTGCGCGTTGACAAGGCGGTAGGTGTGCACGCCGAAGCCGTCCATCATGCGCAGGCTGCGCGGCAGCGCACGATCGGACATCAGCCACAGCAGCGCATGCGTCGTCTCGGGCATCAGCGAGACGAAGTCCCAGAACGTGTCGTGCGCGCTCGACGCCTGCGGCATGCCGTGGTGCGGCTCGGGCTTGAGCGCGTGCACCAGGTCCGGGAACTTCATCGCGTCCTGGATGAAGAAGATGGGGAAGCTCGCGCCGACGAGGTCGAAGTTGCCCTCGCGCGTGTAGAACTTGACGGCGAAGCCGCGCAGGTCGCGCACGGTGTCGGCCGACCCGCGCTCGCCCGCGAAATTGGAAAAGCGCACGAACACGGGCGTGCGCAGGCCGGGCTCCTGCAGGAAATCGGCACTGGTGGACTGGCCCAGCGACTTCGACAGCTCGAAGTAGCCGTGCGCGCCCGCGCCGCGCGCGTTGACGACGCGCTCCGGGATGCGTTCGTGGTCGAAACGTGCGAGCTTCTCCAGCAGCAGGAAGTCCGACAGCACCGTCGGCCCGCGCGCGCCGGCGCGCAGCGAGTTGTGGTTGTCGTTGACGACGAGGCCCTCGCCGGTGGTGAGCACCGGTTCGGCCTGCTGGGTGAAGCCCTCGAGCTGTTTCTGCTTGGCGGCCGCGCCATCGCCGGCCTTGGTCTTGCGCTGCGCGTCCGTCTTGGACTGGGGCATGGAGGCTCCTGGTGCCGCGCCTCGTGGCAGCGCGGTTCTCGTCGTCAGGCGTCCAGGTCGAGGGCGGCTTCGATCGTGTTGGCGACCAGCTTGAGCGCGACGGCGGCAGCGGCGAACGCGGCGCACCACACCAGCCATTCGGGAAGCGCGGTGATCACGTCCATGGCAGCACCTTTTCTGAAGCAGACCTCGATGGAGCAGCCAGCGTACCTAGCTCATGGGGACACGACCGTAGCCCGGCAGCGGGGCGCGGTGTCCGACGCTGCAGGCGCACCGCGTAGGACGCGGCCGACAGGCTCCACGGTCTGCAAGCGCCGCCTGTGTCCTACCCATGCCGAGGCTGCGCGGCACGACCATGGCCCCAACAGCAGGAGCACCGCATGACACGTGAACGCATGGGCAACCCGCCCGACACCGGCCTGGGCGGCGACCACCCGGATCCGGGCCAGGGTGGCGACACCCAGATGGCCCAAGGCGAAACCCAGCATGGCGTGCCGCGCATGCCGCACGAGCGCGACAGCTCGGCGGACAGCCAGGCAAGTGCGGAGCCGTCGCAGGACCGCATCGGGCGCGCGGCGAAGAAGGATGCGGATCGCGGCGTCGCCGACACGACCAAGGGCGCCGAGCTCGACGCCACCTACGACAAGCTGCGCGAGGACCTGCCCGACGGGCAGAAGAAATTCCGGCCCTGAGGCCGCTTCAGCGCAGCGCGGCGCGCATGGCGTCGATCACGCCCTTGTAGTCGGGCTTGCCGAAGATCGCGCTGCCCGCCACGAACGTGTCGGCGCCGGCGGCGGCGACACGCGCGATGTTGTCCGCCTTGATGCCGCCGTCGACTTCGAGCCGGATGTCCTTGCCGCACGCATCGATGCGCTTGCGGGCCTGTTCCACCTTGCGCAGCGCCGAGTCGATGAAGCCTTGGCCGCCGAACCCCGGGTTGACGCTCATGATGAGCACCAGGTCGATGTCGTCGATCAACCAGTCGAGCACGTCGAGCGGCGTCGCCGGATTGAACACCAGGCCGGCCTTCACGCCGCGGGCCTTGATGGCCTGCACGCTGCGGTGCGCATGCGCGGACGCGTCGGGGTGGAAGCTGATGTAGTCGGCACCGGCTTCGGCGAACGCCTGCGCGATCGCATCGACCGGCTGCACCATCAGGTGGACGTCGATCGGCGCTGCGGTCCCGTCCGGCTTCTTCGCGTGCGGCTTGAGCGCGGAACACACCATCGGCCCGAACGTCAGGTTCGGCACGTAGTGGTTGTCCATCACGTCGAAGTGGATCCAGTCGGCGCCGGCGGCCAGCACGTTGCGGACCTCCTCGCCGAGCCGGGCGAAGTCCGCCGAGAGGATGGACGGTGCGATCAGGGGCCGTGCGCTCATGCCCGCATTCTCGCAAATGGCGCATTCGGTACCATCCGCCGATGGCCAAGTACCAGTTCCGCGTCGAGGTGCAACCGCAGCACCTTCCCGATCAGTCGGACCCGGCCGCCGGGATCTGGACCTTCGCGTACGAGATCACGATCACCAACACCGGCGAGGTCGCCGCGCAGCTGATCTCGCGCCACTGGATCATCAGCGACGCCAACGGCGAGCAGGAAGAGGTCAAGGGCCTGGGCGTGGTCGGACACCAGCCGCTGCTGCAGCCCGGGCAGTCGTTCCAGTATTCCAGCGGCGCGCGGCTGCGCACGCCCACCGGCACGATGCACGGCAGCTACTTCTGCGTCGCCGAGGACGGCGAGCGCTTCGAGGTGGAGATCGCGCCTTTCCTGCTGGACGACGGCTCGCACCGGGTCCTGCACTGAGCGTGGCCTGCGCAGCGGGCGCACATCGGCTGTTCAGCGCGTTGTCCTACAGGATGAGGCAGGGCCGCCGTCTAGAGTGCGCCGCGAGTCCTCAGCCATGACCGACCTGACCGCCACCTGGGCCGCCTGGCTCACGCCTTCGGCCGGGCTGCCGACGGTCCAGTGGTCGCTGCTGCTGGCGCTCGCCGCCGCGGCAGGCCACCTGGTGCACCGGTACATGGCGCTGCCCAAGATCGTGGGCTACAGCGCGATCGGTGCGATGGCCGGGCTGGCCGGGTTCAGCGGCGTCGCCTGGCCGCTGCAAGGGCCGGTCCTCTTCTTCGTCGAACTGTGCGTGTCCATCGTGCTGTTCGAGACCGGTGGGCGCATCGCGTTGCGCTGGTTCCGTCACAACCCGATGGTGCTGCTGCAAAGCGTGCTCGAAGCCGCCCTCACCTACGCGGCGGTCTACGCCGCCTTGCGCTGGTTCGAGGTGCGCCCCTCGGTCGCCGACGCGCTCGCGCTGGTCGCGATGGCGTCGTCGCCGGCGGTCCTCAGCCGGGTCGTTGCGGACGTGCGCGCGGCCGGCCCGGTCACCGAGCGCGCGCTCGTGCTCACCACGCTCGGCGCGTTCTACGCCATCGCTCTCGTCGCGGCGCGCGTCGGCATGCTGCAGCGGGAGGACACGCACTGGTTGCAGCTGCTGCAACCGGTCGGCGTGGTGCTCGGCGTGTCCGTGCTGGCGGGCGCGGGCATCGCCGTCGTGCTGCGGCTCGCGCTGCGCTTCATGAATCCGGCCAGCGAGAACACCTCGATCCTGCTGCTGGCCACCATCGCGGCGGGCACCGCGCTCGCCTCGCCGCTCGGTGGATCGGCACCGTTGTCGGCGTTGCTCGCCGGCCTGCTGCTCAAGCAGTTCCACCCGCGGCCGTGGTCGTGGCCGCGCCAGTTCGGCACCGCCGCTTCGCTGCTGGTCATGCTCGGCTTCGTCGTCGTCGCCCTGGTGGCCGCGCAGCAGCCCTGGGACCCCATGCTCTCGACCACGGTGCTGGCGCTGCTCGGCGCGCGCGGCGTCGCCAAGGTCGGTGGCGTGCTGCTCGGCAACCCGGGCAGCGGGACCAGCTGGCGGCAGGCGCTGCTCACCGGCGTGGCGCTGTCGCCGATGGCGTCGCTGGGGCTGCTGCTGGTGTCGCAACTCTCGGCGGCCGCGATCTTCACGGGCCCGCAGATCGCCGCCATCGGCCTGCCGGCCATCCTCGTGCTCGAGGGGGTCGGCGCGATCTTCGCCACGTACGTGCTGCACCGCGCGCGAGAGAGTTCCGAGGGCACCGTCACCGGGGGCATCCATGCCTGAGCCCGCGCCGCCCGACGTCACGCCCGCCGGCGACGACCCGAACGCGCTGCCGGTGCTCGAGCCGTTCCGGGCCTCGGAGCCACTGACGATCGGCGTCGAGCTCGAGCTGCAGCTGGTCAACACGCACGACTACGACCTCGCGCCCTTCTCGGACGAGATGCTGCGGCTGATGAGCCGCATCGACCTGCCGGGCGCGGTCGTGCCCGAAATGACTTCCAGCATGATCGAGGTGTCCACCGGCGTGTGCCGCTCGCATGCGCAGGTGCGCGAGGAGCTCGAGCAGTTGCGCTCCGCGCTCGTGCGCAGCGCGGACCGGTTGAACATCGCCGTCGTCGGTGGCGGCACGCACCCGTTCCAGCAGTGGCACCGGCAGCGCATCTACGACAAGCCACGCTTTCGCGAGCTGTCCGAGCTGTACGGCTACCTGTCCAAGCAGTTCACCGTGTTCGGCCAGCACGTGCACGTCGGCTGCCACGACGCCGACGCCGCGCTGCTGATGCTGCACCGCATGTCGCGCTACATCCCGCACTTCGTCGCGCTGTCGGCGTCGTCGCCCTTCGTGCAGGGACAGGACACGCAGTTCGACTCGGCGCGCCTCAACTCCGTCGCCGCCTTCCCGATGTCGGGCCGCGCCCCGTTCACGCTGTCCTGGGACGGCTTCCGGGACTTCTTCTCCCGCAGCACGCGCACCGGCGTCGTGCGCAGCATGAAGGACTTCTACTGGGACATCCGCCCCAAGCCGGAGTACGGGACGATCGAGATCCGCGTGTTCGACACGCCGCTGACCGCGTCGCGCGCCGCGGCGCTGGCGGGCTTCGTGCAGGCGCTGGCGGCCTGGCTGCTGCACGAGCAGCCGTTCGTTCCGCGCGAGGAGGACTACATGGTCTACACGTACAACCGCTTCCAGGCCTGCCGCTTCGGGCTGGAGGCGGTGTACGTCGACCCGGTCAGCGGCCGGCACCAGCCCTTGCGCGAGCACATCCTGCAAACGCTCGCCGTGGTGGCGCCGCATGCGCGCGACGTCGGCGCGTCCGAAGCCATCGAGCAGCTCGCCGAGGCGACGCGCGCCGGCGTCAACGATGCGCGCTGGTTGAGGCAGAAGCAGGGCGCCGAGCGCCTGCTCGCCGAAGTCGTCCGCCAGGCCTCGCTGCGGTTCCAGCAGGCGGCTTGACTGGTTCCGGCGCGGCGTGGCGCCACCGTCCTACAGGTGGAACGGCCCCGCTTTCGAAGAATGGTCCGACCGCACCACTTGACGGTGCCAGGAGACTCTCACGTGTCCATCATCGGAACCATCGTCGTCGGCTTCATCGTCGGCCTCATCGCGCGTGCCCTGAAGCCGGGCAACGACCGCATGGGCCTCATCATGACCACCCTGCTGGGCATCGCCGGCGCGTTCATCGCGCGCTACGCGGGCCAGGCCATGGGCTGGTACACGGCAGGCGAACCCGCCGGCTGGATCGCCTCCGTCATCGGCGCCATCGTGCTGCTGGTGATCTATGGCCTGGTGGCCGGCCGCTCGCGCCGCCTGTGATCGCGCCCGGCGGCCGCGGGCTATGCTCGCGGCCGCATGGGTGAATTCGAGCTGATCGACCGCTACTTCCGGCGCACCGCGGCTTCGCCGCAGGTCGCGCTGGGCGTCGGCGACGACTGCGCACTGCTGCAGCCCACGCCGGGCCGCCAGCTCGCCGTCTCGACCGACCTGCTGCTGGAGGGGCGGCACTTCTTCCCCGGCGCGGACCCACGCGCCCTGGGCCACAAGGCCCTCGCCGTCAACCTGAGCGACCTGGCTGCCTGCGGCGCCCGGCCGCTGGCGTTCACGCTCGCGCTGGCGCTGCCCGCGGTCGACGAAACCTGGCTGGCCGGCTTGTCGCAAGGCCTGCTTGCGCTGGCCGACGCGAGCGGCTGCGCGCTCGTCGGCGGCGACACGACGCGCGGTCCGCTGGCGATCGGCATCACGGTGTTCGGCGAAGTCGAACCCGGCAAGGCGTTGCTGCGCTCGGGCGCACGCGCCGGCGACGACCTCTACGTGAGCGGCTCGCTGGGCGATGCGCGCCTGGCGCTCGAGGCGCTGCAAGGACGCATCGAGCTGCCGCCTGGGCTGCTGGCAAGCGCACGGCAGCGGCTCGACACGCCGCAGCCGCGGCTCGCGCTCGGGCAGGCGCTCGCGGGCGTGGCGACGGCGGCGATCGACGTCAGCGACGGCTTGCTGGGTGACCTCGGCCATGTGCTGAAGCAATCGAACGTCGGCGCGACGGTCGACACCCTTGCGGCGCTGCCGCTGCTCGACAACCTGCAAGCAGCACGCGCTGCGGGCGTGGACGAGTCGCTGCTGCTGCAGTGCGTGCTCGCCGGCGGCGACGATTACGAGCTCGCGTTCACGGCGCTTCCTTCGCACCGCGATGCGGTGGCGACCGCAGCGAAGGCAACGAACACGCGCGTGACGCGCATCGGCTCGATCGATTCGCAGCCCGGCGTGCGGCTGCTGGGCGCCGGCGGGCAGCCGGTGCACGGCCGCTTCGCCTCCTTCGATCACTTCGCGTGACCGTCGCCCGGTGTCGGTGGCCGCACGCCCGGCCGCGTTGGCTGGACATGCGCCTTCTTCTCGCCTTGATCCTCGCGTTCGCGCTCACTGGCGTGGCGGAAGCCAAGGCGCCGCGCACCTTCACCGGCACGGTCACCTCGGTCGTCGATGGCGACACGGTCTGGGTGCGGCCGTCCTGGGGCGGCGCAGCGATCGAGATCCGCGTGCAGGGCATCGACGCGCCCGAAACCTGCCAGGCCTGGGGCGGGCAGGCGAAGGACGCCTTGCGCCAGCACCTCCTGCGCAAGCCCGTGACAGTGCAGGACATCGGGCGTGACATGTACGGGCGGCACCTCGCGCGGCTCGCGCGCGATGGCGAAGACGTCGGTGCCTGGATGGTCTACAACGGGCTGGCCTGGGCTGGACGCTGGCGCGGACGTGCGGGACCGTACGCCAGGCTGCAAACGCAGGCGGTGCACGCGCGGCGTGGCTTGTGGTCGCAGCCGGCGACGGAGCCCTGGCGTTTCCGGCGGCAGCACGGCGGCTGCCCCCGTCCCGCGCGCTGAAGACCCGCGCGGCTACCATTGCCCCGATGCGCGCGCTCGCCTTCGACGACCTGCTGCTGTTCGCCCGCGTGGCCGAGCTGGGCAGCCTGTCGGCCGTCGCGCGCGAACGCGATGCGCCGGTCAGCCAGGTGTCGCGTTCGCTCTCGCGCATCGAAAAGGCGTGCGGCGCGCAGCTCGTGAATCGCTCGACCCATGGCCTGTCGCTCACCGCGGAAGGCCAGACCTTCTTCGGCTACAGCCGGCGCGTGCTGGGCACGCTGGACGAGCTCGAAGGCGAGTTCACGGCCACGTCACGCGAAGCCAGCGGCCTGGTGCGCGTGGCCGCGAGCACCGCGGTGGCGCACTACCACCTCGTCCCCAGCCTGCCCGGGCTGGCCGAGCGCCACCCGAGGCTGCGCATCGAACTGGAAGTCGGCGACCGCATGGCCGACATGGCGCGCGACGGCATCGACATCGCGATCCGCAGCACGCACACGCCGCCGGAAACGTTCGTGGCGCGCCAGATCGGCACCCACGGCCGCGCGCTGTATGCGGCGCGTTCGTACGCCGCCCGCCGCGGGCTGCCGGCGCATCCCGACCAGCTGCGCGACCACCCGTTGGTCACCAATGTCGCGGTGCCCGCGCTCAACCAGTGGCCCTTCCTCGTCGACGGCCGCGAAGTGATCCACGCGGCGGACGGCCACTGGCGCACCAACGACACCAACATGGCGGCATCGATGGTGCTGCAGGGCCTGGGCATCGGCCGCCTCGCGACCATCGTCGGCGACGAGCTGGTGCGCCAGCAGCGCCTGGTGGCGGTGCTGGCGGCGTACGTGGACGCGCAGGCCTTCCCGGTCCATGCCGTCACGGCCGCGGGACGCCAACGGCTGCCGAAGATCCGCGCCTGCATCGACTACTGGGCCGAGTGGTTCGCGCCGACGCGGCGGCGCAAGGCGGTGGCCGCGTGACCACCGACGCGTTGCAGGCCGCGCCCGTCGCGCGGCCCACCCTGCGCTTCCTGTTCTCGCATCCGGCGCATTTCCTTGCCCTGGGTTGCGGCTCCGGGATGAGCCCCATCGCGCCCGGCACCGTCGGCACCTTCTGGGCCTGGGCCGCGTACCTGGTGCTCGCCAGCTGGTGCAGCCCCGCCACCATCGGCTGGGTGCTGCTCGCGCTGCTGGTCGTCGGCTGGTGGTCCAGCACGGTCGCGGCCAGGCGCCTGCGCGTGCTCGACCCGGGCTGGATCGTCGTCGACGAGGTCGTCGCGTTCTGGATCGTGCTGTGGCTGTGGATGCCCGCGTCGTTCTGGGGGCAGCTGGTGGCTTTCGCGCTGTTCCGGTTCTTCGACGCCGTGAAGCCCGGGCCGGTGCGCTGGGCCGACAACCTGTTCCACGGCTTCGGCTGGCGCGGCGGGCTGGGCATCATGCTCGACGACCTGGTGGCGGCGTTCTGCACGCTGCTGGTGCTGGCTCTCTGGAGGACGATCGCATGACGGCATCGACGCACGCGCTGGCAGCGCAAGTCGCCGAGGCGCTGCTCGCGCGCGGCTGGATGCTGGCCACCGCCGAGAGCTGCACCGGCGGCATGATCGCCGCCGCCTGCACCGACCTGGCCGGTTCCAGCCAGTGGTTCGAGCGCGGGTTCGTCACGTACTCGAATGCGGCCAAGAGCGATTCGCTCGGGGTCGATGCCGGCGCGATCGAGACGCACGGCGCCGTCAGCGAAGTCGTCGCGCGCGCGATGGCCTTCGGTGCCGTGCGGCACTCGCAGGCACAGGTGGGCGTCGCCGTCACCGGCATCGCCGGCCCCACCGGAGGCAGCGTGGACAAGCCGGTGGGCACGGTGTGGTTCGGCTTCTGCGTCGACGGCCGCCTGTCCAGCGAGTTGCGCCGGTTCGACGGCGATCGCGCGGCCATCCGCCAGGCGACGGTGCAGCACGCGCTCACGCGCATGCTGGAGCTGGTGCAGGCCACCGGTTAACCCTTGGCGCGGCGCCGGAGACGCCGTGTAGGATGCCCCGCGAAGCCGGGACGCCAGTTCTCTGAGGAGGGGACGCATGCTGCACCTTCGCTACACCACGTTCGCGCTATGCGTCGCGGCGCTTGCCGCGAGCCTCGCCGAACTCACGTGGCATCCCGGGCCGTGGCCGGCGGTGTTCGCGCTGCTGTTCGCGGCGCTCGCGCTCACCGGCGTGCGCGACCTGCGCCAGGCGCGCCACGCGATCCTGCGCAACTACCCCGTCATCGGCCACCTGCGTTTCCTGCTGGAATACGTGCGGCCCGAGATCCGCCAGTACTTCCTGGAGGGCGACACCGAAGCGGCGCCGTTCTCGCGCGCGCAGCGCTCGCTGGTGTACCAGCGCGCCAAGGGCGAGCCGGACAACCGGCCGTTCGGCACCCAGCTGGACGTCGGCCAGAACGGCTACGAGTGGATCAACCATTCGGTCGCGCCGAGCGTCATCGCGTCGTCCGACTTCCGCGTGACCATCGGCGAGGGCCGCGCGCAGCCCTACGACGCCAGCGTGTTCAACATCTCGGCGATGAGTTTCGGCTCGCTGTCGGCCAACGCGATCCTGGCGCTGAACCAGGGCGCCAGGCTCGGGCGCTTCGCGCACGACACCGGCGAGGGCTCCATCTCCGCCCACCACCGCACGAACGGTGGCGACCTGATCTGGGAGATCGGTTCGGGCTACTTCGGCTGCCGCGACGGGCAAGGCGGCTTCGACGAGCAGCGCTTCGTCGCCAATGCCACCGACCCGCAGGTGCGCATGGTCGAGATCAAGTTGAGCCAGGGCGCCAAGCCGGGGCACGGCGGCATCCTGCCCGGCGCGAAGGTCACCCCCGAGATCGCGGACGCGCGCGGCGTGCCGGTGGGCCTCGACTGCATCTCGCCGTCGTCGCACAGCGCGTTCCGCACGCCGGTGGAGCTGCTGGCCTTCGTCGACCGGCTGCGCACGCTGTCGGGAGGCAAGCCGACCGGTTTCAAGTTCTGCGTCGGCCATCCCTGGGAATGGTTCGGCATCGTGCGCGCGATGCTGGAGACCGGCATCACGCCGGACTTCATCGTCGTCGACGGCGCCGAAGGCGGCACCGGGGCGGCGCCGGTGGAATTCAGCGACCACGTCGGGGCGCCGCTGCAGGAGGGCCTGCTGCTGGTGCACGGCACGCTGGTGGGCGCCGGCCTGCGCGACCGCATCCGCATCGGCTGCGCCGGCAAGGTGATCACCGGCTTCGACATCGCGCGGATGATGGCGTTGGGCGCCGACTGGTGCAACGCGGCGCGCGGTTTCATGATGGCGCTCGGCTGCATCCAGGCGCAGGCGTGCCACACGGGCAAGTGTCCGACCGGCGTAACGACCCAGGACCCTGTGCGCCAGCGCGCGCTGGTCGTGCCCGACAAGGCGCAGCGCGTCTTCAACTTCCACCGCCAGACGCTGCATGCGTTGCGCGACCTGGTGCAGGCGGCGGGCCTGCAGCATCCACGCGAGATCACGGCGCACCACATCGTCCGGCGCATCAGCGATACGGAGGTGCGGCTGCTCGCCAACCTCATCCTGCAGGTGCCGGCCGGCGCCTTGCTGGGCCGCGACGTCGACAAGCTCCACAACGTCTTCCGCGTGTACTGGCCGCAGTCGCGCGCCGACCGGTTCGCCCCCGCCGGTTGACAGGGTTGCGCCGCTGCCCGGGCCCGGCGGCACGCGTTAGCATCCCGGCCATGAAGACGAAACTCCTCCTCTCCCTCGTGGCAGCCGCCACCCTGGCCGCCACGTCCCTGCCTGCTGCGGCACAGGCCCAGCCCGGCCGCAAGGTCAACCGCGACGAACTGCGCAAGTGCCTGAACGACGGCGACGCGCTGCGCGCGCGCAGCGACGCCCTCAAGGCGGCCGCCGAGAAGGCACGCCCCAAGCAGGAAGAACTGCAGGCCGAGCGGACCGCGATCGAGGACGAGATCAAGCGCCAGGAAAGCGCGACCAACCAGAGCATGGGCATCGCCACCGGCAACCCGCGCGAGCGCCTCGAGCGCCGCAAGCGCATGTACGAAGCGAAGGTCCAGGACGTGAAGGCTGAAACCGACAAGCTCAACGGCGAGGCGGACCAGCTGAAGGCGGATCTCGCGAAGTACAACGAGGGCTGCAGCGGCATCACCTACGACAAGGAAGACCGCGAGGCGATCGAGAAGGAACGCGGCTCGAAGAAGTGATCGCCCGGGGCCCCTGGGAGCAGGCTCCTAAGCCCCGTGGCACTTCTTGTATTTCTTCCCGCTGCCGCAGGGGCACGGGTCGTTGCGGCCCGGCTCCGGCGCCTTGCGCACCGCGGCCACGCGCGGCCCCAGGCTCTTCCACAGCTGCCGCAGGTCGTACACCGCCCACACCGCCTCGCCGTAGAGCGACAAGCGCTCCTCGCTGACGCTGGGCGGCCCATCCTCCACGTGCATCGACACCGCCGGCACGCCGGTGTCCGGCGCCGCGAGGTCCTCGACCGCGCCGAGCGCGTCCTCCAGCATCGACGCCGCATCGCGGTCGCGCGGCGGCGCCCAGTCGTCCGGCCAGCTGCGCACCGCATGCAGGAAGCCGTGCGCCCAGGTCTCGCCGAACGACGGCAACGTGGCCGGGTCCTCGTCGCCGCGCTCGCCCTCGGGCAAGGCCAGCACCGCGCCGCGCACGTCCAGCATCTCCGGCTGGTAGGACCGCTCGTCCTCCAGCGTCTCGACTTCGGCGTCCAGCGCGTGCTGCACCTCGTGCCAGCGGCGGCGCCAGCGCCAGACGAACTCCATCTGCTCCATCGGGCGGAAGGCCGGGCCGAGCAGGACGGGCCAGTACTCCTCGGGCGGGATCGGGCGGCGGCAGCACACCAGCGCCGCGAGGAAGCCCTCGCAGAACTCCCAGTCGGGCGTGTGCGGCTCGGTGTCGCGCAGCGCATCGAGCACCGCGTCCTGCGCGTCGTAGTCGTCGGGGCCGAGCGGCTGCTCGTCGCGGTCGGTCATGCGGGAAGGGGATCCGGGATCCAGGTGGTGGTGACGTCCACGCCCAGGCGCTGCAGGCGCCTGCGCATCGACAGCACGGCGCGGTCCTTGGACAGCAGCAGCGCGCGGTGGGTCACGGCGAGGTCGATGAACTTCTGGTCGTCGGCGTCGCGGCAGGTCGGAGGCACCTTCGACGGCGACGCCACGTGTTCGACGCAGGCGTCGAACGCCGCGAGCACGGCATCGGGCTCGCGCTCGTGGAACTGCAGGCGGGCCGCGAGGTGCGGGTAGGCGAGCACGCGCTGCAGTTCCTCGCGCATCGCCGCCGTCACGATCCAGCGGTGCCGGCCCGCGTGCAGCGCCTGGCGCAGCGGCGCCGCCGCGGCGTCGGCGAAGACGAACAGGTCCAGCACGATGTTGGTGTCGAGCACGAGCGGGCGCACGTCAGCCTTCCGACGGCGCACGCGTGCGGGCCGAGCCCGCGACCATGTCGAAGCGGAACAGGCGGCACTCGATCGGCCCGTTCCACATCGGCACGCGGCGCGACTCCTTCAGCCGCATCCGCGACGGCAGCTTGAGGTCGGGCGTCAGCACCCAGGCCGTCCAGCCGGCGAAGTTCCGTTTCCAGTGCGTCGCGAGTTCGACGAAGAAGTCGGCGCCGTCGTCGGCCTGCGCGCGCTCGCGGCCGCGCTGCGTGCGGCCCGCCACGCCGGCCGTGCCGATGCGCTCGCCGTAGGGCGGGTTGAGCATCAGCACGCCGGGGACGTCCGAGGGCGGCATGCGCTGCAGCGCATCGCCGCCACGCAGCTGCACGGCGTCGGCCACGCCGGCGCGCTGCGCGTTGCGCTGCGCGAAGTCGACCATGCGGAAGGCCACGTCGCTGCCGAACACCGGTGCGGCCGGCGTACGGCGCGCGGCACGCGCTTGCGCCAGCAGGTCGGCCCAGGCTCGAGGCTCGTGCGGCCGCAGGTGCTCGAAGGCGAAGCGACGCTGCAGCCCCGGCGGGATGCCGCAGGCGATTTGAGCGGCCTCGATGGCGATCGTCCCGCTGCCGCAGCACGGGTCGTACAAGGGCACGTCGCCGGTCCAGCCGCTGGCGGCCAGCATCGCGGCCGCGAGGGTCTCCTTCAGCGGCGCCTCACCCTTGTCCTCGCGCCAGCCGCGCTTGAACAGCGGCTCGCCGGAGGTGTCGATCGACAGCGTGCAGTGCGTCGCGCCCAGGTGCGCATACACGCGTGCATGCGGCCGCTGCGTGTCCACGCTCGGGCGCTCGCCGGCGCGGTCGCGGAAGCGGTCGGCGATCGCATCCTTGATGCGCAAGGCGGCGAAATTCAGGCTGCGCAGCGGGCTCGCATGCGACGTCACTTCCACCTTGAACGTCTGCTTGGTCGTGAACCACTCCTCCCACGCCACGGACTGCCCGAGCGCGTAAAGGTCGTCCTCGCGGGCATACGGGCCGTGCGCGAGCTGCACGAGCACGCGCTGCGCGAGCCGGCTGTGCAGGTTCAGCAGCTGCACTTCGCGCCAGCCGCCGCGCAAGTGCACGCCACCGCGCCCGGGCATGACGTGCGCGAGGCCGGTGATGGCGCCCACCTCGTGGGCGAGCAGCTCCTCGGCGCCACCGGCACAAGGAAGGAACAGGGATTGGTCACGCACTCAGAGGGCCTTGCGAAGGTTGGCGGGCGCGATGCGCAGCGCCTCGCGGTATTTGGCGACGGTGCGGCGCGCGCATTCGATCCCCTGCTCCTTGAGCATCTCCGAGATCTGGCTGTCCGACAGGGGCTTCTTCAGGTCTTCCGCGGCGACGAACTGCTTGATCAGCGCCCGCACCGCGGTGGACGACGCATTGCCGCCGGTCTCGGTGCCCAGCGCGGAGCCGAAGAAGTACTTCAGCTCGTAGGTGCCGAACGGCGTCGCCATGTACTTGGCCGTGGTCACCCGCGAGATCGTCGACTCGTGCAAGCCGAGTTCGTCGGCGATCTCGCGCAGCACCAGGGGCCGCATCGCGAGCTCGCCGTGCACGAAGAAGTTCTTCTGCCGCTCCACGATCGCATTGGACACGCGCAGGATGGTGTCGAAGCGTTGCTGGATGTTCTTGATGAACCAGCGCGCCTCCTGCAGGCGCTGCTGCAGCGCCTGGTGCCCCTCGCCGCGGTGCGCCTTCAGCGCGCTGGCGTAGACGTCGTGCACGCGCAGCCGCGGCATCACGTCGGGATTGAGCTGCACGCGGAAGCGGAACTGGCTGGCGCGGCCGACCTTCGTGACCAGCACGTCGGGCACGACGATGTTGCGCTCGACGTTGACGAAGCGGCGCCCGGGCTTGGGCTCCAGCCGCGCGATCAGGCCGATCGCTGCCTTGATGCGCGCTTCGGTCTCGCCGCACAACGCCGCCAGCCGCTTGACGTCGCGCCGCGCGAGCAGGTCCATCGGGTGGCGGCAGATCGCCAGAGCGGCGCCGCAGGCTTCGTCCTGCCTGGCGCCCAGCGCCCGCAACTGCAGGGCCAGGCACTCGCCGAGGCTGCGCGCGCCGACGCCGGCCGGCTCCAGATGCTGCAGCAGGTGGAGGGCCACCGTGAAGCGGTGCACCAGCTCTTCCTGCTGCTCCAGATCGTCGGGCGCGAGGCTGGCGGCGAGGTCCTCGAGCGAATCCTCCAGGTAGCCATCGTCGTTGAGCGATTCGATGAGGAACCGCAATGCGGCGCGGTCCTCCTCGGGCAGGCGCAGCGACAGCGCCTGCCGGTGCAGGTGGTCCTGCAGCGATTCGTGGCCGCGCGCGAGGTCCGCGGCGTCGACGTCGCCATCGCCCTCGCCCTGCTTGCCGCGCGCCTGCGCGTCGACGCCCCATTCGGCGTCGTCCGGGACCATCTCCGTGCTGCCGTCGCCGTCCCAGTCGCCGGGTTCGCTCTCGGGCGCCGCGCCGTCGCCATCCCCCGCGTCGGCGGTGGCGGCCAGGCGATCGGGCGGCGACGGAACGTCCGGCGCCGCCATCGGCTCGCCGTCGTCAGCCGCCGGCGTGTCGGCGCGGTCGAGGCCGAACTCCTCGCGCGCGGCCTCCTCCTGCGTGATCTCCAGGAACGGGTTGTCGCCCAGCATCTGCTCGACTTCCTGCGCGAGCTCGAGCGTCGACAGCTGCAGCAGGCGGATCGACTGCTGCAGCTGCGGCGTCAGCGCCAGGTGCTGCGAGACGCGAAGCGAAAGACCCTGCTTCATGGGACTGCGGCCGCCGCGTCACATGCGGAAGTGTTCGCCGAGGTAGACCCGCCGCACGTCCGCGTTGTTGACGATGTCCGCCGGCGTTCCCTGCGCCAGCACCTCGCCGTCGCTGATGATGTACGCGTGGTCGCAGATGCCCAGCGTCTCGCGCACGTTGTGGTCGGTGATCAGCACGCCGATGCCGCGCGACTTGAGGAAGCCGATGATTCGCTGGATCTCGATCACCGCGATCGGGTCGATGCCCGCGAACGGTTCGTCCAGCAGGATGAAGCGCGGCTGCGTCGCGAGCGCGCGCGCGATCTCGACCCGGCGCCGCTCGCCGCCCGACAGCGCCAGCGCGGGCGAGTCGCGCAGGTGGTCGACCCGCAGGTCCTGCAGCAGCGCCGTCAAGCGCTCCTCGATCGCCTCGTGCGAGAGCGGCTTGCCGTCGGGGTCATGCTGCAGCTCGAGCACCGCGCGCACGTTGTCGGCGACGTTGAGCTTGCGGAAGATCGACGCTTCCTGCGGCAGGTACGACAGCCCCAGCCGCGAGCGGCGGTGGATCGGCATGTGCTCCACCGGCTGGCCGTCGATCGAGATCTCGCCGGCGTCGGCGCGCACCAGGCCGACGATCATGTAGAACGACGTCGTCTTGCCCGCGCCGTTGGGGCCCAGCAGGCCGACGACCTCACCCTTGTCGACGCCGAGCGAGACGTCCTTGACCACCTTGCGGCTGCCGTAGGTCTTCTGCAGGTGGCGCGCTTCGAGCCGGCTGCGTGCCGGCGTCGCGGCCGCGCCGGTCTCGGCGACGGCCCCGGACTCGATCCTCACTTGGGCTCCCCCGACAGGCCGGGGCTGGGCTTGAGCTGCGCCGGCGGGACCTGCGGGTTGCGCACGGCGGCGCGCGGGGCGCTGCCTGCCGCCGCGGGCGCGGAGGCGCCGTCGCGCGGCGCGAGCACCGCGCGGACGCGGCCGCCGGGGCGCGGCGACGCCGGGCCGCCGTCGACGGTGAACACGTCGGTGGTGTTCTCGTAGGTGATCAGGCTGCCGGTCATCTCGTCGGCGATCTGCGTGCCGCGCAGGCGGCGCATCTCGGCGTTGTCGATGAACTTCACGCGATCAGCCTTGCCGTCGTAGTCGATCGTCTTGCCCTCGCCCTCGATCCACTCGTCCAGGCCTTCGCGCTTCTGCCGGTAGAAGGCGCGCGTGCCCGGCGCGGCGGTCACGACGCCGTACTGGTAGCCGTCCGGATCCTGCCGCACCTCCAGGCGTGCGCCACGGATGAGGATCGTGCCCTTGGTGAGCACGACGCGGCCGGTGAAGACGCTGACCTGGCGCAGGTCGTCGTAGCGCAGCGCGTCGGCCTCGACGTTCATCGGCTTGTCGCGGTCGGCCTTCTCGGCGCTGGCCGCCAGTGGCAACAGGAGGCAGGACGCCAAAACGACGGGCAGCAGGGTGGGTTTCATAACGGCATGAATCTTGCTCGACCCATTGTAGCGAGCGCCCTTTCCGGGGCTCGCAAAAAAGCCCGCTGTCGCGGGCTTTGCTTGACTCGCGTGGAGGAGTCCTTCAGCGGGACTTGCGCGCTTCGCCGACCAGGAACTCGACCACCTGCAGCGCGCGGCCCATGTTGCCGGACAGGGTGCCGTCGGTGTACCAGCGGCCGGCCACACCCAGCGCGGGCACGCCCTCGACCTGGAACCCATCCTGCAGCTGCGTGGCCTTGCGGGCCTTGGCCGACACGGAGAAGGAGTTGTAGGTCTCCTTGAACTTGGCCTGGTCCAGGCCGTTCTTGGCGGCCCAGGCGAGGATTTCCGGTTCCTTGGCCAGCGATTCGCGCGCGCCGTGGATCGCCTGGAACACCTTGCCGTGCAGTTCGTCGACCTTGCCCAGCGCCTCGAGCGTGTAGTACAGGCGCTGCTGGGGCACGAAGTCGTCGCGGAACGCCACCGGCACCCGGCGCAGCACCACGTCCGGCGGCAGCTTCCTGGTCCAGGCGGCCAGCTGCGGCTCGAACGCGTTGCAGTGCGGGCAGCTGTACCAGAAGAATTCGACCACCTCGATCTTGCCGGCCGGCACGTCCTGCGGCACGCGCTTGTCGAGGGTGCGGTACTCGTGGCCGTCCTCGGGCTTCTTCTGGGCGAAGGCCAGGCCGGGCAGGCCCAGGCCCGCCGCGGCGGCGAGGCAGGCGGTGCCCGCGGTGAATTCACGTCGATTGATCACGGATGCTCTCCTTGAGCTCTTCAGAGCGATGCGGCCCGGGTTGGTTCCCGCCTTCAGCGCTGCACGCGCACCAGCGCGGTCTCGATGCCGCCGGCGGCGTCGAGCTTGTCCTTCGCGCGGTCGGCGTCGTCCTTGCGGTCGAACGGCCCCACGCGCACGCGGAACACGGTGCGGCCGGACTGTTCGCGTTCGGTGACCTTGGCCTCGATCCCCATCAGCGACAGCTTGGCGCGCTGCGCCTCGGCATCTTCGGTACTGCGGAAGGCACCGGTCTGGACGAAATAGAGGAACGGTTCGGCCGCGCCGGCACCGGTGCCGGCCTTGGCGGCGGCGAATTCACCGAGCGGGTCGGCGGACGACCGCGGGGCGGGCGCCGATGCGGACGGGCGCGCCGGGGGCGCGTTGCCCGCGGCGGGCGCGGAGCCGGCGACCGCAGGCGCGGGCGGCAGCGGCTTGGCCGGGTTCCGGCCGTACAGCGGCGCGTTCGGGTCCCAGTCCTTGTTCTTCTTCTGCTCGGCGGCCTCCTGCTCGGGAGTGCGGCCCTGGTTCTTGCTCAGGAAGGGCACCGGCACCTTGGTCACGTACACGGCCACCGCCAACGCGGCGGCCAGGCCCAGCACGATGCCGATGACGATGCCGACGAGGGTGTTGCCCCGCTGTCTGTTCATGGAATGGATGCTCACATCTTGTCCGGTGCGCCCACGCCCAGCATCGCCAGGCCGTTGCGCAGCACCTGCGCCGTCGCGGCGACGAGCGCGAGGCGCGCGCGCCGTACGGGCTCGTCATCCACGAGGATGCGCTCGGCATCATAGTAGGAGTGGTACGCGCTCGCGAGGTCGCGCAGGTAGAACGTCACGTCGTGCGGCGCGAAATCGGTCGCGGCGGCGGCGAGCATCTCGGGGTATTTCGCCAGTTGCAGCATCAGCGCCTGCGCCGGCGCGCTGTCCAGCGGCGCCAGGTCGGCCTGCGCCAGCGTGGCGGCGTCGCCGCCCCACGCCGCGAGCACGGAGCGGATGCGCGCATGCGCGTACTGCACGTAGTACACGGGGTTGTCGTTGTTCTGCGCCAGCGCCAGGTCGACGTCGAACGTGTACTCGGTGTCGGGCTTGCGCGAGAGCAGGAAGAACCGCACCGCATCCTTGCTGGTCCACTCGACCAGGTCACGCAGCGTCACGTAGCTGCCGGCGCGCTTGGAGATCTTCACCTCCTCGCCGCCGCGCATCACGCGCACCATGGTGTGCAGCACGTAGTCCGGGAATCCCTGCGGAATGCCGGCGCCCACCGCCTGCAGCCCGGCGCGCACGCGCGCGATGGTGCCGTGGTGGTCGGTGCCCTGGATGTTCACCGCCTTGTGGAAGCCGCGCTCGAACTTCGTGACGTGGTACGCCACGTCGGGCACGAAGTAGGTGTACGTGCCGTCGGACTTGCGCATCACGCGGTCCTTGTCGTCACCGTACTCGGTGGTGCGCAGCCACAGCGCGCCGTCCTGCTCGTAGGTCTTGCCCGCGGCAACGAGGCGCTTGACCGTGTCCTCGACGCGCCCCTGCGTGTACAGGCTGGACTCGAGGTAGTAGTTGTCGAAGCGCACCTGGAACGCCTTCAGGTCCAGGTCCTGCTCGTGGCGCAGGTAGGCCACGGCGAACTGGCGGATGCCGTCGAAGTCCTCGGCGTCGCCGCTGGCGGTGAACTCGCGGTCATCGGCCTTGACCGTCTTCTTCGCGAGGAAGTCGTTGGCGATGTCCTGGATGTAGTCGCCGTTGTAGGCCGCCTCGGGCCACTGGGCGTCGCCCGGCTTGATGCCCTTGGCGCGCAGCTGCGTCGACCTGGCGAGCGTCTCGATCTGCACGCCGGCGTCGTTGTAATAGAACTCGCGGTGGACGTCCCAGCCTTGCGACGCGTACAGGTTGCAGATCGCATCGCCGAGCGCGGCCTGGCGGCCATGGCCCACATGCAGCGGGCCGGTGGGATTGGCCGAGACGAACTCCACCATCATCTTCTGGCCATTGCGCGCGCACACGCCGTACGCATCGCCGGCCTCGAGCACTTCGCGCACCGTCTGCTGCTTGGCCGCGGGCTTCAGGCGGATGTTGAGGAAGCCGGGGCCGGCGATCTCCATCGCGTCGACCCAGCGCTGGAAAGCGGGCGCCTGCTGCAGGTCGGCCTTGAGCGATTCGGCGACCTGGCGCGGATTGAGCTTGAGCGGCTTGGCCAGTTGCAAGGCCGCCGTCACCGCCAGGTCGCCGTGCGCGGCGGCCTTGGGGGATTCGAACGCGGCCTTGGCGCCGGCGCCGGGCGACAGCTTGTCGAGCCCGGCCGCGAGCGCGGCGAGCAGGTCGTCTTTCACGAGGAGCATCGGGGGATTCTAAGAAACCGCCCGGTCCACGCCGGCGACACGGTCCGTCGGCAGGTCTGGGGAGCCTCCCCTGCGACTTCAGGACGCGCGCGGCGCGGGTGCGGCTCTACAACCCGCTTCCCATCCACTCGTTGCCCCGGGAGGCACCATGCGCACCATCGTCACCCTCACGTTCGTCCTCGCCGCGTTCGCGGCCGGCGCCAGCCACGCCGCCAGCGACCGCAAGCCCGCGGACGCGCAACCCGCGCAGCACTCGCGCATGAAGGACTGCAGCGCCGGCGCCAAGGCCAAGGGCCTGAAGGGCGACGAGCGCAAGGCGTTCATGAGCGACTGCCTCAAGAAGAAGGACTGAGGCCGCCCAGCGCGGCCGGCCGCGTCAGCCGCCGAAGCCGAAGCCACGCGCCAGGAAGGCGGCGGGCAGCGGGATCAGCGGCAGGATGTGCCCGGCCCGCATCACCAGCTTGCGCACGCGGCGGATCTCCGCTTCGTCGGGCAGCGTGCCCTGCGCGCGCAACGCGACGCGCCAGCGCGCCATCGCGCGGCTGGCGACTATCGACAACGCGGCCATCAGCAGGAACATCAGCACCTTGGCGTGCAGCAGCCAGTTGGCGGCGTAGAACGCCGGCGGCTTGGCGCCCCACAGCAAGCGGATCACGCCGGTCACCAGCACCGCGCCCATCGCGATCCAGTAGATGCGGTCGACGGTGCCGAGCCGCTCGACGACCTTCGCGTTGAGCCACTCGGGCCGGCACAGCGCGGCCTGGCTGGTGAGGAACACGACGACCGTGAGGATCGCCGCGATGTGGAGGTATTGGAGGATCGCGTCGGTGGTCATGTCAGGCGCCGCGCCAAAACTCGGGCCGGCTGAACTGTTGCTTCAGGAATTCGATCCACAGGCGCACGCGCACCGGCAGGTGCTTGCGCTGCGGGAACACGGCGTAGATGCCGTTGGGTGGCGCCGCGAACGGCGCGAGCACTTCCACCAGCCGGCCCGAGGCGATCTCGGCTTCCACTTCCCAGGTGCTGCGCCACGCGATGCCGTAGCCCTGCAGGCACCAGTCGTGCAGCACCTGGCCGTCGGAACAGGCGAGCGGACCGTTGGGGCGCAGGTGGACCACCTCGTGGCCGTTCTCCGCCTCTTCGGCACCCCTCGAGCGCGCGGCTGAACGGGTGGCGCCAGCGTCCGTGAGGACGCTTTCGATGTTCCGCCCTTGGGCGGTCCGCGGAACGCCGTCGTCCGCAAGGACGACTTCCTTGTGCCGCCCTTGGGCGATTCGCGGAACGCGAAACGCCCACCCGCGCACTTGGGACGCGTCGCTCGACAGCGTCAGGCAGTCGAAGCGCGACAGGTCGTTCGGGTGCTCCGGCGTGCCGTGCTTGCGCAGGTACTCGGGGGTGGCCACGCACAGGCGCCGGTTGTCCGCCAGCCGCATGCTCACCAGCGACGAATCGGACAGGTCGCCCACGCGCACCGCGCAGTCGTAGCCCTCGCCCGCGAGGTCGACGACGCGATCGCTGAGGTTGAGCGAGATCGTCACGTCCTTGTGCTGCTCGCGAAAGCGCGGCACCAGCGGCGCGACATGGCGGCGGCCGAAGCCCGCAGGCGCCGTGACGCGCAGGTGACCGCTGGCCTTAACGCCGCCGGCACTGACGCTGGCTTCGGCGTTGGCGATGTCGGCCAGCAGCCGCTGGCAGTCCTCGAGGAAGGCGCTGCCTTCATGGGTCAGTGTCAGCCGCCGCGTGGTGCGCACCAGCAGCTTCACGCCCAGCCGTTCTTCCAGTGCGTCGAGCCGGCGACCCATGATCGCCGGTGCCACGCCTTCCGCTTTCGCCGCCGCGGTGAGGCTGCCGCGGGTGGCGACCGACACGAAGGATTCCAGCTGCTTCAGCTTGTCCATGGAGGCGTTGATTATGCGCACGCAGGTCAAGAATCGTGGGCGTGAGAACCTCAATTACCGTTGAGTTCTATGGAAGATCGGTTCGAACACTGCGCCACGTGAGCCAGGTTTGGCCCTGCGGCAGGCTCCGCAACCCATCCATTAGGTGCAGCGAAGTTCAGAATCAATTCACTGCAGCGCCTCTAAAGCAGGGCTCCGGGTTGGAATACAGTCACGCGCTGCGCGCGGACCACCGCGCCGCCCTGTCTCGCAACGCATTGGAGTCCCGCATGACCGCCCGCACGTCCGTCCACCGCCTCGAGGTCGCCACCGAGCTGTACCGCTTCATCGAAGACCAGGTCCTTCCCGGGACCGGCGTCGACAGCGCGGCCTTCTGGAAGGGCTTCGATGCCGTCGTGCACGACCTGGCCCCGAAGAACATGGCGCTGCTGGCCGAGCGCGACCGCCTGCAGGCCGAGCTCGATCGCTGGCACAAGGCCAATCCGGGCCCGATCCGCGACGCCTCGGCGTACCGCAAGTTCCTGGAGGACATCGGCTACCTCGCGCCGCATCCGAAAGGCGCGAAGACGACCACGACCAACGTCGACGCGGAACTCGCGCTGCAGGCCGGCCCGCAACTGGTGGTGCCGATCCTGAATGCGCGCTACGCGCTGAACGCGGCCAACGCGCGCTGGGGCTCGCTCTACGACGCGCTGTACGGCACCGACGCCATCCCGGAAACCGGGGGCGCGGAAAAGGGTCCGGGCTACAACGAAGTGCGTGGCGCCAAGGTGATCGCCTACGCGCGCCAGGTGCTGGACGAAGCCGCGCCGCTGGCGTCCGGCTCGCACAAGGACGCGACGGCGTACCGCGTCGAAGGCGGCCAGCTGGGCGTCGCTTTGCGCGGTGGTGCCACGACCGGCCTGAAGGACCCCGCCAAGTTCATCGGCTACCGCGGCGACGCGGCGGCACCCAGCTCGGTCCTGCTGCGCAACCACGGCATCCACCTGGACATCCTCATCGACCGCAACTCGCCGATCGGCAGCACCGACGCGGCCGGCGTGAGCGACGTGGTGCTGGAAGCGGCGCTGTCGACCATCATGGACCTCGAGGATTCCGTGGCCGTGGTCGACGCGCAGGACAAGGTGCTCGCGTATGCCAACTGGCTCGGCATCCTCAAGGGCACGCTCACCGAGCAGGTCAGCAAGGGCGGGAAGACGTTCACCCGCGGCCTCAACAAGGACCGCGAATACACGGCGCCCGCCGGCGGCAAGGTGGTGCTGCACGGCCGCTCGCTGCTGTTCGTGCGCAACGTCGGCCACCTGATGACCAACCCCGCGATCCTGTGGGATGGCGGCAAGGAAATCCCTGAAGGCATCCTCGACGCGATGGTGACGACCGCCATCTCGATCCACGACCTGAAGAAGGGCGGCGCAGCATCGGGAAGCGTCGCCTCGCACGGCGACGCGGGAATCCGCAACTCGCGCACCGGCTCGGTCTACATCGTCAAACCGAAGATGCATGGCCCGGCGGAAGCGGCCTTTGCCGATGAACTCTTCACGCGCGTCGAAACGGTGCTGGGGCTGCCTGCGAACACGGTGAAGCTGGGCATCATGGACGAGGAGCGCCGCACCAGCGTCAACCTGCAGGCCTGCATCGCGGCGTCGCCCGCGCGGGTCGCCTTCATCAACACCGGCTTCCTCGATCGCACCGGCGACGAGATCCACACCGCGATGCACGCGGGCCCGATGATCCGCAAGGGCGAGATGAAGGCCACGCCGTGGATCCAGGCCTACGAACGCAGCAACGTGCTGGTCGGCCTGGCCTGCGGCCTGCGTGGCCGCGCGCAGATCGGCAAGGGCATGTGGGCGATGCCCGACCTGATGGCGGCGATGCTGGAACAGAAGATCGCGCACCCGAAGGCCGGCGCCAACACCGCGTGGGTGCCTTCACCCACCGCCGCGACGCTGCACGCCCTGCACTACCACCGCGTCGACGTCGCGGCCGTGCAGCGCGAGATGGAGTCGATCGACGCCGACGCCGAGCGCGAGAAGCTGCTCGCGGGCCTGCTCACCGTGCCGGTCGCGGAGAAGCCGACCTGGTCGACCGAGGAGCGCCAGCAGGAGCTGGACAACAACGTGCAGGGCATCCTGGGCTACGTCGTGCGCTGGATCGACCAGGGCGTGGGCTGCTCCAAAGTGCCGGACATCCACAACGTCGGCCTGATGGAAGACCGCGCGACGCTGCGCATCTCCAGCCAGCACATCGCCAACTGGCTGCAGCACGGCATCGTCACCGAGGACCAGGTGCGCGAGACCTTCCGCCGCATGGCCGCGGTCGTCGACAAGCAGAACGCCGGTGATCCTCTCTACAAGCCGATGGCGGGCAACTGGGAGACGTCGTACGCGTTCCGCGCCGCGCAGGACCTCGTGTTCAAGGGCAAGGAGCAGCCGTCCGGCTACACCGAGCCGCTGCTGCACGCGTGGCGCCTGCGTGTGAAGAGCGAGGCCTGATCCGCTTTTCGTCGCCGCCACGACAGCGGCCACGCGCGAGTCGTAAGGCTTGTCACCAAACGCTTCGAACTGCTGGGCCCGCAGCTGGAACACATCGGTAGCTGCCTAGACTGCCAAGCGCAGCCATGGCCGCTTTCCCGCCCCTCGTCCGTTCCAGCATCGAAGAAGCCATCGCGCGTGCCCCCGCGCTGCTGGAGCGCGCGCTCGACCACGCAGCCGCCGCCCTGGAGGAAGCCGCCGAAAGCGGCGCCGTGTTCCAACGCCGTGACTGGCGCGACGCCGCCCAGGAACTGCGTACCGGCCGCAGCGCCTGGCTGCGCGATTTCGCCCCCCAACTGCGACAAGTGCTCCAGCAGGACCACGCCCCCCGCGGCCCGCGCATCCATCCTTCGACGCTGACGCTGGTCGACGACGACACGGTGCAGCAGAGCATCGAGAGCTCCCGCCTCGCGCAAGCCATCGCGGGGACCCTCGAGCAGCCGCTGGCCGAACTCGATGCGGTCATGAGCGCGGCGCTCGGACTCGAGGCCATCACGCCGGAAGCGAATCCGCTGCAGCCGGAGCGCTTCACGACGGCGTTGCGCAACGTGCTGGCGACCGATGCCGCGCCGGGCCGCACCGGCCTGTGGATGCGGCACATGGCGCGCCCGGTCGGCGACGACCTCGTGGCCATCTACAAGGCCGCTTCGAAATCCTTGCAACGCGCAGGCGTGCGCGCTGCGGGCTATCGCCTCGTCACGGGCGCGGCACCGCTGATGCGCGAGTCGCAGCCGCTGCCCCTCGAACGCGAGTCGAGGGCAGCACCCCTCGAACCCGCCTCCCGCCCCTCGCCTTTACAGGGTGCTGCGCCGCCTGCACCCACGCCGAGCGGCATCGGCCGCTGGCTCGGCCGCGCGCTCGAAGCCATGCCGGGGCCGCTGCTGCGCGACTTCCTCAACGGCACCTCGGGTCCGAGGCTGCCGGCACGCCAGCTGCTGGACTCCAGCTGGGATGACTGGGTAGCGCAGGAACTGGCGCAACTCGAGGCGAGCGAGGACGAAGCCCCGCCGCTGCCCGTCCAGGACGAGCAGCGTCACGCGCACCTTCCGCCCCTGGAGCGGCCCGCGCGTGTGGTGGGCACCGGCACGGCGCTGCGGCCGGAGGACTGGGGCCGCTACGCCGCGCCGCGCCAGCGCTCGATCGCACGTTCGCAGGCCAGGCGGCAGGCGCGCGAGGTGGGACAGGTCGTCGGCGTCGAGGTGGTGCGGCAACTCGTCGAGGAAGTCGCCCGCGACCGCCGGCTGCCGGCCCCGGTGCGCGAAGCCATCGTCGCGCTGGAGCCCGCGCTCGCGCGCATGGCGCTGCACGCGCCGCGCTTCTTCGGCCAGCAGGACCACCCGGCCCGCCAGCTGGTCGAGGCCGTCGCCGAGCGCAGCCTGCGCTTCAACGACGAATGGGACGACGGCTTCCGCGGGTTCCTGGCGCCGGTGCGGGCGTCCTTCAACGCGCTGAACGGCGCCGACGCGGCGGATGGCGAGACGCTGTTCTCGCAGTCGCTGCAGCGGTTGCGCGCCGACTGGTCCCGCGCGGACGAGGCGGCCGTGCAGCGCCAGGACCAGGTGATGCAGGCGGTGCGCTTCGCCGAGCAGCGCCAGGCCGAAGCCGGCCGCATCGCGTGGGACCTCAGCCACCGCAGCGACCTGGACGGCGCGCCGGCGCTGGTGCAGGACTTCCTGTTCGGTCCCTGGGCGCTGGTGCTCGCGCATGCGCGCCTCGCCGCGCCGGCGGGACAGGTCGATCCTGGCGGCTATCTGGCCGCGATCACGGACTTGTTGTGGAGCGTCAAGCCGGCCGCGACGCTGAAGGACCCCGCCCGTGCGTTCGAGCTGATCCCGCGCGTGATGCTCAAGTTGCGCGAGGGCCTGCTGTCGGTGGGCCATCCCGACGAGGAGACGGCGCAGTTCTTCGCCGGGCTGGAGCAGCTGCACCGGCCGGTGCTGAAGCTGCGTGCCCGCTTGCGCAAGCAGGCACTGCCGCCGCCCATCGAGCCGTCGCCCGAACTCGCGCAACGGCTGGCGCCCGCGCAGCCTCGCAAGCCGGCCGCACGCGCGGACCTCTGGCTGGCGCCGCGGGAAGTGCGCGCGCTCGGCTTCGAGGAAGCGCCCGGCAGCGTGCCCTTGGCCGCGGACGGCGCGGGCCCGCAGCGCGGCGAGGCGCTGGTCGACGCGATCGCCCAAGGCGCCTGGGTCGACCTGTTCGCCAAGGGCCGCTGGCGGCGCGCCCGCCTCGTGTGGGCCGGCTCGCGCCGGTCGCTCTTCATGTTCGCCAGCGATGGCGGCGAGCCGCATTCGATGAGCCGCCGCAGCCTGCTGCGGCTGGTGCAGAACGGCCACCTGCGCCTGGTCGACGCCCACCCGGTCGTGCAGCGCGCGCTCGATGCGCTGTCGACGGCGCAGGCGCAGCCACTCGCCGCCTGATCAGGCCTGCATGCGGCGCGACAGCTCGCTGCCGCGCGCGAGCAGGAACTCGCGTAGTCGCTGCGGGTAGTCGGGCGACACCGCTTCGCGCACGGACGCGCGCTGCGCGAGGGCGACGCTCCAGGCACGCACGTGAGGCGTGGCGTCGAACCAGCCGGTGTCGCCGACGGCTTCGAACGTGTCGAAGTAGCGGAACACGGGTGCGAACACCGCGTCGACGATGCCGAAGGCTTCACCCGCGAACCACGGTCCTTGCGCATCGAGCGCCGCTTCGAGTTGCGCGAAGCGTTGGAGCAGCGCCTCACGCCGCGCCTGCAACGCCGCCGCATCGGGCGCCGTGTAGTACGCCCAGACCGAGTTCAGCACCTGCGAGCCGAACTCCATCCAGCCGCGATGCCACGCGCGTTCCAGGGCATCCGCGGGATGCAGCCGCGGCGCAAGCGTCTCGTCCAGGTACTCGCAGATCACGGCCGACTCGAACACCGGTTCGTCGCGGACCAGCAGCACCGGCGTCTTGCCCAGCGGCGAGATGGCGGTGAACCAGGCCGGCTTGTCGGCCAGGTCCACCCAGCGCCGCTCGAACGGCACGCCTTTCTCGCGCAGGACGATCGCCGCGCGCTGCACATAGGGGCAAAGCGCGTGGCTGACCAGCACCAGCGTGTCAGGCACGGACCAGTCCTTCGGCGACGAGCGCCTCGTGCACGGCCGGCCGCGCCTCGACGCGCTGCAGGTACGCCTGCACGTTCGGGTAGGCCTTGAGCGACATGCCGATCATCGGCGCCCAGCGGGCGATGGTGAACGCGTAGGCGTCCGCGACGCTGAAGCGATCGCCCACGAGCCACTCGCGACCGGCCAGGCGCGAGTCCAGGTCGCCCAGGCGCAGCGCGATCCTGGCCTGCACCGCCTTGCGCGTGGAGTCGGCGGTCTCCTTGTGGAACAGCCAGGGGCTGAAGGCCTTGTGCAGTTCGCTGGAGATGAACGTGAGCCACTGCAGCACCTCGAAGCGCTCGCGGCTGCCGAAGGCGGGAATCAGGCCGCTGGCGGGCGCGCTGTCGGCGACGTGCTGCAGCAGCGCGGCGACTTCGGTGTGGCGGCTGCCGTCCTCGAGTTCGAGCACGGGCACGTAGCCGCGCGGATTCACGGCGCGGAAGTCACCGCCGTCGGCGACGCGGGCGGCTTCGGTGTCGACCTTGGCCAGCGTGAACGGCAGGTCCGATTCGCGCAGCGCGATGTGGACGGCCAGCGAGCAGTAGGCGGGCGAGAAATAGAGCTTCATCGTGGTTCTCCTTGGGGTGGTGGAAGGGATCAGGCGGGAACGAGGACAGCGCTGCGGCGTGCGGCGAACGCGCCGTCGCCGAGCAGCCAGTGCGCCAGCGATGCGGCGAGCAGGAACACCGGGTACTCCCATCCGCCGTTGGGCGCGGTGAACACCCAGCCGTTGGGGAAGTGCACCCACGCGGCGACGGCGAGGATGGGCGACAGCAGCAGCGAGACCTGGCGGCCGTAGAAGCCGGCGAGGATCGCGACGCCGCCGAGGATTTCGGCGGCGACGACCGGGTACACGAGCACGCCGGGCAGGCCGACGGAGATGAAGAACTTGGAGGCGCCCGGCAGCGTGAACACCAGCACCTTGAGCAGGGCGTGGCTGATCCACATCGCGCCGAGCGCGACGCGCAGCACGGTGCCGGCGGCCGGCACGGAGGGAGGGCAAGAGGAGGTCATGGAGGAGGTCCTTGTGGGTAGGGAGCCCGGACTGTAGGATTGCGTCGTCGCAACGAAAATAGGCGCACATGAAAGCATCGATTGCGCGCACGCAATACCAACCGACAGCCGCCGACCTGCAGGTGGTGCTGGCCCTCGTGCGCGGCGGCACGCTGGCGGAAGCCGCGGCGCGCAGCGGCAGCGACCCGTCCACGGTGTTCCGCGCGCTGCAGCGCATCGAGCGCGAGCTGGGCCACCGCCTGTTCGAGCGCACCCGCCAGGGCTACCTGGCCACGGACACGGCGCTGGAGGTCGCACGCCACGCCGAGCGCATCGAGGCCGAACTCGAAGCCGCGCGCGCCGCGGCGACCGGTGCCGCGGGCACGGTCACCGGTCGCGTGCGCCTGACGACGACCGACTCGGTGCTGCGCGGCCTGGTGCTGCCGACCTTGCCGGCGCTGGTGCGCGAACATCCGCTGCTGCAGCTGGAAGTGCAGGCGAACAACGCCCTGCTGAACCTGACCAAGCGCGATGCCGACGTGGCGCTGCGGGCGACCCCGCGCCCGCCCGAGCACCTGGTCGGCCGCGATCTGGGGCAGATCCGCTTCGTCGTCGCCGGCCTGCGCGGCTCGCGCACGCAGCGCGCGCTGGAGGCGCAGGACTGGATCGCGCCGGACGAAGCGATGCCCGAGCATCCGAGCGTGCGCTGGCGCAAGCGTGCGTATCCGAAGCTGGCGCCGCGCGTGCTGGCCGACGGCATCGTGGGAGTCGTCGACGCGATTCGAAGCGGCGCGGGGATCGGCGTCGTGCCGCAGTTCATGCTCGAGGTGGAACCGCAGTTGAAGGCGCTGACCGATCCGCTCGAAGGCTGCGAGTCCACGCTGTGGCTGCTCGCGCATCCGGAGTCGCGCCACTTGCGCCGCATCGCCGCCGTGTACCAGCACCTGGCCGACACCATCCGCCTGCCCGGGCGCTAGACTGCCCCGATGCCCGCCGACCTGCCCGACCCGTCGCGTTGCCCACTGTGCGGCGGCCCGAACGGCTGCGCCATGCACGAGCAACGCGAGCTGTGCCGCTCGCTGGATCCGTGCTGGTGCACGCGGGCCACCTTCACCGCCGAGCTGCTCGCGCGCGTTCCCGAAACCGCGCACCACCGCGCCTGCATCTGCGCCGCCTGTGCGGCGTCCCCCGCCCGGTGAACGGCGCCAGCAGTGCGCAGGCGCTGGGCCAGCGCTGGGGTCCGCGCTACCGCTGGTACCTGCTCCTGTCGCTGATGGTCGGCACGATGGCCTCGATCATGTCGTCGACCATCGTGAACGTCGCGATCCCCGACATGAGCCACCACTTCGGCCTGGGCCAGGAGCGCGCGCAGTGGGTCAGCAGCGGCTTCATGGTGTCGTCCACCGTCGGCATGCTGGTCACGCCCTGGGTGCTGGCCCGCTTCGGCTACCGGACGACGTATGTCGCGACGATGCTGCTGCTGATGGCCGGCGGCATCGGCGGCGGCGTCGCGACGGCGTTCTGGATGGTGCTGGGCGCGCGCGTGGCCGAGGGCCTCGCCGCCGGCATCGTGCAGCCGATTCCCGCGATCGTGATGCTGCGCGCCTTCGAGCCCAGCGACCAGGGCCGCGCGAGCGGCCTGTTCGGCATGGGCGTGGTGCTGGCGCCCGCGATCGGCCCCAGCATCGGCGGCCTGCTGGTCGACTGGTTCGGCTGGCGCTCGATCTTCTTCATGGTGGTGCCGTTCTGCATCGCCTCCATCGCGCTGGCCTACATCTTCGTGCCGACCAGCGCGCCGGGCGGCGGCGACGCCCAGCGCGGGTCGCAGCTGGACTGGCGCGGCCTGGTGCTGGCCGCCGGCGGCACGCTGTGCCTGCTGAACGGGCTCGTGGAACTGCACAACGCGTCGCACGCGCAGGCCTTCCTGCTGCTGGCAGCCGCGGTGCTGGCACTGGTCGCCTTCATCTGGTGGCAGCGCCGCGCGGTGGCCACCGGCCGCGAACCGCTGATGAACCTGGCGCTGTTCGGCTACCGGACCTACGCGATGGGCAGCATCGTGGCCTTCATCTACGGCACGGCCCTGTTCGGCTCGACCTACCTGCTGCCGGTGTTCATGCAGCTGGGCCTGAAGCTGCCGGCGTCGCAGGCCGGCACCATCCTGTTCCCCGCGGGCCTCGTGCTCGCGTTCACCATCGGCGGCGTCGGGCGTCTGGTGCGCCGCGTGCCGACCTACGTGCTGGTGACCATCGGGCTGGTGCTGCTGGCGCTGTCGTTCGCGCTGATGCCGACCGTGGGGCTGGCCACGCCGCTGGCCGTGCTGGTCGCGTGGGCCATCGTGGGCCGCATCGGGCTGGGCTTCATCCTGCCGTCGCTCAACCTCGGCGCCATGCGGCCGCTGCACAAGGGCCTGATCCCGCACGGGGCGAGCGCCATCAACTTCCTGCGCATGCTGGGCGGTGCGGCCGGCGTGAGCCTGTGCGCCATCGTGCTCGAGTGGCGCGTCGCGGCGCACGGCGACTCGTTCGCGAATCCGGACACCAGCCCGGCGCGCCTGGCGGCGTTCCACGAATCGTTCTTCCTGCTTGCGGGCTTGTGCGCGCTGGCCGTGATCGCGGCGTGGCAGTTGCGCGACCCGCCCCGGCCGGACAGCGCCGACGAATAATCCTTGCCATGTGCCAACTGCTCGGGATGAACTGCAACACGCCCACGGACGTGACGTTCAGCTTCTCAGGGTTCGCGCAGCGCGGTGGCCGCACCGACCACCACGCCGACGGCTGGGGCATCGCCTTCTTCGAGGGCCGCGGGCTGCGCCACTTCGTCGACCACCAGCCGGCGTCGCAGTCGCCCGTGGCCGAACTGATCCGCCGCTATCCCATCCAGAGCCGCAACGTCGTCGCGCACATCCGCAAGGCGACCCAGGGCGAGATCTCGCTGGAGAACTGCCACCCGTTCGTGCGGGAACTGTGGGGGCGCTACTGGGTGTTCGCGCACAACGGCGACCTGAAGGACTACCAGCCGCGGCTGCACGCCGCCTTCCGCCCGGTCGGCAGCACCGACAGCGAACGCGCGTTCTGCTGGCTGATGCAGGAACTGCAGAAGTCGCATGCGGGCGTGCCGAGCGTTCGTGAACTGACGCTCACCCTGCGCGAGCTGGCACCCCAGATCGCGAAGCACGGCCCGTTCAACTTCCTGCTGTCCAACGGCGAGGCGCTGTGGGCGCACTGCGCGACCAACCTGTTCTACGTCGAGCGCAAGCATCCGTTCGCGCATGCGACGCTGGCGGACGAGGACCTGTCGGTCAACTTCGCGCAGCACACCACGCCGCAGGACCGGGTGGCCGTGGTGGTGACGGCGCCGCTGACGACCGACGAGGCGTGGACGCAGATGCAGCCGGGGGAGCTGCGCGTGTTCGTCGACGGCGCGATGCTCTAGGAAGCCTTCTTCGGCAGCTCGATGCCGGGGAAGATCTTGATCACGGCGCTGTCGTCCTCGCGGCCATGGCCAGCCGCCGAAGCCTGCAGGAACATCTGGTGCGCGGCGGCCGACAGCGGCAGCGGGAATTTCGCCGCGCGCGCCGTGTCCAGCACGAGCCCCAGGTCCTTCACGAAGATGTCGACCGCCGACAGCGGCGTGTAGTCGCCGGCCAACACGTGGGCCATGCGGTTCTCGAACATCCAGCTGTTGCCCGCGCTGTGCGTGATCACTTCGTACAGCGCGGCGGCATCGACGCCCTCGCGCAGGCCCAGCGCCATCGCTTCCGCCGCGGCGGCGATGTGCACGCCGGCGAGCAGCTGGTTGATGATCTTGACCTTGCTGCCGTTGCCGGCGCGATCGCCCAGCTTGTAGACATTGGCGGCCATCGCCTTCAGGACGTCACCGGCCTTCTCGTAGGCCTGCGGCCGGCCCGCTGTCATCATCGTCATCTGGCCACTGGCCGCCTTCGCGGCGCCACCGGAGATCGGTGCATCGAGATACAGCAGCCCCATCGCCTCCAGCCGCTGCTCGAGCGCCACCGACCAGTTCGGGTCGACCGTGGAACACATGACGAACAGGCTGCCCGGGCGCATCGCGGCCGCCGCGCCGTTCGCGCCGAACAGCACCTCCTCCGTCTGTGCGGCGTTGACGACGACGCTGATGACGATGTCGCACGCCTTCGCGACGTCGGCGGGCGAGCTGCACGCAGTGCCACCTTCGGCGGCGAATGCCTGCACCGCGTCGGGGCGTACGTCGTGCACGTGCACCGCGTAGCCGCCGCGGCGCAGCGACTGCGCCATGCCGCGGCCCATGGCGCCGAGTCCGATCAAGCCGACCTTCTGCATCTCGCCTCCTCCTTCAGCGCAGCGCCGCTTCAAGCGCGTCGACGAACATCGCGGGCACGTCGAAGCCGGCCTGCTGCGTGATCTCCTGGAAGCAGGTCGGGCTGGTGACGTTGATCTCGGTGAGGAAGTCGCCGATCACGTCCAGGCCGACGAGCAGCAGCCCGCGCGCCGCGAGCACCGGGCCGAGCGCTTCGGCAATCTCGCGGTCGCGCGCCGACAGCGGCTGCGCCACACCCTTGCCGCCGGCCGCCAGGTTGCCGCGGATCTCGCTGCCCTGCGGGATGCGAGCCAGGCTGAAGGGCACCGGCTTGCCGCCGATCACGAGCACGCGCTTGTCGCCCTGCGCGATCTCGGGCACGAACTTCTGCACCATCAGTGTCGTCGTGCCGTTGCGGTTCAGCGTTTCGGTGATGGAGCCGAGGTTCAGGCCGTCGGGACCGACGCGGAAGATGCCCATGCCGCCCATGCCGTCGAGGGGCTTGAGGATGATCTCGCGATGCTCGGCGTGGAAGCGCCGCACCTCCTCGGGGTCGCGCGTCACCAGGGTGGGGCTGGTGAACTGCGGGAACTCCATGATCGCGAGCTTCTCCGGGTGGTCGCGCAGCGCGCGCGGGCTGTTGAAGACGCGCGCGCCTTCACGCTCGGCCTGCTCCAGCAGGTGCGTCGCGTAGAAGTACTCGCTGTCGAACGGCGGGTCCTTGCGCATCAGCACGGCGTCGAAGGCGCGCAGGTCGACGCGGCGCGTGCCGGTCACCTCGAACCAGGCCTTGCCCTCGCCGCCGGTCAGGCGGATGTCGCGCACCTCGGCGTGCACCCGGCCACCGGATCGCCAGGCGAGGTGGCGCGGCTCGCAAGCGGCAATGCGATGCCCGCGGCGCTGCGCCTCGCGCATCATCGAGAAGGTGGTGTCCTTGGAGATCTTGAAGACCTCCAGCGGGTCGGCGACGAACAGCAGCGTGCGGCCGGTCATGTCAGGGCGCCTTCGGGATGGTCAGGCCGCGCTCCACGGCGGGGCGCGCGAGGAAAGCGTCGAGCGCGCGCCGGACGTTCCGGAAGCCGTCGAATCCCACCAAGTCGCCGGCGCCGTAGAAGCCGGCCAGGTTGCGGATCCACGGGAAGCTGGCGATGTCGGCGATCGTGTACTCGTCGCCGGCGATCCACTTGTTCGTCGCCAGCTGCTTGTCGAGCACGCCGAGCAGGCGCTTCGATTCGGCGACGTAGCGGTCGCGCGGCCGCTTGTCCTCGAAGTCCTTGCCGGCGAATTTGTGGAAGAACCCCACCTGCCCGAACATCGGGCCGATGCCGCCCATCTGGAACATCACCCACTGCAGCGTGTGCCAGCGCGCGGCTTCGTCCCTGGGCAGCAGCTTCCCGGTCTTGTTGGCCAGGTAGACCAGGATCGCCCCGGATTCGAACAGGGCCAGCGGGCGCCCGCCCGGGCCGTGCGGGTCGATGATGGCCGGGATCTTGTTGTTCGGATTGAGCGACAGGAACTCGGGCGAGGTCTGCTCGTCCCTGGCGAAGTCGACCCGGTGCACTTCGTAGGGCACGCCGGTTTCTTCCAGCGCGATCGACACCTTGACCCCGTTGGGCGTGGGCAGCGAGTACAGCTGCAGCCGGTCGGGGTGGGTGGCGGGCCACTTGCGGGTGATGGGGAAGTCGGAAAGGGAGGTCATGGGGGGGCACCGTAGCAGCTTCCGGGCAGCCCTGCGGCGCCTCCGGGTTGACGGCAGTGGCGGCGGCCCGGCGCGGCTGCCACACTCCGGGCACGCGGCATGCTTGGGTGCCGGCGTCCCTTTCCACCTCACGAGGAGCTCCCGATGAAGATGAAAACCCTGGTGCCGCTGGCCCTCGCCCTGGCCGCCGTCGGCGCAAGCGCGCAGGACACCCTGAAGAAGGTCGCGGACAGCGGCAAGATCACGCTGGCCTACCGCGAGTCGTCCGTCCCGTTCAGCTACCTGGCCGGCCCCGGCAAGCCGGTGGGCATGATGGTCGAGATCTCCGAGGCCATCGCCGCCGAGGTCAAGAAGGCCACCAACAAGCCGAACATCGAGATCGCGTGGCAGGCGGTCACGTCGCAGAACCGCATCCCGCTGCTGACCAACGGCACGATCGACCTGGAGTGCGGCTCCACCACCAACAACACCGCGCGCGGCAAGGACGTCGCGTTCGCGATCAACCACTTCTACACCGGCACGAAGCTGCTGGTGAAGAAGAATTCGGGCGTGAAGGACTTCGCCGACCTGAAGGGCAAGACGGTCGCGACCACCGCGGGCACGACCAACTTCCAGGTGCTGCGCAAGTACAACCAGGACAAGAACCTGGACATGAACATCATCACCGGCAAGGACCACGACGACTCCAAGCTGCTGGTCGAGAGCGGCCGCGCCGTCGCCTTCGGCATGGACGACATCCTGCTGTACGGCCTGAAGGCCAACGACAAGAACCCGGCCGACTGGGACGTGGTCGGCGAGGCGCTGCAGGTCGAGCCCTATGCCTGCATGCTGCGCAAGGACGATCCCCAGTTCAAGCAGCTGGTGGACCGCGTGATCGGCGGCATGATGAAGAGCGGCGAGTTCGAGAAGCTCTACGCCAAGTGGTTCACGTCGCCGATCCCGCCCAAGAACCAGAACCTGCAGGTGCCGATGGCTCCGGAACTGAAGAAGAACCTCACCGACCTCAGCGACAAGCCGGCCACCTGAGCCGACTTCGTCGGCGAAGGTGGCCGCCCCGGCGAAGGCCGGGGCCCACGACCGACACGAAAAAAGGGGCGCCTCTGGCGCCCCTTTCCCTTTGCGCTGTTCGCCCCTCAAATTTCGATCTTCGACCCGAGTTCGACGACCGCGTTGTTCGGCAATTTCAGGAAATCCGCCGCCGCGCTCGCGTTGTGGTGCATCTGCGCGAACAGCTTCTCCCGCCAGGGCGCCATGCCGCCGCCCATGGTGGGCACCACCACGTCGCGCGAGAGGAAGTAGCTGGTCGTCATCGGCGTGATCTCGCACCCGCGTCCGCGCATGTGCTCCAGCGCGCGCGGGACGTCGAAGTCGTTCTTGAAGCCATAGTGGATCACCACCTGCCAGCAGTTGTGGCCGAGGGACTCCACTTCCAGCCGCTTGCCCAGCCCGATCCACGGCACCTCGTGGCTGCGCACCGTGACGAACAGGTTGTGCTCGTGCAGCACCTTGTTGTGCTTCAGGTTGTGCAGCATCGCGTTGGGCACCGTGCCGGGTTCGGCCGTGAGGAACACGGCCGTGCCCTCGACGCGCGAGGGCGGGCTGACGAACACCGACTCGAGGAAGCTTTGCAGGTCGATGGCGTCGGTGCGCAGCTTCTCGTTGAGCATCGCCCGGCCCTGCTTCCAGGTCATCATCAGCGTGAACACGCAGCCGCCGATCAGCAGCGGGAACCAGCCGCCATGGAACAGCTTGAGCATGTTCGAGGCGAAGAAGGTGAGGTCGACGACGAAGAACCAGCCGGTCGCCAGCACGCACAGCCACAACGGGTACTTCCAGCCGTAGCGGATCACGAAGAAGGTCAGCGTCGTGGTGATCAGCATGTCCAGCGTCACCGCGATGCCGTAGGCGGCCGCCAGGTTGCTGGAAGAGCGGAACAGAACCACCGCCAGCACGATGGCGATGAACAGGCCCCAGTTCACGAACGGGATGTAGATCTGCCCGGTCTCCCGGACGCTTGTGTGCTCGACGTTCAGGCGCGGCAGGTAGCCCAGTTGCATCGCCTGCTTGGTGACGCTGAAGGCGCCGGTGATGAGCGCCTGCGAGGCGATCACCGTCGCGACGGTGGCCAGCACCACGAGCGGAACCAGCGCCCAGTCGGGCGCCATCAGGTAGAAGGGGTTCTTCACGGCCTCGGGCTGCGCCAGCAGCAGCGCCCCCTGGCCGAAGTAGTTCAGCGTGAGCGCGGGCATCACCACCGAGAACCAGGCCAGCCGGATCGGCTTCTTGCCGAAGTGGCCGAGATCGGCATACAGGGCCTCGGCACCGGTGACGCACAGGACGACCGCGCCCAGGATGATGAAGGTCGTGCCGGGGTTGCGCCACATGAAGCCCAGCGCATGGTGCGGGCTGAGCGCCACCAGGATCTCCGGGTGGCGCGCGATGTGGGACACACCCAGGACTGCCAGCACCAGGAACCACAGCAGGGTCACCGGCCCGAAGAACTTGCCGACGTCGCCGGTGCCGTTCTTCTGGAAAAAGAACAGGACGAACAGGATCAGGAGCGTGAGGGGGATGACGTATTGCGTGAACCGCGGAGACACGACCTCCAGGCCCTCGACCGCCGACAGCACGGAGATGGCCGGGGTGATGACGCCGTCGCCGTAGAACAGGGAAGTGCCGAAGATGCCGACGGCCAGCAGCACCCTGCGCAGCCCCGGCCTGTCCTTCACCGTCTGCGAGGCCAGCGCCAGCATCGCGATCAGCCCCCCCTCCCCGTTGTTGTCGGCCCGCAGAACGAGCACGACGTACTTGAGCGAGACGATGACCGTCAGCGTCCAGAAGAAGATCGACAGGATCCCGTAGACGTTGTCGGTCGTGAAGGGAACGTGGCCGGAGCCGAACACCTCCTTGACCGCGTACAGGACGCTGGTGCCGATGTCCCCGTAGACGACGCCGATGGCGCCCAGGGTCAATGCGGCAAGTGGGGATTTCGAGCTTTGCACGAAGGGCCCCGTCTTGGCGCCGAAGTCCGGTCATCCCGGTCTCGGTCGGCGGCGGGGTTGGGTCCTTGGAAGGGCGCTATTGTGCGCCCGCCCGGGCGCCCGGCAGCGGCGATGTTGCAGCGCAACAACTCGCCGCGCGCGGTCAGTCGTAGGTCTCGGCTTCGGGGTCGGTGGCTTCCAGCTCGTAGCTGGCGGCCAGCATGGCCAGGCGGCCGATGACGCCGTACATGTAGAACCGGTTCGGCGCGCTGGCGCCTGGCTTCTCGCCCGGCTGAGGCAAGCGCGTACTCTCCGCGAAAGCCAGTGGCACGAAGCCCGCGCCGGGCGCGTTGAGGTTCTCGTCGATGCCGCGCTCCGGGTGGACGCGGTAGAAGCCGCCGACCACGTAGCGGTCCATCATGTAGACCACGGGTTCGGCCACGGCATCGTGCATGCGCTCGTACGTCTGCACGCCTTCCTGGATGATGACGTCGGTGACCGCCTGGCCGTCCTTGACGACGGCCATCTTGTTCCTGGTGCGACGGCTCAGCTGTTCGAGGTCCTTGGCGTCCCGCACGGTCATGATGCCCATGCCGTAGGTGCCGTTGTCCGCCTTCACGATCACGAACGGCTTCTCGTTGATGCCGTAGTCCTTGTACTTGCGGCGGATCTTCGAGAGCAGCGCGTCGACGTTCTCGGTCAGGCACTCCATGCCCGCGCCTTCGCCGAAGTCGATCTCGCCGCACTTGTTGAACATCGGGTTGATCAGCCACGGGTCGATGCCCAGCATCTTGCCGAAGCGCTTGGCGACTTCCTCGTAGCTCTGGAAGTGCCGGCTCTTGCGCCGCACCGACCAGCCTGCGTGCAACGGCGGCAGCAGGTACTGCTCGTGCAGGTCCTCCAGGATGCCCGGTGGGCCCGCCGAGAGGTCGTTGTTCAGCAGGATGGTGCAGGGGTCGAAGTCCTTCAGCCCCAGGCGGTACTGGCTGCGCACCACCGGCTCCAGCACGATCGATTCGCCCGTGGGCAGCTGGATCGTGGTCGGCTCGGTGATCTCGGAGTTGATCGAGCCGATGCGCACGTTCAGGCCGGCCATGTGGAAGATGCGCTTGAGCTGCAGCACGTTTGCCAGGTAGAACGTGTTGCGCGTGTGGTTCTCCGGGATCACCAGCAGGTTGCGCGCTTCCGGGCAGATCTTCTCGATCGCCGCCATCGCCGCCTGCACCGCCAGCGGCAGCATCTCGGGCGTCAGGTTGTTCCAGCCGCCCGGGAACAGGTTGGTGTCCACCGGCGCCAGCTTGAAGCCGGCATTGCGCACGTCCACCGAGCAGTAGAACGGCGGCGTGTGCTCCATCCACTCGAGCCGGAACCAGCGCTCGATGGCGGGCATCGATTCGAGGATGCGCTGCTCGAGTTCGTTGATGGGGCCGCTCAGGGCCGTGACGAGGTGGGGGACCATTGCCGATTCCGGCCTTTCGGGCGTTAGATTTCCGACTGGGATTGTAGGAATCTGGCGGCGGACGTGCCCAATGCAAGAGCCAAGCCCCGACGCCGGCCGGCCCCGGCTCAGCCGTGGCGCGCCAGCGGCAGGTTCAGCAGGAGGTTTTGCGGCTTCAGGCGCAGCCGCTGGTTGTCGTCCATCGCCATGGCCAGGTACACCGGGTGGCCGGCCACCTGCGGCAGCACCACGCGCGGGTCGACGAAATCGAGGCGGAACAGGCACAACATGCGCCGTCCCTGCGCGTCGTCCACCTCCCCGCCCTGGTACAGGGTGTTGAGGACCGCGGTGGCCTGCGCGTCCAGGCCCACGTGCCACACCCACTGGTCCTCGTCGATCTCGCCTTCCGGGCGCACGGTCACATCGGTCCCGAGGAAGTGGCGCACCCAGCGCTCGATCACCTGGCACAGCGCGGCCAGCGCCGGCTGGCCATGGTTCAACGCGACGACCAGGTCGTGCGCCTCGCTGCGCTCCCAGTACGCGTCGGCGTTGTCCGCGCCCAGCACGTCCAGTTCGGCGGTGCGGGGCGAGGCGCCGGCCTGTCGCAGCAGCGCGATGACGTCCACCGTGTCGGCCTGGGCGCGGCGCTCCACGGTTTCATGGTCCGCCGCCATCACCTGGCCGTCCTGGATCGCGATGCGCTGCGTGCGGAACAACATCTCCGCGGCGCGCGCCTGCATCGGCGTGGCGTCCTCGGCCAGCACGTGCCGCAGCAGCACCTGGGTGAGCAGGTGCACCAGCACCGGCGGCACGTCGACGTCGCCGCGGAACAGCTGCACGTAGCTGCCTTCGAGCGTGGGCCGCGCGAGCAGCCGATCACGAAAGCGCAACCAGACTTCGTAGTTGGCGCGCGCATCGGCGTCGGCCAGGACCAGCAGCCTGGCCGCGTCCACGGCCTGCCGTGGCTGCTGCAGCAGCGACTCGTGGAGGCCACGTTCGGCGGCGCAGGACTCGGGCACCGGCGCGAGCTCGGGCCGCAACAGCAGGTGCCGCAGGAAGTCGTCCGTGACCTGCAGTTGCCCGTCGGGGCCGGCCCGCAGCGTGCGCCAGCCGCAGCTCGGCCAGTAGTCCGGCACGGGCATCACCGGCGCAGTTCGCCCTGCCCGAGCACGACCCACTTCAGCGACGTCAGGCCTTCGAGACCCACCGGGCCGCGGGCGTGGAACTTGTCGGTGCTGATGCCGATTTCGGCGCCGAGGCCGAATTCGAAGCCGTCGGCGAAGCGGGTGCTCGCGTTGACCATCACGCTGGCCGAGTCGACCTCGCGCAGGAAGCGCTGCGCATGCACGTGGTCGCGGGTGAGGATCGCGTCCGTGTGGTGGCTGCCGTAGCGGTTGATGTGCTCGATGGCGGCGTCGAGGCCGTCGACCACCTTGATCGCGATGACGGGCGCGAGGTATTCCTCGGCCCAGTCCTGCTCGGTCGCGTCGACCACCTGCGCGCCGGCGACTGTCGCCAGCAGCGCCTTGGCGCGCGCATCGCAGCGCATCTCCACGCCCTTGGCCGCGAACACTGCGCCGATGCGCGGGAGGAATTGCGCGGCGACGCCTTCGGCCACCAGCAGGCCCTCGGCCGCGTTGCAGGGGCTGTACTTCTGCGTCTTCGCGTTGTCGGTGACGGCAACGGCCATGTCGAGATCGCACGGATCGTCGACATACACATGGCAGTTGCCGTCCAGGTGCTTGATGACCGGCACCTTCGCATCGCGGCTGATGCGCTCGATCAGGCCCTTGCCGCCGCGCGGGATCACCACGTCGACGAACTGCGGCATCGTGATCAGCTGGCCGACGGCTTCGCGGTCGGTGGTCTGCACCAGCTGCACGGCGTCCTCGGGCAGGCCGCCTTCGACCAACGCCTCGCGCACCAGGCGCGCCAGTGCCTTGTTGGATTCGATCGCTTCCGAGCCGCCGCGCAGGATGCAGGCGTTGCCGCTCTTGATCGACAGGCTCGCGGCCTCGATCGTCACGTTCGGGCGGCTCTCGAAGATCATGCCGAACACGCCGAGCGGCACGCGCATGCGGCCGACGCGGATGCCGCTCGGTTGCTGCGTCATGCCGCTGATCTCGCCGACGATATCGGGCATGGCGGCGAGCTGCTCGCAGCCTTCGGCCAGCGTGTCCAGGATCTTCGGCGTGAGCTTCAGGCGATCGACCATCGGCGCGGCGAGGCCGGCCGCAGTGGCGCGCTCGATGTCCTTGGCGTTCTCGGCCTGCAAGGCCGCGCCGCTGCTGCGCAACCGGGCCGCGATCGCGCGCAGCACGGCGTTCTTCTGCGCCGCGCTGGCCCCGGACATGCGCGCGCTCGCCTGGCGGGCTTGCACCCCCAGCGATTGCATGTACTCGGCGACGTTCAGCGCATTCACGCGGCCATTCTCCCACCCTGGTTCCGCTGGGCCTGCGGGGCGGCGCATTCCTGGCACAGCTGCATGGCCAGGCGTTGCAGCGCCTGCCAGCCGTCGGTGGGCCAGCCCGGCGCCTTGAGTCCCTTGACGATGCCGTCGACGACGTGCGCGCCGTGCAGCAGGTTGGCGAGCGAGGTGGCCGACAGCCGCGGCAGCACGCGTTCGAACAGGCGTTCCTTCAGGCCCCACACGCGCTGCTCGCGCAGGGCGATCGGCAGCGGGCGGCCTTCACCCATCGCATCCTTCACGCGCTTGAGCGCGCGGATGTCCTCGGCCAGCGTGTAGTGCACCAGCACCTCGGCCTCGCCTTCGGCCTGCAGGCCGTCGAGCATGCGCTGCACACGCGCGGCTTGCCCGCCCAGCACCGCTTCCGACAGCTTGAAGACGTCGTAGCGCGCGACGTTCAGCACCGCGCTCTCGACCTGCTCGAACGACAGCTCGCCTGCCGGGTACAGCAGCGCGAGCTTCTGGATCTCCTGGTGCGCCGCCAGCAGGTTGCCTTCGACGCGGTCGGCGAAGAACTGAAGCGTGCGCTGGCCTTCCTCGCCCGCCACGACGCGCTGGCCGTTCACGGCCATGCGTTGCGCGATCCACTGCGGCAGCGCGTTGCGCTCGACCGGGTCGAGCTGGATGGTCAGGCCGTTGGTTTCCAGCGCGCCGAACCAGGCGCCGCTGCGCGTCATCTTGTCCAGCCGCGGCAACAGCACGAGGGTCAGCGTGGAGTCGTTGCCCTGCGCGCTCTCGGCGAGCTGCTGCAAGGCGGCGCTGCCTTCCTTGCCCGGCTTGCCGGAGGGAATGCGCACTTCGAGGATCTGGCGTTCGGCAAAGAGGCTGAGGGACCCGCCCGCCGCGAGCACCGCACTCCAGTCGAAGTGCGCACCGGCGACGGTATGGACGGTGCGTTCGGTGTACCCCTGCGTCCGCGCCGCCGCGCGGATCGCGTCGGCGGCCTCCTGCACCAGCAGCGGTTCGTCGCCGTGCAAGGTGTAGAGGGAACGCAGGCCCTTGGCGAGATGGGCGGACAGCTGGGCGGCGGCAAGCTGCATGGCGCCCATTGTAGGGATTGCGCCTTCTCAGGTCCGCGCTTCGGCGAGCACCTCCGCGAAGATCCCCACGGCCTTGTCGATCAGGGCCGTCGTGATCGTCAGCGGCGGCGCGAAGCGGATCACGGTCTCGTGCGTCTCCTTCGACAGCACGCCGCGCTCGGCCATCTTCTCGACGATGCGGCGGGCGCTGCCCAGCGCCGGGTCGATGTCGACGCCGATCCACAGGCCGCGGCCGCGCACGTCGCGCACCAGCGGGCCGGCCTGGCGCTGCACCTCGCGCAGGCGCTCCATCAGGTACGGGCCGATCTCCGCCGCGCGCTCGACGAGGCGTTCCTCTTCCAGCACGCGCAGGCCTTCCAGCGCCACCGCCGCCGCCAGCGCGTTGCCGCCGAACGTGGAGCCGTGGCTGCCAGGCGTGAACACGTCCATCACCGGCGCGTCGGCCAGCACGGCGCTGACGGGCAGCAGCCCGCCGCCCAGCGCCTTGCCCAGGATCAGCGCGTCGGGGCGGATGCCTTCGTGCTCGAAGGCGAACCACTTGCCCGTGCGGCCCAGGCCGGCTTGCACTTCATCGTCGACCAGCAGCACCTTGTTCTGCGTGCACCAGTCGCGCAGCTCACGGAAGAATCCCGCGGGCGGCACGATCACGCCCGCCTCGCCCTGGATCGGCTCGACCAGCACGGCGCAGGTGTTAGCGGTCGCGGCCGCGCGGATGCTGTCCATGCTGCCGAAATCGAAATGGTGGAACCCCGGCGTGAACGGGCCGAAGCCGGCCTTGTAGTCCTCTTCGGTCGAGAAGCTGATGACGGTGTTGGTGCGGCCGTGGAAGTTGCCGCGCGCGACCAGGATCTCGGCCTGCCCGTCGGCGATGCCCTTGGCGCGGTAGCCCCAGCGGCGCGCCAGCTTGATCGCGGTCTCGACCGCTTCGGCGCCGGTGTTCATCGGCAACGCGCGGTCGAAGCCGGCGATCGAGCACAGCTTCTCGAGGAAGGGGCCGAGCGTGTTGCTGTGGTACGCCCTCGAGGTGACCGCCACCTTCTGCAGCTGGCGCGTGGCCGCCGCGACGACGCGCGGATGCAGGTGCCCGTGGCTCACCGCGGAATACGCGCCCATCATGTCGATGTACTCACGCCCCTGCACGTCCCACACGAGGCAGTCGAGAGCGCGGTCGACGACGACGGGCACCGGGTGGTAGTTGCGCGCGCCGTAGCGTTGCTCCAGCCCGATGAACGCCTGGGTGGTGCCTTCCTTGATGTGCATGTCGTGCTCCCTTCGCAGTCGTTGCAATGGCACAGCCATTGTTCGCCGCATCGCGCTGCAAAGGGCGCGGTTCGAAGGGGCGGGCACTGCCGATACCGGCAGACAGGAAGGGGGCGAGCTTCCGAAACGGAAGTGCGAACTCAACCGGGAACCGAGACGCGCGGAACCGTGAACCCGGTGAATTCCTTGATCGTCTGCAGCTCGATGTTGCTGACGATCTTCTCGATGCCCAGCGCCGCCTCGTCCAGCCAGCCGTTGATGAGGCGGTGGTAGTCGTCCAGCGTGGGGCAGGAGATGCGCACCAGGTAGTCGTAGCGGCCGCTGACGATCCAGCAGGCGACCACTTCGCTCGCGGTCGCCATGCGCCGCTCGAACCGCTGCACGGATGCCTGCCGCTGGTCCTTCAGCGCGATTTCGGCGAACACGCTGACGTGCTCGCCGAGGGCGTTGCGCCTGACCAGCGCGCGGTAGCCCTCGATGACGCCGCGTTCCTCAAGACGACGAACGCGATTGAGCGTTGCGCGCGCCGACAGGTGGATGGCCTCGGACAGCGACTGCACCGTCGCGCGGCCGTCGCGCTGCAGCATCTCCAGCAGCTTGAGGTCGGCGCGGTCCAGGTCCATCCGCTCAGATCTGCTTGACGGCGGCCAGGCGCCGCATCAACTGCTGCACGAGGTCGCGCTGCATGTCGCGGTACAGGAGGGCCTCCTCGGCTTCCTTGGCGAGCACGGCCGATTCGTTGAAGCTGACGTCGCGCTGCTGCTGCAGCTCGGTCTGCGGGATCAGCTCGCGCCCCTGCGGTGTCCGCAGGCGGAACTTCAGGCGGCTGCGCAGCTGGAATTCGCGCACCTGGCCCGAAGCGTTGATGCCCACCACGACCTTCTCCTGCGAGTTCTCGAGGACGTCCAGGATGACCTGCGCATCGTTCACGTTGGCGCCGATCGGCAGCACCTTGACGTTGGGCACCGATGCGAGCGTGCGGCGCAATTCGGTCGCGACACCGCCGCTGGCGGGCAGCACCATCGTGTTGAAGGCGAACTCGGGCGCGCGCCGCAGCTCGAAGCCGCAGCCGGCCAACGCCAGGGCCCCGGCGCTCGAGAGAAGGAAGCGTCGCTGCATGGTCACACCACCACGTTCACGAGGCGGCCCGGCACCACGATCACCTTCTTGGGCGTCGCGCCGCCGCCGAACTTGGCGAAGCCCTCGCTGGCCAGCGCAGCCTGCTCGATCTGCGCCTTGTCCGCACCGGCCGGCACGAACAGCGAGCCACGCAGCTTGCCGTTGACCTGCAGCATCAGCTCCACCTCGTCCTGTTCCAGCGCCGCCGCATCGACGCGCGGCCAGGGCGCATCGAGCAGGTCGCCGTGCAGCGTGGCGTACCCCAGTTCCTGCCACAGCGCGTGCGCGACGTGCGGGGTGGCCGGGTACAGCGCGCGCAGCAGGATGCCGAAGCCTTCGGCGAGCGCGGCGTCCGCGCCCTCCTCGCCCTCGCCCTTGAAGTCCTCCAGCGCGTTGAGCATCTTCATCGCGCCGGACACAACGGTGTTGTATTGCATGCGGACGTAGTCGTAGTCCACCTGCTTGAGCACCGTGTGCACCTCGCGGCGCAGGGCCTTGGCGGTCTTGCCGAACGACGACGCGGCGCCCAGGCGCTGCACGTGCGTGGGCACCGCGCCCGTGGCCGCCAGCTTGTTCCCGAACGCCCACGTGCGGCGCAGGAACCGGTAGCTGCCTTCCAGTGCGGCGTCGTTCCATTCCAGCGTCGCCTCCGGCGGCGCGGTGAACATCGTGTACAGCCGCGCGGTGTCGGCGCCGTACTTCTCGATCAGGTCCTGCGGGTCGACGCCGTTGTTCTTGGACTTGGACATCGTCGTCCAGCCCTCGTAGGTGACCGGCTGGCCGTCGGACTTCGCCGTTGCGGAGATCACCTTCGAGTGCTCGTCGCGGGCGATGTCCAGGTCGTGCGCCCAGAAGTACTGCTTGCCGGTGGTCGTGCGCGAGAACGCCTCGTTGAGCACCATGCCCTGCGTGAGCAGGCGCGTGAACGGCTCGTCGATCTTCACCAGCCCCAGGTCGCGCATCACCTTGGTCCAGAAGCGCGCGTACAGCAGGTGCAGGATCGCGTGCTCGATGCCGCCGATGTACTGGTCCATCGGCATCCAGTACTGCGCGCCGTCGGCGACCATCACGTCGTCGCGCTTGGGATCGCAGTAGCGCATGAAGTACCAGGCCGAATCGACGAAGGTGTCCATCGTGTCGGTCTCGCGGCGCGAGGGCTTGCCGCACACCGGGCACGAGCAGGCGAGGAAGTCCTCGCGCTTGTTCAGCGGGTTGCCGCTGCCGTCGGGCACGCAGTCCTGCGGCAGGATGACCGGCAGGTCCTTCTCGGGCACCGGCACGGCGCCGTGGTCGGGGCAGTGGATGATCGGGATCGGCGTGCCCCAGTAGCGCTGGCGGCTGACGCCCCAGTCGCGCAGGCGCCAGGTGACCTTCTTCTCGCCCAGGCCCTTCTGCTGCAGGTGGTGCGCGACCGCATTGACCGCTTCCTGGTAGCCGAAGCCGCTGAAGATGTCGGAGTTGATGGTGACGCCGCGCTCCTTGTCGCCGTACCACTCCTGCCAGTGCTTGTAGTCGTAGGTCTCGCCGTCCACGTGCACGACCTGCATGATCGGCAGGTTGTACTTGAGCGCGAACGCGAAGTCGCGCTCGTCGTGGCCCGGCACGCCCATCACCGCGCCGTCGCCATACCCCATGAGCACGTAGTTGCCCACCCAGACGTCGATAGGCTCACCGGTCACCGGATGGAAGATGACCAGCCCCGTCGGCAGGCCTTCCTTTTCCTTCAGCGCGAGTTCGGCTTCGGTGGTGCCGCCCTTCTTGCAGTCCTCGATGAAGGCGGCGAGCTTCGGGTTGGTCCTGGCGGCGTGCGTGGCCAGCGGGTGCTCCGGTGCCACGGCGCAGAACGTCACGCCCATGATGGTGTCGGCGCGGGTCGTGAAGACGTACATCCGGCCGTCGCCGATCAACTGGCCGTCGGCGCCTCGGATGTCGTGCGTGAAGGCGAAGCGCACGCCCTCGCTGCGGCCGATCCAGTTCTCCTGCATCAGCTTCACGCGCTCGGGCCAGCCGGGCAGCTTGTGCTGCACGTGGTCCAGCAGCTCCTGCGCGTAGTCGGTGATCTTCAGGTAGTAGCCGGGAATCTCGCGCTTCTCGACCAGCGCACCGGTGCGCCAGCCCTTGCCGTCGATCACCTGCTCGTTGGCCAGCACGGTCTGGTCGACCGGGTCCCAGTTGACGACCTGGGTCTTGCGGTACGCGATGCCCTTGTCCAGCATCTTCAGGAACAGCCACTGGTTCCACTTGTAGTAGCTGGGATCGCAGGTGGCGACCTCGCGCGACCAGTCGATGGCCAGGCCCATCGACTGCATCTGCTTCTTCATGTACGCGATGTTCTCGTACGTCCACTTCGCGGGCGGCACGCCGTTCTTCAGCGCCGCGTTCTCCGCCGGCAGGCCGAACGCGTCCCAGCCCATGGGCATCAGCACGTTGTACCCGTTCATGCGCAGGTACCGCGCGAGCATGTCGTTGATCGTGTAGTTGCGCACGTGCCCCATGTGCAGCTTGCCGCTGGGATAGGGCAGCATCGAGCAGGCGTAGAACTTCTTCTTGCGGGTGTCCTCGACCACCCGGTAGGCATCGCGCGCCGTCCAGTGCGCCTGCGCCGCGCCTTCGACCTCGAGGTGGTTGTACTTGTCTTGCATGCGCGAGATTCTAGGAGGCGCGCCCCTCCAAGGCTCAGCGGCTGGCCGGTTCCGCGACGAAACCGATGCGGTTGAGCCCGGCCTTCTGCGCCATGCCCATCACCTCGACCACCTTGCCGTAGGCCACGGCCTGGTCGGCGCGCAGCTGGATTTCGGTGTCCGGCGCCTGCCGGCCGGCCTCGGCCAAGCGGTCGGCCAACTGCTGCGGCGTGACCGGCTTGTCGGCCACGAACAGCTGGCCCTTGGGGTCGATGGCGATCGCGATGAATTTGGGCGTGTCGCTGGGCGAGGCGCCCTCGGCGCGCGGCAGGTCCAGCCGCAGGGAGCTGGCCATCAGCGGTGCCGTGATGATCAGGATGACGACCAGCACCAGCATGACGTCCACCAGCGGCGTCACGTTGATGTCGCTGATCGGGCGCGGACCCTCGGTGCGCTCGAGGCGGCCGAAAGCCACTTCAGGCCCCTTGCTGGTGGTGCACGACCAGCTCGCGCAGGTCGCGCGCGAAGCCTTCCAGGTCGGCCTCGATGCGGCCGATGCGGCGGCCGAACACGTTGTAGCCCAGCACCGCGGGGATGGCGACGGCGAGGCCCGCGGCCGTCATGATCAGGGCCTCGCCCACGGGGCCGGCCACCTTGTCGATGCTGATCTGGCCGGCGGCGGCGATGCCGGTGAGCGCGTGGTAGATGCCCCAGACCGTGCCGAGCAGGCCGACGAAGGGCGCGGTCGATCCGACGGTGGCCAGCAGCACCTGGCCGAACTGCAGCTTGTCCAGCACGCCATGCAGCGCGTCGCGCAGCACGCGCGTGAGCTGCTGGCTGCGATCGCCCGCGGCGGCCAGCGAGCCTTCAGGCTGCGCGCGGGTGGCGTCCACCAGGGGCAGCACCAGCGTGTCACGGTCGAAGCCGGCAACGCGGGCACGCGCGTCATCCAGCGAGGCGGCTTGCCAGAAGGCGGCCGTGGACCGGCCGACGTCGCCTGCGGCACGCCGCAGCAGCCACGCCTTCCAGAGGATGACCACCCAGCTGGCGACGGACATCACCAGCAGCAGCAGCGCCACCGTGCGGCCGATCGCGTCGGCCTGGCCGAACAGCTGCATCACGCCCATCGCACGTCCCTCCCCTTGCCGGCCGCTGCCGGCGCCGCCCGGTTCACCGCAGGCCGAGCACGTCGAACATGTCGAACAGGCCCGAGCGCTTGCCGGCCAGGAACCGCACGGCGCGCAAGCTGCCCTGCGCGTACGTGGCGCGGCTGGCGGCGCGGTGCGAGATCTCGATGCGCTCGCCGGTGCCCGCGAACAGCACCGTGTGGTCGCCGACGATGTCGCCGCCGCGCACGGTGGCGAACCCGATGGTGGACGGGTCGCGCTCGCCGGTGACGCCTTCGCGCCCGTACACCGCGCATTCCTTGAGGTCGCGCCCGAGCGCCGCCGCGACCACCTCGCCCATTTTCAGCGCGGTGCCCGAGGGCGCATCCACCTTGTGGCGGTGGTGCGCTTCGATGATCTCGATGTCGTAGCCGGTGGCCAGCGCCTTGGCCGCCGTCTCCAGCAGCTTGAGCGTGACGTTGACGCCCACGCTCATGTTGGGCGCCATGACGATGGCGATGTCGCGCGCGGCGTCGGCGATCTGCGCCTTCTGCGCGTCGGAGAAGCCGGTGGTGCCGATCACCAGGTTGACCTGGCGCTCGCGGCACGCGGCCAGGTGGGCCATCGTGCCCTCGGGGCGGGTGAAGTCGATCAGGACCTGCGCTTTCGTCAGCGCCTGGCGCGGGTCGGAGACGACCGCGATGCCGCTGGCGTGGCCCAGGAAGGCGGCGGCATCGTTGCCGATGGCGGGGCTGGACGCCTGGTCCATCGCCCCTGCGAGCTGGCAGTCGCCCGAGGCGCGGATCGCCTCGATCAGCATCTGGCCCATGCGGCCGGTGGCCCCGGCGACGGCGACCTGGTGCACGGGACTCAGCGCTCGAGCGGCGGGTAGTTGGCCGGCGGCGGCGGCAGGTCCGGCACGGGCGCGGGGGCGGGCGTTCCGGCGGGCTTGACGCCCGCCTTCTGCAGCTGTTCCTCGGTGGCCTCCAGCGGGGGCACCTTGGCGACGCGGCGCTTGTTGATCGTGGCCACGAATTCGACTTCGGCCGGCATCTGGTCGCCTTCCCAGCGCTCCAGGCCCTCGCCCTTGAAGTACAGCGTCAGGCGGCGCTGCTGCTCGGGCACGCCCTGGCGGCGCATCGTGAAGACGTAGTCCCAGCGATCGGCGTGGAAGATGTCGGCGAGCAGCGGCGTGCCGAGCAGTTCACGCACCTGCACGCGGCTCATGCCGGGCTTGAGGGCCTCGACCTGTTCGCGCGACACGAAGTTGCCTTGCACGATCTCGACCTTGTACGGCGTGATCGCATCGGTGACGCGGCGGCTGACCACGCGGTCCACGCTGCCGCAGCCGGCGGCCAGCATGCACGCGGCGAGCAAGGCGCCGGCGGACTTCAGGCTCGGCAGGTTCAGGGGCATGGATCCGGGGGCAGGCGATATGATCGAACGATTGTAGCGGCAGCCCCTGCGCGCTCCTCCGCGCGCACGAGCCCCCATGGCGAACATCGACGAACTGAAAAACACCGGGTTGAAGGCGACGCTGCCGCGCCTGAAGATCCTCGACGTGTTCCACAAGGGCGACCAGCGGCACATGACCGCCGAGGACGTGTTCCGCGTCCTGCTCGAGGAACGCTCCGACATCGGCCTGGCCACCGTCTACCGCGTGCTCACGCAGTTCGAGCAGGCCGGCATCCTGTCACGCAGCCACTTCGAGAGCGGCAAGGCCGTCTACGAACTGAACGAGGGCACGCACCACGACCACATGGTGTGCCTGGATTGCGGGCGGGTCGAGGAGTTCTACGACGCCGAGATCGAGCGGCGCCAGAACGCGGTGGCCAAGGCCAAGGGCTTCGAGATCGCGGACCACGCACTTTCGCTGTACGCGCACTGCACGAAGGACGACTGCCCGCACCGGCCCCGGAAGATCGGGCGCTGACCGGCCCGCGCGCGAGCGCTCAGCCGCCGCGCTCCATCGCCTTGCGATGGCGCTCCACGAATTCGGCGTACGTGTCCACGCCGCGCAGCTGCAGGATGGTGTTGCGCACGGCGGCTTCCACCAGCACGGCGATGTTGCGGCCCGAAGCCACCTGGATGATCACCTTGCGCACCGGCACGCCCAGCACGTCCTGCGTGAGCGGCTCGTAGGGCAGGCGCTCGTAGTCGCGCTCCAGGGTCTCGCGCCGCACCAGGTGCACGATGAGACGCAGACGCATCTTCCGGCGCACCGCGGTCTCGCCGAAGATCGCGCGGATGTCCAGCAGGCCGATGCCGCGCACTTCCAGCAGGTTCTGCAGCAGCTCGGGGCAGCGGCCTTCGATGGTGGTCTGGTTGACGCGGTACAGGTCGACGGCGTCGTCGGCCACCAGGCCGTTGCCGCGCGTGATCAGTTCCAGGCCCAGCTCGCTCTTGCCCAGGCCCGACTCGCCGGTGATCAGCACGCCCAGGCCCAGGATGTCCATGAACACGCCGTGCATCGACGTGCGCTCGGCGAAGTGCTTGGACAGGTAGGCGCGCAGGACGTCGATGACGAAGGCCGACGGCTCCTGCGTGGCGAACATCGGGATCTGGGCCCGCTCGCACATCGACAGCAGCGCGTCGGGCGCGGTCTGCCCGTCCGTGAGCACCAGCACCGGTGGCTCGAGCGTGACGATGCGGGCGATGCGGCGCGCGCAGTCCTCGGGCGACGTGTTGGTGAGGTAGGCCACCTCGCGCTCGCCGATGATCTGCATCCGGTACGGATGGATGTAGTTCAGGTAGCCGACCAGGTCGGCACCCGAGCGCGCGGCGCGCACGGCGACCTCGTCGAAGCGGCGCTCTGACGCGCCGAGTCCGGCGACCCACTCCCACTTCAGCTTGTCGCGATGGTCCTCGAACAGGACATCGGCGCTGACGACGGTGGGCTTCACGCGGCGGGCGTCGGGGCTAGGCCGGCTGGGCGGACTGCCAGTCGGCGATCAGGCGGTGCAGGTCGGGGGCCGAGCCCGCGGCCTTGATCTTCTCGCGCAGCGGCGCATCGGACAGCAGCTCGGCGATCTCGGACAGGATCTCCAGGTGCTTTTGCGTCGCCGCCTCGGGCACCAGCAGGAAGATGAGCAGGCTGACCGGCTGCTCGTCCGGCGCATCGAAGCCGATCGGCTGGGCCAGCTGGAACAGCGCGGCCATGGGCGCCTTCAGGCCCTTGATGCGCCCGTGCGGGATGGCGACGCCGTGGCCCAGGCCGGTCGAGCCGAGGCGTTCGCGCGCGAAGAGGCTGTCGGTGATGAGGGCGCGCGAGAGGCCGTGCAGGTTCTCGAAGAGCAGGCCGGCTTCCTCGAACGCGCGCTTCTTGCTGGTTGCCTCGACGCCGACGAGCACCTGGGCGGCGGGCAGGATGGCTGCGAGGCGGTTCATGCGAGGCGCGATTATGCACCCGCCTCCGGACAAACCCTGAAGCCATGCCAGCGCTGGCAGGGCGGGTGTTGCGCGAATGAAAAGGAGCCCCCAGGGGCTCCATCGCAGGCCGCCCGCTGCACGCGGGCGATGCCGATCACATCAGGCGCTTGGGCGCCGGGTGGTGGTGGTCCTGCAGCCGGGTCTTGTGGCGGCCGACCTGGCGGTCGAGCTTGTCGACCAGCTCGTCGAGCGCCGCGTAAAGGTCCTCGTGCGAACTCTCGGCGAACATGTCGTTGCCCTTGACGTGGATGCGGCACTCGGCCCGTTGTCGTCGTTCCTTTTCCTTCTGCTTCTCCACCGTGAGGAGCACCTTGATGTCAACGACCTGGTCGAAGTGGCGGGTGATGCGATCGAGCTTGGTGGTCACGTAACTGCGCAGCGCGGGGGTGACTTCGAGATGGTGACCGCTGATCGTCAAGTTCATGCAAGACCTCCTGGTGTGCTCGGTGGGGAGTCCCGCCGGAGGACCGGCGGGCGGTGGAGAAGCTTGAACTGCGTTGCGGATCATGATGCGCCCGCACCCCTCGGATTGCAATCGCGACCAACGCATCCGAAACAAAAAAGAAAAGCGGCCCCCAGGCCGCCTTTCACTGGTGGAACGCGGACCGTGCCCGCACCACGATGGATCAGTGCCACTGCCAGGCGGCGGGCTTCGCGTAGTGCGTCCAGTCGCCGTGGCCGCGCATGCGCGGGTGGGCCTGCGCGCCCGGGCGCTCGAGGTTGGCGTGCTCGACGCGATCGCCCTGCGGCTTGTCGCTGGGGACGTCGGAAAAACGGTTGGGGCTCTTGGATTCGGTCAACATGGCGGGCTCTCGGTGGGTGCGGCCTCAGCTGCCGCTGTCGTTGCTCGGGTTGCGGTTGTCAGCGGGGCGGTCGCCGCGCTGCGCGTGGGGGCTCAGGAACGGCCAGGCATGGCCCGGGCGCCGGCTGCGCTGCGGGTCGGCTTGCCTGTCGCCCTGGGCGTTCGGGCGCCAGCTCAGGCGGGCGGCGTTCGGGTCGTTCGCTAGCTGGATCATGGGGACGGCTCCTTGGTCCGTGCAGGCACTGCACCGACGATGGACCGACTCTAGGGACGCGACCTCATCGGCGCTGTCGGACAGGTCGGCCCAGCCATGTAGGACGGTTCCTGCGGTCGGGCCAGCCGGCGGATGGCCCAGCCGTGGCGGCCCGTTGCCCACAATGCCCGCATGCCTTCCACTCCCCGCGGCACGGGCCTGCGCCCAGCGACGTTGCCGACAAGTCAGCGCGTACTTCTGCTGGTCGACTTCATCACCTCGCTCGACTTTCCCGGCGCCGAGAAGCTGGCGCCGAAGGCCCTGGCCGCCGCGCGTGCGACCGCCGCCCTGAAGCGGCGCCTGCATGCCGAAGGCGTGCCCACGATCTATGCCAACGACAACTACGGCGTCTGGCAATCCGACTTCCACAGCCTCGTGTCCACCTGCCTCGGCCTGGAAGGCGAAGCCGGCCAGATCGCGCGGCTTCTGTACCCCCAGGCCGACGACATCACGATCCTCAAGCCGCGCCATTCCGCCTTCTATGCGTCGGCGCTCGAACTGCTGCTCACCGAGATCGGCGCGCGCGAACTCGTGATCTGCGGCCTGGCCACCGACATGTGCGTGCAGCTCACCGCGGCCGACGCCTTCCTGCGTGAATTCAAGGTGTGGGTGCCTGCCGATTGCACGGCCGCGGAGGACGACGAAGCCAAGCAACGCGCGCTCGACTACATGGCCAACGTGTTGAAGTGCGACGTGCAGCCGTCGACGCCCGGGGAGCCGAAGACGGCGTGATGGCGCCGACTCCTCGCGGCGCTACCATCGCCGGCGAGGGGACAGCTTGAGCCTGGGGACGATCATCCATGCGGGACTGGTGCGGCCGGACCGGCCGGTGCATGCGCTCGTCCTCATGGGCGGTGGCGCCCGCACCGCGTACCAGGTCGGCGTGCTCAAGGCGCTCACCGCCATGCTGCGGCTGCAGTCGCCGTTCGAGGAGGACTTCCCGTTCCAGGTGCTGGTGGGCACGTCGGCCGGCGCGATCAATGCGGCGTTCCTGGCCGGCCAGGCGGCGCAGGGCCTCGCTGCCTTCGACCAGCTCTCCGCTTTCTGGTCGCGGCTGCGCAGCCAGGACGTGTACCGGTTGCAGGTGGCGCCCTGGCTGCGGTTCTCGCGCCTGGCGGTGGCGCTGAACCTGTGGACCCGCGCGCGCACCGACGGCGCCATCCTGGACACCATGCCGCTGGTGGACACGCTGCACCGCGCGGTGAACCTGGGCGGCATCGAGGACGCGTTCGAGCAAGGCGCGCTGGACAGCGTCGCGATCACCGGCTCCAGCTACACGACGGGCGTGCACTGGACGTTCTGCCACGCCGGCGAGGACCGCTGGCGCGAACCCTGGAGCCGCCCCGGCCGGCGCTCGGAATTCCAGCCGATCACCATCGAGCACCTGATGGCGTCCAGCGCCATCCCGTTCCTGTTCCCCGCCACGGCGCTGTGGGTGGACGGCCGGCGCGAGTACTTCGGCGACGGCTCGATGCGCCAGGTGTCACCGCTGTCGCCCGCCATGCACCTGGGCGCGCACAAGGTGCTGGTGGTCGGCGTCGGCCAGCCGCAGCGCGCGGGGTTCGCCGGCGGCGAGGCCACGAACGGCGCGCCGGGCATCGGCGCCATCGCCGGCCACGCGATGGCCAGCGTGTTCCACGACACGCTGCAGGCCGACGTCGAGCAGGCGCAGCGCGTCACCCGCACGCTGCAGCAACTGCCGCGCGAGGTCGCTGCGGTGCTGCCCTATCGCAGCGTCGAAGTGATGTCGATCCAGCCGACGCAATCGGTCGACGCGCTGGCGCAGGCGCATGCCCACGAACTGCCCGCCGGCGTGCGCCGCGCGCTCGGTGGCCTGGGCGCCGCCCGCGGTGCCGGCGCGCTCGCCAGCTACCTGCTGTTCGAGCAGGGCTTCGTGCGCGCGCTGATGGCGTTGGGCGAGCAGGACGCGTACGCGCGCAAGGACGAATTGCTGGCTTTCGTCAGCGGCCGCGCGGCATAATCGCGGCCGTCCCAAACCCACCTGAGCAAAGCCTTGGAACCCTACCCGAGTCGGTAGCTTTCAACGCACCTGACCGGCGTTGAAAGCACCCTGCCCAACGCCCGCCAACGAACCAGCAGTCAGGGGCCCGCATGCTCAATATCTTCTCGCTCGCCAACGGCCGTCTCTTCCAGGAGGAGATCGAGTCGCTGGAGGAGCTGTCCCGCTTCCAGCCGATCTGGGTGGACCTCGAGGATCCGACGCCGGAGGAGAAGCGCTGGATCAAGCAGTACTACGGCCTGTCCATCCCCGAGGATGCGATGGACGAGGACATCGAGGAATCGGCCCGTTTCTACGAGGAAGACAACGGCGAGCTGCACATCCGCAGCGACTTCCTGATCGCCGACGACGACGAGCCGCGCGCCGTGCGCGTGGCCTTCATCCTCAACCAGCACAACGAGGCGCTGCGCAGCAAGGGCGTGCTGTTCTCGATCCACGACGAGGACGTCCCTGTGTTCCGGCTGCTGCGCCTGCGCGCGCGGCGCGCACCGGGGCTGATCGAGGACGCGAAGGACGTGCTGCTCAAGCTGTTCGACGCCGATGCCGAATACTCGGCCGACGCGCTCGAGGGCATCTACGACGAGCTGGAGAAAGTGTCCAAGCAGGTGCTGGCCGGCGAAGTGACCGACACGCTGGCCGGCGAGGTGCTGGGCGAAATCGCGCGCCACGAGGACCTGAACGGCCGCATCCGCCGCAACGTGATGGACACGCGGCGCGCGCTCAGCTTCATGATGCGCAGCCGGATGCTCAAGCAGGACCAGTTCGAGGAGGCGCGGCAGATCCTGCGCGACATCGAATCGCTGGACAACCACACGGCGTTCCTGTTCGACAAGATCAACTTCCTGATGGACGCCACCGTCGGCTTCATCAACATCAACCAGAACAAGATCATCAAGATCTTCTCGGTGGCCAGCGTCGCGCTGCTGCCGCCGACGCTGGTGGCCAGCCTGTACGGCATGAACCTGCCCTTCCCCGAGCTGGCGATCCTCGGCCCGGCCAGCTACCCGTTCGTGCTGGTGCTGATGGCGGCCAGTGCGCTGGTGCCCATGTGGTACTTCCGCAAGCGCGGCTGGCTGCGCTGAGCGTTCACGCGACCGCGGTGCGACCCAGACGGCGCGCGGCGGCGACACCGGCGGCGTGTCCCGAAGTGAACGCCTCCTCGAAGACCGAATAGCCGGCCCAGTCGGCGTGGGCGAAGCTCACGCGCGGGCCGTGCAGCGCGACGCCCTGCAGCTGCGCGCGCGTGCCGGGCACCGGGATGCGCATCGCATGGCCGTAGCGCGTGACTTCGACGCGCGTGACCTTGCCGGCGAGGTCCGGATGCGCAGCGCCGAGGTCGTCGATCACCGCGCGATGCCAGTCCTGCCACGACGACTGCAGCAGTGCATGGCGTTGCTGTTCGCCGGGCGCGTGGTACCACGTGAGCACCGTCGGCCCCGGCCGCGGGTCGAGCGCCTGGTGGCGCGCGTCGACGTACCCCAGCCCGCGCGCGCCGTGCACGACGTTGTCCCAGGACGGCGCAGCGCCGGGCCGGTCGGCCAGCGGTTCGCGCAGGTGCAGGTTGGCGACGACCCAGGGTGCGTAGCGCATGGCCCGCGCGGCGCCGACGAGCCAGGCGGGCGGCGACGCCAGCACCCGCGCCGCAATGAAGGCCGGCAGGGCGACCACGACGTGCTTGGCTTCCCAACGCTCCAGCGATCCGCTCGCCGTGTCGATGGCGTCGATGGCCGCGCCATCCTTCGTCGTAGCGACGCGCGCCACCACGCGACGCGGCCGGACCCGCTCGCCACACGCGGCGGCGAGCCGCCGGCTGAGCCATGCATTGCCTTCGGGCCAGGTGAGCACCGCATCGCGGTCACCCTCCTCGCCCGGCGCGTGGAAGCCATGCCGGCTCGCGAAGTAGTGCACGCCCGCCCACGCCGACACCGTGTCGGGCCCGGCGCCATAGTCGTCGCGGCAGCAGTACTCGAGATACCAGCGCAGCAGCGGGTCGTCGAAGCCTTCCGCCGCGAGCCACCGCGTAAACGGCAGCGCGTCGAGGCGCAGGTGCGCGGGCGCGAGCGGCGAGGCACTGACGGGAATCGTGTAGCGCGCTTCTCGCGACAACGCCTCGATGCGGCGCGCGAATCGCGCGTACTGTGCCAGCGTCGCGGCCCCGACGTCCTGCACCGGCAGCAGGCCGTCCTGCCAGTGCCCCTGGAAGAACACCCGCTCCTGCGGGCTGTGGCACAGGTGGCGCTCGTCGTAGCTCCAGCGGCCCGCGACGCGCCGGCGCAGGCCGAGTTCCTCCAGCAGGTCCTGCACGTCGCGCGCCGCATCGCCGGGCACGGGCAGGTAGTGCGCGCCGAGCGGGCAGTCGATGCCGGCGATGCGCGTGCCGCGGCTGTTGCCGCCGCCCTCGTCCTCGAGGTCCAGCAGGACGAAGTCGTCGATGCCGGCCAACCGCAAGGCCCGCGCCGCCGCGAGCCCCGCAACGCCCGCGCCCGCGATCACGACCGACGCGCGGCGCTGCACGACGTCACCGGTCGCGCGTGCATGCCGCAGCAAGTGACCGCGCTCGGGGTGCGTGCCCGTCAACGCGCCCGTCACCTCGGCACGCGGTGCGCAGGCGCCCAGCGGCAGCGACGCCGCGGCAGCGAGCCAGGTGCGCCGCCGCCAGCCGCCGCTCATGGCATCACCTTGCCCCACTCGCGCTCGTAGGTCGTGACCAGCACCTGGTTCGACAACCGGTTCACTTCGGCGGGCACGCGCTGCATGTCGCGCGGGAAGTCGAACAGCAATCCGACGGTCTCGGGCGTGAGGAAACGCAGCCCCGCAGGCAGCGCCTCGGGCAGTCGCCACGGCCGGCGGCTGGCGACGACGAAACCCCATTCGCCGAAGCTGGGCACGTGCGCGTGGTACGGCGTGGCGACGAGCCCCGCCGATTCGATCGTGGTCACCACGGTCCAGAAACTCTGGCGTGCCACCAGCGGCGACGTCGTCTGCACGACCGCGTAACCGGTGGCGGCCAGATGCCGATCCAGCAGTGCGTAGAACGAGTTGGTGTAAAGCTTGCCGATCGCGAAGTTGGTCGGGTCCGGGAAGTCGACGATCACGACGTCGAAGGTTTCGTCGCTGCGTTCCAGCCAGCCGAACGCGTCGGCGTTGACGATGCGCAGCTTCGGCGAGGCCAGCGCGCCGCCATTCAGCCGCGCCAGCGCCGGGTCGGTGGAGAACAGGCGCGTCATGTGCGGGTCGAGTTCCACCAGCGTGACGCTCTCGACGCTCGGGTGCTTGAGCACCTCGCGCACCGCCATGCCGTCGCCGCCACCGAGGATGGCGACCTTGCGCGGCCCGCCGTGCGCGGCCATCACCGGATGCACCAGCGCCTCGTGGTAGCGGTACTCGTCGCGCTCGGCGAACTGCAGGTTGCCGTTGAGGAACAGCCGGTGGCCCGCGCGGCCGTTCGTGACGACGATGCGCTGCCACGCGGAACTCTCGGCGATCACCACGGGGTCCTGGTAGAAGCGGTCCTCCGCCAGCGTCGTGATCGCGTTCGAGCCTGCCATGCCGGCTGCAAGCCCGGCGAGCACCAGCGAGCAAGCAAGGGCGTGCGCGCGCCACAAGCGCAGCTCATGCCGGAACAGCCACAGCGCCCAGACCGCGACGGCCGCGTTGAGCAGCCCGAACAAGAAGCCGGTGCGCACCAGCCCCAGGTGCGGCACGAACAGCAGCGGGAACGCGATCGACACCGCCAGCGCGCCGAGGTAGTCGAACGTGAGCACCTGCGACACGAGGTCCTTCAGCGCCACGTTGCGCTTGAGGATGCGCATCACCAGCGGGATCTCCAGTCCCACCAGCGTGCCGACAACGGCGACCAGCCCGTACAACAGCGGGCGGAATCCACCCGGCACCCAGCCGTTGGCGACGAACAGCAGCGCCGGCATCGCGCCGCCGACGAGCGCCACCAGCAGCTCGATGCGCAGGAAGTGCGCCGGCAGTTGCCGCTCGAGGAACCTGGACAGCCACGAGCCGACGCCCATCGCGAACAGGTAGCTGCCGATGACGGTGGAGAACTGCAGCACCGAATCGCCGAGCACGTACGACGCGAGCGCGCCGGCGGCGAGCTCGTACACGAGCCCGCACGCCGCGACGACGAAGACGGAAGCGAGCAAAGCCACGTCCATGGGACGCGGCCCGGCCCGCGCGGCGGGTGCGTTCACTGCACCCTCAGTGGATGGCTGCGGCGACGATGATGCAGATGCCGAGCGACATCGCGGCGACGACCAGCGCGAGCGCCCGGTTCTGCTTCTCGACGATCTCCAGCCAGAGGTCGTAGGGCGTGAACCTGTCGATGACGATGAAGCTCAGCCAGAAGATGCCGACGCCGATCAGCGCGTACAGGATGGAGCCGAAGACGGCCGCCGGTTTCAGCCAGTCGAAGTCCATGGAGACCTCCGTTGTGGAAAGTGGATCGGCGGGCGCCTCACTTGTGGCCCCCGCCGCTGGAATAGCCGCCGTACGAGCCGCCGCCGGAACGGTAGCGCGAGCCGCCGCCGCGGCGGTCGTCATCCAGCAGGTACAGCAGCACGATGAAGAGCAGGATGCCCAGCAGGATCAGCAGCAGGCAGCCGCAGCCCAGGCCCTTGGACCCGCCCGAAGTCGGGCCGGCATCGCCGCGCTGGAAGTCGCGGCCCTCGCCCTGCAGGTTGAAGGCCTGCGCGACCACGTCGCCGGCCATCGCGTTGCCACTGGACCAGGTGATCTCGCGCGGCGACTGCTCCATCGACAGCAGCAGCGAGCCGCTCGCGAAATCCTTGTTGAACGTCTTCTGCCCGCGCTCGACCGGCCAGTAGAACTCGCCGGCGACGTAGGTCGTCTCGGCCTGGTACGCGTACTTGAGCGAGAACTGCTTGCCCAGGTAGCTGGCCGAGCGGCCGTCCGCCGATAGCTTGGGCGCGCCGGTGGTCGGCCGCACGAGGCTCCAGCCCTCTTCGGAATCGACCAGGAAGGCGAAGCCGCGCTGCGCGTTGTAGAGCAGGTATTCGCTCCAGCCGAACTGCTCGTCGTCGCCAGGCTCCATGCCGACGCGGTGCTGGAAGCCCACCACCTGCCAGGTCAGCGCCTGCAGCTTGCCGACGCGGCCCAGCGGGATGAGCGGCCGAACCGGTTCGTCCTGGATGGCATGGCGCAACTCGCCACCGATGCCCTGCGACACGTCGATCAGGCTCTGGCAGTTGCCGCAGGTGATGCTCTTGGTGGTCTCCAGCTGCACCGACACCGGCGCGCCGCAGTTCGGGCAGTTGAACTGCCGGGCCTTGTCTTCCTTCGCCTGCTCCGCCCGCAGCCCGCGCATCTGCAGGCCCTCGAGCTGCACCTGGTGGCCCCGCAGCACTTCGGGCGGCGTACTGCCCCAGTCGACGGACACCACCTCGCCGTCGGGGCTGCGCAGTTCGACGACCGCGAACGCCTGCCCCAGCGGCGGCAGCTTCGGCAATTCGCCCTGCGCGGACACCAGGCTCGCCTGGTCGTTGCTCGCGACCGTGAACGTCTTGCCCGAGATCGCCGTCGATGCGCCCAGCCGGAACTGCGACGCCGCCGGCGCCTCGCGCCCCAGCTGCGCCGGCAGCATCAGCACGTACGAGCCGTTGTCCTCCGACAGGATGCCGCTGCCGCCGTCGTCGAACGCCGCGTGCCACTCGGCCCACGCGCCGCTGCTGCTCCTGTATTGCAGCCGCCCGACCAGCGTGAACGGCCGATCGCCGAAGCGGCCGGTGGCGAACAGCTGCAGCGGGCTGTAGTCCTCGAAGACCTCGGCCATCTTGCCCAGGCGCTGCAGCGTGTCGCCGCTGCGCACCACGGTGCTGCGGCAGAAACTGCACACCGCGTGCGTCGATTGCGCGCTGAGGAATTCGACGGGTGCGCCACAGCCCGGGCACGGTGCCCGGTAGACGCGCTGCGGTGTGGTGTCCGTCGTGGCCAAGGCGGAACGGGGCCCCCTCCGGCCCCGCGCTACGCGCTCAGGTGAGCTTCTTCAGCAGCTCGGCCTTCTTCGCATCGAACTCTTCCTGCGTGAGGATGCCCTTGGCCTTGAGCTCGCCAAGCTTCTCCAGCGTGGCCATGACGTCGTCCGGTTTCACGTTGGCAGCGGCCGCTGCGGCACCGGCCGGCGCCGGTTGCGCCTGCAGGCCTTGCTGCAGGTTCTGCGCCAACACCTGGCCCAGCGCCACGCCGGCGCCCAGGCCCATCGCGTCGCCGGCGATGCCGCCCCCCCCACCGCCGCCCTTGGCGAACTCCGGGATCGCCTGGCCGGTCTGGTACTGCATGAACTTGCCCATGTCGTTGCCGACCATGCCCATGCCGATCTTCTGGTCGAGGATCTTCTGCAGTTCCTCGGGCAGCGACAGGTTCTGCACCGTCATCTGGTCCAGCTTCAGGCCGATGGCCGCGAACGCCGGCGCGAGTTCGTTGGCGAGGGCCTGCGCGAACGCGGTCTGGTTGGCGGCCAGGTCCAGGAACGGGATGCCGCTGGAAGCAATGGCGTTCGAGATGTGCTGCAGGATCAGCCCGCGCAGTTGGCCATCCAGGTCGGCCACCGTGTACGTGTCGCGCGTCCCCGAGATCTCGGTGTGGAAGAGGCGCGGGTCGGCGACGCGGTAGCTGAAGTTCCCGAACGCGCGCAGGCGCACGGCCCCGAAGTCCTTGTCGCGGATCGTGATCGGCTGCGGCGTGCCCCAGCGCTGGTCGACCTGCTGGCGCGTGCTGAAGAAGTAGACGTCGCTCTTGAACGGCGACTGGAACAGCTTGTCCCAGTTGCGCAGGTACGTCAGGACCGGGATGGTCTGCGTCGTCAGCTTGTACATGCCGGGGCCGAACACGTCGGCCACCTTGCCTTCGTTGACGAACACGGCCATCTGCGACTCGCGCACCGTCAGCGAGGCGCCGTACTGGATCTCCATGTCCTGCATCGGGAACCGCCAGGCCAGCGTGCCGTCGCCGGTCTCGGTCCACTGCAGGATGTCGATGAATTGCTTCTTGATGAAGTCCATCAGCGCCATGGCTTCCTCCTGAACGTGCGAAAAAGGATCGGGCCATGATACCCGCCGCCCCGGCGGATTCAGCCCCCGCGCAGCACCGAGCGCAGCGACGAATGCGCGGGAGCGAACCGGGCGACGACGGCGTCCATCAGCGCGCGCGCCTTGGCCGAATGGTCGGCGCCGAAGTTGCACACGTAGACGTCCGCGGTGACGCCGCGGCGCTCGGGCCAGGTGTGCAGGCACAGGTGCGATTCGGCCAGCAGCACCGTCGCCGTCACCCCGCCGGGACCTTCGGCCGTCCCGGGAAACGTGTGGAACAGGTGCGCCACCGGTTGCAGGCCGGCGTCGCGCACCGCCTGCACGCACCAGGCACCCAGCCGCTCCGCGTCGAGCAACCACGGCAGGTCGCAAGCGCAATCGTGCAGGTCGGCGGTGAGGTGCAACCCGTCCACCGTCAGCCCAGCAGCGCTTGCACGATGGCGGCGGAATGGCGGCTCGCCACGTCGCGCAGGAAGGTGGCGAAGTCCAGGTGCGCCGCGTCGTCGGCGCGGTCGGACACCGTGCGCACGGCGGCGAACGGAACGCCGCAGTCGTGGCACACCTGCGCGATCGCCGCGCCCTCCATGTCCACCGCGAGCGCTTCCGGCAACGCGGCTTGCAGCGCGCGGCTCTCGCTGCTGGTGGCGACGAAGCGGTCGCCGCTCACCACCAGGCCGCGGTGCACGCGCACGCCCGGCAGCGCCTTGGCCGCCGCCTGCGCCAGCCGATCCGACAGCGGCTTGTCCGCCGCGAACGTGCTCGTGCCGTACAGCGGCACCTCGTAGCGAGGGAACAGCGGCGACGCGTCGATGTCGTGCTGCAGGAAGGCGTCGGCGACCACCACGTGCCCGACCTCGACGTCAGGGCCGAGCCCGCCGGCGACGCCCGTGAACACGATCTCGTCGACCGCGAAGCGCTCGATCAGGACTGCAGCGGTCGTGGCCGCCGCGACCTTGCCGATGCGCGACAGCACCACGACGACTTCGCGTCCGTGCAGGTGGCCGACGAAGAACTCGCGGCCGGCCGCGACCTGCCTGGTCTCGTCCGGCATGAGGTCGAGCACGGCCTGCAGCTCTTCCTGCATGGCGGCGACGATGGCGGTGCGGCGGCCCATGCAGGGATTGTCTCTCGCCCGTCAGGCCGCGGCCATCACCAGCGGCCGGTTTCGAGCCAGCGCTGGCAAAGCTGCACGTCCTCGCTGGGGTCCCACGCGGACGGAAGCAGGATGTCCGGGCACACGCCGATGCCATCGATCCGCAGCCCGGGGACGCGGTTCGACAGCGTGGTCGCGTACCAGAGGCGACGGCCCGAGGGCAGCAGGTGCGGCCGCAGGTTCGACGCGTCGAGGTTGCCCGCCGTCCGGCTGCGCCCGACCAGCTTCACGCTGAACGACTGCCGCACCGTGAGCAGGAACTGCTCGCCCGAACTGCCGCAGCGCGCGTCCATCAGGACGAGCACGCGCGCTGGTCGTTTGCGTTCGAGACCGCACGGCATCGCGTGGAGCCAGCCGTCGTCGTATTCCTGCTGTACCCAGCCGCCTTCGCGCCCGAGCCGCATCCGGCGCGTGCTCTCGGCGGTCACGCGCAGGCACTCCGGATCGCCTGGCGCGAAGACGTCGCAGATGGTTTCTTCCGCCTTCAGGTTGACGTCGGTGACAAAGATGCTGTCGCCGATCGACAGCCAGCCGTCGCCCATCAGCCAGGGCAGCAGCGGCACGTACGTGGTGTCGGCGCCGCCATCGTTGCCGCGCACGTCGACGATCCAGTCGGGCCGGCTTTCCAGCATCGGCCGCTGCTCGCGCAGGAGGGTTTCGAGCGGAACGCGTGCACCTGGGAAGAAGGTGGGCAGCGTCAGCAGCGCAGTGGTCGCCGACAGCGGTTCGGCCTTCGGCAGCCGGACCTCGCGCGAGTCGAGGCTCGACGCCGGAGTCGCCGGCTCCAGCGCTTCGACGAACAGGTGGCCGGGCCGCCAAGCACGCAGGTACTCCTGCAGTCGCTTCGCCGCGTCCGGCTCGGTGTCCACACCCGACGCGGCCTCACGCGCGGTGTGAAGCGCTTCATTGCGTGCGCGATGCTCCGATGGACTTGGCGTCGCTTGGAAGCCGGCGTCGTTCGCTTCGAGAAACGCACCGATCGCCTCCAGGTCCTCCAGGTAGGCACGCCGGATGCTCTCGCTTGTCGCCATGGGCCCCTCCGCTGTTTCGGCCCATCGTAGCCGCGCAGCTCGGCACCCGCCCATCCCCCATCCGGCAGGACCTCAGGCCGTCGCCTTCGGCCGCCGCACGGCGCGCACCTTCCCCGTGCCGCCACCGCCGCAATAGAACAGGTTGCCGCCGTCGGACTCGAGGCCGCTCACGTTGGTGCCGGCGGGCATCTGCACCCGCTGCAACACATCGCCGTTCTGCGGGTCGATGCGGCGCAGCTCGCTCTCCTCCGCTTCCCAGGTGCCGTGCCAGAACTCGCCGTCGACCCAGGTGACGCCGGTGACGAAGCGGTTGGACTCGATCGTGCGGCGGATCGCGCCGGTGGCCGGGTCGATCTGGTGGATCTTGCGTCCGCGGTGGTCGCCCACCCACAGGCTCCCTTCGGCCCAGGTCAGGCCCGAGTCGCCGCCCTTGGCCGGTGCCGGGATCGAGGCGAGCACCGCGCCGGTGGCGGCGTCGAGCTTCTCGATGCGCGTCTCGACGATCTGCCACAGGTGCTTGCCGTCGAACGCGGTGCCGGCGTGGCCGGCGTTGTGCAGCGTGCGCGTGACTTCGCCGCTGCGCGGGTCGATGGCCAGCAGCAGCCCGCCGGTGGCGGCCCACACGTGGCTGCCGTCGTAGCTGACGCCGCCGACGCTGGCCGCGCCCGGGAACGGGCCGAATTCGCGCACGATCTCGGCGGGTTGCGGCGCCGGATACGACGCGGGATGCGCAGTGGGTGCGCTGGTGCTGGTGGCTGGCATGTCGGTTCCTTTCGTTCGGTATCGCGAAGGCGATGGAAGGACTCTAGGCACCCGGCAGCGAAGCGGGGAGTAACAAGACTGTCGTGAAATCCACCAGCGGCCGTGCGAGCCAGCGGCGTGCGCGGGCCTGGCCGATCGCGTGCACCTGGCCGTCGGCCTCCAGGTCGGCGATCGCGCGCTGCACCGTGCGCTGGCTCGCGTCGAGTGTGAGCGCCAGCGCGGACGTCGACCACGCCGCGCCGTCCGACAACAAGGCCAGCACCGCGGCCTGCTCGCCCTCGATCGGCGGGGCCAGCACCACCACCTCGTTCGCGGTGCGCGGGCGAAGCACGAAGCCTCGCGGCGTGGATTCGATCGCCGCCATCGGTTGGAGCAGGGCGCGCAGGCGCCCCATCTCGACGCGCAACCGCGCGCGGTGCGTCTCGTCGTGGTGGCGCGTGCGGAACGCGCTCACGATCAGCGCGTCGCGCGCGACGTCTTCGGGCCAGGCCTGCGCCAGCGACGATGCCAGCGAGAACAGGATCGGCCGCCGCGCGAGCGACACCCACGCGCCGCCCGCTGCCAAGCCGCGCCGGCAGGCGTCCAGCACCAGGGCGCCCGAAGCGAGGACGGCTTCCACGTCCGGCAGCGCCAGCGGCTCCGCGCCATCGCGCGACAGGCGGCGTGCCGCGGTCCGCGTGAGCGCGCTGCGCGCTTCGGCCACTTCGGCGATCAAGGCGGGGATGCCCGCGCGGGACGCGGCTCGCGCGGCTTTCTCCAGGGCCGCGGCGGCGACACGCGATTGCAACTGGCGCAGCGCGAGTTCGGCGCGCGCCAGGTCCGCCACGGCGGCCAACGCGGACGGCAGTCCGGCCGCGTCGACGTCGTGGAGCGTGCGCGCGGCATCGGCCAATCGCCCGAGGAGCAGCGCCTGCCGCGCGGCCACCAGCCGCGCCTGCATCGCGTTCGCCGGATCGCCAAGCCGTTCGAGCGTCGCCGCGGCCGCCACGAGTCCGCGCGTGCCGCCGCCCAGGTCGCGCATCGCGAGCGCGACTTCGGCTTCCGCAAGCACGCAGCGTGCGCGCCCGAGCTCCTCGTGGGCGCCGAACGCGCGCGCCGCACGCCGGAGCAACTCGCGAGCACGCGCATGCTCACCGAGTTGCGCCATCGCGATGCCACGCAGTGCGAGCGCGGCTGGATCGTCGCGCAGCGCGACCCGCTGCAGCGCGCCGAGCGGGTCGCCGACTGCCAGCGCCCGGGCCGACGCGGCGATGAGGGCATCCATGCGGCGAGCCTACCGCGCGGCGGCGGTTCGCGCATCGCGACCTGGACCGGTCACCCCGCCGACGGCGGCATGCCGTCGAAGCGCACCAGCCCCGGAGCGACTGCATCCCAGGCCGGCGCACTGCGCGCGTACGTCACGAACTGCGGGCGGTAGACGGTGGTGTCGTCGAGCGCGGCGGCGTGGACGGCGACGAGCTCCGGCGCACCGGGGAACAGCAGGTAGACCGGGGCGCCGCACACGGGGCAGAACGCGTGGCGCTTGATGGTGCCCGCGTCGCCGGCAACCTCCCAGAAGCGAGCGTCACCCGCCAACGTCGCGGTCCTGCGTGTCGCGAACGTGAGGTACGAGCCATGGCCGGTGCCGCTGCGGCGCTGGCAGTCGCGGCACTGGCAATCGACCATGGCCAGCGGCTCGCCGCCGATCTCGAAGCGCACGTTGCCGCACGCACATCCGCCGGTGCAGGTGCCTGGCATAGCAAGTCCTTCCAAAAATCCCGGGCCACGGCGGCCCGTCACGGTGGACTTTAGGGAGGGAACGCCGCGGCGCGTGAGTAACAAGCTTGGCGCGATTGGCCGAGGCCTGCACCTTGTCGAGCTGCCACTCGTTACCTTTGCATGTCGAGACGCCAGCCGCCCGTTCGTCGTACCTTGGACGGCGCGCAATCCAGCGCGCCGCGAACAGGAGAGCTCGCATGAACTATGTCGATGGATTCGTCGTGGCGGTCCCGGCCGCGAAGAAGGACGCGTACCTGGAGCAGGCCAAGCTGGCCGCGCGGGTGTTCAAGGAGTGCGGCGCGCTCGAGGTCGTGGAGTGCTGGGGCGACGACGTGCCGGAAGGCAAGGTCACCTCGTTCACCATGGCCGTGAAGCGCAAGGACGAGGAGGCGGTGGTCTTCTCGTGGGTCAAGTGGCCCTCGAAGGCAGCGCGCGAAGCCGGCATGAAGAAGTTCATGGAGGATCCGCGCATGCAGGACGGGATGAAGAACATGCCGTTCGACGGGCAACGCATGATCTTCGGCGGCTTCCAGGCCATCCTGGAGACGACGTGATGCTGCAGGATTCGCCGCTGTACGCGTACATCCCGGCCAGGGACCTGGCGCGTGCGCGCCGCTTCTACGAAGACAAGGTGGGGCTGCACGCCAAGGAGGAAACCAACGGTGGCGTGGTCTACCAGTTCGGTGGCGGCACGGCCGCGTTCCTGTATCCCACGCCGAACGCGGGCACGTCCCAGGCCAGCCAGGCGTTCTGGTCGGTCGCGGACGTCGATGCGGAGATCCAGGCGCTGGAGGCTCGCGGCGTGCAGTTCGAACACTACGCCGAGCTGCCCGGCGAGCGCAGCCCTCGGGGCGCCCTCATCGCCGGCGGCGCCAAGGCCGCTTGGTTCAAGGACAGCGAAGGCAACATCCTGGCGCTGGTGCAGACCCTGTCGAAGGGCTGAGCGCCGTGGCCGCGCGCATCAGCTGCGCACCGGCGCCGCGACCGCGGCGGTCGGGTTCAGGCGCGGAGCGCGACCCGGCGCTGTGCCTATCTTCTGTCGCGCAGTTCGCGACGCAGAATCTTCCCGACCGGGGTCTTGGGCAGGTCCGTCCGGAACTCGATCACGCGCGGGCGCTTGTAGCCGGTCAGGTTGGCGTGGCAGAAATCGCGCACCTGCTGCTCGGTGAGCTCCGGGTTCTTCTTCACCACCACCAGCTTCACGGCCTCGCCCGTCTTGTCGTCGGGCACGCCGACGACGGCGCACTCCAGCACGCCCTCGAGGTTGGCCACGACTTCCTCGACCTCGTTCGGATAGACGTTGAAGCCCGACACCAGGACCATGTCCTTCTTGCGGTCGACGATCTTGAAGTAGCCGCGCTCGTCCATCACGCCGATGTCGCCGGTCTTGAAGAAGCCGTCGGGCGTCATGACCTTGGCGGTTTCGTCGGGCCGTTGCCAGTAGCCGGCCATCACCTGCGGGCCCCTGATCGCGATCTCGCCCGGCTGGCCCAGCGGCACTTCGACACCGTTGTCGTCCAGGCACTTCATCTCGGTCGACGGCAGCGGCACGCCGATGGTGCCGGTGAACGCCGTGCTGGTCACCGGGTTGCAGCTGGCCGACGGCGAGGTCTCCGACAGGCCGTAGCCCTCGCAGATCGGGCAGCCGGTCTTCTCCAGCCACTTCTGCGCCACCGCGCCCTGCACGGCCATGCCGCCGCCGACAGACACCTTCAGGTTGGACCAGTTCACGTTGCCGAAGTCGGGATGGTTGGCCAGCCCGTTGAACAGCGTGTTGACGGCGGGGAAGCTGTGGAAGGTGTGCTTCGACAGCTCCTTCAGCACCGCCGGCAGGTCACGCGGGTTCGGGATCAGGATGCCTTTGCCGCCCGTGCGCATGCCCAGCATCATGTTCACCGTGAAAGCGAAGATGTGGTACAGCGGCAGCGCCACGACGGCGGTGGGCTGCTCGCCCGCCGGCACCTTGCCCATGACGGGCTGGTTCCAGGCTTCGGACTGCAGCACGTTGGCGATGACGTTGCGATGCAGGAGCACCGCGCCCTTGGACACGCCCGTGGTGCCGCCGGTGTACTGCAGCACCGCGACGTCGTCGGGGCCCACGTCCACGGGCTTGAGCGTGCCGCGCGTGCCCTCGGCCACGGCGCGGTTGAAACGCACCGCTTTCGGCAGGTCGTACGCCGGCACCATCTTCTTGACGTTGCGCACGACGTAGTTGACCAGCGCGCCCTTGAGCAGGCCGAGGCGGTCGCCCATCGACGCCAGCACCACGTGCTGCACCGGCGTGTTGGCGATGCATTGCTGCAGCGTGTGCGCGAAGTTCTCGATGATGACGATGGCCTTCGACCCCGAGTCCTTCAACTGGTGCTCCAGCTCGCGCGGCGTGTACAGCGGGTTGACGTTCACCACCACCAGGCCGGCGCGCAGGATGGCGGCGACCGCGGCCGGGTACTGCGGCACGTTGGGCATCATGATCGCGACGCGATCGCCCCTGGCCAGCCCCAGCCCCTGCAGGTACACGGCCAGCGCACGGCTCTGCGAATCCGTCTCGCGGTACGTCGTGTCCTTGCCCATGAACGAGTACGCCACGCGGTCGGCGTACTTGGAGAAGCTCTCCTCCATCAGCTGCACCAGCGAGCGGTACTGCGACGGGTCGATGTCGGCGGGCACGCCGGGCGGGTAGGCGGCGAGCCAGGGGCGGGCGGTCATGGGGTCGTCTCCTCGATCAATTCGTTCTGTGTGTGCCTGGGCGGGATTCAGGACTTCAGGGCAGCCAGCACTTCGTCCAGCATCTTCTTCGCATCCCCGAACAGCATGCGATTGTTGTCCTTGTAGAACAGCGGATTGTCCACGCCGGCATAGCCCGAGGCCATGCTGCGCTTCATGACGACGGAGTTGCGGGCCTTCCAGACTTCCAGCACCGGCATGCCCGCGATCGGGCTGGACGGATCGTCCTGCGCCGCGGGGTTCACGATGTCGTTCGCGCCGATCACCATCGACACGTCGGTGTCGGGAAAGTCGCCGTTGACCTCGTCCATCTCCAGCACGATGTCGTACGGCACCTTGGCTTCGGCCAGCAGCACGTTCATGTGGCCCGGCATGCGGCCGGCCACCGGGTGGATGCCGAAGCGCACGTTGACGCCCTTGTCGCGCAGCAGCTTGGTGATCTCGAACACCGTGTGCTGCGCCTGCGCCACCGCCATGCCGTAGCCGGGGACGATGACGACGTTCCTGGCTTCACGCAGCAGCTCGGCGGTTTCGACGGCGCTGATCGGCGTGACCTCGCCGGCCGGCTGTGCGCCACCCGCGGCGGCCGGTGCGGTCCCGCCGCCCGACCCGAAGCCGCCCGCGATGACGCTGAGGAAGTTGCGGTTCATCGCGCGGCACATGATGTACGACAGGATCGCGCCCGACGAACCGACCAGCGCGCCGACCACGATCAGCAGGTCGTTGGACAGCATGAAACCGGTCGCCGCCGCGGCCCAGCCGGAATACGAGTTCAGCATCGACACCACCACCGGCATGTCGGCCCCGCCGATGGCCATCACCATGTGCACGCCGAACAGCAGCGCGATGACGGTCATCACCAGCAGCGGCAGCATGCCGGCCCCGATGGAGTCGGCGTGCAGGAACTGGCGGCCGAACGCGATGACGACGATCAGCCCCGCGAGGTTGAGCCAGTGCCGCGCCGGCAGCAGCAGCGGCTTGCCGCCGATCTTCCCGGACAGCTTGCCGAACGCGACGATCGAGCCGGAGAAGGTGATGGCGCCGATCAGGATGCCGACGTAGATCTCCATCTCGTGGATGGCCTTCTCGGCGCCCTCGAACGCGATCGAGGTGTCGACGTAGCTGGCGAAGCCGACCAGGCACGCGGCCAGCCCGACCAGGCTGTGCATCAGCGCGACCAGCTCGGGCATCTGCGTCATCTGCACCTTCTTCGCGGCGACCAGGCCGACGGCGCCGCCGACGACGAGCGCGCCGACGATCCACGGCAGGCCGGCGGCGGTGACGCGCGGGCCGAACACGGTGGCCAGCACCGCGACGGCCATGCCGATCATCCCGAACAGGTTGCCGCGGCGCGCGGTCTCGGGATTGGAGAGCCCGCCCAGGCTCAGGATGAACAGGATGGTGGCGCCGATGTAGGCAACGGTGGCGAGGCTGGAGGACATTCGGGGTCCTTCTTTTCCTATTTGCGGAACATCGCCAGCATGCGGCGCGTGACGGCGAAGCCGCCGAACATGTTGACGGCGGTCAGCGCGAGCGCGAACACCGCCAGGCCCAGGATCAGCTGCGAAGGCCGGCTGGCATCGGCGCCAGTGACCGGCGGCGCCACCTGGATCAGGGCGCCGATGGCGATGATCGAGGAGATCGCGTTGGTCACGCTCATGAGCGGCGTGTGCAGCGACGGCGTCACGTTCCAGATCACCATGTAGCCGACGAAGCAGGCCAGCACGAACACGGTGAAGTGCGCCAGGAACGAGGCCGGCGCATACAGCCCGACCAGCAGGAACAGCAGCGCGCCGACACCGAACACGATGGCCAGCGTCTTTGCCGCCATCGGTTCGCCGGCGCCGTGGCCGTGGCCCTTCGGTGCCGCGACGGCGGCAGCCGCTGGCTTGGGCGGCGGTGCGGGCGGCAGCTTGGGCGGCGGCGCCGGCCAGGTGATCGCGCCGTCCTTGATGACGGTCAGGCCGCGGATCGCGTCGTCGTCCATGTTGACGTTGGCGACGCCATCCTTGGCCTTGCACAGCTCCTCGGCCAGGCGCAGCAGGTTGGTCGAATAGAGCGTGGACGACTGCGTGGCGAGCCGGCTGGCCAGGTCCGTGTAGCCGACGATGGTGACGCCGTGCCGGACGACGGACTGGCCGGGCTCGGTGAGCTCGCAGTTGCCGCCCTGCTCGGCCGCCATGTCGACGATCACGCTGCCGGGGCGCATCGTGCGCACCATCTCGGCCGTGATCAGCTTGGGCGCCGGCCTGCCGGGGATCAGCGCGGTCGTGATGATGATGTCGGCGTCCCGGGCCTGCTGCGCGTACATCGCGCGCTGCGCCTGCTGGAAGCCTTCGCTCATGACCTTGGCGTAGCCGCCGCCGCCCGAGCCTTCCTCCTCGTAGTCGACCTTCACGAACTCGCCGCCGAGCGACTTCACCTGGTCGGCCACTTCGGCCCGCGTGTCGTTGGCGCGCACGATGGCGCCGAGGTTGGCGGCGGTGCCGACGGCCGCGAGCCCCGCGACGCCCGCGCCGGCGATGAACACCTTGGCCGGCGGGATCTTGCCGGCGGCGGTGATCTGGCCGTTGAAGAAGCGGCCGAAGGCGTTGGCTGCCTCGATCACCGCCCGGTAGCCGCTGATGCCCGCCATCGAGGTCAGCGCATCCATCTTCTGCGCGCGCGACAGCTGGCGCGGCAGCGTGTCGATGGCGAGCACGGTGGCCTGGCGCCCGGCCAGCTGCTGCATCAGCTCGGGGTTCTGGGCCGGCCAGACGAAGCCGACCAGCATGCCGCCCTCGCGCAGCAATGCCACTTCATCGGCGGTCGGAGGGCGCACCTTGAACACGATGTCCGAGCGCAGCCACAGCGTGGCGGCGTCCGGTACCACTTCGGCGCCAGCTGCGCGGTACGCGTCGTCGGAGAAATTGGACGCGTCGCCGGCGCCGGCCTGCACCGCGACCTGGAAGCCGAGCTTGAGCAGCTTCTCCACCACCGCGGGCACGGTGGCCACGCGCTTTTCGCCCGGCACCGTCTCGGCCGGCACGCCTATCAGCATGGGGGGTCTCCTCGCTGGCGACGACGTGTCGCTCGGCGGGCAGCTTACCTGAACTGCAGCGTTCGCCTGTTGCAACTCGGGGGGCCAGACCCATGTACCGTGCCTCCATGCGCCTGTTCGTCCTCTCCGCCCTCCTGCACTTCCTCGTCGGCATGCGGCTCGTCCCCCAGCTGCCGGCCTGGGGGATGGCGGCGCTGGGCGCATGGCTGCTCGCGTCCGCGGTGCTGATCCCGTTCGGGCTGACGGCGCGCCGCTGGGCGCGGCCACCACGCTCGGACTGGCTGGCGGCCGCCGGCCTGTTCGCGATGGGCCTGTTCTCCTCGCTGTTCGTTCTCACGCTGCTGCGCGAGGTCGCGCTGCTGGTGAACTGGCTCGCCGGTGGCTGGGCGGACCTGCCGGCCCGGACCGCGGCGTGGGTGCCGCTGCTGGCGCTGGCCATCACGCTGGTCGGCCTGGCCAACACCCGCCGCACCGCGCGGGTGAAGGCGGTCGACGTGCCGATCGCCGGCCTGCCGGCTGCGCTCGAGGGCTTCACCATCGCGCAGATCACCGACCTGCACGTCGGCCCGACGATCCGCGACCGCCACATCCGCCGCATCGTCGAGCGGGTCAACGCGCTGGAAGCCGACGCGGTGGCGATCACCGGCGACATCGTCGACGGCCCGGTGCACGAACTCGGGCCGCACGTCGCGCCGCTCGCCGGCCTGCGGTCGCGCCACGGCAGTTTCTTCGTCACCGGCAACCACGAGTACTACGCGGGCCACGGGCCGTGGATCGAGGAAGTGCGCAGCCTCGGCATCCGCGTGCTGCTGAACGAGCACGTGGTGATCGAGCGCGAAGGGGCGCGGCTCGTGCTGGCCGGCGTGCCCGATTACACGGCGCACCACTTCGAGCGCTCGCATGCGAGTGATCCCGCTGCGGCCCTGGTGGGCGCCCCGGCGGACGCCGCCGCCCGCGTGCTGCTGGCCCACCAGCCGCGCAGCGCGACCGCAGCCGAGCAGGCCGGCTTCGACCTCCAGCTCAGCGGCCACACGCACGGCGGCCAATTCCTGCCGTGGGTGTTCTTCGTGCGCTTCCAGCAGCCGTTCACTGCCGGGCTGCACCGGCTGGGAGGGCTCTGGGTCTACGTCAGCCGCGGAACAGGTTACTGGGGTCCACCGAAGAGGTTCGGCGCGCCGTCGGAAATCACGCGGCTGAGGCTCGTCGCCGCCTGAGCTGTCGCCCGGCTGGGCTGGCCGGATTCCTACAAGGAGGATGGCCGCCGTCCCACGCGGATGAGCTCGGCCGCGCCCGAACACTGGCCGGATGCCACGCCCAGCATTCCTCTCCCAATCACTCACGGGCGCCGCAGCCCACAGCGTCTCCTACCTCGGCGCGGCACGAGCCCGCCGCAAATTCGAACTGTTCTACCCCGACGGCTTCCAGGACGAGACCTACCTGATCGCCGAGCGCGCGCACAAGGAGCGCGCGCACCTCGAATGGCAGGCCGAGCTCGGCCCCGCCGACTTCCGCAAGCTGCTCGCACGCGGCGAGTACCGCGAAATCGCCGACATCGCCATCCGGGTCGAAGGCCGCACGAACCTGCTGTTCTCGTTCGAGAAGATGGCGTTGCGCGACGCGCTGCGCTCGCCGGCCGGCGCGCGGCTGTTCGCGCACGAGCTCTATGCCTTCCTGCACGGCCGCGGCTCGCCGCAGCGCCGCTTCGAGGACTGGGTGCAGGCCGTCGCGGACCTGCCGCAGGGCCGCAGCAAGGTCATGACCTGGCCCGTGGTCACCGTCTTCGGCTTCATCGCGCGGCCGGACAAGCACCTCTTCCTCAAGCCCCGCGTGACGCGCAGGGCGGCCCGTGCCTACGGCTTCGACTTCGGCTATTCGTCCGAGCCGAGCTGGACGGTCTACCGCGGGCTGCAGACGTTCGCGCAGATCATCCGTCGCGACCTGGAGCGCCGCCCCGGCATGCGGGCGCGCGACATGATCGACGTGCAGTCGTTCATCTGGGTGCAGGGCGCGGACGAGTACGACGCCTAGCGCGCCGCGGAGCGGCTCGCGCGCAGGCAGGCCAGCGTCTCCTGCGCCAGCGGCAGCGCGTTGAACAGCGCGACGGCCACCGCGCCCGCCGCCAGCAGCGCGGGCGGCAGCGGCTCGTCCTTCCAGCGCAGGCTCCAGTCGCCCGCGCCGTCCCACGCGATGACGGCGAGCAGCAGCAGCGACACCAGCGGCAACAGCTCCTGGAAGCTGTGGACCATCTGCTCGAACGGACGCACCGCGCGCACGGGCACCGACACGCGCAGGTCCCGCCACACGGTCAGCTCGTGCACCAGGAACATGGCGCCGACGATCGCCAGCACCGCCGCGTTGACCTGCAGCAGCGCCATCCCCAGGACGGCGATGCCGACCTGCACGAACATCAGCTGGTGCAGCAGGTTCTCGCGCAGGCCGCTGGTGCGCTCGATGTGCGTGGCCCGGTGGCACGCCCAGTCCGCGAACCCGCTGGCCACCCAGAGGGGGAACACCACGAACGCGATGAGCAGGCCGGCCGGATGCGCCATGGCGCCATTCTGCGGACGCGCGCGGCGGGCGTGGTGCGGCGCTGCACCGATAATCCGCGCCCATGTCGACCCGCTGGAAACCGAGCGTCACCGTCGCCGCCGTCATCGAACAGGACGGCCGCTTCCTGCTGGTCGAGGAGGAAACGCGCGACGGCCTCAAGCTCAACAACCCGGCGGGCCACCTCGATCCGGGCGAATCGCTGCCGCATGCCTGCGCCCGCGAGGTGCTGGAGGAAACCGCGTTCACCTTCGAGCCGACGCACCTGGTGGGCGTCTACCTGTCGCGCGTGCGCAAACCCGGCGACGACTTCACCTACCTGCGCTTCGCGTTCTGCGGCCGCCTGGGTGACCACGACCCGGCCCGCCAGCTGGACGACGGCATCGTGCGCGCGCTGTGGATGACGCCCGACGAGATCCGCGCCAGCCAGGCGCGGCACCGCAGCCCCTTGCTGCTGCGGTGCGTCGAGGACTACCTGGCGGGCAAGCGCCACCCGCTCGACATGGTCGTCACCGACCCCAGCGTGACCGCCTGATCAGTCGGCCTGGATCCGGGCCCGGCGCACGATGTCGGCCTCACTCGCTGCTGATCTTGCGCTCGCGCACGATGGCGCCCCACTTGTCCGATTCCTTCTTCATGAAGTCGGCCAGCTCGGTGCGGCTGGTGGGGTGCGGCGTGACGCCATGCTTGACCAGCGCGGCCTTGATCTCCGGGTCGTTGAGCACTTTCACGAGTTCCTGGTTCCAGCGGTCCAGGATGGCCGGCGGCACCTTCGACGAGGCGACGAACGCGTACCAGTTCAGGGCCTCGAAGCCTGGGTAGCCCTGCTCCGCGACGGTGGGCACGCTCATCACGATGGCGCGCTGGGCGCCGGTGGTCGCGAGCGCGCGGACGTTGCCGGCCTCGATGTGCGGCAGCGCCGTCGGCGGCGCGGCGAAGTAGCCGGTGAAGCGGCCGGCCAGCAGGTCCGGCATGGCGGCCGAGCCGCCGCGGTAGGGCACGTGCAGCATGTCGGCGCCGATGCGCTTGCCGAACAGCTCGCCGGTCAGGTGCGACGCGGAGCCGGGGCCGGTCGATGCGTAGCTCACGGTGTTGGGCGCCTTCTTCGCCAGCTCGACGAACTCGGCCAGCGTCTTCGGGCCCGTCGCCGCGTTCACCACCAGGATGCTGGGGAAGTACACGCCACCGCTCAGGGGCGCGAGGTCCTTGAACGGGTCGTAGGGCAACTTCATCATGTGCGGCGCGATCGTCAGCGGGCCGATCGAGCCGAGCAGGATCATGGTGCCGTCGCCCGGGCCCTGCGCCACCTGCTGGTGCGCGATGTTGCCGCCGGCGCCGGCCTTGTTCTCGACGATGACCGACTGGCCGATGTTGTCCTGCAGCTTCCTGGCGATGAGGCGCGCGGACGCGTCGGCGGCGCCGCCGGGCGCGAAGCCCACCAGCATCGTCACCGGCTTGGCCGGCGGCCAGGTCTGGGCGTGGGCGAGGCTGCCGGCCGCGAGGGCGAGCAGCAGCAGGGTGCGACGGATCAACATGGGCTTGTCTCCTTGGGGGTCGTGATCATTGCCGGTAACCGGGGTCGTGTCGATCGAGCTTGCGCAGCAGCGCCGGCCACTCCATCACGCCGTAGGGGCGGCGGGTACCGGGCTGGTAGTTGTTCCAGGTCTCTTCCAGCACGTGCTGCGGCACCGCGCGCAGCTTGCTGTTGCAGGACATCGCGGCGATCTGCGAGCGGCAGGCCAGCTCGAGCCGGTGCGTCCAGTTGAAGGCTTCGCCGACGGTGCGGCCGACGACCAGCGCGCCGTGGTTGCGCAGGATCAGCGCCTCGCCCTGGTCCAGGTCGGCGACGAGCGAGGCCTTCTCCTTGTCGTCCAGCACCACGCCCTGGTACTCGTGGTAGCCGATCTTGAGGAAGCGCATCGCCGTCTGCGTGATCGGCAGCAGCCCGCAGTCGAGCGCCGACACCGCCATCGACGCCCAGCTGTGCGTGTGGATCACGCAGGCGACCTCGGGGCGCGCCTCGTGCACGGCACTGTGGATCACGTAGCCCGCCTTGTTGATGTCGTAGTCCAGGGCGCCGAAGTCCGGCTTGGCCAGGATGGTGCCGGCCAGGTCCACCTTCACCAGCGACGACGCCGTGATCTCCTCGTACATCATCCCGTACGCGTTGATCAGGAAGGTGTCCTCGCCCGGCACGCGCATGGAGATGTGGTTGGCCATCATGTCCGACATGCCGTAGAGATCGACCAGCCGGTAGCACGCGGCGAGGTCGATGCGGGCCTGCCACTCGGCGTCGGAGCAGCGGCCTTGCATCGAGGGGATGGACAGGATGCCGGCGCGCATGCGGGACTCCTTCAGTCGTTGCCCAGCGCCAGCGCGCTCGGCATGCGTTTCTCGGTCGTGGACTTCAGCAGCGCGGCGCAGCGGTACATCGCGTGCGCGAACTTGCCGTACGGCAGCGTGAGGAACAGCGCCAGCACCACGCCCAGGTGCATGGCGAGCAACAGGGCCATCGCGCCGGTGTCGCGCCATGCGAGCAGCGCCAGGCCCGTCACGCTGGTGAGCAGCAGCAGCGCGATGAAGCCGCGGTCCATCGGTCGCTGCGCCGGATCGCCGTGCAACGGATGGCGGCGCAGGTTCAGCCACAGCAAGCCCGCCGGTCCCACGAGCAAGCCGATGCCACCGGCAGTGCCCAGGAGCACCGGTGCGCTGGTGAGCGGATACGGCGCCGGGTGGCCGGCGTAATGCATCAGCGTGGCGACGGATGTCGACGCGAAGCACAGCAGGAAGCCGTAGAACGTGAGGTGGTGGAACCGACGGCGCGCGAGCGTGAAGCGGTCGTCCTCCTCGTTGCAGCCGTCGCCGTGGCCGCCGCCGAGGTAGGTCAGCGCCAGGGCGTTGTGCGCGGCTTCCGCGCCGGCGCCCGGCCGGCGGGTGCCCGGCGTGATCTCGCGCCAGAAGCGCGCCGTTCCGATGGCCAACGCGAGGACGGCGTAGGCGAAGGCGACGCCGAACAGGCCGGCCATCAGGCCGTGCGGCAGCACCGCGTAGAAGTTGCCGGCGAGCGGCGCGTGCAGCAGGCCGCCCGTGAGCGCGAGCACCAGCACGAGGAACAGCGCGAGCCCGCCCGCGGTGGCCAGCGCCACCGCCAGCCCGTTGTGCTCGTACAGGCGCCCGAGCGGCGCGGGCCACGCGAAGTGCGCGTAGGTGCGCACCCGCACCTGCGCCATCGCGCGCGGCACGTTGACCGCGAACTCGTGCGGCGGCGCGTACTGGCAGGCGTGCAGGCAGGCGCCGCAGTTGTGGCACAGGTTCGCCAGGTAGTGCACATCGGCGGTCGCGAACTCGAGCCGCCGCGCCATCGCCGGGAACACGGCGCAGAAGCTCTCGCAGTAGCGGCATGCATTGCAGATCTGCATCTGCCGTGCGACCTCGCCTTCCGGAGTCGTCGCGCCCGCGGTGGCGATGGCGTCCGCCACCAGCGCGTCAAGCGTGCGCATGCGCGGCCTCCTCCGGCTCCGCGGCGCGCGCGGCCTGCGTGCCGGCGATGCGGCCGAACGCGGTGCCGATGGTCATGCCGACACCCGCCGTATAGCCGCGGCCCAGCACGTTGCCCGCCATCATCTCGCCGGCGACGAACAGGTTCGGGCTGGGCGCGCCGCCGAAGCGCACCGCCGCCGTCTCGTCGGTGCGCAGGCCGAGGTACGTGAAGGTGATGCCGGGCTTGAGCGCGTAGCCGGTGAACGGCGGCTTGTCGATCGGCAGCGCCCAATGCGTCTTCGGCGGCTGCAGGCCTTCGGTGCGGCAGTCGTCCAGCACGGTGTGGTCGAAGGTGCCGGGCCGGCAGGCGGCGTTGTAGTCGGCCAGCGTCTTCAGGAATGTGGCTTCCGGCAGGTCCAACGCGCGCGCCAGTTCCGGCAACGAATCGGCGCGCACGCCGGGGAACACGGGCGGCATGAAGCGCCCGATCGCCTTGCTGTCGATGATGCAGAAGCCGACCTGTCCCGGCTGCATGGCGACCAGCCGCCCCCAGATCGCATAGCGCTTGGGCCAGAAGTCCTCGCCCTCGTCGTGGAAGCGCACGCCGTCGCGGTTGACCATCACGCCCAGCGAGACGGCGTCGACGCGCGTGCAGATGCCGCCGTCGTACAGCGGAGCGCGGGCGTCGATCGCCACGCAGTGCGCCTGCGTCGGGTCGCCGATGACGTCGGCGCCCGCGTCCATCATGGCCTTGAGCAGCACGCCCTGGTTGAAGCGCGTGCCGCGGATGAGGAAGTTGTCGGCCGGCCACTCGCCTCGCTCGTTCTGCCCCCACGCCTCGCGCAGCCACTGCAGGTTGGATTCGAAGCCGCCGGCCGCCAGCACGCAGCTGCGCGCCTCGAAGCGCTGGCCCTTCGACCGCGCGGCGACGAAGCGGCCGTCCTGCAGTTCGAGGCCATCCACCGGCGTGTCGTAGCGCACCTGCACGCCCAGCCGCTCGGCGCTGCGGTAGTACGCGTTGACCAGCGCCTTGCCGCCGCCCATGAAGAACGCGTTGGTGCGCGATAGGTGCAGCGTGCCGGCCAGCGAGGGCTGGAAGCGCACGCCGTGCCGGCGCATCCAGCCGCGGCAGGAGGCCGACTCGCGGATCACCAGCCGCGCCAGCTTCTCGTCGGTGTTGCCGCCGGTGACCTTGTAGAGGTCCTGCCAGAACTCCTCTTCGGGATAGGCGTCGACCAGCACGTCCTGCGGCGCGTCGTGCATGCAGCGCAGGTTGCGCGTGTGCTGCGAATTGCCGCCGCGCCATTCGCGCGGCGAGGCTTCGAGCAGCAACACGCTGGCGCCGGCCTCGCGCGCCATCAGCGCGGCGCACAGCGCGGCATTGCCGCCGCCAATCACGAGCACATCGACCATCGGGCGGACTCTAGGCGGCGGCGCAGGACCGCGAAAGCAGGTGAATCCCCGGTGGGTATCAGCGCTCGTGATGGCTCAAGCGCGCCCCCTGCCAGCGACCGGCCTGCACCAGGTCGCGCGCGCAACCGGCGAGCACCACGCGCGCCGCAAGCGCCGCCGGCGACAGCTCATCGTCGGAGAGGCTGCACAGCGAGTTCAGGCGGCGCACGCCCGCATCCGTGATCTCCGCCAGGTGGAAGCGCTGCAACGCGTCCGGAAAGCGGCCGATCGCGGCCCACGGTTGCACGGTTCCGCCGAAGCCCTGGTCGACGGCGTCCATCAGCATGGCGAGCGAGTCGATCTCCGCGGCGATCGGCGGGCGCACCTTGGCGCGCGCGAAGGCGGCGTCGACGGTGCTGCGCAAGCCGTGCGGGCCGGTGGGCAGGATCAAGGGCTCGCGCTGCAGGTCCTTCACGCGAACGCGGGCGGGCGCATCCGCCTTCAATCCCTGGCGCGAGCGGATCAGGAACAGTTTTTCCGCCAGCAGCGGCGTGACGCTCCAGCGCCGCGCGGGGTCGGTGTCGAACAGCACGGCCAGGTCGAGCTGGCGCGCGTTGAGCATCTGCGACAGGTGCCCGGACAGGCTTTCGACCATGTGCAACCGCACGTCGGGATGGCGCTTGCGCATGGCGTGCATCAGCGGCACGGCGAGCACGGACGCCGTGGTCGGCGCGAGTCCGACGGTGACGCTGCCCGTCAGGCGCGCCTCCCGCGCTGCACGCGCGGCCTGGTCGGCGTGCCGCAGCACCAACTGCGCTTCGCGGAAGAAGGCCAGGCCGGCCTCGGTGGGCGTCACGCCCTTGCTGCTGCGCTGCAGGAGCCGCGTCGCCAGTTCGCCTTCCAGCCGCCCGACCTGCTGGCTCAGGGCCGACTGCTGCAGCTCGAGGTCCAGCGCCGCGCGGCTGATGCTCCCCAGTTCGACGATGCGGACGAAGTAACGCAGCTGGCGCAGTTCCATGCGGCCGACTCTACTGTGTCGTCCCCGTGCAAGAGGCGGCCCGACCCCACCACGGCGCGGACAACGCGGGCCCGGGATAATCACCCCATGGGCAGCAAACGCGTCGTCGTCGGCTTGAGCGGGGGCGTGGACTCCGCGGTCAGCGCGTGGCTGCTCAAGCAGCAGGGCTGGGACGTCGTCGCCATCTTCATGAAGAACTGGGAGGACGATGACGATGACGAGTACTGCTCGTCGCGCCAGGACTTCATCGACGCCGCCAGCGTCGCCGACGTGATCGGCGTGCCGCTGGAGCACGTCAATTTCGCCGCCGAGTACAAGGACCGCGTCTTCGCCGAGTTCCTGCGCGAGTACGAGGCCGGCCGCACGCCCAACCCGGACGTGCTGTGCAACGCCGAGATCAAGTTCAAGGCGTTCCTCGACCACGCGATGCGCCTGGGCGCGGAAAAGATCGCGACCGGCCACTACGCGCGGGTTCGCGAAGTCGACGGCCGCTTCGAGCTGCTCAAGGGCCTCGACGACACCAAGGACCAGAGCTACTTCCTGCACCGCCTGTCGCAGGCGCAGCTGGCCAAGTCGCTGTTCCCCGTCGGCGAACTGCGCAAGACGGAAGTCCGGCGGCTCGCCACCGAGATCGGCCTGCCGAACGCGAAGAAGAAGGACTCGACCGGCATCTGCTTCATCGGCGAGCGGCCGTTCCGCGAGTTCCTCAACCGCTACATCCGCAAGGAGCCGGGCCCGATCCGCGACGAGCGCGGCCGCGTCATCGGCGAGCACCAGGGGCTGTCGTTCTACACGCTGGGCCAGCGCCAGGGCCTGGGCATCGGCGGCGTCAAGGCCAAGGGGGCCCAGCGCGGCGGCGGCGAGCACGCGCCGTGGTTCGTCGCGCGCAAGGACGTCGCCACCAACACGCTGTGGGTGGTGCAGGGCCACGACCATCCCTGGCTGCTGTCGCCCGCTCTCGATGCGCAGGACGCCAGCTGGATCGCGGGTGCAGCGCCCGCGGCCGGCGAGTACGGCTCGAAGACGCGCTACCGCCAGGCCGATGCGCCCGCGCGCTTGGCGGCCGCGGCCAACGGCGCCTTCCACCTGGACTTCCCGCACGCCCAGTGGGCCGTGACGCCCGGCCAGTCGGCCGTGTTGTATGACGGCGAAGTGTGCCTGGGCGGCGGCGTGATCGATTCGGCGCCGACCACCGTCGCCCGCCACGCGAGCGCCTAGGGCGCTGCGTCGTCGGCGTGCCCGGCGGCACGCTCGCGCGCCCACATCCCCGCGGCACCGGTGCCCATGCCACCCGCGGCGGCGCCGCCACCACCGCCTCCGCCTCCCCTGCCGCCTCTTGCGTCGCCGCCGGCGTTGCGTTTCGCCGAGGAGCCGCCCGGCCGCGCAGGGCCCTGGCTGGGAATCGCCAGGTCCGGCAAGGGATCGAGGTCCAGCACTTCGCGGATGTGCACGCGCAGCGACCGCACCAGCGCCGCGGTCTCGACGCGCTGGCCCGCCACGAGCGCCTGCGCCGCGGCGACGGCCAGCTCCACCTGTTCCGCCGTGCCCAGCAGGATGACGTCGGACAAGGCGGCTTCGACGGCGTCGCGGATGCGCCGGCGCCGGTCCGAGGCGGGCAGCGGCTCGCCCGATTGCGCCAGCTCCCGCAGGTGCGCGGGGTCGACCGCCAGATCGCCGGTGAACGAGCCGCCCAGCGTCTTGTAGGCGGCGATCAGCGTCTTCAGCCGCTCATTGATCTGCCGGTTCTCGCGCTCGCGCTTGCGCTGGATGGTCTGCATGACCACCAGCCGGATGCCCACCATCACCAGCGTCACCAGGACCAGGCCCAGCAAGGTGGAGACCAGCGATTGCCAGGAAGACCAGTCGATGCCGCGCGCCATCGCAGCAGTCTAGGGCGCCTGGACGCCGAGCAGGGACGATGCGGGGCTCAGCGCGGCTTGAGGGCCTGGTCCAGGCGCTTGTCGTCCATGGAGTTGGTGAAGGCCTCGATGGACTTCTGCACCGCCGGGTCGGACACGAGTTCGCGCAAGGCGATCTGGCCGAGCGCCGACGACGCGGAGCGGATGGCCGCGGTGCCGTCCATGCTGACGGCGGACCGCATTTCGGCGGCGCAGTCGTCGGCCATCAGGCGCGTGACCAGCTGGCCGATGGCCGCATCAGCGCTGGCGCGCAGTCCGGGCTGCAGCGGCGCGACCGCCTTGGCTTCCGGATGCTCGCCCATGGACAGCCACATCCAGCGCGCGAGCTGCTTGCGCTCGGCGGCACTGGTGTGCTCGGCGAGGCAGCGGCGGAAGGTGTCGGTGGCGGGACCGGCGACAGCCGGGGCCGCCGCGACGAGCAGCAGCGCCGACAGCGCGAGCGATGGCAGGCGCACGAAGCTCAGAACGGGATGTCGTCGTCCATGTCGTCGAAGCCCGACGACGGCTTGTTGCCGCCCGCCGGCGCGCGCGGCGCGGGCGCAGGGGCGCGAGGCGCCGGGGGGCGCGAGTAGCCACCACCGTCGTCGCCGTCCATCGAGGAGCCGCCGCCCATGCCTTCGCGCTTGCCGAGCATCTTCATCTCGTCGGCGCGGATCTCGGTGGTGTATTTCTCGGCGCCGCTCTGGTCGGTCCACTTGCGGGTGCGCAGGCTGCCCTCGACGTAGACCTGCGAGCCCTTGCGCAGGTACTCGCCGGCGATCTCGGCCAGGCGGTCGTTGAACACCACCCGGTGCCACTCGGTGTGCTCCTTCATCTCGCCGCTCTGCTTGTCCTTCCAGCGCTCGGAGGTGGCGATGGTGACGTTGCACACCCGCCCGCCGCTGGGGAAGGTGCGCATCTCGGGATCCTTCCCGAGGTTGCCGACGATGATGACCTTGTTGACGGATGCCATGGCGGGGTTCCTCTGAATCTGGGGCGATTATGAATGCCTACGTGGCCTGCGCCTCGTCGGCCAGGGCGTCCTCGGGCGTGCGCGTGCGCCCCGGGGCACGCATCGGCCAGGCCACCGCCAGCCACAGCGCCATGAGGGCGGCGCAGGCGGCGAACAGGCCCCGCATCCCAACGTGCTGCACCAGCCAGCCGCCGACCGCCCCACCCGCGAAGAAGCCCAGCGATTGGAGGGTGTTGTAGACGCCCAGGGCGGCGCCGCGCGCGTGCGGCGGCGCGATGCGCGACGCCAGGCTGGGCTGGGTGGCCTCCAGCACGTTGAAGCCGCAGAAGAACAGGAACAGCAGCAGCCCCAGCACCAGCAGGCCGGGCGCGCTGGCGGTCGCCAGCAGCGCGAGCTGCACCAGGCCGACGACGCCGATCGCGGCCAGGAACACGGCGCGCAGGTAGCCGCGGCGCTCCAGCGGGAACAGCGTCGCGCCCATCACCACGAACGACGCCAGCACCGCCGGCAGGTAGACCATCCAGTGGCTGTCCTTGGGCAGGCCGGCTTGCACCAGCAGCGCGGGGACGGCCATCCACATCGCCAGCTGCACCGCGTGCAAGACGAACACGCCCGCGTTCAGGCGCAGCAGCGGGCCATGCGCGAGCACCTCGGACAGCCGCCCGCGCGGCACGTTCTTGTGCACGACCGGCTCGGCCGGCGCCCACCAGCGGATCACCGCCATGCAGGCCAGCGCCAGGACGCCGGTGGCGGCGAACAGGCCCGCCAGGCCCACGCTCGATGCCACCGCGGGCGCGACGACCAGCGACAGCGCGAACGTCAGCCCGATGCTGGCGCCCACCAGCGCCATCGCCTTGGTGCGCACCTCGTCGCGCGTCAGGTCGGCCAGCAGCGCCGTCACCGCGGCGGACACCGCGCCGGCGCCCTGCAGCGCGCGCCCGATCGCCAGCCCATTCAGCGTGGAAGCGAAGGCGGCCACGAAGCTGCCGAAGGCGAACACGGCCAGGCCCAGCACGATCACGCGCTTGCGGCCGAAGCGGTCGGAGGCCAGCCCGTACGGGATCTGCAGGACGCCCTGGGTCAGGCCGTAGATGCCCATGGCCAGCCCGACCAGGCCGGCATCGTCGCCGCCGGGATACCGCCGCGCTTCCAGCGCGAATACCGGCAGCACGAGGAACAGCCCGAGCATGCGGGCGGCGAAGACGACGGCGAGCGAGCCGCTGGCGCGGCGCTCGGCGGGCGTCATGGTCACGGACGGAACGGGGGAGGAGCCGGAAAGCGAAGCCACGGGGGCAGGGGCAGGAGGGGCGCGAAAGCCCGCGATTGTCCGCCATCCGGGCCACCGGCCCGGCGCACTCGGGTTCCCGGCCCAGCCAGGCAGTGGCCGGGCGGCAGCCCGGCGGGGGATAATGCTTGGTTCCCCTCAGGCAACCCCCGACGTGAATTCCTCCCGCGACGCCAAGTTCCTGGACGCCCCGGCCGAAGCATCCGGCGCGGAGGGCCGCTACCTCGGCCGTGCGCTCGAAGCGCAGCGCATCGCCATCCGCGGCGCGCGCACGCACAACCTCAAGAACGTCGACGTCGACCTGCCGCGCAACCAGCTGGTGGTGATCACCGGCTTGTCGGGGTCGGGCAAGTCGTCGCTCGCCTTCGACACGCTGTACGCCGAGGGCCAGCGCCGCTACGTCGAGAGCCTGTCGGCGTACGCGCGGCAGTTCCTGCAGCTGATGGACAAGCCGGACGTGGACCTGATCGAGGGCCTGTCGCCGGCGATCTCCATCGAGCAGAAGGCCACCAGCCACAACCCGCGCTCGACGGTGGGCACCGTCACCGAGATCCACGACTACCTGCGCCTGCTGTTCGCGCGCGCCGGCACGCCCTACTGCCCCAACCACGACATCCCGCTGACCTCGCAGACGGTGTCGCAGATGGTCGACCACGTGCTGGCGCTGCCCGCCGACACCAAGCTGATGGTGCTGGCGCCGATCGCGCGCGAGCGCAAGGGCGAGTTCGAGGACGTGTTCGCGCAGATGCAGGCGCAGGGCTACGTGCGCTTCCGCATCAACGGCAAGGCCTACGAAGCCGAGTCGCTGCCCAAGCTGAAGAAGAACGAGAAGCACGACATCGACGTCGTCATCGACCGCCTGAAGGTGCGCCCCGAAGTGCAGCAGCGCCTGGCCGAGAGCTTCGAGGCCGCGCTGCGCCTGGCCGACGGCCGCGCGATCGCGCTGGAAATGGACAGCGGCGAGGAGCACCTGTTCAACGCCAAGTTCGCCTGCCCGGTGTGCCACTACTCGATCGCCGAGCTCGAGCCGCGGCTGTTCTCGTTCAACTCGCCGGTGGGGGCGTGCCCGGCCTGCGACGGCCTGGGCCACCGCGACTTCTTCGACCCGTCGCGCGTGGTGGGCTTCCCGTCGCTGTCGCTGGCCTCCGGCGCCATCAAGGGCTGGGACCGCCGCAACCCGTACTACTTCAGCCTGCTGGAAAGCGTGGCGAAGCACTACAAGTTCAGCATCGACGAGCCGTTCGAGCAGCTGGACCCGGCGGCGCAGCGCGCGGTGCTGCACGGATCGGGCGAGGAGGACCTGAAGTTCCATTACGTCATGGAGTCGGGCAACTTCGCCGGCAAGAAGGTCACGCGCAAGCACCCGTGGGAAGGCGTGATCCCGAACATGGAACGGCGCTTCCGCGAAACCGACTCGGCGGCCGTGCGCGAGGAGCTGTCGCGCTACCGCAGCCTGCAGCCCTGCCCCGAATGCCAGGGTACGCGGCTGCGCCCGGAAGCGCGCCATGTGCGCATCGGCGAAGCCGGCCAGGCCCGCACGATCCACGAGATCGGGCACGAGACACTGCGCGAGGCGCTGCAGTACTTCCAGCAGCTGCAATTGCACGGTGCCAAGGCCGAGATCGCCGACAAGGTGGTGCGCGAGGTCGCCGCGCGCCTGAAATTCCTCAACGACGTCGGCCTGAACTACCTGAGCCTCGAACGCAGCGCCGACACGCTGTCCGGCGGCGAAGCGCAGCGCATCCGCCTGGCCAGCCAGATCGGATCGGGCCTGACCGGCGTGATGTACGTGCTGGACGAGCCGAGCATCGGCCTGCACCAGCGGGACAACGACCGCCTGATCGGCACGCTGAAGCACCTGCGCGACATCGGCAACAGCGTGCTGGTGGTCGAGCACGACGAGGACATGATCCGCGCCGCCGACCACGTGCTGGACATGGGGCCGGCCGCGGGCGTGCACGGCGGCCGGATCATGGCGCAGGGCACGCCGGCCGACATCGAGGCCAGCGACGCCTCGCTCACCGGCAAGTACCTGTCGGGCCGGCTGAAGATCGCGGTGCCGAAGCAGCGCACGCCCTGGCTGCCGGTCGAAGGCGGCAAGCCGGGCGAGCTGCAGAAGCTGACCATCACGGCGGCGCGCGGCAACAACCTGAAGGACGTGACGGTCGACTTCCCGGTCGGCCTGCTCACCTGCGTGACGGGCGTGTCGGGCTCGGGCAAGTCGACGCTCGTCAACGACACGCTGTATACGGCGGTGGCGCGCGAGCTCTATCGCGCGCACGAGGAACCGGCGCCGCACGACGAGATCGCCGGCATCGAGTACTTCGACAAGGTGATCAACGTCGACCAGTCGCCGATCGGCCGCACGCCGCGCAGCAACCCGGCCACCTACACCGGCCTGTTCACGCCGATCCGCGAACTGATGGCCGAGACGCCGACCGCGAAGGAACGCGGTTATGGCGCCGGCCGCTTCTCGTTCAACGTGCCGGGCGGCCGCTGCGAAGCCTGCCAGGGCGACGGCGTGGTGAAGGTGGAGATGCACTTCCTGCCGGACGTCTACGTGCCGTGCGACGTCTGCAAGGGCGCGCGCTACAACCGCGAGACGCTGGAAGTCCAGTGGAAGGGCCGCAACATCGCGCAGATCCTGGACATGACGGTCGAGGACGCGCACGAATTCCTGAAGGCGCAGCCGGCCATCGCGCGCAAGCTGCAGACGCTGCTGGACGTCGGCCTGTCGTACATCAAGCTGGGCCAGGCGGCCACCACGCTGTCGGGCGGCGAGGCGCAGCGCGTGAAGCTGGCACTGGAGCTGTCCAAGCGGGACACCGGCCGCACGCTCTACATCCTCGACGAACCCACCACCGGGCTGCACTTCGCCGACACCGACCTGCTGCTCAACGTGCTGCGCCAGCTGCGCGACGCAGGCAACACCATCGTCGTCATCGAGCACAACCTGGACGTGATCAAGATCGCCGACTGGGTGATCGACATGGGCCCCGAAGGTGGCGCGGGCGGCGGCATCGTGGTGGCCTTCGGCACGCCGGAGCAGGTCGCGGCGAACCCCGACAGCCACACCGGCAAGTACCTCAAACGCTTGCTGTGACCGGCGGGCCGGGCTGGTAGCGGTCGTACGCCGGCCGCGCGAGCGCCACCTGCATCGCCACGCCGACGTACAGCCCCACGAGCTGCGTCAGCTCGATGAGCATCGGCTCGTCGAACTCGCTGCGTGCCTGCGCGAACACGTCATCGTCGACCCGCAAGGCGACCAGCGCATCGACCAGGCGCATCGCGGCCACTTGCTGCGCATTCCACAGGTTCGCGACCGGTGCCGGGCGGCGGACGTCGTCGATCTGCGCATCGGACAAGCCCATGGGGCGCGAGATCGTCTGCACGTGCAGGTTGAACTCGTAGTCGTTGCGGGCCGCGACGCAGGTGCGCAGGATCACGCACTCACGCAGCGGCCGCTCCAGCACGCCGCGATCGAGCAGGCCGGTCGGGCCGAGCAGGCCACTGTCGACCAGGAAGGCGAACAGGCCTTCGTTGCGCGCGACCGTGGCGAACACCTGCGGCGCGGGCATGCCAGGGCGCAGCAGCTGGCCCATCGCGGCCTGGACCGCCGGCGTGTAAGGCACCTGGGCCGGGGCGATGCGGGGCGTGGATTCCATGGAGAACTCCATTGCTTCTGTTTCAGAAGCACCCATGCTAGCGGCGATTGCTTCTAAAATCAAAGCACATGCCGTTGCCCGCGCGATCCACCCGGGCGTCCGCCAAGGACGCGATCAATGCCGCCCTGGATCTGTTCCACCGGCGCTGGACACTGCGCATCCTGTGGGAGCTGCGTGGCGACCCGCTGACCTTCCGGCAACTGCAGGCCGCGTGCGGCGACCTGTCCGCGTCCGTGCTCAACCAGCGGCTGGCCGAGTTGCGGGAAGCATTGCTGCTCGAGCACAACCCGGCCGCGGGCGGCTATGCCCTGTCCGCACACGGCCGCGAGCTGCTCATCGCTTTCGAGCCGCTGCTGCAGTGGTCGGTGCCGTGGGCGGCCGCGGTGGCGCGCTCGCGCCGCTGAAAGGGCACGCGCCTACACGCGGCGCGCAGGCCGCCCGGTAGCGTCGGCGGGAAGGAAAGGACATCCCATGGCCGAGACCACCGACCGCATCGACCTGAACGACGCCGCTGCCTGCGACCAGTGGGCCCGCAAGCTGGACGCCACGCCCGAGGAACTGAAGGAAGCCGTGCGCGCCGTCGGCGCCAACCCGTCCGATGTCGAGGCACACCTCAAGGGCGTGCGCACGACGACGAATTCGGATCGGGTGAAGGAAGCACTGAAGAAGTAGGTTCCGTCATTCCCGCGAAGGCGGGAATCCATCGCTTCCGTCTTTCTTGAGAGCCTGGATGGAGGCGATGGGGTCCCGCCTCCGCGGGGACGACCAATCAGCGTTTCGCCGCCTTCAGCGCGTCCCGCGTCTTCATCGCCTCGCGCCGCGCCGCGTCGGCGAAGTCATCCCCCGACGACGCGTACAGGATCGCGCGCGACGAATTGACCACGATCGGCGCATCGGCGCGCCACCCGGCGCGCACCGTCGCGGCCGCATCCCCGCCCTGCGCGCCGACCCCGGGAATCAGCAGCGGCAGCTTCGGCGCAAGCGCGCGCACGCGCTCGATCTCCGCTGGATACGTCGCGCCGACCACCAGCCCCAGCTGCCCGTTCGTGTTCCAAGGCCCGCTCGCCAGCCGCGCGACGTGCTCGTACAGCAGCGGCGAGCCGTCGACCGACGCCAGCCGCTGGTTCTGCAGGTCGTCACCCCCCGGGTTCGACGTGCGGCACAGCAGGAACGCGCCCTTGCCTTCGTACTTCAGGTAGGGCTGCACCGAATCGAATCCCATGAAGGGCGACAGCGTGACCGCGTCGGCGCCATAGCGCTCGAACGCTTCCACCGCGTACTGCTCCGCGGTCGAGCCGATGTCGCCGCGCTTGGCGTCGAGGATCACCGGCACGTGCGGCGCGACGCGACGCATGTGGGCGATCAGGCGTTCCAGCTGCTCCTCGGCGCGGTGCGCGGCAAAGTACGCGATCTGCGGCTTGAAGGCGATGGCGAGGTCGGCGGTCGCATCGACGATGCGGGCGCAGAACTCGTGGATCCGCGACGGGTCGCCGCGCATCGCCGCTGGAAATTTCCTCGGCTCGGGGTCCAGCCCGACGCACAGCATCGACGCATTGCGTTGCTGCGCGTCCTGCAGCATCTCCAGGAAGGTCATGAGCCTCGATTCTAAGGAGCCCCACAATCACGGCCCATGCACCGCCTCAGCCGCCAGCAACTCGTCGTCCTGGTCCTGCTCACCGTCGTGTGGGGAATCAACTGGCCCGTGATGAAGCTGGGCGTGACCAGCTACCCGCCGCTCACGTTCCGCGCGCTCTCGATCTGGCTCGGGCTGCCGGTGCTGGCCGGGGCGCTGGTGGTGATGAAGGTGCCGTTCACGATTGCGCGCAAGGACTGGCCGCAGCTGCTGTGGCTGGCGGCCACCAACATGTTCATCTGGCACGCCTGCATCATCCTGGCGGTGCGCTCGCTGTCCAGCGGCCGCGCGGCGATCCTGGGCTACACGATGCCGATCTTCTCGGCGCTGCTCGGCGCGCTGTTCTTCGCCTCGCCGCTCGCGCGCCGTGCATGGCTGGGCGTCGCCGCCGCGGCCCTCGGCGTGGGCCTGCTGCTCTGGTACGAGTTCACGAACCTCGCCGGGCGGCCGGTCGGCGTGATGCTGGCGCTGGTCGCTGCGTCGACCTGGGCACTGGGCACGCAGCTCCTGCGCCGCACGACCATCGACCGCCCCACCCTGACGCTGTCGTTCTGGATGACCGCGATGACCGCCGTCGTCATGAGCGTGCTCGCACTGCTGTTCGAGCGCGAGCAGTGGGCGATGCCGACGGATGCTGCGCTCGGTGCGATCGTCTACAACGCAGTGCTGATCTTCGGCTTCGCGCATGCGGCCTGGTTCTTCCTCGCGCGCACGCTGCCGCCGATCGCGTCGACGCTGAGCGTGATGTTCATCCCGGTGCTGGGCGTGTTCTCCGGCGCGGTGTGGCTGCGCGAAGCGGTGCACTGGCAGGACTGGGCCGCCGTGGTGCTGATGGTGGTCGCGATCGCGTCGGTGCTGCTGCCGGCACGCAAGCCGGCCTAGCTGCGAGGCATCCCCCCTCCCCTTTGCCATTCCGGCGAAAGCCGGAATCCATGCGGGGCGTCCGCCCCTTCGTGTGGATTGCGGGTCAAACCCGCAATGACAAATCCTGTCAGCGGTGCGCGATCGCCTGCTGGTACAGGCCGCGCACCTTCGGGATGTTGTCGCGCAGGCGTTGCAGGCGCTCGGGACCGGACGGGTGCGTCGACATCCAGGCAGGACCGCCGTTGCCGCCCTGCAGCTGGCCCATCTTCTCCCACAGCGACACCGCGGCATCGGGGTTGTAACCCGCGCGGGCGCCGATCTCCAGGCCGACGAGGTCGGCCTCGGTCTCGTCGCCGCGCGACCACTTCAGCGAGATCAGCTGCGCGCCGATGCCCAGCCCCATCTGGCCCAGTTGACCCAGCCCGAGGATCTGCGACAGCACGGACACGGCGACACCGGTCCCCTGCTCCTTGGCGACGCGCGCCCGCGCGTGCTCGCGCAATGCGTGGCCCATCTCGTGGCCGATCACCATCGCCGCTTCGTCCTCGGTCAGCTTCAGCTTCTCGAGCAGGCCGGTGAACACGGCGATCTTGCCGCCCGGCATGCAGAACGCGTTCACGTCCGAGCTGCCGATCAGGTTCACTTCCCAGCGCCAGTTGCGCGCGCGGTCGTTGAAGCGCAGGCCGGCGGGGATCTCGCGCGCGGCGATCGCGCGCAGCTTCTGCAACGAGGCGTTGTTCTCCGGCGCCAGCGCACCCTTCTGCCTGGCCTCGGCCAGCATCTGCGAGTACTGCTGCGCGGACGCGGCCTCGATCTCCTCCGCGGGCACCAGGCCCGCGGCCCGCGACGACTTGCCGACGTCGACCTGCGCCAGCGCGGACTCCGCAGCCGCGGCTCCCGCCACCGCGAGGAAGCCGCGCCGGGACCACGCCGAAGCGCGGGAGAAGCAGAACTGGCACATGAGGGCCATGATACAAACGACGAGCCCCCTCCATGTCAGAGCAAGCCTCCACTCCATCCCAGCCATCGCCTGCATCGACGCAGGCGCCCGCCCGCAAGAGGGGCTCCGCGATGGACGTGCTGCGCGCACTGCGCCGGCCCAAGGTCGCGGTCATGCTCGCGTTGGGTTTTTCGTCCGGCCTGCCCTTCCTGCTGACCGCCAACACGTTCGGCTACTGGCTGCGCGACGAAGGCACCAGCCTGATCGCCATCGGCTTCATCTCCTGGGTCGGCTTCGCGTACGCGTTCAAGGTCTATTGGTCGCCGCTGGTGGACCGCCTCGACGTGCCGCTGCTCGGCCGGCTCGGCCGGCGGCGCGGCTGGATGCTGCTGTGCCAGCTGCTGGTGATCGCGGGCTTGCTGGGCATGGCGGCGGTCGGGGTCAAGGCCGGCCTCGCGGTGATCGGCGCATTCGCGCTGCTCACCGCCTTCGCGAGTGCCACCCAGGACGTGGCCATCGATGCGTGGCGCATCGAGGCCGCCGACGGATCGGAAGAGGTCGGCCTGATGACCGCGGCCGCACAGCTGGGCTACCGCATGGCGCTGCTCGTCACCGATGCCGCCATCATCGCGGCCGCCGCACGCGTCGGCTGGCCGGTGTCGTACACGGCGATGGCGGTGCTGATGGCCATCGGCCTCGTCGCCACCTTCTTCGCGTTCGAGCCGCAGCGCGCCGACCAGGTGCTGCACGAGAAGCCGCCGCTGTGGACGCATCGCGGGCTGGTGGATGCGCTGTTCGGCCCCTTCATCGACTTCTTCCACAAGCACAAGCTCACCGGCCTGCTGATCCTGCTGGCGGTGGCGCTGTACCGCCTGCCCGACTTCATCATGGGCCCGATGTACAACCCGTACTACCACGACCTGGGCATCAGCAAGGACACCGTGGCGGTGGTGCGCGGCTCGTTCGGCCTGGTCGCCACCTTCGTCGGTCTTGCGGCGGCTGGCCTGAGCGCGATCCGCATCGGCCTGTTGCCGACGCTGGTCGTCGGGCTCGTGATCCAGGGCATCGGCACCGCGGCGTTCGCGCTGCTGAGCGTCTGGCCTGGCGACGCCGTGTTCGCCGTCGTGATGTCGCTGGACGCGTTCGCGCAATCGTTCGCCGGCGTCGCGCTGGTCACCTACATGTCCAGCCTCACCAGCCTGGGCTACACGGCGACGCAGTACGCGATGTTGTCGTCCACCTACGCGCTGCTGGGCAAGTTCCTCAAGGGCTTCTCGGGCGCGGCGGTCGACGCGATGACGCCGGTGTACGGCTTGCTCGGTGCGTACTCGATGGCGTTCATCGCGACCGGCCTGACGGCGATCCCGCCGCTGGTGCTGTTCGTCCTGCTGTGGCGGCTGCAGCAGCGGCGCGCCGCGGCCGCAGCCTGAGCATCAGCCGCGTAGGCGCTTCACGAGTTCGTGGCGCTGCACCTTGCCCAAGGCGGTCTTCGGGAGTTGCTCCACGCGGAGCCAATGCCGCGGCAACTTGAAGCGCGCCAGCCGCGCGGCGAGATGCGCGCGCAACTCGTCGTCGCTCGCGCCTGACGCCGGCCGCAACACGACGGCCACCGCCACCGCCTCGCCCCAGTGCGCGTCCGGCAGCCCGAAGGCGGCGCATTCCAGCACCGCCGGATGTTCGCCCAGGACGGCCTCGATCTCGGCCGGGTGGATGTTTTCGCCGCCCGAGATGATCAGGTCCTTGGCGCGGCCGACGATCGTGCACGCGCCGTCGGCGTCGCGCGTCGCGAGGTCGCCGGTGTGGAACCAGCCCTGCGCATCGAGGGCCGGTTCGTCGGGCCAATAGCGCGCGACGACATTCGGCCCGCGCACCCATACCTCGCCGCCTTCGGCCAGTTGCATCTCGACGCCCGGCGCCGGCCAGCCGCACGACCCGACGCGCTGCATCGCCTCCTGCGGCCCGAGCGCGATCGAGAACGGACCGGTCTCGGTGGCGCCGTACACGTTGCACACCGGCACACCGCGGGCGTGGAAGGCGTGCAGCAGCGACGCGGGCAGCAGGCTGGAGCCAGCCCACACCGCGCGCAGGCTGGACAGGTCCGTGTTTGCCCAAGCCGGATGCTCGATGAGCGCCTTCAGCGTCGCCGGCACTTGCAGCGTCAAGGTGGGGCGCTCGCCGGCGATGGCCTGCAAAGTCGCATCCGGCATGAAGCGCGGCTGCAGCAGCACGGTCGCGCCGGCCGACAACGCGGGCAGCGTCTGGATGCACAGCCCGCCGACGTGGAACAGCGGCAGCACGGTGAGCACGCGGTCCCGCGGCGTGATGGCCTGCACTTGGGCGGCGATGCGCATGTTGGCCACCAGGTTCGCTTGCGTGTGCACGGCGGCCTTGGGCCGGCTGGTGGTGCCGGAGGTGAACACCAGCAGGGCCGGTACGCTGGCGGCTGCACGGTCCTCGTCCATCGGATCAACCGCCGCGTCGAGTTCCGCGGTCGCATGCAAGGCATGCGCGCCACCGAGCGCCCTCGCCGCTTCGGCAAAGGCCGCGTCATGCACCAGGCAGCGCGGCGTGCAGGCATCGAGCTGCTGCTGCCATTCCGCGGGCGCCAGCCGGATGTTCAGCGGCAGCAGCATCGCGCCGACACGCGCCAGCGCGAACAGCAGCACCAGCAGCGCGGGGTCGTTCAGCCCCAGCCACGCGACTCGGTCGCCGGCCTGCACGCCCCACTGCCGCGACAGCAACGTGGCGACACGTCGTGCACGCGTGTCGAGCGCCGCATACGTGATGCGCTCGTCGCCGAAGTGCAGCGCCACCGCATCGCCACGCAGGCGCGCCTGCTGCTGCAGCACCTGCGCCAGCGTGCTCGGGTCGGATCCGGCAACGGCCATTTACCTAACTTTACCCGTGGGACAAGCGGCAGCACGGCGCACGCAGGATGCTGGCCGCTCGCTACGATGCCGCCCATGCAGCACCTCCTGATGATCGAAGACGATGCCCGTCTGGCCCAGATGGTGGGCGAATACCTGGAGCGTTCGGGGTTCGGCGTCACGCACGCGCCGGACGCCACCGCGGGCCTTTCCCGCTTGCAGCAACCCGCCGACGGCAAGCTGCCGGACCTGGTCGTGCTCGACCTGATGCTGCCGGACCTCGACGGCCTCGAGGTGTGCCGGCGCATCCGCGCGATGGACGGCGACGTCGCCCGCGTGCCGGTCCTGATGCTCACCGCCAAGGGCGACCCGATGGACCGCGTGGTCGGCCTCGAGCTCGGCGCCGACGACTACCTGCCCAAGCCCTTCGAGCCGCGCGAGCTGCTGGCGCGCATCCGCGCCGTGCTGCGCCGCAAGGGCGAAGGGGCTGCTGCGCCGACGCCGGCGAAGCGCATGCGGTTCGGCTCGCTCGAGATCGACCGCGACGCGCGCACCGTCAGCGTCGGCGGCGAGCCGCGCGAGCTCACCGCCTACCAGTTCGACCTGCTGGTCGCGCTGGCCGAGCGCTCCGGCCGCGTGCTCACGCGCGACCAGATCATGGAAGCGGTTCGCGGCCGCGAGCTGGAAGCGTTCGACCGCTCGATCGACGTGCACATGGGCCGCATCCGCGCCGCGATCGAAGCCGACGTGAAGAACCCCAAGCGCATCCTCACCGTCCGAGGCGTCGGCTACGTGTTCGCGAAACAGCAGGATTGACGTGAGGATCCCGCTGTACATCCGCATCTGGTCCGCGGTCCTGGTATCGGTCGCCGTGCTGACGCTGGCGGCCGGCTGGCTGTTGCACCAGATGGCGGAGGACCAGCGGCCGCAGCCGCGCGACGTGATCATCCGCGGCGGCGACGGCGAGGTGCTGGGCCAGGCTCGGACCAGCCCGGTGCGCGTGCCGGGCCAGGGCGTGGAGTTCCAGGTCGCCATGAACGACGGCCGCGTGGTCACCGTGCAATTGCCGCCGCGCCCGCGCGCGCCGGGCGAGGCGCCGCCGCCGATGCGCGGGCCGTGGGGCCGCGGCAGCACGCCGTGGCTGCTGATGCTGGCCATCGTCGGCTTCGCGGTCGCGATCGCCACCTACCCCATCATCCGCCGCCTCACGCAGCGGCTGGAGCTGGTACGCCGCGGCGTCGAGCGCTGGGGCCAGGGCGACCTTGGCGCGCGGGTCGAGGAAGCCGGCAACGACGAAGTTGCCGTGCTCGCGCGCCGCTTCAACCAGGCGGCCGAGCGCGTCGAGTCCATGGTGCGCAGCCACAAGTCGCTGCTGGCCAACGCGTCGCACGAACTGCGGTCTCCGCTGGCGCGCATCCGCATGGGCCTGGAGCTGATGGAAGGCGCGCCGACGGACTGCCAGCGCCGGGAAATGCTGCGCAACATCGGTGAGCTGGACCAACTCATCGAGGAAATCCTGCTCGCCAGCCGCCTCGACGCGAAGGAGACCGACATCGGCACCTTCGAAGACGTCGACCTTACCGGGCTGGCGGCGGAGGAATGCGCGCGCATCGACGCGGAGCTGGAGGCGTCGGGCGATCTGGTGGTGCGGGGCGTGTCCAAGCTGTTGCGCCGCGCGATCCGCAACCTGCTGGAGAACGCGCGTCGCTACAGCGACGGCCCGATCGACGTGCAGTTGCGCCAGGAAGCCGGCATGGCGATGGTGCGCGTGTGCGATCGCGGTCCCGGCGTGCCGCCGGAGCAGCGCGAGCGCATCTTCGAGCCGTTCTATCGCCTGCCGGGTGCCAGCGAGCGCGAGGGTGGCGTCGGCCTGGGGCTGGCGCTGGTGCGATCGATCGCGCAGCGCCACCACGGCAGCGTGCACTGCGAAGGCCGCGACGGCGGCGGCGCCTGCTTCGTGCTGCGCCTGCCCGCCTGACGCTGGCTCGGCAGGAGGGCGCGGGCTACACTGGAAGCATGCAAACGCCTGCCCGCCACGCGGTCGTGATCGCGGGGGCGCTGCAGCGGGCCGAGGCCCTGTTGGCCGATCACGCACCGCTGCGCCAAGTGCTTGCCGCCCTGACCGCGGCGGTCGAAACCCTCTCCGACGGCGACACCGTCGCTTCCATCCTGGTCCTCGATGCCGAGGGCCTGCTGCGCAACGGCTGCTCGCCGAGCCTGCCGGCCGACTACCTGGACAGGATCGACCGGCTGAAGCCGGACCCGCACGTCGGCACCTGCGCCGCGGCGGCCGCCACGGGGCAGATCGTGCTGACGCCGGACTTCGAAGCCGACGAGAAGTGGACCGAACTGCGTCACCTGCCGATGGCGATCGGCTTCCGCGGCGCCTGGAGCTTCCCGCTGAAGTCGTTGACCGGCGAGGTGATCGGCACGTTCGGGACGTACTTCCGGCAGCGGCGCTCGCCGACGGCGCAGGAGATCGCGGACGTGACCGCGCTCGCGCCCGTCGCCGTCCGCGCGATCGCCGCAGCCTGATCCACTACTCCTTGGTGGCGCGGCTGGCGCGCTGCGACTCGCTCATCTCGCGCTTGCCGTTCGGCTGCTTGTTGCCAGTCGCCTGCCGCGCTGCTTCGGCACGCTGCTGCTGCTTGGGCTGCTGGCGCTTGCTGTTGTCGTTGGAGCGGGACTTCTTGCTCATGCTGCATCGCTGGTCGAGTGGAGGACCGCGCAGCTTCCGGCTCGCGGCCCGATGCGTCTGTCGGGCGCTGCGCGCCGCAGGCGTAGGACATGCCGCGCGAGTCTCGCGACGAGCCACGGCCGGGCAGCTGCCGCCATCGGCTGACAGTCAGGTCGGTGCAGCGCCGAGGACCGCCGCATGGCCACCGTGCCACGCTGCAGCGATGTACTACGTCATCGAAGCGGTGCGCTGGTCGCCCGACGGCAACATCTCGCACGTGCGCTGGCGCGAGGTGGACGCCGACGACGGCGACGTGATCACCAAGTCCGAGCCGAAGGACGTGCAGGTGGTGCACGCCGCGGACACGTGCCGCGAGCACGAGGTCCGCGTGTACGTCCCGGGTCCCATCGGCCGGTTCTTCAAGTTGAAAGCCTGCACGCAGGGCATCGAAGCCGCGGCGGACGAGCACGGCACGCCGCTGCGCGAGCGCATGGCGCACCTGCCGCAGTTCTGACACCCTCCGCGGCGATCCGCTCCTTCAGGCCCGGCGTCACCGCTGCGGCTTCAGCCAGCGGCTCGGCCTCCAGGGCCATGCAGCAGGACCACGCGGCCGGCGTTCACCAGCGCGCCGCGACCGACAGCCGCAGCATGTCCTGGGCGGTGAAGTTCACCTTCGGGTCCCAGGCCGCGCGCAGGGACCAGCGCGGCCAGTCGTAGGTGACGGATGCGCCCAGGCGACGGATGCGCTCGCCATCGACGTCGCCGCGCTTGGCGAGCACGTCGAAGGTGAGCTTTTCGCCGTCGCCGCGATCGACCTTCCAGTTCAGGTGCAAGTGGCGCTGGTCCGGGTGCTCGCGGTTGTCCGCCACGAGGATGACCTGCACCTGCTGGCCGTCGGTGCGATGGCCGGCGGCCAGCATCACCATGTCGTTCGGGTCGAAGTTCAGGTTCACGTAGGGCCGCAGGTTGGTGCGCCCGGCGCCCGCGCCGACGAACCAGGTGTCACCCGCTTCGGCATACAGGCTGCCGCCGCGAAAGCCACCGGAGGCGACCTGCACCGAAGGCTGCACGCGCAGCGGACCGACGTCGAAGAAGCGGTCCCATCCCGCGCGCCACTGCGTCAGCCCGCCGTGGTCCTCCCCGTACCAGCCGATCCACGCGTTGCCGAAGTCGCCCGACCGGCGCAGGTTCAGGTCGAGCGCTCGCGCGTTCGGCTCGCCGCCGCCCGACAGCGTGTACACGCCGGTGGTGAGCTTCCACGGGCGCTCGTCGGCGCGGCCGCTGGGATCTTCCGTCGCTGACGCGCCGGTGGCGGCAAGAAGGGAGACGAGGATCGCGGCACGCAGCATGCCGCGATCATGCCGCAGCTAGGCCGGCCAGGACGGCAGCGGCGCGCCCGCGCTCCTCTGCGCCGGCGTGTGCGCGACGTTCATCAGCCACGACACCATCACGAAGTAGCCGACCAGCGTCACGAGTTCGACCACCGCGGGTTCGCCGAACTGCTCGACCGCGCGCTGGTACGTCGGGTCGCTGAGCCCGTTCGTGTGCAGCAGCTCGTGGCACGCGTCGTAGGCGGTGGCTTCGTCGGTCGCCAGCGGCTGCGGCCGCGCGCCCTGGCGCAGCAGGTCGATCGCCGCGGCACTCACACCGGCCTGGATCGCGAGCGGGGCGTGCATGTGCCATTCGAACTGGTTGCCGACGTGACGCGACGCAGCGCAGATCGCCAGTTCCCGGATGCGTGCCTCGAGGCTGCCCTTGAAGCGCAGGGTCTCGCCCAGCGCGGCGACGCGATCGAGCAACTGCGGCGCACGCAGCAAGGGCAGGAACGGCCCGAACACGCCCTTGCGCGGGCCGTCGATCAAGGCTTGTGCCGCGGCGCGCTGCTCGTCGGTCATCTGCTCGCGCGCGGGGAGCGGCAGGCGCTCGCGCCACGGCGTCGTGCCGCCCTGGCGCAGCGCGGGATCGGTGTCAGCGGACATGGGAAACCTCCGGGAATCGGGACAGGGATACGGCGCGCCAGAGCCAGGCGGCCGTGAGGAAGAGACTCGCCGCACCGGCCTGCAGCGCGAGGTCGAGGCCATGGTCGGGCGTGACGTGCAGCAGCGCGGTCGACAGCAAGGGGCCGACGATCTGGCCGGTGGCAAAGCCCGACGTCATGCGCGCGAGCATGCGTGGCGCATCGTGCGCCGCACGGGCGCGCATTTCCTGCACGCCCGCGAGCGTCGCGACCATGAAGGTGCCGCCCACCAGCAGCGCCGACAGGCCGATGCTCCAGCCGCTCAGCCACACGCTGGGCAGAAGCACGCCGACGCCCATGAGCGCGTGCGAGACAGCCCACACCTGCAGCCGGGACACGCGGCGCAGCACGCGCGCGGCAACGATGGTGGAGATCGCAGCGGTGATGCCGAACACCGGCCACGCGAGCCCGAACAGCCGCGGATCCTGCACCACCGAGCGCGCCATCACCGGCAGGAACGTCGCCGGCAGGATGTAGCCGAAACCGAACACCGCGTAGCACGTGACGAGACCCCAGCCGCCGTCGACCTTTGCAGCCGCTTGCGTGGCTGCCGCCGCGCGCGGCGGTGCCGTCGGCGTGCGCACGCGGCGCAGCACCAGCAGGACGGGCAGCAGCAGCACGCCGGCGAGCGCGGCGAGTTGCAGCCACAGCGCTCCGGCGCTCCAGCCTGCCGCGCCGCCCACGAGGCACTGCAGGCCGGCAAGTGCGATGCCGGTGCCCACGCCCGCGTACAGCGCGCTCGACCACGTGGTGTCGGCGCGCTGCGCCAGCGCGGTCAGGCACCACACGCTGGTGCCGACGAACGCCCAGGCGCTGGCGGCACCGCCGAGGAAGCGCAGCAGCGCCCACCACGCGACCGGACCCGGGATCGCCATCGCACCGGTGAGCAGCACCGTCAGCGCCAGCGCGATGGCCGCGAGCCGCGTGCCGGCCCAGCCAGTGCGCGCCGCCGAGAGCGCACCCAGCAGGTAGCCCGCGTAGTTCGCTGCCGCGATCCAGCCGCCGGCGGCGACGTCCACCTGTCCCTCCTGCAGCATGAGCGGCAGCATGGGCGTGAACGCGAAGCGGCCGATGCCCATCGCGACCGCGAGCGACAGCAGGCCGGCAAGCCCGAGAGCCCAGGTCGGCGGATCCCGGCGCGCGGCGTCCATGGTTGTCATGGCCTCCATTGCAGCCCAGAATGGCCCCGATGCACAAATGAATTTTCGAGAAGGATCGTTCTTCCCATGAGAACCCTCGACCTCGACTCGCTGGAGATCTTCCGTACCGTGGTGCAGGAAGGCGGCATCATCCGCGCCGCCGGGAAGCTCAACCGCGTGCAGTCCAACGTCACCACGCGCATCAAGCAGCTGGAGCAGCGGCTGGGCACGACGCTGTTCCGGCGCCAGGGCCGCAGCATCGTGTTGTCCCCTGAAGGCGAACTGCTGCTGTCGTACACGCAGCGCCTGTTCAGCCTGGCCGACGAAGCCGAGAGCCGCCTCAAGGAAGGCGGGCCGATGGGCGCGTTGCGCATCGGGTCGCTGGAGAGCACCGCCGGCAGCCGGCTGCCGCCGATCCTCTCGCGCTACCACCGGCAGCATCCCGGCGTCGTCGTCGAACTGGCGACGGGCACCACCGCGGCACTGATCCAGCGCGTGAACAACTTCGAACTGGAGGCCGCGTTCGTCTCCGAACCGTTCACCGCGCCCGGCTTGCAGGCGATGAAGGTGTTCGAGGAGGAACTGGTGCTGATCACCGCGAAGGACGTGACCAGCGTGCGGCGCGCCGCGGACCTGGCGGGCTTGACGCTGATCGCGTTCGCCAGCGGCTGCTCGTACCGCAAGCGGGTCGAGGAGTGGCTGGGCACGGCCGCCGTGATGCCGGCGCGCACGATGGAATTCGCGTCGTACCAGGCCATGATCGCGTGCGTCGCCGCGGGCACCGGCTTCGCCATCGTGCCGCGTTCGCTGCTCACCGCGCTGCGCGCGACGCACGACGTGCGCCAGCACGAGTTGCCGGCGCGCGTGCGGCGCAACCACACGCACCTGGTGTGGCACGGCACGCCGTCGTCGGCGCTGGCGCAGCTTCAGGCGCTGCTGGCCGACTGACGCAGCAGCTGCGCGACGCGTTGCGGCGCCACGTCTTCCAGGCAGCGGTGATGCCCCAGCGGGCACTCGCGCTGGAAGCACGGCGCGCAGTCCAGCGGCGGCTGGTACGTGGGGTCGTCCTTCAGCCACACGACCTGCGCGCGATCGTTCAGTGGCGGCGTGTGCAGCGGGCTCGACGAGCCGAACAGCGCGACTTGCGGGACCGCCAGGGCCGCCGCCACGTGCATCAGCCCCGAGTCGTTGCTGGCCATCGCTTGGGCGCCGGCGATCAGCGCGAACGCCTGTTCCAGCTTGGTCTGCCCGGCGAGATTCAAGCAGCGCGCGGACGGCGCGCCCTGCACGATCCGGTCGGCGACCTCGCGGTCCTTGCCCGATCCGAGCAGCACGATCGGCACGTCGAGCGAGGCGGCCAGCGCCGCGTAGTGCTTGTCGGGCCAGCGCTTGGAGGGCCCGAATTCGGCGCCGGGCGCGAACACGACGTAGCCGCGCTCCTGCAGGCCGTGCGCCTGCAGCGCCGCTTCCACTTCGACGCGCGGCACGTGCAGCCGCGGCCGGTCCTGCTCGAGGCCGTCGCGATCGCCCGACAGCGCCGAATAGAACGCCACCATCGGCGGCTTGTTCGCGGGGTTCTTCAGGCGGTGCGTCAGCAACCCGACGCGCGCTTCACCGAGGTAGCCGATGCGCTTGGGGATGCTGGCCAGGAACGGCAGCAACGCGCTCTTGAGCGAGTTGGGCAGCACGTACGCGGCGTCGAAGTGGCCTTCGAGATCACGGGCGAGTCGCCGCCGCGCACCGAACTGCAGGCCGCCATGCTGGAACGGAAACTCGATCACGCGGCCCACTTCCGGCATCGCGCGGTAGACCGGCGCGACCCACGGCACCGCGCCGACGGTGAGGTCCTCGCCGCGGTGCCGCAACCGGCGCAGCAGCGGCTCGGTCATCACCGCATCGCCGATCCATTGCGGGGCGATGACGAGGGAGCGGGTCATGGGTGGAGTTTGTCATTGCGGGCTTGACCCGCAATCCATGCCTGGATCGGCATGGATGCCGGGGCAGGCCCGGCATGACAACGCGTGGTTCAGTGGCCGCCGCCCACGTGCTCACCCGCACGCAACTGGTACACCGTGCCGCAGTACGGGCACTTGGCGGCGCCGCCGCCGTGCGCGATGTCCAGGAACACGCGCGGGTGCGAATTCCAGATCTTCATGCCGGCCATGGGGCTCGGGCAGAAGATGCCGCCGTTGCCATTCAGGTCCTTGGCGCCGATCTCGACCGGGGCGTCCTTCATCTTGGGTGCGTCCATCGTCAGACTTTCGTGAGCCAGTGGGCGTACTTGGGATTGCGGCCATTCACGATGTCGAAGAAGGCCGCCTGGATCTTCTCGGTCACCGGGCCGCGCGAGCCGATGCCCAGCTGCACGCGGTCGAGTTCACGGATCGGCGTGACTTCGGCGGCGGTGCCGGTGAAGAACGCTTCGTCGGCGATGTAGACCTCGTCGCGCGTGATGCGCTTCTGCACGATCTCGATGCCCAGGTCCTTGGCGATGTGGAACACCGTGTTGCGCGTGATGCCGTTCAGCGCACCGGCCGACAGGTCGGGCGTGTAGATCACGCCGTCCTTGACGACGAAGATGTTCTCGCCCGCGCCTTCGCTGACGAAGCCGGTGCTGTCCAGCAGCAGCGCTTCGTCGTAGCCGTCGTCCACCGCTTCCATGTTGGCGAGGATGGAGTTGCTGTAGTTGCTGACCGCCTTGGCCTGCGTCATCGTGATGTTGACGTGGTGGCGGGTGTAGCTGGAGGTCTTGACGCGGATGCCGCGCTGCATGCCCTCTTCGCCCAGGTACGCGCCCCACGGCCAGGCGGCGACCATCAGGTGGATCCTGTTGCCCTTGGGGCTGACGCCCAGCTTCTGCGAGCCGATCCAGGTCAGCGGGCGCAGGTAGCAGCTTTCCAGGTTGTTGGCGCGCACGACCTGCTTCTGCGCCTCGTTGACCTGTTCCTTGCCGAACGGGATCTGCATGCGCAGGATCTTGGCGCTGTTGAACAGGCGGTCGGTGTGTTCCTGCAGGCGGAAGATCGCGGTGCCGTTGGCCGTGTTGTACGCACGGACGCCCTCGAAGGCGCCGCAGCCGTAGTGCAGCGTGTGCGTCAGGACGTGGATCTTGGCTTCGCGCCACTCCACCAGTTCGCCGTCCATCCAGATCTTGCCGTCGCGGTCGGCCATGGAGGGGATGACGCTCATTGCGGTGTTCCTTGCAGTCGGGTGAGCCGGCGATTTTACCGGCCGCCGATCAGGCGGCGGGTGGCTCAGCCGGAGCCTGGGCTGGCGCCTCGGTGGGGCGGTGCAGATCCCACTTGGCCAGCCGGCCGGCGGCGAACTCGCAGGTGACGTGCGACGCCGAGCCGTCGGTCCAGCGGTAGATCTCCGGCTGCGCGTCCTTGTCCGAGAGCTGCTCGCCCAGCGCGCGGGTGAGGCCGATCACGTGCAGCAGCGTCAGGCCGGGCTTGAGGCGGGCGTTGAGCATCACGGCGCTGTCGACGTAGCCGATCGGCCGCTTGGACGCGCGCTTGAGCACCTGCGTGAGCCGGGTGAAGTGCAGCAGCATCCACATCACGATGCCGCCCACCGCCAACGCGACACCGGCCCAGCCGTAGCTGCGCCAGGCAAATGCGACCAGCGCGGCGCCGGCAATGGGGACGAGGATGCGGCTGAAGTTCATGCCGCGATTGTCGGGGATCGCTAAAGCGCCCGAACGACCTCGAGCGCCTCCTCGATGCGGTCGACGGCGTGGATGGTCAGGCCTTCGATGTCGCGGGTGCCTTTCTTGGGTGCGTTCGCGCGCGGCACGATGGCCATCGAGAACCCCAGCTTGGCCGCTTCGCGCAGGCGCTCCTGGCCGCGCGGCGCGGGGCGCACTTCGCCGGCCAGGCCGACTTCGCCGAACGCGATGAACCCCTTGGGCAGCGGCTTGCCGCGCAGCGACGACGTGATCGCCAGCATCACGGCCAGGTCGGCCGCGGGTTCGCTGATGCGCACGCCGCCCACCGCGTTGACGAACACGTCCTGGTCCAGGCAGGCGACGCCGGCGTGCCGGTGCAGCACGGCCAGCAGCATCGCCAGGCGGTCGCGGTCCAGGCCGACCGACAGCCGTCGCGGGCTCGGCCCGCCGGTGTCCACCAGCGCCTGCACCTCCACCAGCATCGGCCGCGTGCCTTCCAGCGTCACCAGCACGCAGCTGCCGGGCACCGGCTCGACGTGCTGCGACAGGAAGATCGCGCTCGGGTTGGCGACGCCCTTGAGGCCCTTGTCGGTCATCGCGAAGACGCCGATCTCATTGACCGCGCCGAAGCGGTTCTTGATGGCGCGCACCAGCCGGAAGCTGGAATGCGTGTCGCCTTCGAAATAGAGCACCGTGTCCACCATGTGCTCCAGCACGCGCGGGCCGGCGAGCGCGCCTTCCTTGGTGACGTGGCCGACCAGCACGATGCAGGTGCCGCTGGCCTTCGCCGCGCGCGTCAGGTGCGCCGCGCACTCGCGCACCTGCGCGACCGAGCCGGGCGCCGACGTGAGCTGGTCGGAATAGACGGTCTGGATCGAATCGATCACCGCCACGGCGGGCTTGAGCTGCTGCAGCGTGCCCAGGATCTTTTCCAGCTGGATCTCGGCCAGCACCTGCACCTGCGAGTTGTCCAGCCCGAGGCGGCGCGAGCGCAGCGCGACCTGCGCGCCCGACTCCTCGCCGGTGACGTACAGCGTGGGCACCTCGGCGCGCTGCAGGCCGTCCAGCGCCTGCAGCAACAGGGTGGACTTGCCGATGCCCGGGTCGCCGCCGATCAGCACCACGCCGCCGTCGACGATGCCGCCGCCGAGCACGCGATCGAGTTCACCGATGCCCGTCGGCGTGCGCGCGACGTCGGCCGCTTCGATGTCGCCCAGCGCGGTAACCGCCTGCGTCGGCGCGAGGGCGGCGAAGCGGTGGCGTTGGCCGGCCGGCGTCTCGGCCACCGTTTCGATGAGGGTGTTCCACGCGCCGCAGCTCGGGCACTTGCCCTGCCACTTGGGCGTCGTGCCGCCGCACTCGGTGCAGCTGTAGGTGGTCTTCTCCTTGGCCATCGCGGGCAGTGTAGGCCACCCCTTCGTCGTCCCCGCGGAGGCGGGGACCCATCGCGTCCTCACATGCGGGAGGAGGCGGAAGCGATGGATTCCCGCCTGCGCGGGAATGACGAGGCTACCCTGCGCACTGCAAACTCACCGCCTGCAACGGCTTCTGCGTCGCCGGGTCGACCACCACCAGGTTCACGGCGCGTGGCGCATCGCCTTGCTTCGGCACCGTGCGCAGCGTCAGCTTCTGCGCGCCGGTGAACGCCGCCGTCGTCACGTACTGCCGCACGACGAAGTCGTGCTGCAGGACCTCGCCGGCGTTCTCGCCCGCCTTCACCTTGCTGGCGTGGCCATGCTCGGTGACGGTCCAGTACGCGCTCCAGCGCTGTCGATCATCCCCGGGCTCGATTTCCGCCTGCACTTCACCCACGACCGACTGCGCGAGGTGGATGCGCGCCTTCGCCGGTTCGCCGCGGGTGAGCAGCGCGGCGTCGTAGTCGCGCCAGTCCTGGCCGTTGCGCACCAGCTGCGGCGTGTAGATCGTCCCGAGGTGGTTTACCGAAGCGAGCTGCTTCTGCCGCTCGGTCCCCGCCGCCAGCGCGAACCGGTCGGCCCACCCCAGCTGGTCCCAGTAGCCGATGTGGAACGCCTGCGCGACCACGCGGCCCTCGGCCGCCGCGCGCTTCAGGCCACTGAGCCAGCGATCGGCCGGCGGGCACGAACTGCAGCCTTCGGACGTGTACAGCTCGATCACGGGCACCAGCTGGGGCCGCGACGTGGCCTCGCAAGTCGCTGCCAGCGCGGGCGCGACAGCGGCAGACAGGGCCAGCGGGAGGATGAGTTGGCGCATGCGTGGCACTCCTTCCATGTCCCCATGGGTCGGGACGAAGCGGCAAGTCTTACAGCCCGGGAGAACACCCGTTGACGGCGGGGCCGGGCCGATGGTTAACATGTTAAATATCGACATGGCCGCGACCACCGCCTTCCGCCACCGCAACCTGCCGCGCCTGCTGCTGCAGGCGCGCGAGGCCGTGATGGCGCACAACCGCCCGCGGCTGCGCGAGCACGGCCTGTCCGACCAGCAGTGGCGCGTGCTGCGCGTGCTGGGCGAGCACGGCACGGTGGAGACCGGCCGCGTCGCGCGCGAGGCCTACATCCTCGGCCCCAGCCTCACCGGCGTGCTGGCGCGCATGGAGCGCGACGGCCTGGTGCGGCGCGAGCGCGACCCCGCGGACCAGCGCCGCACCGTGGTCGAGGCGACCGCGAAAGGCCGCAAGCTCGTGGAGAAGCTGTCCAACACGGTCGAGGCGCACTACCAGTTCATGGAGCAGGCCATGGGCAAGCAGAAACTGGCGCAGCTGTACGCACTGCTCGACGAATTGATCGACCTGGAACAGCCGCAAGTGCAGCACCGGCGCGAGCTGCGCGTGGCGAAGGTGGCGTCATGAACTGGCAGCCGCGCGGAATCGTCTACGGCGTGTTGCTGAACAACCAGCGCGAGGCCGACGCGCTCGCGCCGCGCATGCACGAGAAGCCGTACCAGGGGTCGCCACGCGCGCCGATCCTCTACGTGAAGACGGCCAACACCTTCAGCGCGGAAGGCGCATGGGTGCGCACGCCGCGGCCGGTGGAGATCGGCGCCACCGTCGGCCTGGTGATCGGGGCCGGCGGCGCCGTCGTGCAGCACGTGCTGGTGAACGACTGGACGCTGCCCCACGCGAACTTCTTCCGCCCGCCGGTGAAGTTCAAGTGCCGCGACGGCTTCCTCGGCCTCGGCACGCCCGTCGCGCCGGTCGACATCGCCACGGCGAGCATCGACGTGCTGGTCAATGGCGAGCTGCGCCAGACCGTGCGCTTCGACGCGCTGGTGCGCCCGCCGGCCCGGCTGCTGGCCGACGTCGCCGAGTTCATGACGCTGCGCGAAGGCGACGTGCTGTTGGCCGGCTGCGACGTGGCGCGGCCGCTCGCGCAAGCCGGCGACCGTGTCGAGCTGCGCGGCGGTGCATTGGGCACGCTGGCGCAGCAACTGGTGGAGGAGGACGCATGAGGCACGCCCGCGTCCTGGTCGACGGCAAGCCGCAGCATGCGGTGGAACGCGATCGCGCCTTGCTGCTGGACGACGGCCGCGTGCTCGCCTTCGACGCCGCCACCTGGCTGCCGCCGGTGGAGCCGCTCGAGCGGGCGCGCACGATCCTGGCCCTGGGCCTGAACTACGCCGACCACGCCAAGGAGCTCGCCTTCAAGGCGCCGGAGGAGCCGCTGGTGTTCCTCAAGGGCGAGAACGCGCTCACCGGCCACCGGCAGGTCACGAAGCGCCCGGCCGACGTGAAGTTCATGCACTACGAGTGCGAGCTGGCGGTCGTCATCGGCCGCACGGCGCGCCGCGTCCGCCGCGACGCCGCCTACGACTTCATCGCCGGCTACACGGTGGCCAACGACTACGCCATCCGCGACTACCTCGAGAACTGGTACCGCCCCAACCTGCGCGTGAAGAACCGCGATGCGACGACGCCGCTCGGCCCCTTCCTGGTCGATCGCGACGACGTGCCCGACCCGATGGCACTGCAGCTGCAGACCACCGTCAACGGCGAGATCACGCAGCTGGGCAACACGAAGGACATGATCTTCGACGTGCCGTTCCTGGTCGAGTACTTCAGCAGCTTCATGACGCTGCAGCCGGGCGACCTGATCCTCACCGGCACGCCGGACGGCGTGGTCGACTGCCAGGTGGGCGACGTCGTCGTCACCAGCATCGAGCGCGTCGGCGCCCTCCAGAACACGATTGGATGACCGCATGCGCATCGACCACCTGATCGGCGGCAAGACCGTCCGCGGCAGCGACTACTTCGAAACGGTGAACCCGGCGACCCAGGAGGTGCTGGCCGAAGTCGCCAGCGGCGGTGAACGCGAAGTCGCCGCTGCCGTCGCCGCCGCCAAGGCAGCCTTCCCGACATGGGCCGCCCTGCCCGCGCCGCAACGCGCGAAGCTGATTCGCAAGCTGGGCGAGCTGATCGCGATGCACGTGCCCGAGATCGCACGCACCGAGACCAACGACACCGGCCAGGTGATCGCGCAGACCGGCAAGCAGCTGGTCCCGCGCGCGGCCGACAACTTCCACTACTTCGCCGAGATGTGCGTGCGCGTGGACGGCCACACCTACCCGACCGACACGCACCTGAACTACACGCTGTTCCATCCGGTGGGCGTGTGCGCGCTGATCTCGCCGTGGAACGTGCCGTTCATGACCGCCACGTGGAAGGTGGCGCCCTGCCTCGCGTTCGGCAACACCGCGGTGCTGAAGATGAGCGAGCTGTCGCCGCTGACGGCCGCGCGGCTGGGCGAGCTGGCGCTCGAAGCCGGCATCCCGCCCGGCGTGCTGAACCTCGTGCACGGCTACGGCCGCCAGGCCGGCGAGCCGCTGGTGCGCCACCCCGACGTGCGCGCGATCTCCTTCACCGGCTCCACCGCGACAGGCAACCGCATCGTCAAGGAAGCGGGCCTGAAGAAGTTCAGCATGGAACTGGGCGGCAAGTCGCCGTTCGTGGTCTTCGACGACGCGGACATGGACCGCGCGCTGGACGCCGCGGTGTTCATGATCTTCTCCAACAACGGCGAGCGCTGCACCGCCGGCAGCCGCATCCTGGTGCAGAAGAGCGTGTATGCCGACTTCGCGCGCAAGTTCGCCGAGCGCGCGAAGAAGATCCCGGTCGGCGACCCGCTGGACGACAAGACGATCGTCGGGCCGATGATCTCGCAGGGCCACCTGGCCAAGGTGCGCAGCTACATCGAGCTGGGCCCCAAGGAAGGCGCGACGCTGCTGTGCGGCGGCCTCGATGCGCCGCTGGTGCAGGGCCGCGTGAAGAAGGGCAACTTCGTCGCGCCGACCGTGTTCGCCGACGTCGACAACCGCATGAAGATCGCGCAGGACGAGATCTTCGGGCCGGTGGCGTGCCTGATTCCGTTCACCGACGAAGCGGATGCGATCCGCATTGCCAACGACACGCAGTACGGCTTGTCCAGCTACGTCTGGACCGAGAACATCGGCCGCGCCCATCGCGTGGCCGCGGCCATCGAAGCGGGCATGTGCTTCGTCAACAGCCAGAACGTGCGCGACCTGCGGCAGCCCTTCGGCGGCACCAAGGCGTCCGGCACCGGCCGCGAAGGCGGCACCTGGAGCTACGAGGTGTTCCTCGAACCCAAGAACGTCGCGGTGTCGCTGGGGTCGCACCACATTCCGCATTGGGGGGTGTGATGAAAACAAGAACTCCCAAACGCAGAAGTCACAGAACAGCGCAGAAGTCACAGAACGAATCCATCTTGAAATCTCTTCTGCGACCTCTGCGCTCCTTCTGCGACTTCTGCGTTTGGGGGTCCGCCTTCAGGAGCGCACGATGGGCACACTAGCACTCGCAGCCAAGATCACGCACGTTCCGTCGATGTACCTGTCGGAGCTCGACGGGCCGCGCAAGGGTTCGCGGCAGGATGCGATCGACGGCCACAGGGAGATCGGGCGGCGGTGCCGCGAACTGGGCGTGGACACCATCGTGGTGTTCGACTCGCACTGGCTGGTCAACGCGAACTACCACGTGAACTGCGGCCCGCACTTCCAAGGCCTGTACACCAGCAACGAGCTGCCCCACTTCATCAGCAACATGGCCTACGAGTTCCCGGGCCACCCGGACTTGGGGCGGGTGCTGGCGCGGGTGTGCAACGACTGGAAGGTCGAGACGCTCGCGCACGACCAGACGACGCTGGCGCCGGAGTACGGCACGCTGGTGCCGATGCGCTACATGAACGAGGACCAGCACTTCCGCGTGATCTCGGTGTCGGCGCTGTGCCAGGCGCACTACCTGAACGACAGCGCGCGCCTGGGCTGGGCGATGCGCCGCGCGGTCGAGGACCACTACGACGGCACCGTCGCCTTCTTCGCCAGCGGCTCGCTGTCGCACCGCTTCGCGCAGAACGGCCTGGCGCCGGAGTACGCGTTCAAGGTGTGGAGCCCGTTCCTGGAAGCGCTCGACCACGAGGTCGTGCGCATGTGGCAGGCCGGCGAGTGGCGCCAGTTCTGCGGCATGCTGCCCGAGTACGCGGCCAAGGGCCACGGCGAAGGCTTCATGCACGACACCGCGATGCTGCTGGGCGCACTCGGCTGGTCCGAGTACGACGGCAAGGCGGAAGTCATCACGCCTTACTTCGGCGCTTCGGGCACCGGCCAGGTCAACGCCGTGTTCCCGGTGACGCCGGTGCGCGGCGAGATGATCCCGCGCGCGGTCGCCTCGACCGCCGACGGTTACACCTCCATCGCCACCCGCCTGTGACCCCATGCCGCATTGCGTGATCCTCTACACCCCCAACCTCGAAGCAAAGGCCGAGGTCGGCGCGCTGTGCCGCAAGCTGGCCGACGCGATGCTCACCATCCGCGACGAGGCCGGCAAGCAGGTGTTCCCGACCGGCGGCACACGCGTGCTGGCCTACCCGGCCGCGCACTACGCGGTGGCGGACGGCAAGGACGACTACGGGTTCATGTACCTGAACATCCGCATGGGCGCCGGCCGCAGCCAGGCCGTGCAGCAATGCGCGGGCGACACGCTGCTGCAAGTGGTGAAGGACCACGTCGCGCCCTGGTTCGACAGCGAGCTGGTGGGCATCACGTTGCAGATCGACGAAAGCCCCGGCCAGGTCTACGACGGCAAGCACAGCACGCTGCACCCGCTGTTCAACAGATGAACCACCCCACCATGTTCGACGACGCCCTCGTCCAGCGCCTCGCGCGCGAACTCGACGCCAGCGAGAAGTCGCGCGTCCAGGTCGAGCATTTCTCCAGGCGGCATCCAGGCATGACCATCGAGGATGGCTACGCGGTCTCGCGGGCGTGGGTGGCGATGAAGATCGCGGAAGGCCGGCAGGTGCGCGGGCACAAGATCGGGCTGACCTCGCGCGCGATGCAGCAATCCAGCCAGATCGACGAACCCGACTACGGCACGCTGCTGGACGACATGTTCTTCGAACCCGGCGACATCCCAACCGACCGCTTCATCGCGCCGCGCGTCGAGGTCGAGCTGGCCTTCATCCTCAAGCGCCCGCTGCAAGGCGAAGTGAGCGTCGATGAAGTGCTGGACGCCACCGACTACGTGCAGCCGGCCATCGAGATCATCGATGCGCGCATCGAACAGTTCGACCGCCACACCAAGGCGATGCGCAAGGTGTTCGACACCATCAGCGACAACGCGGCCAACGCCGGGATCATCCTGGGCGGCGAACGCGCCAAGCCGCGCGACGTCGACCTGCCTTGGGTCGGTGCCGTGCTGCGCCAGAACGGCGTGGTCGAAGAGACGGGTCTCGCCGCCGGAGTGCAGGGCCATCCCGCCGTCGGCGTCGCCTGGCTGAGCCGCAAGCTCGCGCCTTGGGGAGAATCGCTGCGGGCCGGCGAAGTCGTCCTCGCCGGTTCGTTCACGCGGCCCGTCGGCGCCAGGCGCGGCGACGAGTTCGATGCCGATTACGGCCCGCTGGGCCGTTTCCAGTTCCGCTTCACCTGAAGGAGCCTCGATGCAGACCCCCATCAACCCGTTCAAGCAGGCCATGCGCGAGAAGCGCGTGCAGTACGGCCTGTGGTCCAGCATGCTGGCGCCGATCCCGACCGAGATCGCCGCGGCGGCCGGCTTCGACTGGCTGCTGCTCGACGGCGAGCATTCGCCCAACTCGCCGCTCAACCTGCTGCAGCAGGCGCAGGTCGTCGCCGGCTATCCGGGCACGCACGCCATCGCGCGCATCCCGATGGGCCATGGCTGGATGGGGCAGGCCTTCATCAAGCAGGTGCTGGACGTGGGTATCCAGACGCTGCTGGTGCCGATGGTCGAGACCGCCGAGCAGGCGCGCGAACTGGTGCGCTGCATGCGTTACGCGCCGGCGGGCATCCGCGGCATGGCGGGTGTGCGGGCGTCGGGCTGGGGCCGCAACGTGAACTACGGCAAGGAAGCCAACGACCAGGTCTGCCTGCTGGTGCAGGCCGAGACGCGCGCGGCGATCGAGAACCTGGACGCCATCGCGGCGGTGGACGGCGTCGACGGCGTGTTCATCGGCCCGGCCGACCTGTCGGCGGCGTACGACCACGTGGGCGATCCGTGGCACCCGGAGATGCTGAAGATCCACGAGGACGCGTTCCGCCGCATCCAGAAGGCCGGCAAGGCGGTGGGCATCCTGACGCTGGAAGAAGACCGCGCCAAGCAGCACGTGCAGATGGGCGCGACCTTCATCGCGGTGGGCACCGACACCAACCTGCTGGTCAAGGGCACCAACGCGCTGGTGAAGGCCTTCAAGGGCACCGCGCAGGCGACGTCCAAGGGCAACTACTGAATCCGGCGAAGGAGACGCGCATGAACGCCGTCCTGCAACCCAAGATGCATCCCGACGAGTGGGCGGCGCGCGTGCAGCTGGCCGCGGCGTACCGCATCTTCGACATGCTCGGCTGGACCGAGATGATCTACAACCACATCACGGTGCGCCTGCCCGACAGCGTCACCGGTGGCGCGAAGCAGTTCCTGATCAACCCGTTCGGGCTGCACTACAGCGAAGTCACCGCCGGCAACCTGCTCAAGATCGACGTGCACGGGCGCAAGCTGGACGACAACCCGTGGCCGGTGAACCCCGCCGGCTTCACCGTGCACTCGGCGATCCACGAGAACATTCCCGACGCGCACTGCGTGATGCACACGCACACCACCAACGGGCTGGCGGTCGCGTGCACGCAGGGCGGGCTGGCGCAGAACAACTTCTACTCGGCGCAGCTGCACGGGTTGGTGGCGTACCACGACTTCGAGGGCATCACGATCCACGACGATGAAACGCCGCGCCTGTTGAAGAACATCGGCGACAAGCCCGCGGTGATCCTGCGCAACCACGGCCTGCTGTCCTGGGGCCGCACGGTGCCGCTCGCGTTCGTGCGGCTGTGGACCCTGCAGCGTGCCTGCGACGTGCAGGTGGCCCAGGCGGCGCTCGGTCCCGCCATTCCCGTGCCGCTGCACGTGGCGGAGAAGACGGTGCAGGACTCGTTCCAGTGGGACCAGAAGTTCGGCGCCGGGCAGGACGTGTTCGATGCCATGACGCGCCTGATGGAAGCCAAGAGCGGGACGAACTACAAGCAATGAAAGTCTGCATCTACGGCGCCGGCGCGATCGGCGGCTGGGTCGGCACGCATCTCGCGCGCGCGGGCCATGAAGTGAGCGTGGTGGCGCGCAATGCGACGCTGGACGCGCTGCAGCTGCACGGGCTGCGGCTGGACGAAGGCGGCACCACGCATTCGGCGCCCGTGCGCTCCAGCAGCGATCCGCGCGAGCTCGGCGTGCAGGACCTGGTGATCGTCGCGGTCAAGGCGCCGGCGATGGCGGACGTGGCCAAGGGCATCGGTCCGCTGATCGGCCCGGAGACCATGGTGATGACCGCCATGAACGGCGTGCCGTGGTGGTTCTTCGAGGGCTTCGGTGGCGAGCTGGCCGGCACGAAGCTGCAGGCGGTCGATCCGGGCGGCAGCATCGCGCGCGCGATTCCCGGCCGGCACATCATCGGCTGCGTCGTGCATGCGAGCTGCTCGCTGCACTCGCCCGGCTACGTCAAGCACCACTTCGGCAACAAGCTGATCGTCGGCGAGCCCTCGGGCGAGAAGACGGCGCGCGTGCGCCGGCTCGTCGAGGCGTTGCAGCAGGCCGGCCACGAGGTGCAGCTGTCCGACCAGATCCAGAAGGACGCCTGGTACAAGCTGTGGGGCAACATGACGATGAACCCGATCAGCGCGTTCACCGGCGCGACGACGGATCGCATGCTGGACGACGAGCTGGTGCGCGCGTTCGTCTCGCGCGTGATGCTCGAGGCCAAGGAGATCGGCGCGCGCATCGGCATCCCGATCGAGCAGACGCCGGAAGACCGCCACGCCGTCACGCGCAAGCTCGGCGCCATGAAGACGTCGATGCTGCAGGACGTGGAAGCGGGCAAGTCCGTGGAGCTGGATGCGCTCGTCACCGTCGTGCGCGAACTGGGGCAACTCACCAAGGTGCCGACGCCCTTCACCGACACGCTGCTCGGCCTGGCGCGGCTGCACGCGCGCGTGCACGGCCTGTACTGAGATGACGGCGGTCCTGCCCGGCCAACGCGCCCTGTCCGGCGCCGCGTTCGCGACGCTGCTGCTGATCGCGGTGATGATGGGCGCCAACCACGTCGCGGCGCGCATCGCCTTCAACAACGGCGTCGACGTCGCGACGGCCGTGGTGTTCCGCAGCACCGTGACGGCGCTGGTGATCATCGCCATCCTCGCGTCGCAGCGGGTGAAGGTCGCCTTCACCGCGCGGCACAAGAAGATGCTGCCGGTCATCGGGCTGCTGATCGGCATCCAGAGCCTGTGCCTCTATTCCGCCGTCGCGCGGCTGCCGGTGGCGCTGGCGCTGCTGGCGTTCAACACCTATCCGATCTGGACTGCGATCTGGTCGGGCATCGTCTACCGCACCAGGCCCGAGAAGGCGATGCTGCTGGCGATGCCGGTGATCCTGTTCGGGCTGGCGCTGGCCCTCGACGTTCTCGGCGCGGCCTCAGGTCTCGGCGCTGCCGGCCAGTGGAGCCGCATCGGCGCCGGCGTCGGCTTCGCGCTGGCGGCAGCCGCCACCTTTGCGCTCGCCTTGGTGCTCACGCAGCACGAAGCCGGCGACGTCGACGGCCGCGTGCGCACCGCCACCACGATGTGCATGGCGTCGCTGGTCGCGCTGGTCACGGTCACGCTGCAAGGCGGCTTCCACCTGCCCACCGCGCCGGCCGGCTGGGGCGGCATTGCGGCGCTCACGTTCCTCTACGGCACCGCCTTCACGATCATGTTCACCGTGCTGCCCAAGCTGGGCGTTGTGGGCAACAGCGCGATCATGAACGTCGAGCCGGTGTTCGCGCTGGTGCTCGGCTGGCTGATCCTGGGCCAGGCGATCGCGCCGATCCAGGTCGTGGGGGCGCTGATCGTGGTGGGGGCGGTGATGGTGCTGGGGATGCGGAAGAAGTCCTGAACCCGTCGTCCCCGCGGAGGCGGGACCCATCGCTTCCATCGAGCTTCTGAATGGACGCGGTGGATTCCCGCCTTCGCGGGAATGACGACTAGGCGACCAGCACCGGCACCCGCGCCGCCAGTGCACACATCAACTCATAGGCCACGGTCCCGCCCGCCCTCGCCACTTCATCGATCGGCTGCACGGTCCCCTTCGGCCCGTTTCCCCACAGCGTCACCTCGCTGCCGATGCGCGCATTCGGCACCGGCGCGAGGTCGACGGTCAGCATGTCCATGCTCACGCGCCCCACCAGCCGCGTCTTCACGCCCTCGACCAGGATCGGCGTGCCGGTCGAACAGTGGCGCGGGTAGCCGTCCGCATACCCACACGCCACGACGCCGATGCGCAGCGGCGCGTCGGCGGTGAAGGTGGATCCGTAGCCCACCGTGTCCCCCGCCTGCAATTGCTGCACCCCGATCAACTTCGACGACAGCGTCATCGTCGGCTGCAACTGCCAGTGGGCGGCGGCGTGCTCGGGGAAGTCGGGCGCGCTGCCGTACACCGCGATGCCGGGGCGCACCCAGTCGGCGCGGACGTTGGCGTCCTGGGCGTGGCGCAGGACGGCGGCGCTGTTGGACAGCGTGCGCTCGCCGGGCAGGTCCTTCGTCGCCTCGGCGAAGACCCGCATCTGGTGCGCCACGCCGCGCGCCGCATCGGAATCGCTGAAGTGCGTCATCAGCGAGATCTCGTCGACCTGCGGCAGCGCGTCCAGCCGCACCCAGGCCGTGCGGAAGGCGGCCGGCGTGAAGCCCAGGCGGTTCATCCCGGAGTTCAATTTGAGGAATACGCGGTGCGGCTGGTGCGTCTTGTGCGCGGCCAGCCAGTCGATCTGCTCCTCGCAGTGCACGGCATGCCACAGGTTCAGCCGCGAACAGAGTTCGAGGTCGCGCGCCTCGAAGGCGCCTTCCAGCAGCAGGATCGGCCCGCGCCAGCCCAGCGCGCGCACGCGCTCGGCCTCGGCCAGGTCCAGCAGTGCGAACCCGTCGGCGCCCCGCAGGCCCTCGTACACGCGCTCGATGCCATGGCCATAGGCGTTGGCCTTGACGATGGCCCACACCTTGGCGTCGGGCGCGGCGCGGCGCATGCGTTCGAGGTTCGCCCGCAGGGCGTCGGGATGGATGGTGGCCTGGATCGGGCGCGGCATTGGGGGGGCGTCGCTGGGGAGGGAACCGCGAGGATTTTGGCATTACACGCGTGATACCCTTCCGCGGTTTGAAGACCGTAGTCCGTCCCCTCGCCGGCCGTCCCGAGCTGGCCCATCCGCCAAGGTCATGAAGCGCGGCTTCTACACGATCATGGCGGCGCAGTTCTTCTCGTCGCTGGCGGACAACGCGCTGTTCGTCGCGGCCGTGGAACTGCTGAAGTCGGGCGGCGCCGCCGAGTGGCAGCGCGCGGCGCTGGTGCCCATGTTCGCGCTGTTCTACGTGGTGCTGGCGCCGTTCGTGGGCGCGTACGCCGACGCGCGGCCCAAGGGCTACGTCATGTTCGTCAGCAACGCGATCAAGGTCGTGGGCTGCCTGATGATGCTGTTCGGCACCCACCCGCTGATGGCGTACGCCATCGTGGGCCTGGGCGCCGCGGCCTACTCGCCGGCCAAGTACGGCATCCTCACCGAGCTGCTGCCCGCGTCGCAGCTGGTCAAGGCCAACGGCTGGATCGAGGGCCTGACCATCGCGTCGATCATCCTGGGCATCCTGCTGGGCGGCCAGCTGGTGGGCCACGCGATGTCCACGCGCCTGCTCGCGTTGGACTTCCCGATCTTCGACACCGGCATCGACACACCGCCCGAAGCGGCCATTGCGGTGGTGATCTTCGTGTACGCGCTGGCGGCCTGGTTCAACACGCGCATCCCCATCACCGGCGTCGAGATGCGCGCGATGCCACGCAACCCGCTGGAGCTCGTGCCCGATTTCTGGTCCTGCAACTCGCGCCTGTGGCGCGACAAGCTGGGCCAGATCTCGCTGGCGACGACGACGCTGTTCTGGGGCGTGTCCGGCAACCTGCGCTACATCATCCTGGCCTGGAGTGCCGCGGCCCTGGGCTACAGCACCACGCAGGCCTCGTCGCTCAGCGGCGTCGTGGCGCTGGGCACCGCGGTCGGCGCCATCGTCGCGTCGGTGCGCATGCGGCTGGACATGGCCACCAGCGTGATGCCGCTGGGCATCGCGATGGGCGTGCTGGTGATCCTGATGAACTTCATCACCAACGTCTGGGTCGCCGCGCCGTTCCTGATCCTGCTGGGCGCGCTGGGCGGCTTCCTCGTCGTGCCAATGAATGCATTGCTGCAGCACCGTGGCCACAACCTGATGGGCGCAGGCCGCTCGATCGCCGTGCAGAACTTCAACGAGCAGGCCTGCATCCTGGGCCTGGGCGCGTTCTACAGCCTGTCGGCGGGCCTGGGCCTGTCCGCCTTCGGCGCGATCACCGCCTTCGGCATCGTGGTCGCCTCCATGATGTGGCTGATCCAGCGCTGGCACGCCAGCAACCTGGTCAAGCACAAGGAAGAAGTCGACCACCTGCTGCGCATCGCGCGCCAAGACCCGGCGCATGGTCCGCATTGAGGGGCGCGTAGCTCCCGCGCTGGCGCTGGTCGCCAACGCCTTCGTCTGGGGCGTGTCGTGGTGGCCGTTCCGCCAGCTGCAGGCGCAGGGCCTGCATCCGCTGTGGGCCACCGCCTTCATCTACGTCGTCGCCATCGCCCTGCTGCTCGCCGTGCAACCGCACGCCTGGCGCGCGTTCGGCTCGCACGGGCAACTGTGGGCGCTGATGCTCGCGGCGGGGATCACCAACGTCGGCTTCAACTGGGCGGTGACCGTCGGCGACGTCGTGCGCGTGGTGCTGCTCTTCTACCTGATGCCGGCATGGAGCGTGCTGCTGGCTTGGCCGCTGCTCGGTGAGCGGCCGACCATGGCGGCGATCGTACGGCTGGCGCTCGCGCTCGTTGGACTGGTGGTGATCCTGCACGAGCCCGGCATGCCACTGCCCGTGCCGCGCGCGCTGCCCGACCTGCTGGCGCTGCTGGGCGGCTTCAGCTTCGCGCTGACCAACATCCTGCTGCGGCGCCTGCAGGACGCGCCGTCCGTGGCGCGGGTCGGCGCGATGTTCACCGGCGGGGCGCTCGCGGCCAGCAGCGCGGCGCTGCTGGGCATGGCGCAGGGTGCGGTGCCGGCGCCTGCCTTGGTCGGTATTGCCGGCACGGCGCTCGCGCTGGTGCTGACGCTCGGGTTCCTGGCCGGCAATGCCTGCCTGCAGTTCGGCGCGTCGCGGCTGCCGGCGCAGACCACCGCGCTGGTCATGCTGTCCGAGGTGCTGTTCGCCAGCGTGTCGTCGGTCCTGCTCGATGCGGCCGAGCTGTCGTCGCGCACCTGGGCCGGCGGCGCGCTCATCGTGGCCGCCGCCGGATGGGCGGCTTGGGCCTCCCCTCGCCAAGGAGACTCCGCGCAGCCACAATCCGCCGCATGAGCACCCTCCACGACTTCCAGGTCCAAGGCATCGACGGCCAGCCGGTGGACCTGAAGCAGTACGCCGGCAAGGTCGTCCTCGTCGTCAACACCGCCAGCGCCTGCGGCTTCACGCCGCAGTTCGGCGGGCTGCAGAAGCTGTACCAGCAGTACGTGGACCGCGGGCTGGTCGTCGTCGGCTTCCCGTGCAACCAGTTCGGTTCGCAGGATCCCGGCAGCAACGACGAGATCGCGCAGTTCTGCGAGCGCAACTACGGCGTCGACTTCCCGATGATGTCCAAGGTGGACGTCAACGGCGACAAGGCGGCGCCGCTGTGGAAGTGGCTGACCACCGAAGCGCCCGGGCTGCTGGGCAGCAAGGCGATCAAGTGGAACTTCACCAAGTTCCTGGTCGGCAAGGACGGCCAGGTCGTCAAGCGCTACGCGCCGCAGGAAGAGCCGGAGAAGCTGGCCAGGGACATCGAGGCCGCCCTGGCCGCCTGACGCACGTCAGTGCGTCTGCTGCGCCTGCTGCGCGGCTTTCAGCGGCGCCGTGAACATCTGCTGGAACGCGTCGGCCATCGGCGCTGCGGCGCTCATGGCGGCGCCCATCATCGCGGCGCCCGGCGACGTGGCCACGCCGTCGTCGGCCGCCTCGCGGGGCGCGCGACGGCGCGCCATCTCGGCCCCCGCCTTGGCCGAGGCCCCCATCAGCTCCTGCCAGTAGCGCATCGCTTCCTGGTACTCGTACAGCAGCAGCGTCGACTGGATCGACACCAGTTCCACCGGGCTGCTGGCCTTGCGGATGTTCTCGGCCGCCTGCGCGTGCAGCAACGCCGCGCGCTGCGCCATGTGCAGCTGGGCCTGCTGCAGCGACTCGGCAGCGCGGAACATCACGCCAAGGGATTCGACAGCAGTGGCCATTTGCTGCCGGCTCGCCTCGGCGAACGCGCCGGTGGTGCCCAAGGCCTGGGTTTCATCGGCATCCGTGGACGCGGTGGACGTGGAACGCTTGGAAGTCGCCATCTGGGTCTCCTGCCGGAGTTGCAATCGACCCAATCTAGGCGCATCGCCACCGGAAGGTGGCTGGGCAATCAACTGTTGCAGGCGAGCGCTTCGTCCAGCACTTCGACCCAATGCCTCACCGGCGTGCCGGTGCCCGACTGCAGGTGCGTGATGCAGCCGATGTTGGCGGATAGCACTGCCACGGGGTCCAGCGCGCCCAGGTGCTCCAGCTTGCGGTCGCGCAGCGACTTGGCGATGTCCGGATGCAGCACCGAGTAGGTGCCGGCCGACCCGCAGCACAGGTGCGATTCGTTGATCGCGACCCGCACGTCGAAGCCCAGCTCGCGCAGGTTGGTCTCCACGCCGCCGCGCAATTTCTGGCCATGCTGCAGCGTGCACGGCGGGTGGTACGCCAGCACGCCCTGGGGCACCTTCACCTGGCCACGCAGCGCGGGCAGCAGGTCGGGCAGCAGTTCGCTCAGGTCGCGCGTGAGCTCGCTGATGCGGCGCGCCTTGTCCGCATACGCGGCGTCGTATTTCAGGTGGTGGCCGTACTCGCGCACCGTGACGCCGCAGCCCGACGCGTTCATCACGATCGCCTCGACCTCGCCGCGTTCGACGGAGGGCCACCAGGCGTCGATGTTGCGGCGCATCTGCGCCAGGCCGCCCTCCTGGTCGTTCAGGTGGAACTTCACGGCGCCGCAGCAGCCTGCTTCGCCGGCGATCCCCGCCTGGATGCCGGCGGCATCGAGCACGCGCGCGGTGGCGGCATTGATGTTCGGCGCCATCGAGGGCTGCACGCAGCCGGCCAGCATCAGCACCTTGCGCGCATGCGTGCGCTGCGGCCACGCGCCGCCGGGGCGCCTGGCCGGCACCTTGTCCTTCAGCACGCCGGGCAGCAGGCCGCGCACCGCTTGCCCGAGCTTCATCGCCGGGCCGAACACGGGCGAGGTGAGGCCTTCCTTGAGCGACCAGCGCAGCGCGCGCGAGCCGGCGCCGCGCGGCACCTTCTCCTCCACGATGCGGCGGCCGATGTCGACCAGGTGCCCGTAGTCGACGCCGCTCGGGCAGGTGCTCTCGCAGTTGCGGCAGGTCAGGCAGCGGTCAAGGTGCAGCTGCGTCTTCTCCGTCGGCTGCTCGCCTTCGAGCACCTGCTTGATCAGGTAGATGCGACCGCGCGGGCCATCGAGCTCGTCGCCCAGCACCTGGTAGGTCGGGCAGGTGGCGGTGCAGAAGCCGCAGTGCACGCACTTGCGCAGGATGGCTTCGGCTTCGCGGCCGGCGTCGGTGCCGGCGAACTCGGGGGACAGGTGGGTCTGCACGTCAGAAATCGGGAAACAGGCGGCCGCGGTTGAAGATGCCGGCGGGGTCGAACTCGCGCTTGAGGTCGCGGTGGATGCGATCGAGCGGCGGCGCCAGCGGGGTGAATCGTTGGACGTCGGTGGCGCCCGCAGCACGAAACAGCGTCGCGTGGCCGCCGGCCTGTTGGGCGACGCGGCGCAGGTGCGCGGCATCGCCTGCATCGGCCGCGACCCAGCGCTGCGCGCCGTGCCAATCCACCAGCGGCGGCTCGGGCAGGTCCAGCACCGGCGCCGTCTGCGGCACCGACAGGCGCCAGAGGTCACGGCCCGCGCGTTCGGTGAACCAGGGCAGCTGCAGGTCGCGGGCGAGGCGCCAGTCGCCTTCGACCTGCGCGTTGTCCTGGCGCTCGCCCCCGAGCGTGCGACACGCTGCTTCCACCGCGGCGTGCGCGCCGCGCAGCCGCAGGAACAGCACGCGTTCGCCGTCGGCGTCAACCCAGTTGCTCGCATTCAACGGCAAGGGCTGGCCGCCCCACGCGTTGAGCCGCTGCAGCGCTTCCTGCTGCGACATCTGGAACTTGAGCGTGGCCTCGGCGACGGGCTTGGGCAGCACCTTGAGGCTGACCTCCACGATCAACCCCAGCGTGCCGAGCGCGCCGGCCATCAACCGCGAGACGTCGTAGCCGGCGACGTTCTTCATCACCGTCCCGCCGAAGCTGAGCAGCTCGCCGCGGCCATTGACCAGCGTCAGCCCGAGCACGTAGTCGCGCACGGAACCGACCGACGCGCGCGCCGGGCCGGACAGGCCCGCGGCCACCATGCCGCCGACCGTGGGCTCGCCGCCGACATGCGGCGGCTCGAACGGCAGGCACTGGCCTTGCGCTGCGAGCTCGGCCTCGAGCACCGACAAGCGCGTGCCGGCACCGACCGTGACGACCAGTTCGCTGGGCTCGTACGCGCGGATGCCGGCGAGGCCGTCGGTGGCGAGGATCTCGCCTTCGAGCCGCTGGCCGTAGAAGTCCTTGCTGCCGCCGCCGCGGATGCGCAGCGGGGTGCCGGCAGCCGAAGCGGCGCGGATGCGGTCGATGCAGGCAGCGAGTCCGTCCATGCACCGATCGTAAGCGGACGGACGAGTGGGCAGGCCGCTAGCCGGCGTGAAGTTCCTGCGGCGCGTCGATGAAGAAATTGACGGGCAGGCCGGGCACGTCGACGCGCAGCGCCACGAGCCGTCCCGACAGCGGGTAACGCGCCAGTTCGTCGTCGCTCCGGTTGCCGGCGCTGGTGACGTAGAGCGTGCGCAGGTCGTCACCGCCGAAGCACGGCATCGTGGGGCACAGGAACGGCGTCGCGAGTTCGCGCAGCACCTGGCCCCCGGGCGACAACTGCAGCAGCCGGCCGCCTTCGTACATCGCACACCAGTAGTTGCCATCGGCGTCCACCGCGGCGCCATCGGGGCGGCCGCCGTAGCCCGGCTGGCCGGGCTGCCAGCCGGCGGGCTTCGCGTCGAAGCGTGCCATCACGCGCTCGTCGCTGAGCGCATTGGTGGCTGCGTCCCAGTGCCACGCGCGGACCACGTGCGCCTGCGTGTCGGTCCAGTACAGCGTGCGCGCATCGGGCGACCACGCGAGACCGTTGGCGGTGGTCACCCCGCCCGCGTTGCGGTCGAAACGCATCGGTGCGGTGCGCGCATCCAGGCTGAACAACTCGCCCGCCGGCGTGTGCTTCGGCTCGAACAGCGTGCCGATCCAGAACCGGCCGACAGGATCGGCCTTGCCGTCGTTGCAGCGCGTCGTTGCCGTGTCGTACGGCGCGGCTTGCAGCAGCTCGAGCGCGCCACCCCATTCATGCGCCCGGAAGATGCCGGTGCGCAGCGCGATCACGAGCCCGCCGCCGCGCACCGGTGCGATGCAGCCGGGCTCGTGCGGCATCGGCCAACTGTCCAGCGAAGCGGTGCGCGGATCGAGGCGGCGCAGCGCGCGCCCCGGGATGTCGACCCAGTACACGCGCCCTTCGTCCGGGTGCCAGTACGGCGATTCGCCGAGCTGGTCGCGGTGCCCGGTCACGGGCTGCCATGGCGGCATCGTCATCGGGCCATTGTGCCGCTCGTGCACCACGGCCGCGCGTGCTGCGCGTACCATCCCCGGCACCTTGAACGAAGCCACCTCATCCATCAGCGCGGCGGAAGCGAACCTGCTGCGCGTCGAAGCGGCGCGTTATGCGCTGCTGCGCCGGCTGGCGTATGCGATCCGGCACCAGCTCGTCATGCACCTGCAGCCGATCGGCATGGTGAACGAAGTGCTGGACCGGCGCCTGCGCGTGCCGCAGCCCGACCTTGCGCAGGTGCGCGAGGGCGTCGGCAAGATCAACACCCTGTCCAAGACCGCCGTGAACGCGTGCCTGGACGTGATCACCTGGCTGGCGCCCGAAGCCGGCGCGACGGTGCCCGCCGAAGCAGGCGTGCAGGAAATCATGGAGCTGCTGCGCAGCAACTTCAGCTTCCGCGGCTTCGCGCTGCTAAGCGAAGTGCAGGCGCTGCCGCAACCGGTGAACAAGGGCGCCGTGCGCCTCGTGCTGCCCGGCGTGCTGCTCGCGCTGTCGGACACCATGGACGCGCCGGCGCAGATCGTGATCTCGGGCCGCACGGGCGAGGACGTCGTGCAGCTGCAGGTGCGCGTCTCCCCGCAACCCGGTGAAGCGCCGCCCGCGCCGCAACTGCCGTATCGCGGCCTGCAATGGGCCGACGTGCTGGCGATGGCGCGATCGGAAGACGTGGACCTCGAGCGCACCGACACCAGCGCCACGCTGACGTTCCCGGTGCTCGAATGAAAAAAGGCCCGCCGAAGCGGGCCGAACATCCAAAGGAGACTCGTTCTCTCTGCCCGGCCCGGCGCTCGCAACGCTGGGCCGGTTTCCCTGGTTTACCGGTTGTAGGCCGTCTCGCCGTGCGACGAGATGTCCAGGCCCTCGCGCTCTTCCTCTTCGCTCACCCGCAGGCCGATCAGCAGGTCGACGATCTTGTAGGCGATGAAGGACACGATGCCCGACAGCACCACGGTGGTCAGCACGCCCTGGAACTGGATCCAGACCTGGCTGGCGATCGAGTAGTCGGCGCTGGCCTTGTTGGCCACGTAGTCGTAGATGCCGGTGCCGCCCAGCGAGGGCGATGCGAACACGCCCGTCAGCAGCGCGCCCAGGATCCCGCCGACACCGTGGACGCCGAACACGTCCAGCGCGTCGTCGGCGCCCAGCAGGCGCTTGAGCCCGTTGACACCCCACAGGCAGACCAAGCCGGCCAGCAGGCCGATCAGGACCGCCCCCATCACGCCGACGAAGCCGCAGGCCGGCGTGATCGCCACCAGGCCGGCGACGGCGCCGGACGCGGCGCCGAGCATCGAGGCCTTGCCCTTGGACAGCGCTTCCCCCGCGATCCACGCCAGCGTCGCGGCGGCCGTGGCCAGCAGCGTGTTGACGAAGGCCAGCGCCGTGACGCCGTTGGCTTCCAGGTTGGAACCGGCGTTGAAGCCGAACCAGCCGACCCACAGCATCGCCGCGCCGACCATGGTCAGCGTCAGGCTGTGCGGGGCGAAAGCTTCCTTGCCGTAGCCGACGCGCTTGCCCACCAGGTAGGCGCCCACCAGGCCGGCGATGCCCGCGTTGATGTGCACCACGGTGCCGCCGGCGAAGTCGAGCGCACCCTTGGCCCACAGCCAGCCCGCGGCGGCGGTCACCGTCTCGAGCGACTTGGCGTCGGTGATCGCGTCCGGGCCGTCCCAGTACCAGACCATGTGCGCCATCGGCAGGTAGCTGAAGGTGAACCACAGCACCACGAACAGCAGCACCGCGGAGAACTTCATGCGCTCGGCGAACGAGCCCACGATCAGCGCGCAGGTGATGGCGGCGAAGGTGGCCTGGAAGGCGACGAAGCTCAGCTCGGGAATGACGACGCCCTTGCTGAAGGTGGCGGCGACCGAGTCAGGAGTGATGCCGGCCAGGAACATCTTGCCGAAGCCGCCGAAGAACGCGCTCCCGCCGGTGAACGCCACGCTGTAGCCGTACAGGGCCCACAGCACGTAGATCAGCGACGTCACCACGAACACCTGCATCAGCACCGACAGCATGTTCTTGCTGCGCACCAGGCCGCCGTAGAACAGTGCCAGGCCGGGGACGGTCATGAAGATGACGAGCGCGGTGGCGATCGTCATCCAGGCCGTGTCGCCCTTGTTGGGGACCACCGCCGGCGCGGCAGCGGAGGCGGCGGCGGGCGCGGAGGCGGCGATTGCCGCGGCAGGCGCTGACGCAGCCGTCGCTGCGGGCGCGGAGGCCGAAGCCTCCGCGGGGGCGGACGCCGCCGGCGCCTGGGCGAGCACGGCCGCCGACCCCGCGAGGAGGCCCAGGCCGAGCGCGAGGGACGCGAATAGCTTTCTCATGGCTGTCTCTCTTGGTGGGGGGAGGGGACTACAGGGCGTCCTGGCCGGTCTCGCCGGTGCGGATGCGCACGACCTGCTCGAGGTCGTAGACGAAGATCTTCCCGTCGCCGATCTTCCCGGTGCGCGCGGCACCTTCGACGGCTTCGATGACGCGCTCGACGAGGTCCTCGCCGACCGCCGCCTCGATCTTCACCTTCGGCAGGAAGTCGACGACGTACTCGGCGCCGCGGTACAGCTCCGTGTGGCCCTTCTGGCGGCCGAAACCTTTCACCTCGGTGACGGTGATGCCCTGCACGCCCATGCCGGACAGTGCCTCGCGCACTTCGTCCAGCTTGAACGGCTTGATGATGGCGGTGACGAGTTTCATCGGTAGTCCTCCAGCGCGGCGCGCTCAGAAGTTCTTCTTGAGGCCGACCACCAGCGCGGGAGCGGCGAGGTCGCGCGAGCCCGAACCGGGGAGCAGGTACGGCGCGTCGAAGTGCTGCTTCCAGTCGGTGCCGACCAGCGCGCCGCTGATGACGAGGCCGTTGACGTCCTTCGCGAGGGTCAGCGACCAGTCGCGGTAGGTATCGAAGTTGCGGATCTTCTGGGCGCCGACGTGCGGCACGAGCGACAGGCCGTTGCCCAGGTCGAAGGTGGCCGACAGGTCGAGGTAGCCGCTGCCCTTGCTGTTGGGCGTGCCGAACAGGTTGGTCAGGCTGTGCGAGTACTTCAGCGTCACGACGCTGACCGTGACGCCGCCGTACAGCTCGAAGGTGTTGGCGTTCTCGCCGGTGATGTTCTTGTACGAGTTGCCGGGGTACCAGTACTGCAGGCCGCCGACGTCGAACGACACCAGGTCGTTGAACGCGCCCTTGTAGCCGCCGTAGACGTCCAGCTCCAGCGGCCCCTTGGCGCTGGCGACGCCGGGGATCGACGAGTCCTTGATCCAGCTGATCGTGGAGCCCCAGGTGCCGAGATAGAAGCCGCTCTTGTGCGCGACGTCGGCGCCGAACTGCAGGGCCGGGTTCTTGCCCGACTGCGAGATGCCGCGGTACCGGTACTCGGTGACCGCGCCGACGTTGTACGAGAGCGCGTAGTCGGGCTCGGGCGCCTTGGTCTGGGCGAACGCCGCACCGGACATCAGCAGCGCGCCGAGCGCGAGGGTGGCCTTCAGTTGCATGGAGTCTCTCCGTCCTCTGGTAGTGAATGGGAATGTTGCGGAAGGGCTTTAGCAGGAGGCGTGCCACCACCGTCTCCACCAGCTGCAGGACGGCCTTGCGCAGGGTGGTTCGTTAGAGGAAGGCGGCGCCCGCGCACCGCGGGCGTGCCCAGGTCGCCCGCCACCGTGCACGGGCACCGCGCATGCACTCAATCAGGGAGGAAAGCCGCCGTGAGCCTTGCTTTGGTGCGCAGCCGCGCGCTGCTGGGCTTGCAGGCGCCGCAGGTCACGGTGGAAGTCCACCTGGCCAACGGCCTGCCCCTGTTCACGCTGGTGGGCCTGGCCGACACCGAGGTCAAGGAGGCGCGCGAGCGGGTTCGCTCGGCTCTCCTGACCTGCGGGTTGGACTTCCCGCACAACAAGCGCATCACGGTGAACCTCGCGCCGGCCGACCTGCCGAAGGACTCGGGTCGCTTCGACCTGCCGATCGCGCTGGGCATCCTGGCCGCCAGCGGACAGATCGATGCTGGGAAGCTCGAGGGCTTCGAGTTCGCGGGCGAGCTGTCGCTGTCGGGTGAACTGCGTCCCGTCCGCGGGGCCCTCGCGATGAGCCTGGCGCAGCACGGGATCGGCGGCGGCACGCAGGTCGTGCTGCCGCCGGGCAGTGCGGAAGAGGCGGCGCTGGTGCCCGGTGCGCGCGTGTGGCGCGCGGTGCACTTGCTCGACGTGGTCGGCCGCTGTTTGAAGGAGCCAGCGGAACCGGGAGATGGCTGGTCGCGCGCCGTCGCCGTGCCGCCGATTGCGACGGCCGTGCTGCCGGACCTGGCCGACGTGAAGGGGCAGGCCGCCGCGCGCCGCGCGCTGGAGATCGCCGCAGCCGGCGGGCATGCGGTGTTGATGGTCGGTCCGCCCGGTGCGGGCAAGTCGATGCTGGCGCAGCGCTTTGCGGGCTTGCTGCCGCCGATGGAAGTGCGGGAGGCACTGGAGACGGCAGCGCTGGCCAGCCTGTGCGGCCGCTTCGAGCTCGAGCGGTGGGGCATGCGCCCGACGTGCGCGCCGCACCATTCGGCGAGTGCGGTCGCCCTGGTCGGAGGTGGGTCACCGCCGCGGCCGGGCGAGATCTCGCTGGCGCACCACGGCGTGCTGTTCCTGGATGAATTGCCGGAGTTCCCGCGCATGGCGCTGGAGGCGTTGCGTGAGCCGCTGGAGACCGGGCACATCACCATTGCGCGGGCGGCGCGGCGCTCCGAATTTCCCGCGCGCTTCCAGCTGATTGCCGCGATGAACCCCTGCCCGTGCGGTTGGCTCGGCGCGTCGCACCGCGCGTGCCGCTGCACGCCGGACCAGGTCGCGCGTTACCAGGGCCGCCTGTCCGGCCCGCTGCTCGATCGGATCGACTTGCACGTCGATGTGCCGGCGCTCGCGCCGCAGGAGTTGCTCGATGCGCCGGCGGGGGAAACCACCGCAGCCGTGCGCGAGCGCTGCGTCGCGGCGCGTGCGCGCGCGGTCGACCGTCAAGGCAAGCCGAACCAGGCGCTGCACGGCGCGGAAATCGACGGGCTGGTGCGGCTCACGCATGCGGGCGGTGAGTTCCTGCAGCGTGCAGCCGCGACGCTGGGCTGGAGTGCGCGCGCCACGCACCGCGTGCTGAAGGTCGCGCGGACGGTGGCCGACCTTGCAAGTGCGCCTGACGTCGAGGTCGCGCACGTCGCCGAAGCGGCGCAGTACCGCCGCACGCTGGTCACGGCGGCGTGACGGCCTGCGCAGGCCCGGCACCGGACATCGTCATTCCCGCGAAGGCGGAATCAGTGCCAGCGCGGCCGGCGCTGCCAGAAGGAACTTCGCTCGTGCGCCTGCTGCGCCTTGGCCTGTCGCGCGGCGACGCGCTTGTGCCGAGCCTCCTCGCCCGCCTTGGCGACCGCGGCGCCGAACAGCAGCACGCCGGCCGAGAAGTAGATCCAGAACAGCAGCACGACCAGCGACCCCGCGGCGCCGTAGGCCGACACCACCGCGGCACGCGCCAGGTACAGCGTCAGCAGTTGCCGGCCCACCGCGAACAGCACGGCGCCGACCACGCCGCCGATCACCAGCGAACGCAGCGCCGGCTTGTGCCCCGCCGACAGCCGCATCAGCGCGACGAACAACGCCGCGCACAGCGCGAGCGACAGCACCTCGTTCAGCACGCGCAGCCCGGCTTCCAGCAGCCCATACGAACCCGCCCACCCGGAGAAAATCGACAGCACGGTGGACACCACCAGCGACACCAGCAGCAGGAAACCGAAGGTCAGGATGTAGGCGACGCCGCGCAACCGAAGCGAGGCCGTGTGGCGCCAGTTCGCCTTCGGCGTACTGCTGCCGTCGGCCCACACGCGCGCGAACGCTTCCTGCAGCTCGCCGAACACGCCGGTGGCGCCGAACAGCAGCACCGCGAAGCCGGCCAGCGTGGCGAGCGCCCCTTGCGCGGGTTCGCGCGTGCTGCTCAGCGCCTGCTCGATGACGGCTGCGCCCTGCGGCCCCACGAGCCCGCCGATCTGCTCGACCAGCGTGTGCTGCAGCATCTGCCGGTCCATCCACCAGCCCAGCACGGCCACCATCACCAGCAATACCGGCGCCAGGCTCAGGATCCCGTAGAACGAAATGGCCGCGCTCATGCGCGTGCCGCCGGCCGTGTTCCACAGCTGGAACGCGCGCCACACCGGCAGCAACGGCGCGAGCAGGCGGCGAAGCACCGCGCCACGGGCAGCTCGAAAGTCCATGCCCCAGCTTGGCGCCTGGGCCGCAGCCCGTTTATCAGCGAGCCCCAGCCACGGCCGTAGGACGGCGGCGAACCGGAGGCGCGGCCAGCCCGAGCAGGCACAATCCACGCGATGCAAGGGCCCGGCGACGGCTGGGCCAGCGTGACCCCGTGAACGACGACGAACTGCTCCTCGACCGACCGCCGACCGGCGGCTTCAGCCCTTCGCTGGGCGAGCCGCGCATCGTGCCGCCGATGACCGCGACCAGCGGCCCCGTGGCCGGCGCGCCGCCGCGCCCGCAGCGGCCCAGCCTGTCGCTCGTGCTGCCGTGCCGCAACGAGGCCCGCAACCTCGAGACGCTGCTGCCGCTGCTGCTGGCACGCGTGGCCAAGCTGGCCGAGCGCTGGGAGATCGTGCTGGTCGACGACGGCAGCACCGACGACACCGCCGCCGTCATGCAGCGCTGGGCGGCCAAGCCGGGGTTCCGCGCCGTGCAGCTGTCGCGCAACTTCGGCAAGGAAGCGGCGCTGACCGCCGGGCTGCGGCACACCAGCGGCGAGGTCGTGGTGAGCATGGACGCCGACATGCAGCATCCGCCCAGCCTGCTGGAGGAGATGCTGGTGCACTGGCGCCAGGGCGCCGACGTCGTCTACGCCGTGCGCGCCAACCGCGACGACGAAGGCCTGATCAAGCGGGTCGGCACGCGGGCCTTCTACCGGCTGCTCAATGCGTTCGAAGGCTTCGACGTGCCGCCCGACGGCGGTGACTTCCGCCTGATGGACCGCGCCGTGGTCGACGCGCTGCTGTCGCTGCCCGAGCGCACGCGCTTCATGAAGGGCCTGTACGCGTGGGTCGGCTTCCAGGCCGTCGCCCTGCCCTACGTGCCGGGCGAGCGCGCACACGGCAAGACGCACTTCAACTACCGGCGGCTGGTGAGCCTGTCGCTGATCGGCCTGACGGCGTTCACCACCTGGCCGCTGCGGCTGGCCACGGTGATCGGCATGCTGGTCGCGTTCTTCTCGATGCTGTACGGCGTGTTCCTCACCGTCGCCTACTGGCTGTGGGGCAACGAGGTGTCGGGCTGGACCACCATCGTGGTCGGCGTCGCCCTGCTGCTGGGCATCCAGATGGTCCTGATCGGCATCGTCGGCGAGTACGTCGGCCGCATCTTCGAGGAAGTGAAGGCGCGCCCGCTGTACGTGGTCAAGGACGTGCATGGCCAGGGGTTGACGGGCCGATGACCGGATTGCCGCGGCGCCCCGCCGCGCTGCTCGCGCTGGCCTTCGCCTGGCTGGCGTTCACCACCTGGATCCGGCCGCTGGCGCTGCCCGACGAGGGCCGCTACATCGGTGTCGCCTGGGAGATGGTGCGCTCGGGCGAATGGCTCACGCCGACGCTGGACGGCCTGCCCTACTTCCACAAGCCGCCGCTGTTCTACTGGATCACCGGCGCGTCGCTCTCGCTGTTCGGCAACGTCGAATGGGCCGGCCGCGTCGCGCCGTGGTCGGGCGCCTGCCTGATGGTGGCCAGCGCGTTCCTGTTCGGCCGCCGCTGGCTGGGCGACACCGTCGGCCGCGCGTGGGCGCTGGTGCTGGCGACGATGCCGCTGGTGTTCATGTCGGCGCAGTACTCGAACCTGGACATGCTGGTGGCCGGCTGGATCACGGCCACCATCCTCGCGTTCGCGCACGCGTCGCTGCTGCCGATGGACGATCCGTCGCGCCGCAAGTGGCTGATCGCCGGCGGTGCGCTGGCCGCGGGCGCCACGCTGGCCAAAGGCCTGATCGGCTTCGTGCTGCCCGGCATGGTGCTGATCGCCTGGCTGCTGCTCGCGCGCCGCTGGCGCCGCATCCTGTCGCTGTTCTGGTGGCCGGTGCTGCTGGTGTTCCTGGTGGTCGCGGCGCCGTGGTTCGCGGTCATGCAGGAGCGCTTCGACGCCTTCCTGCACTACTTCTTCGTCGTCCAGCACTTCAGCCGCTACACGCAGGCCGGGTTCAACAACGCGCACGGGCCGTGGTTCTTCCCGGTCGTGCTGCTGGTGTTCGGCTTGCCATGGACCTTGTGGCTCACGCGCCGCGCCCCTGCCCCGGCCGACGACACCGCCCGCGCCGTGCGTGTGCTCGCGTGGGTGTGGCTGGTCGCGATCGTGGCGTTCTTCTCGCTGCCGCGCTCCAAGCTGGTGGGGTACGTGCTGCCGGCGGTGCCGCCGCTCGCGCTGCTGGTGGCGCTGCGCTGGCAGGCCGTTCGCGAGCTCGCTGGCCGCGGCGCGATGCTCGCGCGAGTGACCGTGATCGTGGCTGCCATCACTTGCCTGGTCGCGCCGGTCGCGGTCGCGCTCGCCAAGCAGAAGCACACTCGGGACCTGGCGCGCATCGTGGCCACGCAGCCCGATCGCCCGATCGCCTTCGTGCGCAACTACTACTTCGACCTGGCGTTCTACGCGCGGCTGCAGCGGCCGGTGCCGGTGCTGGAGCGCTGGGACGACAAGGCACTCACGCAGGCGGACAACTGGCGGCGCGAGTTGCTGGATGCCAGCGAGTTCCTCGCACCCGGCACGCCGTCCCCGCTGCTGCCCACCAGCGCGCTGGTGCAGGCCAATTGCCCCGGCGTCACCAGCTGGGTTGTCGGCGGCAGCGACATGAAGGAGGCGTTCCCAATGCTGGCGTCGAACGCGCGCGAGGTCGCGCGCAGCCGCGACACCGTGCTGTGGGAAGTCAGGGATTGGGTGCCGGTGGCGGCGCAGTGCGGCGCCGGAACGCCCAGCGCGAGCTCAGCAGGTAAGTCATGACGGCGACGGCGACGAGCACGAGCGCCAGCGCGACGTCGTACCGCAAGCCCGACAACCGCAGCGTCGCCGCGTACATCAGCTCGTTGGCCGCGAACCCGGCTGCGGAAATCGCGAAGAAGCGCGGCGCCGCCTGCTGCACCGGCGCGCGGCGATCGCCGAAGGTGAAGCGGTGCTGGCCCGCGAACGACACCACGAACGCCACCAGCCAGCCGCCGACGTTGGCGAGCAGCGGATGCGTGCCGGTCGCTTCCACCAGCACCTTCACGACGGCGAAGTGCACGGCAGCGGCGGTCGCGCCGACGAGGATGAAGCTGGCGAGGCGCCGGATCGGGATCATGCGGTGAACGGCAAGCGGCTGGTGGTCTGCATCGACGACTATGCCTTGCGCCCGGGCGTGGACGCGGCGGTGCTGGAACTCGCGGCCACCGGCCGCGTCTCCGCCACCAGTTGCCTGGTCGGCTCTCCGCGCTGGAAGGAAGCCGCGCGCGAGTTGCGCGCCCTGCACACGATCGACGTCGGCCTGCACCTGGACTTCACCGAGGCGCCGTTCGACGCGGGCCTGCGCAGCGGCCTGGGAGCATTCATCGGGCGAGCGTACCTCGGCGCACTGCCTGCATCGCGCATTGCCGCCGAAATCCGCGCGCAGTTCGACGCGTTCGAAGCGGCGATGGGCCGCGCGCCGGACCACGTCGACGGCCACCAGCACGTGCACCAGCTGCCCGGCGTGCGTGGGCCGCTGCTGGAGGAGATCGCGCGGCGTGGCATCCGGCCGTGGCTGCGCGGCACGGCCGTGCCCGCCAGCGAGCCGGGAACCAAGCCGCGCGTGATCGCGGCCCTCGGAGGCAATGCGATGCGCGCAGCGGCGCGGCGGCAAGACTTGCCCATGACGCAGCACCTGTTGGGCGTGTACCCGTTCGACGTCGATGGCGAGACGTACGCCGCGCTGCTGGATCGCTGGCTCGCGCGAGCCGCCGAAGGCGATTCGCTCATGTGCCATCCGGCCGCAGAGGACGACGCCCCCATGGCCGACCCCATCGCTGCCGCGCGCCACGTCGAGCACGAGGTGCTGCGTGGGCCGCGCTGGACCGAGCTGCTCGCGCGCCACGGCATCACCGTGTCGCGCTTCGCGACCAACTAGAGATTCGGCGCCAGCAGGCGCTCGAGCTGCTTGCGCTCGGCGCCACGGCGTGCGACCAGGTCGTCGACCTGGTCGTCGCCGATGCGGCCGACGTTGAAGTACGTGCTCTGCGGGTGGCTGAAGTAGAAGCCGCTCACGCTGGCCGCCGGCGTCATCGCCATGCTCTCGGTCAGGCCCATGCCCGCCTCCGATGCCTGCAGCAGCTGGAACAGGTCGGCCTTCACGCTGTGGTCGGGGCACGCCGGATAGCCCGGCGCCGGACGGATGCCCTGGTACTTCTCGGCGATGAGGTCCTCGATGGACAGCTGCTCGCCGGACGCGTAGCCCCACAGGTCCTTGCGCACGCGCTCGTGCAGGCACTCGGCGAACGCCTCGGCCAGGCGGTCGGCGATGGCCTTGAGCATGATCGCCGAGTAGTCGTCGAGGTCCTTGAGGAAGTACTGCTCCTTGACCTCCGCGCCGATGCCCGCGGTGACCGCGAACGCGCCGATGTAGTCGGCGACCACGCCCTTGGGCGCGATGAAGTCGGCCAGCGAACGGTTCGGCCGCGGCTGGCCGTCGACCACCGGCTTCTCGGTCTGCTGGCGCAGGCCATACCAGGTCATCGCGAGGTCGGTGCGCGTCTCGTCCGCGTACAGCTCGATGTCGTCGTCACGCACGGTGTTCGCCGGCCAGAAGCCGACCACCGCATTCGCCGTGAGCCAGCGCCCTTCGACCAGGCGCTTGAGCATGCGCTGGCCGTCGGAGAACACGCGCACGGCTTCGCTGCCGACGACGTCGTCCTTGAGGATTTCGGGGAAACGGCCCGCCAGGTCCCAGGTCTGGAAGAACGGGCCCCAGTCGATGTACCTGGCCAGCTCGCCGAGGTCGAAGTTCCTGAACACGCGGCGGCCGATGAACTTCGGCTGCGGCGGCGTGTAGCCGGCCCACTCGATCGGCGTCTTGTTGGCGCGCGCCTGCGCCAGCGTGACCAGCGGGACCTGCTTCTTGCTGGCGTGCAGCTGCCGCACCTTCTCGTAGTCGGCCTCGACGTCGGCGAGGAACTTCGCCGCCTGCTCCGACAGCAGGTTGGTGGCGACGCCCACGCTGCGCGACGCATCGGGCACGTAGACCACCGGGCCTTCGTAGTGCGGCGCGATCTTCACCGCCGTGTGCACACGGCTGGTCGTCGCGCCGCCGATCAACAGCGGGATCTTCTTCAGGCGGAAGTGCTCGTCCTTCTGCATCTCGGTGGCGACGTACTGCATCTCCTCCAGCGACGGCGTGATCAGGCCCGACAGGCCGACGATGTCCGCGCCCTCGACCTTGGCCTTGGCCAGGATCTCGTGGCACGGGACCATCACGCCCATGTTCACCACCTCGAAGTTGTTGCACTGGAGGACGACGGTGACGATGTTCTTGCCGATGTCGTGCACGTCGCCCTTGACCGTGGCGATGACGATCTTGCCCTTGGCCTTGACGTCCTGGCCCGCCGCCTCCTGCTGCTTCTTCTCTTCCTCGATGTAGGGAATGAGGTGGGCGACGGCCTGCTTCATCACGCGGGCCGACTTCACCACCTGCGGCAGGAACATCTTGCCCTGGCCGAACAGGTCGCCCACGATGTTCATCCCGTCCATCAGCGGGCCCTCGATGACGTGCAGCGGGCGGCCCTTGGCGGCCAGCACCTTCTGGTACATCTCCTCGGTGTCGGGAACGATGTGGTCGGTGATGCCGTGCACCAGCGCGTGCGCCAGCCGCTGCTCCACCGGCAGCTGGCGCCATTCGTTCTTCTTGCCTTCGTCCTTGGCAGCGCCCTTGGCGCTCTCCGCGATCTCCACCAGCCGCTCGCCCGCGTCCTTGCGGCGATTGAGCACGACGTCCTCGACGCGCTCGCGCAGCGTGGGTTCGACGTCGTCGTAGACGCCCACCATGCCGGCGTTGACGATGCCCATGTCCATGCCCGCCTTGATCGCGTGGTACAGGAACACGGTGTGGATCGCCTCGCGCACCGGGTCGTTGCCACGGAACGAGAAGCTCACGTTCGACACCCCGCCGCTCACCTTCGCGCCGGGCAGGTTCTGCTTGATCCAGGTCGTCGCGTTGATGAAGTCGACGGCGTAGTTGTCGTGCTCCTCGATGCCGGTGGCGATCGCGAAGATGTTGGGGTCGAAGATGATGTCCTCGGGCGGGAAGTCCACTTCGTCGACCAACATGCGGTAGGCGCGCTCGCAGATCCGGATCTTGCGTTCGTAGCTGTCGGCCTGGCCCTGCTCGTCGAACGCCATCACGACGGCCGCGGCGCCATACCGCTTGACCAGCGTGGCCTGCCGCTTGAACTCGGCTTCGCCTTCCTTCAGCGAGATCGAGTTCACGATGCCCTTGCCCTGCAGGCAACGCAGGCCGGCCTCGATCACCTCCCACTTGGAGCTGTCGACCATGACCGGCACGCGCGCGATGTCGGGCTCGCTGGCGATCAGGTTGAGGAAACGCACCATGGCCGCCTTGCTGTCCAGCATGGCTTCGTCCATGTTGACGTCGATGACCTGGGCGCCGTTCTCGACCTGCTGGCGCGCGACCGCCAATGCCTCTTCGAACTGGCCGGCCAGGATCAGCCGCGCGAACGCTTTCGATCCGGTGACGTTGGTGCGCTCGCCGACGTTGACGAACAGCGAACCGGGGCCGATCGAGACGGGCTCGAGGCCGGCGAGTTTCAGCGGGGGAACGGGAGAAGTCATCAGCTCACCTGGATGCATGCGGCGGGGCCGCGATCGGTGAGCGTCGTTGGGATCCCGAGCCTGACGCCGGCATGGAAACCGGCGCTGCAACGCCCCTCGGGATGCGTCATTTTACCGACAGCCCACCGGTCGCAGAATCGCAGCATGACGTCCCGCCGTTCCCTGCTCACCGCCGCGCTGGCCGCGGCCGCCCTGCCCAGCTTCGCGCAATCCGCCGACAAGGCCCCGTTTCGCATCCTGGTCGGCTTCCCGCCGGGCGGCGGCACGGACGCGATCGCGCGCACGCTGGGCGAGAAGCTCAAGGACCTGCTGGGCCAGCCGGTGCTGGTCGACAACCGCGCGGGCGCGGGTGGCCAGATCGCCGCGCAGGCGCTGAAGGCGGCGCAGCCCGACGGGCACACCGTGTTCCTGTCGCACGACCACACGATCTCGATCCTGCCGCTGGTGACGAAGAGCCCCGGCTTCGATCCCGCGCGCGACTTCGTCGCCGTCGCCGGCTTCGCCACCTTCGTGAATGCGCTGGCGCTGTCGGGCGGCACGCCTGCACGGACGATGCAGGAGTACGTCGCCTGGGTGCGCAGCCAGGGCGGCAAGGGCAACGTGGGCGTTCCCGCACCGGCGTCGGTGCCCGAGTTCCTCGTCAAGGTGATCGGGCAAAAGTGGAAGCTGGACCTGCAGGCCGCGCCCTACCGCGGCAGCGCGCCGATGATGGCCGACATGCTGGGCAACCAGATCGGCGCCGGCATCGGCTCGATTCCCGACTTCATCGAGAACCACAGGGCCGGCAAGATCCGCGTCGTCGCGGTGATGGGAACGGACCGCCAGGCTGCCGTGCCGGACGCGCCGACCTTCTCCGAGCTGGGCCTGCCCGGCTTCGAGGACGTGCCGTACTACGGCCTGTTCGCGCCCGCGAGCACGCCGCAAGCCACCATCGACCGTATCGGCGAGGCCGTGGCGAAGGCGATCGCGATGCCCGACGTGCGCGAGAAGCTCACTGCGACGGGCCTCACCGTCGGCCACATGCCAGCGCAGCAACTGGCAGCGCGCGAACGTGCCTACAGCGCGGCGTGGGCGAAGATCATCCAGGCGAGCGGCTTCCGGCCGCAATGACTGCGTCGTCCCCGCGGCGGCGGGGACCCATCGCTTCCCTTGCACGCCCGAGTCGGTGGACGCGGTGGATTCCCGCCTGCGCGGGAATGACGAATCCGCCGCCGCGCGGACGACGGGACTACGCCGCTTCCTTGTAGAAGAACTGCTTCTGCGTCGAGCGCGCCGCCAGCGGCGACACCGCTTCGCGGATCGCGCCGATGTGCTCGGGCGTCGTGCCGCAGCAGCCGCCGACGATGTTCACCAGGCCCTCGGCCGCGAACTCGCGCAGCAGGCGTGAGGTGACCTCGGGCGTCTCGTCGAAGCCGGTCTCGCTCATGGGATTGGGCAGGCCGGCATTGGGGTAGCAGCTGATGAAGGTGTCGGGCGCGGCCTTCGCCAGTTCCTGGATGTACGGGCGCATCAGCGCCGCGCCCAGCGCGCAGTTCAGGCCGACGGCCAGGGGACGCGCGTGCCGCACGCTGTACCAGAACGCGGTGACGGTCTGGCCGCTGAGCACGCGGCCGGAGGCGTCGGTGACGGTGCCGCTGATGACGAGCGGCAGGCGCTCGCCGGTGGCGTCGAACACTTCCTCGATCGCGAACAGCGCGGCCTTGGCGTTGAGCGTGTCGAAAATCGTTTCGACCAGCAGCAGGTCGGCGCCGCCTTCGACAAGGCCTTCCACCTGCTCCTTGTACGCGGCACGCAGCTGTTCGAAGTCGACGTTGCGCGCACCGGGGTCGTTGACGTCGGGGCTGATGCTGGCCGTGCGCGGCGTCGGGCCGAGCGCGCCAGCGACGAAGCGCGGCTTGTCGGGCGTCGAGAACTTGTCGGCGGCCTGGCGCGCGATGCGCGCGGCAGCGACGTTCATCTCGCGCGCCAGGTGGCCCAGGCCGTAATCGTCCTGCGCCAGCGAGTTGGCGCCGAAGGTGTTGGTCTCGATCATGTCGGCGCCGGCCGCGAGGTAGCCCTCGTGGATGTCGCGGATCACGTCGGGGCGCGTCAGCACCAGCAGGTCGCCGTTGTTCTTCAGGTCCCTGGGGTGGTCCTTCAGGCGCTCGCCGCGGTAGTCGGCCTCGGTCAGCTTGAAGCGCTGGATCATGGTCCCCATCGCGCCATCCAGGACGAGGATGTGCTGCTCCAGCAGCTGCGGCAGCTGCTGGCCACGGGTGTAGGGGATCGGCTTCATGGGGGAGGAATCGTCAACGGGCGGGTCCACGGATTGTAGGGATGCACCGTTGCAGGCAGGCCGAGCAGGGAGAATGCGCGCCTTGTCCTCCACCGCCCAGTCCATCCTCCACGACGTCTTCGGCTACGAGCGCTTTCGCGGCGCCCAGGCCGACATCGTCGGCCACGTCATCGGCGGCGGCGACGCGCTGGTGCTCATGCCCACCGGCGGCGGCAAGTCGCTGTGCTACCAGGTGCCCGCCATCGCGCGGCAGCACGCGGGCCAGGGCACCGCCATCGTCGTCTCGCCCCTGATCGCGCTGATGCACGACCAGGTCGGCGCGCTGCACGAAGCAGGCGTCGAGGCCGCGTTCCTCAACTCGTCGCTGTCGCTGGACGAAGCCTCGGCCGTCGAAGGCCGCCTGCTGCGCGGCGAGCTGACGCTGCTGTACGCGGCGCCCGAACGCGTCACCACCCCGCGCTTCCTGGCCCAGCTGGACAAGCTCGCCGCCAAGGGCAAGCTGTCGCTGTTCGCGATCGACGAGGCGCACTGCGTCAGCCAATGGGGCCACGACTTCCGGCCCGAGTACCGCCAGCTCGCGGTGCTGCATGAGCGCTACCCGCAGGTGCCGCGCATCGCGCTCACCGCCACGGCCGACGACCTCACGCGCGCCGACATCGTCGAGCGCTTGCAGCTGCAGGACGCGCGCCAGTTCGTCAGCAGCTTCGACCGCCCCAACATCCGCTACCGCATCGTCGAGAAGAAGGACCCGTCGGCGCAACTGCTGCGGTTCATCGAGGATGAACATGCGGGCGACGCCGGCATCGTCTACTGCCAGTCGCGCAAGCGCGTCGAGGACACCGCGCAGATGCTGGTCGACCGCGGCGTCGACGCCTTGCCGTACCACGCCGGGCTGGATGCGAGCGTGCGGCAGAAGAACCAGGACCGCTTCCTGCGTGACGAGGGGCTTGTGATGGTGGCCACCATCGCGTTCGGCATGGGCATCGACAAGCCCGACGTGCGCTTCGTCGCCCACCTGGACATGCCCAAGAACATCGAGGGCTACTACCAGGAGACCGGGCGCGCGGGACGCGACGGGTTGCCGGCGCAGGCGTGGATGGCCTACGGGCTGCAGGACGTCGTCAACCAGCGGCGCATGATCGACGAGAGCCCGGCGGGCGACGAGTTCAAGCAGGTGATGCGCGGCAAGCTGGATGCGCTGCTGGTGCTGGCGGAAGCGTCGGATTGCCGTCGCGTGCGGCTCCTCGGCTACTTCGGCGAACAGTCGCAGCCTTGCGGCAATTGCGACAACTGCCTGTCGCCGCCGCAACTGTGGGACGGCACGGACGCCGCGCGCAAGCTGCTGTCCACCGTCTACCGCGTGCGCCAGGCCAGCGGGATCGGCTTCGGGGCCGGGCACGTGATGGACATCGTGCGCGGCAAGGTGACGGACAAGGTGACGCAGTACGCGCACGACAAGGTGTCGACCTTCGGCGTTGGCGCGCAGTACAGCGAACAGCAGTTGCGCGGCGTGCTGCGGCAACTCGTCGCGACCGGCGCTGTAGGGGTCGATCCGGAGGCGTTCAACACGCTGCACCTTACCGACGCGTCGCGCGCGGTGCTCAAGGGCGAGCAGCAGGTGCTGCTGCGCGAGTCGATCTCGCAGCCGTCGTCACGCCGGCGCACGAGCGGCCGCACCGCCGCTGCGCCGGTTGCAGCCGCAGGGTTGACGGCGGAGGGCCAGGCGCGCTTCGCGGCGCTGAAGGCCTGGCGCGCCGAAGTGGCGCGGGCGCACAACCTGCCCGCGTACGTGATCTTTCATGACGCCACGCTGGCGGCGATTGCAGCGGCAGCGCCGTCGTCGATCGGCGACCTCGAAGGCATCAGCGGCATTGGCGCGCGCAAGCTGGAGGCTTATGGCGAGGACGTGCTGCGGGTGGTGGCTAGTGCGTGAACCCCATCGGCCGCGCTTCGCGGACCTCGGGCTTGATGCGGTGCTCGGCTTCCAGCTGCTCCAGGAAATCGTCGGGCCCGAAGTCGTCGGATGCCAGGATCTCCACCTGCCGCTTGACGGCGGCGAAGTCACCCGGGCACAACTGGTCCAGCTTCGCCAGCCTTGAACCCATGGCGGCCGTCAGTTGCGCTGCGTCGCCGCCCAGCGCCTCGGTGACGAACATCGTCTCGCGCTGCTCCGTCGTGAGTGCCTTGAAGCGGATCTTGAAGGTGAAGCGGCGCAGCGCGGCCTGGTCGATGCGATCGAGCAGGTTGGTGGTGCACACGAAGATGCCGGCGAAGCGCTCCATGCCCTGCAACATCTCGTTGACTTCGGTGACTTCGTAGGTGCGTTGCGCGCCGCGGCGGTCCTGCAGGAAGCTGTCGGCTTCGTCGAGCAGCAGCACCGCGCGTTCGGTCTCGGCCTCGCGGAACATGGCGGCCATGTTCTGCTCGGTCTCGCCGACGAACTTGCTCATGAGGTCGCTGGCCTGCTTGATCAACAGCGGGCGGTCCAGCGACTTCGCGATGTGCTCGGCCAGCGCCGTCTTGCCGGTGCCGGGCGGCCCGTAGAAGCACAGCGTGCCGTGGCCGCGCGCGCGCAGTGCCTCGACGATGCGCGGCACCTCGAAGCGGCTCTCGACGTTCAGCATCGCCAGGTCGTAGGTCGTGACGCTCGGCCGCTGCGCCGCGGCCGCGCGGTTGCCCAGCGCCTGGTCGGCATTACGCAACTGGCGCTCCATCAGGTCTTCGAAGGCGGCCTGCGGCCCCGCCGCGAGGCCGGCGAAGCGCACCGCGGTGCGGATCTGCGCCGGCGTCAGCCCCTTGCGTTCGGTGAGCTTGGCCACGAACGCGTCGGACACCGGCACGCCGTCGACCGCCTTGCGCACCAGCGCCTCGCGTGCGCCGGGCGGCGGCGACTTGAGTTCCAGGTGGTAGGCGAAGCGGCGCCGGAACGCGGGATCGATCTGCTCGATGCGGTTGGTGACCCACAGCGTGGGCACCGGGTTCGATTCGAGGATCTGGTTCACCCAGGCCTTGCCGCTCACGCTGCCGGTGGCCGGCACGGCGACCTGCTCGGCGCGCGCCATCAGCTGCGCGGCTTCAGTGCTGATCGGCGGGAACACGTCCTCGACTTCGTCGAACAGCAGCGCCGAGCGCGCGCTGCCCTTGAGGAACACCTGCGCGATCTGCAGCGAGCGGTAGCGGTCGCGCCCGGACAGCGAGTTGCCGTCGCGGTCGGCGTATTCGACCTCGAACAACTCCAGCCCCGCGGCCTGCGCGACCACCTTCGCGAGTTCGGTCTTGCCGGTGCCGGGCGGGCCATAGAGCAGCACGTTCACGCCCGGCTCCTTGCGTTCGACCGCGTTGCGCAACAGCGCCGACAGCACGCCGGCGTCTTCCTCCACGAACGCGAAATCCGACAGGGCCAGTTCGCTCTTGCTGGACGGCCGCGTGAACACCGCCATCAGTTCGGCCTGGTCACGGTACTCGCGCATCAGCACCGGCGGCAGCTTCTCGCTGACCTTCATCAGGTCGGCCAGGTCGGTGATGTTGTGCTCGGAGATCAGGTTCTCGACCAGGCCGATGCGTTCCAGCCGCGACCCGGCACGCAGCGCTTCACCGACGTCGGCCGCGTTGACTCCCGCGAGTTCGGCGATGGCCGCATACGCTTCCGGCGCGTTGTTCACCTTGAACTCGACGAGGATGCTGCGCAGGTCGCGCTGGTAGCGCGCCAACGTGCCGTACAGCAGCAACGCGCGCTCGGCCTGGTTCAGCTGCAGCAGGCCGGACAGGGCGTCGATGTTCTTTTCCACCAGCGTCGACTGCTTCTTCAATGCCTGCGTCAACCAGTCGCCGGTGACCGTGAGCACCGACAGCAGGTCCTTGGGCTGGTCCTTCGCGTATTCGTCCAGGTAGAAGAACAGCGTGCCTTCCTCGTACGGCCCGCGCCACACGCCGTGCCGCTCGAGGAAAGCGGCGGTCGACAGGCGCTCGTGCCCGCGCCAGAACTCGTTGTCCTTGCAGCGGCGGCCGAGGAATTCGCGCAGGCGCGACAACGCCGGCGCCGGCCACACCAGGTGGCGGCCGGCGAGCGTGAGCAGGCCATTGAGGTCACGCCGCACGTTGAACTTGCCGCCTTGCTTGGCGGCCAGCGTGAGCACGAAATGCGAGCACATCAGGTCGAGCACCGGCGCGTCCTTCAGGCCCGGGGAGGCGTGAAGCTGCGCATCGGCGGATCGTTTGACCATCCCAGGTCTCCGGTGAAGGTGCGGTGTCGCGAGGCTCGTGTGGAGCGCACGATAACCCGGCTTGCTCCCTCATGGAAGCCGCTGATGCAACGCGGCCGTGGCGGCCCATCCGCCGCTTGCAGGGACAATGGCGGCATGCTGAACCTCGCCGACATCCAGGCCGCGGCCACCCGCTTGCAAGGCCAGGTGCTGCGCACTCCGTGCGTCGAATCGCGCACGCTCTCGGAGCTCACCGGCGCCCGCGTGTTCCTCAAATTCGAGAACCTGCAGTTCACAGCCAGCTTCAAGGAGCGCGGCGCCTGCAACAAGCTTGCGCAGCTGACGGCCGACGAGCGCCGCCGTGGCGTCATCGCCATGAGCGCGGGCAACCACGCGCAAGGCGTCGCGTACCACGCGCAACGGCTGGGCTTGCGCGCCGTGATCGTGATGCCGCGCTTCACGCCCGGCGTGAAGGTCGAGCGCACGCGCGGCTTCGGCGCCGAGGTCGTGCTGCACGGCGACACGCTGGACGAGTCGCGCGCGCATGCGCTGCAGCTCGCCGAGCGCGAAGGCCTGCTGCTCGTGCACCCGTACGACGACGAGGAGATCGTCGCGGGCCAGGGCACGGCGGCCCTCGAGATGCTGGAGGACGTGCCCGAGCTGGACATGCTGGTGGTCGCCATCGGCGGCGGCGGCCTGATCGCCGGCATGTCGATCGTGGCCAAGGCGCTGAAGCCGTCGATGGAAGTGATCGGCGTGCAGACGCTGCGCTTTCCGACCATGTACAACGCGGTGAAGCACCTGCAGTTGCCGCAGGGCGTGAGCACCATCGCGGAAGGCATCGCGGTGGGCACGCCGGGCCGCGTGCCGCAGCAGATCATCGAGCGCTGCGTCGACGACATCCTGCTGGTCGACGAAGGCGACATCGAGCAGTCGATCGTGATGCTGCTGGAGATCGAGAAGACGCTGGTCGAAGGTGCGGGCGCCGCCGGGCTGGCCGCGATGCTCAAGGACAAGCCGCGCTTCGCCGGCCGCACCGTCGGCCTGGTGCTGGGCGGCGGCAACATCGACCCGTTGCTGCTGGCCGCGATCATCGAGCGCGGCATGGTGCGCGCAGGGCGGCTGGCCCGCATCCGGGTCAGCGCGCGCGACGTGCCGGGCACGCTGGCGCGCATCACGGCGATCGTCAGCGAGGCCGGTGCCAACGTCGACGAGGTCCACCACCAGCGCGCGTTCACGATGCTGGCGGCGCAGAACGTGGACATCGAACTGGTGATCCAGACCCGCGGGCCGGACCACATCGAAGCGGTGCTGCGCTCGCTGCGCTCCGCCGGCTTCCAGGCCGAGCGCCAGTGACCGCGTCCTTATCATCGCGGGCATGACGCTCGACCACTTGCAGTCCGCCCTGCCGGAGTATTTCGCGCCCTGGGTGCAGGCGCTGGGCCTGCGCGCCGAAGGTTTCGACGCCGACAGCGTCACGCTGCGCCTGCCGGTCACCGACCAGCTCGCGCGCAGCGGCGGCATGCTGTGCGGCCAGGCCATGATGGCCGCCGCCGACACCGCCATGGTGCTGGCGCTGATCAACCGCTTCGGCGAGTTCAAGCCCTGCACCACGGTGCAGATGAACACCAGCTTCCTGCGTCCGCTGTCCGGGCAGGACGCCCTGGTGCAGGCGACGATCGTTCGCGCAGGCAAGGCGCTGGCCTTCGGCGAGATCGACATCCGCGGCTCCATCGACGGCAAGAGCGTCTGCCGCGCGACCACGACGTACGCGCTGCTCTAGGAGCCTGGGCCGTTTCCCGAGCCGGTAGAATCCCACCGTCAACCCAGCGCGCAAGAGGACCCCATGTCGAGCCCCGAAGTCCGCCACAGCCACGGCGAGGCCACCCAGTCCGAGGACACCGTCGAAAACATCGTGCACGCGATGCCCATCGTGCTGCCCGTCGCCGGCGGCGTGCTGATGTTCCTGCTCGCCTTCATCGCGATCTACATGGCCTGAGCGCCGCGCGCGTTCGCCCAGCAAGCCCGGTCGGCCTCCGCCACCGGGCTTTTTGCCGCCCGCAGCGCGGCAGCAGCGTCCGCATAAACCCATGCCGGTTTTGCATGGACTCGCGGGTGGACCACCCCCAGATCAGTTTCCCGATTCTTAGAATCAGCTTCCCAGCCGACCCCGCGAGCGCGACTGGCCACGCAGCGATCCTGTCGCCAGCCCAGCGCCGCATGCCGACTGAGCCAAGCCCGGTTTCAAAAAGGCGCGCTCGGCCCTGCCCCGTGAAGAGCTCTCCTTTCTGAAACCCGGTTTCCAACTTAGGAGCTTTTCCCGATGAACTCTCCCGCCATGAAGGGCTTGAACCTGAACGCACCGGCCTGGGTGCGTAACGCCAAGCTCATCGCCTGGGTCGCCGACATGGTCGCGCTGTGCAAGCCCGACAACGTGCACTGGTGCGATGGCAGCCAGGAGGAATACGACCGCTTCTGCCAGCAACTGGTGGACGCCGGTACCTTCAAGAAGCTCAACCCGGCCAAGCGCCCGGGCTCGTTCCTGGCCAACTCCGACCCGAGCGACGTCGCCCGCGTCGAGGACCGCACCTTCGTGTGCTCGAAGCACAAGGACGACGCCGGCCCGACCAACAACTGGGTCGAGCCCGCCGAAATGCGCGCCACCCTGCAGCCGCTGTTCGACGGCTGCATGAAGGGCCGCACGATGTACGTCGTGCCGTTCTCGATGGGCCCGCTCGGTTCCAACATCGCCCACATCGGCGTGGAGCTCTCCGACAGCGCGTACGTGGCCGTCAACATGCGCCTGATGACCCGCATGGGCAAGGCGGTGTACGACGTGCTGGGTGTCGACGGCGAGTTCGTGCCCTGCGTGCACACCGTGGGCGCCCCGCTGCAGCCGGGCGAGAAGGACACGACGTCCTGGCCGAACAACAAGACGAAGTACATCGTCCACTACCCCGAGACGCGCGAGATCTGGTCGTACGGCTCCGGCTACGGCGGCAACGCGCTGCTGGGCAAGAAGTGCTTCGCGCTGCGCATCGCTTCCACCATGGGCCGCGACCAGGGCTGGCTGGCCGAGCACATGCTGATCCTGGGCGTGACCAACCCGCAGGGCAAGAAGTACCACGTGGCCGCCGCGTTCCCGTCGGCCTGCGGCAAGACCAACTTCGCGATGCTGATCCCGCCCAAGGGCTTCGAGGGCTGGAAGGTCACGACCATCGGCGACGACATCGCCTGGATCAAGCCGGGTGCCGACGGCCGCCTGCGCGCGATCAACCCGGAAGCGGGCTACTTCGGCGTCGCGCCGGGCACCAACTACAAGACCAACCCGAACTGCATGGAGTCCCTGAAGCAGGACGTCATCTTCACCAACGTCGCGCTGACCGACGACGGTGACGTGTGGTGGGAAGGCATGGACGGCGAGCCGCCCGCGCACGCCATCGACTGGCAAGGCAAGGACTGGACGCCGGACCTCGCCGCCAAGACCGGCGCGAAGGCGGCGCACCCCAACGCGCGCTTCACCGTCGCCGCGACCAACAACCCGGCGCTGGACCCGGCCTGGGACGATCCGGCCGGCGTGCCGATCGACGCGTTCATCTTCGGTGGCCGCCGCTCGACCACCGTGCCGCTGGTGACCGAGGCCAACGACTGGGTCGAAGGCGTCTACATGGCCGCGACCATGGGTTCGGAAACCACCGCCGCCATCATCGGCCAGCAAGGCGTCGTGCGCCGCGACCCGTTCGCGATGCTGCCCTTCACCGGCTACAACATGAGCGACTACTTCGCGCACTGGCTCAAGCTCGGCCAGAAGCTGGGTGCGTCGGGCGCCAAGCTCCCGAAGATCTTCACCACCAACTGGTTCCGCAAGGGCGACGACGGCAAGTTCGTCTGGCCCGGCTACGGCGAGAACATGCGCGTGCTGAAGTGGATGATCGACCGCATCGAAGGCGCGGCCCAGGGCGAGAAGCACGCCTTCGGCATCAGCCCGCGCTACGACGAACTGAACTGGCAAGGCCTGGACTTCAGCCGCGAGCAGTTCCAGAAGGTGATCGGCATCGACCTGGCCGCGTGGGAGAAGGAGCTGCAGCTGCACCACGAGCTGTTCCAGCAGCTGGAAAACCGCCTGCCGCAGGAACTGAAGGCGACCAAGTCGAAGATCGAGGAGCGCATGGCCGCCTGACGGTTGCCACCGCACCAATGACAAGGGCCACCGGAAGGTGGCCTTTGTCATTGGGTCGCTGCGCCGGTCAGGCGCGCTGTCGCATCAGGTTGCGGCGGCGCTCGGCGCGGGCTTGCGCATGGCGCCGCGCCCAGTCATCGAGGCGGCGGAGCACGGTGCGGGGCATCGCGGCCAGCACCGCTTCCCAGGCCTGGCGGGCAAGGGTGACGAGCATGGCGGGCTCCTCTCAGTAGTAGCCGCGGACGTCGCGCAGGCTGTCGCGCGTCATCGCATGGCTCAGTTCAGCCATCACGCGGGCGTCGGTCAGCGCCACTTGCCACAGCTGGCGGTCTTCGGCGGCACGGCGGCGCGCGACGGATGCGCGCTGCAGGCCGCCCTGCACGCCCTGGACGGCGCGGCGGATCGGCGCGGCGAACAGGCCGAGCGCCGCGAACGCCACGACCCACAGCACGATCCAGGCGGCGAGCAGGTGGCCTTCGGTCCAGGTCGTGACGACCTCGTTGGCCACCACGAGCAGCGCGGACACGACGGCCGCGAGCAGCAGGGTCGCGGCGCCGCGGGCGCCGTTGAATTGCGTGACCAAGTCACGGCTGGCCGAGAACACGCGCTCGGCGCGGACCACGCCGGGGTGCTGCGTGGGATGGTCGACATGGGCGAAGCTGGTCATTGTGGGATCCTCCTGTTGGCGCGCCTTGTGGACGCGATGGAGGGATCTTAGGGTTCACCCTAATATTTGTCCAATTTTGAATTGTGATGCCTATCATCACGGACAGTGATGACATCTGAGCCGTGCCCAACTTCCGCACCTTCGACCTGAACCTGCTGCGGGTCTTCGACCAGGTGATGGCGGAGCGCAACCTCACCCGCGCGGCCCGCAACCTGTCGATGACGCAGCCGGCGGTGAGCAACGCGCTCAACCGGCTGCGCGACGCGCTGGGCGACAAGCTGGTCACCCGCAGCGGCTACGGCGTGGAGCCGACGCCGCGGGCACTGGCACTGTGGCCGGCCGTGGGCGATGCGCTGCGCCAGCTCGAAGGGGCGCTCTCGCCGGGCCAGTTCGTCGCGGCGGAGGCCACCACCACCTTCGTGATCGCGATGGCCGACGCGACGGCGGCGGGCCTGGCACCGGGGCTGGTGGAGATCATCGAGCGCGACGCGCCTGGCATCTCGATGCGCATCCTGCCACTGACCACGCGCGACCCGCGCCGGCTGCTCGACGACGGCGCCGTGGATCTCGCCGTCGGCTTCTTCCCGGCGGTGCTCGCGGATCTCACCGCGCAATCGCAGGCGGGGACGCGACCCGCGTACGACCACCAGCGGCTCTACAACGGGGAGTACGTGTGCGTGATGCGCAAAGGGCATCCTCTGTCCAAGGGGGCGCTGACGCTCAAGCGCTTCTGCGCGGCGCACCACCTGCTGGTAAGTTTCTCGGGCCGGCCCTATGGCTTCGTCGACGAGGAGCTGGCGGCCCTGGGGCAGACACGGCGCATCGTGCTGACCGTCAACCAGTTCTTCACGGCGGGCCAGGTGGTGGCCACGTCGGACCTGCTCACGGTGCTGCCGCGGCACTTCGTGGCGATGACCGGCCGCGAGCCGGAACTGGTGGTGCGCGACCTGCCGTTCGAGCAGCCGTCGGTGCACGTGGAGTCGCTGTGGCATCACCGGCAGGCGCAGCGCAGCGACCACGCCTGGTTGCGGCTGGCCGTGGCGGCCGCCGCGCTCAAGGTGTTCCCGCGCGGCGGGGAAGAAGACTGATCGCGATCAGCGGATGACGCGCAGCCAGGCGCCGGCGGCGGCGCGCAGCTCATCGGCGTCGTGGCCGGACCGCGCGTTGGCGCGCTCCATCAGGTGGCGAAGCGGATCGATGCCGTGAGGGGCGGGCTGCGCCTGGAATGCGCGGGCCAGCAGGGAGACGAGCGTGAACATGATGGGTGCCTACAGGGGCGATGGAATCTGGATGACATCTAGGATACGGGTAAACCCTAGATTTCCAAGCCCAGCAGGACCGGCTCGCGATGCCGACTTGGCATGGGTTGCTGCCGGCCGAGGCATCTGGCCCGGCGGGCGCCCCGTTGCGCCGCACTGTGCTCGCTCCTGATGAGCCAGCTCGCGGCGCCGATGAAAGGCGCTACGGCCGGCGATCGGCGGTCGGCGACGCGTTGAAGGCTTCCACTGACGGAGGGCCGCCGCGCGTGGGCCACAATGCCGCGGTGCGCCTGCAGCTGCTGTCCGACCTGCATCTCGAAACCCAGCCGGAGTATCGGATCGGGCCCGCCGCCGGCGCCGACCTGCTCGTGCTCGCGGGTGACGTCGGCTCGTACCAGCCCGGCAGCCTGCTCGACGGCGACGACTTCGGGCTCGAGCGCTTCTCGCCGCGCCGCGGCTGGCCCGTCCCGGTGCTGTTCGTGCCGGGCAACCACGAGTACGACAACCTCGACTTCGATGCGACGCACGCGCGGCTGCGCGAGACGTGCGACCGCCTGGGCATCACCTGGCTCGAGCGCGAGTCGCTGGTGCTGGATGGCGTGCGGTTCGTCGGCACCACGCTGTGGTCGGACTTCGACGCGTTGGCCATGCAGGAGCCCGACACCGTGCGGCTCGTCAAGCAGCGGCACAAGGCGTTCCGCGCCGCGAACTTCTATTTGACCAAGACCGGCGCCACGCGCCGTGACGAACCCTTCCTCGCCGAAGCCTGGCGCGAGCTCGGCATCGAGTGCCAGCAGTGGTTGCGCGATGCGCTGGCCGAGCCGTTCGATGGGCCGACAGTGGTCGTCACGCATTTCGCGCCGACGCTGCGCAGCGCCGATCCGCGCTATGGCCTGGTGCCCGGCACGGCGGGGTTCTGCAATGCGCTGGACGACCTGCTGCCTCGAGCGGACCTGTGGCTGCACGGTCACCTGCACTGCCGCCAGGACTACCGGGTCGGCAACTGCCGCGTGGTCGCCAATCCGCTGGGCTACGCGCGCAAGGGCGAGCAGGAAGGCTTCCGGCCCGACGTCGTGCTGGACGTCGAGCCCGCGCTCAGCGCGCGCTGAGGCCGTCGAAGCAGGTGCTGACCACGAGCTCGACGATCTCCTCGTCGCGCTGCTCGCCCGCCACCTTCAGGAAATCGACCACCGGGTCGCACGCCCGCGCGTACAGCGTGTAGAGCACGACGGGCACGGGCAGCCGGGCGTTGAGCGCGCCGGCAGCCTGCGCCTGGCGAATCCAGCCGCCGACCTGCTCGCCGGCTTGCGCCATGCACTGCGCGTAGTCGGTGTTCGCCTGCAGCGCTGCGCGCAGGGTCGACCGCGCACCGGGCACCGCGGGGATTTCTCCGGCGAGCCGCACCTGCAAGGTCCAGCGCACCATCGCCCGGAGCTTGTCCATGGCCGGCAGCTGCGGGTCGATGGCGTCGAGGAACTGCAGCGCGCGCCGCAGGACGCGGACCATCGCCGCGGCGGCGAGGTCTTCCTTGCTTTCGAAGTGCTTGTAAAGGCTGGCCTTGGCGATGCCGACGCTGGCGGCGACCTCGTCGACGGTCATCGCGTCGAAGCCCTTGTCGGCCAGCAGGCGGCCGGCGCTGTGCACGATCGCGTCCTCGCGCGCGGCGAGCATCTGCTCCCTGAACGATGGCCGCACGGGGGTGCCCATGGCGGGCGATCTTACTGCCGGGCCAGCGCGGAGGAGGCGGCGCCCTCGAGGGCCGCGGTGAGCCCGTCCAGCACCTCGGACTGCAGGTTCCAGCAGTGCCAGTAGAGGTCGATCGCGTGCGTATGCTGCGGCAGCACATTGACGAGTGCGCCCTGCTGCACCAGGCCGCGCACCAGCAGTTCCGGCACCACGCTCACGCCCCAGCCGTCGAGCACGGCGCGCACCTGGCCTTCGGAGCTCGGCACGAACACCTGGTTGAGGCCTACGCGCCGCAGGCCGAAGGCACGCGCGACGAAGTCGGCCTGCATGTCGTCCTTGCGATTGAAGGCAATGAAGGGGGAGTCTCGGAAGTTGTGCGCCGTCAGGCCGCCGCGGCAATGCACCTTCGCGTAGGCGGGGGTGGCGATGGCCACGTACGCCATGGCGCCCAGCGGCACCACCTTGCAGCCGCGCAGCGCCTGCCTGACCGTCGTCACGCAGCCCAGCACCTGCCCTTCGCGCAGCCACTCGTGCGTGAAGTCCTGGTCGTCCGTGATGATCTCCAGCGGGAGTCCTTGTCGCACCAGGCCACCCAGCGCCGCCGGCGCCCAGGTCGCGATGCTGTCGGCGTTGATGGCGATGGAGATGCGCTCCTCCTCGCGCGTGCCGCCGGTGGAACTGGGCGCCAGCTCGCGCAGGTCGCGCTCGAGATCGGCACGCAGCAGGCGCAACTGGCGGGTGTGCTTGAGCAGCAGGTGGCCGGCGGCGGTCGGCCGCAGCGGCCGGCTGCGCACGATCAGCACCGTGCCGACCTGCGCCTCGAGCGCCCGCAGCCGCTGCGACACGGCGGATTGCGTGATCGACAGCCGGCGCGCGGCGCGCTCGAAACCGCCCTCCTCGACGATGGCGGCGAGGCATTCCAGCGCGGCGGGGTCGTAGGTGCTCAATTAGCGTTCCTGATGGATCGGCTGGGAGTTTAAATTTGCTTTATGTCCGCGGCAAGCTGGCGGACACTGCGGCCATGAACGTCCTTGTCCTGGGCGCCGGCATCATTGGCGTCAGCACCGCATGGCACCTGCTCGAACGCGGGCACGCCGTCACCATCGTCGACCGCCAGCCCGCCGCCGCGCGCGAGACCAGCTTCGCCAATGCGGCGCAGATCTCGGTCAGCTACTGCGAGCCATGGGCCAACAAGCACGCACCGGCCAAGCTGCTCAAATGGATGTTCCGCCATGACGCGCCGCTGCTGTTCCGGCCGCAGCTGGACTGGCAACAGTGGCGGTGGGGCCTGCAGTTCCTGGCCCAGTGCAACGACGCGGCCTTCGAGCGCAACGTGCGCCAGCTGGTCTCGCTCGGCGCATACAGCCATGCGGCGCTCAAGGACGTGGTGCGCGCCACCGGCATCTCCTACCAGCGTCTCGAGCGCGGCATCGCCCACTACTTCACCGACCAGGCCTCGTTCGACGCCGCCGCCGAAGCATCGGCGCTGATGCGCCGCTACGGCGTCGAGCGCCGCGTGGTCTCGCGCGACGAGCTGCTGGCGATCGAGCCCGCGTTCCGCCCGTTCGGCGACCGCATCACGGGCGGCACCTTCACGCCCAGCGACGAGAGCGGCGACGCACGCGTCTTCACCGAGCAACTGGCGGCCCGCTGCAGCGCCCGCGGCGCGCAGTTCCTGTACGAGCACGACATCGCGCGTCTCTCCACCGCCGGGGGCTCGGTCGAGTCGGTCCGCGTGCGTGATCGCTCGACGGGCATCGAACGCGCGCTGAGCGCCGACGCCGTCGTGGTCGCCTGCGGTTCCTACACCGCGCCGCTGCTGCGCACGGTCGGCGTCGACCTGCCGATCTACCCCGGCAAGGGTTACAGCGCGACGTTCCGGATCCTGAAGCCGGAGGCAGCGCCCTTCGTCAGCATGATCGACGACGAACTCAAGGTGGCCATGAGCCGCCTGGGCGACGAACTGCGCGTCGCCGGCACCATCGAGCTGGGCGGCTACGACACGCGGCTGGACACGCCGATCGCGCAAGCCCGTTGCCGCATGCTGGCGCGGCGCATCGAGCAGGTCCTGCCCGGCGTGTGCGACACGCGCAGCGACGCCGAAGGTGGCAACCCGCGCTACTGGACCGGCCTGCGCCCCGCCACGCCGACCAACATCCCCTACATCGGCCGCACGCGCGTGGGCAACCTGTGGGTCAACGCCGGCCACGGCACGCTGGGCTGGACGCACGGCGCCGGCTCGGGCAAGGCGATGGCGGAGTTGATCAGCGGCGTGCGCCCGCAGATGGACTTCGCGTTCCACGGCTTTCCCGCGCAGCGCGCCGAGCTGCAGCCGCGCACCGCCTGACGGCGGTCAGGCGCGGACGCTGGCGAGCCAGGCGTCCGCTTCCGCGGCGGAGCGCAACTCGATCCAGCGATCGCTGCCCTTCGCGCGCTCCGCATCGCAGAGCGCGCGAAACTGCCGCCGCTTCGGCCCGTGCATCGTGAGCACCCACCACAGGATGGATTCTCGCGAGCAGAACGCCAGCCGCAGGCTTTCGCGGTTGGTGTTCCACAGCAACTCGCGCCGCCACGCCCGACGCAGCGTCCGTGCCAGCACGCGCCACCACACGGCCGCGAACGGCAGGTCGAGCCAGACGATGGCCGTCGCTTGGGGCCAGACGACGTCGCGCACCTGCGAGTAGTTGCCGTCGACCACCCAGCGATCGCCGGTGAGCGCGCTCGCAACGACAGCGCGGAACTCGTCGCGAGGCCGCGGCGTCCAGGCGGGCAGCCAATGCAAGGCATCGAGCTCGACGTGGGCGCTGCCGAGGCGTTCAGCCAGCGCGGCGGCCATCGTGCTCTTGCCCGAGCCGCTGATGCCGACCACGACCACGCGATCGAGCGGCGGCCCGCTCATCGCTTCGCAGCGGCCGCCCTGGGCTTCTTCGGTTTGGGCAAGGGCAGCGCGTCCGCGGTGACCAGCAGTGCGCGCCGCCACAGCGGCGGGTCGTCGAGCAACAGGTCGGCCTGGATGTGCGCCTTGGCTTGCGGATACGGCGCGCCGCCCGGCAGGTCCGGCAGCAGCGCGCGGCCTTCGGCCGTCGGCTTGAGGAACACGCGGTTGTCGCAGACGAAGGCGGAGACCTTGCCGTCGACGTAGAGCGCGTACTCGCCGAACATCCTCTTGGTCGTCACACGCGCGCCAAGCCCCGCCTGGTCGCACACGTACTGCACGAAGCTGGCGTCAGACGCCATGGCCGTGCATCTGTGCCCACAGGCGAACCGGTGTCAGCGGCATCTCCAGGCGCGGTGATGCGGCCGCATGCCCGCCGCGCGCCAGCGCATCGGCGACCGCGTTCACCACGCAGGGCGTCGCGCCGATCGTGCCGAGCTCGCCGACGCCCTTCACGCCCAATGGATTGTTGGAGGACGGCGTGGCTTCGTCCATCTGCGTGCGGAACTCGCACGCGACGATGTCCGCGCGTGGCGCGGCATAGTCCATCAAGCTGCCGGTGATCGGTTGCGCGCTGTCGGCGTCGTAGACCATCTGCTCCAGCAAGGCCTGTCCCAGCCCCTGTACCGCGCCGCCATCGAGCTGGCCGCGCACGATGGTGGGGTTCACCACGCGGCCGACGTCGTTGACGCTGCTGTACGCCACCACCTGCGTGGTGCCGGTGTCCGGATCGATCTCGACTTCGCAGATGTGGCAGCCGTTGGGCCAGCTCGGCCCCGCCACCTTGGTCGTGCTCTCCAGGAAGATGCGTTGCTGCGGCTGCTTCTGCGCGACCTGCGCCAGGTCGATCGCGAGATCGGTGCCGCGCACCAGGAAGCGGCCGCCGCGGTACTCGACGTCCTCCGGGCTTGCTTCCAGTGCCTGCGCCGCGAGCCGGCGCGCCTCGTCGAGCGTCTTCTCGGCGCCTTCGCGCAGCGCGGAGCCGCCGGTGAACAGCGAGCGCGATCCCGCACTGCCGAAGCCATCGCCGCGGTCGGTGTCGCCCAGTACCACGCGCACGCGATCCATCGGCACTTCGAACACGTCCACCACCAGTTGCGCGAGCGTCGTCGCGATACCCTGCCCCATCGCGTTGACGGCGGAGAACACCTCGATGATCCCGTCAGGCTGCACGCTGACGGTGACGCGCTCTTCCAGCGCGTTGCCGCCGGTCCATTCCAGGAACGTCGCGATGCCCAGCCCGCGCAACTTGTTGCGCGCGCGGCTCTCGGCGGCACGCGCGCCGAATCCATCCCAATCGGCCTGCGCCAGCGCCTGGTCCATCACGCGCTCGAAGCGCCCGACGTCGTACACCTGCCCCATCGGGTTCGTGTACGGCATCTGCCCGGGACGGATGAAGTTGCGGCGGCGCAGCTGCACGCGGTCGATGCCCGACTGGCGCGCGGCTTCGTCCATCAGCCGCTCCATGGTGAAGATCGCTTCCGGCCGCCCGGCACCGCGGTAGGCGCCGGTCGGCGCGGTGTTCGTCATCGCCGCGCGGAAGTGGAAGTCGATCAGCGGGATGTCGTACACGCTGGTCTGCACCCAGGGCCCGATCAGCAACTGGATCGCGACGCCGGTGCCGGTGGCATACGCGCCGACGTTGGCCAGCGAGTCGACGCGCAGCGCGAGGATCTTGCCGTCGGCCGCGAGCGCGAGCTCCGCGTGCGTGCGGATGTCGCGCCCGTGGTTGGACGAGACGAACTCCTCGCTGCGGTCGGCGGCCCACTTCACCGGACGCTTCACCTGCCAGGCGCAGTACGCGAGCGCGACGTCCTCGGGATACGCGCCGGTCTTCATGCCGAAGCCGCCGCCGACGTCGCCGACGGTCACGCGCACCTGCGCCGGCTTGAGCCGCAGCGTGTCGCACAGCACGGTGCGCACGCCCGAGGGCATCTGCGTGCTCATGCGGATGGTGAGGCGGCCATCCTCGGCCACCCAGGCCAGCACGCTGCGAGGCTCCAGCGCGAGCGCGGCGACGCGGTGGTTGCGGATGTCCAGCTTGACCACATGCGCGGCCGACGCGAACGCCTGCTTCGCCTTCTCGAGGTCGCCGTAGCGCGTCTCCGCCGCGATGTTGTCGGGCGCCTCGTCGCAGAGCGCCACCGGTGGCTGCTCGGTCGCCTGCACGGGGTCGGTGACGGCGGGCAGCTCCTCGTACTCGACCCACAATGCCTCGGCCGCATCACGTGCCTGCTGCAGCGTCTCGGCCAGGACGACGGCGACCGGTTCGCCGACGAAGCGCGCGCGATCGTGCGCAAGCGCAGGCCGCTTGGCCGATGCGCACGGGCTGCCGTCGGGCCGCTTGAACGCGACGTTGATTGGCAACGGCTTCACGCCGGCCTCGACGAGATCGGCGCCGGTGACGACCAGCGCGACGCCGGGCATGCCGCGCGCCTGCTCGGCGTCGAAGCGCGCGATGCGTGCGTGCGCGTAGGGCGACCGCACGAACACCGCACGCAACACGCCCGCGGGCTGGTCGTCGTCGGTGTAGCGGCCCCGGCCCTGCAACAGGCCTTCGTCCTCGATGCGCTGCACGGCGCGGCCGCTGCCGAATCGGGCGGCCAGCCCGGTGGGATCGTCGCTCATGGAACTCCTCGCGTGGCGGGCGCCCATTGTGCCCACGCGCCGGAATCAGCGCGCTGCGCTCGGGCTTGCCAGCCGCTCGGCCATCCAGCGCAGCAGGTCGATCCACATCTGGCCCATTTCGGCCTCCAGCGGCGTGCGCAGCGCGTTGGCAGTTCGACCGGACCCAGCGCCGGCTCAAGCCTCGTCCTTCTCGCCCGGTTCGTACAGCGCTTCGCGCCCCATGCGATCGAGCACCAGCTCGGCGGTCCAGGGCAGCATCAACGAGCCGCAGCGGCTGTCGCGGTACAGCCGTTCGAGCGGCAGGTGCTTCATCATGCTCTGGCCGCCGCAGGTGCGCAGCGCCAGCCGCGCGAGGTCGTTCGCGCCTTCCATCACCGTGTATTGCGCGGCATAAAGGCGCAGCCGTTCGTCCCTGGTCGGATTCGGCCGTGCCTCGCGGATGGCACGCAGGAAGATCGACTTCAACTGCTCCAGCTGGATGCGCATCTGCGCCACCGCGACCTGCTTGGTCGGGTACATGCGCCGCTTGACCGGAGGCTCGCCGGGCACTTCGCCGCGCAGGTACTGCACCGTGAAGTCGTACGCGGCGTTCGCGATGCCCAGGTACGTCGGCGCGAGCGTGAAGAACATCGCCGGCCAGGTCTGCGCGCCCTTGTAGTACACGCCGCGCGGCATCAGCTGCTCGTCATCGGGCACGAACACCTCGCTGAACGTGAGATTGCGGCTGACGGTGCCGCGCATGCCCAGCGGATTCCACTCGCCGCTGATCGCGAAGCCTTCGCTGGTGGCGGGGACGGACAGGTACAGCGTGTCGCGCGGATCGGGCTTGTGGTCCGGCCGGTCCTCGGTGCACAGGATGCCGTAGTAGTCGGCCGCGCCCGAGAGCGACGCGAAGATCTTGCGGCCATTGACCACCCAGCCGCCGTCGACCTTGCGCGCCGTGGTGCCGAACGGCGCGCGACCCGCGGCGGCGGCGCTGCCCTCCGAGAACGGCTGCGCGTAGATGGCGCCGTCCTGCACGACGCGGCGGAAGTGCAGCTCGCGGCGTCGCGCATGCTCCGCGCGCTCGGCGTCGGTCATCGGGATGCCGTCGGCCAGCACGCCGGTCCACATCGTGGAGCAGATGTGCATGTTCCACGTCAGCGCCGTGACGCCGCAGAAGCGCCCGATCTCGGCGGCGACCATCATGTAGGTCGCATAGTCGGCGCCACCGCCGCCGTGGTCGCGCGGCACGCACAGCGCCAGCAGGCCGGCGTCGCGCAGGTCGTCGTAGTTGGGGAACGGGAAGCTGGCGGTCTCGTCCCACTGCGCGGCGCGCGGCGCGAACCTCGTCTTCCCGAGTTCGTGCGCGAGCGACAGGAACGAGCGCTGCTGCGCGGTGAGGTCCGTGTCGCCGACGGCCGGCGTGAATCCGAGATCCGTGATCGCGCCCATGCGTTCGCCCTCCCCTAGTGCAGCAGCTGCCGCGGCAGCGCCAGGAAATTGAGCACCGCGGCGTCGAACTCGTCCGGCGCCTCCAGGTTCTGCAGGTGGCCGATGCCCGGCAGCTCGAGGTACGTGCTGCCCGCGATCGCGCCGGCCATCTTCTTCATCACCGCCGGCGGTGCGTTCTTGTCGTGCTCGCCTGCGACCAGCAGCGTGGGCACGTGGATGCGCTGCAGGTCCGCGCGGCGGTCGAAGGTCACCAGCGCCTCCAGCGCGCGCCGGTACGTCGACGGGTTCACGCCGGCCATGCAGTGTCGGGCCAGCCGCACGCCTTCAAGCAAGGACCCGGGCCCGACCATCTGCGGCACCAGGACCTCGGCCAGGTCCGCCATCGACTTGCCGGCGTCCAGCGGCGCGGTGCGCTCGGCGATGAACCGTCGCTGCCAGTCGCCGTCGGGCTTGCCGAAGGAGGGCGAGGTGCCGCACAGCACCAGGCGGCTGACCAGCTCGGGGCGGCGCGCGACGACCTCCTGCGCGACCATGCCGCCCATGCTGTGGCCCACCAGCACGACGTCGCCGCACTGAAGGCTTTCGATGAGGTTCACGCAGGCCTGCGCCAGGCCCTTGAACGTGTACGGCTCGATCGGCGCGCTGTGGCCGTAGCCGGGCATGTCCCACGCAACGGCGCGGTAGCCGAGCGACGCGAAGGTCTCGACCTGCGGCGCGAACGCGAGGTGGCCCCCGCCGATGCCGTGCAGCATCAACACCGTCGGGCCGGAGCCCAAGGCGCTGAACGTCGGGCAGACGCTCATCCGAGCACCTTGCCGGCGTCGACCACGACGCTGCCGTCCAGTTCGATCGTGCAGCCGCGCAGCGGCAGGTCGAAGTGGCCCAGCGTGTGGCGGCCCGCGACTTCGTTGGCGCCGGTGCTGTAGAGGAAATTGCCCTCGAACGCGCGCAGCTCGGTGCCGTTGAAGTCGCGCTTGTCGTACAGCGCCATGCTGTCCCAGCGCGCCGCCGGGTTCAGGCCGTAGCCGACGTGGCTGACCGCATACGCCTCGCGATCGCCCCAGGCCGCGATGTAGCTGCGCATGAGCTCGGCGTCGACGCCGCTGCCTTCGATGCGCGCGACGTAATCGGACTCCACCGTGAGCGTGATGGGCTGTTCGATGTAGCGCTTGAAGGTGAGGTTGACGTCGCCCGGTGCGAGCACCAGCCGCCCATTCACGCTGCCCGCCTTCGGGAACGCCAGCGCCAGCCCGCCGGGCCAGTGCGTGATGGTGCCGGGCTTGGTGGTGTAGCCCCAGTTGCCGCCGGCCGCCGCGCCTTCGAGCGAGATGGTGAGATTCGTCCCTGTCGGCGAGGTGACGCGCATGCTCTGAGCACCCCGAAGCCGCTTCACGTGCGCTTTCACCCTTGACTCCATGGAGCCATCGTCCGAAGGGGCCAGCCGGGCCAATGCTTCGGGGTGTTCGTTGCTCACATAGAGGACCCGCGCACCCCCTTGGAGGATCGTGGGGAGTTCAGGCGCATGCATCAGACCTTCGACCGTGCAATCCACCACCAGCGTGCTCGCCGCGAGAGCGGCCACCGCGGGTGCGATGCCTTGCAGCGCATCGGACGCACCGGTGGAACGGATCGGCGGCAGGCCTGGGCGGAACGGTGTCGGCAGGGTGAGGGTGAATGCGCGTGCCCCCATGCGAGCCGACGCCAGTTGCGCCAGCTGCACGAGCACGGGGCGGCTCTGGCTTTCGGCCAGCACCGCCACGGTGTCACCGGGCTGGACGGCGCAGCGCCGCAGCACGAGTTCAAAGGCCTGCAGCCAGGCGGGGTCGAAGGTCTCCTGCACCATGGGTCGCGCGTTTTGGTCCATACTACATGAATATTCATGCATTGAAGCTGATGAGCCGCACGGCCGCCCCGAAGGCGATTCCACCCGCAGTGCATGGCGCTGAGAGTGTGTTGACGCCCCCACCGCCCCGCAAGGCCCAGCCGCCCGCTTTCTCCCCGACCGAGTTCCGTTCGGCGCTGGGCATGTTCGCGACGGGGGTGACCATCGTGACGGCGATGACGTCCGAGGGCAAGCCGATCGGGCTCACGGCGAACTCGTTCAACTCGGTGTCGCTCGATCCGCCGCTGGTGCTGTGGAGCCTGGCGCGCGCGGCAGCGTCGCTGCCCGCGTTCAGCACCGGCTCGCACTACGCCATCAACATCCTCGCGGCCGACCAGAAGCAGCTGGCCGAACGCTTCGCGCGCCGCGGCACCGACCGCTGGGCCGGCCTCGAGTACCAGCGTGGCAGCGGCAACGCGCCGTTGCTCGATGGCGCGCTGGCCACCTTCGAGTGCTACAACCGCAGCCGCTACGAGGAAGGCGACCATGTCATCTTCGTCGGCGAAGTCGAGCGCTGCACGTGGCGCCCCGGCGCGGCGCCGCTGCTGTTCCACGGCGGCCGGTTCTACACCGAGCTGCCGCTGTAGGCCCGATGGCGCAAGAGCGGTTCGTCGACAACTACCTGGGCTACCTGCTCGGCCAGGCGAACCACGCCCTCTACAAGGAATTCGATTCGCAGGTGCGCGCCCGCGGGCTCAGCTCGATCGAGTGGCGCGTGCTGGCCACGCTGCATGACAGCGAGCCGCTCACCGTCAGCCAGCTCGCGCACGAGATCCTGTCCAAGCAGCCCACCGTGACCAAGCTCGTGCAACGCATGGCCGACCAGGGCTGGGTCGCGCTCACCGCCGATCCCGCCGACCAGCGCCGCACGCTGGTGTCGGCCACCGCCGCCGGCCGCCGTCTCGTGAAGCCGCTGGTGGAAGCGGCCAAGCAGCACGAGGCGCGCATCCTGCGCGCGCTCGGCGCCACCGAGAAAGTGGCCCTGCGCAAGCTGCTGGAGAAGATCACGCAGCACGCGTGAAGAGCCGGGGCCGTTAGCATCGGCCCCGATGACGGAGCGCAAATCCCACCTCGACGGCCTGGCCATCGGCCTGTTGCTCGCCTGCTGCCTGTTCTGGGGCTTCCAGCAGATCCTGATCAAGACCACCGTCGGCGAGGTGCCGCCCCTGTGGCAGGCGTCGCTGCGCTTCGCGGGCGCGACGGCGCTGCTCGTGTTGTGGTGCGTGGTGCGCCGCGTGCCGCTGTTCGACCGTGACGGCACGCTGCGCGCGGGCCTGTTGGCCGGCGTGCTGTTCGCCGCCGAATTCAGCTGCATCTACCTGGGCCTGCGCGACACGACGGCGTCGCGCCTGACCGTGTTCCTCTACACCTCGCCGTTCGTGGTGGCCGTGCTGCTGCCGCGCTTCGTGCCGACCGAGCGCCTGCGTGGCGCGCAATGGGTCGGGCTGGTGATCGCGTTCGCGGCGGTGGCCGTCGCCTTCAGCGAGGGCTTCACCGGCGAGACGACCGCGCGCCAGTTGCGCGGCGATGCGATGGCACTGGCCGCCGGCACGCTGTGGGGCCTGACCACGCTGGTGATCCGTGCGTCGTCGCTGGGCAAGGCGTCGGCGGAGAAGACCTTGTTCTACCAAGTCGCCGTGACGGCGTTGGTCGCGCCGCTGTTGTCGCTGGCGCTCGGGGAGACCTGGTCGCTCGCGTACTCGGCGCACGCCTGGGGCTCGCTCGCCGCGCAGACCCTCGTCGGCGCGTTCGCGAGTTACCTGGTGTGGATGTGGATGCTGCGGCACTACCCGGCGACGCAGATGTCGTCGTTCACCTTCCTCACGCCGGTCTTCGCGCTGGTGTTCGGCGTCGCGCTGCTGAGCGAGCCGCTGACGCTGCAACTGGTGCTCGCGCTCGCGGGCGTCGCGGCGGGGATCGTGCTGGTGAATCGCCGGCCGAACTGACCCGTCGTCCCCGCGGAGGCGGGGACCCATCGCTTCCATCTTCCAGTCGCGGAGGACGAAAGCGATGGATTCCCGCCTTCGCGGGAATGACGGGACGCTAGCCGATCCCCATCTGGTGCGGCTTGCGCATGTCCTTCACGACTGCGGCGGCCTGGTCGGCGGCGGCGGTTTGCTGTTCCTGCGCGACGCGCTCGAAGTACACGCGGCGGAAGTGCGACAGCGCGGCGTCCGATGCGATCGCCTGCAGCTCGAACGTGGGATCGGTGTCGATCACCACCTGCTGCGCCTCGATCAGGTGCTTGTCTTCCATGAAGCCCTCGATCAGGCTCTGGTGCAGCGAGCGCGAGACGTTGTGGTCCTCGCCCTCGTAGTTGTTCAGGTAGGTCCAGAAGAAGTGCGTGCTGCGCTTCGTCTCCGGCGTCATGAACTGGCAGTTGCGGTACTCGCGCGTGCCTTCGCGGTTGCCCTTCTCGCTGCCGCTGCCCGCGGGCGAGAACATCGACTCCAGGAAGAAGATGCCCGGCACGGTCATGTGGCCGATGTTGCGGCGATCGACGTGCTGGTCCTTCTCCGCGGCGGGCAGCACCTTGCGATGGAACGGCGGCGGCGGCGCATCCATGTGCCAGCGCTCGACGCGAAAGCCATCGGCCAGGCGCTCGATCGCCACCGGCTTGGTCTTGTACGCGTACTCCTCGGAGCCACCCAGCGTCTTGGTGTGCACGAAGGCCAGGTGCGCGAAGTCGGACAGGTTGTCGACGATCAGCAGCCAGTTGGCCTTGTAGTGCATGTAGTCGGGAATGCCCTTCCACTGCCGATCGCGCAGGTACGGGAAGTCGATGATCTTCGCGGGATCGGCCTGGGCCGGGTCGCCCATCCAGATCCACACCAGACCGTCCTTGGACTCGACCGGGTAGCTCTTGACGCCCAGCTTGGCGGGGACGGTGTCCTGGCCCGGGATCTGGACGCACTTGCCGCTGGGATCGAACTTGAGCCCGTGGTACATGCAGCGCACGCAATCGCCTTCGCGGCGGCCCAGGTGGAGCGGGACGCCGCGGTGGCAGCAACGGTCCTGCAGCGCGACGACCTTGCCGCTGTCGCCCTTGTAGAGCAGCACCGCCTCCTCGAGGATCGTGCGCGACAGCAGCTTGCCGTCGATCAGCTCGTGGTCCCAGGCGGCCACGTACCAGCAGTTCTTCAGGAACATCGGGCACCTTTCGCGCGGCCGGACTGCCGCCGCATCGGGCCATCCTAGCGCCCGCTCGCCCCGCGGTCATGCGGGCGTGCCCGAGGGTCAGGCAGCGAGGCGCTCCTTGGCCAGCGCGATGTACCAGTCCATCGCCGCCGGGTTGGCCATCGCCTCCCGATTCACCACCTTCTCGACCGGCTGGCCGAGCAGCAGCTTCTTGACCGGCAGCTCCTGCTTCTTGCCCGACAGCGTGCGCGGCACCTCCGGCACCTGGTAGATCGCGTCCGGCACGAAGCGCGGGCTGACCGATGAGCGGATGGCGGCGCCGATGCGCGCCCGCAGCGTGTCGTCCAATTGCACGCCGGGGCGCAGCACGACGAACAAGGGCATCCAGCTCTCGCGGCCCAGGTACTCGAGGTCGACGATCAGCGAATCGAGCACCTCGGGCAGCGCTTCGACGGCGGAATACAGCTCGCTGGTGCCCAGGCGCAAGCCGTGCCGGTTGATGGTGGCGTCGCTGCGTCCGTAGATCACGCACTGGCCGTCGCGGCCGATGCGCAGCCAGTCGCCATGGCGCCAGATGCCGGGCCAGGTGTCGAAGTACGAAGCCAGGTAGCGCTGGTTGTTCGGGTCGTTCCACAGGTAAAGAGGCATCGACGGGATCGGCCGCGTGCACACCAGTTCGCCGACTTCGTCGACCACCGCCTGACCGCTCTCGTTCCACGCCTCCACCGAGCACCCCAGCAGGCGGCACTGCATCTGGCCGGGCACCAGCGGCAGTTCGCGGTTGCCGCCGACGAAGGCGCCGGCGAAGTCGGTGCCACCGGAAATGTTGGACCACCACATCTTGGGCGTGCCCAGCTTGGCGAACTGGCCGTCGATCCAGCGTTGCACGTCCTCCGACAGCGGCGATCCGGTGGTGCCCAGCGCACGCACGCTGCGCAGGCCCGGGAGGCGCGACAGGTCGACGTTGGCCTTCATGCAGTTGGCGAAGAAGGCCGCGCCGGCGCCGAAGAAGGTCGCGCCGACCTCGGCACCGAAGCGCCACAGCGTCGTCCAGTCCGGCGCGTCCTTGGAGCCGCCCGGGTTGCCGTCGTACAGGCAGCAGGTGGTGCCGTTCAGTAGCCCCGCCATCTGCGCGTTCCACATCACCCAGCCCGTCGAGCTGTACCAGTGGAAGACTCGCCCCAGGTGTTGGGGTGGTAGCTGCAACCAAGGTCGCTGTGCAGCACGGTGTGCGCCAGCATCACCAGCAGGATGCCGCCCTGCCCGTGCACGATCGGCTTGGGCAGGCCGGTCGTGCCGCTCGAATAGACGATCCACACCGGATGGTCGAACGGCAGCCAAGTGGGCGTGAACGCATCGACCTCGGCGCCGCCACGTGCGACGGCATCGTCGAACCACGCGTCGCATCGCAGCCGGCTCGGCGAGCCGCCGCGATCGAGCACGTGCAGCCCCACGACGTGCCGCACGCTCGGTAGCGCGTCGCGCAACTCGGCGACGACGGCGCTGCGGTCGTGGTCCTTGCCGCCATAGGTCACGCCGTCGCAGGCGATCAGCACCTTCGGCTCGATCTGGCGGAAGCGGTCGAGCACCGCGTTCGTGCCCATGTCGGGCGCGCAGATGCTCCACACCCCGCCCAGGCTGCTGACCGCCAGGAACGCGACCATCGCCTCCGGCACGTTGGGCAGGTAGGCCGCCACCCGATCACCCGGGCGCAGCCCCTGCGCCTTCAGGTGCAGCGCCAGCGACGCGGCTTGGCGGCGCAGCTCGGGCCAGGACAGTTCGCGGTGCAAGCCGCGCTCGTTGCGACTCACGATGGCCGGGAAGCCGGCGGCGTGAGCCGCTTCGACGTGGCGGAACACCTGCGCGGCGTAGTTCACCTGCGCGCCAGGGAACCACTGCGCGCCCGGCATGCGCGCATCGGCCAGCACAGCCCGGTACGGCGTGGGCGAGGCGATGCCGAAACAATCCCAGATGCTGGCCCAGAACGCGTCCAGGTTCTCCACCGACCAGCGCCACAGGGCGCCGTAGCTGTCGAAGGACAGGCCGCGCTCGCGCTCGAGCCACTCCTGGTACAGCCGGATCTGGGGAACGCGCGGAGGAAGGCGGTCTTGCATGCCGTCAAGCGTACCGGCGCTGCTGCGCTGCCGCAGCCGGGGTTTGCACGGCGTGGACAAGCGATTGCACCCGCGCCAAGCAGGGGGATCGCCTTTTCGGACGATCGTGCTAAAGTGCGCCGCATGGACGCCAAGACCCAGAAAGCCGAGCTCACGCGCGCCGCCATCGTCGGCGCCGCGATGGAGCTGGCTGGCCGCGAAGGGCTGGAGTCGCTCACGGTGCAGGCCGTGGCCGACAGCGTCGGGCTGTCCAAGAGCGGCGTGTTTTCGCGCATCGGTTCATTGGAGACGCTGCAGAAGGCGGTCATCGACGAATGGGGCCGTCACTTCCTGGACGACGTGTTCGTGCCGGCGATGCAGCAGCCCAAGGGCCTGCCGCGGCTGGAAGCGATCGTGCAGCGCTGGATCGGGCGCACCCGCGACGTCGAGACGCGCACCGGCTGCATCTTCTCGGCCGGCGCCTTCGAACTGGACGACCGCGAAGGTCCCCTGCGCGACCACCTGCACGGCGAGGTCGTGCGCTGGCGCGCGGCGCTGCGGCGCAGCGTGCTGCAGGCCATCGATGCCGGCCACCTGCGCACCGACACCGACCCGGAACAACTGGTCAGCGAGCTCTACGCGCTGATCCTCGTGGAGATCCACGACGCCCGATTCCTGCGCGACGCCCGGGCGGCGGACCGCGCCCAGGCGACCTGGCAGCGGCTGCTGTCGACGTACCGCGCCTGACATTCCAGGAGACAAGACCTTGCCCCCCCCGTTCACCCGAATTTCGCACAAACGTGCGAAGAAAGGACCCGAGATGCTGATGATCCTGCTCCTGGCCGCCGCTTATGGCGGCTGGCGCGCCGCCCGCGCGGCGATCGAATCGCTGCGCGACCTGCCGCGCAGCAACGACGACATGGTGTTCTTCTGAACGGAGTGCGCGCCATGACCCGCAGCACCACCGCCGACGCCGCGACGGCGTTCTACCGCCCCACGCCGGGCATGCGCCTGTCCCGCCTCGCCTTGCGCACGACCCAGCGGCTGTGGCCGTCGCTCGCCGTGCGCGTGGCCTTCCGCGTCTTCGGCACGCCACTGCCGCCGCGCTGGCTGCGCCGCGCGCCCCGGTGGGGCGACGGCTGGCAGCAGCAGGCCTGGCCGTTCGAGGACGGCGGCCTGACGTTGTACGAGCCGCGCCGCGAGGACGACGGCAGCCCCGTCGTGCTGCTGGTGCACGGCTGGGGCGGGCAGGCCCACCAGCTGCTCGCGCTGGCGCAGGCGATCGACCGCGCCGGACTGCGCCCGGTGCTGGTCGACCTGCCCGCGCATGGCGCGAGCGCGGGAAGCGCCAGCAACCTGCCGCAGTTCGCACGCGCCGTCGAGTACGTGGCGGCGCGCCTGCAGGCGCAAGGTCGCGTGCTGCACGCGGTGGTCGGCCACTCGCTCGGCGCCAATGCGGCCGCGTATGCGTCGGCCCGCGCGATGACGGCGCCCAGGCTGGTGCTGCTGGCCCCGCCGGCCTCGGCGCGCGACTACACGCGCTTCTTCGCCCAGGTGTTCGGCCTGTGGGAGTCGACGCGTGCGGCGCTGCAGGCGTACATCGAGGCGCGCGAAGGGGTGCTGATGGCGCACTTCGAACCGCCCGCGGTCGGCCCGCGCATCCGCGCCGCGACGTTGGTGGTGCACGACCGCCAGGACCGCGTGAACCCGTTCGCGCATGGCGAAGCCTTCGAGCGCGAGATCTGGAATGCGAGGCTGGTCCCGACCGAAGGCCTGGGCCACCGCAAGCTGCTCGCCGACCCTTGCGTGGTCGAGGAAGTCGTCGCGTTCCTGCGCACCGCCTGACGATCGTCCCCCGCGTGCTTGGCGGCGCCGCGCGCGCCGCTTAGCATCGCCGCACTTCAACAAATCGAGGAGCGGAGATGGGACTGTTCGCGTGGACGGAGAAACCGGGCCAGGTGCTGGCGCAAGGCGGCGTGATCGCGCCCGACGAGCGCCTGCCCTGGCTGCAGACGGGCGCGATGGGCGTGCAGCACGTGATCGCGATGTTCGGCGCCACCGTGCTGGCACCGCTGCTCATGGGGTTCGACCCCAACCTCGCGATCCTCATGAGCGGCATCGGCACGCTGGTGTTCTTCCTGATCACCGGCGGTCGCGTGCCCAGCTACCTGGGCTCCAGCTTCGCCTTCATCGGCGTGGTGATCGCGGCGACGTCCTATGCGGGCAAGGGACCGAACGCGAACATCGCGCTGGCGCTGGGCGGCATCATCGCCTGCGGTTTGGTGTACGCGGTGATCGGCGCCATCGTGCACGTCGCAGGCACGGGCTGGATCGAACGGCTGATGCCGCCGGTGGTCACCGGCGCCGTCGTCGCCGTGATCGGCCTGAACCTGGCGGGCGTGCCGATCAAGAACATGGCGGCCAGCAACTTCGATTCATGGATGCAGGTCGTCACCTTCGTCAGCGTCGCGCTGGTGGCCGTGTTCACGCGCGGCATGGTGCAGCGGCTGCTGATCCTGGTCGGCCTGATCCTCGCCAGCGTGATCTACGCGGTGCTGGCCAACGGCATGGGCCTGGGCAAGCCGATCGATTTCTCCGGCATCGCCAACGCCGCCTGGATCGGCATGCCGGCCTTTGTGGCGCCGCAGTTCACCGGCCAGGCCATGCTGCTGATCGCGCCGGTGGCCATCATCCTGGTGGCCGAGAACCTGGGCCACATCAAGGCGGTGACCGCGATGACGGGCCGCAACCTCGACCAGTACATGGGCCGCGCGTTCATCGGTGACGGCGTCGCGACCGTGATCAGCGGTGGCGCCGGCGGCACCGGCGTGACGACGTACGCCGAGAACATCGGCGTGATGGCCGCCACCAAGATCTACTCGACGGCGGTGTTCGTCGTCGCCGCGCTGATCGCGATCCTGCTCGGCTTCTCGCCCAAGTTCGGCGCCGTGATCCAGGCGATCCCGCTGCCGGTGATGGGCGGCGTGTCGATCGTCGTGTTCGGCCTGATCGCCAGCGCCGGCGCGAAGATCTGGGTCGACAACCGCGTCGACTTCTCCGACAACCGCAACCTGCTGGTGGCCGCCATCACGCTGGTGCTGGGCACCGGCGACTTCACGCTGAAGTTCGGCGGCTTCGCGCTCGGCGGCATCGGCACCGCGACTTTCGGCGCGATCCTGCTGTGGGCCCTGCTGGGCCGCGGCCGCGGCACCGGGTCCATGGTCGCCGCCGGGGACGCGCCGGTTCGCTGATCGGGGCCGCGCTGGCGCGCGGAGTCTCGACGCAGAGGACGCAGAGGACGCAGAGGGAAGACAGAGAGCAAGAGAAATTCAACATCTCTTGCTCTTCTTCCTCTGCGTCCGCTGTCTTCCCTCTGCGTCCTCTGCGTTGAAGCCTTCAGCGGAGCGCCGTCAGGCGCGACTGGCGCCCCTCAAGACGACTGCGCCTCGTCCAGCTTCTTGCTCTTCCAGTACACGTCGTCGCCGCCGTCCATGCGGTTGAGCACGCGGGCCAGCACGAACATCAGGTCCGACAGGCGATTGAGGTAGCGGCGCGGCGTGTCGCGCAGCGTCTCGGCGCGGCCAAGCGCCACGACGGCGCGCTCGGCGCGACGCGCGACGGTGCGGCACACATGCGCTTGCGAGGCCGCGCGCGTGCCGGCGGGCAGGATGAACTCCTGCAGCCTGGGCAGCTTGGCGTTGTGTGCTTCGAGCGCATCGTCGAGCACCGCGAGTGCCTCGGCCTTCAGCAGCTCGAAGCCGGGGATCGACAGCTCGCCGCCCAGGTTGAACAGCTGGTGCTGGATCTCCACCAGCAAGTCGCGCACCTCCGGCGGCATCGGCTCGCACAGCAGCAGGCCGATGTGCGAGTTGAGCTCGTCCACGTCACCCATCGCCTGCACGCGCAGGCTGTCCTTGGGCACCCGCGTGTTGTCGCCCAGGCCGGTGGTGCCGTCGTCGCCGGTGCGGGTGGCGATCTGCGTCAGGCGCTTGCCCATGAATGCGTTCTCCTGCTGCGCTCGTGGCGGTTGTGCGGATTGTCCCACCTGCCCCGCGGCGCGACGCCTACTGCCGGGCCGCGGGGCGCGTTCCACGATGGCTGGATCGCTGGAGCCTGCCATGCACCGACGCTTCTCCTACCGTCCCCGGCCGCTGATGATCCTGCTGGCCATCGTGCTGTGCCTGATCGCGACCACCGCGTTCGCGCAGGTGCGCCGCATGGGCGCCGCGCCCGCGCCGAAATCGCCGGTCACGAGTGCCGCACCCTCGCCCTCCGGACTGACCAGCGGCGCGGCGCCCGGGCTCACCGCGGGGATGCCGTCCGCCAGCGGCATCACGAGCGGCAGCGCCGCCTTGCCGGCCGGCACGCCGGCGGCCTCGGGGCTGACGTCGGGAACGGCCGGCGCCGCACCGGGCATCGTCACCACCAACCCGGCGCCCGACACGACCGTGACCACCACCCGCGGCAGCACGCGTGGCGTCGTCGTCCTGCCCCCGGTAGCGACTGCACCCGTCGACGGCTCGCTGCCGGCGAACGCTGCGGCCAATGCCAACGCCAATGCCGCGGCGGCCGCGGGCGCCGGCGCAGCGCCGACGTCCGGCGGCACGCCCTCCGTCGACACCCGCGTCGCGGGCGGGCCGATGTCGCCGCTGCAGACCGCGCAGGTGTTCGCCCAGGCCGATGCCGACGCCGACGGTCTGTTGACCCGCGCCGAAGCGCTGCGCCTGCAGGTGGTCACCATGTCCTTCGACGACATGGACACCAACCGCGACGGCGTCGTCTCGCGCTCGGAGTACGACGACAGCCTGCGCTGAGCGTCCGGGAGGCCGGCGTACACTGGGCCGGCAGGAGACCGCCCCATGAACGCCCCCACGCAGCTGTCGCAACTCATCCCTGAAGTTCACCAGCGGCCCGTGCCGGCCGCGATGCTGGACGCACTGGCCGCCCGCTTCGGCGCGCAGTGTTCGACCGCGATGGCGGTGCGCGAGCAGCACGGGCGCGACGAGTCCGCGTTCACCACCGTGCCGCCACCCGCAGCCGTCGTGTTCGCCGAGAGCACGCAGGACGTCGCTGATGCGGTGGCGCTCGCGTCGCAGCACGAAGTGCCCGTCATTCCGTTCGGCGTCGGCTCTTCGCTCGAAGGCCACCTGCTCGCGGTGCAGGGCGGCATCAGCATCGACGTGTCGCGCATGAACAAGGTGCTCGCGGTCAATCCCGAGGACCTCACCGTCACCGTGCAGGCCGGCGTGACGCGCAAGCAGGTCAACGAGGAGATCAAGAGCACGGGACTGTTCTTCCCGATCGACCCGGGCGCCGACGCCACCATCGGCGGCATGAGCGCGACGCGTGCATCGGGCACGAACGCCGTGCGCTACGGGACGATGCGCGAGAACGTGCTGGGGCTGGAAGTCGTCACGGCCAGCGGCGAAGTGATCCGCACCGGCACCCGCGCGAAGAAATCGTCGGCCGGCTACGACCTGACGCGCCTGATGGTCGGCAGCGAAGGCACGCTGGGCATCATCACCGAGGTGACGCTGCGGCTGTACCCGATCCCCGAGGCGATCTCGGCCGCGATCTGCTCCTTCCCGAGCATCGAGGCCGCGGTGCGCACCGTCATCCAGGTGATCCAGCTGGGCGTGCCGATCGCGCGCGTGGAGTTGATCGACGCCAACAGCGTGCGCATGGTCAACGCGCACAGCAAGCTGGGGCTGCGCGAGGAGCCGATGCTGCTGATGGAGTTCCACGGTTCGCCCGCCGGCGTGAAGGAGCAGGCCGAGACCGTGCAGGAGCTCGCCAGCGACCATGGTGGCAACGCGTTCGAATGGGCGACCACGCCCGAGGAGCGCACGCGCCTGTGGACCGCGCGGCACAACGCGTACTTCGCGGCGATCCAGTCACGCCCCGGCTGCCGTGCGATCTCCACCGACACCTGCGTGCCGATCTCGCGCCTGGCCGACTGCCTGCTCGATTCGGTCGCCGAAGCCGATGCGAGCGGCCTGCCCTACTTCCTCGTCGGCCATGTGGGCGACGGCAATTTCCACTTCGGCTACCTGCTCGACCCGGACGACCCGCGCGAGCGCCAGGTCGCCGAGCAGCTGAATCACCAGCTGGTGGCGCGTGCGCTGCAACTCGGTGGCACTTGCACCGGCGAGCACGGCGTGGGCCTGCACAAGATGGATTTCCTGGTGACCGAAGCCGGCGCCGGCGCGATCGACATGATGCGCACCATCAAGCGCGCGCTGGATCCGAAGAACATCCTGAACCCAGGGAAAATCTTCGCCCTGTAGCGAGTCGCTGCGCTTCCCCTGGTTTCTGAACACAGAGGACGCGGAAAGGGGACAGAAGCGCAGAAGGATCCATCAAGGAATTCTTCTGTGGCTTCTGTCCCCTTTTCCGCGTCCTCTGCGTTGAAGCCCGCGAGCGCCAGCGAGGCGGAAGACTCAGCGCCCGAACAGTCCCTTCAGCACCGCGCCCGCGGCACCGGCCGCGCCGCCCAGTCCCTCGACCGCGCCCTGCACCGGGTCGGCCGGCGCGCCGGGTTGCTGCTGTTGCTGTTGCGGCTCTTGCTGCGCGGTGGCGGTGTCCTGTCCCAGCATCGCCATCGTGCTGGCCTTGACGCGCACGCGCACCGCCCACTCCGGCGCCCAGGCGGCCTTGGGATCGGCGGGGCGCGGCGGGTGCGCGAAGTTGCTCTCGCTGCCGTACGCCATCATCCGCGTCATGGCGCCTTCGGAGCCCGCGAAGATCCCCTTGGGCACCGCGCAACTGGTCACGTCCGGCTTGAGCAGCACCGACTCCTTCACCCAGCGATCGATGGTCGCGTTGGGCAGGTAGTCGAACAGGCCCATGCCGGTGTCGCCGGTCTCGGCGCTGGACCACAGCACCAGGTCGTCGCCGACCTGCCCCATCGCCTGCAGGTAGTACGCGCGCGCGTTCGGCACGGTCTTCCACGACAGCGGCACGCTGTCCTTGACGTCGCCCTTGGCCTGCAGCTCGATGGCGGGCATCAGGTCCTGCGCCGCGGCCAGCGTGAAGCGCATGGACGCCGGGATGCCCTCGCCCTGGATGCGGTGCTCACCCACCAGCGAGCTGTCGCGCGCCAGTTGCACGTGGTTCTTCTCGTTCGGGTACAGCGCGTATTGCGGCGTCACGCGCGCACCGCGATCGGGCGCGTAGCGGCCCGCGAAGGCGGCGGCGTAGTCGGCCGGGTTGCCACGGGCCAGGTCGATCACGCGCGGCTGGCCCTTGCGCACCTCGGCGCCGCAGCCCCAGTACACCAGCACGCGGCCCTTGGGCTTCTCGCGCGGCATGTCCTGCGCGGTGCCCGGCTCGCCTCGCGGCGTCGGCTCCACCTTGGGTGGCACCAGCGGCAGGCTGTCGCCCATGCGCATGCCGGCGGGGATCAGCTGCTGCGCCTCCTGACCCGGGCGCAGCGTGTTCAGCAGCGCAATGTCCAGCACTCGCGGCGGCATCACGGTGAGCCCGCGCGCCTGGCCGTAGGTGGTCGCGGCGTCGCCACCGCGGCCACCACCGAACATGCCCCCCATCGCGCCCATGCCTGCCGGTAGTTCCGGCATGCCGGCCATGCCGCCGGTGGACACGTCCATCCACAGTTGCACCTTGGGCGGCTTGACGTTGCCCTGCGCGTGCGCGCCAAGTGCGGAGGCCGCGACGGCGGCGAGCAGGGCCGGCTTGAACAGGGGTCGCATGGGGGCTCCTCGTTGTGGCTTGTTGGTTGGCCGAGTCGCGATTGTCCAGCAGGCTGGTGGGCGCCGTCAGCGCGTGCGCTCACGCACCGCGCAGCTTCTCCAGCAGGCCATTGAGCTCTTCGAGCGACCCGAACTGGATCGCGACCTCGCCCAGCTCCTCGATGCGGCCGTGGCGCTTGACGCGCTTTTTCACCCGCACGTCGACTTCGGCAGTGAGCAGGTCCGACAGTTCTTCTTCCAGCCGGCGCAGGTCGCGCGACTTTTCCTTCTTCGGCTTGGGCGAGACCAGCGCGAACTCGGCGCCGATCTTCTTGACCAGCGCTTCGGCCTCGCGCACCGACAGCTTCTTCGCGCTGATCTGGTTCGCCGCCGTGATCTGCGCGGCGCGCTCGAGCGCGAGCAGCGCGCGCGCATGGCCCATGTCGAGGTCGCCCGCCATCAGCATCGTCTGCACCGGGTCGGCGAGGTTCAGCAGGCGCAGCAGGTTCGACGCCGCGCTGCGCGAACGGCCGACGGCCTGCGCGGCCTGTTCGTGCGTGAGGCCGAAGTCGCGGATCAGGCGCTGCAGGCCCTGCGCTTCTTCCAGCGGGTTGAGGTCCTCGCGCTGGATGTTCTCGATCAGCGCCATCGCCGCGGCGGCCTCGTTGGGCACGTCGCGCACGAGCACCGGCACGCTCTCCAGGCCCGCGAGCCTGGCGGCGCGGAAGCGGCGCTCGCCGGCGATGATTTCGTACTTGCCGGCGTGGTCGCCCTCGCCCAGCTTGCGCACGAGGATCGGCTGCATGATCCCCTGCGCCTTGATGCTCTCGGCCAGCTCGTAGAGCGCGCCTTCGTCCATCCGCGTGCGCGGCTGGTACATGCCGGGCACCATGTCCGCCAGCAGCAGCGACATCGGCATGCCGGCGTTGGCGGCGGACGGCGCATCGGCCGCCGCGGCACCCGCGCCGTTCGATGTCGCCGGTCCGAGCAGGGCCTCGAGGCCGCGGCCCAGGCCCTTGGGTTTCTTGGTCACCATCGTGTGTGTTCTCTCAGGTCGTCAGTTCTTGCAGCAGCAGGTGGCCTTCGGGCCAGCTGCCGAGGCCCGAGTCGGCGTTGATGTGGCCCGCCGGGCCGTGGTCGATGAAGCGGCAGTTCCACGCCATGGCCAGCGAGCGGGCGCGCTCGAAGCTGCAGTACGGGTCATTGCGGCTGGCCACCAGGGTGGCCGGGAACGGCAACGTGTCCAGTTCGATCGGCACCCAGCTGGGCAGCTGCTCGCGGATGTCCTCGCGTTCGACGTCGCCGGGCGCGACCAGCAAGGCACTCTTCACGCGCGACGCGTTGCGCGAGGTGCTTGCCCACGCGGCCACCAGGATGCAGCCCAGGCTGTGCGCCACCAGCACCGGCGGCTCGTCGCAGCCCAGCACCACGTCTTCCAGCCGCGCGATCCAGTCGCCGCGCAGCGGGCGCATCCAGTCGTGCTGTTCCACGCGCCGGTAGCCGTACTTCTGCTCCCAGAGGGTCTGCCAGTGGCGCGGGCCGCTGCCCTCCCACCCCGGCAGAACCAGCACGTTGCTTGGCTTCACTGCTCTTTTTTCCGTAGCAGCTGGCCCAGGCTGACCGGGGCGTCCGCGCCGGCGGAGGCTGTCTTCGGCGTGGCCTTGGCGGGCCCGCCGCGCATGGTGCCGAGGCGCTCCACCATCTCGTTGGCGAATTCCACGAACGACTGGCTGCCGCGCGCCGACGGATCGAAGGCGACGCCGGGCAGCCCGTAGCTCGGGGCTTCGGCCAGGCGGACGTTGCGCGGGATCACGGTGTTGAACACCTTGTCGCCGAAGTGCGCCTTGAGCTGGTCGCTCACCTGCTGCTGCAGCGTGATGCGCGGATCGAACATCACCCGCAGCAGGCCGATGATCTCCAGGTCCTTGTTCAGGTTGGCGTGCACCTGCTTGATCGTGTTCACCAGGTCGGACAGCCCCTCGAGCGCGAAGTACTCGCACTGCATCGGGACGATCACCCCGTGCGCGGCGCACAGGCCGTTCAAGGTCAGCAGGGACAGGGCCGGCGGGCAGTCGATCAGGATGAAGTCGTACTCGGCCTCGACCGGCTTCAGTGCCTGCCGCAGCCGGGCCTCGCGCCGCTCCAGATCCACCAGTTCGACCTCGGCGCCGGCGAGGTCGCGGTTGGCGCCGAGGATGTCGTAGCTGCATCCGGCCTCCTGCAGCCGGTCGCTGCGCACGCGCGCTTCGGCGATGCTGGCCGACTCGAGCAGCACGTCGTAGACCGACAGCTCCAGCTTGCGCTTGTCGACGCCGGACCCCATGGTGGCGTTGCCCTGCGGATCCAGGTCGACCATCAGCACCCGCTGGCCGACCCTGGCCAGGCCGGCGGCCAGGTTCACGGTCGTGGTGGTCTTGCCGACGCCGCCCTTCTGGTTGGCGACACAGAAGATCTTGGCCATCAGCGCGACACCGCCAGCTTGACGCCGAAGCCGATCAGGACGGCACCGGCGAGTTTCTCGAGGATGCGGCCGACCAGGGGATTGGCTCGCATGCGTTCCGCCAGGAAGTGGGTCAGCAGCACCGCGCCGAGCCCGTAGAGGAAGGTCAGCACGGCAATGGTCGCGGCCATCGCAGCGAAGGTGGCGACGCCCGGATGGGTAGCCGGGTCGACGAAGAGCGGGAAGAAGGCCATGTAGAACACGATCGCCTTCGGGTTCAGCAAGGTGATCAGGGCGGCCTGCCGGAAGTAGTGGCGTGGCTGGATGTTGAGCACCGGCGCACTGCCGGGCTTGGCCAGCAGCATCTTCAGGCCCAGCCATGCCAGGTAGGCGGCGCCGGCCCACTGGACGGCATGGAAGGCGGTTGGGTAGGCCAGCAGCAACGCGGCCACGCCCGCGACTGCTGCCCACATGAGGACCTGGTCGCCCGCAATGATGCCGAAGGTGGCGCCCAGCCCGCCGCGGATGCCGCCCTTCCCTGTCGAGGTGATCAGGGCCAGGTTGCCGGGGCCGGGGATCGCGAGGAAGACGATGACCGCGACGACGAACGCGCCGTAATCCTTGACGCCGAACATGAATCCCCCGCGCTGCTTGTTGGAGCGCCGAGTGTAAGTCAGCCCCCTGCGGCGGCCTTCCGCATCCAGACGATGCAGCGCTCTGCTTCGAGGCCTGGGACACGCAGCTGTTCCACGTGGAACACAGTCACGTCGCGGCGCAGTGCCGCCAGCTCGTCGTCGGGCCGCTTGCCCTTCATCGCCAGCCAGATGCCGGCCGGCGCGAGGGCCTGCCGGGAGCCTTCCACGAAATCCTGCAGCGAAGCGAACGCGCGCGAGCTGACGACGTCGTACGCGTCCTCGACCTTTTCAATCCGGCCATGCACACCGCGCAGGTTGGGCAGCCGCAGGGTCACGGCCGCCTGCTGGACGAACGCCGCCTTCTTGGCGACGGCGTCGAGGCAGTCGACCCGGATGTCGGGGCAGCAGACCGCGATGACGACGCCCGGCAGGCCGGCGCCGGAGCCGACGTCCAGCAGCCGTGCCGGCCGGCGGGCGGTCTCGCGCAGCAGAGGTCCAATCACAGCCAGGCTGTCGAGCAGGTGGTGGGTGAGCATCTCCTGCTCATCGCGGACGGCGGTCAGGTTGTAGACCTTGCCCCACTTGCCCAGCAGGCCGAGGTAGTCGAGCAGTTGTTGGGCTTGGCCGTCGGACAGTTCGACGCTGAGCTCGGCGGCACCCGCCCGCAGCGGTGCGGCCAGGCTCATGCGGCCTGCTTGGGCTGGTTCGCCGCTTCGGCAAAGCCCTGGAACCGGTGCTTCTTCAGGTGCACCAGCAACAGCGAGATGGCCGCCGGCGTGACGCCCGAGATGCGCGAGGCCATGCCCAATGTTTCGGGCCGGTGCTTGGCCAGCTTCTGCCGGACCTCGATCGACAGCGCGCTGACCTGCGCGTAGTCCAGCTCGGCCGGCAGGCGCAGGTTCTCGTAGTGGGCGGCGCGCTCGACCTCGTCCTTCTGGCGCTCGATGTAACCGGCGTACTTGGCCCCGATCTCCAGCTGCTCGACCACCGGCTCGTAAAACTGGCCCAGCGTTTCACGTGAAACAGCCGAGGTGGCCAGCTTGCCGCCGTCCAGGGTCAGCAGCTGCTCGTAGCCGACGCCGGGCCGCCTGAGCAGGTCCCACAGGTTGTGTTCGTGCTCGATGGCCTTGCCGAGCACCCGCTCCGACTCGGCCGCCGGCAGCGACCGCGGGTTGACCCAGGTCGAGCGCAGCCGCTGTGTTTCACGTGAAACAGCATCGCGCTTGCGGTTGAACGCATCCCAGCGATCGTCCGGCACCAGGCCCAGCTGGCGGCCCTGCTCGGTCAGCCGCATGTCGGCGTTGTCCTCGCGCAGTTGCAGCCGGAACTCGGCCCGGCTGGTGAACATGCGGTACGGCTCGGTCACGCCCTTGGTGATCAGGTCGTCGACCAGCACGCCCATGTACGCCTCATCGCGGCGCGGCAGCCAGGCCGGCTTGCCCTGCACCTGAAGCGCTGCGTTGATGCCGGCGAACAGGCCCTGGGCCGCCGCCTCTTCGTAGCCGGTGGTGCCATTGATCTGGCCGGCGAAGAACAAGCCGGCGATCTGGCGCGTCTCGAAGCTGGACTTCAGCGAGCGCGGGTCGAAGTAGTCGTACTCGATGGCGTAGCCGGGGCGCAGGATGTGCGCCTGCTCCAGCCCGGGCAGCGAACGCACCAGCTGCAGCTGGATGTCGAATGGCAGGCTGGTCGAGATGCCGTTCGGGTAGATCTCGTGCGTCGTCAGCCCCTCGGGCTCCAGGAACACCTGGTGGCTGTCCTTGTCCGCGAACCGGTTGACCTTGTCCTCGACGCTCGGGCAGTAGCGCGGCCCGACGCCTTCGATCTTGCCGGTGAACATCGGGCTGCGGTCGAAGCCGCTGCGGATGATGGCGTGCGTGCGCTCGTTGGTGTGCGTGATCCAGCACGGCAACTGCCGCGGGTGCATCTCCGCCGCGCCCATGAAGCTGAACACCGGCACCGGGTCCAGGTCGCCTGGCTGCTGTTCCGTCTTCGAGAAGTCGATCGTGCGGCCGTCGATGCGCGGCGGGGTGCCGGTCTTCAGCCGGCCTTGCGGCAGCTTGAGTTCCTTGAGCCGCGCCGACAGCGACACCGCCGGCGGGTCCCCTGCCCGGCCGGCCGGGTAGTTGTCCATGCCGACGTGGATCTTGCCGTCGAGGAACGTCCCGGCGGTCAGCACCACGGCCTGGCCTCGGAAGCGGATGCCCACCTGGGTCACGGCGCCGACCACGCGGTCGCCTTCGACCATCAGGTCGTCGACGGCCTGCTGGAACAGCGTGAGGTTGGGCTGGTTCTCGAGCCGGCGGCGGATCGCCGCCTTGTAGAGGATGCGGTCGGCCTGCGCCCGGGTCGCACGGACGGCGGGGCCCTTGGAACTGTTGAGGATGCGGAACTGGATCCCGGCCTCGTCGGTGGCGATCGCCATCGCGCCGCCGAGCGCGTCGACTTCCTTGACCAGGTGGCCCTTGCCGATGCCACCAATCGACGGGTTGCAGCTCATCTGCCCCAGCGTCTCGATGTTGTGCGTGAGCAGCAGCGTCTTGCAGCCCATGCGCGCGGCGGCGAGCGCCGCCTCGGTACCGGCGTGGCCGCCACCGACGACGATCACGTCGAAAACTTCGGGATAGAGCATGGGGATTCGAGGGGAGCGCCGTCCTGCCTGGCGCGGGGTGGTCCTGCGGACCGGGCCGCCATTGTAAGGCTGGGGCGAAAGCCCTCGCCAGCGAGCGCTCACTGGCCGAGGCACGCACGGCGCGTGGTGCAATCGCGGCATGAAGCTCCTCGTCTTCGCGGGCAGCACCCGCCAGCTCTCGTACAACCGCCGCCTCGCCACCCAGGTCGCCACGATGGCACGTGAGGCCGGCGCCGAGGTCACGCACATCGAACTCGGCGACTTCGACGTGCCCATGTACAACGCCGACCTCGAAGCCAGGGGCACGCCACGCGACGTGGTGCGCCTCAAGGAGCTGGGCTACGAGCATCCCGCGTGGATCATCTGCGCGCCCGAATACAACGCCAGCTACCCTGCCCTGCTGAAGAACACGCTCGACTGGATCTCCAGCCCCATCAAGGGCGATCCGCTGTGGAGCGACGACTTCCGGGCCACGCGCGGCAAGGTGGTCGGCATGCTCAGCGCATCGCCAGGAGCCTTGGGTGGATTGCGCTCTCAAAGCCATCTCGCACCGCTGCTGCTCAACCTGCACTTCTGGGTCGCGCCGACCAATTTCGCCTTGAGCCGCGCGGGCGAAGCGTTCGACGCGGACGGCAAGCTAGTCGACGAGCGCAACCAAAAGCGCGTGCGCGCGGTGATCGATGAAGTGCTGTGGGCCGCCGAGCGGCTGCAACGACGCTGAATCGGCCGCCTCTCCAGTGCGTGGACAACGCTGTTGAGCGTTCCGGCACAACTGGGCAGTTGTCCACAGTCGAGGTGATCGCGCCAAACTTGTTCCTGTTTGGCGGACACCACGGAAGCACCCTCCCGCACAGCATGCAACCCACCGCAAGTCCATGACAATCCAAGGAAAAATGCGGTTGTCCACAGCCGGGAGCACCCTCTACTAGCTACTACTATTCAAAGAATAAGAAGACTAAGAGAGAGAGACAGAACCCCCGCGCCACGCGCGATCGACCACTGGGTGGACTCCGCGGCCCGCCCTCTCCCCCGACACACGGACCCCTGGATGAATTGCCGACCTGGCTGCGGTGCCTGCTGCATCGCGCCTTCCATCACCTCGCCGATCCCCGGCATGCCCCTTGGCAAGCCCGCAGGCGTGCGCTGCATCCAGCTGGATGCCACCCACCACTGCAAGCTCTTTGGGCGGCCTGAGCGCCCCCTGGTCTGCGGTGGGCTGCAGCCCGCCGCAGACATGTGCGGTGCGGACCAGGTGCATGCCCTGCGCTTTCTCGCGCAGCTCGAGGCCCAGACGGCGCCCTGACACGCTGTCCTTGCGGGGACAAGACAGGCCTGCACCTTGCGTCTAGAGTTGCCCGGAACCATCCGCTGGAGTCCGCCATGCACATCCCATCCCTGAAGGAAGTCGTCAGCGCCGAGGAATGGGCGCTGCGGGTCGACTTGGCCGCCGCCTACCGCCTGGTCGCCGCGTACGGCTGGAGCGACCTGGTGTTCACGCATATCAGCGCGCGCGTGCCCGGCCCCGAGCACCACTTCCTGATCAACCCGTACGGACTGATGTTCGACGAGATCACGGCGTCGTCGCTGGTGAAGGTCGACGCCGGCTGCAACAAGATCATCGACTCGCCATTCCCGGTGAACCCGGCCGGCTTCACGATCCACAGCTGCATCCACGCCGCGCGCGAGGACGTGCAGTGCGTGCTGCACACCCACACGCGCGCAGGCGTCGCGGTGAGTGCGCAAAAGCGCGGCGTGCTGCCCATCAGCCAGCAGAGCACCTTCGTGCTGGCCTCGCTGGCGTACCACGACTACGAAGGCGTGGCGCTGCGCGACGACGAGAAGCCGCGGCTGGTTCGCGACCTCGGCGACAGGAACTTCCTGATGCTGCGCAACCACGGCCTGCTGACCGTCGGCAAGACGGTCGCCGATGCGTGGCTGTCGATGTACACGTTCGAGAACACCTGCAAGATCCAGATCGACGCCCAGGCCGGTGGCGGCGAGCTGGTCGAGGTGAACCCCGCGATCATGCAAGGCATGGCGCAGGTGATGAAGACCGTCACCGCGGGCCAGGGCGCCAACATCGCGTGGCCGGCGCTGCTGCGCAAGCTCGATCGCGACGACCCGTCGTACAAGACCTGAGCGTCAGGCGGCGGATGTCGTCTCGCGCGTGCCGACCGGTGCGCGCGGATCGTGCTCCAGCACGGTCACCAGCTTGTCGACCATCTGCACGTTGCCGAACACGGTGCTGAAGGCCACCGCCTTCGCGTCGCGCCCGGTCCCGATGCGCACGATGCGGTCCACCGGCCCCATGCCGGTCGGATCGAACATCACCCACTGGCCACCGAGCCAGGCCTCGAACACCGCATGGAAGTCCTGCGGCGGCTCGTCGAACCAGACATAGCCCGAGACCAGGCGCGCCGGCACGTTGAGCGCGCGGCACAGCGCGATCGACACATGCGCGAAGTCGCGGCACACGCCCGCGCCCTGTTTCAGCACGTCCTGCGCCGTCGACGATGAATTCGTGCTGCCCGGCTGGTAGCGCAGCGTGCGGCGCACCCAGTCGACCACGTGCTGCACGCGCGCGAGGCCGGGCGGCAGCTTGCCGAACTGCTCGCGCGCGAACGGCCCGAGCAGGTCCGATTCGCAATAGCGCGTGGGCAGCAGGTCGCCCAACAGGATGTCGGGCACTTCGGCGACCGGCACCTGCGGCAGGTCGGCGGGCGGCTGGACCGCATGCACCTCGACGTCGGCCTTGTAGTGCACCAGCAGCGGCCCGGGCCGGGCATCGAAGCGCAGGTAGCGGTTGCCGCCGCGCTGGTCGGTGAAGGCGTGCACCGGGACCTCGGGCTCGATCACCAGCTGCTCGCTGACGATGGTCTGCGATGGCCAGTGCGCGGCCTCGATATTGAAGCAGCAATGCGAGGGCTCGCGCACCCGGTATTCCAGGCGGGCTTCGACAGTGGACAGGTGCATGGAGGAGCCGGCGGGCCAAAGGGCGCCAGCGGCTCAGGCAATCGTGCGGGCCCGCCTTCGCCGTGAAGATCAGCCGCGCCCGCAAGCGCGTGTAGGCCCGCCCGTGCAGGCGGCGTCCTACTTGCCGAACAGGCCCTTGAGCCCCTCGCCGATCTTGCTGCCGACGTTGCCGACGGCATCACTGCCGGGCAGCTTGATGCCGGTGGGATAGACGCTGGGCGAATCGACGGTGCCGGCCACCGCGAGCGGGACGCCGGCCGTCAGCGGCCCGCCGCCGACCACCGCGCTGACCTTGCCGCTGAGGCTGCGGTCCGGCGCCAGCGACACGTGGCCGGTGGCCGACAGCAAACCGGAGTTCGCCACAAGGTTCGTGAGGTGCACCGCCCTGCCTTGCGTGGCGACGTCGCCGGTCAACGTGTCGAGCGTGGTCGTGCCGCTGCGGGACACGCCCAGCGTGCGCACCGCCTGGGCCAGGTCGATGCCGTGCAGCACCGCATTGCGCACGGTGAAGTGCGTCTGCGAGCGCATGACGTCGGCCAGTTGGCCGGGATCCTTGAAGTCGGCGCCCAGCGACGTCTTCGCCTCGATGCGGCCGGTGAGCGCCTTGCTGGGCGCAGTCAGGGCCGACACCTCGACGCCCTTGGTCGCGAGGTCGCCGCTGAAGCGCCAGCCGCCGTTCTTCTGCGGCTGCATGCGCAGCGGCCCGGTGACGGTGCCGCCGCCGATGTCCGCGCGCAGCTGCCAGAGCTCGGCCTGCCGTTCCAGCCGCGCCTTGGCGCCGGCGAAGCGGCCGCCGACGACGTCGATCTTCGCGTTCTGCGGCAGCAGGTCGCCTTCGAACCGCACTTCTGCATTCACGGTGAGCTTCTGGCCCGCCGCGTCGACCCAGGTGACGTCGTCCAGCACGATGCGCCGCGGCAACGGCGGCGGGCCGGCCGAGGGCGTGGCGGGCTTGGACGCCGGCTGCTGCTTCTGCGCCGCCGTGGCGACGGCCATGATGCCCTGCTGCGGCAGCACCGCCTTGCGCACCACCAGCGCGTCGAGCGTGGGCTTGCCCGCCAGCAGCGAGGACCAGACCGGCGTGGCGTCGATCTGCTCCAGCGTCAGCGGCGGCTTGGTGCCGATGCGCACCTGGTGCAGCGCCACGGCCAGCGAGGGCAGCACCACGATCTCGATGCGGCCCAGCGTGACCGGCACGCCCAGCGCGCTGGAGGCCATCTGCTGCGCCCGGTCGCGGAAGTCCGCGCTGCCCGCCCATTGCGACAGGGCGAACACCGCCAGCCCCAGGAGCACCACCAGGACCGCGAACAGCCCCACGACCCATTTGATCCAGCCACGCATGAGCACATTCTCGCGCGATGTGCGCCTGCAGGGAAATGCCCCGGGCGCTAGCATGCGGGCCCAACCCCGAGGAACACCACGGCATGAAGCTTTACTACTCACCCGGCGCCTGCTCGCTGTCCCCGCACATCGTGCTGCGCGAGGCCGGCCTGGCCTTCGAGCCGGTGCTGACGCCGACCAAGACCCACAAGACCGCCGACGGCACCGACTACTACACGATCAACCCGCTCGGCTACGTGCCGATGCTGGAGCTGGACGACGGCACGCGCCTGCGCGAAGGCCCGGCCATCGTGCAGTACATCGCCGACCAGGTGCCCACCAAGAACCTCGCGCCCGCCAACGGCACGCTGCCGCGCTACCGCCTGCAGGAGTGGCTGACCTTCATCGGCACCGAGATCCACAAGTCGTTCTCGCCGCTGTTCAACGCCGCCATGCCCGAGGAAGGCAAGCAGATCTACCGGGATCGCCTGTCGAACCGCTTCCAGTTCGTCGACGGCCAGCTCGAGGGCAAGCAGTACCTGATGGGCGACAACTTCACGGTCGCCGATGCGTACCTGTTCACCGTGAGCGGCTGGACCAAGCCCCTGAACATCGACATCTCCGGCTTCAAGAACCTGCTGGCCTACCGCGACCGCGTGTCGGCACGTCCGGCCGTGCAGGAAGCGATGAAGGCCGAAGGCCTGATCAAATAGCGCGTTCCGTCATCCCCGCGAAGGCGGGGACCCACCGCTTCCATTCGGAAGCTCGTCAAGAAGGAAGCGATGGATTCCCGCCTTCGCGGGAATGGCGATTACGGCCTGCCCGGCACCGCGCGCTGGCGCCACGCCAGTGCCGCACCCAACCACAGCGCGCCTGCCGACACCAGCAGGCCGCGCCCCAATCCTCCTGAGCCGTCGGCGATCCAGCCGACGATGGTCGGGCCGACGATCTGGCCGGCGGCGAACACGATCGTGAACGCACTGATGCCGGCGGCCCACTGCGACGCCGGCAGGTTGTGGCGCACCAACGCGGTGGTCGAAGCCACCACCGACAGGAACACGGCGCCGAACAGCAGGCCCGAGCCGAGCACCAGCGGCCAGGACGCGGTGAGCGCCGGCAGCATCGTGGCCACGCCCAGCAGCACGTTGAGGATGGCGAGCGGCTGTCCTTCGCGGAAGCGATCGAGCAGCCCGGCCCACAGGCGCGACGACGCGATCACCGCGAGCCCCAGCAACGCATAGAACAAGGTGATGCGCGTCGCGGGCACCTGCTGCTCGCGCAGCAACGCGACGACGAAGGTCATGTAGCCGATGTAGCCGACGCCGAACATCGCGTAGCCCGCGAGGCCCGGCGCGAAGTCGGTCCAACGAAAGCGCATGCCCGATGCCGCCGTGTGCGCCGCCCCCGCGCCGCCCACCTCACGCAGCACGCGCAGCGGCCACGCCAGCACGCCGGTCGCGATCGCACACGACAGTGCGAGTGCCCACCAGGCCCAGGCCCACGCATGCGGCCGTGCGTGCGCCGCGTCGATCACTGCAGGGACCAACAGCGCGGACAGCGCGATGCCCAGCCCGGTGCCGCCGTAGTAGATCCCCAGCAGCAGTCCGGCGCGTGACGATTGCATCGCGCCCAGGCGCGCCGCCAGCAGCCCGCCGGCGATGAAGAGGAAGGCACTCGCGACCCCCGCGAGCACGCGTTGCACCAGCAGCGCCGTCGCATCGGTGAAGAACCCCGACAAGCCCATGAACACGGTCGCGAGCACGGCGCCAGCCAGGCCGACTCGCGCCGCGCCCCAGCGCTGCATCAAGCGCGGCGTCACCAGCGCGCCGATCAGGTAGCCGAGCGCGTTCGCGGTGTTCATGCCACCGGCGAGCGTGTACGACCACTGCAGATCGGCGCGCATCGGCGGCAGCAGCAAGCCGTAGGCGAAGCGCGTGATCCCGAGTGACACCGCCGCGCCCAGCGAGAGCGCCACGGCGAGGGCGAAGTGCGGCAGGCGCTCCTGGCTGCTGTGCATGGCGGCGCATTGTCCTGCGTCGAGGTCGAGCGAGGCGGGCCGGCCGGGATGTCCCGCGCCGCCACGGGTTTCCCGCGGCGTCCGACGCCGCGCAGGCGCACTCGCCGCTACGCTGCGCCCTTCGTTTTTTTTCCGAAGCACCCCAACCGATGCCCAGCCTCTTCGATCCCGTGCAGGCCGGCCGCCTGCAGCTGCGCAACCGCATCGTCATGGCGCCGCTCACGCGCAACCGCGCGCCCAACGCCGTCCCGACGCCCCTGATGGCCGAGTACTACGCGCAGCGCGCCAGTGCCGGCCTGCTGATCACCGAAGCGACGGCGATCAGCCACCAGGGACAGGGCTATGCGGACGTGCCGGGGCTGTATGGCACCGAGCAGCTCGATGGCTGGAAGCGCGTCACCAGCGCCGTGCACGCCAAGGGCGGGCGCATCGTCACGCAGTTGTGGCACGTGGGCCGCGTGTCGCACACCAGCCTGCAGCCGGAGGGCCAGGCGCCGGTCGCGCCATCGGCCATCACGGCCAAGACCAAGACGTACCTGATCGACGACCAGGGCGGCCGCTTTGCCGAAACGTCCGAGCCGCGTGCCCTGCGCCTCGAGGAGCTGCCCGGCATCGTGCACGACTTCCGCCACGCGGCGCGGCACGCGGTGAGCACCGCGCACTTCGACGGCGTCGAGATCCACGGCGCCAACGGCTACCTGCTGGACCAGTTCCTCAAGCGCGGCTCCAACCACCGCACCGACGACTACGGCGGCTCGATCGAGAACCGCGCGCGGCTGCTGCTGGAAGTGATGCGCGCGATCTGCGACGAGGTCGGCGCCGGCCTGGTCGGCATCCGCCTGTCGCCGGTCACGCCCGCGAACGACGTGCACGATCCGGACCCGCAGCCGCTGTTCGAGTACGTCGTGCGCCAGCTCGCGCCGCTGGGGCTCGCGTACATCCACATCATCGAAGGCGCGACCGGTGGCGCGCGCGAACTGCCCGATCGGCCCTTCGACTACGACGCACTCAAGCGCGCGTACCGCGACGCCGGTGGCCGCGGGGCCTGGATGGTGAACAACGGCTACGACAAGGCGAGCGCGGAGAAGGCGGTCGCAAACGGTGCCGACCTCGTCGCGTTCGGCAAGCTGTACATCGCGAACCCGGATCTCGTCGAGCGCCTGCGCACCGATGCACCGCTGAACGCGCCGGACAAGATGACGTTCTACGGCGGCGGCGCGAAGGGGTACACGGACTATCCGGCGCTGGGGCAGACGAAGTAACCCTGTCGTCCCCGCGCAGGCGGGGACCCATCGCTTTCATTCGGAAGCTTGCAAAGACGGAAGCGATGCATTCCCGCCTTCGCGGGAATGACGAATCAGCGCAACCGCCGTCCCACCGGCAACCACCGCGCCAGCTTCGCGACGCCATCGCGCCCGCTCGCCGCACGGCCCACCAGCGCCGTGCCGGCCGCGAGTCCTGCGGTGCGCACCAGCGGCGACGGGTGGACCCGCGACGCGAGCCACACGCCGACGCCAGCGGCCAGCGTGATCCAGTGTTCGCCGGGCAGGCTGGGCCGCTGCTCGTCGTACTGCTTGAGGCGTTGGAGGGCGTTCATGGCGAATCCTTGGCATCGTCCGGCCCGGCGCCTGACGCTTCGCCGGACGGCACGTCCTTCTGCGCGTCGGCGTCCAGCACGTCGTCCCAGCTGCGCGTGCGCTCGACCAGCGACGACGCATTGCGGCCGATGCGCGACGGGTCCACCGGTTGCGATTTGGGCTGGTTCTGCTGCGCGCGCACGGGCGCGCCGTCGATCACCACCGCACCTTGGCTGTCGCGGTGCTCGGCCGGCAGCGGCTCGGCGTCGCTCAAGACCTGGCCGGGCACCGACGGCGGCGCGTCCGATTCCGGCTGGGTTTGGCCCACCGCGCCGAACGCCCACGCCGCCGCCGCCGCGGCAAGCGCGAGGCGAGTGAGCAGGCACGGCTGGCTGGACATGGGCACATCCTGCATTCTCAGCCGCGGGCCGCCATGTCGCTGTGGATGCGGTGTTGCTGTAGGAAGTGACTGGCCGAAGCACGTCTTTACACGGGCGTGACCGTGGGGCAGTGGGCGATTGACACTTCGATTCCACAGTCCATCCACCTTGGCAGGTTTCCTGCCGGGAACCCCGAAAGGACAAGCACCATGCATTTCCCGCTTCGCAAGCACTTCGTCACCCTCGCTCTGCTCGCAGGCGTGGGACTCGCTTCCGCCCAGGCGCAACAACCGGCGCCGCAAGCCGCGCAAGCCGGCCCGGCCGCGTCCGCCCCGAAGGCGCACAAGTTCGATCCGGCCAAGCGCGCCGAGCGCGTCAACAAGCGCCTGGCCGACCTCCATGCCAAGCTCCAGCTGAGCCAGGGGCAGGAGTACGCGTGGTCGCAGTTCGTTGCCGCCATGCAGCCGCCGGCCAACGCGCCGCAGCGCCCCGATCGCGCCGCGTTCAAGGCGATGACGACGCCGGAACGCATCGACCAGATGCGCGCCATGCGCGACCGCCGCAACGCGGAGATGGACCAGCGCGCCGAAGCCACGAAGACCCTCTATGCCCAGCTGACGCCGGAGCAGAAGAAGACCTTCGACGCCGAGAGCTCGCGCATGTTCCAGCGCGGCCACCGCGGCATGCACGGCCACCACGGCCGCTCCTGACCCTGCCGTGCCCCGGCTTGCGCCGGGAGGGCAAGACCGGGCCTGCGTGGCGACACGCAGGCCCTTTTCATTGGGGCGGGGTGCGCGGGCTTGCAGTGCCGTGCGTGCGGGTCGCACGCAGGTTGCCAGCAGGTGCGACAGCGTCCCTGCCTTGCGTCCTACAGCTTGCGGCAGAGCGCATCCGTACAACGGAAGGCTCTCACCAGCCATGACGGGAATGCCAGAGACGACCTCGGCCACTGCCGCCCCGCTCACCGTGATGACGGTCAACACGCACAAGGGCTTCACCAGCTTCAACCGCAGGTTCATCCTGCCCGAGCTGCGCGATGCCGTGCGCAAGGTCGGCGCCGACGTGGTGTTCCTGCAGGAAGTGCTGGGGACCCACGAAGAGCACGGCAAGAAGTGGGAAGAGTGGCCCGACGCGCCGCAGTACGAATTCCTGGCGGACAGCATCTGGCCGCAGTACGCGTACGGCCGCAATGTCGTGTATCCGAAGGGCGACCACGGCAATGCCGTGATGTCCAAGTTCCCTATCGTGCATTTCCAGAACCACGACGTCTCGCTGCCCGGCCCCGAGAAACGCGGCCTGCTGCACGCGGTGCTGCGCGCGCCCAGCCTGCCGCACGACGTGCACACCATCTGCGTGCACCTGGGCCTGTCGGAATCGCACCGGGTCCAGCAGCTGGACCTGATGTGCGAGCTGGTGCGCAGCGAGGTGCCCGACAACGCACCGCTGATCGTCGCCGGCGATTTCAACGACTGGCGCCGCAAGGCCAACGCGATCCTCGAGCGCGAGATCGGGCTGCGCGAAGTCTTCCAGCAGGCGTACGGGGAGTCGGCCAAGACCTTCCCGTCGCGCTTTCCCCTCCTGTGCCTGGACCGCATCTACGTGCGCAACGCGTCGGTGCACCTGCCGGTCGTGCTGCCGCGGCGCCCCTGGTCGCACCTGTCGGACCATGCTCCGCTGGTGGCCGAGATCCATCTCTGAAACGGCTGACCCATGGCGGCGCGCTGGACCGACGGCAACGACTTCACCCTGCTCGAGAACGGCGAGCAGTTCTACCCGCGCGTGTTCGAGCGCATCGACCAGGCGCAGCGCGAGGTCGTGATCGAGACCTTCATCCTGTTCGAGGACAAGGTGGGGCTCGCGCTGCAGGAGCACCTGGTCAACGCAGCGCGCCGCGGCGTGCAGGTCGACCTGACCATCGACGGCTGGGGCTCGCCCGACCTGTCTCCGCGATTCATCGCCGCGCTCGTCGAGGCCGGCGCGCGTGTGCACGTGTTCGACCCGGGACCGCGGCCGTTCGGCTGGCGCCCGAACATGCTGCGCCGCATGCACCGCAAGATCGTGGTGGTCGATGGCGAGGTCGCCTTCATCGGCGGCATCAACTACTCGGCCGACCACCTGGGCGACTTCGGCCCCGAGGCCAAGCAGGACTACTCGGTCGAGATGCGTGGCCCGATCGTGGCCGAGGTGCATCGGTTCGCACATGCCAACCTCGATGCGGGGTCGCGGCACAACCACGCGCTGCGCCGGCTGTGGCGCTGGCGGCGCAAGTTGCGCCACAAGCCCGAAGACCTGCCGAAGGTCGGCACGGCGCGCGCGCTGCTGGTGTCGCGCGACAACAGCTTCCACACCACCGACATCGAACGCCAGTACCGCGTCGCGATCCGCAGCGCGCGCGAGCGCATCGTGATCGCCAACGCCTACTTCTTCCCTGGCTACCGCCTGATCCGCGACCTGCGCCGCGCGGCGCGCCGCGGCGTCGACGTGCGGCTGATCCTGCAAGGCATGCCCGACATGGCGATCGTGAAGGTCGGCGCCAGTGCGCTGTACAGCCACCTGGCCAAGGCCGGCGTGCGCATCTACGAGTATTGCGAGCGGCCGTTGCACGGCAAGGTCGCGCTGGTCGACGGCGAGTGGTCGACCGTGGGCTCGAGCAACCTCGACCCGCTGTCGCTGTCGCTGAACCTGGAAGCCAACGTCATCATCCGCGACCGCGGCTTCAACGAGCACCTGCACGAGCGGCTGGACTGGCTGGTGCAGAACCATTGCAAGCAGATCACCTTCGAGGAGGTCGAGCGCGAAGGGGGGGTGCTGAACCTGGTGCGAAGCTTCGTGGCGTTCCACCTGGTCCGGCTCTATCCGATGCTCACGACCTGGTTGCCCCGCCATCGTCCGCGCCTTGAAGCGGCGATGGCCCAACACCTGGCGCACGAGGCGGGACGATGAGACGCGATCGCCTGCCCCGCTCGCTGCTGGACGCGGCCAACGACAGCTCGATCGGCGAGCTGCGTGACGCGGACAGCCTCTCGCAGCCGCTCGGCCCTGACGATGCACCGCCGGCCCCGCCGGCCAGGCACGGCTGGTGGTCGCGGTGGAAGAAGCCGCTGTCGGTGCTGTTCTTCGCCGCCGTCGGCGTGCTGCTGTTCCAGTACGCCCGCCACATCAAGTGGGGCCTGGTCTGGCAATCGCTCACCGACCTGCCGATGCTGGCGCTGGGCGCCGCACTGGGCCTGGCGGTGGCCAGCCACGCGCTGTACGCGACGTTCGACCTGATCGGGCGGCGCTACACCAGGCACACGCTGAAGACGCCGATCGTGATGGCGGTCACGTTCATCAGCTACACGTTCAACCTGTGCATCGGCTCGCTGGTGGGCGGCGTCGGCTTCCGCTACCGCCTGTACTCGCGGCTGGGGCTGAAGATGGGCGTGATCACGCGCATCGTCACCATGAGCATGCTGACCAACTGGCTGGGCTACAAGCTGCTGGCCGGCATGTTGTTCATCCTGCATCCGCTGCCGCTGCCGCCGTCGTGGCACATGGGCAACCACGGCCTGCAGTGGATCGGTGCCGCGCTGGTGGCCATCTCCGCTGCGTACCTCATCGCTTGCTGGCGCATGGGCGACCACACCTGGAACTGGCGCGGCCACGAGCTGTACCTGCCGCCGCCGAAGATGGCGATGCTCCAGATGGCGATCTCCGCGCTCAACTGGTCGCTGATGGCGGCAATCATCTGGGTGCTGCTGCAGCAGAAACTGCCGTACGTCGACGTGCTCACCGTGCTGCTGATCGGCGCGATCGCCGGCGTGGTGCTGCACGTGCCGGCGGGCCTGGGCGTGTTCGAGGCGGTGTTCATCGCGCTCCTGAGCCACCGCATCGCCGAAGAGGAGCTGCTCGCCGCGCTGCTCGGCTACCGCGCCCTGTACTACATCCTTCCGCTCGCGATCGCCGGCCTGATGTACCTGGGCATGGAGCTGAAGGCCCGCCGGCTGCGAAAACGGGCGCACATCGCCCCTGCCTGAGGGACACCACGATGGCCCCGCCGCCTGCGACTTCGTTCACGGATTCCCGATGGGGACATCCCGCCGAAGCGAGGCGCAGGGCGGCCCGCTGCCGAGCACTGTACGATCATCCAGTGAACCTCAACGCCAAGCTCGCCATCCTCGCGGACGCCGCCAAGTACGACGCGTCGTGCGCGTCCAGCGGCGGGCGCGCGCGTGACTCGCTCGACGGCCGCGGCGTGGGCTCGAACGACGGCACCGGCATCTGCCACAGCTATGCGCCGGACGGCCGTTGCATCTCGCTGCTGAAGATCCTGCTGACCAACTGGTGCCAGTACGACTGCCTGTACTGCGTCAACCGCGCCAGCAGCAACGTCCAGCGCGCGCGGTTCACGGTCGATGAGGTGGTGCACCTCACGCTGGACTTCTACCGCCGCAACTGCATCGAAGGGCTGTTCCTGTCCAGCGGCATCATCCGCAGCGCCGACTACACGATGGAGCAGGTCGTCGAGGTCGCGCGCAAGCTGAGGGAGGAGCACGACTTCCGAGGCTACATCCACCTCAAGACGATTCCGGAAGCGGCGCCCGAACTGCTCGCGCGTGCCGGCCTGTACGCGGACCGGCTGTCGATCAACATCGAGCTGCCCACCATCGCGAGCCTGCAGTCGCTGGCACCCGAGAAGGACGTCGGTGCGATCAAGCGCTCGATGGCGCGGCTGCGCGTGCACATCGACGACGCGAAGGAGGCCAAGCGCGAGGTCGAGGCCAAGCCGTTGACCTTCGTGCCCGGCGCCACGAAGCGCACGCCCGCGCCGCACTTCGCCGCCGCCGGCCAGAGCACCCAGATGATCGTCGGCGCCGACGCCACCGATGACGCCACCATCCTGTCGACCAGCGCGCAGCTGTACGGCTCGTACAACTTGAAGCGCGTCTACTACTCGGCGTTCAGCCCTATTCCGCATGCGGCGCCGGCGCTGCCGCTGAAAGCGCCGCCGCTGGTGCGCGAGCACCGGCTGTACCAGGCCGACTGGCTGATGCGGTTCTACGGCTTCGAAGCGGCCGAGATCACGCCGCAGAAGGGCATGCTCGATCTCGACGTCGATCCCAAGCTGGCGTGGGCGCTGGCGAATCCGGAGCGCTTCCCGGTCGACGTGAATCGCGCGCCCAAGGAACAGTTGCTGCGCGTGCCGGGCCTGGGCGTGAAGGCCGTCGACCGCGTGCTGCAGGCGCGGCGCGTGCGCCGTCTTCGCACCGACGATCTCAAGCGGCTGCACGTGCCCGTGCGCAAGGTGCTGCCCTTCGTCGAACTGGCGGACCACCGGCCGCGGGCCGAAGCCACGCGGCGCGCGGTGCAGCCGCCGGCGCGCGCCGAGCAAGGCGTGCTGTTCTGATGCACGAGGCCGGCCATGCACGCGCGTCTGTCCTCTGAAATCGACCTGACCGGCTTCCGCAACGAAGCCCGCGAGCTGTTGGCGCGCCAGGTGCCGCCGGACGAGGTCGAGTGGGAAACGGATAGCGCGAACAACCCCGACCTGTTCGCGCAGCCCGGTGGCGACGCCTCGCGCGTCGACGCCAACATGCCGCGCGCCGCCGCGGCCATCGTGCCGGCCTCGTTCCTGCGCCTGTGTGAAGTGGTCGTGCTGCACCACGACCCGCAGCGCTTCGCCCTGCTGTACCGGCTGCTGTGGCGCCTGGTCTACGAGCCGTCGCTGCGCAACGACCCGCTGGACGCCGACATGCAGCTGGCGCAGCAGATGGCGCAGGCCGTGCGGCGCGACATGCACAAGATGAAGGCCTTCGTGCGCTTTCGCCAGGTGCCCGACGAGGACCATCCCGGCGAGCAGTTGCACGTGGCCTGGTTCGAGCCCATGCACCACATCGTCGAGGCGGTCGCGCCCTGGTTCGCGCGGCGCTTCGCCAACATGCGCTGGGCGATCCTCACGCCCGGGCGCTCGGTGCACTGGGACGGCGAGCAGCTGCTGTTCGGGCCCGGGGCCAGCCGCGCCGACGCGCCGCCTGCGGATGCGGGCGAGGAGCTCTGGCTGACCTACTACCGCAGCATCTTCAATCCCGCGCGGCTGAAGATGAAGCAGATGCAGAAGGAGATGCCGCGCAAGTACTGGGACAACCTGCCCGAGTCACGCCTGATCGGCGAGTTGTCGGCGCAGGCGCCGGAAAGGATCGGCAGCATGATCGAGCAGCCCGGCGAAGCGTCGCGCAAACGCGTGCCGCGGCCCGTCGCCAGCGACCCCGTGGTCACGTTGCACCGCGACGGCATCCATTCGCTCGACGAGCTCAAGGCCGCGACGATGCGCTGCCGCGAATGCCCGATCGGCGAGATCGCCACGCAATCGGTGATCGGTGAAGGGCGGCTGCACGCGCCGCTGATGTTCGTCGGCGAGCAGCCGGGCGACCAGGAGGACCTGCAGGGCCATCCCTTCGTCGGCCCGGCCGGCAAGCTGCTCGATCGCGCGCTGGAAGCGGTCGGCGTGCCGCGCGACGCGGTGTTCGTGTCGAATGCCGTGAAGCACTTCAAGTACGAACTGCGCGGCAAGCGCCGCATCCACAAGAGCCCGACGCAGCGCGAAGCCGCCGCGTGCCTGCACTGGCTGGAAGACGAGATCGCGCTGGTGAAGCCGCGCGCGCTGGTGGCGCTGGGCGCGACCGCGGCGCGATCGCTCATGGGGCACCAGGTGGCGGTGACCGCCGAGCGCGGCAAGTGGCTCGAGCGGGCGGATGGCTTGAAGGTGCTGGTGACGCTGCACCCGTCGGCGCTGCTGCGCATGGACCCGAGCGAACGCGAGGAAGCGTTCGCGGCCTTCGTGGCGGATCTGAAGAAGGCGCGGAAGGTTCTGGACCAGGGCGAGCATTGAGTCTGGATTCCGGCTTTCGCCGGAATGACAAAGACACTTGTCATTGCGGGCCTGACCCGCAATCCACGCGCAGCGCCGCCAGGCGCGCCTACTGCACCGACGGCACGCCGCGCCGCGAATGCTCCAGCGTGCGCCGCGCGCTCTTGCGCACCTTCTTGCCCGTGCTCTGGTCGGTGCCGGCGGAGTCGCGGTCGCGCTTGATCACCTCGCCGTCGTCGCGGTCACGGCGCGGCGACAGCTCGCCGTCCTTGGGCACGTCGACGCCGGGATCGCGCGGGACCGCCTGCTCGCCCTGGCGGGGCACGTCCTGGTCCGGCTGTTTGGGCGTGACGTCGCGATTGCGGATCGACTCCGGCGCCCGCAGCACCAATCCGCCGCCGGGCTGGTCCGTCGACTGCGGCGCGACACCGCCTTGCGGCGGCCCGGCCATCGCGCCGGTGCCGGCTTGTGCGCCAGCCATCGCCGGGCGGCCCTGGAACGTCGCCTGCGCACCGGTGCTGCCCTGGTTCTGCGCCTGGCCGTGCACGTGGCCGAAGGTGAACACCACCACTGGCACGACGGCGGCGATGGCGATCCATTGCGAGAGCGTACGTTGGGACTGCATGGCACTGCTCCTTGCACCCAGTGTCCCGCCGCCACGTGAAGAATGTCTGAAGCGGACGGCAACACAATGTGTAGGACGGCACCGCCGAGCCAAGCTAAGATGCGCCGGCCTCGCCGAGGCACAGCAGTCGCAGTAGAAGTAGCAGTACCCCATGCCTGTCGCCGTCACCGGCCGCTCGCCCGCCACGTTCGAGATCAAGAGCGCGACCCTCCCGTTGGTGTCGCTGCTGCTCAAGTCCGCCGACCTGGACGCGCTGGCCGACGAGTTCAAGGAGCGCTTCGGCGACATCCCCGATTTCTTCGACGGCGACGCGCTCGTCATCGACCTCGGCCCCCTGCGCGGCGGCGAGGACGTGCCCGACTTCGCCCGGCTGCTGGCGATGCTGCGCAAGTGGCGCGTCGCGCCGATCGCCGTGCGCAACGGCAACCCCAAGCAGATTGCCGCTGCCGTGCGCGCCGGGCTGGTCGTCGCCAGTGACGCGGTGAGCACCCTGCAGCGCCCCGCTGCCGCGCCGCGCGAGGCCGCACCCGCAGCGGCCGCGCAGCCACCGCTGGGCGCCCTTCTCATCGACAAGCCGCTGCGCTCGGGCCAGCAGGTCTATGCGCGCGGCCGCGACCTGGTCGTGATGGCGATGGTCAACCCGGGCGCCGAAGTCATCGCCGACGGCAGCATCCACGTCTACGCCCCGCTGCGCGGCAAGGCGATCGCCGGCGCGCGCGGGGATGCCGAAGCGCGCATCGTCACGCTGTCGCTGCAACCCGAACTTCTCTCGATCGCCGGCGTGTACCGCACCAGTGACGTCCCGCTGCCCGCCGAAGTGCTCGGCAAGCCGACGCAGGTGCGGCTGGTCGGCGGCACCGAAGGCACGCTGGTGATGGAAGCACTGGCTGGATTCACTCCCTCCCCTTTGGGGCGAGGGCGCTAGACCGAAAAGGAACCCGCACTCATGGCAAAGATCATCGTCGTCACGTCCGGCAAGGGCGGCGTCGGCAAGACGACCACCAGCGCGAGCTTCGCGTCGGGGCTGGCGCTGGCCGGCCACAAGACCGCCGTCATCGACTTCGACGTCGGCCTGCGCAACCTGGACCTGATCATGGGTTGCGAGCGACGCGTCGTGTACGACTTCGTCAACGTGATCCACGGCGAGGCGACGCTGAACCAGGCGCTGATCAAGGACAAGCAGTGCGACAACCTGTTCGTGCTGGCGGCCTCGCAGACACGCGACAAGGAAGCGCTGACGAAGGAAGGCGTCGAGAAAGTCCTGAACGACCTGGCGACGATGGGCTTCGAGTACATCGTGTGCGACTCGCCCGCGGGCATCGAGACCGGTGCGCTGATGGCGATGCACTTCGCCGACGAGGCGCTGCTGGTGACCAACCCGGAGGTGTCGTCGGTGCGTGACTCCGACCGCATCCTGGGCATGCTGTCGTCCAAGACCAAGCGCGCGATCGAAGGCAAGGACCCGGTCAAGGAACACCTGCTGGTCACCCGCTACAACCCGAACCGCGTCGACCAGGGCCAGATGCTTTCGCTGCAGGACATCGAGGACATCCTTCGCATCCCGCTGATCGGCGTGATCCCCGAGAGCGAAAACGTGCTGCAGGCCAGCAACCAGGGCACGCCGGCCGTGCACCTGAAGGGCACCGACGTGTCCGAGGCGTACAAGGACGTGGTGGATCGCTTCCTGGGCGCCGACAAGCCGCTGCGCTTCGTCGACGCGCAGAAGCAGGGCTTCCTCAAGCGGCTGTTCGGGGGGCGCTGACCATGGCCTCGCTGCTCTCGTTCCTGCTCGGGGAAAAGAAGAAGACGGCCAGCGTCGCCAAGGAGCGGCTGCAGATCATCCTGGCGCACGAGCGCTCGGGTCGCAATGCCGCCGAGCCCGACTACCTGCCCGCGCTGCAACGCGACCTGGTCGCGGTGATCAGCAAGTACATCAAGATCGACCAGCGCGACATCAAGGTGCAGCTGGATCGGCACGACAATCTGGAAGTGCTCGAAGTGAAGATCGAGCTGCCCGAGTCGCGGTTCTGATTCGTCAGGAAGGCCGGAGCGGTGGATTCCCGCCTCCGCGGGAATGACGGAGCCGTTGGCTCAGCTTGACGCCACGCTGGCCCCGCGGCGATAACCGGGCCATGAGCTCGATTTCCACCATCCTGCGCGTGCAGCGCGCGTACGCGTGCACCGCCGAGACGATCTACGACGCGTGGCTCGACCCGGACGTCGCGCGCCACTTCCTGTTCGCCACCCCGCCGACGGGTGAAGTGACGACGTGCGAGATCGATCCGGGCGTCAACGGCCACTTCGTCGTCGTCGACCACCGGCCGGTGGATGGCGACAGCGCGATGGACATGCGGCACGAAGGCCGCTACCTGCAGCTGGACCGGCCGCGGCGCATCGCGTTCACATTCTGGCTGCCGCAGTTCGGCGGCCACGAGACCACGGTGATCCTCGACATCGAGCCGCAAGGCGATGGCTGTGAGCTCACGCTGCGCCACGACCTCGGGCCGTGGTTCAAGGACCCCGAGGTGCGCCAGCGCACCGAGGACGGGTGGTCGAAGATGCTGGCGAACCTGGAGGCGGCGCTGGCGAAGGCGTGACCTTCGTCATGCCCCGCCCGGGATTGTCATTGCGGGCTTGACCCGCAATCCACACGAAGGGGCGAACGCCCGCATGGATTCCGGCTTGCGCCGGAATGACAAAGAGCCGTCAGCCCGCCCCGCGCGGCGAACGCCCGCCGCCCTTGCCGCCGGTGCGCATCTCCACTTGGTTGCTCGAGCCGGCCTGGTTCTGCCGGTCATGCCGCGCCTGCGGCGAGCGCTGGCCCTGGTTGGTCTGCGTCGCTTCCTTGTTGCCCATCTTGTTGCGGTCGTTCTGGACCTTGGGCGAGCCGGGCTGCTGGTGGTCGGCCGTGTTGCCCTTGGCCTGGCTGCGCACCGTCTTGTCCGCGCCGGTGCCCTTCTGGATCCGCTCGGGATGCTTGTCGCGGCTCTGCTCGGACCGGATGTGATCCTGCTTCTTGGTCATCACTTGTCTCCTTCGTCATGCTGGCCATGGGGCCCGATCGGGTGCACTTCCTCGTGCTCGGGGTGGTTGTGCTTCGCGCTGCCGGGCTGCGCGAGCTTGCGGTGCGTCTCGGCGACGGCCTGCGCGGGCAGGACCTTCGACGCGATCACCTGCATCTTGCTCTTCCAGCCGGCGACGACGTCGGCTTCGCCCTTGAGCATCGCGTCGAAGCCGACGCGCGCGACCATCGCCGGGTCGTCCTTCTTCATGTCGACACCGACCTTGGTCTCCGCGGCGGTCAGCCCGGAGCGCTCGAAGAACTCGGTGTCGGTCGGTCCCGGCATCAGCAGGCTCACCGTGACGCCGGTGCCCTTCAGCTCGTTGCGCAGCGCGTGCGCGAACGAGTCGACGAACGCCTTGCTGCCGTTGTAGACCGCGTGGAACGACCCCGGCTGGAAGCCCGCGATCGATCCGGTGACGAGGATGCGCCCCTGCTTGCGGGCCACCATGCCGCGCGCCACCTGCTGGATCAGGTAGATCGTGCCGGTGACGTTGGTGTCGATCACGTGCTGCACTTCGTCGAACGCCTGGTCGAGGAACGCACCGGCCAGTCCGTGGCCCGCATTGGCCAGCAGCGCATCGATCTCGCGGCCTTGCAACTTCGACAGCAGTTCATCGACACCCTGCTTGCTCGCCAGCTCGACTTCGCACGCGTCGACGCGCACCGCGCCTTCCGCCTGGCAATCGAGCACCGCCTGCTGCAGTGGCGTGTCGGCCGCGAGCACGAGGTCGTACCCGTGCCGCGCGGCCAGCACCGCGAGGTGGTAGCCGATGCCGGACGACGCGCCGGTCACGACCGCAAGCGGCCGTGCGCGCTTCGCTTCTTCCATGGAGGTTCTCCCTGTCTTGCCTGGTTGCGATGCATTCTGCGAAGCGCGTGCTCGTCCTTGGTGTCGGACGACGGCGGGCGCGCGTGTGCCCTTGTGTCGCAGCGCAAGCAGGCGCAACAGGCGAAGAGGCGCCGCAGTTGTCATTCCGGCGTCCATGCTGGTGCGCCGCTAGCGTGGCTTCGTGTGGATTGCGGGTCGAGCCCGCCATGACAAAGTCCCGGTCACGCGTGGCCGTCATGAGGCCGCAATGACAAAGGTCGGGGCGCGCGCCGCGCCGCCTCCTCAAACCCCCAGCGGGCTGACCCCGATCAGGAACGTATGGCCCCAGAACGCAAACACGGCCCAGGCCACCAGGCCCACCAGCGCCGCGATCACCGTCGGTTGCGTGCGGCCGGGCGGATACGTGACACCGGCCGCGCGATCGCGCCGGCGCGCGGACGCGAAGTCCACGATCGCCCACACCAGGAAGCTGCCGAACAGCACCACGTCGGCGACGTTGCCGTTGGCCAGCAGGTGCGCGAAGGCCCACACCTTCACGCCGATCACCATCGGGTGGTGCAGCCTGGCCTTGAACGCGTTGCCGGGCACGTAGGCAGCGACCAGGAACACGAACGAGATGACCATCAGCAGTGCGGCCGCGTGGTTCATGCCGCGCGGCGGGTACCACAGCGCGACCGGCTGCTGCCGAGCCAGCCCGTAGCCCCACACGATCAGCGCGAAGCCGACCAGCGACGCCAAGGTGTACAGGCCCTTCCAGGCGCCAGGGCCCATCCGTGCGATCGTGCGCGTGCGCCAGCCGTCGGCGACGATGCGCGTCGAGTGCACGCCCAGGAAGAGCACCAATCCCAGTACCAGCATCGCCATGGCCACCTCCAACGGTTGTGTCGTGCGGATTATTGCCGCGCCAGCGGCGTGCGACTGCGCCGGCAGGCGGATGGGAAATAGCTGGCGGGCAAAGTTACCGCACTGCCACGCCCGCCAAGCCGACGGCTGCGTAGATTGCCCAGCGATGCAAGGCAGCAGTTCGACCGGGCAGGAGTGGCGCGGCTACGCAGTGGCGGCCGTGCTCTGCCTGCTCGCCGCCATGCTGCGCGAGGCGCTGCAGCCGTGGCTGCACGGCCAGGCGCCCTTCATCCTGCTGCTGATCCCGCCGGTGCTCGCGGCCTGGTACGGCGGCGGCGGCCCGGGTTTTGTCGCCTTGCTCATTGGCGCGGTGCTGGGACAGCTGCTGTTCGTTCCGCCGCGCTGGTCGCTGCTGCCGGCGCAGGCCACCGACTGGATCAGGCTCGCGCTGTTCCTGCTGATGGGCGGCCTGTCCACCTGGCTGATCGCCACGCGCCACGCCGCCTTGCGCCGGCTGCAGCGTGACCACGAGCAGCTGCAACAGGCGCGCAACGAACTCGAACTGCGCGAGCGCCGCCTGCAGGACGCGCTGCACACCTCCCGCACCGCCGAAGCCGACCTGCGCCACAGCCGCGCGCAGCTGCAGCAGCTGTTCGAGACCAACCTGCTGGGCATCGTGTTCTGGCGCACGGATCGCCGCGTTGTCGAAGCCAATGACGAAGTGCTGCGCATCTGGGGCCGCACCCGCGAGGAGTTCACCGTGGACGGCCTGTGGCTGGACGCCCTCACGCCGCCCGAGTTCGCGCCCCAGGACCGGGCGGCGCTGCAGCGGCTGCGCACCGAAGGGCGCGTGCCGCCGATGGAAAAGCAGTACGTCCGCCCCGACGGCAGCCGCGTGTGGGTGCTGGTGGGCGCGGCGTTGACGGGCGAGGACGAAGGCGTGGCTTTCGTCCTCGACATCTCGGCGCAGAAGGAAGCGGAGCTGGCCACGCGTGCCAACGCGGCGATGTTCCAGAGCCTGGCCGACAACATCGCGCAGCTGGCGTGGATGACCGACGCCACCGGCTACATCACCTGGTACAACCGCCGCTGGTTCGAGTACACCGGCACGGACCTGCAGCAGATGAAGTCCTGGGGCTGGCAGTGGGCGCACCATCCCGAGCACGTCGAGCGCGTGCTCACCAAGTTCCGCCGCCACATGGCCAGCGGCGAGCCGTGGGAGGACACCTTCCCGCTGCGCGGCGCCGACGGGCAGTACCGCTGGTTCCTGTCGCACGCGTTCCCGCTGCGCGACCATGCCGGCCGCATCGTGGCCTGGTTCGGCACCAACACCGACGTCGACGCGCAGCGCCGCGCCGAGCAGCAGCTGCGCGAAGCCGACCGCCGCAAGGACGAATTCATCGCGGTGCTGGCGCACGAGCTGCGCAATCCGCTGGCGCCCGTGCGCAACGCCGTGGAGATCCTCAAGCGGCTGGACCTGGCCGAGCCACGCCTGGGCCGCGTGAGCGTGATCGTGGACCGCCAGGTGAGCCACATGGCGCGCCTGATCGACGACCTTCTGGACGTCAGCCGCATCGCGCGCGGCAAGCTCACGCTGCGCAAGGAGCCGTGCGACCTCAGCGACATCGTCTGCAACACCGCCGACGACTACCGCGCGACGCTGGCGGCTGCGCAGCAGCAACTGCACGTGACAGGCTGCGACGAGGCGACCTGGGTGGAAGGGGACCCGGTGCGCATTGCGCAGATGGTCGGCAACCTGCTGACCAATGCGGCGCGCTTCAGCAATGGGCCGGGCCAGGTGCGCGTCGAGTGTTCGGCCGACAGGGCGACCAACACGGTGCGCATCGGCGTCAGCGACACCGGCATCGGCATCGAGCCCGAGTTGCTGGTGCGGCTGTTCGACCCGTTCGCGCAGGCGGCGCAGGACATCGCGCGCAGCAAGGGCGGGCTGGGCCTGGGCCTGGCGCTGACCAAGGGCCTGGTCGAGCTGCACGGCGGCGGCGTGCTGGCGGAAAGCGACGGCAGCGGACGCGGCGCGCGCTTCACCATCACGCTGCCGCTGGCGCGCGCCGAGCGCGCCTCGCGCCCGGCACCGTTGGGGCGTGCGGGCAGCGAACCGCTGCGCATCCTGGTGATCGAGGACAACCAGGACGCCGCCAACACGCTGGGCGAATTGCTGCAGCTGGGCGGCCACGAGGTGCAGCTGGCGTACGACGGCGCGAGCGGCATCGACCTGGCGCGGCGGTTGCGGCCCGACGTGGTGATCAGCGACATCGGCCTGCCCGGCACGCTGAGCGGCTACGACGTCGGTCGCGCGCTGCGGGCCGAATCCGACCTGGACGGCGTGTACCTGATCGCGCTGTCGGGCTACGCGGATCACGTGGCCCGCGGGCGGGCGGCGGAGGCCGGGTTCGACACCCACCTGGCCAAGCCGCCGGACATCGGTGCGCTGGAGACGGCACTCGTGGCGGTGAAGGCGCGCAGCGCGGCCTGACCCCTCTTCGTCGTTCCCGCGGAGGCGGGGACCCATCGCTTTCAGCGCGCAGCTCGAAGGAGACGGAAGCGATGGATTCCCGCCTCCGCGGGAATGACGGGGTGGCAGCGCGGATGCCCCCGCTTTCCTACAATCGCCCCTTGCCCAGGCCACCAGGCCGGCGCCTCTCTCCGGAACCCTGCCCATGCGTCCCACCCTCTCCCGCCGCGCCCTCGTCCAGGCCGCGTCCGCCTCCCTCGTCGCCGGCGCGCTGCCTTCGCTGCATGCCCAGGAAGCCGCACGCCGCTTTGCGCCGCAGCCCAGCGGCTGGCGCACCTTCGACGTCGTGACCACCGTGACCCTGCGCCAGCCCAAGGGCGAGTCGCTGGTCTGGGTGCCGGTGCCGTCGCTGGACACGCCGTGGCAACGCACGCGCGACGTCAGCTGGACGTCCAACGGCGGCGACGTGAAGCTGGGCGCCGACGGCCAGACCGGCGCCAAGGTGCTGGTCGCGCGCTTCGACAAGACCACACCCGAGCCCAGCGTCGTGCTGACCAGCCGCGTCGAGACGCAGGACCGCGCCGTCGACTGGCAGTCGCGCGATGCCGGCCCGGCGGCGGATCCCGCGGACCTGCGCCGCTGGCTGGAGCCGAGCGAGCTGATCACCACCGACGGCATCGTGCGCAAGATCGCGAAGCAGATCGTGCTGGGCTCGCGCAACGACCGCGAGAAGGTGCAGCGCATCTACGACTGGGTGATCGTCAGCACCTACCGCGAACCCAAGGTGAAGGGCTGCGGCGAAGGCGACATCAAGGCCATGCTGGAGACCGGCAACCTGAGCGGCAAGTGCGCCGACATCAACGCGTTGTTCGTCGGCCTGTGCCGCGCGGCCGGCGTGCCGGCCCGCGACATCTACGGCGTGCGCCTGGTGCCCAGCCAATTCGGCTACCGCGAACTGGGCGCCAACCCGGCCAGCCTGAAGGGCGCGCAGCACTGCCGCGCCGAGGTGTACCTGCAGGCGCATGGCTGGGTGGCCATGGACCCGGCCGACGTCACCAAGGTGATGCGCCAGGAAACGGCCGAGTGGATCAAGGACGCCGGCCACCCGGTGGTGACGCCGGTGCGCAAGGCGCTGTTCGGCAGCTGGGAAGGCAACTGGATGGGCTACAACACCGCCAGCGACATCGCCTTGCCTGGCGCGAAGCGCGGCAAGCTCGGCTTCTTCATGTACCCGCAGGCCGAGAGCGGCGGCGCCGCACGCGACCCGTACGACCCCGACAGCTTCGCGTACCAGATCACGGCGCGCGAGATCAAGGCCTGAGCTTCGCCCGCATGCCGTCGACCACCAGCAACCCCGTCACGCCGCCGCCGGAAGGCACGCGCAGCAGCGCTTCGGCACTGACGCTCGCCGGCTTGGCCGCGCTGCTGGCGTCCAGCTGCTGCGTGCTGCCGCTGGCATTCGCGCTGGTCGGCATCTCAGGCGCGTGGATCGTGCACATGCGCGTGCTCGAGGCGTACACGCCGGTGCTGCTGGTCGTCGCTTTCGCGGCGCTCGCGTTTGCCGCCTGGCGCCTGTACCGGCCGGCGCGTGGTGAAGAGGCCGTCTGCCGCGACGGCACGTGCTCGCCTGCCGTCGGCATCGCCCGCCGCTGGTTCTGGCTGGTGGCTGTGCTCACCTTGATTCCCTTGCTGGTGCCGCTGGTGGCGCCGCTGTTCTACGAATGATCCCGAGGCCTCGCATGAACAACAAGCTGCTCGCTCTTGCCGCCACTGCGTTGCTCGTCACCGCCGCGCCGGCCTTTGCCGCCCAGAAGCAAGTGACCCTGTCCGTCCCCACGATGGACTGCGAGACGTGCCCGGTCACGATCCGCGTGGCGCTGATGAAGGTACCGGGCGTGAGCAAGGCGGTGGTGAGCTACCAGCGCCGGAACGCCAAGGTCACGTACGACGACGCAAAGACCGACGTCGCCGCCCTGACCAAGGCCACCGAAGCGGCCGGCTACCCGTCGTTCGCCGAGTAAGCGCGCTTGCCGTCGTCCCCGCGAAGGCGGGGATCCACCGCTTCCTAAAGCAGCGCCGCGACCCAGCGGCGCGCATCGGCACCAGCCCAGTCGACTTCCCCGGTGACAACGAACCGGGCCCGCCCCTGCCGGTCGATGCCCACCGTGCTCGGGAAGATGCGCACACCGAACGACTTGGCAGCGGCGCCATCGCGGTCGTAGAGCACGGGCAGTGACAGCCCGGTCGCGCCGAGGAATTTCCGCACGGCGTGTTCGCCTTCCTTGAAGTTCACCGCCATCACCTGCAGCCCCTGCCCCTGGTGCTGCGCCGCCAGTTGCTGCAACGACGGCATCTCGGCCCGGCACGGCTCGCACCAGCTGGCCCACCAGTTCAGCAAGACCGGCTTGCCGCGCGCAGCGGCGAGTGACCACGTCGTGCCATCGAGCGCCGGCAGCTGAAGTGAAGGCGTCGCGCGCTGGCGCGGCCAGGCGCGGTGCTGGCTTCCTTGTTCAGCGAACGCCGGCAACGCCCAGGGCGCACCAGCAGCAGCCGCGAGCCAGCGACGGCGAGAGATGTCCATGGAAGGGTTTTACCCCCTCCCTCGTCGTCGAGGGGGTAGGGTGAGTGGCGTCCCCGGAACGACGCCTAGATGTACCTCGCCCGCGACCGTTCCTCGGCCACCTTCAGGAAGCGGAAGAACAGCCCATCGCACTCGTCCTGCGTCGCACGCAACCTCGTGCGCAGCTCGATGGGCTCGGGTCCGCCCTCCTGCTCATGGTGACGCAGCGCCCGGTCGTACCCCGGCCGCAGGTCCCTGACCGCGCAGTGGCAAAGGTCCCACGTGTTGAAGGCGCTGTGGACACGGATGTCGATGGAATCGGCGTGGTCGCCGTCGGTGGGTCGCATGGGGGCACTCCTGGAAACGAAGTGCATCGGCAAGAAAGCGACCCGCTTCGAATCGCGGAAGCGCCGGCCCAGGGCACGAAGGAGGGCGGCGGAGGTCGAGACGGGACAGTGTACGCCTGACCTCGCATCTGCGGGGCGAGCGCGACGAGCGGGGAATGCGGCGAACCAGCAGCTGCGCTTCAGTGGTCCGCCACCCGCCGCGCCAGGTGGGCCAGCGCCTCTTGCACCTGGTCCACGAGCACCAGGCACAAGTCGCCGGGCTGCAGCCGGGCCAGCGCGGCGTCGATGGCGGCGAATTCGCCGCGGATCTCCTCCACGTGCGTGGTGCGGCTCGCGCCGTCGAGCCCCTGGCGCAGCAGCGCCATCACCTCGCCGTCGGCGCGCCCGCGCTGGGCCGCGTCCTGGTACAGCAGCACGTCGTCGAAGGCAGCGCCCAGGATGGCGGTCTGGTCGCGGATGTCCTGGTCGCGCCGGTCGCCGGCGCCGCTGATCACCACCGAGCGGCGCTTGGCCGGCATCGCATCCACCGCCGCCACGAGCGCGCGCATCGCGTCCGGGTTGTGGCCGTAGTCGGCGATCACGGTCGCGCCCCGGTAGTCCATCACGTTGAAGCGGCCGGGCACGGTGTGCGAGTCATTGACGAAGGTCGCCATCCCGCTGCGGATGGCGTCCCACGCCAGGCCCGCGCCCCACGCCGCGCCGACCGCGGCCATCACGTTCTCCACCTGGAAGCCGATGGTGCCGTTGCGGGTGATCGGGATGTCGGCCAGCCGCACGTGGCGGCGCCAGGTGCCCTCGGCCGCGACCACCGAGCCGCCGTCCAGCGCGGGATCGACGTAGACCACGCGCCCACCCTGCGCGCGGTGCGCGGCCATGACGGCGTGGTGGCGGTCGGCCGCGAAGTAGATCACCTTGCCGGGGCAGGTCTGCGCCATCGCGGCGACGATGGGGTCGGCGGCGTTCAGCACCGCATACCCGTCCTTCGGCGTCACGTTCTGCACGATCACGCGCTTGAGGACGGCGAGATCCTCCACCGTCGTGATGTAGTTGAGCCCCAGGTGGTCGCCGGCGCCCACGTTGGTGACCACCGCGACCTGGCAATGGTCGAAGCCCAGGCCTTCGCGCAGGATGCCGCCGCGCGCGGTCTCGAACACCGCCGCCTCGACGTCGGGGTGCATCAGCACGCTGCGCGCGCTCTTCGGGCCGCTGCAGTCGCCCGAGTCGATCTGCCGGCCATCGACGTAGACGCCGTCGGTGTTGGTCATGCCGACCGTCAGGCCGCTGCTGGCGAACAGGTGCGCGACCAGCCGCGCGGTGGTCGTCTTGCCGTTGGTGCCGGTGACCGCGACGGTGGGGATGCGGCCGTCGTGCCCGGGTTCGAACAGGTGGTGGACGATCGCCTCGCCGACGTTGCGCGCCTTGCCGTACGACGGCGACAGGTGCATGCGCAGGCCGGGCGCGGCGTTGACCTCCACGATGCCGCCGCCCTGCTCCTCCAGCGGCTGGAGCACGTTCTCGCACACCATGTCCACGCCGCACACGTGCAGCCCCACCATCTGCGCCGCGGCGATCGCGCGCTCGGCCACCTCGGGGTGCACGTCGTCGGTGACGTCGGTCGCGGTGCCGCCCGTCGACAGGTTCGCGTTGTGGCGCATCCGCACGCGCTGGCCCCGCGCCGGCACGCTGTCCGTGGTGAAGCCCTGCTCGGCGAGCAGCGCGATCGCGATGTCGTCGATGCGGATCTTCGTGAGCGACGTGGCGTGGCCATCGCCACGCCGCGGGTCGGCATTGACCCTGGCGACCAGCTCCGCGATCGTGTGCTCGCCGTCGCCCACCACCAGCGGCGGCTCGCGGCGCGCGGCGGCGACCAGCCGGTCACCGACCACGAGCAGCCGGTGGTCGTTGCCGGCCAGATACTTCTCGACCATCACTTCGCCGATCTCCGCCGCGGCCTTGTAGGCCAGCGCCATGGCGTCGCGCGTGGTGAGGTTGACGGTGATGCCCTTGCCCTGGTTGCCGTCGCGGGGCTTCACCACCACGGGCAGGCCCACCTCCAGCGCGGCGGCCCAGGCATCGGCCTCGTCGACGACCGGGCGGCCGATGGGCACCGGCACACCGACGGCGCGCAGCAGTTGCTTGGTCAGGTCCTTGTCCTGCGCGATCGATTCCGACACCGCGCTGGTCTGGTCGACCTCGGCGGCCCAGATGCGCCGCTGGTGCTTGCCCCAGCCGAACTGCACCAGGCTGCCGTCGGTCAGGCGCCGCCACGGGATGCCGCGCGCTGCCGCGGCCTGCACGATGGAGCCCGTGCTCGGGCCGAGGCGAACGTCCTCGTCGGTCTCGCGCAGGCGGGCGAGCGCGGCGTCGATGTCGAAGGCGGCCTGTGGGTCCAACGCGGCCGTGACCAGCTGCTGCGCGAGGTCGAAGGCGAGGCGGCCGACCGCCTCCTCGCTGTATTCGACGACCACCTGGTAGACGCGCGGTTCCACCGTGGCCTGGGTGCGGCTGAAGCTCACCGGGCAGCCGGCTTCTTCCTGCAGGGCCAATGCCGCGGCCTCGAGCACATGGGCCAGCGACACCGGGCCGCTGGTGGGCAAGTCGCCGATTCCCGGGAACAGGGTGCGCAGGCGGGCCTCGAAGCCGGGGCGCTCGGCGACCGAGACTTCGTCTTCGGCGCACGCCACGACGGCCTCGATGGAGGTGTGGCGGCTCCACAGGTTGGGGCCGCGCAGCGCGCGGATGCGGGAGATGTCCATGGCGGGCTCAGGCTGCGGCGTTGTGGGCGTCGAAAGTCTCGAGGCCGGCGGTGATGAGGTCGCGCGGGATGTCCAGCGCCCAGGCGGTGGCGACGACGGCAAGCAAGGTGTCGTCGTCCATGTCGCCCCGTGCGGCGGGCGACAGCACGGCCAGTCGCGCCTCGGCGCTGCCGGTGGCCAGCACCGGCCGGCCGTCCTGCAGGAACACGACACGGCCGCCGCGCGCGCCCTTGTCGCGATGCGCCAGCAGTGCAGGCGTGCGCGCATCGGCCGCGTAGAGAATGACCTCGCCGTCGCAGAACTCGCCCAGCGCCGCGACGCGCTCGTCCGCCGCGTTCAGCACGGCGACGCCGTCGTCCAGCACCACGTCGACCTGCGTTCGCAGCACCTTGGCCATCTGCTCCGGCGATTGCACGTCGAAGTCGGCCAGCGCCTCGGAACCATCGAAATCGGTGACCACGCCGACCGTGCAGCGGTCGTAGGCCAGGCCGTCGCGCAGGATGCAGCGGGCATCGTTCTCGAACACGGCGGCCTTCACGTTGCGGTTGACCAGCAGGCGGTGCGCCACGTCGAAGCGGCGCGCGTCGCCAGGTGCCAGGCAGCGGCGATCGAGGAAGAGACCGTCGGCACAGGCCAGGCCCACGCGCAGGCCGCGCAACTGCGCGAGCCAGGCGACCAGCTGCGCGATGCGGGTGGTGCCGCGCGTGCCGGCGACGCCGACGATGGGGATGCGGCCGGCGTGTGCGCGTTCGTCGGCCATGGGGAACAGCGCGTCGACGATGGCGCGGCCCACCGGGCGCGGCTGGCCCACCGCGGGCTTCAGGTGCGCCAGCAGGCCGGGGCCGGCGTTGACTTCGACGATCGCACCGCCCTGCTCGTGCAGCGGTCGCGAGATGTCCTGCGCCACGAGGTCGATGCCGGCAATGTCCAGCCCGACGATGCGCGCGGCCAGGGCGACCACGTGTTCGACTTCGGGGTGGACCTGGTCGGTGCAGTCGATCGCGACGTTGCCATTGCGCTGGATCAGCACCTTGCGGCCCGCCTCGGGCACCGCATCGGGCGTGAGGCCTTGCCGCGTCAGGTCCCCCAGGATGGCCTCGTCTTCTTCGAGCACCAGCCGGTTCAGCGGGTAGTCTTCGGTGGTGCCGCGGCGCGGGTCGCTGTTGATCTGCGCGTCGACCAGCTGGCGCACGGTCGAGCGGCCGTCGGCGGTGACCCAGGCGGTCTCGCCACGCGCCGCCGCCACCACCTTGCCGGCGACCACCAGCAGCCGGTGCTCGTCACCCGGGATGGAGCGTTCGACCAGGACTTCGCTGCCATGGGGCTCGGCGATCGCGAAGGCGGCTTCGACATCCGCCTGGGTGCGCAGGTCCAGCATCACGCCGCGGCCGTGGTTGCCGTCGCTGGGCTTGACGACGACGGGCAGCCCGATGTCCTGCGCCGCCTCCCAGGCCTCGGCCGGTGAGGCAACGGCGCGGCCCTCCGGCACCGGGACGCCGCAGCCGGCGATCAGGCGCTTGGTCAGGTCCTTGTCGCCGGCGATGCCCTGGGCGATGGCGCTGGTGCGGTCGGTCTCGGCGGTCCAGATGCGGCGCTGGCGGGCGCCGTGCCCCAGCTGCACCAGGTTGCCGTCGTTCAGGCGGATGTGCGGGATGCGCCGGTCGGTCGCCGCGGCCACGATGGCGGCGGTGCTGGGCCGAGGTACGAGTCGTCGACCTGCTCGCGGATCTTGCCGACAGCCTGGGCCACATCGAAGGATTCGCCGTTGATGGCCGCCATGAGCAGGCGGTGGCCCTGCGCCAGCGCACTGCGCGCGACCTGCTCGTCACGGGCGCGGAACACCATGCGGTAGACGCCGCGCTGCGAGGTGCTGCGCGTCTGGCCGAAGCCGGTAGGCATGCCGGCCAGGTTCAGCAGCTCGATGACCACGTGTTCCAGCACATGGCCGGCCCAGGTGCCTTCCTGCAGCCGCTGCAGGAAGCCGCCGCGCTCGCCGACGCCGCAATGGTGTTCGATGAGCGCGGGCAGCAGCGCGGTGAGCCGATCGTTGAACCCGGGGAGCTTGTTCGACGGCCAGTCTTCCAGCTCGCCGAGGTCCAGCCAGGCTTCGAGCACCGGCCGGTAGGTCCAGAGGTTGGGGCCGCGCAGGTAGTTGACGCGCAGCAGTCGGATGTTGTTGTGCTTGCTCATGGGCAGTTGCCGGCTTGGGCGAAAATCCGCGTCCCAACCAGGGCACGGGCCCAGTGTTTCCTCACCACCGCCGCATGCAATCTACTTCTCCGGCCGTCGCAGTGCCGGGCCCGGACTGGCGCAAGGCGCTCGACACGGAACTCGACAGCAACGAGAACGTCTTGGCCACCCTGGAGGTTGACATCGACGCGGCGATGCACTTCAACACCGGAGCGTTGGTCCTGACCGAGAAGCGGCTGCTAGCTTGCGTGGACGGCCAGTGGGCTGACTGGCAACTGGCTGACGGCATGGTGCTGCGCCACGGCGACCATGCGGGAATTGGCACGCTGGAGTTGCTGGATCGCACGCGGCGCGTGGCTTTGTGGCGCTTCACGCTGGCGCAGCAGCGCGCGGTGCTGGCCTTCGTCGCCCGTTTCGAGCGCCTGCAATCGGGCGAGCCCGCGCCGGAGGAGGCCGCCAGCGAGGACGAGGCCGACGAGGACACCCGCCCGCCCTCGACCTGGGTCCTGCTGCGCCTGGCCCGCTTCGCCCGCCCGTACCGCAAGCAGCTGGCCATCGGCTTCGGGCTGACGCTCGCGTCCACCGCCGCGACGCTGGTGCCGCCCTACCTGACCATCCCGCTGATGGACAAGGTGCTGATCCCGTTCCAGAACGGCCAGCGCATCGACGCCGGCTACGTGCTGCTGCTGCTGGCCGGACTGCTCGGCTCGGCGCTGCTGGCGTGGAGCCTGGGCTGGGCGCGCACCTGGCTGCTGGCCCTGGTGTCCGAGCGCATCGCGGCCGACCTGCGCACCACGGCCTTCGAGCACCTGCTGCAGCTGTCGCTGGACTACTTCGGCGGCAAGCGCACCGGCGACCTGGTGGCGCGCATCGGCTCCGAGACCGACCGCATCTCGGTCTTCCTGTCGCTACACGCGCTGGACTTCGCCACCGACGTCCTGATGTTCGCCATGACGGCGGCCATCCTGTTCTCGATCAACCCCTGGCTGGCGCTGGCGACGCTGCTGCCGCTGCCCTTCATCGCCTGGATGATCCACGCCGTGCGCGACCGCCTGCGCACCGGCTTCGAGAAGATCGACCGAGTCTGGAGCGACGTGACCAGCGTGCTGGCCGACACCATCCCGGGCATCCGCGTGGTCAAGGCCTTCGCGCAGGAGCGGCGCGAGGCGCAGCGCTTCCGCGAGGCCAACCAGGCCAACCTGGTCGTCAACGACAAGCTCAATAAGACCTGGAGCCTGTTCTCGCCGACCGTGTCGCTGCTGACCGACGTCGGCCTGCTGGTGGTCTGGGCCTTCGGCATCTGGCTGGTGAGCAAGAGCGAGATCACGGTGGGCGTGCTCACGGCCTTCATCGCGTACATCGGACGCTTCTACACGCGGCTGGACTCGATGAGCCGCATCGTCTCGGTCACGCAGAAGGCAGCCGCCGGCGCCAAGCGCATCTTCGACATCCTGGACCACGTGTCCAACGTGCCCGAGCCGGCGCAGCCAGTGAAGATCGAATCGCTACGAGGCGCGATCGACATGCAGGGCCTGGGCTTCCGCTACGGCAACCGCAGCGTGATCCGCGGCCTGGACCTGTCGATCCGCCCCGGCGAAATGATCGGCCTGGTGGGCCACAGCGGATCGGGCAAGAGCACGCTGGTCAACCTGATCTGCCGCTTCTACGACGTGACCGACGGCGCCATCAAGGTCGACGGCACCGACATCCGGCGCTTCGGCGTGGCCGACTACCGGCGCCACATCGGCCTGGTGCTTCAGGAGCCCTTCCTGTTCTTCGGCACCATCGCCGAGAACATCGCCTACGGCCGCCCTGACGCCACCCGCGCCGAGATCGTCGCCGCCGCGCGCGCCGCGCACGCGCACGAGTTCATCCTGCGCCTGCCCCTGGGCTACGACTCCATGGTCGGCGAACGCGGCCAGGGCCTGTCGGGCGGCGAGCGCCAGCGCATCTCGATCGCCCGCGCGCTGCTGATCGACCCGCGCATCCTGATCCTGGACGAAGCCACCTCCAGCGTCGACACGGAAACGGAGAAGGAGATCCAGAAGGCGCTGGACAACCTGGTGCAGGGCCGCACCACCATTGCCATCGCACACCGCCTGTCCACGCTGCGCAAGGCGGATCGGTTGGTGGTGATGGATCGGGGGCGGGTGGTGGAGGTGGGGCCGCACGACGAGTTGATCGCCAAGCAAAGCGCGTATTGGCGGCTGTATGAAGCGCAGGCACGTCAGGTCGATGAGGAAGACCAGCTGCAACTTCCGGCGCCGGTGCATGCAGCGCATCCGGCGGGGGAATGACGATGTTCAAGCTTGAACGGAGTTCATTCGGCCGGCTGGTGCTGACGCTGGCGGACGGCGCGGTGCACGAGGGCGTGGTGCCGGTGCGGGCGTTTCCGCTGGCTGCGCCAGAGGAAGGCGTGTCGCTGGTGAGTGGCGAGGGGCGGGAGGTGGCTTGGGTGGAGCACCTCGGGTCACTTGCTGGTGAGGTCCGCGCCTTGATCGAAGAGGAGCTGGCCGGGCGCGAATTCGTGCCGACGGTGCAGCGCATCGAGGCGGTGTCCAGCTTCTCGACGCCCAGCACGTGGAGCGTGGTGACCGATCGCGGGGCGACGCAGTTCGTGCTGAAAGGGGAAGAAGATATTCGGCGGCTTGGGGACGGGGCGCTGTTGATTGCGAGTGGGGAAGGGATCAACTTTCGGATCGCGAACCGATCTGGACTGGACCGACATTCGCGGAAGTTGTTGGAGCGCTTCCTGTAGAACTCCCTCTCCGCTCCGTCCCCCGCCCTGTCATTCCGGCGGAAGCCGGAATCCATCCCTGCCACCGCCCCGCTTCGTCACCGCCACGACGACAAGCGCCATCCCCAGATGCACCGCCGCCGAGAGCACCTTGACCCCGCCCTGCGCGTGCACATCCACCTGCCATGCGGCGTCGATCGCCTGTCCCGCGAAATTCCATCCCCAGTGCAACCCTAACGCGGCCCATAACGTCCCCGTCCGCCAGAACGCCAGCCCGTAGGCGATGCCGAAGCAAAGCAGCATGAACCACTCGCGCCAGCCCGCACCGAGGCGCCACACGTGGTTGAGGACGTACACGGCCGCCGTCGCGACCACGAACACCAGGCCGCTGCGCGCGAGCGGCGACTGTGCGAACACGCCCCGCGTGAGGATGTCCTCGGCGAGCGAGGGCACGAAGGTGACCAGCAGCAAGGAGAACCACGTCCCCGCATCGATCGCGCGACCGGCCGGGCCGCCCGACAGGTACAGGCCCCAGTGCACGCCGATTGCGATGGCTGCAATCTTCGCGACGACCGCCAGCAGGAAGAGCGCCGCCAGCCAGGCCCACCACTCGTTGCGAGGAGCCAGGCCATAGGCCGACAACGGCCCCGGGCCGCTGCGGCGCCCGAGCCAGAACGCGAGGGGAAAGAACAGCAGCAGCGCCGCCGAGGCCACCCCCGCTGCCACGCCGAGACGCGCGGCGACTTCAGGCAGGTGGTACGCGAGGAAGAGCGGGCCGAAGGCGAAAAGCCAGAAGCGCGGGCGAGCGGCGGACAGCGGGGACACGCACGTATTGTCTGCGGCGCCGCGCCCCACCCACGGACGCCCTGAGAGAGGCGCCGCCTAGATGAAGCGGATGCGCGTGCGGTCTTCGGCGGCGCGCAGGAAGCGGAAGAACGGCCGGTCGCACTCCACCTGCGTTGCCCGGATCCGCGTGCGCAGGTCCACCGGCTCCGGCCCGCCTTCCTGCTCATGGTGGTACCGCGCGAGCTCGTACGACGGCCGCAGGTCGCGCACGTCGCAGTGGCTCAGGTCCCAGGCGTGGAACGCCTGGTGCCCGTGGGTGTCGAGGGAATCGGCGAAGTCGCCGTTGGGGTCTGCATGCGCACTCCTGGGATGGGAAAGTGCGATGGCTTCGGAGTGACCCGCTTCAGGCTGCGAAGCGCTGCCCAGGGCACGAAGGAGGGCGGCGGAGGTCGAGAGGGCAGTGTACGCGTGCTGACTACACTGTGCATTGGCTCGTTTCATGTGATCAACGCGGTGGCACTGCGCAAAGCGGAAAAGTTCGATCGAAATGCAGATTTGCGATCTGTCTTCACTCCACCCGAAAATTCCGGGTGGGGCGTAGTCCTCATCACCCTGGCGGTTCTTGCCCTCGTGTGGCTCGCCTTCGATCGATATCCTGTTGTCGGTCGCTCGCACCAAGCCCCCGCCCCGCCTGCGTCCACTCCAACTCCGCTGCCTACGCCGTCGGTCCACTCTCAAAGTGTGAGAACCCCGCCGCGCGCAACGCGCAGAGAAGTGGTGAAGTGCATCCTTGGTGGTCGGGTGACGTTCTCTGATGGTCCTTGCGAACCCGGCGCGCAAACCAGCGTGGTCACCCTGCAAGAGCCCAACGTCGCAGACCCGGTTCGTCAAGTTCAGAGCACGTTGACGCAAACCCAGCCTCCACCGCAGGCTCACAGCGGCGCCGCGGCCGCAGCGAATGTTTCCGATCATCGAGATGCGAGCATTGATCGCCGCGCGGAGTGTGCTGCGCTGGAACAGGCTGTACTCAGTATCGATGCTCAAGCCCGTCAGCCTCAATCGGCGGCCATGCAGGACTGGCTTGCTTCCGAACGCAAGAAGCACCGAGATCGTCAATTCGCGTTGCGCTGCTGATTACCGAAGGACAGGTATACCGATCTGCCTAAGGTATTCGAAGGTGGAGTCGTAGAACTTCGGGTCTCGCGTTGCATCGCTGGCGGTGCCAGTTGGAACAACAATGGCCACCCCCTGCCGCGCTCGGGTCAGAAGGACTCGATAGGCGTTCTTCTGAAACGTTCGCCGTTCAGGGCTGTTGATGTTCTGCCACTTGCTTCCCACGAAGGCGTGGTGCGTCCAGGCTGACCCTGCAAACCTGAAGTCGCCGTCCCAAACAACACAGCCCCAGTCCAACTCCAAGCCTTGGACGTGAAACTCTGTTGCCACGTCTTCGAGGTAGTAGGACGACCGCACGTCCTCCTTCCCGTCCAAAAACCAGTGGACCGGATCCATCGGTGCGCGCACGTGAATCGCATGCGGCCTTAGTCGCTCCGCCTGGGACGAGACCATGAGACCGTAGCGTTCGTTCCCTCGAGCTTGGGAGCGAACCCACTCCTTGCCGAGATTGACGTCGCGGGTCAGAACGATGGGATAGCTCGGAAGCACTCTAACGAGAGTCCTCACCGCCTCTTGTCGCTCGAGATCAAGCACTTGCTTCACGAGCGTCGAGACGTGTTGCGCCCGGAATGAGCGCATGGACACTGCGAGGTGCAGGCGCTCGTCATTGACAACAGAAAAGGTCGGGGGCGCCTGCCGCAAGAAATCCGCAACCTGGTATTCGCTATCCCGCAGTTCGGCAGGCAAGTGCACCTTCCAGTGGGGGAACCGGCGTGAAAGCGCCTCGAGCCAGCCGCGAATGCCCGCCTCACCCGTATTGATCTCCTGCCCGCCTCCAACCAGACAGACGATCACTGCCCAATCAGGGTGCCGGTCCATGCACGAAATTAGGTACTCCGGCTCGGACATATCGAACCCGGCCTGGCCGCGCTTCCTCTGCATGAAGGCTGCAGTTTGCGTCAAATTCCATGCGCGTTGAGCCTCATCGAACACAGCTACGTGGTCAACGGGCGGTCGCTGGTCGCGCAAGTATTCGTCGCGGAAGTGGTGGACGTTCTGGATGAAGGACTTGACGGTTGTCAGCGCAGCAGACTTAGTCAACTTCTCTCCGCGCGCGCGCGTGCGACGGACCTGATCTCTCGTGAGCGCCTCTCGCAGAACAGCAACAAGGGGCCCGTTGCCAGACAGGAAAACAGAATGAGTGTCGCCTTGCTGCGCGTGCGTGGCCGCGACGTTCAAACCAACCAGTGTTTTCCCCGCACCGGGCACGCCCGTGACAAAGCAAATCGCCTTCTGTCGCGATTCGCGGCATTGTTCGATCAAGGCATCAACGGCGCTAGAAGTCTCTCGTAGGTTTCTCTCCTCGGCGCCGAACCGCGAGATCTCCGCGACGCCATGGCCAGAGTAAAGCGCTAATGCCGCTTCAATGATGCTTGGCGTTGGGGCATAGCGACCAGCATCCCAGTCTCGCGCCACGACGAGCGATTGCGGTCTGGATTGGAGAACATGATCCAGGACAGCATCCAACTGGGCAGAGTTACAGCAGATCGGAACGAGGACGCCATCGTCTCTGACGCTTGTTGCAGTCCTGATAGGCCGTGCAGGAGCGTCTGTCGCAACAAGCACCGGGCATAGCACCTTGTCGTGCGATGTCTCATGGAAGTTCTTCAGGTCAAGCGCGTAGTCCCAAACCTGATCCAGTGCGGCGGCAGTGTATTGCTTCGCGCCCACCTTGAATTCGATGACGAAGACAACTCCGCCAAGAACCAACACGACATCAATACGCCTTCCAAGCCTCGGAACCGCGTACTCAAAAAAAACCCCGCCAGTTGAGGCAGGGTGAGACCTGAGCGCGGACGTGAGACAGCGAATCTGCTGTTCCCAAGAGAGCAGTTGGGCGGGCTCTATTGGACCGTCATCGCTCGCGGCGCGTGACAACGTGCCCAGAATCCGCGTGTTCTCCTCATCGAGGAATGTCGCGAGGTCACTGCTGTAATAAGCGCGCGAGCGTGCCACTCTGTAACTGGCAGCTGCAACTTCAGACGTCGATGTTTGCGGCGCGGAGCGCATTCGTCTCGATGAAGTCCCTGCGCGGCTCCACCTCATCGCCCATCAGCATCGTGAACACCTTGTCCGCCTCGATCGCGTCCTCGATCTGCACGCGCAGCAGGCGGCGCACGTTGGGGTCCATGGTGGTTTCCCACAGCTGCTCGGGGTTCATCTCGCCCAGGCCCTTGTAGCGCTGGCGCGAGGTGGCGCGCTCGGCTTCCGAGAGGAGCCAGCGCATGGCCTGGCGGAAGTCGCCCACGCGTTCTTCCTTCTGCCGTTCGCCTTCGCCGCGCATCACGCGCGCGCCCTCGTGCAGCAGGCCGCGGAAGGTGTCGGCGGCTTCGGCTAGCGCCTTGTAGTCGGCGCCGTGCACGAAGTCCTGCGTGATCACGCTGCTCTTCACGTTGCCGTGGTGGCGGCGGCTGATGCGCAGCACGGGCTTGTCGGTGCGGGCGTCGAACTCGCCCGCGACTTCGGCCGGCGCCTGGTTGCTGGCGCGGTCCAGTTCCTGCAACTTCGTTTGCAGGGCGACCGCGCTGGCTTCGGCGTCGGCCACGGTGTCCAGGTTCAGGCGCACGCCGTCAGCGATGGCGCGCAAGGCTTCGGCATCCATGAAGTTGGTCAGGCGGTGGATGACCTGCTCGGCCACCTGGTGCTTGCGCGCCAGTTCGGCCAATGTGTCGCCCGTCAGCAGGGTGCCGTTGTCGCCGCCCGTGTGCACGCTGGCGCCATTGAGCGCGATGCGCAGCAGGAAGGTGTCGAGGTCGCCGGGCCCTTGCAGGTACAGCTCCTCCTTGCCGGCCTTGACCTTGTACAGCGGCGGCTGCGCGATGTAGATGTGGCCACGCTCCACCAGCTCGGGCATCTGGCGGTAGAAGAACGTGAGCAGCAGCGTGCGGATGTGCGCGCCGTCCACGTCCGCGTCGGTCATGATGATGATGCGGTGGTAGCGCAGCTTGGCGACGTTGAAGTCGTCGGTGTCACCCTTGCCGTTGCTGTTGATGGTGCCGGCCTTGCCGATGCCGGTGCCCAGCGCGGTGATCAGCGTCAGGATTTCATTGCTGGTCAGCAGCTTCTCGTAGCGCGCCTTCTCCACGTTCAGGATCTTGCCGCGCAGCGGCAGGATGGCCTGGAACTTCCGGTCGCGGCCCTGCTTGGCGCTGCCGCCGGCGGAGTCGCCCTCCACGATGTAGATCTCGCACATCGCGGGGTCCTTCTCCTGGCAGTCCGCCAGCTTGCCCGGCAGGCCCATGCCATCGAGCACGCCCTTGCGGCGCGTCATCTCGCGCGCCTTGCGCGCCGCTTCACGCGCACGCGCGGCTTCGATGATCTTGCCGACGATGATCTTGGCGTCGTTGGGCCGCTCCTGCAGGTAGTCGCCCAGCGTGCGGGCCACCACGTCTTCCACCGGGCCGCGCACCTCGCTGGAGACCAGCTTGTCCTTGGTCTGGCTGGAAAACTTGGGCTCGGGCACCTTGACGCTCAGCACGCAGGTGAGGCCTTCGCGCATGTCGTCGCCGCTGACTTCCACCTTGGCCTTCTTGGCCAGCTCGCTCTCTTCGATGTACTTGTTGATGACGCGAGTCATCGCCGCGCGCAGGCCGGTGAGGTGCGTGCCGCCATCGCGCTGCGGGATGTTGTTGGTGAAACAGAGCACCTGCTCGTTGTAGCCGCTGTTCCACTGCATCGCCACCTCGACACCGATGTTGGTGCCCTGGTCGCTCTGCCGGTCGCCCATGGCGACGAAGGCATTCGGGTGCAGGACGCTCTTGCCCTTGTTGATGTAGTCGACGAAGCCCTTCACGCCACCGGCGCCGGCGAAGTCGTCGGTCTTGCCGGTGCGCTCGTCGTGCAGCTTGATGTTGACACCGTTGTTCAGGAAGGAGAGCTCGCGCAGCCGCTTCGAGAGGATCTCGTAGTGGAAGTCGTTGTTCTCCTTGAAGATCTCGGTGTCGGGCAGGAAGTGCACCTCGGTGCCGCGCTTGTCCGTGTCGCCCAGGATCTGCATCGGGCGCACTTCCACGCCGTCGCGCATCTCGGTGACGGGGTTCTGCACGAAACCCTTGCTGAACTCCAGCACGTGCACCTTGCCGTCGCGGCGCACGGTCAGGCGCAGCATCTTGGACAGCGCGTTGACACAGCTCACGCCCACGCCGTGCAGGCCACCCGAGACCTTGTAGCTGTTCTGGTTGAACTTGCCGCCGGCGTGCAGTTCCGTCAGCGCGATCTCGGCCGCCGAGCGCTTGGGCTCGTGCTTGTCGTCCATCTTCACGCCGGTGGGGATGCCGCGCCCGTTGTCCACCACGCTGATGGAGTTGTCGGTGTGGATGGTCACCACGATGTCGTCGCAGTGGCCGGCCAGCGCCTCGTCGATGGAGTTGTCGACCACCTCGAACACCAAGTGGTGCAGGCCCGTGCCGTCGCTGGTGTCGCCGATGTACATGCCCGGGCGCTTGCGCACGGCCTCCAGGCCTTCCAGGATCTGGATCGACGACTCGCCGTAGGCGGCGCTGGCGCCGGCCTGGTTGGTGTCGATCTGGGGCTGGAAGTTGGAGCTGTCCTCGCCTGCGGGACCGGTATTCACTTGGTTCTGATCAGACATTCGCGCACTTCTCTCAAACTCTTGAAGGACGGAACCCGCCTGGTGGGGCGGGCTCCTCAGGACGTCGTCATTGCGGGCTCGACCCGCAATCCATGCTCGATCAGGCATGGATTCCGGCTTTCGCCGGAACGACAGTTCATCAAATCCTCATAGGCATGACGACGTACTTGAAGTTGGCGTCTTCCGGGTTGGTGATGAGCGCGGAACTGTTGGAGTCGGCCAGTTCCAGCTTCACCATGTCCTGGCCCATGTTGGCCAGCGCGTCGATGAGGTAGGTGACGTTGAAGCCGATCTCGATGGCGTCGCCGCCGTAGTCGATGTCGAGTTCGTCGGTGGCCTCTTCCTGCTCGGCGTTGTTGCTGGCGACCTTCAGGGTGCCCGGCTCCAGGTTCAGGCGCACGCCCTTGAACTTCTCGCTCGTCAGGATGGCGGTGCGCTGCAGGCTGGCCAGCAGCGGCACGCGGCCCAGCGTGACGTGGTTCTTGTGGTTCTTGGGGATCACGCGGTTGTAGTCGGGGAACTTGCCCTCGACCAGCTTGGTGACGAACTCCATCCCCTCGAACGAGAACTTGGCCTGGTTGCTGGCGAACTGCATCTCGATGGCGCCTTCGCCTTCGACCAGCAGGCGCTGCATCTCCAGCACCGTCTTGCGCGGCAGGATCACCTCTTGCCGCGGCACTTCCTTGTCCAGCGTGGCGCTGGCGAACGCCAGGCGGTGGCCGTCGGTGGCCACCAGCGACAGCTGCTTGCCTTCGGCCACGAACAGGATGCCATTGAGGTAGTAGCGGATGTCGTGCACCGCCATCGCGAAGGACACCTGCGCCAGCAGGCCCTTGAGCGTCTTCTGCGGCACGCTGAAGGCGGGGCCGAAGTTCGCGGCTTCCTGCACCAGCGGGAAGTCCTCGGCCGGCAGCGTCTGCAGCGAGAAGCGCGACTTGCCGCCCTTGAGCACCAGCTTGTTCTGGCTGGACTCGAGGCTCACCGTCTGGTCGGACGGCATCGTGCGCAGGATGTCGATCAACTTGCGCGCGCCCACCGTGGTGGTGAAGTTGCCGGTGTCGCCGCCCAGGTCCGCGGTGGTGCGGATCTGGATCTCCAGGTCGCTGGTGGTCAGCTGCACCTGCCCGCCCGTCTTGCGAATCAGCACGTTCGCCAGGATCGGGAGCGTATGGCGGCGTTCGACGATGCCCGCCACGGACTGCAGCACCGAGAGCACCTTCTCCTGGGGAGCCTTCAGGACGATCATGCTGTTCCCTCTTTCCTCTTGGTATTTGTCTTTGATTAAAGGTCGTAGTCGCTAGACAAGGGCTGGCGTCCTGGGGGGGACAAACGCCATTTTCCCCTTTTTCATCAGGCACTTGCCGCCGCGCAGATCCAGTCCGTCGTCCCCGCGGAGGCGGGGACCCACCGCTTCCCTTCGGGTGCGGCGATCCACCCTCACCCCTTCAGCGTCTGTTCCAGCACGTGCAGCTGCTGGTTCAACTCGGACACCGTCTGGCGCTCGCCGGCGATCTTGCGCACGGCGTGCAGCACGGTGGTGTGGTCGCGGCCGCCGAACAGCTCGCCGATCTCCGGCAGGCTCTTTTGCGTGAGCTCCTTGGCCAGGTACATGGCGATCTGGCGCGGGCGCGCGATGGAGGCCGGCCGCTTCTTGGAATACATGTCGGCGACCTTGATCTTGTAGTAGTCGGCCACCGTCTTCTGGATGTTCTCCACGCTGATCTGCCGGTTCTGGATGGACAGCAGGTCGCGCAGCGCCTCGCGGGCGAGCTGGATGGAGATGTCCTTCTGGTTGAAGCGGCTGTACGCCAGGATCTTGCGCAACGCGCCTTCGAGCTCGCGCACGTTGGAGCGCACGTTCTTGGCCACGAAGAAGGCGACCTCCTCGGGCATCTCGGCGCTTTCGCTGCGGGCCTTGTTGATCAGGATGGCCACGCGCATCTCCAGCTCCGGCGGCTCGATGGCCACCGTCAGGCCGGAGTCGAAGCGCGAAACCAGGCGCTCGTGGATGTCGGCCAGCCCCTTGGGGTAGGTGTCCGACGTCATCACGATGTGGCTCTTCCTGGCCAGCAGGGCCTCGAAGGCGTTGAAGAACTCCTCCTGCGTGCGGTCCTTGTTGGCGAAGAACTGCACGTCGTCGATGAGCAGCAGGTCCAGGCTGTGGTACTTGTTCTTGAACTCGTCGAAGGTCTTGCGCTGGTACGCCTTGACCACATCGCTGACGAACTGCTCGGCGTGGATGTAGAGAACTTTGGCGGCCGGGTTGTCGGCCAGCAGCTTGTTGCCCACCGCGTGCATCAGGTGGGTCTTGCCCAGGCCGACGCCGCCGTAGATGAACAAGGGGTTGTACATCACCCCCGACGAGGTGGCCACGTGCATGGCCGCGGCCCGCGCCATGCGGTTGGCCGTGCCCTCCACCAGGGTGTCGAACGTCAGCGCCGTGTTGAGCCGGGTCTTGAAGCCGCCGGCGCTGGGATCGGCGTGGTCCTCGGCGATGTCGGCCGGCTCGGCGGCCGGCGGGATCTCCGACGACGACGGCGTGGCGTAAGTCTTGGCGGGGCTTTCGCGCTGAGCGAGCGCCAACTCAAGCTGCACGGGCTGGCCGTAGATCTTCTCCAGCGTGGCCGCGATGCGGCCGGCGTACTGGGCCCGGATCCAGTCGAGCTTGAAGCGGTTGGCCACCATCAGGGTGACCTTGGAAAAATCGTCCGAGACCCTGGCCGCCAGCGGCTTGATCCAGGTGTTGAACTGCTGTTCGGGCAGTTCCTGGGCCAGCTGGTCGATGCAGGCCTGCCACAGGCTGCCGCCCGCATTGAGAGCGCCGCCTGCTGCCAGGCTGTCGCTGAACCCCTCACTCATCTAGTGGCCGCCTTGTGGATAGTTGTCGTTTGCGGAAGCCTCCCATTGTAGGTTCTCAAGGCCTTATCCACACCGGGTTTTCCGCATGGCCGGGCCATGCTTCCTTGGCTTGACGCGGGGGTGCTTTCTTGCTGGGGTTTGCGGAATCGGGGATAATCGCGGGTTCACCGGAAAGCACAGAACATGAAACGCACCTACCAACCCTCCAAAGTGCGCCGCGCCCGCACCCACGGCTTCCTGGTCCGCATGAAGACCCGTGGCGGCCGCGCCGTCATCAACGCCCGCCGCGCCAAGGGCCGCAAGCGCCTGGCCGTCTGAGGCCGCGCGTCCCGATCGCCCTGAGCTTGCCCTGGGGCCGTCGTTGCAGCGGCTGAAGACCCGGGCGCAGTTCGAGGCCGTCCTAGCCAATGGGCGCACCGTCAGCCGCACCGCGCACTTCGCGCTGCACCGGCTGCCGTTTCCCCCGACGCCGGAACCCGCCGCCGAGACAGGGCCTGGATCCAAGCGATCCCAGGCCCTGTTTGCTGTCCGTTCGGAAGCTTGGATGGGCACCATCGTCCCCAAGCGCTGGGCCCGGCGGGCCGTCACCCGCAACGCCATCAAACGCCAGATCGACGCCGTGAGCCTGGATTTCGAAGCCCGCCTGCCCGCCGCCGTGCACGTGGTGCGGCTGCGTGCCGGCTTCGACAAGGCCCTGTTCCCGAGCGCCACGTCGGTGCCGCTCAAGCGCGCCGTGCGCGCCGAACTGCAGCAGCTGTTCGAAGGGGCCAAGGCGTGATCCGCGCGGCGCTCATCGGCCTGGTCAAGGGCTATCGCCTGGTGCTGTCCCCGTGGCTGGGGTCGGCATGCCGCTTCACGCCCACCTGTTCCGCGTACTCGCTCGAAGCCCTCGAGCGCCACGGCGCGGGCTGGGGCAGCTACCTCACGCTGGCGCGCATCGCGCGCTGCCATCCCTGGTGCGCAGGCGGGCACGACCCCGTGCCGCACGCCAAGCCCGCCCTGTTCACCCGCTTCGAGGCCCGCGCCTCGACCAAAGAACCTTCATGAACGACATCCGCCGCTCCATCCTCTGGGTGATCTTCGGCTTCTCGATGGTCCTGCTGTGGGACCAATGGCAGATCCACAACGGTCGCCCGCCGATGTTCGGCCTGGGCACCAAGCCGGCGGTCACCGCGGCCAGCGGCCCGCAAGGCGCCGCCAGTGGCTCGCAGGCGCCGGCGTCTTCGACCGGCACCGCGACGTCGACTGCAGCCGCCGTGCCCGGTGGTCCGGCCACGGCCACGCCCGTCAGCAAGCCCGCCGAGCGCTTCACCGTCGACACCGACCTGATGCGCCTGACCTTCAGCACCGAAGGCGGCACGCTGGTGCGCAACGAACTGCTCAAGATCGCCGCCGATTCGTCGTCGGACAAGGTCACCAGCACCTTCGTGCTGCTGCAGGACTCGCCCGAGCGCGTGTACATCGTGCAGTCGGGCCTGACCGGCGGCGACTTCCCGAACCACACGACGGTGATGACCCCCAGTGGCGACCGCCAGCTGAAGGACGGCGCCAACGAGCTGAACGTGCGCTTCGAATCGCCGGAGAAAAACGGCGTCAAGCTGGTCAAGACCTACACGCTCAAGCGCGGCCACTACGACGTGGGCGTCAAGCACGAGGTGGTCAACACCAGCGGGGCGCCGGTGTCGCCGCGCGTGTACTTCCAGATCCTGCGCGACGCCAAGGACGCGTCCAGCGGCTCGAGCTTCTATTCCACCTTCACCGGCCCGGCGGTCTACACCGAAGAGGGCAAGTACCACACGGTGAAGTTCGAGGACATCGAGAAGAACAAGGCCGAGATCCAGAAGACGTCGTCGCTCGGCTGGGTGGCGATGGTGCAGCACTACTTCACCACCGCGTGGATCCTGCCGCAGGGTGTCCAGCGCGACCTGTTCGTCACCACCGTGCCCAACGTGCAGCAGCCCGCGCTGTCGCCGCACCTGTACGCGGTGGGCATGATCGCCCCGCTGGACGGCGTGGCGCCCGGCGCCAGCAAGGCGGTGGACGCGACGCTGTTCTCCGGCCCGCAGGAAGAAAAGACGCTCGCCGCGGTCGGCCCCGAGCTGGACCGCGTCAAGGACTACGGCCACTTCTACATCATCGCCAAGCCGCTCTACTGGCTGCTGGACAAGATCCACGGCGTGATCGGCAACTGGGGCTGGTCGATCATGGTGCTGGTGCTGATCATCAAGATCGCCTTCTACTGGCTGCAGGCCAAGGGCTACGAGTCGATGGCCAGGATGAAGGCCATCAACCCGCGCGTGATGCAGCTGCGCGAGCGCTACAAGGACAACCCCCAGCAGATGCAGCAGGAGATGATGCGCATCTACAAGGAGGAGAAGGTCAACCCGCTGGGCGGCTGCCTGCCGATCGTGGTGCAGATCCCGGTGTTCATCGCGCTGTACTGGGTGCTGCTGTCCACCGTGGAGATGCGCAACGCGCCGTGGATCGGCTGGATCCGCGACCTGGCCGCGCCGGACCCCTACTTCATCCTGCCGTTCGTGATGACGCTCACGACGCTGCTGCAGACCGCGCTGAACCCCGCGCCGCCGGACCCGATGCAGGCCAAGATGATGTGGATCATGCCGCTGGCGTTCTCGGTCATGTTCTTCTTCTTCCCGGCCGGCCTGGTGCTGTACTGGATCACGAACAACGTGCTGTCGATCGCGCAGCAGTGGCTGATCAACTACCGCATGGGCGTGCCACCGCAGTTCAACTTGCCGAAGTTCGGCAAGGCTGAATCGAAGTAAGACAAGGGCCGCGAATGCGGCCCTTGTCTCGTCACTCCCGCGAAGGCGGGAATCCACCGCTTCCGCCTTCTGCATCGCCATGGAAGCGATGGGTCCCCGCCGCCGCGGGGACGACGGATTCACTTCGCCTTCTTCACCTTCCGGATGATCTCCTGCCGCAGGTCGGTGATCTCGCGCGCGCCGGACATGCGCCCGTCGCACGGCTCCTGCCGCGGGCAGTGGCTGCTGCGCGGGCAGATGATGCGCGCCGGCCGCTCGAGCGCGTCGGGGATCCACGCGATGTTCAGCACGCCCGCCGCGCCCCGGATCGCGGCGGCCGCGTCTTCCGGGATGCGCGCTTCGCCGCCGTGCGTGAGGCACGCATAGGCGATCGAATCGACGATCGCCTGCGCGTCGCCGGTGTGCGACTGCAGCGCCGGCGCGAGGTCGACGCCGACCGACAGCACGTGCGGATTGCCCGCCATGTCCTCGGTGCGCCGCGAATGGCAGCAGTACAGGAGAAAGCGGTCGCCTTCGCGCAGCACCGAAATCTGCGAGCCGCGGTCATTGCCGCGCGTGCGATGCAGCATGCGGAACACCGCCCAGTGCGGGCACGGATCGGAGACCTGGGCCATGTTGCCCCAGGGCAGCGGGATGCCGTTGCCTCGGTAGACCGCGCGCAGGAAGCCGGGAGGGTAGGCGTCGAAGAAGTGCCAGTGCGGGTACGGCGACACCTTCGTCATGCGCCGCATCATCATCGCCGGCGCCAGCTCGATCTTCTCGCCCGCTTCCACGCGATGCGACTCCCGCGTGAGGAAGCGCCGGAACGGCACCTTCGGCGCCAGGAGCGCGCCGGCGAAGAAGCTGCATTCGAAGTCGCGCCACGCATGCAGAACGTCCTGCGGGCTCAGGCCGGCCGGACCCTTGGGGCTGTCGCCGAGTTGGCCGCCCGTGGCGTGCGCTGACTTCAGGCCGTCGCCGCCGTGCAGCACCTTGTGCGCGAGGTGTGAGGCGAGGTCGAACTTCAACCGCGCCGGATGCTTCTGCAGCTCGCGGTTGACGTAGACCGTCGACGGTGAGTCGTAGAACGAGCGCAGCACGCTGCGCAACTCATGCTCGCCGTCCATGGCGAGGATCGGTGGCTGGTCGTACCACTTGAGCTGCAGGCCGTGGTGCTTGCACAGCTTCTGCAGGTCGTCCACGCCGAGCGGGAACCGGCGTTCACCCACCTGCTCGGCCGCACGCTCCAGGTCGGGGAAGTCGTTGCGCGACATCTCCTGGTGCGAGCGGATCAAGAGGTGCGCGAACTGCCGGCCGGTGGTGCCGGTCTGGGCCAGCAGTTCGGGGATCGCGGCCTGCAGCAGCTCCTTGGAAAACAGGAAAGCCGGCTCGAACGGCACGGTCGCGGTCGCCGTGGGGCGTTCCTGCGACGGCGGCGCCGGCGGGGGCTCGCTGGCGTCCAGGAACCAGTGCGGGTCGCGCTGGAAGACGCTCGCCAGTAGCCCGACCAGGTCACCCGACGGCACACGCTTGCCGCTTTCGATCATGCTCAGGTACGACACGGACGGGGCCCGTGCCGCATCGATCTGGATGCAGCGCGCCGACAGCTCTTCCAGCGTCAGCCCATGCGTCTTGCGCAGGCTTCGCAGCTTGCTGCCCAGCAGGTGGCTGTTGCGCAGGTGGGTGGCCATCACCCGATCCTAGCGGCCTTTGTGAAATTCACTCAGTGAAATTTCCGCTGTGAAATTTATGAGCTGCGGCTTCACATAATGAATCCAGTCGCTCCGTTGTCCGGGGCAGGAGTCTTGAAGAAATGGCAACGCGCATCCTCATCCTGGGCGCCTCCTACGGCTCCCTGCTGGCCACCAAGCTGTTGATGGCCGGCCACCGCGTCACGCTGGTCTGCACCCGCTCGACCGCGGACCTGATCAACGGCGAGGGCACCGTCGTGCGGTTCCCGCGCAAGGACAAGCCGGCGGTCTCGATCGCTTCGCGGTCCCTGCCCGGCTCGCTGGACGCCTGCACCCCGGACCAGGCCGACCCGGCCCGCTACGACCTCGTCGTGCTGGGCATGCAGGAGAGCCAGTACGGCCAGGACGGCGTGCGCCAGCTGATGGCGCGCATCGCCAAGGCGCGCGTGCCGGCGCTGGCGATCATGAACATGCCGCCGCTGCCCTACCTGTTCCGCCTGCCGGGCGTGAACGTCGAATCGCTGCAGGCGTGCTTCACCGAGCCGGCCGTCTGGTCCGGCTTCGATCCCAAGCTGGTGTCGCTGGCCTCGCCCGACCCGCAGGCCTTCCGTCCGGCCGACGAACCCAAGAACGTGCTGCAGGTCGGCCTGCCGACCAACTTCAAGGCCGCGCGCTTCGGCACCGAGGCGGCGACGCAACTGCTGCGCCGCCTGGAACGTGACATCGAGCAGGCACGCTTCGAAGGCGAGGAGATCCCCGTCAAGCTGAAGGTGCACGACTCGGTGTTCGTGCCGCTGGCGAAGTGGCCGATGCTGATGACGGGCAACTACCGCTGCATCGAAGACGACGGCATGGTGCCGATCCAGCAGGCGGTGCACGGCGACCTGGAGCGCTCGCGCGAGATCTACCAGTGGGTCGGCAACCTGTGCATGCGTCTGGGCGCGCAGCCCGAGGACCTGGTGCCCTTCGAGAAGTACGCCAACGCCGCGGCGTCGCTGAAGAAGCCGTCGTCGGCCGCGCGTGCGCTGTTCGGCGGCGCCGAGCACATCGAACGCGTCGACAGCCTGGTGCAGCGCCTGGCGCAGCAGTTCGGGTTGCGCCACGCCGCCATCGACCAGACCGTGCGCCTGGTCGATGCGCGGCTGGCGCGCAATCGCGCCGGCCAGCCGCAGGAAGAGCTCGAAGCCGCCTGACGGGCGCGGCCCGCTAGCATCGGGGCATGCTGCCGCGTGCCTCCGACCCGATCGCCGCCATCGCCACCGCGCCCGGGCGCGGGGCGGTCGGCATCGTGCGCGTGTCGGGCCGCAGCGTGCAGGCGGTGATCGACGCGGTCTGCGGCAAGGCGCTGCGGCCGCGTGAAGCGACCTACCTGCCTTTCCGCGCCGCCGACGGCGCGCCGATCGACCACGGTCTCGCGATCCACTTCCCGGCGCCGCACTCGTACACCGGGGAGGACGTGCTGGAGCTGCAGGCACACGGTGGCCCGGTGGTGCTGCAACTGCTGCTGGCGCGGTGCCTGGAAGCGGGACGCGCCATGCAGCTGCGCGTCGCCGAGCCGGGCGAGTTCACGCAGCGTGCGTTCCTCAACGACAAGCTCGACCTGGCGCAAGCCGAAGCGGTCGCGGACCTGATCGACGCCAGCACCGAAGCGGCGGCGCGCAGCGCGAGCCGGTCGCTCGCCGGTGAGTTCTCGCGCGAGATCGGCCAGCTGCGCGACGCGCTGATCCACCTGCGCATGCTGGTCGAAGCCACGCTCGACTTTCCGGAGGAAGAGATCGACTTCCTGCGCAAGGCCGACGCGCAAGGCCAGCTGGACAGGCTGCAGGAGATGTTGGCGGCGGTGCTGCGCCGAGCGCGACAAGGCGCGCTGCTGCGCGAAGGCATCAAGGTGGTGATCGCCGGGCAGCCGAACGCAGGCAAGAGCTCGCTGCTCAACGCGCTGGCCGGCGCCGAGCTGGCGATCGTCACGCCGATCCCGGGCACCACGCGCGACGTGGTGAGCCAGACGATCCAGATCGAAGGCGTGCCGCTGCACGTCGTCGACACCGCGGGGCTGCGCGAGAGCGACGACCCGGTCGAGAAGATCGGCATCGAGCGTGCCTGGGCACAGATCGCGGGGGCGGATGCCGTGCTGTTCCTGCATGACCTGACGCGTGCCGGCGATGCCGCGTACGAGGACGGCGATCGCCAGTTGCTGCAGCAACTTGCCGACCACGTGCCCGAAGCGGTGCCGGTGCTGTCGGTGTGGAACAAGGCCGATGCCGCGACTGCATCGGTGCAAGACGGCGAGGTGCGCCTGTCCGCGAAGACCGGCGACGGCTTGCAGGCGCTGCGCGCGCGCCTGCTCGAGCTCGCGGGCTGGCAGGCTGCGCCTGAGGGCGTCTACATCGCGCGTGAACGCCACCTGCAGGCGCTGCGCCGCGTCGACGGCCACCTGATGGAAGCGGTCGCGCACCTGCACGAAGGTTCTCTCGCGCTCGACCTGTTGGCCGAAGAGTTGCGCCTCGCGCAGAACGCGCTGAACGAGATCACCGGCGCGTTCGATGCGGATGACCTGCTCGGTGTCATCTTCTCGAGCTTCTGTATCGGCAAGTAGCGCTGCGTCGCGAAGTATTTCTGCGCGCAAGAGCCGGCGGACGGGCGGCACACCGCGCCGGATGCGCGGCGCGCCGCGCACGAACCCCCGCGAAATCCCGCGCGTAGACTGGCTTCGTGCCTCGGCCGTGCGCGGGGCGAATGCAGGGACGAAGCACCTATGTCGTTGTTGAACTGGTTCTCGGGCGGGAAGTCGCCGACCGAAGCGACCGAGCCGAGCTCGGGCCACTCGCGCGCCGATGCGCCTTCGTCGCGCAGCGATGCGGCGCCAGTCAGCGCGCGCCGCGGCGAGCGCATGGCGCGGCGTGAGCTGCTCTACACGGTGGTGCGCGAATGCATGACGCGCGCCGGCGTGCTGTCGTCGACCTACAGGTTCAAGGTGCTGTCGCTCGACGGTTGGGGGCGGCAGTTCCTGGTGATGGTCGACCTCGCTGCCGCGAAGGAGGAGCCGGTCCATCGCCTGCAGGAGATCGAGGCGCTGATCGGCCAGGCGGCCAGGGCGCGCCACGAGATCCTGGTGCAGGCGGTCTACTGGCGCCAGCACCCGGTGGCGCAACCGCCGGTGCTGCAGGAGCGCGTGGCGCCGGTCACCGCCAAGGTGGCGCCCGCCAGCCCTGCACCCGCCCGCGCCGACGAACCGTTCGAGCCGATCAACCAGCAGGAGCTTGCGGCGTTCCGCAACGCGCTCACCAAGGGCATGCACCGCCCGGCCGCGGAGCAGAGCTACACGCTGCTCACCGGCTTCGAGAACACCGAGATGCACGACGAGCCGACGCGCCCGCGTTCGCTCAGCAGCACGCAGTACGGCGAGCTGAACTAACCAGCGAGCAGCCGCTGCTCGGCCAGCGCCAGCGCCTCGGGCCGGCCCGAGAGCACCAGCGTGTCGCCATCCTGCAGCTGCGTGTCGTCCTGCGGCGCGGCCGGCTTGCCGTCCGGCCGCCGCAAGCTCACCACCCGCACGTCGAGCCCCGGCAGCCCGCACTGCCCAAGCGTGCCGCCGACGGCGCGCGCGTCGCCCGGCAGCGTCAGCGTCGACAGCCGCTCGGCGTGGCGCTCGTCGCGGCCCTCGTCGTCGGCGCCATGGAAGTAGCCGCGCAGCAGGTTGTAGCGGGCGTCGCGCTGGTCCTGCACCAGCCGGATCACGCGCCGCATCGGCACGCCCACCAGCGCCAGTGCGTGGCTGGCCAGCATCAGCGAACCCTCCAGCGCTTCGGGCACGACCTCGGTGGCGCCGGCTTCCTGCAGGCGCTCGAGGTCGAAGTCGTCCTGCGTGCGCACGATCACCGGCACCTGCGGCGCATGCGCGCGCGTGTTGGCCAGCACCTTCAGCGCGCCGGGCACGTCCAGGTACGTGATCACGACAGCGCTGGCCCGCGCCAGGCCGGCCGCCATCAGCGCCTGCAGCCGCGCGGCGTCGCCGAACACGACCGAGTCGCCCGCGGCGGCCGCCTGGCGCACCCGGTCCGGATCGAGGTCGAGGGCGATGTAGGGAATGTTCTCGCGCTCCAGCACGCGCGCCATGTTCTGGCCGCAGCGCCCGTAGCCGCAGATGATCACGTGCCGGTTGGCGTTGATCGACTTGCGCGCGATGGTCGTCATCTGCAGCGACTGCAGCAGCCACTCGTTGGCGACCAGCTTCATCACGATCCGGTTGGAGTACATGATGATGAAGGGCGTCGCCAGCATCGACAGCACCATGCTGGCGAGGATGGGGTTGAGCAGCGACGGCGGCACCAGCTGGCTCTGCTGCGCCAGCGACAGGAGCACGAAGCCGAACTCGCCGGCCTGCGCCAGGTACAGGCCCGTGCGCAGCGCCACGCCGTGCGTGCCGCCGAGGCGCCAGGCCAGCAGCGCGACCAGCACCAGCTTGAACACCACCGGCACCACCAGCATCACCAGCACCAGGCCCCAGCGGTCGGCGACCGCGCGCCAGTCCAGCATCATCCCGATGCTGATGAAGAACAGGCCCAGCAGCACGTCGTGGAACGGCCGGATGTCGGTCTCCACCTGGTGCTTGTATTCGGTCTCCGAGATCAGCATGCCGGCGATGAACGCGCCCAGCGCCAGCGACAGCCCCGCATGCTCCGTGAGCCAGGCAAGGCCCAGCGTGATGAGCAGCAGGTTGAGGATGAACAGTTCCTCGCTCTTGCGGCGAGCCACGATCGTGAGCCACCACCGCATGACGCCATGACCGCCCACCAGCAGGATGGTGATCAGCACCGCCGCCTTCAGCGTGGCGTAGCCGAGTGCCTCGAACATCACCTCGGGCTTGCTGCCCAGGGCCGGGATCAGCACCAGCAGCGGCACCACGGCCAAGTCCTGGAACAGCAGCACGCCCAGCACGCGCTTGCCGTGCTCGGACTCCAGCTCCATCCGGTCGGCGGCCATCTTGACCACGATCGCCGTGCTGCTCATGGCCAGCGCCCCCGACAGCGCCAGCGCGGTCTGCCATGACATGTGCCAGGTCCGCGGCAGCAGGGCGCTCAAGGCCAGGCTGCCCACCGTGCCGATCGCGATGGTCAGCACCACCTGCGCCAGCCCGAGGCCGAACACGTGCGCGCGCATCGCGCGCAGCTTGGACAGGTTGAATTCCAGCCCGATGACGAACATCAGGAACACGACGCCGAACTCGCCGACGTAGCGTGCCGCCGCGGCGTCCTCGGCCAGCGCGAGCGCATTCGGCCCGATCAGCACGCCCACCGTCAGGTAGCCCAGCATCGGGGGCAGCTTGAGGGAGCGGAAAACGACCACGCCGATCACTGCAGCAAGGAGATACACCAGCGTGAGATCGAGCGAGCCCATGGGCCGATGCTAACGGCACCTAAAATCCCCTCCATGCCCTTCGACCCCGACCAGGCCCTGCGCCTCGCGCAGGAGACCATCGACATCGAGGCCGCCGCGGTGCTGGGGCTGAAAAAGCGCATCGGCCCGGCGTTCGCCCGCGCGGTCGACACCATCCTGGCGGTGCGCGGCCGCGTGGTCGTGATGGGCATCGGCAAGAGCGGCCACATCGCCCGCAAGACGGCGGCCACGCTGGCGTCCACCGGCACGCCGGCGATGTTCGTGCACCCGGCCGAGGCCAGCCACGGCGACCTCGGGATGATCAAGCCGGTCGACCTAGTGCTGGCCATCTCCAACAGCGGCGAGGTCGACGAGGTCACCTCGCTGCTGCCGGTGATCAAGCGCCTGGGCGCGCCGCTGATCGCCATGACCGGCAACCCGCAGTCCACCCTGGGCCGCCACGCCGACATCGTTCTCGACAGCGGCGTGGACAAGGAAGCCTGCCCGCTGAACCTGGCGCCGACGGCGAGCACCACCGCGCAACTGGCGCTGGGCGACGCGCTGGCCGTCGCCCTGCTCGATGCGCGGGGCTTCCGCAGCGAGGACTTCGCGCGCTCGCACCCGGGCGGCTCGCTCGGGCGCAAGCTGCTCACGCACCTGTCGGACGTGATGCGCACCGGCGAGCTGGTGCCGCGCGTGACGACCACCACCCCTTTCATGGACCTGATGCGCGAGATGAGCCGCACCGGGTTCGGCGCCGCCGCGGTCGTCGATGGCGGCGACCGGCTGAAGGGCATCTTCACCGATGGCGACCTGCGCCGGCTGATCGAGCGCGGCGCGGACCTGCGCAGCCTGAGCGCCGGCGAGGTGATGCACGCCAATCCGCTCACCATCCGCGACGACGTGCTGGCCGTCGAGGCCGCCGAGCTGATGGACCAGCGCGGCATCACGCGGCTGCTGGTGGTCGACGCCGAGGGTCGCCTGTGCGGGGCGATCAACAGCAACGACCTGATGCGCGCCAAGGTGATCTGAGCCCGTGGTGCAACCCGCCCTGTCCTTCCCGCCCGAGCTGCTGCTCGCCGCCCAAGGCGTGCGCGTCGCGTTCTTCGACGTCGACGGCGTGCTGACCGACGGCGGCCTGTACATGTCCGCGCAGGGCGAGTCGCTCAAGCGCTTCCACATCCTCGACGGCCTGGGGCTCAAGCTGCTGCAGCGCGCCGGGATCACGCCGGCCGTGATCACCGGGCGCGACTCGGAACCGCTGCGCGCGCGCCTGGGCGCGCTGGGCATCACGCACGTGCACTACGGCACCGAGGACAAGGCGCCGGCGGCGCAGCGCACGCTGTCCGAGCTGGGGCTGGACTGGTCGCGGGCCGCCGCCATCGGCGACGACTGGCCGGACCTGCCGGTGCTGCGCCGCTGCGCGTTCAGCGCCGCGCCGGCCAATGCGCACGCGGAAGTGAAGGCCATCGCCCAGTACGTCACCACCTTGCGCGGCGGCGAAGGCGCGGCGCGCGAGTTCTGCGACTTGCTGCTGGTGGCCAGCGGCCGCTACGCCGAGCTGCTGGAGTCGCACGGGTGACCGCGGCGGCGTCGCGCGCGTGGCGCTGGACGCGCACGACCTGGGACCGGCTGGCGATCTACCTGCCGGTGATCCTCATGGGCCTGCTGGCACTGGGCACCTATTGGCTGGCACGCAACACGCCCACCTTCCTGGGCGGCAGCGACACGCAGCGTCCCGTCACGCACGATCCGGACTACTTCATGCGCGGCTTCCAGGTGCGCACGTTCGACGTCAACGGGCGCCTCAAGACCGAGGTGTACGGGACCGAGGCGCGCCACTACCCGGACACCGACACGATGGAGATCGACCAGCCGCGCATTCGCTCGTACGACGAGCGCGGCGCCGTGACGGTGGCCACCGCCAACCGGGGCCTGAGCAACGCGGATGCGTCCGAGGTGCAGCTGATGGGCAATGCAGTGGTGGTGCGCGAGCCCGTGCCGGGCACGACGATCCCGCGCATGGAATTCCGCGGCGAGTTCCTGCACGCCTACATGAACACCGAGCGCGTGAAGTCGCACAAGCCGGTGACGCTGATCCGCGGCAACGACGTCTTCACCGCGGACCAGATGGACTACGACAACCTGGACCGGGTGATGCAGCTGGGTGGCCGCGTGCGCGGCAGGCTGGTCCCCGATCGCGCCAAGCCCTGACCGGGCGGGAGGCCCGCATGGACCGCAAGCTCGTCTTCATCACCGGCGCCTCCAGCGGCATCGGGCAGGCCTTGGCTTGGCGCTTCCACCAGGCCGGCTGGTCGCTGGCGCTGGCGGCGCGCCGCACGGGCGAGATCCAGGCCTGGGCGCAGCGGCAGGGCATCGCGGCGGACCGCTACGCGGTCTACGAAGCGGACGTGGCCGTCACCGACAGCATCGTGGCGGCGGGCCGGCGCTGCGTCGAGACGCAAGGCGTGCCCGACGTCGTGATCGCCAACGCCGGCATCAGCATCGGCGTCGACACGGCGATCCGCGACGACCTTGACGTGCTGGCGCGCATCTACGCCACCAACAACATCGGCCTGGCCGCGACGTTCCATCCCTTCCTGGGCCCGATGACCGCGCGTGGCTCGGGCCGGCTGGTGGGCATCGGCAGCGTCGCGGGCATTCGCGGGCTGCCCGGACACGGCGGCTATTGCTCGAGCAAGGCCGCCGTCATCAGCTACTGCGAGAGCCTGCGCGGCGAACTGCGGAGCAGCGGCGTGCGCGTCGTGACGATCTGCCCGGGGTACGTCGACACGCCGCTCACGCGCGAGAACCGCTATTCGATGCCGTTCCTGATGTCGGCCGAAGCCTTCGCCGACCGCGCGTTCCGCACCATCGAGGCGGGCCGCAGCTACCGCGTGATCCCGTGGCAGATGGGCGTCGTCGCCAAGCTGCTGCGCCTGCTGCCGAACGCGCTGTTCGACCGCGTGCTGGCCGGGCGCCCGCGCAAGCACCGGCAGGCCGCTTCGTCCTGAGGGCGCCAGAAACGACGATGCCCGCCAGGTGACCCTGGCGGGCATCGCTGGCGGCGCTTTCACGCCACCGGAAACTCAGGCTCGATCAGTAGCTGCCGCCGCCACCGCCACCGCCGCTGCCGCCGCGGTTGCCACCACGGGGGCCGGAGCCGTACGGGCTGCGGAAGCCACCGTCGCTGCCGCCGCCGGCGCTACGGCCACCGTAGCCGCCGCGGTCACCGCCGCCGCCGCCACCGTAGCCGCCGCGATCGCCGCCGCCGCCACCGCCGTAACCACCACGGTCGCCACCGCCGCCGCCGTAGCCGCCGCGGCCACCGCCGCCACCACCGTAGCCGCCGCCGCCGCCACCGCCGCCGTAGCCGCCACCACCACCACCGCCGCCGAAGCCGCGCGGACGCTGCTCCATCGGACGCGCTTCGTTGACGACGACGCTGCGGCCGCCGAGCGGCTGGCCGTTCATGCCCTGGATGGCGGCTTGCGCCTCGGCATCGCTGCCCATCTCCACGAAGCCGAAGCCCTTGGAGCGGCCGGTGTCGCGTTCCATCATGACCTTGGCGCTGGTGACGGCGCCGAATTGGCCGAACGCCTGCTCCAGATCGCTGTCACGCACGCTGTAGGGCAGGTTCCCCACGTACAGTTTGTTGCCCATGACTGGGACTCCTCAAGAAAACATAGAACCAAAAAGCGATGGAGTCCCGGAAACGCCTGTCAGAGAAGCGAAGCGAAGGTGACTTGTTCACCGCACCGCACGGACCCTTGCGAGCCGCGCGAGGCCATTATGGAGCAGATATCCCACGCGCACGCAAGGGGATGCTCCCCACACGTGGCCCCTCCGGGGGCTGTCGAAGACCCGAAGCTGGGCCGTAGGGTCATGGGCCGGGGTCCTGCTCGCCCGCCTGGTGGCGCCAGCGGCCGAAGGCGCGCCGCATGAGGTCCAGTTGCCGCCCGAAGCGCGGGCACGCCTCGCACACGGCGAGGTGCAGGCGCAACGCCACCCGGTCGGCGAGCGCCAGCTCGCGGTCTTCCCTCGCCACCAGCAGGGCGGCGGCTTCCTTGCACGTGCGGCGCAGGGGAATCATCGTGGCGATCCGGCGAACCAGTTGAGCTCAAGGCACTCGCGCAGGCGCAGGCGGGCCCGGTGCAGTTGGACGTACAGGTTGGTCGGGGTGAGCGCCAGCTCCTTACAGATGTCCTCGCTGTCCATCTCCAGCCACTCGCGCATCAGGAACACCCGCGCCATCGCCGGCGGCAGCTTCTCGGTGCAGGCTTCCAGCACCTCGAAAAACTGCCGCGAGCCGAGCGCCTGCTCGGGGTCGCCCCAGTCGGCGGGCGGCGTGGCGTAGTGGCCGTCGGCCTGGAACATCAGGGCGTCGAGCTCCTCGCTGCCGTCGGCGTCGCTCTCCGGGAGCGCCACCTCGCGCTGGCGGGCGCGCAGCGTGTCGATGATCTTGTGCTTGAGGATGCCGACCAGCCAGGTCTTCAGCTGCGAACGCTGGCCGAAGGCCTGCGGCTTGGAGAGCGCCGCCAGCAGCGTCTCGGACACGCAGTCCTCGGCCCAGGCGTCGTTGCGCAGCTGCAGCCTGGCGTACCGCAGCAGGGAGCTGCGGTGCTGCGCGACTTCGGTTTCGAACGACATGGACCGGCGGCCTGGACCTGCGCCGCATCGTATCGGACTCAACCGGAGCGCAAGCCCGCGCTCACCAGGTCACTTCGCGCTCGGGGGTCGAGCCGATGCGGTGGATCGCGAGGTCCGCGCCTTCGTGCTCCTCTTCCTGCGACAGGCGCAGGCCGCTGATCGCCTTGATCGTGCCGTAGACGATGAAGCCGCCCACGAGCGCCCATGCCACGCCCAGCAGCGAGCCGAGTGCCTGCGCGCCGAAGCTCACGCCGCCGAGGCCGCCGAGCGCCTTGCTGCCGAAGATGCCGGCGGCCAGGCCGCCCCAGAGCCCGCACAGGCCGTGCAGCGGCCACACGCCCAGCACGTCGTCGATCTTCCAGCGGTTCTGCGCGATCGTGAACATGGCGACGAACACCGCGCCGGCCACGGCGCCAACCGCCAGCGCGCCGACCGGATGCATGAGGTCGGAGCCGGCGCAGACCGCCACCAGCCCGGCGAGCGGCCCGTTGTGGACGAAGCCCGGGTCGTTGCGGCCGAAGGCCAGCGCCGCCAGCGTGCCGCCCACCATCGCCATCAGCGAGTTGACCGCGACCAGGCCCGAGATCTTGTCGAGGGTCTGCGCGCTCATCACGTTGAAGCCGAACCAGCCCACCGTGAGGATCCACGCGCCAAGTGCCAGGAAGGGGATGTTGGACGGCGGATGCGCGGACACGGCACCGTCCTTGCGGTAGCGGTTGCTGCGCGCGCCCAGCAGCAGCACGGCCGGCAATGCCAGCCAGCCGCCCACCGCATGCACGACGATGGAGCCGGCGAAGTCGTGGAACTCCTCGCCGGTCGCCGCCTTGATCCAGTCCTGCACGCCGAACGCATGGTTCCAGGCCACGCCTTCGAACAGCGGATAGACGATGCCGACGAGCACCGCGGTGGCCGCCAGCTGCGGGCCGAAGCGGGCGCGCTCGGCGATGCCGCCGGAGATGATGGCCGGGATGGCCGCCGCGAACGTGAGCAGAAAGAAGAACTTCACCAGCTCGTAGCCGTTCTTCGCCGCCAGTTGCTCGGCGCCGACGAAGAAGCTGGTGCCGTACGCCACGCCGTAGCCGACCGCGAAGTAGGCGACGGTGGACACCGCGAAATCCGCCAGGATCTTGACCAGCGCGTTGACCTGGTTCTTCTTGCGCACCGTCCCCAGCTCGAGGAACGCGAAGCCGGCGTGCATCGCCAGCACCATGATGCCGCCAAGCAGGATGAACAAAGCATCCGCTCCCTGTTTCAGTGCTTCCATGGAACCCTCATTGGATCGACTGCGATGTTTTGGTGCGCAGCGCGCCAACTTCGGCCGCCACGCACCGAAGCCAAGCAATAACCGCGCCACAACAGTGCGAAGGTCGTGCGCGGGTTAGAATGCGCGCTGTCATTGGGGAGTAGCCTCCCTGCATCCCAGGGGCTGGCGTCAACAGACTTGGACCTCGCGTCCATGGCGCCCGCGACTCCGGTTTGGCGAGACCTTTGACTGCGCAGCCCCGTGTTCCTGGCCGGGCGGCCGCGCAGTCATTGGTGCGTCCACGCCCGGCCGGAGATCCCATGCAAGCCTTTTTCGTTTCCACCGGCCTCGTCGCGCTCGCCGAGATGGGCGACAAGACGCAGTTGCTGTCGCTGCTGCTCGCCGCGAAATTCCGCCGTCCCTGGCCCATCGTCCTGGGCATCCTCGTGGCCACGCTGGCCAACCACGCGCTGGCCGGTGCGCTGGGCGCCTGGATCACGGCATACGTCGGCCCCGGCGTCATGCGGTGGATCCTCGGCGGCTCGTTCCTGGTCATGGCGGCCTGGATGCTGGTGCCCGACAAGCTGGACGAGGACGACGCGCCGTCGAGCGCCACGCACCTGGGCGTGTTCGCGACCACCGTCGTCGCCTTTTTCCTGGCCGAGATGGGCGACAAGACCCAGGTCGCCACCGTGATGCTCGCGGCGCGCTTCGACGCGTGGGTTGCCGTGGTCGCGGGCACGACGCTCGGGATGATGCTGGCCAACGCGCCGGTGGTCTGGTTCGGCGACCGGCTGGTGCGCAGGGTGCCGATCCGCCTCGTGCACCTGGTGTCCGCGGGCATCTTCGTGGTGCTCGGCGTCGCGGCCCTGCTCGGGGCCGGTTGATATACTGCCCCACAGCGCCGATTTGCTTCCGCTTGCGGGCGCTCTACCAAATGCAGCTAAAGACGAAGCCCCGATGACCCGGCCTCGTGTTTAGCGACGCCGGGTCTTTCTTTTGCCATGACGCTGATCGCCGAACCGAAGGCCATGCATTTCGACACGCCGCTGCCGCTGCAGAGCGGCGCGTCGGTGCGCGACTACGACCTCGCCTACGAGACCTACGGCACGCTCAACGCCGACCGCTCGAACGCGGTGCTGATCTGCCACGCGCTCAACGCGTCGCACCACGTCGCCGGCGCCTACGCCGGCCAGCCCGGCTCGGAAGGCTGGTGGGACACGATGATCGGCCCCGGCAAGCCCGTGGACACCGATCGCTTCTTCGTCATCGGCGTCAACAACCTGGGCTCGTGCTTCGGTTCCACCGGGCCGATGCACGTGAACCCGGACACCGGCAAGGTGTACGGCGCCGATTTCCCGGTGGTCACGGTCGAGGACTGGGTCGATGCGCAGGCGCGGCTGCTCGATGCGCTGGGCATCCACCAGCTCGCCGCCGTGATGGGCGGCAGCCTCGGCGGCATGCAGGCCCTGTCGTGGACGCTGCGCCATCCGCAGCGCGTGCGGCACGCCGCCGTGATCGCCAGCGCGCCGAACCTCACGGCCGAGAACATCGCCTTCAACGAGGTCGCGCGGCGCGCGATCGTCACCGACCCCGACTTCCACGGCGGCCACTTCTACCAGCACGGCGTCGTGCCCAAGCGCGGGCTGCGCATCGCGCGCATGGTCGGCCACATCACTTACCTGTCCGACGACGTCATGAACGAGAAGTTCGGAAGGCAGCTGCGGGAAGGCCTGGACATCCGCTACACGACCCAGGACATCGAGTTCCAGATCGAGAGCTACCTGCGCTACCAGGGCGACAAGTTCAGCGAGTACTTCGACGCCAACACCTACCTGCTGATCACGCGCGCCCTCGACTACTTCGACCCGGCGCGGGCGTTCGGGGGCAACCTGTCCAAGGCGCTGGCGGCGGCGACCGCGCGCTTCCTGCTCGTGAGCTTCACCACCGACTGGCGCTTCTCGCCCAAGCGCAGCCGCGAGATCGTCAAGGCGCTGCTGGACAACCAGCGCGCCGTCACCTACGCGGAGATCGATGCGCCGCACGGCCACGACGCGTTCCTGCTCGACGACGCGCGCTACCTCTCGCTGGTGCGCGCGTGGTTCGCCCGCATTGCCGGCGAGCTGGGAGCCGCCGCATGAGCCGCACGGCCGCTCCGAAGGCTCATTTCACCGCAGCCCGCAGGGCGGAGGTATTCCTGTGAGCGATCGCGCCACCATGGACTCCATCGCGCGGCTCGTGCCCGAGGGCTCGCGCGTGCTCGACCTCGGCTGCGGCGACGGCGCCCTGATGGACCTGCTTCGGCGCGAGCGCGGCTGCACCGGCTACGGCGTCGAGATCGACGACGCCAACCTGCTCGCGTGCGCCAGGCGCGGCGTCGACGTGCTCCAGCTGAACCTGGACGAGGGGCTGTCGATGTTCACCAACGGCAGCTTCGACGTCGTGCTGCAGATCGACACGCTGCAGAACCTGCGCAATGCCGAAACCATGCTGCGCGAGACGGCGCGCGTGGGCAAGATGGGCATCGTCGCCTTCCCCAACTTCGCGCATTGGCCGAACCGGCTGGCGATCCTGCGCGGGCGCATGCCGGTGACCAAGCGGCTGCCCTACCAGTGGTACGACACGCCGAACATCCGCGTCGGCACGTTCAAGGACTTCGAGGTGCTGGCCACGCGCAACCGGCTGGCGATCCTCGATGCCTTCGGCCTGCAGGAAGGCGAGGAAGTGCGGGTGCTGCCGAACCTGCGCGCCGGCACGGCCGTCTTCAAGTTCGAGCGCGGCTGATGGAGCGACCGGCGCCCGTCCCCTTCGGCGAGGCGCTGCGGTTCTGGCTGCGCCTGGGCTGCATCAGCTTCGGCGGCCCCGCGGGGCAGATCGCGATCATGCATCGCGAGCTCGTCGAGCAGAAGCGCTGGATCTCGGAATCGCGCTTCCTGCATGCGCTGAACTACTGCATGGTGCTGCCCGGTCCGGAGGCGCAGCAACTGGCCACCTACATCGGCTGGCTGCTGCACCGCACGTGGGGCGGCATCGTCGCGGGCGCGCTGTTCGTGCTGCCGTCGGTCGTGCTGTTGATCGCGCTCAGCTGGGTCTACGCCGCGCATGGCCAAGTGCCCTGGATCGCGGCGATCTTCTACGGCATCAAGCCCGCCGTCGCGGCGATCGTCCTGCAGGCCTTGTGGCGCATTGGCGGGCGCACGCTGAAGGACCCGCGCCGCGTGCCGTGGCTGTGGGCGATCGCGTTGTTCGCGTTCGTCGCCATCGCCTGGCTCGGCGTGCCGTTTCCGCTGGTGATCCTTGCCGCTGCCGGCGTCGGTGCGCTCGGCGGCCGTCTGGTGCCCGGCCAGTTCGGTGGCGCGGGCGCCCACGCAGCCACCTCGGCGCCGCATCCGCCGGCGGTGATCGACGACGACACGCCGACGCCTGGACACGCTTTGTTCAGCCGTTCGCGCCTTGCGGCCGTGGCGGGGGCAGGCGCCGCGCTGTGGATCGCGCCGATGGCCGCGCTGGTGGCGCTGCACGGCCGCGACGGCACGCTCGCGCAGATGGGCTGGTTCTTCACCAAGGCCGCGCTGCTCGGGTTCGGCGGCGCGTATGCGGTGCTGCCGTACGTGTACCAAGGCGCGGTGGAGAACTTCCACTGGCTCACCGGCGCCCAGATGATGGATGGCCTCGCCTTGGGGGAGACGACGCCAGGGCCACTCATCATGGTGGTGGCCTTCGTTGGCTTCATGGGTGGCTGGACGCGCGAGGTGCTCGGCCCGTCGCAGCTCTTCGCCGGCGGGGCCCTGGCGGCCTGCGTGGTGACCTGGTTCACCTTCCTGCCCTCGTTCGTCTTGATCCTGGCCGGCGGCCCGCTGGTGGAATCGACGCATGGCCAGTTGCGATTCACGGCGCCGCTGACGGGTGTCACCGCGGCGGTGGTCGGCGTGATCGCCACGCTGGCGCTGTTCTTCCTGGCGCACGTCGCGCAGCCGGTCGCCGGCGGGCCGGTCGACGTGCCCGCGCTGCTGATCGTCGCCGCGGCGTCGGTCGCCTTGCTGCGCTTCAAGGTCGGCGTCATCCCGGTGATCGCAGGCTGCGCGGTGGCAGGGTTGCTGCTACGGGCCGCCGGGCTGGGCTGACGCTATGCTGCCCGCATGAACATCCTGATCACCGGCGGCGGCGGCTTCCTGGGCGCGCGGCTCGCCCGCGCCCTCCTGCAACAAGGCTCGCTGGCTGTGGCCGGCGCCCCGGCCCAGCGCATCGAAAAGCTCACGCTCACGGATCGCGTGGCGCCGCCCGATGACCTGAAGAACGACCCGCGTGTCACCGCGGTCGTCGGCGACTTGAACGACCTGCTGGCGAGCAGGCAGGTGCCGGCGGCGGGCACGACGGTCGTGTTCCACCTGGCCGCCGCCGTCAGTGGTGAGTGCGAAGCCGACTTCGACCTGGGCATGCGCAGCAACTTCGCGGCCACGCACGCGCTGCTGGAGGCCTGCCGCGCGCTCGGCACCAAGCCGACCGTCGTGTTCTCCAGTTCCGTCGCCGTGTTCGGCAAGCGCCCCGGCTTCGCGATGCCCGACCCGATCGAGGACGACACGCTGCCGACGCCGCAATCGAGCTACGGCTCGCAGAAGGCGATCGGCGAAGCCATGATGGCCGACTACGGGCGCAAGGGGTTCATCCGCGCGCGCACCGTGCGGCTGATGACGGTCAGCGTGCGGCCCGGGCGGCCGAATGGCGCCGCCTCCAGCTTCTTCTCGGGAATGATCCGCGAGCCGCTCGCCGGCGTGCGCGCGCAAGTGCCCGTGCCGCCGGAGACCGAACACCCGATCCTGTCGCCGTCGCGCACGATCGCGTCGCTGATCCGCTGCGCCGAAGCCACCGATGCCGAGTGGGGCCCGCTCACGGGCCTGAACCTGCCGGCGCTGCGCTGCACCGTGCGCGAGATGGCGCAGGCACTGGAGCGCGTCGCCGGCCCCGAGGCCACCGGCCTGCTCGACTGGCAGGTCGATCCCGACATCATGAAGCTGGTGAGCACCTGGCCCGGGCACGTGAAGTCCGCGCGCGCCAACGCGCTGGGCCTGCACGCCAACGAGAGCTTCGACGAGGTGATCCGCGAGTACGTGCGCGAGAACCCGCAAGCCATCAAGCTGCCCGTGCGCTGACGCCATGCCGCGCTTCGCCGCCAACCTGTCGATGCTCTACCCGGAGCGCCCGTTCCTCGAGCGGTTCGAGGCGGCCGCGGCCGACGGCTTCGACGCCGTGGAATACCTGTTCCCGTACGAGCACCCCGCGGCCGAGCTGGCGGCGAGGCTGCGCGCCAACGGGCTGCAGCAGGTCCTCTTCAACGGCCCGCCCGGCCGATGGGAGCAGGGCGAACGCGGCCTCACGTGCCTGCCCGGCCGCGAACAGGAGTTCCGCGCCGGCGTCGTGGAGGCGCTGCGCTATGCCGACGCTCTGGGCTGCACGCGCATCCACATGATGGCCGGCCTGGTGCCCGCCGGCGCGTCGCGTGACCAGCTGCGCCCCACCTACGTCGCGAACCTGCGCTGGGCCGCTGCGGAGGCGCAGCGCAGTGGCGTCAAGCTGCTGATCGAACCGATCAACCTGCGCGACATCCCCGGCTTTTTCCTCAACCGCCAGGACGACGCACACGCGCTGGTGGCAGAGATCGGCGCGGCCAACGTGCAGGTGCAGATGGACCTGTACCACTGCCAGATCGTCGAAGGCGACGTGGCGATGAAGATCCGCCAGTACCTGCCCACGGGACGCGTCGGCCACTTCCAGATCGCCGGCGTGCCGCAGCGGCACGAGCCCGACGTCGGCGAGATGAACTACGACTATCTCTTCGAGGTCATCGACGAGCTGTCGGCGCAGGTGGGCTGGGACGGTTGGGTCGGATGCGAATACCGCCCCGCGCGTGGCGCCACGCCTGGCGGCACCAGCGAAGGCCTGGGCTGGCTGCGCCGCTGGCGCGAGCGCTCGCGCTGAGCGCGCGCATGCTGACGCTGCGCACGGCCGTCCACAGCGACCTCACGATCCGCAAAAGCCGCTTCCTCGGCTGCGTCGAGCCCATTGCGGGCCGGCCGGGGGCGTTGGTGCGCGTCGAAGAGTTGCGGGCTCTGCATTCCGGTGCCGCGCACGTGTGCTGGGCGTTGATGGCCGGCGGCCAGTCCGCGGCCAACGACGACGGCGAGCCGGGCGGCACGGCCGGGCGCCCCATGCTGGAGGTGCTGCGCCGCCAGCAGCTCGACGGCGTGCTGGCGACGGTCGTGCGCTACTTCGGCGGCGTGAAGCTCGGAGCGGGCGGGCTGGTGCGCGCTTACACGGATGCGGTCGCGCAGGCGCTGCTGGGCGCGGAGAAAGTCGAGTTGGAAGTCGCCGTGCAGGCGACGTGCGAACTGCCGCTCGCACTCGAGCCGTGGGCGCGCCGGCTGGTGAAGACGCATGGCGTCACGCTGCTGGACGCCGACCACGGCGGCACGCAAGCGCACCTGCACCTGGCCGGGCCGGCTTCGGCCATGGCTGCGTTGCGAACGCACCTGGACGCCGGCGGCCAAGGGCGCGTGCGCTGGCCCGCGCCCGGCGTCACACGGTGAGGATGTACTCCTGGCCGTCGAGCAGCTGCTCGACCTGCGCGGCGTTGGGCCCCACCTGCTCCACGGCGTCCCGCAGTTGGGTCTCGTTGCAGGCGAACCGTTTGGTCCACCAGCTGACCTCGCGCGGATTGCTCATGTCGATCCGGCCACGATCGGCCGGCACCGTGTCGAAGGAAAGGCTCATCGCAGGACTCCCGAAGCGTGTTCTTTGTGACTGCCGACATTGGGCCCCGGACCCAACGCCGGGCTTGCCCGCTGGCGGCGGAACACGCTGTCATCCGGCTCCTACTCCTGCCGAGCCAGTGCGCACCGCCGCAGGAATTCGACCGCGGCGCCCGGCGCGCGTTCCTTCGCCCCGTTGATGAAAAACACCCAGGCGTCGCGGCCGCGCGCGGTCCACGCGCGTGCGCCGGTCGCCCAGTCATCGAGCGCTTCGGGCGGGTAGCCGGTCGCACGCTCGGGCTCGCTGCGCATCAGGCGCAGGTAGGCGAACGGCCCCTGCTCGTCCACGATGTTCGGGTACTTGGGCGAGTCGGTGTGCACGACCACGCAGCCGTGCCGGCGCGTGATGGCGAGCGCCTCGGGCACCTCGAACGTCGGATGGCGCAGGTCCAGCACATGCTGCAGCGGCCGGCCTTCGAGTTCGCGCGGCAGCAGCCGCACGAACGCCTCGAAGTCGATGGCGTCGAACTTCTTGGTCGGCATGAACTGCCACAGGATCGGGCCGAGCTTGTCGCGCAGTTCGACGACGCCGGAGCCGAGGAAGCGCTCGATCGCCTCGCCGGCCGTGCCGAGTTCGCGGCGGTTGGTGGTGGAGCGGTGCGCCTTCAGCGCAAACCGGAAGCCGTCGGGCGTTTCGTCGCGCCACTTCGCAAAGGTCGAGGGGCCGAAGGTGCTGTAGAAGGTGCCGTTGACTTCCACCGCCGTCACCTGCCGGCTCATGTGGTGCAGCTCGCGGCTGTGCGACAGGCCCTGCGGGTAGAAGGTCTGGCGCCACGGCTCGAAGGTCCAGCCACCGACGCCGACGCGGATCGATCCTGCTGCTGTGCTCATGTCCATGCTCCCTGGGCCGGCCTCGGCGGGGGCGTAGAGTAGCGGACTTCCCGCACCGCATCCGACCCATGAACGCTCCCCTGCACCGTGAACTGCCCGCTTCCGTGCTCGACGCCGCGCAGGCGCTCTCGCACGTCAGCACCCAGTGGGACGGCGACATCCTGCGCCAGCTCACCGACTACGTCGCCATCCCCGCCAAGTCGCCCGGCTTCGACAAGGACTGGGCCCGGCACGGCCACATCGACACCGTGCTGCGCAACGCGGCCGGGTGGGTCGAGGCGCAGAAGGTCGAAGGCCTGAAGCTCGAGGTCGTCCGGCTCGAGGGCCGCACGCCGGTGCTGTTCTTCGAGGTGGCGGCGACCAAGCCCGACGCGAAGCAGACCGTGCTGATGTACGGCCACCTGGACAAACAGCCCGAGTTCAGCGGCTGGCGCAACGACCTCGGCCCGTGGACGCCCAAGTACGAGGACGGCAAGCTGTATGGCCGTGGCGCGGCCGACGACGGCTACGCGGTCTACGCCAGCATCGCCGCCGTGCAGGCGCTCAAGGCGCAGAAGGTGCCGCACCCGCGCATCGTGGGCCTGATCGAAACCTGCGAGGAATCCGGCTCGTACGACCTGCTGCCCTACGTCGACGCGCTGCGCCCGCGACTGGGCGACGTCGGCCTGGTGATCTGCCTGGATTCGGGCGCCGGCAACTACGACCAGCTGTGGCTGACGACGTCGCTGCGCGGCATGGCGTCGGGCGTGCTGAAGGTGCAGATCCTCACGGAAGGCGTGCACTCGGGCGACGCGTCGGGCCTGGTGCCCTCGAGCTTCCGCATCATGCGGCAGGTGCTCGATCGCCTGGAGGACAGCGCCAACGGGCGGCTGCTGCCCGCCAGCTTCCATTGCGAAGTGCCGAAGGACCGCCTCGAGCAAGCCAAGGCCACGGCCGCCATCCTCGGCGACGAGGTCTACAAACGCTTCCCGTGGGCGCATGCCGACTGCGGCGGCTCGGTGCAGACCGCGCTGCCCACCACCACCGACCCGGTGCAGGCGCTGCTGAACCGCACCTGGACGCCGACGCTGTCCGTGACGGGCGCCGAAGGCTTCCCGGCGCTGCAGGATGCAGGCAACGTGCTGCGCCCGTACACGGCGTTCAAGCTGTCGCTGCGCCTGCCGCCGCTGGTCGACGCGGCGCAGGCCGTGCAGCAGCTGAAGGCGCTGCTCGAGGACAACGCGCCCTACCAGGCCGTGGTGACGTTCGAAGGCGACCATTCGGCCACCGGTTGGAACGCTCCAAGCACTGCGCCTTGGTTCGAGCAAGCGCTCAACGCCGCGTCGATGGCGCACTTCGGCGCGCCCTGCGGCTACATCGGCCAGGGCGGCACGATCCCGCTGATGAACATGCTCAGCCGGGGCTTCCCGACCTCGCAGATGATGGTCTGCGGCGTGCTGGGGCCGCGCAGCAACGCGCACGGGCCGAACGAGTTCCTGCACGTGCCCTACGCCAAGCGCCTGACCGCAGCCGTCGCCGAAGTCATGGCGCGCATGCCCTGACCGCGCACCTCCGACCTCCGGACGAATCGCGCCGCGGCGCGATTCGCGAAGATGCCGGTGCCATGCACGAGGCGTCCGCGTCGACCCTGTCCACCTACACCGCCAGTGACGGCGAGAACCTCGCCGTCCAGGACTGGCCGTTGCCCGACCGCACGCAGCCGCGCGGGCTTGTCCTGCTGGTGCATGGCCTGGGGGAGCACGCCGGCCGCTACGACCAGGTGGCCGAGCGGCTCAATGCATGGGGCTATGCCGTGCGCGGCTACGACCAGTACGGCCACGGCGAGTCCGGCGGACCGCGCGGCGGACTCACGACGCGCACGCGGCTGGTCGACGACCTGGCCGACCTGGTGGCCAACGCGCGCCAGCGGCAGCCGGGCGTTCCCATCATCGTGCTGGGGCACAGCATGGGCGGGCTGGTGGCGGCGCTGTTCGCGCTGGACAACCCGGGCCAGCTCGATGGCCTGGTGCTGTCCTCGCCTGCGCTCGGCACGCGGGTGCAGGGCGTGCAGAAGCTGTTGCTGCGCACGCTGCCGCGCGTGTTGCCCAACCTGCGCGTGGGCAACGGCCTCGACACGCAGTACCTTTCGCACGACCCGGCCGTCGTGCAGGCCTACCGCGACGATCCACGCGTGCACGATCGCATCAGCGCCCGGCTCGCCGCGTTCCTCACCGGCGAGGGATCGAGTGTCGTCGAGCAGGCGCCGAGGTGGCGCGTGCCTACCTTGCTGCTGTACGCCGGGCAGGACCAGCTGGTGGATCCCGCTGGCAGCCGGCGGTTCGCGGAGTTGGCGCCGCCCGGCGTGGTCAGCGCGCGCTGCTTCGAGCCGCTGTACCACGAGATCTTCAACGAGCTGGATGCGCAGCCGGTGTTCGACGCGCTGCGCAACTGGCTCGACGCGCGCTTCTAGGCCGCGGCGGCGACCGGGGGCCGGCGCGCCAGCCACAGCAGCGCGAGGGTGACCAGCGTCACCGGCAGCAGGGAGCCCCAGTTCAGCAAGGTCCAGCCCTGCGTCGTCACCAGCACGCCGCTGGCCAGCGAGGTGACCGCCAGCGTCGCCATCACGAGAAAGTTGAGCGCGCCCTGCGCCTTGTCGCGCTCCTCGGGCCGGTAGGTGGCGAGCGACAGGGTCGTGCTGCCGGTGAACAGGAAGTTCCAGCCGACCCCCAGCAGCAGCAAGGCGGCCACGAACTGGTGCAACTCGACGCCGGACAGCGCGATGGCGATGCATGCCAGCGTCAGGACGATGCCCGCCGCCATGATTGGCAGCGCGCCCCAGCGCTTGATCAGGTGGCCGGTGAAGAAACCGGGCGCGAACATGCCCACCACGTGCCATTGGAGGACGACGGCGGCGTCGCCGAACGGCAGGCCGCACTGCTGCATTGCGATCGGCGTCGCGGCCATCAGCAGGTTCATCACCCCGTAGCTGAGCGCGCCGGAAGCGGCCGCGACGATGAAGACGGGCTGCCGCATGATCTCGGCGAGCGGCCGGCCTTCGCCGCCGCTGGTGCGGGCGGGTGGCGGCGGGAACCGCACGACGGCCATCAGCAGCATCGCGAGGGCCGCAACGCCGGCGAGCGCCAGGTAGGCGGCGGCGAACGGCGTGGGCAGCAGGTCGCGCGTGCGGGCCGCGAGGTTCGGCCCGGCGACGGCGCCGATCAGGCCACCGGCCATCACGAGGGACACGGCCTTCTCGCGCGCCGCGGCCGGCGCGAGTTCCGCCGCCGCGAAGCGGTACAGCGCGGCGTTCGCGCTGTAGTAGCCGGCCAGGACGGTGGCCGCGCACAGCAGCCAGAAGTTGCGGGTCACCGCCGCGTACGCGCACAGCAGCGCTGCCAGCAGGGCGACGAGCAATCCGGCCTGGAACGAGAGCTGGCGGCCCCAGCGGCGCTGCGTACGCGCGACGATGGTCGTCGACAGGGCGCCGCCGACGACATAGCCCATCACCGGCAAGGTCGCCATCCAGCCGGACGGCGCCAGCGCGAGGCCGACCAGGCCGTTGATGGCGATGAAGGTGACGTTGTTGGTGAGGAACAGGCCCTGGCACACGGCAAGCAGGACGAGCTGCCGGTTCATCGCGCCGCCCCGGCCAGCGTCAGGGCCGCGAGCGCGGCCAGCGGTGCGGTTTCGGCGCGCAGCACGCGCGGGCCGAGCGTCACCGGGGCGAAGCCCGCTTGCCGCGCGGCCGCTTCTTCCTGCGCCGTCAAGCCGCCCTCGGCGCCGGACAGCAGCAGCACCGGGGCATCTCCCGTGGCTGCCTGCAGCAGTGGCACGCCCTCGCGGGCGAGCGAAAGCACCAGGCGCACGACGTCCGTCGGCGGCTGCCACTGGGTGAGCGCCACGGGCGCATGCACGACTGGCACGCGGTTGCCACCGCATTGCTCGCAGGCGGCGATCGCGACGCCCTGCCAATGCTCGCGGCGCCGCGCGGCGCGATCGGCCGCCAGCCGCACGACCGCCCGCTCGGTCACGAGCGGCTGGATGCTCGCCACGCCCAGTTCGGCGGCCTTCTCGACCAGCCAGTCCATGCGGTCGTTCGCGGGAATGCCGAGAGCCAGGTGGACGGCACGCGCGGGCTCGCGCTCGACCGGTTCATGCGCTTGCACGCGCACGTCGACGTCCGACCGGCCCATCTTCACGACGTGCGCGGACCACTCGCCCCCGTTGCCGTCGAACAGCGTGACTTCGTCGCCCGGCTGCAGCCGCAGCACCTGCACGTGGCGCGCCGGTCCCGTCGGCAGCGCCAGCACCTGCCCCTCGCGCAGCGGCCCCGGGCAATGCAGGCGGGCCGGCATGCGGTCAGCCGCGGCCGATGGTGAAGGCGCTGACCAGCTCGGTGCCTTCGACCTGGTCGACCAGCTGCAGCAGCGGCCCGAGCTCGCGGTAGCGGCCCGCGGTGGCGCGGATGTAGGCGATGAAGCGCGGCGCGTCGGCGAGGTACTTGGGCTTGCCGTCGCGCAGCGTCAATCGCGCGAAGATGCCGGCGACCTTCAAATGGCGCTGCAGGCCCATCCACTCGACGCCGCGGTAGAACTCGCCGAAGTCCGGGTCGACCGGCAGCCCGGCCTTGCTGGCCTTCTCCCAGTAGCGCACGGTGATGTCGAGGACGAACTCCTCGTCCCAGCTGAGGAACGCGTCGCGCATCAGGCTGGCGATGTCGTACGTGATCGGGCCGTGCACCGCGTCCTGGAAATCGAGCACGCCCAGGCGCTGCTCGCCGGCGTCCAGCGGCAGCATCAGGTTGCGCGGCATGAAGTCGCGGTGCACGTACACCGCCGGCGACGCCAGGTTGCGCGCCACGATCAGGCCGAACTGCTGCTCGAGCGTCTCGCGCAGCTTGCCTTCGACCGCAACGCCGCGGTGGCGCGCAAGGTACCAGTCGGGAAACAGAGCCAGTTCGCGCCGCAGCAAGGCCTCGTCGTAGGGCGGCAGCACCCCCGGCCTGGAGGCGAATTGCCACGCCACGAGGGCGTCCACCGCACGCATGTACAGCGCCTGGTTGGCGTGCGGCCGCTCGGCGTCGACCACCTCGATCATGGTCTGCCGCCCGAGGTCGTCCAGCAGCATGAAGCCCTGCGGCTCATCCCAGGCGAGCACGCGCGGCACGTGCAGGCCGGCGTCGCGCATCAAGGCGGCGACCTGGACGAAGGGACGGCAGTCCTCCTTGTCGGGCGGCGCGTCCATCACGATGCGGCTGCCCTGCGCGCCGTCGACACGCAGGTAGCGGCGGAAGCTGGCGTCGGCCGAGGCGGGCCGGACGGTGGCGGGATCGAGGCCGTGCGGGCCGGCCACGTCGTGCAGCCAACGGTGGAAGGCGCGCTCGCGCTCGGGATCGGACCAGGCCACGACGGGCCGGTCGCCGGCGGCAGGCGCCGGGGAAAACGCAGAGTCGCTCATGGATAATCGATTCTACAAACGCGCCTGCGGCCGACCTCGGGTCGATGCCAAGGACCCGACCCATCGAGCCTGAACCCACCGGATCTTGCGCAGACGCTTCGAGTTGACTCCCTTGGCGCTGGCGGCCATCGCCGCGCTGCAGGCCGCGCCATCGGCGGCGCAGGTGAATGCCGCCGCGCCGGCCGCCGCCAGCGCGCCAATCGGCCTGCGCACCAGCCCGCTGTTGCGTGAGGACATCCCGTCCGTGGTCCGCAAGGAGCTGCCCACCTTCGTCTACGGCGACCGCATCTCGGGCCGCACCAACCTCGACACGACGATCGAAGGCCATGCGGAACTGCGGCGCGCCGACACCGTCATCCGCGCGGACCGGATGGAGTACTACCAGCCGGACGACCTGGCCAAGGCGCGCGGCAACGTGCGCATCAACCGCGCCGGCAACGTCTACGAAGGCCCGCTGCTGGAGCTGAAGATCGACTCGTTCGAAGGCTTCTTCAGCCAGCCGAGCTACCGGTTCCTGAAGAACAACGCCTACGGCAACGCGTCGCGCGTGGACTTCATCGACGACAAGCGGGCCATCATCCGCGACGTCAGCTACACGACCTGCCAGCGCGCCGACTATCCGGGCTGGGCGCCCGACTGGGTGCTGCGTGCCAACGGCATCCGCATCGACCAGGAAGAGGACGTGGGCGTCGCCAATGGCGCGCTGCTCACCTTCTTCGGCGTGCCGGTGCTACCGGTGCCGCAACTGAGCTTCCCGCTCAGCGACAAGCGCAAGAGCGGCTTCCTGCCGCCGACCATCAGCCTGGACAGCGTCAACGGCTTCGACTACCGCCAGCCGTACTACTGGAACATCGCGCCGAACCGCGACCTCACGCTGTACCCGACGCTGATGACCAAGCGCGGCATCGACGTCGCGGGCGAATTCCGGTACCTGGAACCCAGCTACCGCGGGCAGCTGCGTGCCGATTTCATGCCGGACGACCGGCTGCGGCAGGACAACCGGTGGGGCTACTCCTGGCAGCACTCCGGCACGCTGGGGCTGGGCCTGCCCTCGCCCGTCGGGATGGCGCTCGACCTGAACCGCGTCAGCGACGACAACTACTGGCGCGATTTCAGCCGCGGCACCGGCTCGCTGACGCAGCGGCTGCTCGCCAACGACGGCCAGCTCTCGTGGACCAGCCCCGGCGGGGAAGTCGCCACGTCCCTGCGCACGCTGAAGTGGCAGACGTTGCAGGACCCGCTCGCCCCGATCAGGCCGCCGTACGACCGCCTGCCGCAGCTGAACGCCCGCTACACCCGCAGCGACCTGCCGCTGGGCCTGGTGGGTTTCGTCGAAGGCGACACCACGCGCTTCCATGCCGATCGCCGGCTCACGCTGCAGCCCAATGCGCAGCGCTCGTACGTGCTCGGCTCGATCGAGCGGCCCTGGCAGGCGCCCGGCTGGTTCGTCACGCCGCGGGTGCAATTGCATTCGACGCGCTACAGCTTCGACGCGCCGCTGGCCAACGGGACCGAAGCCGCGGCGCGCACGCTGCCGATCTTCAGCGTCGACAGCGGCCTGGTGTTCGAGCGGCCCGCGAGCTACTTCGGCCGCAGCTTCACGCAGACCCTGGAGCCGCGCGCCTTCTACGTCTACACGCCGTTTCGCGACCAGTCGCTGCTGCCCAATTACGACTCGGGCTTCAATGACTTCAACTTCGCCACCGTGTTCCTCGAGAACCAGTTCGGCGGCAACGACCGGATCTCCGACAACAACCTGCTCACGCTGGGCGCCACCAGCCGCCTGATCGACCCCGACACCGGGGCCGAGGCGGCGCGCTTCGGCGTCGCGCAGCGCCTGCGGTTCAAGGACCAGCGCGTGACGCTGCCCGGCCAGGCGCCGATCAGCGAGCGGCTGTCCGACCTGCTGTTCGGCGCCACGTTGAACTGGACGCCGCAATGGGCGCTGGACACCACCGTCCAATACAACCCGAAGACGGGGCGGTCGGAGCGCTCGACCATCGGTGGCCGCTACAACCCGACGCCCTACCGCGTGATCAGCGCCGCGTACCGCCTGCAACGCGGGCTGAGCGAGCAGATCGACGTCGGCTGGCAGTGGCCGATCAACGACCTGTGGGGCGATCGCGGGCAGGACCTCGGGTCCGGCCGCGGCCAGGGGCCCAACCGCTGGTACAGCGTCGGCCGGCTGAACTTCGACCTGAAGGACCGCAAGCTGGTCGACGCCATGGTCGGCATCGAGTACGACGCCTGCTGCTGGATCGGCCGCGTGGTCCTCGAGCGGCTGCAGAGCGGACTGGCCACCGGCACCACCCGCATCATGTTCCAGGTGGAATTCGTGGGCTTCAGCCGCCTCGGCTCCAGCGTGGTGCAGCCGCTGCGCCAGAATATCCCCCGCTACGAGCTCCTGCGCGATCCCGGCCTCCCGGCGCCCAGCAGGTTCAGCAACTACGACTAGAGACCGCGACCCGATGATCCAACGTGTCCCCGCCCTCGTGCTCGCCTGCGCGACGGCCGTCCTTGCGCTGCCGGTGGCCGCGCAGCTGCGACCCAGCCCGCAGCTGGCCCCGTCCCGCGCCGACACCGGCCCGCGGGCGGCTGACTACATCGTCGCTGTCGTCAACGCCGAGCCGATCACCAACAGCGAGGTGCGCACGCGCCTGCTGCGCTTCGAGCAGCAACTCGCGCAGCAGGGCGCGGCCATGCCGCCACGCGCGGAGCTCGCGCGGGTCGTGCTGGAACGCCTGATCAGCGAGAAGGCCCAGCTGCAGCTGGCGGCCGAGACCGGCATCCGCATCGACGACGCGCAGGTCGACCAGGCCGAGCAGAACTTCGCTCGCCAGTACGACATGAACGTGGCGCAGCTGCGGCGGCAGATGCAGCAGGAAGGCACGTCCCCCGCGTCGTTCCGCGAGGACCTGCGCAGCCAGCTGACGCTGCAGCGCCTGCGCGGCCGCGAGGTCGAGGCCAAGGTGCGCGTCAGCGAGGCCGACATCGACCAGTACATCCGCGAGCAGCAGGGCGCCGCGAACGATCCGTCGAACCTGGAGCTGAACCTCGGCCACATCCTGGTCGTCGTGCCGGAGAACGCCTCCGAGCAGCAGGTGCGCGAACTGCAGTCGCGGGCCGAAGGCATCGCACAGCGCGCCCGCCAGGGCGAGGACTTCACCGGCCTGGCCAAGCAGTTCTCGCAGGCGCCCGGCGCCGCGCAGAGCGGCGGCCAGATGGGGCTGCGGCCGTCGGACCGCTACCCGTCGCTCTTCGTCGACGCGGTGCGCACGCTGCAGCCTGGGGCCGTCGCCCCGGTCGTGCAGTCGGGCGCCGGCTTTCACGTGCTGAAGGTGCTGGAACGGCGGCAGGCCGGGCTGCCGAGCCTGATGGTGACGCAGACGCACCCGCGCCACATCCTGCTGCGCACCGGGCCGCAGCTGACCGAGGCGCAGGCGCGCGAGCGGCTCGCAGACTACAAGCGCCGGATCGCCGGCGGCAGCGCCGACTTCGCGGCGTTGGCGCGCGAGTTCTCGCAGGACGCGAGCGCGTCGCGCGGCGGCGACCTGGGCTGGGTCAACCCCGGTGACTTCGTGCCCGAGTTCGAGGACGTGATGAACGGCCTGTCCCCGGGCGAAGTGTCGGCGCCTGTCGTGTCGCGCTTCGGCGTGCACCTGATCCAGGTCATGGAACGTCGCCAGACCAAGCTGACCGAACGCGAGCAACGCGAGCTGATCCGCAACATCGTTCGCGAGAAGAAGCTGGACGAGGCGTACGCCCACTGGGCGCAGGAAACGCGCGGCAAGGCGTACGTCGAATTCCGCGATCCCCCGACCTGACCACCCGCGGGCGCCGCGGCGCCCGCCACGACCCATGCCGCAGCGGCCCCGCAACTCCGGCGCGCACGTGCCGCGCAAGCGCTTCGGCCAGCACTTCCTGACCGACCCGGCCGTCATCGACGGCATCGTGCGCGCGATCGCGCCCCGACCCGGCGACGCGATGGTCGAGATCGGGCCAGGCCTCGCGGCGCTGACGCAGCCGTTGGTGGAGCGCCTTGGGCGCCTGGCGGTGATCGAACTCGATCGCGACCTCGCCGCGCGGTTGCGCGCGCACCCGCAATTGCAGGTGGTCGAGGCCGACGTGCTGCAGGTGGACTTCCGCGCGCTGGCGCAGGCCGCCGGCCAGCCGCTGCGGGTGGTGGGCAACCTGCCCTACAACATCTCGACGCCGATCCTGTTCCACCTGCTCGGCCAGGTGGACGCGGTGCGCGACCAGCACTTCATGCTGCAGAAGGAAGTGATCGACCGCATGGTGGCGGAACCGGCGACATCCGACTACGGACGGCTGTCCGTGATGCTGCAGTGGCGCTACGCGATGGAGGACGTGCTGTTCGTGCCGCCGGAGGCGTTCGATCCGCCGCCCCGCGTCGACAGCGCGGTCGTGCGCATGGTGCCGCATGCGCAGCCTGCGGTGGTCGACTCGACGCGGCTGTCGCAACTGGTGCAGGCCGCCTTCAGCCAGCGGCGAAAGCTGCTGCGCCACGCCCTGGGTCCCTGGCTCGAAGCCCAGGGCTTCACCGGCAGCTTCGACCTGCAGCGGCGTGCCGAGGAAGTGCCGGTGGCCGAGTACGTCGCGCTGGCGCAGGCGCTCTGACGCGCGGCAATGAAAAAGCCCGGCCGAAGCCGGGCTCGTGGTGGGCTCGCGGGGCGCTTACGCCGCGGCGAGCCAGTAACCTGCATTGAAGGGGCTGCTCATGCGCAGCGCCAGCGGCGAGACGTCCACCAGCTTGTCGGTGGGCATTTTCTCGCCGCCTTCCGTCACCGCGGGAGCGGCGGCGGGAGCTTCGGTGCCTTGGGCCTCGTTGGCCCGTTCTGCTTGGCCGGCTTGTGCAGAACGGGCTACAGAAAAGAATAGAAGCACCTGAATGGCACCTTCCGGTCGGCCCAGTAGTCGGCCGTGTCGCGGAAGATGTCCAGCAGCTGCTCGCGCGCTTCCTTGTCGAACTTCAGGGTCGCCGGGATCTGCTCCAGCACGACGATGAAGCCCGGCTGCGGGCCCGACTTGTGGACCGGGTCGGTCATGCAGTCGTACAGCGCGTCGAAGTTCTTGCCGAAGTGCGCGGGCAGCATGAATTGCTGGGCCAGCAGGTCGAGGACGTCCTGCTTGGTCTGCGCGTTGGCCAGGTTGGCGTAGAGGAAATGCTGGCCGAGCGAGCGCGCCGTGTCCTGCAGGTCCTGCACGCGGAACGCGCGGATCGACTGCACGATGTTGCTGCGCACACCCTTGAGGGGCGTGTCGGCGATGTCGGTGCGAAGGGAAGGATCCATCTCCGCGTCTCTTTCCATGGATGTCAAAAACATGTCCCGCTTCATTTGGGGTCACTCCACGATCTTGCGAAAACTGGCGTAGTGGTCAGCGGTGTAGAAACAAGCGTCCGGCCGCCGTTGCGGGCCGCCGCACACGATGCGCCGGGCCCCCCGGTCGCGCGAACCTGGCGTCGCCACGGTGTATTCGCGCCAGTAACCGCGCGGGGCCGCCGGGAGCAGTCGCTCGCGGTTGCCGAACACCGAGCCGTCCTTGTCGTACGGGAACGGACCGCCTTGGCGGATCAGTTCGTAGGTCGCCCGGCCTTGCCGCGGCAGGTCGGCCACGGCAATCGTGGACGGCTCGCGCGCGGCGCGGTATTCCTGGGATCCCCTCGCCTGCACCGGCGCGAAGCCGGCAAGCGCCGATGCCAACAAGAAGCTAGTGAGCGCGAACTTGATGGCTGCCGAGCGCGGCATGCAGGTGGAGAGGGGGGCCTTCGGGGGTGACCTTGGACGCCTTCCGGGTCGCTCCGAGCGGGGCTTCATGCTCGGGTTAACCCGGAAAATTCAGCCCGCAAGTGTGAACGATCCAGTCACAAAAGGCAAGCGGCTGCCCATTTTTTGGGCAAGGCGAAAGGCCTTTCCCAGCCCGGCAGCGGTCCGCTCAAGTGAGCGCCCGCTCGCCGGTTTGGCTTTAACGTGCCGCGTTGGCGTCGGCGACGGTCAGGGCCGCCATGTTGACGATGCGGCGGACGGTGGTGCTGGCCGTCAGGATATGCACCGGTTTGGCGGCGCCCAGCAGCACCGGGCCGATGGCGATGTTGCCGCCGGCGGCGGTCTTGAGCAGGTTGTAGGAGATGTTGGCCGCGTCGATGTTCGGGCAGACCAGCAGGTTGGCGTCGCCGGACAGGCTGCTGTGGGGCATCAGCTGGTCGCGCGCCGCGCCGTCCAGCGCGACGTCGCCGTGCATCTCGCCGTCCACCTCCAGCCACGGCGCCTGCTCATGCAGCAGCGCAAGGGTGTCGCGCATCTTCACCGCGCTGGGCTGGTTGCTGGAGCCGAAGTTGGAGTGCGACAGCAGCGCCACCTTGGGCTTGATGCCGAAGCGCATCATTTCCTCGGCCGCCATGACCGTGATCTCGGCCAGCTGGGCCGCCGTCGGGTCGTAGTTGACGTGCGTGTCGACCAGGAAGACCTGGCGGTTGGGCAGCACCAGGCCGTTCATGCAGGCGTAGGTCGCCAGCCCCGGCCGGCGGCCGATCACCTGGTCGATGTACTTGAGGTGGATCTCGGTGGTGCCCCAGGTGCCGCAGATCATCCCGTCGACCTGGCCCTTGTGCAGCAGCATGGCGCCGATGAGCGTGAGCCGGCGGCGCATCTCGATCTTGGCCATCTGCACCGTGACGCCGCGGCGGTCCATCATGCGGTGGTAGGTCTGCCAGAAGTCGCGGTAGCGGTCGTCCTGCTCGACGTTGACGACGTCGTAGTCGCGGCCCTGCTGCATCCGCAGGCCGAACTTCTCGATGCGCTGCGCGATGATCTGCGGCCGCCCGATGAGCGTCGGGCGCGCGACGCCCTCGTCCACCACGATCTGGCACGCGCGCAGCACGCGCTCTTCCTCGCCCTCGCAGAACGCGACGCGCTTCTTCGGTCCTTGCTTGGCGGCCGTGAAGATCGGCTTCATGGTCGTGCCGGACGCGTAGACGAAGCTCTGCAGCTTCTCGCGGTAGGCGTCCATGTCCTTGACCGGCCGCAGCGCGACGCCGCTGTCGGCGGCCGCCTGCGCCACGGCGGGCGCGATCTTCATCATCAGCCGCGGATCGAACGGCTTGGGGATCAGGTAGTCGGCGCCGAACGACAGCTGCTGGCCGGCGTAGGCGGCGGCGACGACCTCGCTCTGCTCGGCCTGCGCCAGTTCCGCGATCGCGTGCACCGCCGCGATCTCCATCTCCATCGTGATCGTGGTCGCGCCCGAGTCGAGCGCGCCGCGGAAGATGTACGGGAAGCACAGGACGTTGTTGACCTGGTTCGGGTAGTCGGTGCGGCCGGTGGCGAGGATCGCGTCCGGGCGCACCGCCTTCGCGTCTTCCGGCGAGATTTCCGGGTTCGGGTTGGCCAGCGCCAGGATCAGCGGCGACTTGGCCATCGTCTTGACCATCCCGGGCTTGAGCACGTTGGCCGCCGACAGGCCCAGGAAGATGTCAGCGCCTTCGATCACTTCGGCCAGCGTGCGGGCGGACGTCTTCTGCGCGAACTGCAGCTTGTCCTCGTCCATCAGCTCCTTGCGGCCTTCGTACACGACGCCGGCCAGGTCGGTGGCGAAGATGTTCTCGCGCCGCAGGCCCAGCTTGAGCAGCAGGCCCAGGCAAGCCAGCGCGGCGGCGCCGGCGCCGGAGGTCACGAGCTTGACGTTGCGGATGTCCTTGCCGGCGATCTTCAGGCCATTGAGGATGGCCGCGCCGACGACGATGGCGGTGCCGTGCTGGTCGTCGTGGAAGACCGGGATCTTCATCCGCTCGCGCAGCTTGCGCTCGATCGCGAAGCACTCGGGGGCCTTGATGTCCTCGAGGTTGATGCCGCCGAAGGTGGGCTCGAGTGCGGCGATGACCTCGACCAGCTTGTCCGGGTCCTTCTCGTTGATCTCGATGTCGAAGACGTCGATGCCGGCGAACTTCTTGAAGAGAACGCCCTTGCCTTCCATCACCGGCTTGGAAGCGAGCGCGCCGATGTCGCCGAGGCCCAGCACCGCGGTGCCGTTGGTGATGACGGCCACCAGGTTGCCGCGCGCGGTGTAGCGGAAGGCGGCGGTGGGGTCCTTGACGATCTCCTCGCAGGGCGCCGCGACGCCGGGCGAGTACGCCAGCGCGAGGTCGTGCTGGTTGATCAACTGCTTGGTCGCCGCGATGGCGACCTTCCCGGGCGTGGGGAACTCGTGGTATTCGAGGGCGGCGCGGCGCAGCTCCGCGCGTTTGTCGACCGGCGCGTTGTCCGATTCGGTGGGGGGCATGCTTGTCTCCTCGGGGCGCGCCGCCGCCTGCGGTCCGCGCGGAATGGGCGGCGATTGTAGGACCGCGGTCCTGCCTCGCCGCCCGCGGGGCTCAGGCCCGCATCAGGGCTTCGATCTCGTCGGCGCGCACCGGCACGTCGCGCGTGATCAGCTCGCAGCCGGTGGCGGTGACGATCGCGTCGTCCTCGATGCGGATGCCGATGTTGTGGAACTGCTCCGGCACGCCGGGCGCGGGGCGCACGTAGAGGCCCGGCTCGAGGGTGAGCACCATGCCCGGGCGCAGGATGCGGCTGGGGCGGTTCTTGATCATCTCGCCCGACAGCGGGTCCTTGCGCTCGCTGACCTCGCCGACCTGGCTGGGCTCGACGTAGCTGCCGCAGTCGTGCACGTCCATCCCGAGCCAGTGGCCCGTGCGGTGCATGTAGAACTGGAAGTACGCGCGGCTCTCGATGACGTCGTCCACCGTGCCGACCTTGTTGCGATCGAGCAGGCCGACGTCCAGCATGCCCTGCGCCAGCACCTTGACCGTCGCCTCGTGCGGGTCGTTGAAGCGGGCGCCCTCCTTCGTGACGGCGACCGCCGCTTCCTGCGACGCGAGCACCAGGTCGTACAGCGTGCGCTGCGGGCCGGTGAACTTGCCGTCGGCCGGGAAGGTGCGGGTGATGTCGCTGGCGTAGCCATCGAGCTCGCAGCCCGCATCGATCAGCACCAGCTCGCCGGCGCGCACGGGCGTGTCGGCGGCGCGGTAGTGCAGCACGCAGGCATTGGCGCCGGCGGCGACGATGGAGCTGTAGGCGGGGTACTGGGAGCCGCCCAGGCGGAATTCGTGCAGCAGTTCGGCGTCGAGGTGGTACTCGCGCACGTCCTTGCCCTCGCGCAGCATGCGCGCCGACAGCTTCATCGCGCGGATGTGCGCATGGGCGCTGATGCGCGCGGCGCGCCGCATGATGTCCTGCTCGTGCGGGTCCTTGACCAGGCGCATCTCGTCCAGCACCGCGCACAGGTCCTTCTGGTCCTCGGGGCACAGCGCGCCATAGCGCACGCGGGCGCGCACCTTGTTCAGCCAGCCGCCGACGCGGGCTTCCAGGCCTTCGTGGATTGCGAACGGGTACCAGACGGCGTCGCGGTTCTCGAGCAGCTTCGGCAGCTGCGCCTCGAGCTCGTCGATCGAGCGGGCGGCCTGCACGCCCAGCGTCTCGGGCGCCGACTCCGGGCCCAAGCGGTAGCCGTCCCAGATCTCGCGTTCCAGGTCCTTGGGCGCGCAGAACAGCGTGCTGGCCCCGTCGCCGGTGATCACCAGCCAGGCGTTCGGCTCGGTGAAGCCCGTCAGGTAATAGAAGTAGCTGTCGTGCCGGAACAGGAAGTCGCTGTCGCGATTGCGCTGCCGCTCCGGCGCGGTGGGGACCAGGGCGATGCCGTCGGGGCCGATGGCCCGGGCCACGCGCGCGCGGCGCTCGGCGTACAGCGAGTAGGGAAGCTCGGTGTTCATGGTTGGATTGTCACTCCGATTGCCGCCGCCGCGCCTCAGCGCAGGGCGGCCAGTTGGGCGGGCGTGCCGATGTTGTGCCATTCGCCGTCCCAGCGTTCGACGCTGATGGCGCGGCGCCGCATGCCGTCGAACAGCAGCGGCCCGAGCGGCTCCTTGCGCCCCACCGGCACGTGGCTGCACAGGCTGGCGCGCACCAGCGCCAGGTTGGCGTAGGTCCAGGTCTGGCCGTCGGGGCCGGGGCCGTCGGCCCGGCCGAGCCCGTCGGCGCCGATGCCGAAGTCACCCTTCGCATGGAACGACGGATTGGGCACCAGCCACAGGTGGGCCAGGTGGTCCGTCGCGGCGAAGCGGCGTCTCGCTTCAGCGTCGAAGGTGAAGGCGGGTGCGTGGATGTCGCCGGAGGCGACCCAGAACACGTCCTCCAGCAGCGGCAATGCCTTGGCGATGCCGCCGGCGGTTTCGAGGGCGCCGCCGTGGTCGCGGCCTTCCATCGAGTAGTCGATGCGCAGGCCCCAGCGCGAGCCATCGCCCAGGGTGGCGGGCACCTGCTCCTCGAGCCAGGCGGTGTTGACCACCACGCGCTGCACCCCGGCGCGCGCAAGCGCCTCGAGGTGCCAGACGATCAGCGGCTTGCCGCGAACCGGCAGCAGCGGCTTGGGCGTGGTGTCCGTCAGCGGCCGCATGCGCTCGCCGCGGCCGGCGGCCAGGATGATGGCCTGCGCGCGTGCCGCCATGCTCAGGGCGCCTCGGTGCCGCGGTCCAGCGACCGCTGCTCGGTCCACTCGGGCGCGAAGCGGTTCACCAGCGCGTACATGAGGCCGCGCGCCTTGGCCGACAGGTCGCCCTCGCCGCTGGCCACGTGCACGTCGACGGTGGCGCCGCGTTCGCCGGGCCAGGTGTGGACGCAGACATGCGACTGCGGCAGCAGCAGCGCGACCGACTGGCCGTCGACCAGTTCGCCGCGTACTTCCAGGCCGACCGCCTCCGACGCTTGCCGCGCCCACGTGCCGAGCGCCCCCATGTCGTTGAGCCACTGCGCATCGCAACGGCAGTTGTAGAGATCGGCGGTCAGGTGCAGCCCTCGCATGCGCCCACTGTAGACGAAGGCGCATGCGCGTCCGTGGCGCCGGGGCCGCCCCAACCCGACCGGTAAAATCGCGGGTTTCCCCCAGCCCCACCCCATGCCCACCACCACCGATCCGAAGGCCGTCACCTCCCCTGCATCCACCGCGGATGCGCGCCAGATGGCCAATGCGATCCGCGTGCTGGCGATGGACGCCGTGCAGCAGGCCAATTCCGGCCACCCGGGCGCGCCCATGGGCATGGCCGACATCGCGGTCGCCCTGTGGGGCCGGCACCTGAAGCACAACCCGGCCGATCCGTCCTGGTTCGACCGCGACCGCTTCGTGCTGTCCAACGGCCATGGCTCGATGCTGGTGTATTCGCTGCTGCACCTGACCGGCTACGACCTGCCGCTGCAGGAGCTGAAGAACTTCCGCCAGCTGCACAGCAAGACGGCCGGCCACCCCGAAGTGGGGATCACGCCCGGCGTCGAGACGACGACCGGCCCGCTGGGCCAGGGCATCACCAATGCGGTCGGCATGGCGCTGGCCGAGAAGCTGCTGGCCGCCGAGTTCAACCGCCCCGGGCACCAGGTCGTCGACCACTTCACGTACGTGTTCATGGGCGACGGCTGCCTCATGGAAGGCATCAGCCACGAGGCGTGCGCGCTGGCGGGCGCCTGGCGCCTGAACAAGCTGGTCGCGGTCTACGACGACAACGGCATCTCCATCGACGGCCAGGTCACGCCCTGGTTCGTGGACGACACCCCCGCGCGCTTCCGCGCGTACGGCTGGAACGTGATCGGCCCGATCGACGGCCACGACATCGACGCGGTGGACCGCGCGATCGCCGATGCGCGCCGCAGCGCCGACAACCCGACCCTGATCGTCGCCAGGACCCAGATCGGCAAGGGCAGCCCGAACCGCGTCAACACCGCCAAGGCGCACGGCGAGGCGCTCGGCATCGAGGAGGTCAAGCTGACGCGCGAAGCGCTCGGCTGGCCGCACGAGCCGTTCGTGGTGCCGCAGGCGATCTACGGCGCCTGGGACGCCAAGCGCACCGGCAAGGCGGCGCAGCAAGCGTGGGAGAAGGCGTTCGACGCCTACCGCAGCGCGCATCCCGAGCTCGCCGCCGAATTCGTGCGGCGCATGAAGGGCGAGCTGCCGCGCAACTTCGCGCAACTGGCCGTCGACGCCGCCGTGTCGGCGCACGCCAAGGCGGAGACGGTCGCGACCCGCAAGGCGTCGCAGATCGCGCTGGAGGCGTTCACCGCCGCGATGCCCGAGCTGCTGGGCGGCAGCGCGGACCTCACCGGCTCGAACCTCACCAACACCAAGAGCACGCCGCCGCTGCGCGTCGACCTCGCCGGCGAGGTCGTGCGCACGGCCGAGGGGCAGGTCGGCCGCCACATCAACTACGGCGTGCGCGAGTTCGGCATGGCCGCCGTCATGAACGGCGTCACGCTGCACGGCGGCTACATCCCGTACGGCGGCACCTTCCTTACCTTCAGCGACTACAGCCGCAATGCGATCCGGATGGCGGCGCTGATGAAGAAGCGCGTCGTCCACGTGTTCACGCACGATTCCATCGGCCTCGGCGAGGACGGCCCGACGCACCAGTCGGTCGAGCACGCGGCCAGCCTGCGCCTGGTCCCGAACCTGGACGTCTGGCGTCCCTGCGACACGGCCGAGACCGCGGTCGCCTGGGCCGTCGCGCTGCAGAACGTCGCGCGCCCGACCGCGCTGCTGCTGTCGCGCCAGAACCTGCCGTATGCGCCCAAGGCCGGGCTCGAGGACATCAGCAAGGGCGGCTACGTGCTGGCCGGCGCCACCGAGGTCGGCGTGCGCAGCCGCGAGCAGGCCGTGATCATCGCCACCGGCTCCGAAGTGCAGCTGGCGCTCAAGGCGCAGGAGCTGCTCGCCCAGCAGGGCATCGGCGTGCGCGTCGTGTCCATGCCCAGCACCACGGCGTTCGACCGCCAGAGCGCCGCCTACAAGACCAGCGTCCTGCCCGCCGGCATCCCGCGCATCGCGGTGGAAGCGGGCGTGACCGACTTCTGGTGGAAGTACGGCTGCGCGGCCGTGGTGGGCATCGACAGCTACGGCGAGTCCGCCCCCGCGAACGTGCTCTTCAAGCACTTCGGCTTCACGCCGGAGAACGTGGCGGACACGGTGCTCGCCGTGCTGCAGCGGGACTGACGACGCATGCCGCGGATGGGTTGCGCAACCGCTGAGCCGGACCACGGAAGCGCGCCGATGCGGCAAGATACCCCTGACGATTTTTCATCCTTCGGAGCTTTGCAATGACCATCAAGATCGGGATCAACGGCTTCGGCCGCATCGGCCGCATGGTGTTCCGGGCCGCGGTCCAGAACTTCAACGACATCGAGGTCGTCGGCATCAACGACCTGCTCGAGCCCGACTACCTGGCCTACATGCTGCAGTACGACAGCGTGCACGGCCGCTTCAAGGGCGAGGTCTCGGTCGACGGCAACACGCTGGTCGTCAACGGCAAGAAAATCCGCCTGACCGCCGTCAAGGACCCGGCCGAACTGGCCTGGGGCGCGGTCGGCGCCGAGGTGGTGGTCGAGTCCACCGGCATCTTCCTGACCAAGGAAGGCGCGCAGAAGCACATCAACGCCGGTGCCAGGAAGGTGATCATGTCGGCGCCGTCCAAGGACGACACGCCGATGTTCGTGTTCGGCGTGAACCACGCGTCGTACAAGGGCGAGGCGATCATCTCCAACGCGTCCTGCACGACCAACTGCCTGGCGCCCCTGGCCAAGGTGGTGAACGACAAGTGGGGCATCAAGCGCGGCCTGATGACCACCGTGCACGCGGCGACGGCGACGCAGAAGACCGTCGACGGCCCGAGCAACAAGGACTGGCGCGGCGGCCGCGGCATCCTGGAAAACATCATCCCGTCCTCGACCGGCGCCGCCAAGGCCGTCGGCGTCGTGATCCCTGAGCTGAACAAGAAGCTCACCGGCATGTCGTTCCGCGTGCCGACCTCCGACGTGTCGGTCGTCGACCTGACGTGCGAGCTGAACAAGTCGGCGACCTACGAGGAGATCTGCGCCGAGATGAAGGCGCAGTCGCAGGGTGCGCTCAAGGGCATCCTGGGCTACACCGAGGACAAGGTGGTGGCCACCGACTTCCGCGGCGATGCGCGCACGTCGATCTTCGACGCCGACGCCGGCATCGCGCTGGACGGCACCTTCGTCAAGCTGGTGAGCTGGTACGACAACGAGTGGGGCTACTCCAACAAGGTGCTGGAGATGTGCCGCGTGATCGCCGCCCGCTGAAGCGGTCCTGCACTCTGACGAGAAACGCGCCTCCGGGCGCGTTTTCTCATGGGGCTGCGCGTTGACGCCGCACGTCCGGCGCTCCTAAGGTCGTCCTTCCTTGGCGGGAGGGCGCGATGGACGAGGCGGCATTTCGCCGCTGGCTGGCTCACAAGAGCTGGGCGGCGAGCGTGCGGTACTGCAAGGGCGTGGCGCTGCTGCTGCCCGCCGCGTCGCTGGCGACCGACTGGCCGCTGGTGCAGCGCGGGGCCGACAGCCTGGGCTGGCTGCTCGCCTGGCAGCTCACGTCGTTCACCGTCTGCCTCGCCGTCATCGCGCTCGACCGCTGGTGGCCCGCCATCCGTGGCCGCGAGGCGGCGCTGTACACCTTCTGCACGCTCTTCATCGGCCAGTGCGCCTGGATCGGCATCGTCGACGGCCACTGGCGCGGCGACTATTCGATCTTCGCCGCCGGCCTCACGTTCGGCGCCGCGGTCGTGGGCACGCCGGTGCGCATGCGGCAGCCGCTGTATGCGGCCACGCTGCTCGCGCTGGCCATCCCCGTGTGGCACCGCGAGGGTGGCGACGCCGCGCTGGTCGCGGCGGCCCTCGTCAATCCGTTCTGCGTCGTGGTGCTGTGCCTCTGGCTGGACCGGGTGACCTTCTCGCGGGACGTCGCCCTGTGGCAGCAGACGCAGCGCGCCCTGGCGGAACGCGAGCGGGCCGACGACCTGCTGCACAACGTGCTGCCGCGTACCGTCGCCGAGGAGCTCAAGCGCGAACGGCGAATCCGCGCGCGCAAGTGCGAACAGCTCGGGGTGCTGTTCGCCGACATCGCCGGCTTCACGCAGTACGCCAACCGGCTGCCGCCGGACGCGCTGGTCCTGATGCTCGACGAGATCTTCACGGGCTTCGACGACCTGGTGGAGCGGCACGGCGTGGAAAAGATCAAGACCATCGGCGACGCGTACATGGCCGTGGCCGAGCACCGGATCGATGCGTTGTGCGCGCTGGCGCTGGACCTGCGCCGATCGCTGGACGCATACAACGCGCGCAACGGCACGCAGCTGGCCATGCGAATCGGCCTGCACGTCGGCCCGGCCGTTGCCGGCGTGTTGGGCACCAAGCGTTTCCTCTACGACGTGTGGGGCGACACGGTGAACATCGCCAGCCGCGTCGAGTCCGCCGGGCGCGCGGGAAGCATCCACGCGACGCACGCCGTGGCGGAAACCGTGCAGGCCGGGTTCCGGTTCATCCCGCGCGGCGAGGTCGAACTGCAGGGCCGCGGCCACATGCGCACCTACTGGCTGGAAGACCCCGTGCCCGTGCCGCAAGCCACCGCGCCACGCGAGCCGGCCTGCGCCTGAGCCCCGGCATCGGCGATCATCGGCCGATGCAGATCCGGCGGCTCACCAGCGACGATGCAGTGGTCTACCGCGCGCTGCGGCTGCGCGGCTTGCGCGAGCATCCCGAGGCCTTCACCTCCAGCTGGGAGGACGACGAACGCAAGCCCCTCGCCGCCAGCCACGCGCGCCTCCAGGACCCGGCGACCACGTTCTGGGGCGCGTTCGATGGCGACGCGCTGGTGGGCATCGTGGGGCTGGAACGGCTGCGGCGCCCGAAGGAGCGGCACAAGGCGTGGGTCGTGGGCATGTACGTGCCTGTGGAGGACGCCGGGCGCGGCATCGGTGCGGCGCTGCTCCAGGCCCTGTGCGCGGCTGCCCGCGACGAGGGCTTGCGCGACCTGCTGCTGTCGGTGACCGACGGCAATGCCGGCGCGCTCGCCCTGTACCGCAAGGCCGGCTTCGCGGTCGTCGGCCGCGAGCCGCGGGCGGTGCTCGTCGACGGGCGTTTCCTCGACAAGCTGCAGATGCATCGCGCACTCGACTGAAGTCGCTGCCGGGACTGGGCGGTGCTCGGCACCCGGATCGCGGGCACCGGCTGGTAGGCCTCAGGTCCCCTGCAGGTGCTGGCCGACGATCTTGGCCAGCTCGAACATGCTCACCTGGGGCTTGCCGAACACCGGCCGCAGCTTGTCGTCGGCGTTGATCGCGCGCTTGTCCTTGGTGTCCTGCAAGCCGTTGGCCTTGATGTAGTCCCACAGCTTCTTGATCACCTCGGTGCGGGCCACCGGTTCCGGACCGATCACTGCCGCCAGCGCCGGGCTGGGGGTGAGACCGGGGCCCGCCGCCCGTGCCTTCTTGGCCGCCGGCGCCTTCTTGGCCGCTGGCGCCTTCTTGGCCGCTGGCGCCTTCTTGGCGGGCGCAGTCTTCGCCGCCGCCTTGGCAGGTGCCGCAGCCTTTTTCGCCGCCGCTTTCTTCGCGGGCGGCGCGCCCTTGTTGCCGAACGTCTTGCGCGGCGGGAACTTGCTTTCGCGGGGCTCGAACGCGAAGTTCACCTTGCCCGCTTCCGCATCCCAGGCCAGGAAGGCCTTGAACGGCCGACGGGTGCGCATCGACACGAACTTGTCCAGCAGGTCGGTCTTGCCGGTGGCCAGCAGCTTCTGCATCTGCTCGCGTTCCACCGGCTGCTGCAGGATGACCTGGCCGCTCTTGAAATCGCAGGTGGGCGTGGGCTGCGCAGCGGTGGGCACGGCCTTCTCGCAGACGTAGTTCTTGCCGAACTCGAACACGCGCGCGCCGCACTTCGGGCACGGCCCCAGCGGCTCCTGGCCGCTGAAGTCGACGAGCTCGCCGGTTTCCGCCGGATCCGCTTCGTCGCCGAAGTCGAATTCCAGCTTCCAGTTGCGGTCCTCGTCGCTGTACTTCAGGACCATCTCGGCCGTGAACGGCCAGCCCGCCTTGGACCGGAAGCCCTCCAGCGGCCCGATGCGCTTGTCGCGCAGGAACTGCTCCACCTCGTGCAGCTCGAACGCGCGGCCCGCGGGGATCTTGGTGAACGAGAAGCCGCAGGCGTCGTCGCCGCTGCCGCTGCGCCCTGCGCAGGTGTAGCGCCGGTAGTTCTCCTTCACGACGCCGCCGCAGTTCGGGCACGGCGTCTTCAGCGTCGCGTAGTCGCCCGGGACCGTGTCGCGGTCGTACTCCTTGGCCTTCTGCACGATGTGCCGCGTCATCTCGGCGATCTCGCGCATGAACGCGTCGCGCGAGAGCTGGCCGTGCTCCATCTGCGACAGCTTGTACTCCCACTCGCCGGTGAGCTCGGGCTTGGTCAGTTCCTCCACGCCCAGGCCGCGCAGCAGCGTCATCAGCTGGAAGGCCTTGGCCGTGGGGATCAGCTCGCGCCCGTCGCGCAGCATGTACTTCTCGGCGATCAGGCCTTCGATGATCGACGCGCGTGTCGCCGGCGTGCCCAGGCCCTTCTCCTGCATGGCCTCGCGCAGCTCCTCGTCCTCCACCAGCTTGCCGGCGCCTTCCATGGCACCGAGCAGCGTCGCTTCCGAATAGCGCGCGGGTGGGCGGGTCTTCAGGCCGCGCGGATCCACGCTCTCGGCGCGCACCATCTCGCCCGGCGCGACCGCGACCAGCACCTTGCTGTTCTCGTCGCCTTCCTCGTCGGCTTCCTTGCCCCAGATGGCCAGCCAGCCGGGCTTGACCAGCACCTTGCCGTCGGTGCGGAAGCTGTGGCCCACGACCTGGCTGATGCGGGTGGTGACCAGGTATTCCGCGCTCGGGAAGAACACCGAGAGGAACCGGCGCACGACCAGGTCGTACAGCCGTTGCTCGGCGTCCGACAGCCCGCTGGGGGCCTGCAGGGTCGGGATGATGGCGAAGTGGTCCGAGACCTTCGCGTTGTCGAAGATGCGCTTGCTCGGCTTCACGTAGCCGTCGTCCAGCGCCTGCTTCGCGAACGGCGCGAGATGGCCCATGCCGCTTCCGGCGAGCATGCCCATCGTCTCCTTCACCGTCGGGACGTAGTCCTCCGGCAGGTGCCGCGAGTCCGTCCGCGGATAGGTCAGCGCCTTGTGCCGCTCGTACAGCGATTGCGCCAGGGCCAGCGTCGTCTTGGCCGAATAGCCGAAGCGGCCGTTGGCTTCGCGCTGCAGCGACGTGAGGTCGAACAGCATCGGCGACGCCTGCGTGGTCGGCTTCGATTCCTCGGTGACCGTGGCGGCCTTGCCGCGCACCGCATCGGCGATCGCCTGTGCTTCCTTGGCCGTCCAGACGCGGTCGGCCCGCAGCTCGGCGTCATCCGGGTTCTTCTTCCACTTGGGATCGAACCACTTGCCCGCGTACTCGCCGGCCTGCGCAAGGAAGGTCGCGTGGACCTCCCAGTAGTCGCGGCTGACGAACTTGCGGATCTGTTCCTCCCGCTCGACGACGACGGCCAGGGTCGGGGTCTGCACCCGGCCGACCGTCGTGAGGAAGAAGCCGCCGTCGCGCGAGTTGAACGCGGTCATCGCGCGCGTGCCGTTGATGCCCACCAGCCAGTCGGCTTCCGAGCGCGACCGGGCCGCGCTCGCCAGGCCTTCCATCTGCTTGTCCGACCGCAGCTTGTCGAAGCCGTCGCGGATGGCCTGCGGAGTCATCGACTGCAGCCACAGGCGCCGCACCGGCTTGCGCGCCGCAGGCTTCTTGGCGCCCTTCGCGTCCTCGTCGCCGAACGCGTACTGCTCGATCAGCCGGAAGATCAGCTCGCCCTCGCGGCCCGCGTCGCAGGCGTTCACGAGGTCGGTGACGTCCTTGCGCCGGGCGAGCTTGACCACCGCGTTCAGCCGCGTCTTGGTCTTGTCGACCGGCTTGAGGTCGAAGAACGGCGGGATCACCGGCAGGTGGGCGAAGCTCCACTTGCCGCGCTTGACGTCGAATTGCTCCGGCGCCTGGATCTCGACCAGGTGGCCCACCGCGCTGGTGACCACGTACGTGTCGTTCTCGAAGTACTCGTCGTGCTTCTCGAACTTGCCGGCCGTCGGCGTCAGCGCGCGGACGATGTCCTGCGCGACGGAGGGCTTCTCGGCGATGACCAGTGTCTTGCCTGTCACTTGGCTCCAGGTGCCCGGGGGGCACCCCTTTCATTGTTCCTACAATCCCGCTCTTCACGCGTGCGCGTACGCGCACGCGTGTGCATGCATTCAACTTATCAGAAGTTCTTCATGGCGAACAAAGCAGTCGGCGGCGGCCGAAAAATCCAGACGCGCAGGTCGGGCATTCACGGCAAGGGCGTCTTCGCGGTCCAGGACATCGCCGAAGGCGAGACCATCATCGAATACGTGGGCGAGATCATCACGTGGAAGGAAGCCCAGCGGCGCCACCCCCACAACCCCGACGACCCGAACCACACCTTCTATTTCCACGTCGACGAGGACCGCGTCATCGACGCCCTCCACGGCGGCAACTCCTCCCGCTGGATCAACCACTCGTGCAACCCGAACTGCGAGGCGGACGAGGAGGAGGGCCGGGTCTTCATCAAGGCGCTGCGCAACATCAAGGCCGGTGAAGAACTCAACTACGACTACGGCCTGATCATCGACGAACGCTACACGCCCAAGCTGAAGGCCGAGTACCCCTGCTGGTGCGGCGCCAAGAACTGCCGCGGCACCTTGCTCGCGCCCAAGCGCGGCCGCTGACATGCGCTGGCCGGCCGAAGCGGTCTGGGAGCAGGTCGCGCCGGCCCTGCCCGGGTTCACGGTCGAGGTCCTGCCGGAGCTCGATTCGACGAACTCCGAGCTCATGCGTCGCGCGCGTGACGGCCTGTTCGATCCCGTGCTGCTCGTGGCCGAGCACCAGACTGCCGGCCGCGGCCGCGCCGGCCGGCCCTGGCAGTCGCGGCCGGGCGCGTCGCTGACGTTCTCCCTCGGCCTGCTGCTGCGGCCGCGCGACTGGTCCGGGCTGTCCCTGGCCGCGGGTGTTGCGATCGCGGAGGCGCTGCACCCGGACATCCAGCTCAAATGGCCCAACGACCTCTGGCTGGCCGGCGACCGCAAGCTGGGCGGCATCCTGATCGAAACGGCCAGCACGCCGCTCGATGCGCGGTACGCGATCGTCGGCGTCGGCCTGAACGTCGCGCCGCCGGCCGGCGACGGCCTGTCGACGCCACCGGCGGGCCTGCAGGGCATCGCACCGGGGCTCGACGCCGGCCAGGCGCTGCTGGCCGTGGCACCGCTGCTGGTGCAGGCCTTGCGGCTGTTCGAGCACGAGGGTTTCGTGCCCTTCGCCTCGCGCTTCGCCCAGCGGGACATCCTCGCGGGCCGCGCGGTGCGCCTGACCGACGGCACCGAAGGCACGGCGGCCGGCGTCGACCGGGCCGGCGCGCTGGTCGTGCATACTGCCGCCGGCCCGGTCGCGGTGACCAGCTCCGAAGTGAGCGTGCGGCCGGCCTGAATCCGCATGCTGCGCGTCCTCGTCCTGCTCCTGCTGCTTGCCAATGGTGCCTGGTTCGCCTGGGCGCGCGGCGACCTGCAGGCGTTCGGCCTGGCCCCGGCGGCGCAATCGGAGCCGCACCGCCTGCAGCAGCAGATCCGGCCCGAAGCCATCCGCGTGCTGAGCGCCGACGAGGCCCGTCGCATCGAGACCGCGGCGCGCGGCCCCGAATGCCTGCAAGCGGGCCCGCTAGACGACGCGGCCGCCGGCCCGCTGCGCCAATCGCTCGCCTCGTGGCCGGCCGGCAGCTGGACCCTCGAGCCGGTCGCCGAAGGGGGCCGCTGGATCGTCTACATGGGCAAGTACCCGAACGACGAGAACGTCGCGCGCAAGAAGTCGGAACTGCGCCAGATCGGCGTGGCCTTCGAAACGCTGGCCAATGCCGAACTCGAGCCGGGCCTGTCGCTGGGCGGCTTCCCGACCCAGGCCGAGGCAAACGCGCAACTGGAACGGCTTGCGGCCCGTGGCGTGCGGACCGCGCGCGTCATGCAGGAGCGGGCGCCCGTCAGCGGCTGGAAGCTCACGCTCCCGGCGCTGGACGACGCGCTGCGCGCCCGCGTCGACGACGTCCGCCCCGCACTGGGTGGCAAGACACTGCGGCCGTGCCGCTGACGGGAGATCTGCGATGACGATGAAGCTGTACTTCGCCCCGGGCGCCTGCTCGTTCGTGCCGCACACGCTGCTGGAAACGATCGGCGAGCCGTTCGAGGCGCAGATGGTCAAGCTGCACAAGGGCGAGCAGAACTCGCCCGAGTACCGCGCCGTCAACCCGCGTGGCCAGGTGCCGGTGCTGGTGGACGGCGACGCGGTGATCACGCAGATCGTCGCCATCGTCGACTACCTGGACCGCAAGTACCCGCAGCAAGGCTTCCTGCCCACCGCGCCGCTGGAGCGGGCGAAGGCGCTGGAGACGCTGGCCTGGATGAACAACACAGTGCACCCGACCTTCACGCACGTGTTCATGCCGTTCAAGTTCAGCGACAAGCCGGAGGTGCAGGCGGAGCTGAAGGCGTACAACGCGCAGCTCTATCGCCCCATGCTGGCCGACATCGAGGCAATGGCGGTGCGGGCGCGGGACAAAGGCCACCCGTTCCTGTCCGGCGCGCACTTCGGCCCGATCGACGCCTATGCGCTCACGCTCCTGCGCTGGGGTGGGTTCGCCGGGATCGACCCCACCGGGTTTCCCACGCTGTGGGCGCACGTGCAGAAAGTCGCGGCCCTGCCCGCCGTGGCGCGCGCGATCGCTCGCGAACGCCTGCAGCTGAACGTCTTTCAGGCCGCCTGAGCGGCTTCGGCGGGCGCGACCCCCACGCGCACGCCCGCGAAGCGCACGACCACGCGCGCGCCGGGCGGCACCTGGCCGGGCCGCACGTCCTCGATGCGGATGTCCGCCTCGTGCTGGCGCGCGATCTCGCGCACGATCGGCAGCCCCAGTCCGGAGCCGTCGACGCCGGTGTCGAGCGCGCGGTAGAACGGCTGGAACACCAGCTCGCGCTCGCTTTCCGGGATGCCGGGGCCGGAGTCTTCCACCTGCAACACGGCGACACGCCCGATGGGGTCCGCCAAGACGCGCGCGGTGACCACGGCCGGTGACGCATCGGTCGACGGCGTGTAGTTGATGGCGTTGTCGACCAGGTTGCGGATGAGCTCCTTGAGCAGCGTCGGGTTGCCCTGCACGACGGCGCCGGCGGCGCCGGGCAGCGCGCCTTCGTAGCCCAGGTCGACGCGGCGGTCGAGCGCGCGTGGCAGCAGGTCCTGCACCACTTCGCGCGTGAGCTGCGCCAGGTCGCAGGGCAGGCGCGGCAGCGTCTTGCCGCTGCTTTCCGCGCGGGCCAGCGCCAGCAGCTGGTTCACGGTGTGCGTGGCCCGCATGCTCGAGCGGCCGATCTGCTTGAGCGACTGCTTCAGCTCCTCGGCGTTCGCGCCTTCGCGCTGCGCGAGGTCGGCCTGCATGCGCAGCCCGGCCAGCGGCGTCTTCAGCTGGTGGGCCGCGTCGGCGAGAAATCGCTTCTGCGTCGCAATCGAATCCTTCAGGCGCGTCAGCAGGTCGTTGACCGACGACACCAGGGGCGCGACCTCGAGCGGCACGGCCTTGTCGTCCAGCGGTGACAGGTCGTCGGGCTTGCGCGCGCGGATGCGCTCTTCCAGCTGCGACAGCGGCTTGATGCCGCGCACGAGCGCCAGCCACACCAGCAGCACCGCGAGCGGCAGGATGACGAACTGCGGCAGCATCACGCCCTTGATGATCTCGGTGGCGAGCACGGAGCGCTTCTCGCGCGTCTCGCCCACCTGCACCAGCACCAGCGGATTGCCCGGCGCGTCGGTGCGCACCCAGGTGTACGCGACGCGCACGTCCAGCCCGCGCATGTCGTCGTCGCGCAGCCTGGTTTCGCCGGGGGCGGCGCGCTCGTCGTCGGGCGGCAGCGGGAAGTCGCGCTCGCCACTCAGGACGTCGCCACGGGCGCCGCGCACCTGGTAGTACACCTGGTCCGAGTCGTCGGCGCGCAGCATCTCGCGTGCGGGCTGCGGCAGGTTGAACACCACGCGCTCGCCCTGCACGGCGACGATCTGCGCCAGCGCCTGCACGTTGTATTCGAGCGCGCGGTCGAATGGCTTGCCGGCGATGCTCTGCGCCACCAGCCAGGTCAGCGCCAGGCTGATCGGCCACAGCAGCAGCAGCGGCGTGAGCATCCAGTCCAGGATCTCGCCGAACAGCGAGCGTTGCTCACGCTGGAAGATCTTCATCGGCGCCGGTCCTGCACGCGACCGCGGTCAGCCCGGGATCTTCTCGAGGCAGTAGCCGAGGCCGCGCACGGTGGCGATGCGGATCGGCCCCTTCTCGATCTTCTTGCGCAGGCGGTGGATGTAGACCTCGATGGCGTTGTTGCTCACCTCTTCGCCCCACTCGCACAGGCGCTCGACCAGCTGGTCCTTGCTGACCAGGCGGCCGGCGCGCTGCAGCAGCACCTCGAGCAGGCCGAGCTCGCGCGCCGACAGTTCGACCATCTTGCCGTCGATGGTCGCGACGCGGCCGGCCTGGTCGTACACCAGCGGGCCGTGCTTGATGGTGCTGCTGGTGGCGCCCATGCCGCGGCGCGTGAGCGCGCGCACGCGGGCTTCGAGCTCCTGCAGCGAAAAGGGCTTGGCCATGTAGTCGTCGGCGCCGAGGTCCAGGCCGCGCACGCGTTCCTCGACGCTGTCGGCGGCAGTGAGGATCAGGACCGGCATCGTGGAACCGCGCGCGCGCAGCTGGCGCAGCACCTCGAGGCCGTGCATGCGCGGCAGCCCCAGGTCCAGGATCAGGAGGTCGAACTCGTTGTTGGTCAGCAGCGCGGCGTCGGCCTCGGTGCCGCTGCTGACGTGGTCGACCGCCGCCCCGGAGGCGCGCAGCGTGCGCAGCAATCCGTCCGCCAGCACCTGGTCGTCTTCGGCGATGAGGATGCGCATGCCCGGGTCTCCTGTGGCGGGCCGCGCCGGCCCATGCTGAAAATTCTAGGCGGCGTCGCGCACCGCGCCGCACGCATCATGCCGCCGGGCCGGCATACGCCTCCAGGCCGAGGGCGACGACGGTGGCGATGTCGGCGCCGATCTCGGCGCGGAATTCGTCTTCCGCCTGGCGCACGGCCGATTCGAAGGCGCGCAGCCAGGCAAGACCGGTGTCGGTGAAGGTGACGAGGCGCGCACGGGCGTCGCGCGGGTCCGGGTGCCGGGACACGAGCCCCCAGGCCTCGCATTGCGTGACGAGGTCGCCCATCGCCTGCTTGGTCATCCCGGCGCTGTCCGCCAGTTCGGTCAGGCGCGCGCCCTGCAGCGGCAGGTGCCGCGTGATGTGCACGTGCGCCGCACCCACCTGCCCGCGCGCGGCCAGGTTGGCCAGGGCCAGCGGCACCTCGACGTCGTGCGCCATCAGGTGGAGCACGCGGTCGTCGAAGCGCCGGCTGGCGTGGCCCAGCAGGCGGCCGAGGTGGGCACGCCGCCAGCCGTCATCTGCTTGGGGGACCATTTCGCGATCGTAAGGCAAACTGACCAAAAAACCGGTTTACCGCCAGCGAGCCGTCGCGTTAGAGTACTGGCCATGCATCCAGCCTGTGCATCGAAACAGCTGGATCGGGTGAGCTAAATCATTGATCCACAAGGAGATTGCCATGGATGCGCAAGTCAAGGGAACCAGGATCGCGGCGGCGGACAGCGAGAAGTCCAAGGCCCTGCAGGCCGCGCTGGCCCAGATCGAGAAGCAGTTCGGCAAGGGCACGATCATGCGGCTGGGCGAAGGCGAGGCCATCGAGGACATCCAGGTGGTGTCCACCGGCTCCCTCGGCCTGGACATCGCGCTGGGCGTCGGCGGCCTGCCGCGCGGCCGCGTGGTCGAGATCTACGGCCCGGAATCGTCGGGCAAGACCACCCTCACGCTGCAGGTCATCGCCGAGATGCAGCGCCTGGCCGGCACCTGCGCCTTCGTCGACGCCGAGCACGCGCTGGACGTGCAATACGCGCAGAAGCTGGGCGTCAACCTGCCCGACCTGCTGATCAGCCAGCCGGACACCGGCGAGCAGGCGCTGGAGATCGTCGACTCGCTGGTGCGCTCGGGCGCCGTCGACCTGATCGTGGTCGACTCGGTCGCGGCCCTGGTGCCCAAGGCGGAAATCGAAGGCGAGATGGGCGATTCGCTGCCCGGCCTGCAGGCCCGCCTGATGTCGCAGGCGCTGCGCAAGCTCACTGCCACGATCAAGAAGACCAACTGCATGGTCATCTTCATCAACCAGATCCGCATGAAGATCGGCGTGATGTTCGGCAGCCCCGAGACCACCACCGGTGGCAACGCGCTGAAGTTCTACGCCTCCGTGCGCCTGGACATCCGCCGCACCGGCACGATCAAGAAGGGCGAGGAAGCGATCGGCAACGAGACCAAGGTCAAGGTCGTCAAGAACAAGGTCTCGCCCCCGTTCAAGACCGCGGAATTCGACATCCTGTTCGGCGAGGGCATCTCGCGCGAGGGCGAGGTCATCGACATGGGCGTGCAGCACCGCATCCTCGACAAGTCCGGTGCCTGGTACGCCTACAACGGCGAGAAGATCGGCCAGGGCCGCGACAACGCGCGCGAGTTCCTGCGCGAGAACCCGCAGCTGGCGCGCGAGATCGAGAACAAGATCCGCGCCGAGATCGGCATCGCCGCCCTGCCGCCGGCCGCGGACGGCGGGGACGAAGGCGAGGAGTAAGCCGCGCGATGCCGGTGGTGCAGCTGTCGCTCAAGGGCCGCGCGCTGCGCCTGCTCGGCAACCGCGAGCACACGCGCACCGAACTCGAACGCAAGCTGGCCCGCTACGCGGAGCAGCCGGACGAGCTCGCGAAGGTGCTCGACGACCTGCAGGCCAAGGGGTTCATCAGCGAGCAACGGGTGGTCGAATCGGTGCTGCACCGGCGCGCCGCGCGGCTGGGTGCCGGCCGCATCCGGCAGGAGCTGCAGGCCAAGGGCGTCGACGGCGAACTGGTCGCGCACGCCATGCAGCAGTTGCGCGCCACCGAGATCGCCCGCGCGCGCGACGTGTGGCAGCGCCGCTTCGGCGAACCGCCGCGCGACACCGCCGAACGGGGCAAGCAGGCGCGGTTCCTGGCCGCACGCGGCTTCACCGGCGACGTGATCCAGCGCGTGCTGGCCGGCGGGTTCGATGAGGACGGGGGCTGAGCGGCGCCACACGGGCGTGGCAACTTCCCGCTGGTGCGGGCTCTTACGGTTGAGTTGAGGCGCCGGTTCGGCTAGGGTGGCGCGTCGTCGTCCGGCAGTTCATGAACGACCCCCGCTCTGTCGCTCCCCTCGGGAGCAGCCCTCCACCGAGTCCGCCCATCACGGCCGTCGCGCGCTGGGTCGTGCTGCTGCTTGCGCTCGCCGTCGCGGCGATCGGGCTGCTGATGCCAGCCGGCCCCGAGGCGCAGGACCAGGTCCTCGAGTTGGCGGCAACCGACTACGTCAAGTCGGACAGCCCGCTGCCGCCAACGGGTGCCGTCTGGCAGCCGCGGACCCTGCCGGACGACTGGTCGCGCAGCAATCCGGGGCAGGACGGCCATGGCTGGTATCGCGCCACCTTCACTTTGGCCAGCAGGCCGGCGCAGCCCTGGGCGGTGTACCTGCCGCGAGTGGGCACGAACTACACGCTCTACCTCAATGGTGCCTTGGTGGGCGGCGGGACCCGCAGCAGCCTGGGCGTGCCGCAAATGGACGTGCTCGCGGCACCGTTGCTGCTGCCGGGCCGCAACGAGCTGCACCTGCGCCTGCATGTCGCGCCGAACCTGCGTGGCGGGCTGGGGCCGATCACGCTGGGCCCGCGCGCCGTGGTGCAGCCCATCTACGAGCGCGACTACTTCGCCCGTGTCACTCTGACCCGGTCGCTCAACCTGGCGTTGATCTTCGTGGGGCTGCTCGTGCTGCTGTTGTGGCTGAGGCGCCCAGGGGAGCGGATCCATGGGCTGTTCGCGGCCCTCGCCATCACATGGTCGCTGCGCAACTTCCATTACACGGTCTCGCCCTTGTTCGCGGCCCAGCTGTGGGAAGCATTCATCTTGGGCAGCCTCGGGATGGTCGTCGTGTTGCTGTGGCTGTTCATCCGCTCCTTCACGCTGGCGCCCCGCCGCCCTTTCGAGCGCTGGGCGGCACTGGCGGTCGCGGTCGCGGCAATCGGGATCGCGTTGCTGGACGGCGCGCCGGCCCGCGTCATCCGGATCCCTTGGTATCTCGCCTGCGCGGCGCTCGGTGCGTGGACCATCGTGCTGTTGCTCCGTTTCGGGCTCAAGCCCGGGAACCGGACGCGGTCCGGCGTGTGGGTCATCGTGGCGGCCGAGGTGGTCACTCTGGGGCTCGGCCTGCTCGACCTTTCCGTCACGGCGCAGGTGCTGCCTTTCGGGCCCGCTGCGCGCATGGCGTATGGCGCTCCCTTGATCCTGTGCGCCCTGGTCTACGCGCTGGCGGACGACTACTTCCGCACGTACGACGAAGTGCGCGTGCTCAATGCGAACCTGGAACGGCGCGTGGCCGAGCGCACGGTGGAACTCGAGCGGACCCACGAGCGGCTTCGCGCGCTGGAGCGGGCCACCACGCTCACGGCCGAGCGGGCGCGCGTGATGCGGGACATGCACGATGGCGTCGGCTCGCAGCTGGTCACCACGCTCATTGCCGTCGAGCGTGGCAAGGCGGGGACGCAGGAAGTGGCCTCGATGCTGCGCGAGTGCATGGACGACCTGCGGCTCGTGATCGATTCGCTGGACCCGGACGAGGACTCGCTGGCCGTTGCATTGCGCAACCTGCGGCACCGGATCGAGCCGCGTTTCCTCGCCGCAGGCATCCTGCTCGATTGGGAAGTGCAGGACGGCGTCCGGATGTCCTCGCCGGGCCAGGTGCTGCAGGTGCTGCGCATCGTGCAGGAAGCGCTCACGAACGCACTGCGGCACGCCAGCGCGCGGCGCCTGCGCCTGTTCTGCGGCAACGATGGCGGCGGGCTGCTGCTGCAATTGGAGGACGACGGCGTGGGCTGCGCCAGCCAGGCGGATGCCGGCCGCGGTCGGCGCAACATGGCCGCGCGAGCGCACCAGCTCGGCGGCACACTGGCGCTGCGAGAGGGCCCCACCGGCGGTGCGTTGGTGGAACTGTGCGTTCCTGCCGCTCCGGAGTCCGCACCGGCGGCGTGACCGCGTCGGCCCCGACCCGACTCAGATCCCGAGCATCAGGCGCAGGTTCTGCACCGCGGCGCCGCTGGCGCCCTTGCCCAGGTTGTCCAGGCGGGCCACCAGGATGGCCTGCCGCAGGGCGTCGTCGCCGAACACGCGCAGTTCCATCTTGTTGGTGTCGTTCAGCGCGGTCGCCTCGATGCGGCCACCTTCGAGGGGCGGCTGCACGCTCACCCACTCGCTGCCGGCGTAGTGGCGCGCCAGTGCATCGTGCAGGTCCGCCAGCGTGGGCCGCTTGGGCAGGTCGTCCAGGAACAGTGGCAACTGCACCAGCATGCCCTGCTTGAAGTTGCCCACGGAGGGGATGAAGATCGGGCGGCGCGTGAGCCCGCCGTACTTCATGATCTCGGGCAGGTGCTTGTGCTTCAGGCCGAGGCCGTAGACCTCGAACGGGCCCTGCTCGCCCTTCTCGAAGCCTTCGATCATGCTGCGGCCGCCCCCGGTGTAGCCGCTGACCGCGGGCAACACGAGGGGGAAGTCCGCGGGCACCAGGTCGGCATCAACCAGGGGACGCAGCAGCGCGATGGCCCCGGTGGAGTAGCAGCCGGGATTGCTCACGCGGTCCGCCTTGGCGATTGCCTCGCGCTGGCCAGACGCCAGCTCGGCGAAGCCGAACACCCAGCCCTCGGCCACGCGATGCGCCGTCGACGCGTCGATGATGCGCGGCCCCTTGCCTTGCGAGCGCTGGATGTCCGACACCATCGCGGCCGACTCGCGCGCGGCGTCGTCGTGGAGGCACAGGATCACCAGGTCCACGCCCGCCATCAGGTCGCGCTTGGCGGCCGGGTCCTTGCGGCGCTCCGGCGCGATGCTCACGAGTTCGACCTGCGGCATGGCCTGCAGGCGCTCGCGGATCTGCAAGCCCGTGGTGCCGGCTTCGCCATCGATGAAGACTTTGGGCATGGTGGTGCAGCACTGCGATCCGCTATGGATCGGCTAAGCAATTGCGATGGGTTGGTGCAATGCACCATGATACAGTTCGCCGCTGTTTCTCGCGACCGCCACGGCGCGGCCGCGCTTGCCGGACGGCGGCAGTTCCCACCCCTCCAGAGACATCCATGAAGATCCACGAGTACCAAGGCAAGGAGATCTTGCGCAGCTTCGGCGTGCCCGTGCCGCGCGGCGTGCCGGCTTTCACTGTGCAGGAAGCGGTCGAGGCCGCGCAGAAGCTGGGCGGCCCGGTGTGGGTCGTCAAGGCGCAGATCCACGCGGGCGGCCGCGGCAAGGGCGGCGGCGTCAAGGTCGCCAAGAGCATCGACCAGGTCAAGGACCTCGCGGGCCAGATCCTGGGCATGCAGCTCAAGACGCACCAGACCGGCCCCGAGGGCCAGAAGGTGCGGCGCCTCTACATCGAGGAAGGCGCGGACATCCAGAAGGAGTACTACCTCTCCGTCGTCACCGACCGTGCGACGCAGAAGGTGGCCTTCATCGCTTCGAGCGAAGGCGGCATGGACATCGAGGAGGTGGCGCACAGCCATCCCGACAAGATCGTCAAGGTGTTCGTCGATCCGCTGCAGGGCCTGACTGACGCACAAGGCCAGGAGCTCGCCAAGGGCGTCGGCATGCCGGCGGACTCGCAGGCGCAGTTCGTCGACGTCTGCCGCAAGCTGTACCAGTGCTACATGGACACCGACGCGTCGCTGGTGGAGATCAACCCGCTCAACCGCGACGGCAAGGGCAACATCATCGCCCTCGACGCGAAGTTCAACTTCGACCCGAACGCGCTGTTCCGCCATCCGGACATCGTCGCCCTGCGCGACCTGGATGAAGAGGACCCGGCCGAGATCGAGGCCAGCAAGTTCGACCTCGCCTACATCTCGCTGGACGGCAACATCGGCTGCCTGGTCAACGGCGCCGGCCTGGCGATGGCGACCATGGACACCATCAAGCTGTTCGGCGCCGAGCCGGCGAACTTCCTGGACGTCGGCGGCGGTGCCACGCCGGAGAAGGTCACCGAGGCCTTCAAGATCATGCTGAAGAACCCCAAGGTCAAGGCGATCCTGGTGAACATCTTCGGCGGGATCATGCGCTGCGACACCATCGCCACCGGTGTGATCACCGCGTGCAAGGCCGTCAACCTGAACGTGCCGCTGGTCGTGCGCATGAAGGGCACGAACGAGGAACTCGGCAAGAAGATGCTGGCCGAATCGGGCCTGCCGATCATCAGCGCGGACACGATGGCGGAAGCGGCCCAGAAGGTCGTCGCCGCGGTCAAGGCTTGAAGCAGGAACGGACATGTCGATCTACATCAACAAGGACACGAAGGTCATCACCCAGGGCATCACGGGCAAGACCGGGCAGTTCCACACCGAGAAGTGCCAGCAGTACGCCAATGGCAAGAACTGCTTCGTCGCCGGCGTGAACCCGAAGAAGGCCGGCGAGAAGATCTTCGACATCCCGATCTACGCCTCCGTCAAGGAAGCCAGGCAGCAGACCGGCGCCACCGTCTCGGTGATCTACGTGCCGCCGGCGGGTGCCGCTGACGCGATCTGGGAAGCGGTCGAGGCCGACCTGGACCTGGCGATCTGCATCACGGAGGGCATCCCCGTGCGCGACATGCTGATGGTGCGCAACAAGATGAAGGAGAAGGAGGCCAAGGGTGGCAAGAAGACCCTGCTGCTCGGCCCCAACTGCCCCGGCCTGATCACGCCCGACGAGATCAAGATCGGCATCATGCCCGGCCACATCCACCGCAAGGGCCGCATCGGCGTGGTCTCGCGCTCGGGCACGCTGACGTACGAGGCGGTTGCGCAGCTGACCGAGATCGGCCTGGGCCAGTCCAGCGCCGTCGGCATCGGCGGTGACCCGATCAACGGCCTGAAGCACATCGACGTGATGCAGGCCTTCAACGACGATCCGGACACCGACGCCGTGATCATGATCGGCGAGATCGGCGGCCCCGACGAAGCGGATGCCGCGCGCTGGTGCAAGGCCAACATGCAGAAGCCGGTGGTCGGTTTCATCGCCGGCGTCACGGCGCCCCCCGGCAAGCGCATGGGCCACGCCGGCGCGCTGATCTCGGGCGGCGCCGACACGGCCGACGCCAAGCTGGCGGTCATGGAAGAGTGCGGCTTCAAGGTGACCCGCAATCCGTCGGAGATGGGCAAGCTGCTCAAGACGCTGCTCTGAAGCGCAAGACCTGCGACGCGAAGGGCTGGCGGTGCAAACCGCCAGCCCTTTTTCCATGGCGAGCCGGGCTGCCGTGAAACTGCAACAAAAGGTACAAGGGGTGCGGCAAACTTCCTTGTTCGTGCCGGAGCCGTCTGTTACCGTTCAGCCCGGAACCCTGCACCCTTGAGTCGGTCGCGGGCGTGGCGGCGTCCCCACCGGTGCCGCGAAACCTTCGGGCGAGGGGCGGAAGTGAGCACATCTTCATCGGCAAAGCGGCGCCAGGTCTGGCGCGCTGACTGGTTCATCGGCGCCGCCATCGTCGTCGCCGTGTGCATCCTGTGGGCCGTCACCCCGCTCCGCGGCCTCGAGCAACGCTTCTACGACGCAGCCAGCAGCTCGAACTCGCGAACGCCGTCGGACCGCATCGCCGTCATCGCGATCGACGACGCCAGCATCAACAACATCGGCCGCTGGCCGTGGCCGCGCGACGTGCATGCCGAGCTGATCGACAAGCTCGCGGATGCCAAGGCCAAGACGATCGTCAACACGACCCTCTTCCTCGAGCCGCAGACCGAGCGCGGGCTCGTGTTCATCCGCAAGATCAAGGAAGCGCTCGGGGCCGCCGCGGGCCAGAACGAAGCGCTCACGAGAGTGCTCGCCGAAGCCGAGCAGACCTTGGACAACGACGGCAAGCTCGCGGCCAGCATGGCGAAGGCAGGCAATGTGCTGGTCGGCGGCGCCTACAAGCTTGGAGAGCCGCTCGGCCGCCCCGACACCGACCTGCCGGCAGCGGCGGCGAAATCCTCGATTCCCACCAAGGGCGCTTTGCTCATTCCGGCCCTCGCGGGACAGTTCCCCATCGACCCGATCGCCAAGGCCGCGGCGGCGGTGGGGCATGTCGCGCAGACGAACGATCCCGACGGGGCGATCCGCACCGACCCTGTCTTCATCGACTACTACGGCCACGCGGTGCCGTCGTTGTCATTGCTCGCCGCTGCGCGCTCCCTGAACCTTGGGCCCGGCGACATGCGGCTGCTCCCCGGCGAAGCGGTGCAATTGGGCAAGCTGAGGATCGCGACCGACGCAGCGGGCAAGATGCGGCCGCAGTTCTACCGCGGCACCGACAGCAAGCCCGCGTTCCAGGTCGACTCGTTCTACGACGTGCTGTCGGGGAAGATTCCGGCGACGAAGTACGCGGACAAGATCGTCATCATCGGCTCCACGGCCCAGGGCCTCGGCACCACGTTCCCCGTTCCCGGCTACGCCGCGCTCAGTCCGGCGGAGATGATGGCGCACGTCACCTCCAACATCCTGCAGGAGCACTTCGTCGTCGAGCCGGTGTGGGCCGGCGTGGCGTCGCTCGCGATGGTGCTGTTGGTCGCCGGTTACCTGGTCGCGGGCCTGCCGCGGCTTTCCGCGGGACCCGCGGCAGCAGTCACTGCGGGCTTGCTAGTGGTCATGCTTGCGACCGAGTTCGTGCTGCTCTCCGGATCCGCGACGTACGTGCCGCTCGTGTTCCCCGCCGCGCTGCTCGTCATCGGCCACGCCGCGCTCACCACCAAGCGCTTCCTCGTCACCGAGGCCGGCAAGGTGAAGTCGGACGAGGAGTCGGCCGAGACCAACCGCATGATGGGCCTGGCGCTGCAGGGCCAGGGCCAGCTGGACATGGCGTTCGACCGCTTCCGCCGGGTCCCCATGAGCGATCCGCTCATGGACAACCTGTACAACCTCGCGCTGGACTTCGAGCGCAAGCGCCAGTTCAACAAGGCGCAGGCCGTGTACGAGCACATGGCCACGTACAACAAGGACTTCAAGGACCTGCAGTCCAAGCTCAATCGGGCGAAGAACCTCTCGGAAACCGTGATCCTCGGCGGCGGAGGCGCGCACCCGGGCGGCACCATGCTGCTGGATGGCGGCGCCGTCGAGAAGCCGATGCTGGGCCGCTACCAGGTCGAGAAGGAACTGGGCAAGGGCGCGATGGGCGTCGTCTACCTGGGCAAGGACCCGAAGATCGGCCGCGTGGTCGCCATCAAGACGATGGCGCTGTCGCAGGAGTTCGAGGGCGAGGACCTGAACGAGGCGCGCGAGCGCTTTTTCCGCGAGGCCGAGACGGCGGGCCGCCTGCAGCACCAGAACATCGTCACGATCTTCGATGCCGGCGAGGAGCACGACCTCGCCTACATCGCGATGGAATTCCTCAAGGGCAAGGACCTCGCGGACTTCTGCAAGGACGGCCACCTGCTGCCGCCGCCGCGCGTGCTGTCGATCGTGGCGCGCGTCGCCGAGGCGCTGGCCTACGCGCACCGGCAGAACGTGGTCCACCGCGACATCAAGCCGGCCAACATCATGTACGAGTTCGACTCGGACACGGTGAAGGTCACCGACTTCGGCATCGCGCGCATCACCGACTCCAGCAAGACCAAGACCGGCCTAGTGCTGGGTACCCCGAGCTTCATGTCGCCCGAGCAGATCGCCGGCAAGAAGGTCGACGGCCGCTCGGACCTGTACTCGCTCGGCGTGATGCTGTTCCAGATGCTCACCGGCGTGCTGCCGTTCCGCGGCGACTCGATGGCGGAGCTGATGTACAAGATCGCCAACGAGGAAGCGCCCGACATCCGCTTGATCCGCAAGGACTTCACGGAGCAACTGGCGATCGTGGTCGCCACCTCGCTGGCGAAGAAACCGGAAGCGCGGTTCCAGGACGGCGATGCCTTCGCGCACGCGCTGCGCGAGGCGGCGGCAGCGTTCGGTGGCCAGCCGGTGTCGCCGGCGCCCGCGTCCGCCGATCCGGACAAGACCATGGCGTTCTCGCTGGCCGCCGCCGCGCAGGCGCAGGCAACGGCGGAAAAGACGCTCGTCATGGCGGCGGGCGCCGCGGCAGGCAACGGCTATGATGCGCCGCCAAAGGGCGGAGGAGCCGGGGGCGGCGAGTACGAGAAGACCGCGGTGTTCGGCCGGAGCGACGATCCGACCAAGCCGGGCGGTGGGCACGATCCCCAGGCATGAGGCCCGGCAATCCATGAATTACGAGTTCTGCATCCGCACCGACCCGGGCCTGGCTCGCGAGAACAACGAGGACTCGGTCACCTTCGAGGAGGCGACCCGGCTCGCGATCCTCGCCGACGGCATGGGCGGCTACAACGCCGGCGAGATCGCCAGCGGGATGGCCACCACGTTCATCAAGTCGGAGCTCGGGCGCTGGCTCTCGCAGGCCGGCCGCCAGGCCAACGCCCGCGAGGTGCGACGCGCGATGGAGATCTGCGTCGACAACGCCAACCGCTCCATCTTCAACGCGGCCAACTCCAACCCGCAGTATTCCGGCATGGGCACGACCCTCGTGGTCGGCGTGTTCCAGGACGGGCGCCTGATGCTCGGCCACATCGGAGACTCGCGCTGCTACCGCCTGCGCGCCGGCGAGCTGGCGCAGATCACCAAGGACCACTCGCTGCTGCAGGAGCAGATGGACGCCGGCCTGATCACGCCGGAGCAGGCCGCCGTATCGACCAACAAGAACCTGGTGACGCGCGCGCTGGGCGTCGAGGACGCCGTGCTGCTGGAAGTCAACGAGCACCGCGTCGAGCCGGGCGACATCTACCTCATGTGCTCGGACGGCCTCTCGGACATGGTCGACGACCACGGCATCGCCGCCATCCTGCGGGACGAAGGCACGCTCGAGGACAAGGTGGGTCGCCTGGTCGATGCCGCCAACGCCAACGGAGGGCGCGACAACATTTCGGTGCTGCTCGCGCAGGCCGACCTCGAAGCGAAAAAAAAGGGCCTCATCTCCCGATTGCTGGGAAAATAAGCAGCGAACTTTCGGTTTGAGGACAGAAATCAACAGGAGTGGGCCATGCCGAAAATGATCGTGTCGATCGACGGCGTCGTGATCAAGGAAGTCCAGCTGACGAAGGACCGCACGTCGCTGGGCCGCCGCCCGTACAACGACATCGTCATCGACAACCTGGCCGTCAGCGGCGAGCACGCGGTGTTGCAGATGACCGGCAACGAGGTCTACCTGGAGGACCTCAATAGCACCAACGGCACGTACATCAACGGCAAGGCGGTCAAGAAGCAGCTGTTGCAGAACAACGACACCGTCGAGATCGGCAAGTACAAGATCAAGTACGTCAACGAGGCGCCCGGCGCCACGTACGAGAAGACGATGATCATGAAGCCGGGGATGGTGCCCCCGGTTCCCGCCCCGGGTGCCGCGGCTCCGGCCGCCGCGGGTGCGCCCGCCGCTCCCGCGCCCGAACTCAATGCCGTCAAGGGCGCGATCAAGGTGCTGTCCGGCGCCGCCGCCGGCCGCGAAGTGCCGCTGGTGAAGGTCGTCACCACCATCGGCAAGCCCGGCGTGGCCGTCGCGGCCATCACCAAGCGCCCGCACGGCTTCGTCGTCGCGCACGTCGAGGGCGGCAACAAGCCCACCATCAATGGCGCCCCGATCGGGCCCGAACCGGTGAACCTGAAGAACGGGGACCTGCTGGAACTGGCGGGCACCCAGATGCAATTCATCCAGGGCTGAAGACGCCCCGGCCCGGGCAAGTCGGAAGGAACCGGGCATGGGCTTGCTCGCGAGACACTGGACCCGCATCGCGGTCACGCTGCTGCCGCTGCTGCTCGCCCTGCTGCATGCGACCGGCACGGTGCCGCTCACCGCGCTCGAGCGGCTGGACCTGGCGCTCTACGACGCCCGCCTGCGGGCGACGATGCCCAAGACGATGGACCAGCGCATCGTCATCGTCGATCTCGACGAGAAGAGCCTGGCCGAAGTCGGCCGCTGGCCGTGGAGCCGCAACCGGCTCGCCGAACTGACCGACGAATTGTTCGACCGCCAGCAGGTGGCGATGCTCGGCTTCGACGTGGTGTTCGCCGAGCCGGACGACAGTTCCGGCCTGTCTCGCCTTCGCCAGCTCTCGCAAGGGGAACTGAAGGACCAGGTCGGCTTCACCGATCGCTTGAACCAGCTGGCCCCGAGCCTGGACTACGACGGGCTGTTCGCGAAGGCGCTGAAGAACCGGCCCGTGGTCCTGGGCTACTACCTGACCAGCGATCGCGATGGCCGCACCTCCGGCGTGCTGCCGGCGCCGGTCCTGCGGCGCGAGCAGTTCCAAGGCCGTCCGGTCCGCCTGTTCTCCTGGACCGGCTACGGCGCCAACATCGAAACCCTCGCCAAGGCGGCGCCGCTGGCCGGCTACTTCAACCCCGTGTCCGACCTGGACGGCGTCGTCCGCGCCGTCCCCCTGCTCGCGGAATACAACGACCAGTTCTACGAACCACTGTCGCTTGCCATGTTCCGGGTGCTTGCGGGCGGGCCGTCGGTGGAGCCTGGCTTGCCGAAGGAGAAGCTGGCCGGCCGCAGCTACCAGGGCCTGGAAAGCGTCAACTTGCGGCTGGGGCAGAAGACGCTCGGCCTGCCGATCGATGCGCGCGGCGCCACCCTGATCCCGTACCGCGGGTACGGCGGCCCGAACGGCGGCTCGTTCCGCTACGTCTCGGCATCCGACGTGGTCCACAAGCGCCTGCAACCCGGCGAGCTCAAAGGCAAGATCGTGCTGGTGGGAACGTCCGCCCCCGGCCTGCAGGACCAGCGCAGCACGCCCGTCGGCGAGAGCTATCCCGGGGTGGAGGCGCACGCCAACCTGGTCGCCGGCATGCTCGATGGCAACCTGCCGGCGAGCCCCGATTACGCGGCGGGCTACGACGCGGTCATGCTGCTGGTGGCTGGGCTGCTGCTCGCGTTCCTGCTGCCGCTGATCTCCGCGCCCCGGGCCATCGCGTTGAGCGCCGGCGTGCTCGCAACGCTCATCGGCCTGAACCTGTGGCTGTACGTCGGATCGGGCCTGGTCATGCCGCTGGCCGCCAGCATCACGATGACGTTCACGGCCTTCGCGTTGAACATGAGCTACGGCTACTTCATCGAGAGCCGGTCCAAGCGCGAACTCGCCAACCTGTTCGGCACCTACGTGCCGCCGGAGCTGGTCGACGAGATGGTCAAGGACCCGGACAGCTATTCGATGAAGGCGGCCAACAAGGAACTCACGGTGATGTTCTGCGACATGCGCGGCTTCACCAAGATGTCCGAGCGGATGGAGCCGGTGCAGCTGCAGGGGCTTCTCAACGAGGTGTTCAACCGCCTGACGGACATCATCCGGCGCAACCGCGGCACCATCGACAAGTACATGGGCGACTGCGTGATGGCGTTCTGGGGCGCGCCGGTGGAGACGGCCGAACACGCGCACCTGGCCACCAAGACGGCGCTGGAGATGGCCAACGAGGTCCGCCACATCAACGAGGAGCACCGCGCCAAGGGATTGCCGGAGATCGGCGTGGGCATCGGCCTGAACACCGGGATGATGTGCGTCGGAGACATGGGCTCCGACATCCGCCGCAGCTACACCGTGATCGGCGATTCGGTGAACCTGGGATCGCGCCTGGAAGGCCTGTCCAAGGCGTACGGCGTGGACATCGTCGTCAGCGAGTCCACCCGCAAGCTGGCGCCGGACTTCGCGTGGCAGGAACTCGATCGCGTGCGGGTCAAGGGCAAGGAACAGGCCGTCGCCATCTACTGGCCGCTCGCGCCGGCGGACCGCGTGGAGAGAACCCACCAGGACGAACTCAAGGCCTGGGGCGCTTTCCTCAAGGCCTACCGCTCGCAGGACTGGGACCAGTGCGACGTGCTGCTGCTCAATCTGCAGCGCATGAACCCCAAAAAGTACCTTTACGAGCTGTATTCCGAACGTGTAGCCTCGATGCGGCTCCTGCCGTTCGACCCCGCGTGGGACGGCGCCACCAACTTCGAGACCAAGTGAGACCAGCCTGGGATGCCTCCAGCAACGCCCGCGCGCACGCGTGCGGTGGCGGACGGCCGCGCCCGCCGGCACGGAGGGCAACATGAAGGTGCGCGTGCTGGGGTGCTCGGGCGCGATCGCGCGGGACTGCCGCACGACGTCGTTCCTGCTCGACGACGATGTCCTGGTCGACGCGGGCACGGGCGTGGGCGACCTGTCGCTCGCCGAGATGGCCGCCATCGGCCACGTGTTCCTCACGCACTCGCACCTGGACCACATCGCGGCGCTGCCGCTGATGATCGATTCCATCGCCTCGCAGCTGGCGCGCCCGGTGCGCATCTACGCTCTGGCCGGCACCATCGCGGCGCTGAAGCAGCACGTGTTCAACAACGTGATCTGGCCGGACTTCAGCCGCATCCCGACCGCCGACAAGCCCTTCATCGCGTTCCAGGAAGTGCAGGTCGGCCAGCTGCTGGAAATCGGTGGCAAGGTCATCGAAGTCTTACCGGCGGTGCACACGGTGCCCGCCGTGGGCTACGCGGTGTCGCGCGCCGCAGGCAAGCCTTGCTGGGTCTTCACCGGTGACACCGAACGCAACCCCGCGTTCTGGCGCCGCCTGAACGCGATGAACGTCGCCGCCCTCGTCATCGAGACGGCGTTCAGCAACCGGGAGAAGGAGCTGGCCCGCAAGAGCCTGCACCTGTCGCCGCACGCGCTGGCCGAGGAGCTGGACTGCATCGACAAGGGCAAGTCCTTCCCCATCTTCATCACCCACACCAAGCCGGCGGAAACCGACCTGATCATGGCCGAGATCCAGCGGTTCGACCAGACGCAGCCCTTCGGCCCCAACGTCTCGCACGACATCCGCTGGCTGCGCGCCGGGCAGGAGTTCGAGCTGTGAACGCTGCGTCGCACCCGCGGAGGACCACCCCATGAGCGCCGTGCTCAGACCAGAACGCGACTCGCAAGCCTTCTTCGATTCCCAGCAGCTGCCGCCGGACAAGCGCGGCGTCAGCTTCGAGGCATTGTTCTTCCGCCAGCTGCAGCTGGTCACGACCCGCGTCCACGAGACCGAGAACATCGACCAGATCATGCTGGAGTCGAGCCAGGAGATCTGCAAGCTCCTGAACGCCGACCGCCTGACCCTGTACGCGATCAGCGAGGACCGCACCGCGATCGTCTCGAAGATCAAGACCGGCCTGAACACGGCCAAGGAACTGAAGCTCCCGATCTCCACGCAGAGCATCGCGGGCTATGTCGCCTTCTCCAAGCAGCTGGTCAACATCGCCGACGTCTACGACGACGAGTCGCTCAAGCGCATCCACCCGGGGCTGACCTTCCTGAAGGAAGTCGACAAGCGCTCGGGCTACCGCACCAAGCAGGTCATGGTGCTGCCGATCCTGGATGGCGACGTGCTGCACGGCGTGCTGCAGGTGATCAACAACAAGAGCGACGTGCCGTTCGGCGACCTCGAGGTCGAGGGCGCGTCGCAGCTTTGCAAGACGCTGGCGACGGCCATCCGCCAGCGCATGCAGAAGGAGCTGGAGACCCAGCGCCGCCGCGCCACCAAATACGACGGCCTCCTGAAGGACGGCGTGCTGACGCAGGAGGAGCTGCAGAAGTGCATCCTGAAGGCGCGCGAGGAAGGCAAGCCGGTCGAGCACGTGCTGATGGCCGATTTCCAGATCCGCCCGGCGCAGATCGGCCCGTCGCTGTCCAAGTTCTTCGGTGTCCCGTACGAGCCGTTCAACGCCGGCCGCATCAAGTCCGAGATGCTGCAGGGGCCGCTCAAGCGCGAGTTCGTGCAGGAGCAGGGCTGGATCCCGCTGGAGGAATCGCCCGACGGCCTGGTGGTGATGTGCATGGACCCGGAAGCCGTGCGCGGCTCGCGCATCGTGCCGCAGGTGTTCCCGCGCTTCGCCAAGTTTGCCTACCGCGTCACGACGCAGACCGAGTTCGAGGAGACGCTCGCGCAACTGTATGGCGGCGACCAGTCGGAATCCATCGACGAACTGCTGGCCGACCTGAACGCGCCGATCGACGACGACGGCGACGAATCCGCGCTGGAGTCCGCCGCGTCGGACAACGAACTGGTGAAGTTCGTCAACAAGGTCATCATCGACGCCTACAACCAGCGCTGCTCGGACATCCACATCGAGCCGCTGCCGGGCAAGGGCAAGACCGGCATCCGCTTCCGCATCGACGGCAGCCTGATGCCGTACATCGAGGTGCCGTCGCACTTCCGCCAGGCGCTCGTCACGCGCCTGAAGATCATGTGCGACCTCGACATCTCCGAGCGCCGCAAGCCGCAGGACGGCAAGATCAAGTTCAAGAAGTACGGTCCGCTCGACATCGAACTGCGCGTCGCGACCATCCCGTCGGCCGGTGGCGTGGAGGACGTCGTGATGCGGATCCTGGCCTCCGGCGAGCCGATCCCGCTGGACAAGCTGGGCCTGACGCAGCACAACCGCGAACGGGTCGAGAAGACCGTCAGCAAGCCCTACGGCCTGTTCTACGTCTGCGGCCCGACGGGCTCGGGCAAGACCACCACGCTGCACTCGATCCTGAAGTTCCTGAACTCGCCGGAGACCAAGATCTGGACCGCCGAGGACCCGGTCGAAATCACGCAGAAGGGCCTGCGGCAGGTGCAGATCAACAAGAAGGCGGGCATCGACTTCGCCCTCGTGATGCGCGCGTTCCTGCGCGCGGACCCGGACATCATCATGGTGGGCGAGTCGCGCGACAAGGAAACGGTGTCGATGGGCGTGGAAGCCTCCCTCACCGGCCACCTGGTGTTCTCCACGCTGCACACCAACTCCGCGCCGGAATCCATCATCCGCCTGCTGGACATGGGCATGGACCCGTTCAACTTCGCGGACGCGCTGCTGGGAATCCTGGCGCAGCGCCTGGCCAAGCGCCTGTGCGACTGCAAGGAGGCCTATTTCCCCGAGCAGCCGGAGATCAAGAGCTTCATCGCCGAATACGCCGAGGACCTGCGCCACACGGCGCCCTGGAAGGCCGACCCCGGCGGCGAGGCGCAGTTGCTGTACCAGGCCTGGACGGAGTCGTACGGCGAGAACGGCCGCCTGCGCTTCTACCGCGCCAAGGGCTGCGACAAGTGCGGCAACAGCGGCTACAAGGGCCGCGTCGGCCTGCACGAACTGCTGGTCGCCGAGGACGAGATCAAGAAATTGATCCAGGAACGGGCCCGGGTCGCCGAGCTGTTCGTCTCGGCCGTGGGCAGCGGCATGCGCACCCTCAAGATGGACGGCATGGAGAAGATCATGATGGGCCTGACCGACCTGAAGCAGGTCCGCTCGGTCTGCATCAAGTGACGCACTGGTCGGCTTGTCGGACAAGTCCGACAAAGCTGGGCTACAAAAATGTCAGGCTCAGCCATTCTGTGTCAGTTGAGGGCCGCCAAACGGTCGGAAACCACGGTTGAGCGGCTGGCACAGCAATTGCACGATAAGCCTCGCTTCTTCCACAGGAGGTCCTCATGAAGCGTCAACTGCAAAAGGGTTTCACCCTGATCGAACTGATGATCGTCGTTGCGATCATCGGCATTCTGGCTGCCGTCGCCCTGCCGGCTTACCAGGACTACACCAAGCGCGCGAAGATGTCGGAAGTCATCCTGGCCGCGTCGTCCTGCCGCACCTCGATCACGGAAGTGATCCAGTCGGCCAGCACGCTGCCCGCCGCCAACGGCTGGGGCTGCGAGCAGACCGCCGCCGGCGGCTCGTCGCAGTACGTCGCGCTGGTCAATACCGACGGCACGGGCATGATCACCGTCACGTCCAAGGCCATCCCCAACAAGGAAGACGGCACCGAAGGTGGCAAGGTCACCCTGAAGCCGTTCCTGGCTGACGGTACGACGGCCCCGACACCCGGCACCACGGTCGGCAAGTGGCGCTGCGGCTCCACGACGGACGGCACCGACGTCGCCCTGAAGTTCCTGCCCGGCTCCTGCCGCGGCAACTGATGACGGCAGCTGCCCCGCCCGCGTCCTGCGGTGCGGCGGCGGCTGGCCAGTCCAACGAGCGGCTCCGGCCGCTCGTTTCGTTTTGTCTCCGAGTCCCAAGCTTGTCCCTCCCATGGCCCTCGTCGCCGACCAGCCGCTGACCGAAGCCGGGGCGCAAGCGCCTGCCGCGCTCGAATTGACGGTCCTGATGCCGTGCCTGAACGAGGCGCGCACCGTCGTTGCCTGCGTGGACGCCGCGCACCGGTTCCTGCGGACGGCCGGCATCGCCGGCGAAGTCCTGGTCGCGGACAACGGCTCCAGCGACGGGTCCCAGGCCGCGGCCGCCGCCGCCGGGGCGCGCGTGGTGCAGGTGCCGCGCCGCGGCTATGGTGCTGCACTGCAGGCCGGCATCGAGGCGGCGCGTGGCCGCTTCGTGATCATGGGCGACTCGGACGCCAGCTACGATTTCTCGGCCCTCCGGGCTTTCGTCGACGCGCTGCGCGGCGGGGCCGACCTCGTGATGGGCAACCGGTTCAGCGGCGGCATCGCGCCGGGCGCGATGCCCGCGTTGCACCGCTATCTCGGCAATCCGGTCCTCAGCTTCGTCGGCCGCCTGTTCTTCCGCGTCCGCATCGGCGACTTCCATTGCGGCATGCGCGGCTTCGCCCGCGACGCCGTCCGGCAACTCGGCCTGGTGTCACCCGGCATGGAATTCGCCAGCGAAATGGTGGCCAAGGCCGCCCTCGGCGGATTGCGCATCGCCGAAGTGCCGACCACCTTGCGGCCCGATGGCCGTGGCCGCCCGCCGCACCTGCGGACCTGGCGCGATGGCTGGCGCCACCTGCGATTCCTCCTGCTGTTCTGCCCGCGCTGGTTGTTTCTCTATCCGGGCCTGCTCCTCGCGGTGCTGGGCCTCGGGGGCTTCGCGTCCGAGGCCGCCGGCGTCTTGCACGTGGGCATCCACTCGCTGCTGTACATGGCCGCCGGCACGGTGCTCGGCGCGCAGCTGATCGCGCTGGCGTTGCTCACCAAATGGGTCGGCGTGCTGTCGGGCGTGGTCCCCCAGCAGCGCTGGCTTCAGCGGCTGTCGCCGTCACTCAAGCTCGAACACGGGTTGCTCGCTGGCCTGCTGCTCGCGGGGCTCGGCCTGCTCGGGTCCGCGTGGCTCACATGGGACTGGGGCTCCATGGGCTTCGGCGCTCTCGATCCGACGCAGACCATGCGCGTGGCCATTCCCGCGGTCACCTTGATGATCCTGGGCGCGCAGGTCATCGCGGGCTCGCTGTTCGCCGGCGCCGTCCACTTCAGCTGGGTGTCCAGCGGCCGGGGTCCGTCCGAGTGAACGGCACCTCGTGGCTGGACCACCCTGTCGCGCCCGCGTGGGCACGCTGGGAAGGCATGCTGCTCTGCGCAATCGCGTGGGCATCGCTGCTGGCCATTCCGCTGTCGATGGGTGAGCTGGGCCTGGGCTGGGACGCGCTCAACCACCACATCTACCTGGGCTGGACCGCGGAGCACCCGCGCTTCGACCAGGACTTCGTCGGTGCCGGCTACCAGTCCTTTCAGGCGCCCTACCTGTATTGGCCGCTGTACCGGATGGCGGTCGGCGGCTGGGCTGGCGTTCCGGCCGCAGCCGTGCTCGCCACGCTGCACGTCGCGGTGCTGTGGCCGCTGTGGATGCTGGTGCGCACCTGCGTGCCGGGCGCCTCGGTGCACGACGCCGCGATGCGCGCCTGCGCGATGGCGCTCGGCCTGCTGTCGGTGGTGGTGCTGTCGGCCTTCGGTTCCACGATGAACGACGTGCTCGCGGCCGCGCCGCTGCTGGCAGCGCTCGCTCTCGGCCTGCAGCCGGCAGCGCAGCCGGGTGCCATGACGCAGCGAACTGCATGTCGCTACGTGCTGGCCTCAGGTGCGTGCGCAGGGATCGCCGTCGCGCTGAAACTGAGCCAGGGGCCGCTGGCCGTCCTGCTGCCGGCGCTCTGGTGGTTCGCTGCGCACAAGCTGCTGGCGCGTGCGCAGGCCGTGCTCGTGGGCGGCGCCGCCGCCGTCGCAGCGTTCGCCTTGGCTTACGGTCCCTGGGGCTGGCAGCTGTGGCGCCACTTCGGCAATCCGATCTTCCCGTTCCACCATCACTGGTTCGCGCCGCTGCGGGCCGCGCTGGGCTGGGCTGGCTGACATGCGCTTCGAACCGGACTCCTGGCTCGACGCCGTGCTGCGACCGCTGGCGATGGCCGCGCCTGACGCGAATGTCTACGTCGAGGCGATGGCGCCCGACTTCCGGTTCGTGTTCGCGCTCGGCCTGCTGCTCGTGCTGGCGGTGATCGCGCTGCGCAAGCGCGCGGCCGGCGCAGGAACAACGCGAGCCGCCGGAGCGCGGCCCGTGCTGCTGCTGGCCGCCGCCCTGGCGCTTGCCTTCGTCCCCTGGCTGGCGACGACGGGCAATGGCCGCTACTTCGTCGTGGCGCTGCTCGCAGTTGGCCCGCTCTGCGTCGGCCTCGCCCAGCTGATCCCGATGACGCGCGCCGCGCGTCTGGCGCTTGTCGCCGGCATGGTCGCCGTGCAGGCGTTTGCCGTCATCGAGTGCACGCCGTGGCGCGTCTGGGGAATGGTGGCCTGGAAAGAGGCCCCGTACTTCCAGGTCGACGTGCCCCGCGAATGGCGCGACCGCCCCGCCACCATCGTCACGCTGGCGCCCCTCACGTATTCGCTGCTGGCACCCCAATTCCACCCGCAGTCGCGATGGGCGAGCCTGTACAACGCGCCGCCACCGGACTCCAGAGCGCAGGACGCAAAACGCACCCGGGACTTTCTCGCGCGGGCGCAGTCCGGCCCGCTATTGGTGCTCGCTCCCGTCCTGGATGGCATGGCTACGGCAGCCAGTCTGCCGACGGCTGAAATGACCCGGGCGCTCGACGGCGAGCTGGCGCCGTATCGCCTGGCGCTCATCTCAAGCGACGCATGCCGCTTCCTGGCTGCGCCGCAGATGGCGTCGATGCGGCTCGGCCAGGCGACGCCCGAGCAGCGCGCCCGGGCCGGCTTCTGGCTCTGCACGCTGGAGGCGAAGGCCGTGACGACGACGCCGCGCGAGGCACGCGACGACGCGGTGTTCCGGGCGCTCGAAGCGCAGTGCCCACGCTTTTTCCCGGCTGGCGGCGACGGCCAGCCGCTACGCATCCCGCACGGCTACGTGCGCAGCTACCTGCAGTCGGAAATGAAGGCCTACGTGTATGAAGACGGGCAGGTCTTCTACAAGTACTACCGCGCGCTCAACCCGGTGCAGGTCGGGAGCACCGCCGACGTCCTGGCGGGCAAGGCCCGGGTGGACTGCGCGGCGATCCGGGGGCGGTCCGGCCTGCCGTGGGAACGCGAGATCTGACCATGGGCGCCGAAGCCTTGCGGGCCTGGTTGCGCCGTGCGGCGCACGTCGGCTACGTCTACACCCCGCTGCCGATTACGTGGAAGACCCGCATCGCACGGGGCGTGTATGCCATGGCCGGCTGGGCGTTTCGCGGCGATCGCAACTACGAGCTGTGGAGCCGCGAGGGGCAAGCCTCGAAGCTGGCCGTGCCGGCGCGTCCGCTGGAGGACGCCACCATCGCGACACTTCTCGCGACGCTGCGGTTCGACGAAGTCGACGACCCGCTCGTCTCGATCATCATCCCCGCGTACGGCAACCTGCGGCACACGCTGGCCTGCGTCCGCTCGATCCACGAGCACCTGCCACAGGCCTCGGTCGAAGTCATCGTTGCCGAGGATGCCTCGGGCGACACCGAGATCCTGCGCCTGCGCGCCATCCAGGGCCTGCGCTTCCTCCTGCATCCGGCCAACCTCGGCTTCCTGCGCTCCTGCAACGCGGCGGCGGCACACGCCCGGGGCCGCTACATCTACCTACTGAACAACGACACGGAAGTGACCGACGGCTGGCTCGACCAGCTGCTGGCGTTGTTCACCGCGGACCCCGGTTGCGGCATGGCCGGCTCGAAGCTGGTGTTTCCCGACGGCAGCCTGCAGGAGGCGGGCGGCATCGTGTGGCGGCATGGCGGCAGCGACAACTACGGCCGCCTCGGCTCGCCGACGGCCAGCGCCTTCAACTACGTGCGCGAGGTGGACTACTGCTCGGGCGCGTCGCTGCTCATTCCCGCGGGGCTGTTCCGGCAACTGGGCGGCTTCGACGAGCACTTCGCGCCGGCCTATTGGGAGGACACGGACCTGGCGTTCCGCGTGCGCGCCGCCGGCTTGCGCGTGCTGTACCAGCCGCGCTCGGTCGTGATCCACCACGAAGGCATCTCGCACGGCAAGGACGCCACCACCGGCCTCAAGGCCTGGCACGTGCGCAACCGGGCCAAGTTCGTCGAACGGTGGCGCGAGGTGCTGCAGGCCGACCACCTCGACGAGGATTGGGACCCGCTGCGCACGCCCGATCGCCCGCGCGCTCGCCGGATGGTGCTCGTCGTCGACGACCACGTGCCGCAGCCCGATCGCGACGCGGGCTCCCGCTCCATGTGGTGCCTCATGCAGGCCCTGCTGGGCATGGGTTTCATCGTCAAGTTCTGGCCCGAGGACGGGGTCGCCAACCCGGTGTATGCCGGCCAGCTGCAGCAGGCTGGGGTCCAGGTGCTGGCCGGACCCGAGTTCAAGGGGCGGTTTCGGGAATGGCTGGTCGCCAACCGCGACCGCCTGGACCACGTGATCCTGAGCCGCCCCAGCGTGGCGCCGGCGTTCATCACGGACATCCGCCGCGCCAGCCGGTCCCGCATCCTCTATTACGGCCATGACCTGCACCACGCGCGCCTGCAGGGCGAGGCCGACCTGACCGGCTCGCGGGTGGCGCGCCACGAAGCGCGGGCGATGCAGAAGCTGGAGGTCGGCCTCTGGCGCCAGGTGGACGCCGTCTATTACCCGTCTTCGCTCGAGACCGACGTCGTCCGTGCGACCGTCCCGGGCGTGCGCGCCTACACGCTGCCGCTCTACTTCTTCGACGACGTGCCCGCCATTCCAGGTCCGCAGCAGCGCGAGGGCCTGCTGTTCGTCGCCGGCTTCGACCGCCCGCCCAACGTCGACGCCGCGCTCTGGTTCGTGAAGGAAGTGCTGCCCCGCGTGCGAGCAGCGACCAACCTGCCGGTGCGGCTGCTCCTCGCCGGCTCGCGTCCGGCCGATGAGGTGCGGGCCCTGGCCGGCGAAGGCGTCGAAGTCACGGGCTTCGTGAGCGACGACCAACTGCTGGCGCTGTACCGGTCGGCACGCGTCGCGGTCGTGCCGCTGCGCATGGGGGCTGGGATGAAGGGCAAGGTGATCGAAGCCTTGCACCACGGGCTGCCGCTGGTCACGACGCCCATCGGCGCGCAGGGGCTGGAGCGCCTGGAGGATGTCTGCGCGGTGACGCTGGATCCAGAGGCGATGGCGCAGGCCATCGTTCGCCTGCTCACCGACGATGCCGCGTGGCATCGCACGTCCAGTGGCCAGCGCACGTACATGGAAGGCCGCTTTTCGCTTGACGCCATGGTGCGCGCCCTGCAGCTGGGCATGGATGCCACCGCCCGCGAGGAAGAGGCCACGGCGTGAAGATCGTGATGGTCTCCAGCTTCCCGGCGTTTCCCACGACGGCGGGCAATCGAAGCCGCATCCGCCAACTGGCGCTGGCGCTGCAACGGCTGGGCCACGACGTCACCTTCGTGGTCCTCGGCTCGCCGCACGAAGCGTGCGACGACGCCGCCCATGTGGCCGCCTTCGGCGCGGGCCATTTCCACCGGATCGACAAGCGCCACGCGCTGCGCAAATGGGTGCGGGGCGCGATCCCCGGGGCGGCCAAGCGCGTGCTGCGCCGCATCGGCGTGGAGTGCGCGTACTACTCGCCGCTCGACCGTTTCCGCGACGCCGATTTCCTGCGCGCGCTCGGGCAGCTGCGGCTGGCGCCGGACGTCGTGCTGGTGGAGTACGTCCTGGACTCCTGGGTGTTCGACGCGTTCCCGCGCTCGGCGCGGCGCGTGCTGGACACCCACGACGCCTTCGCGAACCGGCATCGCGATTACGTCGCGCGTGGGATCGCGGACTACTGGGTGTCGCTGCGGCCGCAGGCGGAGAACGCCGGGTTCCGGCGCGCGGACGTCGTGCTCGCGATCCAGGACGAAGAGGCGCAGCGCTTCCGGGAGCAGCTCGCAGCCGATGCGTGCGCGCGGGCTGCGGATCCGCACGTCGCCGTCGTCGGCCACCTGCTCGAGGTTGGGGAGCTGGTGGAGGAGGGCGAGGACGGGAAGGCTGTGTTCCTGGCTTCGGACAACGCGGCGAACAGGGACGCGTTGCAGTGGTTGCTCGCCGACATCCTGCCGCGTGTCGTGCGTGAGCTTCCATCGTTCACGCTCGAACTCGGCGGATCGATCTGCCGCGTCGCGCCGGACCTGCCGCACGTGCGCAAGCTGGGCTGGCTGGACGATCCCCAGGCTGCGCTCCGGCGCGCAGCGTTGGCGCTGAACCCGATGCGCGTGGGCACCGGGATCAACATCAAGCTGCTCGACGCGATGGCCGCCGGCGTCCCCAGCGTGGCGACCGCGACGGGCGCACGCGGGATTCCGGACACAATGCGCGCGGGGCTCAGCGTCGTCGACGACGGGGACGGCGACGGATTCGCCGCTGCCGTGCTGCGGTTCGCGCGCGACCCGGTGCAGCGCCGCGCGGCAGGCAACGCGGCACGCGAGATGGCGGCACGCTGGAATGCGGCGCATGTGGCCACGCTGCAAGGCTGCTTGCGGGCCGGCTAGACATGATCGACAACCACCTCCGCTTGTGGGCACACCTGGCGCCGCTGCACCGCGCAGGGGCGGTGGTGCTCACCATCGGCAACGTCGTCGCGTCGGTGCTGGAAGTCATCGCACTGGCACTCTTCGGCGCCTTGTTGCTGCACCTGACGCAGGGTGCGCCAGCGACCGCGCCGCTGCCTGGCCTGGGCACGCTGGGCGGGGCCGGGCTGAGGACGATCACGGTCGCCTGCGGTGCCATCTACCTCGCCAAGAACCTGCTCATGGTCTTCCTGGCCTGGCTGGAAGCGCGCCTCGCCTTCGGCGTGCAGGTGCACCTGAGCGTGAAGACGCTCGCGTCGCTCATGGGGCAAGACTACGAGGACGCGAGCCGGGTCGACGAGAGCACCAAGATCAACCTGCTGGTCGGGGGCATGTCGTACTTCGCCTTCAACGTCCTGCTCCCGGGCCTCACGCTGCTCGCCGAAGCCACCGTGATGGTCGCGCTCGTGCTGTTCCTCGTGCTCACGCAACCCCTGTTCGTCAGCGGGATGCTGGCGACGCTGTGCGCGGTGGCGGGCATCCTCGTAGCCGTGAGCCGCCGCGTCGTCCTGCGCCTGGGCGTCGACCGGCACGGCTTCGAGGACCAGAGGCTGAAACTGCTGTCCGGCATCTTCGGCCACCTGCGCGAGATGTACGTGTACGCGGCCACCCCGCGCGCCGTCGTCCACCTGCAGGCGTTGCTGACGCGGCTGGCGGCGACCTACCGCGGCTTCCAGATGCTGCAGGCGTCGCCCCGTTTCGTCCTCGAACTGGCGCTCATCGGCGTGCTGCTGCTCGTCGTGTACCGGCAGAGCGGCGGTACCGTCGCCCCGGCGCTGGTCGTCAGCATGGGGGTGTTCGGCGTCGCCGGGTTCAGGCTCCTGCTGGGCATCAACCGGCTCGTGGGTTGCGTGCAGGCGATGCGTTTCGCCGGTCCCACCATCGAGAAGATCCTGCGGGCCTTGTCGACCCCCGCAGTTCACGGCGCGCACGCCGCCGCGGCAGTGCATCGATCGCATCCGGGACCGGCCGTGTTGAAGCTGGCGGGTGTCTCGTATGCCTACGAGCCGGGCAAGCCGGTGCTGCAGGGCCTCGACCTCGAATTGCGGCGCGGGACGATCGTGGGCATCAAGGGCCGCTCGGGCGCCGGCAAGAGCACCTTGCTCGACATCGTCGCGGGCCTGCGCACGCCCGGCTCGGGCTGGATCGAGCTGGATGGGCAGCGCATCGCGCACAAGCAGGAGCTGGTGGGCCGCGTCGCGTATGCAGGCCAGCAGCCTGCCGTGTTTCCCGACACCGTGCGTGCCAACGTGGCGTTCGGCCGCCCGCCGGAGACGGTGGACGACGGGGCGGTGTGGCGCGCGCTGGCCGCTGCGCATCTCGACCACGTGGTGCGCGCGCTCCCGCATGGGCTCGACCACCGGCTCGGCTTCGGCCAGTCGTTGTCAGGGGGGCAGGTGCAACGGCTCGCACTCGCGCGTGCGCTGTACATGGACTGCCATTTCCTCCTGCTGGACGAGCCGACGGCCGCGCTCGACCCGGAGACGGAACGGGAGTTGCTCGCAACGCTGAGGGAGGTGGCTTCGACCACCGCGGTGGTGCTGGTGTCGCACCGGCCCGCGCCGCTGGAGGCGGCAGACGTCGTGCTGGACCTCCGGGACGGCCGCCTCGTCGACGCCAGGGGCGAAGCCGCGTGAGCCTCGCCAGCCTGCGGCCTGCGACGGGAAGGTTCCTCCACCTCGTCCACGACGACAAGTACATCGACGCTGCGCGGGCGGTCTTCGAAGAGGCCGCCCCCGGCGCCCACGATTTCCTGGTCATCGGCAGCCCCGGGAGTGCCTTCCGGCACCTTCGCTCGTTCACGCCGGCCTGCTGCGAGCTGGAGATGCTGCTGCACGCGCCTGTGCTGCGGCAGTTGCCGGATTACTCGGCCGTCCTGGTGCACGCGCTCGACGACGCTGCCCGCCTCGTCGTGCATGCCGCACCGGACTCCACCTGTTTCCTGTGGATGGCGTGGGGCTCCGACTACTACCACCTCCTGCGTGCCGAACGCGAGTTGCTGCTGCCCAGGACGGGCGCGCTGGTCGGCGAACTGCGCGACGACCCCGACCGGCCCGCGCGCCGGCGTGCCGTTGTCGGCGGGCACCTCGTCGGCCTGGCGCGCGCGGCCACGCAGCCGCGGCAGGCGATCCAGCGGTACCGCCGCCGCCGTACCTTGCGCAGCATCGGCGCCGGCCGCCCCGGCGAGATCGGCTTGCTGAACCGCTTTCGCGGGTTCGCCGTGACGCACGAGGATTTCGACGGAATCAGGCAAGGGCACCCGGCCTTCGACGTTCCCTTGCTCGACTGGAACTGCTACTGGGCCGAGTCCTTCGATCCGGACCGATGCCCGGACGGGCCGACGGGCGGCGATGTCCTGCTGGGCAACAGCGCCACGCCCACCAACAACCACCTCGAGGCGCTGGAGCTGCTTGCCGACATCCTCCCGGCCGGCCGAAGGGTCGTCTGTCCCCTGAGCTACGGCGATGCCCGCTATGGGGACGCGATCGAGTCGGCCGGCCACCGCCTGCTCGGGGACCGGTTCCTGCCGCTGCGCGAGTACATGGAGCCGCACGCCTACGCGGAGGTCCTGGGCGCGTGCTCGGTGGTCGTCATGAACCACCGGCGCCAGCAGGCGGCCGGCAACATCGTGTTCGCGCTTTGCAGCGGCGCGCATGTGTTCCTTCGCGCCGAGAACTCCCTCGTCGCCAGCCTGCGCCGCCTCGGCGTCGACGTGCACGACATGGAGGGCCTGGCCGATTTCCTGCGCCGTGGTGGCGGGACCCCCGTGGCAGGGGCCGATTTGGCCGCCGTGCGCAGCAGGATCGGCAGCCGTTTCGGCCGGCCGTCGATCCTGGCAACGACGCGCGCCATGCTCGCGCGCCTGGCGCAAGCCCACGAGCGCGAAGCAGCATGACCGCTGCGCGCGCCCGCATCCTGGCCGTGTCGCATGACACGTCGCTGTACGGGGCGCAGCGGTCGTTGTTCGACGTGGTGAATGGCCTGATCGCCCTGGGGCACGACGTGGAAGTCTGCGTGCCCTACGCCGGCCCGCTTTCCGATGCGTTCGCGCGCCTCGGGATCCGCGTCCACGTCGTTCCGATTTGCCACTGGGTTCCGGATCGAAGCAACGCCTCGGCCCGCCATTGGCTGACCCTGGTGGGCGGGCTGCCGCGGCGCGTCTTGCGGGCCAGGCGCCTCGTGCGCACGCAGCGCTTCGACCTGGTCTACACGAACACGGTGACGGTGCTCGAATTCGCGCTTGCCGCAAAGGCGGCGGGCGTGCCGCACGTCTGGCATCTGCGCGAGAAGGCGGCTGGCCATCCGCAATTGCGCAGCCCGCTTCCGAACCGCGGGATCGTGGCCATCGTGCGTGCCTTGTCGGCGAAGGTGATCTACAACTCCCACGCCCTGCTCGCGCGGTACGGCGGCGCGCGCGGGGCGAAGGACATGGTGGTGCACAACGGCTTGCCCGCCGCCGTCGAACGACCACGAGGCGTCCGGCGCGCGGATCCGGTGAAGATCGTCTCGGCGGGGTTCATGGACCATCGCAAGGGCTTGGACGTCCTGCTCGATGCGGTCGCCCTGCTGCCGGCCGCGGCTCGCGCCGGCGTGCGGATCGAGGTCGCAGGCATCGTGGAGCCGCGCTACATGGCACGGGAGATCGCGCCGCGGTTGGCTTCGCTTGGCGACGCGGTGCGTTTGCTCGGATGGGTCGACCCCATCGAGGCTGCGCTGTCCGACGCCGACCTGCTCGTGTCCAGTGCCCGCGAGGAACCGTTCGGCCGGACCCTGGTCGAGGCCATGATGCTCGGCCTGCCCGTGCTCGCCACGCGCTGCGGCGGACCCGAGGAGATCGTGGAGGATGGCGTGACCGGGCTGCTCGTCGCGGCCGACGATCCGCGTGCGCTCAGCGCTGCCCTCCTGAGGCTGCTCACCGAACCCGGGTTGCTGGCGTCCTTCGGCCGTGCCGGCAGGGAGCGCGCGCTGGAGCGCTTCGAACTGGGCGCTTGCGTGCGCCGCGTGGAGGCGTGCCTCCTGGAGGCCGTGCATGGTTGACCACAACGCTCCCGTCTGCGCCGTCGTCGTCAACTGGAACGGCTGGCGCGACACGCTCGTCTGCCTGGCCAGCCTGTTCGCGCAGCGCGACGTGCCGCTGCGCATCGTCGTCTGCGACAACGGCTCGACCGACGACTCGGTGGCGGAACTCACCGGCTGGCTCGCTGCGCGCGGCGGCGCGGCCGACGGCGGCGGCTTCGAATGGCCGCAGCAGGACAACGGCGTGCTGTCCGTGCACGTCGTGGTGCTGGGCGCGAACCTGGGCTACGCAGGCGGCCTGAATGCGGGCATCGACTGGGCACGCGGCCGATGGCAGCCCCGCGGCTTCTGGCTCTTGAACAACGACGTCGAGGCCGAGCCCGGTGCGCTGGCCGCATTGCTGGCGGCGCATGCCAGCGTGGCCGACGCCGGCATCTGCGGGTCGGTCCTGCTCGATTGGGACCGGCCGCAGGAAGTGCAGGCGGTGGCAGGCGTCTATCGCCGCTGGCTGGGCGTGGGCTGGCACGACACGCGCGTCGAGCCGGGATCGACTGTGCGCATTCCGGTCGACTACCCGGTGGGGGCGTCGATGTATGTCGACGCGGGCTTCCTCGAACGGGTCGGGCCGATGGATCCGGGCTACTTCCTGTACTGCGAGGAGATGGACTGGGCCGAGCGCGGGCGCCGCCAGGGCTATCGCTCGCTCGTGGCCCTGGGCAGCCGGCTGCGCCACAAGGAAGGCGCGAGCACCGGTTCGCGGGGCGGCGTGCGCAACAAGTCGCTGCTGTCCGAGCGCTATGGGGTGACGAGCAGGCTGCGGATCACGCGCAAGCTGTGGCCGCAACTGCTGCCGGTCGTGTGGTGCAGCCTCGCAGTCGTGGTGGCCGACCGGTTGCTGCATGGCGAATGGGCGCGTGCGCGCCTCGTCGCGGCCTTGATGGCCTCGCCTTCGTCGTGGTCGGGGCGCGACACGCAGGAGCGCGGCGCCAGCTAGGCCTCAACGCGAACGGCCGAGGGGGGACGGTTGCGCGGCGCCGAGCAGGTCTTGCGCGCACAGGCCGGTGAAATACCGCCCGCGCGGCACGGTGCCGAACAACTCGTAGCGCGGGTCGTACTGCGCCTCGTCGGTCCAGACCCAATTCGCGCCGGGCGGGCACTTGCGCAGCGGGTGGGTGGGCCCGAACACCGCCGTCACACGCGGGTTCACCGCCGCGGCCAGGTGCATCAGGCCGGTATCGGTCGTGACGACGCGCGCGGCCTGGCGCAATGTGGCGGCCGCGCTGCCCAGCGACGTGCGGCCGCACAGGTTCACGCAGCGGTCCGATTCGTACGCGGCATACAGCGGCCGTTCCGCCGCGGAGCCGAGGAAGAGGACCGGCCCGCGCTCGGCGCAGGCTTGCACGAGCTCGGCGAACAGCGTCTCGGGCATGCGCCGCACGGTGCTGTCCTCGTGCGCATTGCGCCCGCCCGCGTTGACGAGAACGGTGGCCGCTTCGGCGTCGGCGACCGCGGGCGCCATCCCCTCCAGCGCCGGCGCGTCCAGCGCCACGTCCGTGCGATCCGCGCCCAGGCCAGCGGCATCGAGCAGGTCCAGGTAGCAGTCGATCTCGTGGCGCACGGCGCCATACGGCACGGCATGCGTCAGCGGCCAGCCCTCTGCCGCGCGGCGCCGGAAGCCGATACGAACCGGGATGCGGGCGAGCGCCGCCAGCCAGGTGAAGATCCAGTGCTTGTCCAGCACGTACACGGCGTCGTAGCCGCGCAGCAGGCGCAGCACCTCCGGCACGCGCTGCACCTGCGGGCCATAGAGCACGTGCTCGTCGAACGTGAGCACCTGGTCCAGGTGCGGGTTGTCGGCCAGCATGGAGGCGAAGCCGCGGCCGGTGAGGTAGTCGATGCGGGCCTGGGGCAGGCGCGCCCGCAGCTGGCGCACCAGCGGCGTCGTCATCAGCACGTCGCCCAGCGCGCCGATCTTCCAGAGCAGCACCTTCATCGACGCCTCGCCATCGTGGCCGGACTATAGCCGTGCGACGCACGTCGCCTCGGGTAGCATTCGCCCCCGATGGCCAGCGTCGACTTCCCGCTTCGTCCCGGCGATCCCGCCGGCAGCGCGGCGGCCCCGCGGCTGTCGTACGTGCACGAGTGGCTGACCGACTGGGGCGGCTCCGAGGACGTCGTGGCGCACATGCACCAGGCACGTCCCGCGCAGGCGCTGCACGCGACCATCGACTTCCTGTCCGACACTGACCGGGACAAGCTGCCCGGCCTGCCGATCCGCACCACCTTCCTGCAGCGGGCGCCCTTCGTGCGTTCGCGGTTCTGGCACTACCTGCCGCTGACGCCGCTCGCGGTGGAGACGCACGACCTGCGTGACGCGGACCTCATCGTCTCCAGCTCGCACGCGTTCGCCAAGGGCGTGCTCACGACGGCGCAGCAGCTGCACGTGAGCTACGTGCACTCGCCCATGCGCTACGCCTGGGACCTGCACCATGAGTACCTGGCCGACTACGGCCTGGGCCGCGGCGCCAAGGGGCTGCTCGCGCGCCACATCTTCCACCGGCTGCGCCAGTGGGACCGGCAGACCGCGAACAACGTCGACCTGTTCCTGGCCAACTCGGAGCACGTCGCGCGCCGCATCTGGCGCACCTACCGTCGGCGTGCGCTGGTGCTGCACCCGCCGGTGGCGACCGGGCGGTTCGCCCTGGAGGACCACAAGGGCGACCACTACGTCACGGTGTCGCGGCTGGTCTCGTACAAGCGCATCGAGTTGCTGCTGCAGGCGTTCCGCGAGATGCCGCAGCGCAAGCTGGTCGTCATCGGCGATGGTCCCGAAATGGGCCACCTGCGCGCGATGTGCCCGCCGAACGTCACGCTGATGGGATGGCAGCCGCACGAGGTCGTGCAGCAGCAGGTGGGCAGCGCGCGCGCATTCCTGTTCGCCGCGCAGGAGGACTTCGGCATCTCCCCCGTGGAGGCGCAGGCCTGTGGCACGCCGGTGATCGCCTACGGCATCGGCGGCTCGGCCGAGACCGTGCGCGACGTGCGCAGTGCGGAGCAGCCGACCGGGCTGCTCTTCTTCGAACAGAGTGCGGCGGCCCTGCGCGCGGCGGTCGAGGACTTCGATCGCGCCCACATCGATCCGCACGCCTGCCGGCAGTGGGCCGAGCGCTTCAGCGCCGAGCGCTTCCGCGACGGCTACCTGGACATCCTGGACCGGGCCTGGCAGGCGTGGCAGGGCGGCCTGCAGGTCGAGGACCGCCTGATCGGCGAGCTGCGGTGAGTGCTGCGCCTCGCCAGCCCGGCGTCCGCGCGGCCGCCGCCGCCGTCCTCACCGCGATTCCCTGGCTGAGCCCCGCCACCTTCGGTCCTTCGTCGACGGTGGTCCCGTGGCTGGTGAGCGCGGCCTGCGCGCTCGTCGTGTGGCTGCTCGCCGTGCCGGCGACCCGCGAGCGCCTGGGCCTCGTGGTGCTCGCGCTCGCCGTCGCCGCCGTCGCCACGCTGCTGCACCCCGCTTCGGCGCAGGAGAACGCCTATCTGGCGGCCGGCTTGCTGCTGGTCGCGGTTGGGGGCGCACCGGCAGGAGACGGGGAGCTCACGCAAGGCTTCTGTGCCGGGCTGCTCATGGCGGCCGCCGGCAGCGCCGTGATCGCGTTGCTGCAGTACTTCGGTGCCGCGCACGCGCTGGTGCCGATGGTGAGCGCGGCCAGCATCGGCGATGCGTACGCCAACCTGCGGCAGCCGAACCAGTTCTCCACGCTCTGCTGGCTGGGGGTCGCGGTGTTGCTGTTCGGCCGCATCGGCGTCGGCCGGCGCGCGCAGTTCGTGCTCATGGCGCTGCTCGCCGTGGCCAGTGCCGCGACCACGTCGCGCACGGCGCTGCTGCAAATGGCGTTGCTGGCCGCCGCGCTGCTCGCGTGGCCGTCGGCCGAGCGCGGCCACCGCTGGCGCATGCTGGGCGTGGCCGCCCTGGGCTACGCAGCGGCCCTCGTGCTGCTGCCCTGGATCGCACAGGCCGCCACCGGCGTGCTGCCCAGCCGCACGCTGTGGGGGCGCGTCGGCAGCATCGACAGTTGCAGCAGCCGGCGCGTGCTGTGGGAGGACGTGCTGCACCTGGTCGCGCAGCGGCCCTGGGCGGGCTGGGGCTGGGGCGAGCTGGATTACGCGCACTTCGTGACGCCCTACCCGGGGGCCCGGTTCTGCGACATCCTCGACAACGCGCACAACTTCGCGCTTCACCTGGCCGTCGAGCTGGGCGTGCCGTTCGCGGTCCTGGCCTGCGCCGGCGCGGCGGTTTGGGGCCTGCGCCGGCGGCCCTGGGCGGAGGCGGACCCGCTGCGGCAACTGGCGTGGATGCTCGCAGGCATGGTCCTCGTGCACAGCCTGCTCGAGTACCCGCTCTGGTACGGCCCGTTCCAGATCGTGTTCGGCGCCGCCCTTGCGTGGCTGGGGGCCGGCACGGTGTCGCGCTGGTCCTGGCCGCCGCTGGCGAGGGTGGTCGTGGGCGTCGCCGGCTTGTGCCTGGTGGCGGCCGCGGCCTGGGACTATGTCCTGGCCAGCCAGGCCTACTTGCCCGTGAAGCAGCGGTGGGCCGCGGCGCGCGAGGACCCGCTGGCGACCGCACGGCGGGCCCGGCTGTTCGCGTCCCAGGCGACGTTCGCGGAGTTGACGCTCACGGCGCCGTCACGCGCGAATGCGACGGCGGTGTGGGCCCAGTCGCAGGCGATGCTGCACTACTCGCCGGAGCCGCGCGTGGTCGAGCGCGCCATCGACAGTGCGCTGCTGCTGGGCAAGGATCAAGAGGCGGCGGTGCTGCTGGCGCGCTACAAGGCGGCCTTCCCGAAGGATGCGCAGCGGTACCTGGCCGCGCCGCGCGCTCAGGACTGAACGAAGCTGCCCGACTTGCCGCCGTGCTTTTCCACGACGCGCACGTCGGTGATGCGCATGCCGCGGTCGACCGCCTTGCACATGTCGTACACGGTCAGCAGCGCGACCTGCACCGCGGCCAGTGCCTCCATCTCGACGCCGGTCGGGCCGACGGTCTCCACGGTCGCGGTGCACTCGACATGCGGCGGCTGCGCGCCCGTGCTGAATTCCACGGCGACGCGCGTCAGGGCCAGGGGGTGGCACAGTGGGACGAGGTCGCTGGTCTTCTTGGCGCCCTGGATGCCGGCGATGCGGGCGATGCCCAGCACGTCGCCCTTGCGCGCGGTGCCGCTCTGGATCAGGTCCAGCGTCGCCGGTAGCATCTCGATCCGGCCTCGCGCCACCGCCACGCGGTGGGTCGCGGGCTTGCCGGCCACGTCCACCATGTGGGCCTGGCCTTCGCGGTCGAAATGAGTCAATCCTGTCATGCAGATGAGTTCCATTGCCTCCACCCATGATACGGCCGGCTTCGACTGGCGATCCCGGCTGCGCGCAGCCGGGATCCACCTCGTGCTGAGCTGCCTCGTCGCGGCGCTGTCGGCGCTGCTCGTCTTCCTGGTCTGGTACCCGTTTCCCTACCGCGAACTGTCCGGTGGCCGCGACCTGTTCCTGCTGCTGGTCTCCGTCGACGTGGTCATCGGCCCGCTGATCACGTTCGCCGTGTTCAACCGCGCCAAGCCCGCGCGCGAACTGCGGCGCGACCTGCTGGTCGTCGGCCTCCTGCAGCTGGCCGCGCTGGGCTACGGCCTGTGGACGGTGCACATGGCGCGGCCCGTGCACCTGGTGTTCGAGTACGACCGCTTCCGCGTCGTGCACCAGCTCGACATTCCGGCCGAACTGGTGGACAAGGCGCCGGCGGACATCGACGTCGCGCCCTGGGGCGGCCCGACGCTGATCGCGCTGCGGCCGTTCCGCAATGCCGGTGAAAACCAGGAAATGACGCTGCAGGCGCTGGGTGGGATCTCGCTGTCGGCACGGCCGGAACTCTGGGTGCCCTACGCCACACAAACGCAGGCTGTGCTGCAGGCCGCGCGTCCCATCGAGTCCCTTGCCGCCCGTTTCCCGCAACGCCGGGCCGAGATCGACGCGGCGGTGCGTGCGACGGGCAGGCAGGTCCAGCAGCTGCGCTACCTGCCGCTGCTGGCCCGCAAGGAATACGCCTGGACCGCCCTGCTGGACGGCACGACGGCCGACATCGTCGGTTACCTGCCGCTGGATAGCTTTTGAAGTCCCACCTCCCCCGCCTGCGCCGCCCCATCGCCGCCGTCCTCGCCGCCCTCGTGGCGGTGGGGCCCGCGTCCGCGCAACTGCCGACGCTGGGCGACAGCGGCGACATGACCACGTCGCAGGAGCGCCGGCTGGGCGACCGCGTCGCGCGCGAGATGTACCGCGACCTGGACTACGTCGACGACCCGGTGATCGCGGAGTACGTGCAGGGCCTCTGGCAGCCGCTGCTGGATGCGGCGCGCGCGCGCGGCGAGCTCAGCGCCGAGATGGACCAGCGCTACGCGTGGCAGGTGCTGCTGGGCAAGGACCGCATGATCAATGCGTTCGCGGTGCCGGGCGGCTGGCTGGGCCTGCAGCTGGGCCTCATCAACGTCACCACGTCGCGCGACGAGATCGCGTCGGTGCTCGCGCACGAACTGAGCCACGTCACCCAGCGGCACATCTCGCGCATCATGGCGCAGGAGAGCCGGCAGGCGCCGCTGGTGCTCGTGGGCATGCTGCTGGGCATGCTCGCGATGTCGCGCAACCCCGAGGCGGGCAACGCGGTGATCACCAGCACCCAGGCGATGTCGGCCCAGAGCGGCCTGAACTTCTCGCGCGACATGGAGCGCGAGGCCGATCGCATCGGCTACGGCGTGGCCGTGCAGGCCGGCTTCGATCCGCGCTCGTTCGCGTCCATGTTCGAGAAGCTGCAGCAGGCCTCGCGCCACACCGACAACGCGTCCTTCCCGTACCTGCGCACGCACCCGTTGAACACGGAGCGCATCGCCGACATGCAGTCGCGGGCGCAGTTCGCGGCCGGCCCCGCGACGGCGCGTGCCACGCTGGAGCACGCGTTGGTCGTCGCGCGGTCGCGCGCCGTGTCCGCCCCGGGCGTGGACGAGGTGCGCGTGCTGCTCACCGAGGCGGGCACGCTGCAGCCCTCGACACCGCCCACGCGGCGCGCTGCCATCCTGTATGCCGGCGCGCTCGCGGCTGCCAGGCTGCGCGACTTCGAGCGGGCCGATGCGCTGGTGCAGCAGCTGCGCGCCATGCCGCAGGTGCAGGCCGATCCCGCCGGCACTCGTTTCGCCCGGCTGCTCGCCACCGAGGTCGCACTGCTGGCCGGCCAGCCCGCGCGGGCGCAGGCGGCGCTGGGCGACGTCGCGGGCACGAATTCACGCGCCGAGTTGCTGTTGTGGGCGCAGGTGCGCACGGCCACCGGCGGCGCCTCCGACGTGGCGCAGCGCTTGCAGTCGTGGGTGGCGCTGAACAAGCGCGACGCCACGGCGTGGCAGATGCTGTCGGCCGCCTATGGCGTGCAGGGCCTCCAGGTGCGCGCCGTGCGTGCGGATGCCGAAGCGCGTGCCGCGCAGATGGATTTCTCCGCCGCGCTGGACCGCTTCCGCGCGGCGCAGGACCTGGCGCGCCGTGGCGGCCCGGGCGCCGACTACATCGAGTCGTCGATCATCGACTCGCGCACGCGCGAGGTGCAGTCACTTCTTCGGGAGCAGGCGCTCGAGCGCTGAGTCGATCACCACGCTGGCCAGCGAGTACAGCAGCGACCCGAGCAGCGCCGCGCCGAAGCCGCGCACGTCGAATCCCTGCAGCACTTCGGCCGCCGCCCAGAACATCAGGGCGTTGATGACGAACAGGAACAGGCCCAGCGTCAGCATCGTGACGGGCAGCGTCAGCACCACCAGCACCGGCCGTACCACCATGTTCAGCAGCCCGATCACGGCCGCCGCGAGCAGCGCGGAAGGAAACGAGCGCACTTCGACGCCGCTGTAGACGTACGCCACGAACAGCAGTGCCGACGCACTGAGCAGCCATTTGACGACCAGCTTCATGGCGCGCGAGGATAGCATCGGGGCCATGGCCGGCATCCACATCACCGACATCGAAGCCGCCATCAACTGGTGGCGCGAGCGCAAGCCGTCGCCCGACGGCATCACGCTCGCCCCGGAGCTGCGCGCGCTCGCGGAGGTGTACGCGCTGATGGTGTATTACCGCGAGGACGAAGCCGACGAGGCGACCTTGCCGCGCAAGGCGCTCGACGCCTGGAAGGCCTGGTACGCCACGACGCCCGACACGCCGTGCATCGCGATCTGCTCGACCAGCCAGGGCGACGACACCTGCAAGGGTTGCGGCCGCACGTTCGAGGAAGTGCAACTGTGGCCGGAGATGACGCCGGCGGAAAAGCGCCAGACGTGGCGCCGCATCACCCTGGACGCCAGCGCGTGGCGCTTCAACCGCTACGCCGAGCGCTCCGGCGAGAAGCCCGACACCACGCCGGCCGCCTGATGCTCCGGCTCGCGCGCGCCCCGGACCTCGCGCTCGCGGCGATCTGGCTGGATGTCTTGCGCGAAGCGGGCATCCAGGCCTGGCTGCAACGCGAGTTCCTCGCCGGTGGCGCCGGCGAGTTGCCGCCCGACCAGTGCCTGCCCGAGATCTGGCTGGCGGATCAACGGCAGGAACGTGCTGCGCGCGAAATCCTGGAGGCATTGCAGCGCGTGCCGCAGCGCCGCTGGCTGTGCGCGTGTGGCGAGACGGTGGAGGGCGGCTTCGAGAGTTGCTGGCAGTGCGGGCGGCCGATGCCGCTCTAGGACCGCTCGGCCCTAACGCCAGCGGACTGGTTCGATTTCCACGGTGCCCGCGGCGCCGGACAGCAGCAGCGAGCCTTCCTGGATCGTGGCCTGCAGTTGCATCGAGCGCTCGGCCAGCGTGGCGAGTTGCTGCGACGCTTCGGTCGGGATGCGCCACGCCGACAGCTTGTCCAGCCGCGTGAGCTTGGTCTCGATGCCGCGCCACCAGACTTCGGCGGCGTGGTGGAACGCGTAGACGATCACGCGATCGGCCTTCGAGCAGGCGCGCGCCAGCGGCTTGTCCTCCGGCTGGCCGACTTCGATCCACAGCCGCGTGCGGCCGGTGAAGTCACGCAGCGAGACGTCCGGATCGTCGGGGTCGGACAGGCCGGCGCCGAAGGCGAGCGTGCCGTCGCCGTTGCAGTCGGTCTGCAGCGCGTGCGCATTGAGCGCGAGCGCCACCAGCCGCACCATCATGCGCTCGTCGGTTTCGCTCGGGTGCCGCGCCAGCGTGAGCGCGTGGTCGGCGTAGTAGCCGTGGTCGATGTCGGCGACCGCGAGCTGCACCTTGAAGACGGTGGACTTGAGGGCCATGCGGTCCGCCGACGGGCCGCCCCTAGGCGGACCAGCTCCCTTGGGGGGCAGAGACGACACGAAGTGCGGAACGTGGGGGCATCAAACGCGACGCGCGAGGCCGGCGGCCATGCCCACGTAGTTGGCGGGCGTCATCGCCAGCAGCCGATCGCGCTCCTCGGCCGGGATCTCCAGCGAGCGGATCAGCGCGTGCAGGTCCTCGGCGCGCACGGTCTTGCCGCGCGTGACTTCCTTGAGCTTCTCGTAGGCGCCCTGCACGCCGTAGCGGCGCATCACGGTCTGGATCGGCTCGGCAAGCACTTCCCAGGACGCGTCGAGATCGGCCGCGATGGCGTCCGCATTGAGTTCCAGCTTGCCCAGGCCGATGCCCATGGAGTGGTACGCCAGCGTCGCGTAGCCCAGCGCCACGCCCATGTTGCGCAGCACGGTGGAATCGGTGAGATCGCGCTGCCATCGCGACACCGGCAGCTTCTCGGACATGTGGCGCAGGATGGCGTTGGCCAGGCCGAGGTTGCCTTCCGCGTTCTCGAAGTCGATCGGGTTGACCTTGTGCGGCATGGTCGACGAGCCGATCTCGCCTTCGCGCGTGCGCTGCTTGAAGTAGCCCAGGCTGATGTAGCCCCAGACATCGCGCGCCCAGTCGACCAGGATGGTGTTCGTGCGCGCGACGGCGTCGAACAGTTCGGCCATGTAGTCGTGCGGCTCGATCTGGGTGCTGTACGGCTGGAACGTGAGCCCCAGGCCCAGCGGCTCGGGCGTCTCGACGACCTTGCGGCTGAATGCCTCCCAGTCGAAGCCGGGGAAGGCCGCCAGGTGCGCGTTGTAGTTGCCCACCGCGCCGTTCATCTTGCCCACCAGCTGCACGCCGGCGATGCGCGCACGCGCCGCGTCCAGGCGCACGACGACGTTGGCGATCTCCTTGCCCACGGTCGTGGGGCTGGCGGTCTGGCCGTGCGTGCGACTGAGCATCGGCACGTCGGCGTGGGCGCGCGCCATCTCGCGCATGCGGGCGATGACGGCGTCCAGCGCCGGCAGCAGCACGTGCTCGCGCGCGTACTTCAGCTGCAGCGCGTGGCTGGTGTTGTTGATGTCCTCGCTGGTGCAGGCGAAGTGCACGAATTCGGCGGCGGCGCGCAGTTCGGGGCGGGCCTCGAACTTGGACTTGATCCAGTACTCCACGGCCTTGACGTCGTGGTTGGTGGTCTTCTCGATCTCCTTGATCGCCAGCGCGTCGGCTTCGGAGAAGTTCTTCACCAGTCCCAGCAGGTAGGTGCGCGCGCCGGGCGACAGCGGCTTGAACTGCGGGAAGCCGGCGTCGGACAGCGCGATGAACCAGCACACCTCCACCTGCACGCGCCGGTGCATGTAGCCGTGCTCGCTCATGAGCGGGCGCAGGGGCGCGAGGCGGGCGGCGTAGCGGCCGTCCAGCGGCGACAGGGCGGAGATCGTCGAGAGCTGCATGGGGAGCCACGCATTGTAGGCGGCGCCTCCGGGTTGTCGCCGCGCTGCCACAGCCGCCGCGCAGCTCCCCCGTAGAATCGTTCAGTGACCCACAACAGCAAGAGTCCCATGAAACTGATCGGAGCGGTGACCAGCCCTTACGTGCGCAAGGTGCGCATCGTGATGGCGGAGAAGAAGCTGGACTATCAGTTCGTGCAGGAGGACGTCTGGGCCGCCGACACCACCATCGCTGAATCCAATCCGCTGGGCAAGGTGCCGTGCCTGGTGATGGAAGGCGGCGAGGCGCTGTTCGACTCGCGCGTGATCGTCGAATACCTAGACACGCTGTCGCCGGTGGGCAAGCTGATTCCCGCGGTGGGCCGCGAGCGCGCCGAAGTCAAGACCTGGGAAGCGCTGGCCGACGGCGTGTGCGACGCGCTGATCCTGGCGCGGCTGGAAGCCAACTGGGCCGGCCGCAGCAAGACGCAACGCAGCCAGGCCTGGATCGACCGCCAGCTGGGCAAGGCCCATGCGAGCGTGAAAGCGATGAGCCAGGGGCTGGGCGACAAGCCGTTCTGCGCCGGCATCCACATGAGCCTGGCCGACATCGCGGTCGGCTGCACGCTGGGCTACCTCGATTTCCGCTTCACGGACATCGACTGGCGCACGCCCTACCCGAACCTGGCCAAGCTGTACGAGAAGCTGGTGCAGCGGCAGGCGTTCCAGGACACCAAGCCGGACTGAGCCAGCCTTCGCCCTGCGCTGCCTGCCGCGGCAGCGCGCCTCCCGCGCGGAAAGAAAATTGCCGCGAAGCGCCCCGGACGGAAGGAGGGAGGGAGGGAGGAGGAGAAGAGCCGCCCCGGGATTGCATCCGGCAGTCGCCGGAAGGCTTCGCAGCAGGAACCTTGTTCTGGCGGAGCCGTGGCCCCGTGCCCTTATGGAGGCGATCCGCCGCCGCCGGGTTCCCGCGAATCGCGGGCCGATCCGTAAAGTTTTGTGTCGCCCGACCGTCAGGGAGCGGCCAGCAACTGCTCGATGCGCGCCACGAACGCCTTGTCGTCCGGCGTCGTGGTGCTGCCGTAGTAGGCAACGGGCTGGCCGTTGCGGCCGACCAGGTACTTGTTGAAGTTCCACTTCGGCGACTCGCCGGTGGCGGCCGACAGGTCCTTGAACAGCGCGTTGGCCTTGCTGCCGCGCACGCTGCTGGCCGCGAACATCGGGAACTTGACCCCGAAGGTGTTCTCGCAGAACTCGGCGATGTCCTTGTTGCTGCCCTTTTCCTGCAGGAAGTCGTTGGACGGGAAGCCCAGCACCACCAGGCCGCGCTCCTTGTACTTCGCGTGCAAGGCTTCCAGGCCCTGGTACTGGGGCGTGAAGCCGCAGTAGCTGGCCGTGTTGACCACGAGCAGCACCTTGCCCGCGTACTGGCACAGCGATTGCGGCTTCTCGTCCTGCAGGCGCGGGAATGTCTTGTCCAGCAGCTGGGGGCAGGAAGCGGCCGAGGTCGCCGGCGGCGCGACCTGCGCATGGGCGGGCGCGGCCAGGGCCGCGCTGCAGGCGAGCAGGAACACGATCGTGCGGAGCATGGCGTCCTCGCTGGGTCGGGAAGTTGCAGGCATTCTGCAGGCGCCCGCACCGCCCTGCCGCGGCCGTGGGCGATGCCCTTCCGACCTTGTCGCCCCAAGGAAACGGGCAGGGCGCTTAAAATTCACGCACTTTGCGCCTACCGACCATGCTTTACCCCGAACTGTTCAAGCAACTGGAGTCCGTGCGATGGGACATGGACAAGGACATCCCGTGGGACCAGTTCGACGCGTCCAAGCTGTCCGATGAACAGGCCCACACCATCAAGATGAACGCCATCACGGAGTGGTCGGCCCTGCCCGCCACCGAGATGTTCCTGCGCGACAACCGTGACGACAGCGACTTCTCCGCGTTCATGTCGATCTGGTTCTTCGAGGAGCAGAAGCACTCGCTGGTGCTGATGGAATACCTCAAGCGGTTCCGCCCCGACCTGGTGCCCACCGAGCAGGAACTGCACGAGGTCCGCTTCGAATTCGAGCCCGCACCCGCGCTCGAAACCCTGATGCTGCATTTCTGCGGCGAGATCCGGCTGAACCACTGGTACCGCCGCGCGTCCGAGTGGCACACCGAGCCGGTCATCAAGCACATCTACCAGACGCTGAGCCAGGACGAGGCGCGCCACGGCGGCGCCTACCTGCGCTACATGAAGCGCGCGATCGCCAAGTTCGGCGACGAGGCCAAGGCGTCGTTCGCCAAGATCGGCGTGCTGATGGCCAGCGCGCGCCGCACGGCGCAGGCGCTGCACCCGACCAACCTGCACGTGAACAAGTCGCTGTTCCCGCGCGACACCATCCAGAGCCGCCTGCCCAACCCGGAATGGCTGGAACACTGGCTGGACAAGCAGATCGCCTTCGACTCGGTCTGGGAGAACAAGGTCGTCGAGCGCATCCTGCACAACATGAGCCTGCTGATGGACCGCAGCTTCCAGAGCGTGCAGGAGCTCAATCGCTACCGCAAGGAAGTCACCGCCTCGCTCGCGCAAGCCGGCGCCCAGCCGAACCCGGCGTGAGCGACCACGCGGCCCTGCCCCCGCCGGCGTTCCTGCGCAAGATCGTCGCGCGCGGGCAGGCGGGCCAGGCGCTGCGACAGCTTCCCGGCCCGGTCGTCTTCACCAACGGCGTCTTCGACGTGCTCCATCGCGGGCACGCCACCTACCTCGCGCAGGCGCGCTCGCTGGGTGGCAGCCTGGTGGTCGCCATCAACACCGACGCGTCGGCACGCCGCCTGGGCAAGGGCCCCGAGCGGCCGCTGAACAACGAGCAGGACCGCGCCGCGATGCTGGCGGCGCTGGCCAGCGTGGACCTGGTCACCTGGTTCGACGAGGACACGCCGGTGCAACTGCTCGGTGACCTGCGGCCCGACATCTACGTCAAGGGCGGCGACTACGACATGGCCACGCTGGAGGAAACGCGCGTGGTCGAAAGCTGGGGCGGCCGCTCGCTCGCCATCCCGTTCCTCGGCGGCTACTCCACCACCTCGCTGGTCGACCGCATCCGCGCCGGCTGAGCTGTCACAAGCGGCCGGTCCCGCGCGTCTAGCCGCCATGGACCAACGCACCGCCGCTTTCCAGCGCCACCGATCGCGCCTGTTCTCGCTGGCCTACCGCATGCTCGGCTCGCGCGCCGATGCGGAGGACGTGCTGCAGGACGCCTGGCTGCGGTGGAACGAATCCGACACCGACAGCCTGCGCACACCCGAAGCCTGGCTGGTCACGGTCACCACGCGACTGGCGCTGGACCGCCTGCGCCACGCCAAGGTGGAGCGCGAGGCGTACACCGGCCACTGGCTGCCCGAGCCCCTGGTCGAACCGCTCGACGAGGACACGCCGCAGGACCTGCTGGAACGCGCCGACGACATCTCGGTGGCGCTGCTGCGCGTGCTGGAGACGCTGGCGCCGGCCGAGCGCGCCGCCTTCGTGTTGCGGCAGGCGTTCGACACCGACTACGCCGAGATCGCTGCACTGCTCGGGCGCAATGAAGCCGCCTGCCGGCAACTGGTGCACCGCGCCACCGAGCGCGTGCAGGAAGTGCGGCGCCAGCAGCCGGTCGACCGCGGCGCGCATCGCCGGCTGCTCGAGGCCTTCGCGGCGGCGGCAGCTGCCGGCGACCTCGCCGGCCTGCGGCAGCTGTTCGCCGACGACGTGGCGCTGGTGAGCGACGGCGGTGGCCGTGTGAGCGCCTTCGTGCACGTGCTGCGCGGTGCGCAGCGGCTGGCGCAGCTCTATTACGCGACCTTCCGCCGCGCCGGCGATGCCGTGCGCTACGTGCCCGTGCGCGTCAACGGCGGGCCGGGCCTGGCCCGCTACTTCGACGGACGACTGGAGTCGGTGCAGGCGTTCGATCTCGACGCCGACGGCCGCATCGTGGCGGTGTACGTGCAGCGCAACCCGGACAAGTTGCGCGCCGCGGCCGCGGCCTTGTCACAAGCGGGCTAGGCGGCGCGTCCGGGCCTGGTCACCACCACGAAAGGAACGACGACCATCGAGACGCAAGCGCCGCAGGAGGACTTCGACGCCTTGCGCGAACACTTCAGCGACGAGGAGATCGCGCAGCTGTCGTTCGCCATCGCGCAGATCAACGCGTGGAACCGTCTGGGCGTCGGGATGCGGGTGCCGGTCGGCCCGCGCGCGATCACCCTGCGCGCGGCGGCCTAGTCGCTTCGGTGGCCGGCATCCGCCAGCCGCCCCGTGGGCCGGTGGCGGCGCATCCGGCGCGCGGTGCGCCGGATGAAGCCTTCGATGTCGTCGAACACCGTGTAGACCACCGGGATCACCACCAGGCTCAGCACGGTCGACGTGATCAGGCCGCCGATCACCGCCGCCGCCATCGGCGAGCGGAAGCTCGGGTCCGCGGTGCCCAGGCCGACGGCGATCGGCAGCATGCCGGCGCCCATCGCGATGGTGGTCATGATGATCGGGCGCGCGCGCTTGTGGCAGGCGTCGATCAGCGCGTCGAACCGCGACATCCCGTGCTCCGCGCGCGCGACGATCGCGTACTCCACCAGCAGGATCGAGTTCTTGGTCGCGATCCCCATCAGCATGATCAGCCCGATCAGCGACGGCATCGACAACGCCGCGCGCGCCACCAGCAGGCCGACGAACGCGCCGCCGATCGACAGCGGCAAGGCCGCCAGGATGGTGAACGGGTGCAGGAAGTCCTTGAACAGCAGCACCAGCACGACGTAGATGCACAGCACGCCGGTGAGCATCGCCAGCCCGAAGCTGGCGAACAGCTCGCCCATCACTTCGGCGTCGCCGATGGTGGCCTGCCGCACGCCGGCGGGCAGGTTGCGGATCGAGGGCAGCTTCTGCACGGTGTCGGTCACTTCGCCCAGCGGCTGTCCTGAGAGTTCGACCTCGAAGTTCACGTTGCGCGAGCGGTCGTAGCGGTCGATCACCGCCGGCCCGCCGGTGAGCTCGAACGTCGCCACCTGGCCGAGCAGCACCGGCCCCCGCGCGCCCTGCACCGGCAGGCGTTCGAGCACCGACAGGTCCTGCCGCGCGTCCTCGCTCAGCTTGACGACGATGGGCACCTGCCGCTGCGCGAGATTGAGCTTGGCCAGGCCGACGTCGTAGTCCCCCAGCGTGGCGATGCGCAGCGTCTCGCCGATCGCCGCGCTGGTCACGCCCAGGTCCGCGGCGCGTGCGAAGTCGGGCCGCACCGCGATCTCGGGCCGCACCAGGCTCGCGGTCGACGAGATGCTGCCCAGCCCGGGAATCGTGCGCAGGTCGCGTTCGACCGCGGCCGCCGCGGCCTGCAGTGCCTGCGGCTCCTCGCCCGTGAGGACCAGCACGTACTTCTCGCCGGAGCCGCCGAGGCCGACCTTGTAGCGCACGCCGGGCACCGCGCCGAGCGTGGCGCGGATGTCGTTCTCGATGCCCTGCTTGCGCGGACGGTCGCTGCGTGGCGCCAGCAGGATGGTGAGCGTTGCCTTGCGCACGTCGGCGCCGCCACCGGCCGCGAACGGGTCCGCGCCCGCGGTGCCGCCACCGATGGTCGTGTAGGTGCTCACCACGTGCGGCACCTTCGAGATCAGCAGCCGCGCCTGCTCCGCGGCTGTGCGCGTTTGCTCCAGCGTCGAGCCGGGCGGCAGTTCCAGGTAGACCTGCGTCTGCGAGTTGTCGTCCGGCGGGATGAAGCCGGCCGGCAGCAGCATGGTCAGCGCCAGCGAGCCGACGAAGAACACCGCCGCCAGCACGCAGGTGATGAGGCGATGCGACAGCGCCCAGCGCACCGCAGCCAGGTAGCGCGGCATCCAGGCCGGCTCCTCGTGCTCGCCGGCCGCGGGCTTGAGCATGTACGCGGCCATCATCGGCGTGAGGATCCGGGCGACCACCAGCGAGGCGAACACCGCCAGCGACGCCGTCCAGCCGAACTGCTTGAAGAACTTGCCGGCGATGCCGCTCATGAACGCCGTCGGCAGGAACACGGCGATCAGCGTGAAGGTCGTCGCGATCACCGCCAGCCCGATCTCGTCGGCGGCTTCCATCGCCGCCTGGTAGGGCGTCTTGCCCATGCGCAGGTGGCGCACGATGTTCTCGACTTCCACGATCGCGTCGTCGACCAGGATGCCGACCACCAGCGAGAGCGCCAGCAGCGTCACCACGTTGACCGAGAAGCCCAGCAGGTACATGCCGACGAAAGCCGGGATCACCGACATCGGCAGCGCCACGGCGGACACGAAGGTCGCGCGCCAGTCGCGCAGGAACAGCCAGACGACGATCACCGCCAGGATCGCGCCCTCGTACAGCAGGTGCATCGAGCCGGCGTATTCCTCCTCCACCGGCGTCACGAAATCGAACGCCTGCGTGAGCTCGATGTCCGGCCGCGCGGCCTTCAGTTCCTCCAGCGCCTGGCGCACGCCGGCACCGACCTGCACCTCGCTCTCGCCGCGGCTGCGCGCCACCTCGAAGCCCACCACCGGCTTGCCGTCCAGCAACGCCGCTGCGCGCGGCTCGGCGAAGGTGTCGGTCACCGTCGCCACATCCTCCAGGCGCACGCTGCGCCCGCCCGCCATCGGGATCTCGATGCGGCCGACCTCCGCTGCCGTGCGCACGGTGGCGAGCGTGCGCACCGGCTGCTCGCCGCCGCCCAGGTCGGCGCGGCCGCCGGCGCTTTCTGTCTGCACTTCGCGCAGGCGGTGCGAGATGGCGGCCACCGTGATGCCCAGCGCCTGCACCTTGCCGGCGTCGATGGCGACGCGGATCTCGCGCGTGACGCCGCCCACGCGGTTGACCGCGCCGACGCCCTTGACGGCGAGCAGCTTGCGCGAAACGTCGTTGTCGACGAACCAGGACAGCGCCTCGGGATCGAGGCGGTCCGAGCGGATCGTGTAGGCCAGCACCGGCTGCCCGGCGAGGTCGAGCTTCGTGACGACCGGGTCGCGCAGGTCCGAGGGCAGGTCGGCGCGCACGCGCTGCACGGCGGACCGCACGTCGTCCAGCGCTTCCTGCACCGGCTTTTCCAGCCGGAACTCGGCATTGATCGTGACCAGGCCGTCGGACACGTTCGTGTACTGGTGCTTGAGGCCCTGCACCGACGCGATCGAGTTCTCCAGCTTGCGGGCGACGTCGGTCTCGAGCTGCGATGGCGACGCGCCCGGCAGCGCCGCCGACACGGTGATCGTCGGCAGGTCGATGTCCGGGAAGTTCTGCACCTTCATGCCATGGAAGGCGAGCACCCCGGCGAAGGTGAGCAGCACGAACAGCATCACCGCCGGGATCGGGTTGCGGATCGACCAGGACGAGACGTTCAGCATGGCAGGCCCGTCACTTGCGGTGCGCGGACGCGGCGGACGCCGGTGCCGCGGGCGCGTTCACCACGCGCACCAGGTCGCCGTCGTTGAGAAACGCGCCGCCGGACGCGACCACGCGCGCGTCGTCCGGCAGCCCTTCGAGCACTTCGATGCGCGGGCCGACGATGCGGCCGGTGCGCACCTTCAGCTGCTGGATGCGTTGCTGGGCGTCGACGCGCATCAGGTAGCTGAAGCCCTCGCGCAGGACGACCGCGGTCTGCGGCACCGTCAGCGCCGGCGTCGCGCCGAGCTGGAACTCGCCGCGCGCGAACATGCCCGCGCGCGCACTGCCGGCCATCGGTCCGGGCAGCGCGCGAACGTCGACGTACACCAGCGCCATGCGCGACTGCGGATCGACCGCGGCGCCGATGTTGCGCACCCGGCCCTCGAGCCGCGCGCCGCTGGCGGCGGTGATCTGCGCGGTCGTGCCCGGCGTGACGCGGCCCAGTTCGGTCGACGTCACTTCGGCACGCCATTCGAGGCGGCCCTGGCGGATCATGCGGAACAGCTCCGTGCCCGCGCCGACCACCGCGCCGACCGTGGCGGTGCGCGCGGAGATCACGCCGTCGTCGGGCGCGAGCACGCGGCTTTGTGCGAGACGCGCCGACTGCGCTTGCTCCGCGGCCTGGGCCGCCTGCAGCCGCGCCTGCGCCGTCTTCGCACCGGTGAGGTACTGGTTGATCTGCGACGCCGACAGCGCGCCGGTCTGCTCCAGTGTCTTCGCCCGCTCGGCGTTCACCGCCGCATCCGCCGCCGCCGCTTCGGCTTCGGCGACGCTGGCGCGCGCCTGCGCGAGTTCGGCCGACAGCGTGGCGGTGGAGAACGTGGCCAGCACCTGCCCCTTCTTCACGCTGTCGCCGACGTTGACGAGCACCTCCGCGAGCCGCTGGCCGTTGGTCTCGGCGCCGATGCTGGCCTCCTGCCACGCGGCCAAGCTGCCGTTGGCGGCGAGCACCACTGGCAGGCTGGCGCGCTCGGGCGCGACGGTCGCGACGGTGAGCGTGGGCCGGGCGCCGGACGCGGCGGTCTTCGGCGCGACGGCACCGTTGTCTTCGGGAGCGGCCTTGCCGCCGCCGCACGCGCACAGGGCGGCGAACGCGGCCAGGGTGGCGGTGCGGAAGGCGAAGGGAAGCGGGCGGTTCATCGGGTCTCCGGGATCGGGGCGGTGGCGAGCGCGTCGTCCGGCGGCCAGCCGCCGCCCGCGGCGCGGTACAGCGCGACGAGCGCCGCGGCGCGTTCCTGCTGCAGCAGCACGAGCGCGTTCTGCGCCGCCAGTGCCTGCCGGCGCTGGTCCTCCAGCTCGATCAGGCTGCCCAGGCCGGTGCGCCAGCGCGACTCGGCGGCGGCCAGCGACGCGCGAAAGCCCTGCACCGCGCGTTGGGCATCCGCTTCGCGAAGCCGCGTGCTCTCCAGGTTCACCAGCGCCTCTTCGATCTCGCGCACGGCCTGCCGCACGCGGGCCTGGTACGCCAACAGCGCCTCGTCGTAGCGCACGCGCGCGGCGTCACGGTTGGCGGCGATCACGCCGCCGTCGAAGATCGGCAGCGTCACCGCCAGCGGGCCGAGTGACCAGGTGTTCAGTGTCATGTCCACGCTGCCGCTGGAGAAGCGGGCCCGGCTCACGTTGCCGGTGAGCGTGAGGCGCGGGAAGCGCGACGCGTCGGCCGAGCCGACGTCAGCGGCGGCAGCGAGCAAGTTGCGCTCGGCGCTGTAGACATCCGGGCGTTGCGCCAGGACGCGCGCCGGCAGCGCCTCGAGGTTGGGCGGTGCCGGCAATGCGTGCGTGTCGCGCGCCCAGGCTGCGAGCGTGTCTTCCGCGATGCCGGTCAGGGCGACCAGCGCCTTGCGCTCGCTGGTGCAGCGCGCGCGTTGCTGCTCCAGCTGCATGCGGCCCTGCGCGGCGCTCGCCTCGGCCAGCGCCGCGGTGGCCGGCGCCTGGAAGCCGGCGTCCGCCGCCAGGCGCGTGAGCCGTGCGGTTTCCGCGCGCGACGCGGCATCGGCGGCCGCGACCTGCTCGATCGCGCCGCAGGTGCGCAGCGAGAACCAGGACGTCGCCGCTTCGGCCGCCACGCTCACGCGCGCTTCGTGCCAGCCGGCGCGCGCCCCGAGCAGGCGTTCGTCGGCGGCGCTGCGGTCGTCGCGCAGGCGGCCGAACACGTCGGCTTCCCAGCTGGCCTGCAGCCCGGCCTGCACGGTGGTCGCCGGCGCCTGGAACGTCACCGGATCGCTGATGCCTCGGGTGGCCGACACGGTGCCATCCAGGCGCGGCAGCAACGTCGCGTTCGCACCCGTGCGCTGCACTTGCGCCGCCGCGATGCGGCTGCGGGCCTGCGCCACGGTGGGGCTGGCGGCCTGCGCCGCCTCGACGACGCGCGCCAGGGCGGGGTCGTCGAACGACTGCCACCAGCGCGCGAGCTGTGCCGGCTGCCCACCGTGCGGCAAGGGCGCCTGCCACTGCGCGGGTGCGAGCTCGGCGACCGGCCGCGCGGGTGGCAGCGCCGGGCCGCCGGCGCAGGCGGCCAGCAGCAGGGACAGCATGGGCAAGGCCTGCCGCAGGGCAGGAAGGACGGGGCTGGGCATGGGGTCGCGGCGCCTCGCAGCGGGCGAAGGCACGCCGCGGGATTACAGCATGCGTGCCCGGCCGCGTGGGCCGCGCGCTCAGGCGCCGAAGAGGAGGCGCCAGACGGCCAGGATGGACTCGCGGTGGGCGTGCGCGGCTTCCGGCGTGACGTGCGTCGGCGCTTCGTCGAGGCGCGCCTTGTGCTGGATGCGCCGCAGCTCGCGGTAGGCGTCGCCGGCCGCATGGCCCACGCCGGCGGGCAGCAGGCCGGCGTCCTCGGCGCGCTGCAGCAACGCGATGTTGCCGACGTTGGGCACCAGTTGCGGGTGCGAGCCGGCCTGCGCCAGCACGAGGTACTGCACCGCGAACTCCGCGTCGACCATGCCGCCTTCGCTGTGCTTGACGTCGAAGCGGCCATCCGGCACCGGGTGCGCGGCGCGCACGCGGTCGCGCATGGTGGCGATCTCGCGCCGCAAAGCGACGAGATCACGCGGCGCGGTGATGACGGCTTCGCGCACCGCGTCGAAGCGCGGCGCCAGCGCGGCGTCGCCGACCAGGAAGCGCGCGCGCGTCATGGCCTGGTGTTCCCAGGTCCACGCGGTGTTGCTGCCGCGCCCGAGCTGGTAGCGCTCGTAAGCGGCGAAGGTGGTGATCAGCAGGCCCGAGTTGCCGTTCGGCCGCAAAGCGGTGTCGATCTCGTACAGGTCGCCCTCGGCGGTCTTGGTCGTGAGCCAGTTGATCAACTTGCGCACGAGGGCGCCGTACACCTCGGGCGCGCGCTCGTCCTCGTCCTCGTAGACGAACACGATGTCCAGGTCGCTGCCGTAGCCCAGTTCCTTGCCCCCTAGCTTGCCGTAGCCCAGGACCGCGAAGCCCGGTTCGTCGCGGTGCCGGTTGCGCAGCCGCTCCCAGCACCAGCGCGCGGTGACGCGCAGCATCGTGTCGGCCAGCGCGCTGAGGTCGTCGGCCACCTGTTCGACGGTCAGGCGGCCTTCGACGTCGCGCGCCAGCGTGCGGAACACCTCGGCGTGGTGCGCGCGGCGCAGCAGGTTGAGCAGTGCCTCGTCGTCGTCCTCGCCCGTGGCGCGCAGGGACGCCACGCGCGCTTCCAGTTCGGCCTCGAAGGCCGGCGCGTCGAAGCGCTCGGCCAGCAGCGATTCGCTCGCCAGTTCGTCGATCACGCCGGGGTGGCGCACCAGGTAGCGCGCGGGCCAGCGCGCCGCGCCCAGCACGCGCAGCAGGCGCTCGTGCACGCCGGGGCGCTCCAGCAGCAGGGCGAGATAGCTCTCCCGGCGCAGCAGCGGCTCGAGCCAGTCGACCATCCGCACCGCAGCCTCTTCGCCGACCCGGCCTTCCAGCACCCATTGGCCGGTGCGCGCCAACAGGCGCGAGAGCCGGTGGCGCGCGTCCTCGCGCAGCGACTGCACGCGCGGATGGCCGCACCAGCGGCCGACGCGTTCGCCCAGCTGCTGCGGGAACTGGTCGCGCAAGGTCTCCAGGTCCGGCGGCGCCGCGCGCCCCTTGTTGCAGCCCTTGCACTCCTCCTGGCCGCCCAGCAGCGTGTCGAACTCCTGCGCGACGAACTCGCGATGGCGGTCCAGCTCGTGCAGGAAGGGACAGCAGTCGGCAAAGCCCATGCTGCGCGCGACCCAGCCCAGGTCGCCGTCGCAGTCCATCGGCAGCACGTGCGTCTGCTGGTCGTCCAGGTACTGGATCCGGTGCTCGACGCGGCGCAGGAATTCGTAGGCCTCGGCGAGCGCGGTCGCCGTGGCCGCGGGCATCAGCCCCGAATCGGCGACGCGCTGCAGCGCCGCGACCGTGGAGCGCGTGCGCAGTTCCGGGAACTGGCCGCCGCGCACCACCTGCAGCAGCTGCACGGTGAATTCGATCTCGCGGATGCCGCCGCGCGACAGCTTGACGTCGTTGGCGCGGTCCGGGCGCCCGGCGCTGCGCTTGGCCGCGTGCTCGCGGATCTGCCGGTGCAGCACCCGCAGCGAATCGAACACGTTGTAGTCCAGGTAGCGCCGGAACACGAAGGGCAGCACCACCTTGCGCAGCTCCTGCGCCGAGCCGTTGTCGATCGCCGCCCGCGGCGCGACGACGCGGCTCTTGAGCCAGGCGAAGCGCTCCCATTCGCGCCCCTGCACCAGGAAATATTCCTCCAGCGCGTCCAGCGACACCACCGGCGGGCCGGAGTTGCCGTTGGGGCGCAGCGCGAGGTCGATGCGGAACACGAAGCCGTGCTCGGTGGGCTCGCCCACCAGCGCGAAGATGCGCTTGACGACGCGGCCGAAGAATTCGTGCAGCGACAGCTTGCCGCGGCCGTCGACGCCGGTCGTCTCGCCATCCTGGTCGTAGACGTAGACCAGGTCGATGTCGCTGGACACATTGAGCTCGCGGGCACCGAGCTTGCCCATGCCGACGATCCACAGCTGCGCCGGCTGGCCGTTCTCGCCGATGGGGGCGCCATGGACGGCCTGCAGCTCCTGCAAGGACTGTTCGCAGGCGACGTCGAGCGCGAACTCGGCCAGCGTGGTCATCGCGCCCGTGACGCCGGCCAGCGGTGCGGCGGCGTCGCAGTCGAGCGTGAGGACGCGTTCGAGCACCAGTTGCCGCACGACGCGCAGCGCGGCGCCCGGCTCCAGGCCGCGCTCCAGCAGGGCGTCGAAGGTCGGACGCAGCACGTCACGGCCGGGAAGGCCGGCGGGCAGCAGGGACAGTTCGCCCGCGTAGCGGCGGCGGATGCGGGTGGCAAAGCGCGAGTGCGCGGAACCCGTGCCGGGCGCCTGCATCTCACCCGTGGGTGCCGCGGCCGCATCGCCCGGCAGGACGATGCCCCGGTCCGCCGGCTGCGCGCGGACCCCGGGCCTGATAATTCCTGCCACTACGTCGTCTTTCATGAACGATTCGCCGCCGATTCCTTCGCGCCTGCTCCAGGCCCTGGCCGCCTGCGCGAAGTGGTCGCTCGTGGCCGTGGCGGCATGCTGGCTGCTGTTGGCGCTCGCCTGGGGCGCGCTGCACGCGTGGATTGTGCCGCGAATCGGCGAATACCGCCCCGAGCTGGAAGCCCGGGCCTCCAGGGCGCTCGGCGTGCCCGTGCGCATCGCGGGCGTGACCACGGTCGGCAGCGGCCTGCTGCCCTCCGTGGAACTGCGCTCGGTGGTGCTGCTGGACCCGCAAGGGCGCGAGGCGTTGCGGCTCGATCGCGTGCTGGTGTCCTTGTCCCCGCGCTCGCTGTGGAATTTCGGCTTCGACCAGATCGCCATCGAGGGACCCCGGCTGGACATGCGGCGCACCGCGGACGGCCGGCTGCTCGTCGCCGGCCTGGACCTGTCCGGCAGTGGCGGCGATGGCGGCGGCGCCGACTGGTTCTTCCGCCAGGGCGAGGTGATCCTGCGCGGCGGGACCGTGCGCTGGACCGACGAGCAGCGCGGCACGCCCGAACTGGGCCTGGCCGACGTGCAGCTGGTGGTGCGCAACGGCGGCCGCCGGCATGCGATGCGGCTGGACGCCACGCCGCCGCCGGCGTGGGGCGACCGCTTCACGCTGATCGGCGGCTTCCGCCACCCGCTGCTGTCGGTCCATCCCGGCCGCTGGCAGGACTGGGACGGGCAGCTGCATGCCGATTTCCGCCGCGTCGACCTGCGCGAACTGCGCCGGCACGCGCAGGCGGCGGTCGACATCGGCAGCGGCCACGGCGCCGTGCGCGCCTGGCTCGACGTGAAACACGGGCAGCTGGTGGGCGCCACCGCGGACCTGGCGGTCGCCGACGTGTCGGTGCGCATCGCGCAGGACCTGCCGCCGCTCGCGCTCACCTCGCTGTCCGGCCGCATCGGCGGCCAGCGCCGCAGCGACGGCTTCGACGTCGAGACGCACGAGTTGCAGTTCACCACCGATGCCGGCCAGCGCTGGCCGGGCGGCAACCTTGCCCTGAGCTACACCGAGGCGACGCGGTCGAAGCCGGCGTCCGGCGAGCTGCGCGGCGACCGCATCGACCTCACGGCGGTGCGGCAACTGGCCGGCCGGCTTCCGCTCGGCGCCGCGACGCACGAGGCGCTCGCCACCTTTGCGCCGCAAGGCCTGGTGGAAACGGTGCAGGCGCGCTGGCAAGGCTCGCTCGAAGCGCCCTCCAAGTACCAGGCGCGCGGACGCGTCAGCGGCTTGTCGGTCGCGTCGGTGGCGCACCGCGGCGGCGCCGGATCGCCCGGCGTGCGCAACGCCGCGCTCGACTTCGACCTGACCGAGGCGGGCGGGACCGCCAAGCTGGCCATGCAGGACGGCGCGCTCGACCTGCCGGGCGTGTTCGAGGATCCGGTGCTGCCGTTCGAGCGCCTCAGCGCCGACGTGCAGTGGCACCTGCCGGCCGGCAAGGCCAGCGTCACGGTGTCCAACCTGAAATTCAGCAACCTCGACGCCGCGGGCGAAGGGCAGGCCACCTGGCGCATGGGCGACGACCCCGCGCGCCGCTTCCCCGGCGTGATCGACCTGACGGCCAGCCTGTCGCGGGCCAACGGCGCCCGCGTGTTCCGCTACCTGCCGCTGGGCGTGCCGCAATCGGCGCGCGACTACGTGCGCGACTCGGTGCAGCGCGCCGAGGTGACCGAGGCCCGGGCGCGCCTGAAAGGCGACCTGCGCGACTTCCCCTTCACCAGGCAGCGCTCGGGGGAGTTCCGCGTCACGGCGCAGGTGCGCGACGCGACCTATGCGTTCGTCCCCAAGGCCGCGCCGAAGACCGGCAACCTGCCCTGGCCCGCCCTGACGCAACTGTCCGCGCAGCTGGTGTTCGACCGCAGCAGCCTGCGCGTCGAGGACGCGCAGGGCCGCTTCCCCAATGCCCCGGGCCTGCGCGTGAAGGCCGAGGCCGGCATCGCGGACCTGGCGCACACGGCCGTCGACGTCAACGGCGAAATCCGGGGCCCGCTCGGCGAGGCGCTGACCATCGTGCAGCGCTCGCCGGTCAACTTGCTGACGCATGAAGCGCTGTCGAAGGCGACGGCCACCGGCAACGCCGACGTGCGGCTGAAGCTGGCCTTGCCGATCGCGCAGATCGACCGCAGCACGGTGCAGGGCACGGTCACGCTCGCCAACAACGACGTGCAGCTCTCGCCCGACAGCCCGCAGCTGCAGCGCGCGCGCGGTGCGGTGACGTTCAACGAGCGCGGCTTCACGCTGGTCAACACGCAGGCGCGCGCGCTCGGCGGCGAGGTGAAGCTGGACGGCGGCACCCGGCCGATGGGCGTCGACACCGCCGTCGTGGTGCGCGCGCAGGGCACGGCCACGGCGGAGGGCCTGCGGCAGGCGCGCGAACTGTCGTTCGTGCCGCGGCTTGCGCGGCAGGCGAGCGGCTCCAGCACCTATGCGGCGACGGTGACGTTCCGCCGCAGCACGCCCGAGATCCTCGTGACCAGCAGCCTGCAAGGCCTGGCGCTGAACCTGCCCGCGCCGCTGGGCAAGGCGGCCGACACGGCGATGCCGCTGCGCTACGAGAACGTGCTGGTGCGCGACACCGCGACGACCACCGGGCAGGCGGACCAGCTGAGCGTGGACGTGGGGCGCATCGCGTCGGTCAACTACGTGCGCGACCTCACCGGCCCGGAGCCGCGCGTGCTGCGCGGCGCGCTGGCCATCGGCCTGCAGCCCGGCGAGACGGCGCCGCTGCCCGACCAGGGCGTGACGGCCAACATCGCGCTCGGCACGGCGGACCTGGACGGCTGGAGCCGCATCCTCGATGCGCTGTCGCCCTCGCCCGCACCCGCGGCGCAGCGCAGCGCGTATGCGGCCTCGGTCAGCGCCGCCAGCACCTATCTCCCCAGCACCTTGGCCTTGCGCGCGCGCGAGCTGACCTTCAGCGGCCGCACGCTGCACAACCTGGTGGTCGGCGCCACGCGCGAAGGCCTGGGCTGGCGGGGCAACGTGCATGCCGACGAACTGAGTGGCTACGTCGAATACCGCGAAGGCGCCGGCCCCGTGCCGGGCCGCGTGTTCGCGCGCCTGGCGCGGCTGGCGATCGCCTCGTCGCAGGCGAACGCGGTCGAATCGCTCCTGAGCGAGCAGCCGGCGTCGATCCCGACGCTGGACGTGGTGGTCGACGACTTCGACCTGCGCGGCAAGAAGCTGGGCAGGCTGGAGATCGAGGCCGTGAACCGCGGCGCCATCGCGCGCGAGGGCAACGTGCGCGAGTGGCGCCTGAACAAGCTGACGCTCGCCAGTCCCGAGGGCACGGTCAACGCGAGCGGCAACTGGGCCGCGCTCGAGGCGCAGGCCGCGGCGCCACGCGGCGCCGAGAAGCGCCGCACGGTGATGAACTTCAAGATCGACCTCGTCGACGCCGGCGGGCTGCTCGCACGGCTGGGCATGAAGGACGTCGTGCGCGGCGGCCAGGGGAAGATGGAGGGGCAGGTCGCGTGGATCGGCTCGCCGCTGTCGCTGGACTACCCGTCGATGACCGGCGCCTTCCACGTCAACGTGGAGAAGGGCCAGTTCCTCAAGGCCGACCCGGGCCTGGCCAAGCTGCTGGGCGTGCTGAGCCTGCAGTCGCTGCCGCGCCGGCTGACGCTCGACTTCCGCGACGTCTTCAGCCAGGGCTTCTCGTTCGACTTCGTGCGTGGCGACATCACCGTGCAGCAGGGCATCGCGGCGACCAACAACCTGCAGATGAAGGGCGTCAACGCCGCGGTGCTGATGGAAGGCAAGGCCGACCTGGAGCGCGAGACGCAGGACCTGCGCGTGGTGGTGGTGCCGGAGATCAACGCCGGCACCGCGTCGCTGGTGGCGGCGGCGATCAACCCGGCGATCGGCCTGGGCACCTTCCTCGCGCAACTGCTGCTGCGCGACCCGCTCGCGCGCGCCACCACGCAGCAGTTCCAGATCGACGGCACCTGGACCGACCCGAAGATCACCAAGCTCGACAAGGCGGGCCCGGCGCGGCCGGCGGCGTCCGGCAACAATGGCGAACGATGAAGGTTGCCGCCGTCCAGATGGTCTCCACGCCGCGCGTGGACGACAACCTGCGGGCCGCCGAACGCCTGCTGGCTGAAGCGGCGGCGCAGGGCTGTGAACTGGCGGTGCTGCCGGAGTACTTCTGCCTCATGGGCCAGCGCGACACCGACAAGCTCGGCGTGCGCGAAGCCGCGGGCGACGGTCCCATCCAGGCGTTCCTGGCCGATGCGGCGCGCCGCCACGGGCTGTGGCTGGTGGGCGGCACGCTGCCGCTGGTGGCGCGCGACGCCGACCACGTGCGCAACACCTGCCTCGCATTCACGCCGCAGGGGCAGCTCGCCGCGCGCTACGACAAGATCCACCTGTTCCGCTTCGACAACGGGCGCGAGCGCTTCGACGAGGCACGCGTCATCGAACCCGGGGCACAGCCGGTGTCCTTCGAGTTCGCCGATCGCAGCGGCCGGCGCTGGCGCATCGGCATGTCGGTCTGCTACGACCTGCGCTTTCCCGAGCTGTACCGGCAGTTGCAGGCAGACCTGCTGCTGGTGCCCAGCGCCTTCACGCACGTGACCGGCGAAGCGCACTGGGAACCGCTGCTGCGCGCCCGGGCGATCGAGAACCTCGCCTACGTGGTGGCGCCGGCGCAGGGCGGCGTGCACGAGACCGGCCGGCGTACCTGGGGCCACAGCCTCGTCGCCGACCCGTGGGGTGTGGTCGTCGCCGAGCGCGCGGACGATGGCGAGGGCTTGGCCATGGCCGACATCGACGCCGCGCGCCTCGCGCAAGTGCGCCGCGAGTTGCCCGCGCTGGAGCACCGGGCCCTATGACGGCGCCGCAGCAGCAGGCGGACCGCCCCTCCGCCGCGCAGCGCTGGCTGCTGTGGGCGTCGCTGAGCGCGATCGTCGGCACCCTGCTGGTCATCCTGATCTGGCTGGCCGGCCGCTACGAGGCCAGCAAGGTGCAGGAGCGCCTCGATCGCGACGCCGCCGAAGCGCTGGCCGATGTGCGCGCCGGCCTGACGCGCAACGTGCAGTCGCTGCAGGCGCTGCAGGCCGGCACGCCGACCGCCCAGCTCTGGTCCGAGGAGGCGCACCGTTTGCTGATGGCGCGCCGCGAGCTGTTGCGCATCGAGTGGCGCAATGCCCACCTGGCGCAGGTCGCCGCCGCCGACACCGCGTACCGGCCGCCCGTGTTCGCGCGCATGGGGCGCGCCAGCGCGCAGCAGGAGATCGCGCTCGCATGCGCCAACGCGCGCCGCAGCAGCGGCGCCGGCTATGCGGCCAGCTATTTCCTGCCGCAGATGGATGGCCTGGGCCTGGAGGCAATGGACGTCTGCCTGCCGCAGATGCAGGGCGGCCAGCTCGCGGGCTACGTCGTGGCGACCTATTCGCTCAGCGAGATCCTCTCCAGCCTGGTCGGGCCGCAGTTGACGCGCAGCCAGGAGATCTCGTTCACCGAAGCCGATGGCACGCGCCTGGCGCTGTACGGCAACACGCGGCGCGGCTCACGCGTGTTCACGGCCACGCAGCTGCTGGACCTGCCGGGCAACACGCTGGTGCTGCGCATGGACAGCTGGCGCGCCGCGCCCGAGGTGTTCCCCAACGTGCTGACGGCGCTGGTCACGGCGATGTCGATCGCGTTGCTCGCGGTGCTGTTCCTGCTGGGCAAGGACACGCGCCGCCGGCTGGAAGTCGAGCGCGACCTGGCCGATGCGCTCGCCTTCCGCAAGGCGATGGAAGATTCGCTGGTCACCGGCTTGCGCGCGCGCGACCTGCGCGGGCGCACCACGTACGTCAATCCGGCGTTCTGCGCGATGGTGGGATTCACGGCGGAGGAACTGCTCGGGCAGGGCTCGCCGCAGCCGTACTGGCCGCCCGAGCTCGCCGGCGAATACCAGAAGCGGCAGGAGATCCGGCTCGCCGGGCGCAACGCGCCGCCGCGCGACGGGTTCGAATCGGAGTTCATGCGCAAGGACGGCTCGCGCTTCCCGGTGCTGATCATCGAGGCGCCGCTGATCAACGCGCAGGGCGTGCAGACCGGCTGGATGAGCGCGTTCCTCGACATCAGCGAGCAGCGGCGGGTGGAGGAGCTCTCGCGCGCGAGCCAGGAACGGCTGCAGGCCACCGCGCGCCTGGCGACGGTCGGCGAGATGGCCTCGCTCCTCAGCCACGAACTGAACCAGCCGCTGGCGGCGATCTCCAGCTACGCCACGGGGTCGCTGAACCTGATGGATGCTGCCAGCCGTCCCGACCCGGCGGACCTGCAGCTGGCGATGCGGCGCATCGCCGAACAGGCCGAGCGCGCCGGCAAGGTGATCAAGAGCGTGCACGACTTCGTGCGCCGTCGCGACCAGGACCGGGAGCCGACGGCGCCGCAGGAGCTGATCGACGCCGTGATGCCGCTGGTGGGACTGCAGGCGCGCAAGCTGGGCGTGCAGGTGGAAACGCGCGTGCCTTCGGCGCTGCCGGCGGTGCTCTGCGACCGCACGATGGTCGAACAGGTGCTGCTGAACCTCGCACGCAACGCGATGCAGGCGATGGACGAGGCGCGGGTGCCACGGCGCACGCTCGTGATCCAGGTGCGCCGCACCACCGGCGGCGATGCGGGCGACAAGGCCGCCTGGCTCGAATTCTCCGTCGCCGACCAGGGGCCGGGCATCCCCGCCCTGGTGCGCGCGCAGCTGTTCACGCCCTTCTTCACCACCAAGGCCGAAGGCATGGGCCTGGGCCTGTCGCTGTGCCGCACTGTCGTCGAGCAGCACGGGGGTTCCCTCGCGTACGAGGCCAACCGGCCGCAAGGTACGATCTTCCGCTTCACCCTGCCGGCGCAGCTGCCTGTGCCGGCCACGCCCGCCGGCGCCGAGCCGGCCACCACCGCCACCTGATGCAACCCGCCCCCGACGCCACCGTGTACATCGTCGACGACGACGAGAGCGTGCGCGACGCGCTCGCGTGGCTGCTGCGGTCGCGCCACCTGCCCAGCGAGCGCTTCGCGGCCGCCGAGGATTTCGAGGCGCTGCTCGAACGGGGCTTCCGTCCGGTGCAACCGTGCTGCCTGCTGCTGGACGTGCGCATGCCGGGCATGAGCGGGCTGGCGCTGTTCGAGCGCATCGTCGCGCGCGACCTGGTGGAGGCGATGCCGGTGATCTTCCTCACCGGCCATGCCGACGTGCCCACGGCCGTCGACATGGTCAAGCGCGGCGCCTTCGATTTCTGCGAGAAGCCGTTCTCGGACAACGCGCTGGTCGACCGCGTCGAGCAGGCGCTGCAGCTCTCTGCGCAGGTGCAGGCGGCGTGGCGCGAGCGCCAGCGGCTGGCCGGGCGGCTGCGCGAGCTCACCGACCGCGAACGCGACGTGATGCGGCTCGTGGCCAAGGGCCTGCCGAACAAGCTGATCGCCGACCAGCTGGACATCAGCGTGCGCACGGTGGAAGTGCACCGAGCGCGCGTGTTCGACAAGATGGAAGTGCGCTCCGCCGTCGAACTGGCCAACGTGCTGCGCGACGTGGAGCCGGGCGGCGTCTAGCCGTCCTTGTCGCCCTTGTCCTCGGGTGGCGGCTCGCCACCGGGGCGGCCAGAGAACATGGTCCACCACACGATCGCGACGAGCACGACCAGCGCGAGCAGGGCTTCCAGCAGAATGAGCAGCATGCGACGGTTCTGGCGAGTGGCGGGCATTGTAGGAATCCTGGCGGGGTGCGCCTCGACGCCGTTGCCGCCCGACCTGCCCTCCGCGCCTTCCGCGGTGGCTCCGACCGATGAAGTGCCTTCCGGCCCCGCCATCGTGCAAGGCAGGAGCCGCTGGGTGCCGGTGCGCTGGAGCGACTTGCCCGGGTTCGAGGCGGACGCGCTGCACGAGGCCTGGAATGCCTGGCTGCGCAGTTGCGAGCGGCCACCGGCCGCGTGGGTGGCGCTGTGCCCGCAGGTGCGGCGGCTGTCGATCGCCAGCGCCGACGAGCAGCGGGCCTGGATGCGCGAGAAGCTGCAGCCGTACCGCGTCGAGCCGCTGCAGGGTGGCGCCGCCGAAGGGCTGCTCACCGGCTACTACGAGCCGGTGCTCGAAGCGTCGCGCCAGCCGGGCCCGCAATTCGTCGCGCCCCTGTTCCGCCCGCCGGCGACGCTGGCCTCGCGCAAGCCCTGGTACACGCGGCAGGAGATCGACACCCTGCCCGAGCCGCGATCGCAATTGCGCGGCCGCGAGATCGCGTGGCTGGCCGACCCGCTCGACGCGTTGGTGCTCCAGATTCAGGGGTCCGGCCGCCTGCGCGTGACGGAAGCCGATGGCAGCGTGCGGCTGGTGCGCGTCGCCTATGCCGGCAGCAACGAGCAGCCGTACCGCAGCGTCGGCGGCTGGCTGTTGCAGCAGGGCGCGATCCGCGACGCGTCGTGGCCCGGCATCAAGGCGTGGGCGCGCGACAACCCGCAGCGCCTGAACGACCTCCTGTGGAGCAACCCGCGCGTGGTGTTCTTCCGCGAGGAGCCGCTGGCCGAGGCCGACGTGGGCGGGCCGCGCGGCGCGCAGGGCGTGCCACTGACCGCCGGCCGCTCGATCGCGGTCGACAAGGACAGCATCCCGTACGGCACGCCGGTGTGGCTCGCCTCCAGCGGCCCGGTGACCACCCTGCAGCGGCTGGTGCTGGCGCAGGACACGGGCAGCGCGATCGTGGGCGCCGTGCGGGCCGACTATTTCGCCGGGTCCGGTGCCGAGGCGGGCGACATCGCCGGCCGCTTGAAGCAGCCGTTGCGGCTGTGGGCGCTGTGGCCGCGATGAAGCGCAATCCGCGGAGCTTCGCCGGCGCTGCGGCGCTGCTGCTGGTCAGCTGCGCCGCGGTCGAACCGCAGCCCGTGCCCGCGCCCGTCGCCCCGGAGGCCCCGCGACCGGTGGTTGACGCGCCGGCGCCGGGCCCGGCCGCCCCGATGGCCCATCCAGATCGCGACGCGCTGAACCTGGCGTGCGACGACGGCATCGAGCTGCGGGTGCGCTTCGGCGAGGACGAGGCCGCGGTGGAAGGCCTGGGCGAAGGCAGGCAGATCCTCGGGCGCGACGCTGGCGGCACAGGCCCGCAGCAGTCCGTCTACAGCGGCGACCGCATGCGAGTCGAGTTCGGTCTTGGCCCCGGCGGGACCGACGCTGACGTGCACCTGCTGGATTCGATGCGCACGCTGCATTGCCGGCGCCGCTAGACGTTCCACCTGCGACGACATGTTTTCAATCGAACCGGACCTTTTCGACTGGGCGCGCGGCCAGGCGGCTGAAGCGCCGCCACGCGACGCGCCCTGCAAGATCTGCGGCACGGTGAGCGCACCGTTCGACGTGGTCGACTTCCAGAAGAGCTGCGACCATCGCCTCTATCCCGCTGGCATCAGCGGAATCCCGGTCATCTACCACCGATGCCCGTCCTGCGCCTTCATCTTCACCCGCTTCTTCGACGGATTCACGCCCTCGCAATGGGCCCGGCATGTCTACAACGCCGACTACGTGAGAGTCGATCCGGACTACGTCGACGTCCGCCCCCGCGTGAACGCGCGCGAGTTGCAGTCCTTCCTGCCGCGCAAGAAGGACGTGCTCGGACTCGACTTCGGGGGCGGCAATGGGCTCACGGCGGCACTGATGCGCGATGCAGGGTGGGCGTTCGAGTCGCTCGATCCGTTCGGGCATAGCAATGTATCGGCGCATCACGCGGGCCACTTCAACTTCTGCAGCGCGATGGAAGTGCTGGAGCACACGCCTGACCCTGTCGCTGCCCTGGAGTCGATCGTTGGAATGTGCACGGCCCAGCGGCTGATCGTGTTCATCGGCACGGCGGTGCACGACGGCGTCGTGTCCGACGCGACACGGCTCGCCTGGTGGTATGCGGCCCCGAGGAACGGTCACATCTCGCTCTTCTCGCGCGCCGCCCTGGCGCGGCTCGGCGCCGCATTCGGGCTCCAGTACACGAGCATCACGCGCGGAACGCACCTTCTCACGCGCGGCGTCTCGCCATGGGCCGCCAAAGCCATGCTGCTGCGCGGCAAGCTCCTCGTGCAGGCCCGCTCGGCGCTCGACAGGCGGCGAACGGCCTGACGTCCTCCGCCCAAGCGCCTCAGGTGGCGTTTGTCACGTGTCCTAGCGGCAGGGTCCGCGTCGCCTTGACCTCGCCCAGCGAGAAGCTGGTGTGCAGATCCTTCACGTTGGGCAGGTGCAGCAGCACCTCGCGGGCGAAGCGCGAGAACGCCTCGAGATCGCGGGCGACCACCTGCAACTCGAACGTGCCGGTGCCGCTGATGTAGTGGCACGAGACGATCTCGGGCATGCCGCGGATCGCCTCTTCCATCGCCTGAGTCCCCTCCGCCGTGTTGCGCTCGGCGTCCAGGCGCACGAAGGCCAGCACGCCCAGGCCGATGCGGTGCCGGTCGATCTCGGCGTGGTAGCCCTTGATGTAGCCGGCTTCCTCCAGCGCGCGCACACGGCGCCAGCAGGGCGCGGCCGACAGGCCCACGCGCTGCGCGAGCTCGGCGTTCGTGAGGCGGCCGTCGGCCTGGAGTTCTTCCAGGATCTTCAGGTCGAACTTGTCGAGGCTTCCCAAAATCGACTCATCGGCGAAAGAATGTTGCGCATCGTACCCGGGGCGCGGCATGGAACGCAAAGACTTATCCGCTCATCCGCCCTACACTGCGCCTTCGCTGGAGACACGATGAACGCCCCCCTGCCCGAACACATCCGCAAGGCCCTGGAAACGGTCACGCTGGACGACAAGTACTCGCTCGACTATGGCCGCGCCTTCATGAGCGGCGTGCAGGCGCTGGTGAAGCTGCCGATGCTGCAGCGCCAGCGCGACGCGCTGGCGGGCAAGAACACGGCCGGCTTCGTCAGCGGCTACCGCGGCTCGCCGCTGGGCGGCTACGACCAGGCGCTGTGGAAAGCCAGCAAGTACCTGAAGGCGCAGAACGTCGTGTTCCAGCCGGGCGTCAACGAGGAACTCGCGGCCACCGCGATCTGGGGCACGCAGCAACTGGGTTTCGCGCCGAAGGCCGAGCAGAAATTCGATGGCGTGTTCGGCATCTGGTACGGCAAGGGCCCGGGCGTCGACCGCACCTCCGACGTCTTCAAGCACGCCAACATGGCGGGCACGACGCCCTGGGGCGGTGTCATTGCCGTCGCCGGCGACGACCACGTCGCCAAGAGTTCCACCGCCGCGCACCAGAGCGACCACATCTTCAAGGCCTGCGGGCTGCCGGTGTTTTTCCCGGCCACGGTGCAGGAGATCCTGGACCTGGGCGTGCACGCGTTCGCGATGAGCCGCTACGCCGGCGTATGGACCGGCATGAAGACGATCCAGGAGATTGTCGAGTCCAGCGCCACGGCGATGATCGATCCGGAGCGCGTGCAGATCCAGCTGCCCACCGACTTCGTGATGCCGCCCGGCGGCGTCCACATCCGCTGGCCGGACGCCGCGCTGGAGCAGGAGGCGCGCCTGTACGACTACAAGTGGTACGCGGCGCTGGCGTACATCCGCGCCAACCGCCTGAACCACAACGTCATCGAAGGCCCGAACGACCGCTTCGGCATCATCGCCAGCGGCAAGGCGTACAACGACACGCGGCAGGCGCTGCTGGACCTGGGCCTCGATGACGCGACGTGCCAGCGCCTCGGCATCCGCGTGCACAAGGTCGCCGTCGTGTGGCCGCTCGAAGCGCAGATCACGCGCGAGTTCGCAACCGGCCTGCGCGAGATCCTGGTGGTCGAGGAAAAGCGCCAGGTCATCGAATACCAGCTGAAGGAAGAGCTGTACAACTGGCGCTCGGACGCGCGGCCCACCGTGGTCGGCAAGTTCGACGCGGCCGAGGGCGAGGGCAGCGGCGGCGAGTGGTCGATGCCCAACCCGTCGGGCAACACGCTGCTGCGCGCCAACGCGGACCTGTCACCGGCACTGATCGCCCGCGCCATCGCGCGCCGGCTGAAGAAGCTGGGCCTGGACGCCGACACCACCGCACGGCTGGACGCGCAGCTGGCCATCCTGGAAGCGAAAGAGCGCTCCATGCAGGTCATGGAGGTCAAGGGCGACCGCCTGCCCTGGTTCTGCTCCGGCTGCCCGCACAACACGTCGACCGTGGTGCCGGAAGGTTCGCGTGCGATGGCCGGCATCGGCTGCCACTTCATGGCGACGTGGATGGACCGCTCCACTCTCGGCTTCACGCAGATGGGCGGCGAAGGCGTGCCCTGGGTCGGCCAGCAGCCGTTCACCGGCGAGAAGCACGTGTTCGCCAACCTGGGCGACGGCACCTACTTCCACAGCGGCATCCTGGCCGTGCGGCAGTCGATCGCGGCGGGCGTGAACATCACCTACAAGCTGCTGTACAACGACGCGGTCGCGATGACCGGCGGCCAGCAGGTCGGCGAGAGGCCCGAGGGCCACTCGGTGCTGCAGATCGCACACAGCCTGGTGGCCGAAGGCGTCGCCAAGCTGACGGTGGTCACCGACGAACCGGAGAAGTACACGGTCGCCAAGCTGCCGCCGGGCGTGCAGGTCGAACACCGTGACGAGCTCGATCGCATCCAGCGTGAGTTCCGCGAGCTCACCGGCACCACGGTGATCCTGTACGACCAGACCTGCGCCACCGAGAAGCGCCGCCGCCGCAAGCGCGGCACCATGGTCGACCCGGCGGTGCGCGTGTTCATCAACGACCTGGTGTGCGAAGGCTGCGGCGACTGCAGCGCGAAGAGCAACTGCCTGTCGGTCGAGCCGCTGGAGACCGAGTTCGGCCGCAAGCGCACGATCAACCAGAGCACCTGCAACAAGGACACCAGCTGCCTCAAGGGCTTCTGCCCCAGCTTCGTCACCGTCGAAGGCGGCAAGCTCAAGGCCAAGGCGAAAGCCAAGGCGGCGTCGCCGTACGACCTCGGCGAGCTGCCCGAGCCCGCGCTGCCCGCGGTGCACGGCGCCTACGGCATCGTGGTGGCGGGCGTCGGCGGCACCGGCGTGATCACCATCGGCCAGCTGCTCGGCATGGCCGCGCACATCGAGGGCAAGGGCATCGTCACGCAGGACGCGGCGGGCCTGGCGCAGAAGGGTGGCGCGACCTGGAGCCACGTGCTGATCGGCGAGCGCGCCGAGGACATCCACACCACCCGCGTCGGCATGGCCGCGGCGGACCTCGTGATTGGCTGCGACCCGATCGTCGCTGCCGGCAAGGAAACCGTGCTGCGCATGCGCGAGGGCCGCACGCACGTCGCGCTGAACGTGCACAGCACGCCGACGGCCGCGTTCGTGAAGAACGGCAACTGGGCGAACCCGGCGGACGCGTGCGCCGAGGAGATCGGCCACGCGGTCGGCGCGAATGCGCTGGGCCGCTTCAACGCCGATGCCGCCGCGACCAAGCTGATGGGCGACAGCATCTTCACCAACCCGCTGATGCTCGGCTACGCGTGGCAAAAGGGCTGGATCCCGCTGGGCCGCGAGGCGCTGCTGCGCGCGATCGAGCTCAATGGCGTCGCGGTCGATGCCAACAAGGCGGCGTTCGAGTGGGGCCGCCGCGCCGCCCACGATCCGGCGCAGGTGGAGAGCTTGCTCACGCCGGCGCAGGTCATCGAGCTGAAGAAGCGCGAGACGCTGGAAACGCTGGTGGCGCGCCGCGTGGAGTTCCTCACGGCGTACCAGAACGCGGCCTATGCGAAGTCGTACGCCGACTTCGTCGAGCGCGTGCGCCAGGCTGAAGCGCCGCTGGGCAAGACCAGCCTGGCCGAAACGGTCGCGCGCCAGCTGTTCAAGCTGATGGCCTACAAGGACGAGTACGAGGTCGCGCGCCTGCACACCGAGACCGGCTTCCGCGAGAAGGTGGCCGCGCAGTTCGACGGCGACTTCAAGATCCACTACCACCTCGCGCCGCCGCTGCTGGCCAAGCGCAATGCCAAGGGCGAACTGGTCAAGCGCAAGTACGGGCCGGCGATGGTGCTGGGCTTCCAGGTGCTGGCCAAGCTGCGCGGCCTGCGCGGCACGGCGCTGGACGTCTTCGGCCGCACCGAGGAGCGCCGCATGGAACGCGCGTTGATCGACGAGTACCGCGCCGCCATCGAGCAGGTGCTCGCGCGGCTCACGGCCGGCAACCACGCGCTGGCGCTGGAGATCGCGGCGATTCCCGACCAGATGCGCGGCTTCGGCCACGTGAAGGAACGCAACGTCGCCGCCGCGCGTGAGCGCTGGCAGGCACTGATGCAGCGCTGGAGCGCGCCCGCCGCCGAACGCCAGGCGGCCTGAGGACGGCCCTGCGGCCATGTAGGCCGCAAGCATTCATCCCCCAGCGGCGAACTACAATCCCGCCTTCGTGCGCGCGCCCGTGCAGCCCATGTGCTGCGCGGGCCCGCGCCTGTCCCGGACCGACGTTTTTCCTGGAGTCCCCGTGTTCATCTCCTCCGCCTTCGCCCAGACCACTTCGGCCACGCCCGGTGGCCCGGACCTGCTGATGCAGGCCCTGCCCTTCGTGGTCATGTTCGGCCTGCTGTACTTCATCATGATCCGCCCGCAGATGAAGCGCCAGAAGGAGCACCGCGCCATGATCGAAGCCCTCGCCAAGGGCGACGAGATCGCCACCGCCGGCGGCCTGCTGGGCAAGGTGACCAAGCTGGGCGACAGCTACATCGGCCTGGAAGTGGCCGGTGGCGTCGAAGTGCAGGTCCAGCGCAGCGCCGTGGTCCAGGTCCTGCCCAAGGGCACCATCAAGTGAGATCCCGCCGCGGACGGCACGGTGCCACGGCGCCGGGCCGCCCTCGCGGCGCCGAACCATGAACAGATACCCCGTTTGGAAGTACGCGATCATCCTGGTCGCGCTGGTGGTGGGGGTGCTGTACACCCTGCCGAATTTCTTCGGCGAGGTGCCGGCGGTCCAGGTGTCCTCGGGCAAGAGCACGGTCAAGGTCGACCGCGGCACGCGCCAGAAGGTCGACCAGGCGCTGGCCCAGGCCCAGGTCGAGGGCGTCGTCAGCCAGGACGAGACCTCGATCCGCATCCAGGTCCAGAGTCCCGAGGAGCAGCTCAAGGCCAAGGAGGCGCTGAACGCGGCGCTCAACGCCGGCGATCCGCAGGACCCCGACTACGTCGTCGCGCTGAACCTGGTGCCCAGGACGCCCGCACCGCTGGCGGCCATCGGGGCAAAGCCGATGGCACTGGGCCTGGACCTGCGCGGCGGCGTGCACCTGATGCTGCAGGTGGACATGGACGCGGCCATCGTCAAGCGGGCCGACTCGCTGGCAGCCGACGTGCGCACCACGCTGCGCGACAAGAACGTGCGCCACGGCGGCGTCTCGCGCAACGGGCGCAGCGTCGAGGTTCGCTTGCGTGACGCGCAGACGGCCACCGCCGCCCGTGCCGCGATCGCCGACCAGTTCCCCGAGCTGGACGTCACGCAGGTGGCGGACGGCCAGGACTTCAAGATCGTCGGCGCCTTCAAGCCGCAGGCCCTGCGCGAGGTGCAGGACCGCGCGCTCAAGCAGAACATCACCACGCTGCACAACCGCGTGAACCAGCTGGGCGTCAGCGAGCCGGTGATCCAGCAGCAGGGCATCGACCGCATCGTGGTGCAGCTGCCCGGCCTGCAGGACGCGGCGCGCGCCAAGGACATCCTCGGGCGCACCGCGGTCCTGGAAGTGCGCGCGGTCAACATGAGCGCCGCCGCGGCGAGCGGCGAGGTGCCCTTCGGGTCCGAGCGCTTCTTCGAGCGCCGCCGCGACGGGACGATGGCGCCGGTGGTCGTGCAGCGGCAGGTGATCCTGACCGGCGACCGCATCGTCGACGCCTCGTCGACCTTCGACGACAAGCAGCGGCCCGCCGTCAGCGTGCGGCTGGACCAAGTCGGCGGCCGCATCATGCGCGACTTCACCCGCGACAACGTCGGCAAGCTGATGGCGATGGTCCTCTTCGAGAAGAAGAAGGGCGAGGCCATCTCGGTGGCCACGATCCAGAGCGAGTTCGGCAGCAGCTTCCAGATCACCGGCGCGTTCTCGGTCGAGGAGACCAACAACCTCGCGCTGCTGCTGCGCGCGGGCGCGCTGGCGGCGCCGATGGAGATCGTCGAGGAGATGACCATCGGCCCGACCCTGGGTGCCGAGAACATCGCCAAGGGCTTCCACAGCGTGGCCTGGGGCTTTGCCGCGATCTGCGCGTTCATGGTCGTCTACTACATGCTGTTCGGGCTGTTCTCCGGCCTGGCGCTGGCGGTCAACCTGCTGCTGCTGGTGGCGATCCTGTCGATGCTGCAGGCCACGTTGACCTTGCCCGGCATGGCCGCCATGGCGCTGGCGCTGGGCATGGCGATCGACTCGAACGTCCTGATCAACGAACGGGTGCGCGAGGAGTTGCGCAACGGCGCTTCGCCGCAGGCCGCCATCCACGCCGGCTACGACCGCGCGTGGGCGACCATCCTGGACTCGAACGTGACTACCCTGATCGCGGGGCTGGCGCTGCTGGCGTTCGGCTCGGGTCCCGTGCGAGGCTTCGCGGTGGTGCACTGCATCGGCATCCTGACCTCGATGTTCTCCGCCGTGTTCTTCTCGCGCGGGCTCGTGAACTTCTGGTACGGCCGCAAGAAAAAGCTCAAGTCGGTCTCGATCGGCACTGTCTGGCGCCCCGCTCCGGGGGACGCTATAACCAAGCCGGAGTGAGGAAGAGGACTCGACATGGAATTCTTCAAGATCCACCGCGACATCCCGTTCATGCGGAATGCGCTGGTGTTCAACGTCATCTCCTTCCTCACCTTCGCGGCGGCGGTCTTCTTCCTGTTCCACCGGGGGCTGCACCTGTCCAACGAGTTCACGGGCGGCACCGTGATGCAGGTGAGCTACGCGCAACCGGCCGAGGTCGAGAAGGTGCGCCAGGCCGTCGTCGGCATGGGTTTCGCCGACGTGCAGGTGCAGAACTTCGGCACCGCCCGCGACGTCTTGATCCGGCTGCCCAGCCAGAAGGGCGTCAGTTCGGCGCAACAATCCGAACGGGTGATGGAAGCGCTGTGCGCCAGCGAGCAAGGTCGCATCGCCGACGAGCAGCAGCGCCGGGTCTGCAAGACTGCCGCCGGCGGCGAACCCGTCACCTTGCACCGCACCGAGTTCGTCGGCCCGCAGGTGGGCGAGGAGCTTGCCACCGACGGCCTGAAGGCACTGGCCATGGTGGTCGTCGGCATCGTGGTCTACCTGGCGTTCCGCTTCGAGTGGAAGTTCGCCGTCGCGGCCATCATCGCCAACCTGCACGACGTGGTCATCATCCTGGGCTTCTTCGCCTACTTCCAGTGGGAGTTCTCGCTGGCGGTGCTGGCCGCGGTGCTCGCGGTGCTGGGGTATTCCGTCAACGAGTCGGTGGTCATCTTCGACCGGATCCGGGAGAACTTCCGCCGGTACCGCAAAATGGACACGGTGCAGATCATCGACAACGCCATCACGTCGACGATCAGCCGCACCATCATCACCCACGGGTCGACGCAGATCATGGTGCTGTCGATGCTGCTGTTCGGCGGCGCGACCCTGCACTACTTCGCCCTGGCGCTGACCATCGGCATCCTGTTCGGCATCTATTCGTCCGTCTTCGTCGCGGCCGCCATCGCCATGTGGCTGGGCGTCAAGCGCGAGGATCTCGTGAAGGCCGGGTCCCGCAAGGAAGACCCCAACGACCCGAACGCCGGGGCCGTGGTCTGATGCACCACCCGTGAAGCGCTTCCAGTCCACCACCCAGCCGCCGCAGGTGCCGCTCGCGCGCCAGGCGCGCGAGCACTTCGTCGCGAAGATCGAGGAGGTGCTCCCGGGGCTCGCCGACGCGATCCGCGGGCGGCTGGCGGACCTGGTGGACGCCTCGGCCAGCGCGCGGGACTCGCAGGAGCGCCGGGACAACCTGCTCACGTTCGACCAGAAGCGGCGCCTGTGGACCGACGCCACCGCCAAGTCGTGGCGCCGTGCGCTGATGCCGCCGACGGCCACCGCGCGCGTGCGGCTGGAAGCGCTGAACCTCGAATTGATCGGCGACGACGTCGTCGAGAACAAGATCCTGTCCTCGCGCCTCGCCCTGGCCATCGGCGAGAAGGCGACCTGGCAGCTCAACGACCTCAAGGTGCGCATGCAGCACCTGGAGAACGACGAGGAGCTCTCCAGCCAGGACATCCTGCGGCCCGAAGCGATCGCCCAGCACCTCGTGGAGCAATGGTCGGCCGCCGGCCTGTCGCGCGGCAGCTGGCAGGGCGCGCAGGACGTCATCCACAAGGCGCTGACCGAAAAGGCGGTGGCGGCCTACGAGTCGCTCAATGCCTTCCTGGTCGAACGCGGCGTCATGCCGGAGATCGACCTCAGTGGGCGCGTCAAGCGCACCGCCAACGCGCGTCCCTCCGGGCCGGGCGGGGTTGCCGGCGAAGCGCCGCAGGAATCGGCGCCGGGCGACGCAGGGGTCTCGACCGCTGGCTCCGCGGGCGGCACGTCTGGCGGCGGCCAGGGAGGTTTCCCCGGGGGTGGCCAGGCCGGCGTCTCCGGCAGTGGCGGCTACGGCGGACCATCCGCCGGCGGCGCGCCTTCCGGCGGCGGCTCGAGCGGCGCTGCGTACGCGACTGGCGGCGGTGGCGGTGGCGGCGGCGGCGGCGGCGCGCAAGCGTATGCAGGTCCTGCGGGTGGCGGTGGCGCCTCGCAGGGTGGCGGCTACTCGGGTGGCGGTGGCGCCCCCCAAGGTGGCGGCTACTCGGGCGGCGGCGCGTCCCAAGGTGGCGGCTACGCCGGCGGACCCTCCGGCGGCGCCGCGGGCGGTGGCGGTGCTTTCGCGGGCGGCGGCATGGCCGGTGGTGCGCCCGGCGGCCGTGCCGGACCGGCCAGCGCGTACGGCGGCCGCGGCGGCGTCCACGACGAGACCCGCCTGCTGACCGGCACCACGCCATTGGCGCGCGCACGCATGCGGGCCACCGGCGTCATCGGGCAGCTCAAGCGCCTGCTCACCGACAAGGCCAACTTCAACATCGACCAGGCCGGCGCCCCCGCGTCGCCGGCGCTGCAGGAAGCGATCGGCCACCACACCCAGATGCAATCGCAGGTGGCCACGCGGATGGAAGCTGGCGCCACGGTGCAGGAGGTGGTGGTCTACGACGATGCGGCGGTCGAGCGCGTGGCGGTCGACTTGCGCGACCGCACGACCGAGCTGAAGAAGAAAGCCAGCACGCAGTCGGAGAAGGCGACCATCGAGATCGTCGCGCTGATGTTCCAGAGCATCCTTTCCGAGGAACGCATCCCGCCCGCCGTCCGCGTGTGGTTCGCGCGCCTGCAGATGCCCGTGTTGCGCGTCGCGCTCGCGGAACCGGAATTCTTCGGCACGCTGCAGCACCCGGCGCGCCAGCTGATCGATCGCATGGGATCGTGCGTGCTGGGCTTCAACAGCGCGTCCATCGGTGGCAGCGCGCTGGAGATGGAGATCAAGCGCATCGTGCAAGTCATCGAGCAGTACCCCGAGACCGGCCGCCGCGTGTTCCAGCTCGTCTACGACGAGTTCCAGAAGTTCCTCTCCAAGTTCCTCACCGAGAAGGGCGACACGCAGCGCCTGGTCAGCGTCGCGCAGCAGGTCGAGCAGAAGGAAACGCTTGCCGTGCAGTACACGATCGAGCTGCGCAAGATGCTCAACGACGTGCCGGTGCGCGACGAGATCCGCGAGTTCCTGTTCAAGGTCTGGGCCGAAGTGCTCGCCGTCGCGGCGATCAAGCACGGCGTGCAGCACACCGAGACCGTGGCGCTGAAGAAGTCCGCCGCCGACCTGGTGTGGTCGGCCAGCGCCAAGCCCAATCGCACCGAACGCGCGCGCGTGATCCAGGACCTGCCGCAACTGCTGCAGCGGCTGCGCTCGGGCATGACCCTGCTGGGGCTGGCCGCGGCCGACCAGGAAAGGCACATCAAGGTCATCGGCGACACGCTGGCCGACGCCTTCATGTCCAAGACGGAGTCGATCCCGCAGGCGCAGATCGACGCCATGACCAAGCGGCTCGCAAACCTCGAGGATTTCGTGTCCGACGATCCGGGCGCCGAGCTGCCGCTGGACTCCGATGCGATCGAGATGATGCTGGGCATCGACGCGTCGTCCATCGAGGTGGTCACCGACGGCGGCTCCAACCCCAGCGACGCGATGATGGCGTGGGCCAAGGAACTGCAGCAGGGCACCTGGTTCACGCTGGACCACAACGGCAAGCAGCACCAGGTGCAGTACGTGTGGCGCAGCGATCGCGGCCAGCTGCACCTGCTGGCGTCCACCGACGGCAAGAGCTTCCTGATCCAGGCGCGCCGCCTGGCGTCCTACCTGCAGGCGGGCCTCCTGCTGCCGGCGGAGGAAGAGGCGCTCACTGTCCGCGCCACGCGCGATGCACTCGCGAAACTGGACGCGAATCCGGAACGGCTGCTGGCGTAAGCCGCATCCACCAACAGAAAAGGGATCCGAGGATCCCTTTTTTCATTTCTGCGACTTTTCGCGTTCGCCTGCCCGCCGGCGCCCTCAATGCGCGAGGCGCCCCTCGCCGTCATCGCACAGTTCGTCCAGCACCAGCGCGTCGGGCTCGCAGCCCATGCTCCAGTAGACCATCAGCACGATGATCTTCAGGTCGTCGATCGCCACCGGGTCGCCGGGCGCGGCCATCGCGCGGTCGATGACGATCTCGCGCATGCCCGGCGGCATCACGCCTGCCGAATCCAGGAAGCTGATGAAGCCCAGGCACTGCGCGCCGAGGTGGTCCTGCTCGGCGACCGAGTACACGCGCATCGAATCGCTCGACTGCTCATGCGCGGGCGGCGTGCCGGGTGTGTCGGGGGAGCTGCCCTGGGCGGCGACGGTGAGGCCGTCGAGCCAGGCCAGGGCCTGCTGGATTTCGTCGGCCTCGAAGCCGTGGGCGCTGAGCCTGCGTCCCAGTTGCTCGAGTTCGGGAGGTTCCTCCCCGCGCCAGTAGTGTTCGTAGACGAACACGAGGACATCGAACATGGAAGGCCAATATAGCGGAGCCGCACGCGTTTGCGTGCGCGATGCACGCGGTGTTGCATGCACGCGTCGGCGTGCGCGTGCGACTACGCGCGCTCAAGACGCTGGAACAGGCCGCCGGCGAGGCGCGCGACACGGCCCTGCAACTCCAGTTCGAGCAACTGCGCCTGCAGGTCCGCTGCGCTGGTGCCCGTGCGTGCCACCAGCGCGTCGAGACTCAGGGGCGCGTGGCCCATCGCCTGCAGCAAGGGCACGTCCTCGCGCGGGGTCGGGCGCGTTGGTGCGCGCACGGGTGCTTCCATGTCCTCGAGCACATCCTCGGCGGTCTCGACCAGCTTGGCGCCCTGCTTGAGGAGCGCATGGCAGCCACGCGATTGCGGCGAGTGGATCGAGCCGGGAATCGCGTAGACGTCCTTGCCCTGCTCGGCGGCCAGGCGGGCCGTGATCAGCGAACCCGAGCGCACCGCCGCTTCCACCACCAACGTGCCGGAAGCCAGGCCCGAGATGATGCGGTTGCGCTGCGGGAAGTTGTCGGACAGCGGCGGCGTGCCGACCGGGTATTCGGACAGCAGCAGTCCGCGCGACGCAATGCGGTGCGCGAGGTCGTGGTGCTGCTGCGGGTACACGCGGTCCAGCCCGGTGCCCACGATCGCGATGGTGGCGAGTTGCCCGTCCGCTGCGCCGTCGAGCGCGCCTTCATGCGCCGCGCCGTCGATGCCCAGCGCGAGCCCCGAGACCACCGTCAGCCCGCTGCGTGCGAAGCTGCGTGCGAACTCGCGCGCATCGATGCGGCCCTGGGCCGTGGGATTGCGGCTGCCCACGATGGCGATGGCGCGCGGCCAGGCATCCACCGGCTGCCCGGCGGCGTACAGCACCAGTGGCGGATCTTCGGTCTGCAGCAGCGACGCGGGATAGAGCGGATCGGCCAGCGTGAGCACGCGGCGCGACTGCCCGGCCGGTGCCTGCGCCAGCCAGTCGAGCGTTGCATTGGTGAGGGCGTCGAGGCCGGCGGGGCGCTCGCGCAGCAGCGGCGGCACGGCCGCGCTGGTGGCTTGTTCGATGGCGGTGGTGTCCTGCGCGAACACCGCCTGTGGCAGCCCGAAGGCAGCGAGCAGGCGGCGCGCCGTCGTGCGCCCCAGCCCGGGCGCCCACGCGAGGCGCAGCCAGGCGGCAAGCTCCTCGCGCTCCATGGCGCCGGGATCAGCGCGGGTTGACCAGGCGGTCGCCGACCTTCACGCCGAGCGGGGTCTCCAGCACCAGGGCATAGGAGACGTGCTCGAACGGACGGAACACCATCAGCAGGCCGTTGCGCTCGTCGGGCAGCTTCAGCTGGCTGCGCTCGCCCGGCTGCGACTTGTCGACGATGGTCTGGCCGGTCTTCATGATCGCCAGCACGTGGCCGGACGCGACGCCGTCGGCCGTTCCCTTGTTGATGACGACCACCTGGTTGTGGCCCGCCAGGCCGACGGCATCGCCGTAGATGGAGACGATGGCGCCGTCGATGCGTTGCTCGGGCGCGCGCGGCGCGTAGCTCACGAGCTGGCGGCCCGGTTCGGGCAGCAGGCGGTCGCCGGCGCGCATCTCGCTGCGGGCGTTGGTGAGTTCCAGCGTCGCGGGGATCGGCGTGGACTTCTCGCCAGCGGTCTCGACGCCTTCGCCGCGCAGCAGCTGCGCCTGGCCCAGGTACTGGGCCTCATAGCCCAGCACCTTCCTGGTGTACGGGTCCACCAGCGGCACGGCATTGCGGAACACGCGGAATTCGTCGACCTTGCCCGGGGTTTCGGCGATGGCCGCACCGCCGCTGCTGCGCGCGTAGACACGGTCGCCGCGCGTGAGCAGCACGCGTTCGTCGGCCGAGCCCACCAGGCGCGGCGCCTTCTGCAGGTCGCCCTCGCCGACGACCACCGGCTCGGCGAGGAAGGGCTCGATGAGCCCCGGGTTGATCATCGGGATGGAGGTGTCGCCCAGCGCCGTGTAGCGCACGCGCGGCGACACGCGCACCGTTTCCGTCGGGGGCGCATCGCCCTGGGCCTGCATGCGCAGGCGCGCGCGGCCGTCGACCTTCTCGAGCACCAGGACCTGGCCCGGGTAGATGCGGTGCGGGTTCTTGATGTCCTGCAGGTTCATGCCCCACAACTCGGGCCAGCGCCACGGGCTGGTGAGGAACTTCTTGGAGATGTCCCAGAGCGTGTCGCCCGACTTCACCGTGTAGCTGTCCGGCGCGTCCTTGGCCAGTTCCGACAGCGGCACGCCCGCCTGTGCCACCTGCTGCGCAGTCGCACGCTGCGACGGCAACACATTGGGCGGCGTCTGCGCCGACACGGGCAAAGCCAGCACGGCAGCGGCCAGCACGGCCAGGGCATGCGCGGCATACGGCGGTGCCTTGCGGTGGCGCATCATGGTTGTCCTCCTCGTCACGAAACTTGACAAATCACTGGCGATTCTGGACTCAAGCCCTTGATTTCCGCAACGTTTATGGCTGTGGCGCCCGGCGCCCGACAGCAAAAGTGGCGAAAATAGCGACACCTCGCGGGCTGCCGGCCCGCCCTTGTCGCCGCGACCCCCCATGGCCTTGCTCCCGATCCTCACCTATCCCGATCCCCGCCTGCACACCGTCGCCCAGCCGGTGCAGGCGGTCGACGCCCGCATCCGCCAGCTGGTGGCCGACATGCTGGAGACCATGTACGACGCCCATGGCATCGGACTGGCCGCCACCCAGGTCAACGTGCACGAGCGGGTGATCGTCATCGACATTTCCGAGGAGCGCGACCAGCCGATGGTGCTGATCAATCCCCAGATCGCGTGGGCCAGCGAGGACAAGGTGGTCAACGAGGAAGGCTGCCTGTCGGTGCCCGGCATCTACGACGGCGTCGAGCGTTCCACGTCGGTCAAGGTCACCGCGCTGGACGACAAGGGCGAGCCGCGCACGATCGAGGCCGAAGGCCTGCTGGCGGTGTGCATCCAGCACGAGATGGACCACCTGCTGGGCAAGGTGTTCGTCGAATACCTGTCGCCGCTCAAGCGCAATCGCATCAAGACCAAGATGCTCAAGGCCAAGCGCGACACCGAACGCGCCTGAAGGGAAATCTCCATGCGCCGTCTCGCCCTGGTCGCCGCCGCCCTGGTGCTGGCCGCGTGCGCGGCCAATCCGTTCAATGCCGGCTCGGTGCCGGTGGGCGCAACGCGCCAGCAGGTGCTCGAACGCCTCGGCCAGCCGACGCGGGTCGTGCCCATCGCGGGCGGCGAACGCCTGCAGTACTCGCTGCAGCCGCTGGGCCGCTTCGCCTGGATGGTCGACCTGGACGCCGCCGGCCGCGTGACCAGCGTGCGGCAGGTGATGGCGCTGCGCGAGTTCAACCGCATCGTGCCGGACCAGTGGACGCGTGCCGACGTCGAACGCGAGTTCGGCCCGCCGGCGCTGGTCGACCGCGTTTCCAGCTGGAACGGCCCCATCCTGACCTACCGCTGGCAGGACCTCGACGGCGGCTGGATGTTCTATTACGTCTACCTCGATGAGGCCGGCGTGGTGCGGCGCGCGCACCAGGGCATGGAGTTCATCAACACGCCCGATCGCGGCGACTGAGGCGGTTGCCGATGCGGGTGATCTTCGCCGGCACGCCCGAGTTCGCTCGCGTCGCCCTGCAGCGCCTGCATGCGGCGCGCTTCGACATCCCGCTGGTGTTGACGCAGCCCGACCGCCCGGCCGGGCGTGGCATGAAGTTGCAGGCGTCACCGGTCAAGCAGTTCGCGCAGGAGCACGGCATCGCCGTCGCGCAACCACGCAGCCTGCGCCTGGACGGCAAGTTCCCGGACGACGCGCAGCAGGCGCGCACGGCGATCCTCGAGGCGCGCGCGGACGTGATGGTGGTCGCGGCCTACGGCCTGATCCTGCCGCAGTGGGTGCTCGACGCGCCGCAGCTCGCGTGCCTCAACATCCATGCGTCGCTGCTGCCACGCTGGCGCGGCGCCGCGCCGATCCACCGCGCCATCGAGGCGGGTGACGCGCGTACCGGCATCACCATCATGCAGATGGACGCCGGCCTGGACACCGGCGACATGCTGCTCGTCGAGCCGATGGCGATCCGCGACGACGACACGACGGCGTCGCTGCACGACCGGCTCGCCGACCTCGGCGGACGCCTGGTCGTCGAAGCGCTGGAGATGGCCGCATGCGGTGGCCTCACGCGCACGCCCCAACCGGCCGACGGCATCACGTACGCACACAAGATCGAGAAAGCGGAAGCCGCCATCGACTGGTCGAAGCCGGCGCGCGTGATCGAGCGACGCGTGCGCGCCTTCGATCCCTTCCCCGGTGCGTCCACCGCCCTGGGCGGCGACACCGTCAAGCTGTGGCGCGCGCAGGTCCTGCCCGCGTTGGCCGGCGCGGCGCCCGGAACCTTGCTCGCTGTCGGACCGGACGGCATCGACGTGGCGACCGGCGACGGCGTGCTGCGCGTGCTGGACGTGCAGCGCCCGGGCGGCAAGCGGCTGGCCGTTGCCGACGCGCTGCGCGGCTGGCCGCTGCAGGCCGGCCAGCGCTTCGGCGCCGCCTGATGTTCGTCCTCGCCTCCGTCCGCCGGCTGCCCGAGTTCCGCGAGGGACTGCGCAGCAGCGCGCCGATCGCGCCCGGCATCGCCGCGTGGGGCTTGATGACCGGCGTCGCGATGGTCAAGTCAGGCATGAGCGTCATCGAAGCGGTCGCGATGACGCTGTTCGTCTACGCCGGCAGTTCGCAACTGGCGGCAATCCCCCTGATCGTCGCCGGCGCGCCGGCGTGGGTGGTGTGGGCGACCGGCTTCTGCGTCAACCTGCGCTTCGTCGTCTTCAGCCTGCACCTGCGCGAGTACCTGATCCACATGCCGCGCTGGCGGCGCCTCACCAACGGCTACCTCACCGCCGACATGAGCTATGCGCTGTTCACCGCGCGGTACGCGCACCCCGCCACCGACGCTGCCGGCCGCGCGGCGCAGGAATCGTTCCTCGCCGGCAATTACTGCATGACGTGGTGCGCGTGGATGGGTGCCAGCCTGCTCGGCATCGCGGTGGGCAATGCGATTCCGGAAGGCTGGGGACTGGGCTTCGCCGGCGTGCTGTGTCTCGTGGGCATCGTGTGCTCGCTGGCGGCGACCCGCTTGCGCGTGGTCGCGGCGGTGGTCGCTGGCCTGGTTGCCGTGGCGGCACACGCGATGCCGCTGAAGTTGAACGTGGTGCTGGCCATCGGCGTCGCGGTGCTCGCCTGCCTGTGGCTCGAGCGCGGCGGACCGGCCGGCAAGGAGCAGGCGGCATGAGCGGCGCCACCGACTGGTGGACGCTGGGCGTGATCGCCGGGCTGGCGGGCGTCACCGTGCTCACGCGCTGCTTCTTCTTCATCCTCGACCGGCCGTGGGCCTTGCCGGCCTGGGCCTCGCGCGCACTGCAGTACGCCCCCGTGGCGGCGCTGGCGGGCGTCGTCATTCCCGAAGTCGTGCTCACGCAGGGCGCGCTCACGGTGCCGTGGACCGACGCGCGCTGCTACGGCGCGCTGGTTGGGGCGCTGCTGTACTTCCTGCGCCGCTCGGTGCTGCTGACGATGGCCGGCGGCATGGCGGTCTACCTGCCCCTGCACCTCCTCCTCGGCTGGTAGCGCTGTCGGGCCAGCAGGTCCTGTCGCGTTGGTCGCGCTGCCTACAATCGCGGTCCTCTTTCGAGCTGACACCGCCATGAACGTCCTGCGCTTTTCCGACCTGTGCGACCAGGGCCGCGCCCGCGGCCAACGCGTGTTCATCCGTGCCGACCTGAACGTGCCGCAGGACGACCAGGGCCGCATCACCGAGGACACCCGCATCCGCGCCTCCGTGCCCTGCATCCGCATGGCGCTGGACGCCGGCGCGGCCGTGATGGTGACGTCGCACCTGGGCCGGCCCACCGAGGGCGAGTTCAAGCCCGAGGACTCGCTCGCGCCGGTGGCGCAGCGGCTGTCCGAACTGCTCGGCCGCGAGGTGCCGCTGAAGTCGAACTGGGTCGACGGCGTCGACGTGCAGCCCGGCCAGGTCGTGCTGCTGGAGAACTGCCGCCTGAACAAGGGCGAGAAGAAGAACGACCCCGAGCTCGCGAAGAAGATGGCCGCGCTGTGCGACATCTTCGTGCACGACGCGTTCGGCACCGCGCACCGTGCCGAAGCTTCCACCTACGGCATCGCGCAGTACGCCAAGGTCGCTTGCGCCGGCCCGCTGCTGGCCGCCGAAATCGATGCCATCACCAAGGCGCTGGCGCACCCCAAGCGCCCGCTGGTGGCGATCGTCGCCGGCTCCAAGGTGTCGACCAAGCTCACGATCCTGCAATCGCTGGCGAAGAACGTCGACCAGCTGATCGTCGGCGGCGGCATCGCCAACACGTTCATGCTGGCGGCCGGCCTGAAGATCGGCAAGTCGCTGGCCGAGGCCGACCTGGTTGGCGAAGCGCGCGCGGTGATCGAGGCGATGAAGGCGCGCGGCGCCGATGTGCCGATCCCGACCGACGTGGTGACGGCCAAGACCTTCGCGGCCGATGCGCCGGCCACCGTCAAGCGCGCCGACGACGTCGCCGAGGACGACCTGATCCTGGACATCGGTCCGGATACAGCGCAACGCCTGGCCACCCAGCTCAAGGCTGCCGGCACCATCGTCTGGAACGGCCCGGTCGGCGTGTTCGAGTTCGACGCGTTCGCCAAGGGCACCGAAACCATCGCGCGTGCCATCGCCGACTCGTCCGCCTTCAGCATCGCCGGCGGCGGCGACACGCTGGCGGCCATCGCCAAGTACGGCATCGAGAAGGACGTCGGCTACATCTCCACCGGCGGCGGTGCCTTCCTCGAAGTGCTCGAAGGCAAGACCCTGCCCGCGTTCGAGATCCTGCAGCAACGCGCCAAGGCCTGAGAGCCCCGACGCGCTGCGCGGCATGTGAGAATGCCAGCGCATCCACGAGACAGGACTTTGCCCATGGCCCGCCGCGCCACCAAGATCGTTGCCACGCTCGGCCCCGCGTCGAGCGACCCGAAGACGCTGGAACAGATGATCCGCGCCGGCGTGAACGTCGTGCGCCTGAACTTCAGCCACGGCACCGCGCAGGACCACATCGACCGCGCGCGGCTCGTGCGCGAAACCGCGCAGGCCGCCGGCCGCGAGGTGGCCATCATGGCCGACCTGCAAGGCCCCAAGATCCGCGTCGGCAAGTTCGCCGAAGGCAAGGTGCAGCTCGATCCCGGTGCGAAGTTCGTGCTCGATGCATCGCGCGCCGAACCGGGCGACGTGCATGGCGTGGGCCTGGATTACAAGGAGTTGCCGCGCGACGTGCGCCCGGGCGACGTCCTGCTGCTCAACGACGGCCTGATCGTGCTGACCGTCGACGAAGTGCGCGGTGAGCAGGTCCACACCACCGTCAAGCTGGGTGGCGTGCTGTCCAACAACAAGGGCATCAACAAGCAGGGCGGCGGCCTCACGGCGCCCGCGCTGACCGCCAAGGACATGGAGGACATCCGCACGGCGATGGCCTTCAAGGCCGACTACGTGGCGGTGAGCTTCCCGAAGACGGCCACCGACATGGAGATGGCGCGCCAGCTGTGCAACGTGGCGGGGGCCGACTACCGCCACAAGCCGGGGCTGATCGCCAAGATCGAACGCGCCGAGGCGATCCCGAACCTCGAGGCCATCCTGCGCGCCAGCGACGGCATCATGGTCGCGCGCGGCGACCTGGCGGTGGAAGTCGGCAACGCCGCGGTGCCGGCGCTGCAGAAGAAGATGATCCGGCTCGCGCGCGAGTGCGACAAGGTGGTGATCACGGCCACCCAGATGATGGAGTCGATGATCACCAACCCGGTGCCCACGCGCGCCGAGGTCAGCGACGTCGCCAACGCCGTGCTCGACGGCACCGACGCCGTGATGACCAGCGCCGAGACGGCCGCCGGCAAGTACCCGGTCGAGACCGTGATCGAGATGGCCAACATCTGCGCCGAGGCGGAGATGGCCGAGGACGTCGCGCTCGACGCCGACTTCAAGGGCATGAACTTCCAGCGCATCGACCAGTCGATCGCGATGGGCGCGCTGTTCACGGCCTACCACCTCGGCTGCAAGGCGATCGTGGCGCTGACAGATTCCGGCTCGACCGCGCTGTGGATGAGCCGCCACCGCATCCACATCCCGATCTATGCGTTGACGCCGCGCGTGGAGACGCAGCGCAAGATGGCCCTGTACCGCAACGTGCGCCCGCTGCTGATGGACCAGAGCGCGGACCGCGACACGGCGCTCAGCGACGCTGAGGCGCACCTCAAGCGCCGCGGCATCGTGACGTCGGGCGACATCTACGCCATCACCTGCGGCGAACCGATGGGCGCGCCGGGCGGCACCAACATGCTCAAGATCTGCCGGGTGGCCTGAACGGGCCAACCCGACCGCGCGCCCACGGCCGCGCTACGCCCCACGGGCGTGGACCCCACCGCTAGAATTCCTGCAAAGCGCCGCGCCGCCCGACGGGCCGCGGCGCACCGCTTTCCAACCATTGCAGGACTGCACCATGCCCATTGTTTCCATGCGCGAACTGCTGGACCACGCCGCCGCCAACGGCTACGGGATCCCGGCCTTCAACGTCAACAACCTCGAGCAGGTGCAGGCCGTGATGGAAGCGGCCAAGGAGACCGGTTCGCCGGTGATCCTGCAGGCCAGCGCCGGCGCACGCAAGTACGCGGGCGAGCCCTTCGTCAAGCACCTGATCCAGGCCGCGCTCGAGGCCTATCCCTCCATCCCGCTGGTGATGCACCAGGACCATGGCCAGAGCCCCGACGTGTGTGCCGGCGCCATCAAGCTGGGCTTCTCGTCGGTGATGATGGACGGCTCGCTGGAAGCCGATGGCAAGACCATCGCCAGCTACGACTACAACGTCGACGTCACGCGCAAGGTCGTCGACATGGCGCACCAGCTGGGCGTCACCGTCGAAGGCGAGCTGGGCTGCCTCGGGTCGCTGGAGACCATGCGTGGCGACAAGGAAGACGGCCACGGCACCGACTCCACGATGACGCGCGAGCAGCTGCTGACCGATCCCGAGCAGGCCGCCGACTTCGTCAAGAAGACGCAGCTGGACGCGCTGGCCATCGCCATCGGCACCAGCCACGGCGCGTACAAGTTCTCGCGCAAGCCCACCGGCGACATCCTGGCGATCGACCGCATCAAGGAAATCCACCGCCGCATCCCGAACACGCACCTGGTGATGCACGGCTCCTCGTCGGTACCGCAGGACCTGCTGGCCATCATCAACCAGTACGGCGGCAAGATGAAGGAAACCTACGGCGTGCCCGTCGAGGAGATCCAGGAAGCGATCAAGCACGGCGTGCGGAAGATCAACATCGACACCGACATCCGCCTGGCGATGACGGGCGCGGTGCGCAAGTTCCTCGCCGAGAACCCGGACAAGTTCGACATGCGCGAGTGGATGAAGCCGGCGCGCGAAGCCGCCAAGCAGGTCTGCAAGCAGCGCTACATCGAGTTCGGCTGCGAAGGCCAGGCCGGCAAGATCAAGGGCGACACGCTGCAGGTCGTGGCGCAGAAGTACGCCAAGGGCGAGCTGGCCCAGACCGTCAACTGACGCCACCACCCCGATTGCGATAATCAACGGCCCGCACGTCGCGGGCCGTTTTCTTTTCGAGGCGCCGCCCATGACCTCCGCCCTGCACACCTCGTCGATCACTTCGCTGCCGCTGCTGGCGCGCGGCAAGGTGCGTGACAACTACGCCGTCGGCAACGACCGCATCCTGATGGTCGCCAGCGACCGCCTCTCGGCGTTCGACGTGATCATGGGCGAGCCCATTCCGGGCAAGGGCGAGCTGCTCACGCAGATGGCGCTGTTCTGGTTCGGCAAGCTGGGCCACCTGTGCCCCAACCACCTGACCGGCGAAGTGCCCGAGAGCGTCGTCGACTCGGCCGAGGTGCAGCAGGTGGTCGGCCGCTCGATGCTCGTGCAGCGGCTCAAGCCGCTGCCGATCGAGGCCGTCGTGCGCGGCTACCTCGCGGGCAGCGGCTGGAAGGAGTACCAGGACACGCAGTCCGTGTGCGGCGTGCCGCTGCCTGCGGGGCTGAAGAACGCCAGCCGCCTGCCGCAGCCGATCTACACGCCCGCGGCCAAGGCCGAGATGGGCGAGCACGACGAGAACATCACCTACGAGAAGACGGTGGAGATGGTCGGCCCGGACCTCGCCGCGAAGATCCGCGACACCAGCATCGCGATCTACGCCGAGGCCGCGAAGATCGCGCTGGCCAAGGGCATGATCATCGCGGACACCAAGTTCGAGTTCGGCCTCGACCCGCAGGGGCGACTGGTGTTGATGGACGAGGTGCTGACGCCCGATTCGTCGCGCTACTGGCCCGTCGAAGGCTACGACGCGGCTTTCGCGCGCGGCGACAACCCGCCCAGCTACGACAAGCAGTTCGTGCGCGACTGGCTGGAGCAGGTGCGCATCGACGGCAAGCCCTGGGACAAGAAGCCGCCGGCGCCGAAGCTGCCGCAGGACGTCATCGAGAAAACCGCGGGCAAGTACCGCGAGGCGCTGGAACGGTTGACGACCTGAGGTCTGGATCCCGGCGTTCGCCGGGACGACCTGCTTCTTGCGTCCGCAGGTCAGCTCAGCACGACGCTGGACAACCGCCGGCGGTACGTCGCCACGGTCGGGTCATCCGGCGGGATCTGGCCATCGGCCACCTTCGGCTTGGCCGGCTCGATGACTTCGAGGATGGCGATGTAGGCCTTGCGCGCGGCGTCCTCGTTCCAGGACTTGTCGCGCATCAGGATCTCCAGCAGTTCGTCCATCGCGTCGGTCCAGCGGCGCTGCGCTGCGAGCACGCGCGCGCGACCGAAGCGGGCTTCGAAGTCCCGCTTGTTCGCGCCGATCTTCGAATCGAAGCCGGCGATCACCTGCGCCGCGGGGCCTTGCGACGCCGCGAAGTCGTTGGCCTCGATCACGCGCTGCAACGCGTCCAGCTTGCGCGAAACGCCGGCCTTGGACGCCACCGGCGCGAACGCCGTCTTCGCATCGTCGGCCCGGCCCGCCAGCAGCAGCGCCTTGACGTACTCGAAGCGCGCGTCGTCGTCCGAGGGGTCCGTGGCCACCGCGTGCTGCAGTTTTTCCAGCTGCGCGCCCGCGTCCTGCGGCTCCTCCTCGACCGGCAGTTCCTCTTCTTCGAGAGCTGCTTCTGGCAGGTGCTTGTCGAGGAACTGGCGGATCTGGCCTTCCGGCAGCGCGCCCATGAAGCCGTCCACCGGCTGGCCGTTCACCAGCAGGATGACCGTGGGGATGCTGCGGATGCCGAACGCGGCGGCCAGCTGCTGCTCCTGGTCCGAATCGATCTTCACCAGCTTGAAGCGCCCGGCGTAGTCGGCCTCGAGCTTCTCCAGGATCGGGCCGATCACCTTGCAGGGGCCGCACCACGTGGCCCAGAAATCCACCAGCACGGGCTGGGTCATGGAAGCGGCGATGACTTCGGCTTCGAAGTTCTCCAGCGTGACGTCGATCATGGGTGTGGGGCTCGTAACCTTAAAATTCGTTCTTTAGGAGCAGCGCATGCCCCCGGTCCAGGTCGGCGTGGTGATGGGATCCAGCAGCGACTGGACCACCATGCAGCACGCAGTGCAGATTCTCCAGGAATTCGGCATCCCGCATGAGGCGCGGGTCGTGTCGGCGCACCGCATGCCGGACGAGATGTTCGCCTACGCGCAGGAGGCCGCGGGCCGCGGCCTGCAGGCCATCATTGCCGGCGCGGGCGGGGCTGCACACCTGCCGGGCATGCTTGCCGCCAAGACCACCGTCCCGGTGCTGGGCGTGCCGGTGCCCAGCCGCCACCTGATGGGTGTCGACTCCCTGCACAGCATCGTGCAGATGCCCAAGGGCATCCCGGTCGCGACGTTCGCCATCGGCGAAGCAGGCGCCGCGAATGCCGCGTTGTTCGCGGTCGCGATGCTGGCCGGCGCCAGCCCCGAGTTGCGCGCCAGGCTCGACGCCTTCCGCGCCCGCCAGACTGACGCGGCGCGCACGATGACCGTGCCGCCCAGCGCATGAGCGGCCCCCTGCTTCCCGGCGCGACGCTGGGCGTGATGGGCGGTGGCCAGCTCGGCCGCATGTTCGTGCATGCCGCACAGGCGCTCGGCTATTCGACGGCTGTTCTAGACGCGGATGCGGACAGCCCGGCCGGCCGCGTCAGCCACCACCACGTGCGCACCGGCTACCTCGACGAGACCGGCTTGCGCGACCTCGCGCAAGCGGCGCAAGCGATCACCACCGAGTTCGAGAACGTGCCCGCGCAGGCGTTGCGCACGCTCGCCGCGCAACGCCCCGTGCATCCGTCCGCCGACGCGGTGGCGGTGGCGCAGGACCGCACGCAGGAGAAAGCGCACTTCACGCGCTGCGGCGTGCCCGTCGCGCCGCATGCGGTCATCGAAACGCCCGAGCAACTCGCCGCGGTCCGCGCCGACCTGCTGCCCGGCATCCTGAAGACCGCGCGGCTCGGCTACGACGGCAAGGGCCAGGCCCGCGTCGACTCGCCGCAGGCGCTCGCCGCCGCCTGGGATCGCATGCAGCGCGTGCCCTGCGTGCTCGAGAAGTTGCTGCCGCTGGCGTTCGAATGCTCGGTGGTTGTCGCGCGCGGCGTCGACGGAGCAATGGTCAACCTGCCGGTGCAGCGCAACCTGCACCGCGACGGCATCCTGGCCGTCACCGAAGTCGGCGCCGGCGTGGTCCCCGACGACGTCGCCCAACGCGCGGTCGAAGCGACGCGTGCGGTGGCGCAGGGCATCGGCTACGTCGGCGTGCTCTGCGTCGAATTCTTCGTGCTGCACGACGGCGCGCTGGTGGTCAACGAGATGGCCCCGCGCCCGCACAACAGCGGGCACTGGAGCATCGACGGCGCCGACGTGTCGCAATTCGAGCTGCAGGTGCGCACGCTCGCGGGGCTGCCGCTGGTGCAGCCGCGCCAGCACAGCGCCGCTGTGATGCTGAACCTGCTGGGCGACCTGTGGTTCACGCATGGCAGCGAACGCGAGCCCGCCTGGGCCGACGTGCTCGCGCTGCCGGGCGCCCACCTGCACCTGTACGGCAAGGCCGAAGCGCGCCCCGGCCGCAAGATGGGCCACCTCACCTGCACCGCCGCGCACCTGGCCGATGCGCGCGCGACCGCCCGTCGCGCGTGCGAGGTGCTGGGCCTCGAAGGGTTCTGAGTCCGTGCTGCGCGATGCCCGTGATCCCGCCGCGATCGAAGCCGCCGTGCAGGCGCTGCAGGCCGGCGAGCTGGTCGCGTTCCCGACCGAAACGGTGTACGGCCTGGGCGCCGACGCGGGCAACGGCGATGCGGTGGCCGGCATCTTCCGCGCCAAGGGCCGGCCGGCGGACCATCCGCTGATCGTGCACGTGGCCGATGCGGCCGCGGCCGGCGTGTTCGCCAGCAGCATTCCCGATTTCGCGCGGCGGCTGATCGACGCTTTCTGGCCCGGCCCGCTGACGCTGATCCTGCCGCGCCGCGGCGGCATCGCGGACGTCGCGGCCGGCGGGCAGGACACCATCGGCGTGCGTTGCCCTGCGCATCCCGCGGCGCAGGCCCTGCTGCGCGCGTGCGCCACGGCGCAACCGCCCGTGCACGGCATCGCCGGGCCGAGCGCGAACAAGTTCGGCCGCGTCAGCCCGACCACCGCGGCCCACGTGCAGTCCGAATTCGGCCCCGGGCTGCTGGTGCTCGATGGCGGGCCGTGCCAGGTCGGCATCGAATCGGCCATCGTCGACTGCACGCGCGGCCGCCCGGTCCTGCTGCGTCCCGGCATGCTGGACGTTGCCCGCATCGAAGCCGCGGCCGGCCAGGCGCTCGCGCGGCCCGAGGACGTCGACCGCGCCGCGCCGCGTGCGTCGGGCACGCTGGAGGCGCACTACGCGCCGCGCGCGCGGCTGCGGCTGATGGAAGCCGGCGCGCTGCAGACCGCGCTCGACGTGCTCGGGGCCGAAGCCCGAAACATCGCGGTGTGGTCGCGCGCCATCCTTCGCACGCCGGCCGCGGGCGTCGTGCGCCGCCGCATGCCGGACGACGCCGCCGAAGCGGCGCGCCTGCTCTTCGCCGTGCTGCGCGAGTTCGACGACCAGGGCGTGCAGTTGATCTGGATCGAGACGCCGCCGGCCGACGCGGCCTGGGACGGCGTGCGCGACCGCCTGCAACGCGCTGCGGCAGCGGGCTGACCGCGCTTCGTGGGCCGTTGACGAGCTCTCGTTACACTAGCCGTCGCTTTTCCGGAGAACCTCCCCATGCGTTTCCAACGGTTGCGCCGCGTCCTGCTGGCGGCCACCTGCCTGGCTTCCCTGCTGTCCGCCTGCGGCGGCGGCAGCGAGACCGTGTCCAAGTTCATCCCCGGCCGCCTGGTCACCTTCGGTGACGCCTTCAGCGACATCGGGCAGCGCGGCGGCAGGCAGTACACGGCGAACGTCAGCCCGGTCAACTGGACCCAGAACGTGGCCCTGGCGTACGGCCTGCCCCTGGCGGCCAGCAGCGCGGGCGGCACCTCGTACGCGATCGGCAGCGCCCGGGTCGTCGCGACGCCCGACGCCCAGGGCAACGCGTCCACGCCGACCATCGCGATGCAGGTCGACGCCTTCCTGGCCGCCGGCGGCCCGCAGGCGCCCGACGCGATCCTGGTCCAGGGTGGCATCGCCGACCTGATCGCCGAGGCACAGCTCGAGTTGAACGGCCAGCAGGACAGCGCGACCACGACCGCCAACGTGGCGGCCGCCGGTGCGGCCCTCGGGCAACAGGTGCGACGCCTGGTCAACGCCGGCGCCAAGCACGTCATGGTGCTGGGCGCCTACAACCTCGGCCGCACGCCGTGGGCCACCGCGCGCGGTGCCAACGCGCGCCTGGAGGCCCTGACCACCCGCTTCAACGATTCGCTGCTGGTGTCCATCGTGGATCTCGGCTCGCACGTGCTGTACAGCGACATCGCGCTCCTGTTCAACCTGGTGACGGCCAATCCGCTCCTCTACGGCTACGAAAACGTCGTGACGCCGCTGTGCACCTCGGTCGACCCCGGCCCGGGCATCGGCATCGGGCCCAACCAGGTGAATTCGGCGTTGTGCACGGCCTCGACGCTGAACCCGGCCCTGGTGCCGGGCTCGACGCTGTATGCAGACCCCGTCTACTTCACGCCGCCCGCGCACGCCACGCTGGGCGAAATGGTCGCGAACCAGCTGCGCAACCGGTTCTGACGCCGTAGCGCAGGACGAGAGGAAGGGCCCGGCGACGGGCCCTTCGCCGTTTCAGCGCCCGCCGTACCGCAGCTTCATCGCCAGGATCGACAGCGCGAGCGCCAGCGTGATGCCGTTGGCCAGCACGATCGGCCAGGCGCGCAGCAGCAGGCCGTACGCCAGCCACAGCGCCACGCCGATGGCGAACACGGAATACATGCCCAGCGAGACGCCGCGCACGTCGCGCGAGCGGAACGTGAGCCAGGCCTGCGGCACGAAGCTGCAGGTGGTGAGGAACGCGGCCAGGTAGCCGACCCAGTCGACCGCGATCGTCATGGCGCCTTCGCCGCCCAGGTGAGCAGCGCATCGACCACCGGGCGCATGCCGGCCGCGTTCGGGTGGTTGGCGATCGCCACCAGCACCTGGCGGCGGCCGTCGGGCCCGCGCACGTAGCCGGCCACGCCCCAGACGTCGCGCAGGCTGCCGGTCTTCAGGTGCGCGGAGGCAAGCGCCTGCGAGCGGCGCATCGTGCCGTCCGCGCCGGCAATGGGCAGCGAGGCGATGAATTCCGGCATCACCGCGCTCGACCAGCCGTACTGCAGCAGCCGGACCAGCTGCTGCGCGGTGACGCGCTCGTCGCGCGACAGGCCCGAGCCGTTGTCGATGGCCGGTGGCTCGCCGCCGATGCGCTCGCGCCACCAGGTGCGCAGCACCTCGCGCGCGGCCTCGCGCGTGCCGCTGCCGCGCAACTGCAGGCCCAGCGTGAGGAACAGCTGCTGCGCCATCACGTTGTTGCTGAACTTGTTGATGTCCCGCACCACCTCGCCCAGCGGCGGCGACGCCGAGGTGGCCAGGACGACGGCGCCCTCCGGGACGGCGCCGTCACGCACGGTGCCGCCGATGCGGCCACCTGCGTCGGCCCAGGCGCCCGCGATGACGCGCGTCGCGTACGTGCGCGGGTCGGGAAAGGCGAGCGGCCAGGTGCGCTCGCCGCAGGCGGCGGCATAGGCGCCGGCGAAGCGCGGATGCTGCGGGTCGCTGAAGTCGGGGCGCAGGGCGGCGCGCCAATCGCCGCAGTCCCCGGCGGAGAGCGTGACGAACGTCGGCCACTGCACGCCCGCCAGCGGCGGCTCGGCGATCACCCGCGCGGTGCCATCGGCCTGCGGGACGAACCCCAGCAGCACCGATTTGTAGTTCAGCAGCAGGCCGTCGGGCGCGGCGTTGTACGGCCGCAGCGGCTCGTTGTCGAACGCGCCCGGGTCGGCCGCCGGCACGTCGAACGCCGAGTGGTCCAGCACGATGTCGCCGGCGACGTGCTCGATGCCCAGCGCGCGCACGCGCCGCAGCAGCAGCCACAGCCGTTCCTGCACGAGCTTGGGATCGCCCTGCCCCTTGAGGTACAGGTTCCCCTGCAGCGTGCCGGCCTGCACGGGACCATCGGCGAGCACCGCCGTCGACCAGGTGTACGCGGGGCCGAGCGCGTCCAGCCCCGCGAGCGTGGTCGCCAGCTTGGCGATGGACGCCGGATTGACGACGGCGGTCGGCCGGTGGCTGAGGCGCGGCGGCTTGGCGGGATCGACGTCGGTGACCACGATCGTCACGGCGTCGCGCGGCAGCCGCGCCGCGGCCAGGGCCGCGTCGATCTCGGGCGGGAGGGGCTGCGCCGCGACGGCCGTGGCCAGCCAGGTCACGAACAACGTCAGCAGGACACGCATGCCGCCGATTATCGGGGTCCGATAATCCGTCCTCCTTCCAGCCCTCCCCTTGAAGCTCCTCGCCTTCGACACCAGCACCGATGCCCTGAGCATCGCGGTGGCTGCTCCCGGCCTGCTCGCCCCGCTGGACCACCGCGGAGCCGGCGGCGCGCAAGCCTCCACGACCCTGCTGCCCGCGGTGCTGGACCTGCTCGGCCGCGCGGGGCTGGTGCTCGCGGAACTGGATGCGATCGCCTTCGGCTGCGGCCCGGGATCGTTCACCGGGCTGCGCACCGCGTGCTCCGCGGCGCAGGGGCTCGCGTTGGGCGCCGGTGTGCCGGTGCTTCCCGTCGAGACGCTGATGCTGGTGGCCGAGCAGGCGCGGGAGCAACGCGGCGCGGCCGACGTCCTCGCGCTGCTGGATGCGCGGATGAACGAGGTCTATGCGGCGCGCTACCGCCACGACGGGCAGCGCTGGCATCGCGAGGGCGGCATCGTGCTGGCCGCGCCCGAGGCGATCACGGCGCCGGCTGGCGTGCTGCAGGCCGGCAACGCCTTCGCGGCCTACGGCGATCGCCTTCCCGCGGGCGATCGCATCGACGTCATCCCGTCCGCCCTCGCCCTGGTGCGCCTGGCGCCGGCGCTGCTTGCGGCCGGCGAGGCGGTGGCCGCGGACGACGCGCTGCCGCTGTACGTGCGCGACAAGGTCGCGCAGACCACGGCCGAGCGCGAGGCGGCGCGCGCCGCGGCGGCCCAAGCCACAATGCGTCCATGAGTGCAGTCCTGCGCGTCGACGAAGCCGGCTTCGAGCCCATGGCCGAAGGCCGCATCGAGGAAGTGCTGCGCATCGAGCGCAGCGCCTACGAGCACCCGTGGACCGCCGGCAACTTCGCCGATTCGCTGCGTTCCGGCTACCAGGCGCAACTGCTGTGCGCGGGGGGCGAGGTGCTGGGCTACTTCGTCGCCATGAAGGGCGTCGACGAAGTGCACCTGCTCAACATCACGGTCGCGCCCGCGCACCAGCGCCAGGGCTGGGGCCGCCTGATGCTGGAGGCGCTGGCGACCTGGTCGCGCGGCCAGGGCGCCGAGTGGCTGTGGCTGGAAGTGCGCATCGCCAACGTGGGCGCGCAGCGCATGTACGAACAGGCGGGATTCCGCCGCGTGGGCGAACGCAAGGGCTACTACCCGGGCCATGGCGGCCTGCGCGAGGACGCCATCGTGATGAGCCTGAAGCTGTGAGCCTGGACCTCGACGACCGCCGCGTGGCGATGCTGCGCGAAATGGGGCTGCGCTTGCTGCCGCCGATCGCGCCCATTGCGCCCATTGCGCCCGCAATCGCACTCGCTGAAGTGCGCCCGCCTGCGCCGGAGCCGGCGCCGGTCGTTGCACGTGCCCCGCTCGCGCCGATCGCCGACGTTCGGCCTGCGCTCGACCTCGACTGGGACGCGCTGCAGGGCGCCGTCGCCGGTTGTCGCGCATGCGGCCTCTGCGAGACGCGGCACACCACCGTCTTCGGCGTCGGCCCGCAGCGCGCCGACTGGATGGTGATCGGCGAGGCACCCGGAGAGAACGAAGACCTGCAGGGCGAGCCCTTCGTCGGCCAGGCCGGCAAGCTGCTGGACAACATGCTGCGCGCGATCGGGCTGGACCGCCGCAGCAACGTGTACATCGCGAACGTGCTCAAGTGCCGCCCACCGGGCAACCGCAATCCGGAGCCGCAGGAGGTCGCCCAATGCGAGCCCTTCCTGCGCCGCCAGGTGGAACTGGTGCAGCCGCGCATCATCCTGGCGATGGGCCGCTTCGCCGTGCAGAGCCTGCTGCAGTCGCAGGAGCCGGTGGGCAAGCTGCGCGGCCGGGTGCACAGCTACCAGGGCGTGCCCCTTGTCGTCACGTACCACCCGGCGTACCTGCTGCGCAACCTGGCGGACAAGGCCAAGGCCTGGTCCGACCTGTGCCTGGCGCTCGAGGTGGCCGAGCGCGGCGTTCAGGCGCCGGCGAGCGGCTTGTAGGCGCGCGGCGCGATCGTGCGCGCCGCATAGTCGATGCCGCTGAAGGCGGCGTAGTCCTGCATCGTGCGGACCGTGCCCAGCCCGTAGGCGCCCAGCGGCTTGCCCGCCACCAGGTCGGCCAGCCGTTTGCGCGAGCGCTGCTCGAGGTCCCACCACACCTGCGGGCGCTGGCGGTCATGCGCCTGGTCCCAGTGCAGCGGGCGCTCCGGCCCGCCGGAGCTGCCGTCGTTGTACAGGTGGCAGATCGGCAGCTCGGCCATGTGGAAGATGTCCCAGCCGTGCGTGAACAGCCGCGCGGCCAGCGCCTGCTCCTCGCCGTGGAAGTACAGCGCCGGGTCGTACGGAAACTCCAGCGCGAACCGGCCCGGCGCGAACAGGCAGCCGGCGCCCAGGTGGAAGCCGGGCACGGGCTCGTCGCGGTTCACCGGATGGGCCTCGAACGACAGCACCGGGTGCTCGGGATCGAAGGGCATCCCCGGCTTGACCACGTGCGCCAGGATGCGGCCGGTCACGGGGCGGCGCACCGGCTCGCCGTTCTCGAAGGCGAAGGCGCTCGGGTACGACGAGATCACGGCGCCGGGCCGGCCGGCCTGCAGCGCCGTGGCCTGCGCGACCAGGCGCTCGTCCCAGCCCTCGTCGAAGTCCATGTGCGAATCCAGCTGCAGGAACCAGTCCTCGCCGTCGTACAGCGTCATGGCCAGGGCGCGCGCCCAGCAGGGGCCGCGCGAGAACACCGGGTCGATGCGCTGGTAGGTGATCCGCGTCGGCGCCAGCGTGGCCGCGATGTCGGCCGCGCTGGGACCACTGGGGCTCTGGTCGATCACGCCCAGGTGCAGGTCCTGCGGGCGGGCGGCGGTGTCGTGGGCCCGGGCCAGGGTGAACGGCAGGACAGGGTCGCAGTACGACGCGATGCTGATGAAGATGGACATGGAGGGGTGGGAAGGCGCGATCGTGAACTTTGCCGCATTCCGCGCCGGCACTCGAAGGACGGCATCCTGCCTCGTGCAGAAGAGCCTTGGTGTCGCTGTAACGGTATGCTACCGTGGCCTTACTGTCGAGCACGCTCCGCGTGCCGGCTGCAGCCCGGTGCCGTCCGCCGACCCTGCGCCCCCCGAACCCGCCGACCAGATCGAGAGCCCGCCATGTCCCGTCGAACGCCTGCCCGTCGCCTTTCGCCCGTGCCCGCTCCGGCCCCGGCCGCCGCCGGCCACCGGCCGCTGCTGCTGGCCCTGGCGCTCGCCGCCGGCTTCGCGCCGATGGCCGCGCAGGCGCAGGCCGCCGGAGGCAGCGCGGTGGTGGGCGGGATGGCGGTCACGCAACAGGGCAGCGTGCAGACGATCACGACCACCAACGGCAAGGGCGGCTTCTCGGCGATCAACTGGCAGAGCTTCTCGGTGCCCGGCGGCACCACCACCTTCTTCGCGCAGCCCGACGCGGCCAGCCTCTCGATCAACCGCGTCACCGGCGCCAACCCCAGCGCGATCTACGGCACGCTGGGCTCCAACGGCCGGCTGGTGCTGGTCAACCCGGCCGGCATCACCGTCGGTGCCGGCGCGGTGGTCGACACCGCCGGCTTCACGGCGTCGACGCTCCGCATGGCCGATGCCGATCTGGCCGCGGGACGCCTGCGGTTCGAGGGCGGCGCAGGCGGCCTGCTGCGCGTGGACGGCAAGGTCATCGCGCACAGCGGCGACGTGGTGCTGATCGGCCAGGACGTGCAGACCGGCCCGTCGGCGCTGGTGCAGACGCCGCAAGGCGCCACCGTGCTGGCCGCGGGGCAGAAGGTCGAAGTCACCGGCCGCGGGCTGGAGGGCATCGTGTTCGAGGTGCAGGCGCCGACCGACCAGGCGGTGAACCTGGGCACGCTGCAGGGCGACGCGGTCGGCGTGTTCGCCGGCACGCTGCGCCACAGCGGCCTGATCCAGGCCCAGGCCGTGACGACCGAAGGCGGCCGCGTGGTGCTCAAGGCTGCCGGCACGGCGATCGCCGACGGCGCCATCCGCGCCCAGGGTGCGGCGGGCCAGGGGGGCCAGGCCGACGTGCTCGGCGCCAAGGTCGGCGTGCTCGCGGGCGCGACGATCGACACGTCCAACACTGCCGGCGGCGGCCAGATCCGCGTCGGCGGCGACTACCAGGGCAAGAACGCCAGCGTGCAGAACGCGCAGGTCACCTACGTGGACCAGGCCGCGACGCTGCGCGCGAACGCCACGGAGGCGGGCAACGGCGGCAAGGTGATCGTGTGGGCCGACGACACCACGCGCATGCACGGCACGATCCAGGCCAACGCCGGCGCGAACGGCGGCGACGGCGGCTTCGTCGAGACGTCAGGCAAGCGGTACCTGGACGTGCGCGGTGCCAGTGTGCAGGCCTCGGCGGCGCGCGGCGCGGCCGGCACCTGGCTGCTCGATCCGGACGACCTGCGCATCATCGCGGCGCCGGCCCCGTCGGCGGCGCCGGCGCCGGCCGAGAACTACTCCGGTGATGGCTACTTCAGCACCGCGGACGACGGCAGCACGTCCGTGGTCTGGGACAGCACCATCAACGCGGCCCTCAATGCCGGCGGCAGCACCAACGTCCTGGTGCAGACGAGCGGCGCCAGCACCGGGTCGGCCACGCTTGGCGACATCTACCTCGAGGGCGCGACGATCTACCGTGACGCGGCCGGCAGCGGCACCCTCACGCTCAGCGCATGGAACGACATCGTGGTGCGCAACGGCACCACCACGTTCGAAACCCGCATCCCGCCCGTGCCGTCGCCGACGCCCACGCTGCCGCCGCCCCCGCCCTCGCTGCTGGTGTCCTTCCAGGCCGGCCAACGCGGCACGGGCGAGACGCGCGTCGAAAGCGGCGGGACGCTGCTGGCGCGGTCGCTCGATCCGGCGGGCAGCGTCGCCCTCGAATCGGTGCGGGCGTTCACCAACGCAGGCAACCTCGTGCTGGGGGCGGGCTCGTCCCTGGTGGTGACCGACACGCTGACCAACAGCGGCACGCTGTCGGCGTCCGGCGCATCGCTCGCGGCCTCCAACTTCAGCCAGACCGGCGGCAGTACCGGCTTCGGGGCCGGCAGCGATTTCCGGGCCGTCGATGGCTTCTCGCTCGGCGGCGGCACCTTCGGCTTCAACGGCCGCAACCTCGAACTGCGGCAGTCGTCCACCGGCGACCTCGTGCTGGGCAGCGGCGCCGCCATCTCGGCCACCGACTCGGTGCTCCTGTCGGCGAGCGATGGCGACGTCGTGATCGGCCGCGCGTTGTCCTCCGGCGGCGCGATGGCCGTCAACGGGCGCACGCTGTCGATCGGTGGCGCGCTGCAGGCCGACCAGATGGCGCTGATCTCCTACGGCGACGACGGGTCGGGCGTGGGCATGAGCCAGACCGCTGCGATCACCGCCAGGGAACTGATGGTCTCGTCCAGCTATGGCATGGCCAACCTCACCCACGTCGGCAACAGCGTGCAGGCACTGGCCGCCTCGGCGCCGGTGCTGACCTTCACCAACAAGGCCGACCTGCTGACCATCAAGGCGATGGACAACTGGCTGGCGGATGGGTTCCTGCCGGGCCTCCAGGGCGAGATCCACGTCACGAACAACGCCGCCAGCGCGGCCGCGGGTTCGGGCAGCGTGCGGGTCGACGCGGAAGCGTCGGTCTGGGTCGATGCGCTGAGCATCCATGCCGCCGGCAACATCGACGCGCAGGCTGCCATCCGCACGTTCGGCAAGTACCAGTCCAGCCCGGTGAACCTGGGCTCGGTGGACCTGACCGCGGGCGGCACGATCAACTACACGGAGATCAGCACCTACGGCGGGGCGATCGGCAGCATGGGTGCCCACGGCGGCGACCTGTTGCTGTCGGCCGGTACCGGTGTCTTCGGCGGCTACCTGGACGCGTCCGGCGTTGCACCCGATTCCAGCGTCCCGCGCAACGGCGGCAACATCATGGTCACCACGGCGACCGGCGACGTGTCCATCGATTCGATCAGGTCGATGGGCGGCTACTACGGCGGCAGCGGGGGCACCGTCAGCCTCGCGTCCGGCAGCGGCAACTTGAACGTCGGCTGGGTGGACGTCAGCGGGGGCTACAGCCCGGACGGTGTCGGCGGCGCCGGCGGCAAGGTGGTGGCCGCAGGCGCGGCCGGCATCGACATGGGCAGCATCTCCGCGCAAGGCGGCAGCGGCATGCAAGGCAGTGGCGTCGGCGCGGTCGTCAGCCTGTCCTCGTCGGGCGGCAACGTGGTCGTCCGGGATGGCATCGATGCCACGGGCGGCTCCGGCTACGCCGGCAACGGCGGCCACGGCGGCGCCGTCACGGTCACGGCCGGCGGCGGCGTGCAGTTGGGAACGATCTGGCTCGATGGCGGCTATGGCAGCGCCGCCGGGGGCAACGCAGGTTCGCTGAGCGTGACGGCGGCGGGCGACGTGGTCCTGACCTCCGGCGAGAGCCCCGCACTTGTCGCGGCGGCGACGTCGTTCTACGGGACCGCGGTGTCGGCCAGCGGCGGCGACAGCAGCATGGCCTCGGGCGGCGGCGGCGGCAGCGTGCTGCTGCGATCGACCGGCGGCAACGTGTCGGTGCAGGGCTGGATCGACGCCTATGGCAGTGACAGCGGCGCCGGCATGGCCGGCAACGGCGGCTCGGTGCAAGTTTCGGCCGCGGGCAACGTGGCGGTCGGGTCGATCGACGCTTCCGGCGGCTATGCCGACGCGGGCAACGGTGGCAACGGCGGCAACGTGACGCTGACGTCCGGAGGCACCCTGTCGGTCTCCGACATCTATGCCTCCGGTGGCGACGGCGGCTCGGGCCCGGCCGCGGGCGGCCAGGGTGGCAAGGGCGGCTCGATCTCGCTGACGGCGGGGACGGGCGACCTGCACCTGGACGGCTTGTCCATCATCGCGAACGGCGGCTGGGGCGGCGCCCACGCCAGCGTCGGCGGCACCGGTGGCGCCGGCGGATCGATCACGCTCCGCGCGAACGGTGGCGGCGTCTTCGCCAGCGCCGAGGGGGGCGACCCCGACACCGAGACGTTCGTCTACGGCACGTACATCGACAGCGAAGGCGGATCCGGCGGCCAGACGTACGGTACCGCGGCGGGCGACCGCGGCGGCGCCGGCGGTGCGGGCGGCACCATCCAGGTCCAGGCGAGTGGCCCCTCGCAGCTCCTGGGCTCCTTCAGCGCGAGCGGCGGCAGCGGCGGATTCTCCGACGGGGGTGGCAGTGCGGTCGGCGGCACGGGTGGCGCGGGCGGGATGGTCAGCATCTCGACGACGTCACCGGCCGCCACGGTGCTGCTCGGCGGCGACGTCATCGTCCTCGGCGGCGTGGGCGGCGAAGCCGGGACCTACGACGAGGTGATTGGCTGGATCCCCGATCCTTCGCGAACCGGTGTCCAGGGCACCAGCGGCACCTTCTTCAGCAACGTCGCGGGCGGTCTCTTCGTCGGCCCCAGCCTCGATGTCCCGACGACCGAGCCGACGCCGTCGTACGCCGCTTCATCGCTGTCCGTCGTCGGCAACTGGACCAACTCGGGCACCGTGGTCCTGCAGCCGGGCGCGTGGGTCCGCAACGTGGGCACCATGACGAACAACGGCGTGCTGCATCTCGGCGGCGGGTCGTTGCTGAGCGTGGGCACGTACGACGAGATGGAGGACGTGTTCACGCCGGGGCTCGGCAGCCTGGTCAACAGATCGGCCGGCGTGGTGCAGGGCACCGGCATGCTGCAGGCCAACGTGGCCAACGCCGGCGTGCTGTCCCCCGGCGATGCGGCCGGCCAGCCCGGCGCGCTGACGATCCTCGGCGACCTCGTGCTGCAATCGGGCGGCAAGCTGGTCCTCGACGTGGCGCCCAACACGCCACCGGTGCCGGGCACCACCCACGACCAGCTCGTGGTCACCGGTGCGTTGACGCTGGGAGGCGGCGTGCAGGTCAACGCGATCCCCGCCGTGGCGTCGCCGCCGCCGGCGGTCGACGGCGGCAGCCAGATGGCGCTGGCCACCGTGCCGGATCCGTACGTGATGGTCGCCGCGGGCTCCGTCACGGCCGGAAGCGAGTTCGAGGCAGCCACGGCACCGCCGGAGCTGGTGCCCTCGCTGGTCCTCAGCGATGGTGGCGTGTTCCGTCCGCTGATCATCGCGGCGGCGCCGCCCCCACCCACGCCCGCGCCGACGGCCGCCCCGACGCCGGCACCCACCCCGGCGCCTGCGCCGGCACCGGTCAGCGGTGGCACGTTGACGGACCGCATCGTGGAACTGCTCGGCGAAGGCGCGTCGGCCTCGGTGGTGCAGCAGGCGCTCACCGAGTCCAACAACGTCACCGAGTTCGTCGAAGTGCTGCTCAAGTCCTCCGACGACGACGCGGACAAGCCCAAGGGGCAGCCCGACATCGTGCAGACCGACACGTCCTGCAAGCCGTCCTGAGCGGCGCGCGACGCCCAACGAAGAAGCCGCCCTCGGGCGGCTTCTTTCATGGTGGTCCGCGGCTCAGAACCGCGGCAGGTCCGGGTGCGGCAGGCGGTTGCCGCGCACCAGCAGCTTGCCGTACTCGGCGCAGCGCTGCAGCGTCGGGATCACCTTGCCGGGGTTGAGCAGGCCCCTGGCGTCGAACGCGCGCTTGATGCCCAGCATCTGCTCGCGCTCCTCCGGCGCGAACTGCACGCACATGGAGTTGAGCTTCTCGACGCCCACGCCGTGCTCGCCCGTGACGGTGCCGCCCATGGCGACGCTGGTCTCCAGGATGTCGGCGCCGAACAGCTCGCAGCGATGCAGCTGGTCGGGGTCGTTCGCATCGAACAGGATCAGCGGATGCAGGTTGCCGTCGCCGGCGTGGAACACGTTGGCGCAACGCAGGCCGTACTTCTTCTCCATGTCCTGGATCGCCAGCAGGATGTCCGCCAGCCGCTTGCGCGGGATCGTCGAGTCCATGCACATGTAGTCGGGGCTGATGCGGCCGGACGCGGGAAACGCGTTCTTGCGCCCGCTCCAGAAGCGCAGGCGCTCGGCCTCGTCGCGGCTGACCGCGATGGCGGTCGCGCCGGCGCCGCGCAGCACCTCGCTCATGCGGCCGATCTCTTCCTCGACTTCCTCGGGCGTGCCGTCGCTCTCGCACAGCAGGATGGCTTCGGCCTGCAGGTCGTAGCCCGCGTGCACGAAGTCCTCGACCGCGGCCGTCATCGGCTTGTCCATCATCTCCAGGCCCGCGGGGATGATGCCGGCCGCGATCACGGCGGCGACCGCGTCGCCCGCTTTGCGCAGGTCGTCGAAGCTGGCCATGATGCAGCGCGCCAGCTGCGGCTTGGGCACCAGCTTCACGGTGACTTCGGTCGTGACGGCGAGCATGCCTTCGCTGCCCACCAGCACGCCCATCAGGTCGAAGCCGCTGGTGTCCAGCGCGTCGCTGCCGAAAGTGACCGGTTCGCCGTCGGCGGTGAAGCCGCGCACCTTCAGCACGTTGTGCAGCGTGAGCCCGTACTTCAGGCAGTGCACGCCGCCGGAGTTCTCGGCGACGTTGCCGCCGATGGTGCAGGCGATCTGGCTCGAGGGATCGGGCGCGTAGTACAGGCCGTACGCGGCGGCGGCCTCGCTGATCGCGAGATTGCGTACGCCGCATTCGACGACGGCGGTGCGGCTGGCCGGGTCGATCGACTTGATGCGGTTGAACTTCGCCAGCGACAGCGTGACGCCCTCGCGATGCGGCATCGCACCGCCGGACAGCCCGGTGCCGGCGCCGCGCGCGACCACCGGCACGCCCAGCGCGTGACAGGCGCGCAGCACGCCCTGCACCTGCGCTTCGGTCTCGGGCAGCGCCACCGCCATCGGCCGCTGCCGGTAGGCGGTCAGGCCGTCGCATTCGTAGGGACGCGTTTCCTCGTCATGCCACAGCAAGGCGTGGTTCGGCAGCACCTTCCGCAGCGCGGGCAGCACGCGCTCCAGTTGCGCGGCTTGCGACGCGACGGCGGGATCGAGGGGAGCGTTCATGGGGCGATCGTCGCGCACCCGGGCCGGGCGCGGATGAAGATTATTCAATGCGGGCGCGCCATCCGCTCACGCGACGCTGGCGCGCAGCCAGTCGGCGAACGCGGCGCATTCCCAGCGCTCCATGGTGCCGGTGCGCCAGCACAGGTAGTGCGCGTGCGGGCTGGGCACGCTGCGCGGCGACACGCGCACCAGCGCGCCCGACTCCAGCCAGGGCTGCCCGAGCTTGAGCCGCACCAGCGCGATGCCCAGGCCCAGCGCGGCCGCGTCGCACATCAGGCCGATGTCGTTGAACGACGAGCCTTCCGCCGGCTCGCCGGCGTCCTGCCCGTGCGCGAGGAACCAGGTGCGCCACGGTTCGAGCGGGCTCTTCAGCAAGCGCGCCTGCACCAGGTCGTCCAGCGTGTCGAACGGTCCGTGCTCGCGCAGGAAGCCGGGCGAACACAGGGGCGTGACCTCGTCGGTGAGAAGGCACAGGTGTTCGACGTCCGCATAGCGGCCGGTGCCGAAGCGGATCGTCAGGTCGGCGTCTTCGGCCACCACGTCCAGCAGCGGGATCGAGACCTGCAGCGTGAGATCGATCTCCGGATACGCATCGAAGAAGCTGCGCAGGCGCGGCATCAGGATCGAGCGCGCGAACGTCGGCGTGACCGCGACGCGCAGCTTGCGCTTGCCGGTGCCGCCGTCCCTGCCCGGAAAGCGCTCCAGGCTCGCCAGCCCTTCGCGCACGTGCGCCAGGTATTCGCTGCCGTCGGTGGTCAGCGAGAAGTCGGAGCGGCCGAACAGCTTGGTGCCCAGGATCTGCTCGAGCTGCCGCACGCGGTGGCTCACCGCACTGGGCGTGACGCACAGTTCCTCGGCCGCCTGCGTCACCGAGCGCAGACGGGCCAGGGCCTCGAAGGTGAGCAGGCACTGGATCGGCGGGATGCGGGCCATGGCCGCGGCGCGTCAGCGGAAGATGACGGTGCGGTGCCCGTTCAGCAGCACGCGGTGCTCGCTGTGCCACTTCACGGCGCGCGCGAGCACCTGGCTCTCGGTGTCGCGGCCGACTGCAGTCAGGTGCTCGACGGTGTGCGCGTGGTCCACGCGCGCGACGTCCTGCTCGATGATCGGGCCCTCGTCGAGGTCGGCCGTCACGTAGTGCGCCGTCGCGCCGATCAGCTTCACGCCGCGGTCGTGCGCCTGGTAGTACGGCTTGGCTCCCTTGAAGCTGGGCAGGAAGCTGTGGTGGATGTTGATCGCGCGGCCCGACAGCTTGCGGCACAGGTCGTCCGACAGGATTTGCATGTAGCGTGCCAGCACGACGAGTTCGGCGCGCTCCGACTCGATGATCTCGAACTGCCGCGCCTCGACCTTGGCCTTGGCCTTGGTGTCGGCGGTGACCGGCGTGTGGTGGAACGGCACGTTGTAGCTGGCCGCGAGCTGGTAGAAGTCGCGGTGGTTCGACACGATCGCCGCGATGTCCACCGGCAGCAGGCCGCTCTTCCAGCGGAACAGCAGGTCGTTCAGGCAGTGGCCTTCGCGGCTGACGAAGATCACGGTGCGCATCGGCTTGGACGACGCGTGCAGCTTCCACTGCATGCCGTAGGGCTCGGCGAACTGCGCCAAGTGCGCACGCAGGTCCTCGCCGGTCAGCGCGCCGCAGGCGAAGCGCACGCGCATGAAGAACAGGCCCGTGCCGTGGTCGTTGTACTGCGCCGCCTCCTCGATGTTGCCGCCGCGCTCCAGCAGGAAGCCCGAGACGGCGTGCACGATGCCCGGCTTGTCCGGGCAGGAAAGGGTGAGGATGTAGGCGTCGGACATGGGATGGCCATTGTCGCAGGGGGCGCTCCCGATTGCTGGGCTCGGGCGGGAAGGGCATCATGCGTTGTCCCCCATTCGATGCCGCCGCCATGCAACGCCGCTCCTTCGCCATCGCGCTGGCCACCACGCCGGTCCTCGTGCTGCCGCCAGCTTTCGTCCACGCGCAGGCGCTGGCTTCGCTCACCGACGCCGACGCGACCAAGGGCCTGAAGACCGCGCTGGAGCTCGGCGCCACCACCGCGGTCAAGCTGCTGGGCAAACAGGACGGCTTCTGGGCCAACCCCAAGGTGCGCATCCCGCTGCCCGACGCGTTGCAGCAGGCGTCCAAGCTGCTCAAGGCGATGGGCAGGAAGCAGCAGGTCCAGGACCTCGAGCTCGCGATCAACCGCGCCGCCGAGAACGCGGTGCCGCTGGCGAAGAACCTGCTCGTCAACGCGGTGAAGACGATGAGCGTGACCGACGCCAAGAACATCCTGACCGGCGGCGAGACCTCGGTGACCACCTTCTTCGCCGACCGGACGCGCTCGCCGCTCACGACGCAGTTCCTGCCGGTGGTGAAGCAGGCGACCTCGAAGGTCGGGCTTGCCGCCAAGTACGACCAGCTCGCGGGCCAGGCCGCGGGCATCGGCCTGCTCAGGAAGGAAGACGCGAGCATCGACCAGTACGTCACGCGCAAGGCGCTGGACGGCCTCTACCTGGTGATCGGCGACGAGGAGAAGAAGATCCGCCGCGACCCGGTGGGCACCGGCAGCGCCATCCTGGAGAAGGTGTTCGGCGCCATCCGCTGAAGAACCCCCCGCACGCACGTGGCGCCGGCAACGGCGCCACAATGTCCCGATCCGCATCCAGGAGCTGACATGGCCTACAACGACTTCAACATGGAGAACCAGTGGCTGCCGTTCACGCCGAACCGCGCCTTCCGCAAGGAACCGCGCGTGTTCGTGAAGGCCGACGGCATGGAGTTCACGACGCACGACGGCCGCAAGGTCATCGACGGCATCTCCAGCCTGTGGTGCGTGGGTGCGGGCCACAACCGCAAGCCGATCAACGACGCGATCAAGGAGCAGCTGGACACGCTGGACTACGCCACCGCGTTCCAGATCTCCAACGACAAGGCGTTCAAGGCCGCCGAGATGATCGCGGCGATGGCGCCCGGCGACCTGGACAAGGTGCTGTTCTGCAACTCGGGCAGCGAAGCCGCGGACACCTCGATGAAGGTGGCGCTCGCGTACCACCGCGCCCGTGGCGAAGGGCACCGCAACCTGTTCATCGGCCGCGAGAAGGGCTACCACGGCGTCGGCTTCGGCGGCATGAGCGTGGGCGGCATTCCCGCCAACCGCAAGGTGTTCGGCACCTCGCTGCTGCCGCGCGTGGACCACATGCGGTTCATCCACGACCCGGTGAACCATGCGTACATCCACAACGAGGAACCGGTGTGGAAGGAGGATCCGCTGCTCGAGCTGGAGCAGCGCATCCTGCCGCTGCACGACCCGAGCAACGTGGCGGCGATCATCGTGGAGCCGATCGCGGGCTCGGCCGGCTGGTACATCCCGCCCAAGGGCTACCTGAAGCGCCTGCGCGAGATCTGCGACAAGCACGGCATCCTGCTGATCTTCGACGAGGTCATCACCGGCTTCGGCCGCATGGGCACCAACTTCGCCGCCGACTACTTCGGCGTCGTGCCCGACATGCTGAACTTCGCCAAGTGCGTCACCAATGGCGTGATCCCGCTGGGCGGCGTCATCTGCAGCCAGAAGATCTATGACGCGATGATGAAGACCGACGCGCCCGAGCACGTCGTCGAGTTCTTCCACGGCTACACCTATTCCGGCCACCCGGTCGCGTGCGCCGCCGCGGTCGCGACGCTGAACCTGTTCCAGCAGGAGGCGCTGTTCCAGCGCGCCGGCGAGATGGGCAAGGTGCTGGGCGACGCGTTCCATTCGACGTTCAAGGGCTTGCCCAACGTCATCGGCATCCGCAGCCTGGGGCATGCGGCCGCGGTGGAACTGGCGCCGATCGCCGGTGCTCCCGGCAAACGCGCGTACGAAATCTTCCTCGAGTGCTTCCGCAACGGCTCGCTGGTCCGTCCCGCCGGTGACGTGCTGGTGATCGCGCCGCCGTACATCGTCGAGAAGTCGCACATCGACACGCTGGTCAACACGCTCGCGGACGCGATCCGCAAGCACGCCTGACCCCATCGCTTCCGGTCCGCACGGCCGGCACGCTCGCGCTGGCGTTCGGCGCGTCCGTGCTGTGCCTGTGGCTGCGCACGCCGCTGCCGTGGGTGCTCGGGCCGCTGGTGGCCACCGCGGTTGTCTCGGTGCTCGGCGCGCCCACCGCCAGCTGGACACCGCTCCGCAATGCGGGGCAGTGGGTGATCGGGGCCGTGCTCGGGCTCTACTTCACGCCGCAAGTGACGGCGCTGGTCGGCCGCCTGTGGTGGGCGGTGCTGCTGAGCATCGCGTGGAGCCTGGTGCTCGGCTGGCTGTTCGGCCGCTGGCTCGGGCACGCCGTGCGGGGGCGGCTCGAAGGCACGCCGCAGCAGCAACGCGCAACCAGCTACTTCGCCGGCGCCATCGGCGGAGCCTCGGAGATGACGCTGCTGGCGGAACGCGCAGGCGCGCGGACCGACCTCGTCGCTGCAGCGCACAGCCTGCGGCTGCTGATCGTGACGATCACCATCCCCGTCGCGCTGGCCTGGAGCGGCCTGCATGGGCTCGACCCGACGCAACCGGGCGCACGCGTGGTCGATCCGGGCGGCCTGGCGCTGCTCGCGCTGGCCACGGGTGCGGGCTGCTGGTTACTCGCGCGGACCGGCCGCGCCAATCCCTGGTTCATCGGCGCCCTGCTGGTCGCGATGGGACTGACGATGGCGGACGTCACGTTGTCGGCGGTTCCGCAGTCGCTGACCAATGCGGCGCAGCTGGTCATCGGCGTGTCGCTGGGCGTGCGCTTCCGGCGCGAGTTCGTGCACACGGCACCGCTGTGGCTGCTGGCCGTCGCGGCCGGCACGGTCGTGATGCTGGTGGTGTGCGCGCTGTTCGGCGCCGGCCTGGGCTGGCTGGCGGGGCTGCATCCCGCGACGATGGTGCTGGGCACCTCGCCCGGCGGCATCGCCGAGATGGCCATCACGGCGAAGGTGCTCCAACTGGGAGTGCCGGTGGTGACCGCGTTCCAGGTCTGCCGGCTGGTGGCGGTGCTGGTCCTGCTGGAGCCGCTGCACCGCCACGGCTGGCTGCGGTGACCCGCAGCAGCCGGGCTCGTCAGTGCATGACGAGCGGGTTCTGTGCGAGCTCGGCGTAGCCGTCGAGCGTTTCCTCGACCTCTTCCTGCGTGGGCGTGTTCAGTTGCCAGGCGTTGATCTGGCGCTGGAAGGCCTCGGCCCAGCTGCCGTCGAGGTACACCTCCTTGTTGGTGCGCTTGTCGACGATCTCGAAGCCGTGGCGCGGGAACCCGGGCGTGGGCTCACCTTCGGGGGGCTCGTTCGCCAGCATGTGCACGACGACGAACGCGTCGGAGTCATAGAGCATTTGCATGGTGTGGTCCTTGCCGGGTCAGATATCAACGCTTGCCGCGGTTTCAAGACGACCGCACTGGGCACTGATCTCCATGGCCCACAGGGTAGGCCACCCCCTTGCTCAGCCTTTGTCGGTTCCCGACCATTGCAAGTCCAGCCAATCCCCGTTGGGGGGTGTCAGACGCAGGCGCACCGGGCCGTAGTCGGGTGCAAGCCACACTTCCATGCGCAGGTCGTACTCGCGGGCCGGGGAGCGGGTGAGCTTGAGTGCACGCACCGGCCCGGCCGGCAGGTCGATGGCTTCCCAGCGCTCGACGACGAAGCGCCACGGCTCGGCGACCCGCGTGCCCGCCACCTGCACGTCGATCGCCGCGCCGGGCGCCATGCGCGAAGGCTCGGCGCGCGCGAGCGCGAGCAGTTGCAGCAGCACGCTGACGCGATCCTGCGCGCCCGCCAGCAGCGCGACCGGTGGCTGGTTGGCGCTGAACAGCACCTGCCCCGCGTCGCGCTCGAAGTGCGTCGCCTGCTCGCCGCGTTGACGATCGGAGAACCGCCGCGGCCGCAGTCCTTCGCCGTCGGCGAACTCGCCGGTGCTGCGCTGTTCGCGCCGCGGCAGGCCGGCCACGTCGATGCCGAGCACCGCGTCGTACGTGCCGCCCACGGGCTTCCAGTCGAGGGATGCCGTGCCTTCGAGCAGAACACCGCGATGCAGGGTCAGAGCGACGTAGCGCCAGCGTGCCGCTGCCGGTGCGGTGAGCATCGAAGGCGCGATGACGAGTTCCGGCTGCGTGGCCGCCGTGCGTGGCGTGCCTGGCTGCGCAACGGTGGGCCGGCGCGCCGGCGGCGGGGGAGTCAGCGGCACCGGATCGGCTGTCGCCATCGGCGGCAGCGCGAGCTGCACGCGGACCATCGGCGCCGGTGGCTCGACGTGCGACCACGACAGCGGCGGTGGCGCCACGCGCAGCAGCAACAGGTGCGCGGCCAGCACCGCGAGTGCCAGCACGGCCAGCGGCCGCACGGGCGCCTCGCGATGCGGGTTCATCCGCGCCAGCCCAGGTCGCTGGACAGCTTCGCGGCCGCGTCGCGAAGCGGCTTGTGCACCGGCCCGTCCCAGGCCGGGTCGAAGGTGCCGTGCGGACCCAGGGCGACCAGGCCCACGGCCATGTGGCCGTCGGCGTCGAACACAGGCAGGCAGAAGGCGACGATGCCGGGCAGCAGCACGTCGACCACACGTGCCGCCCCGCGCGCACGGACCTCATCGAGCAACGCGCGCACGGCGGTCATCGAGGTGGGCACGTCCTTGCGCGCTTGCCGCTGCGCACGTGCGATTTCGTCGCGCAGCAGTGGTGCGATCGCCTCGCGCGACGCGTACGCGGCAAAGCACCGGCCGGTCGCCGACGACAGCAGCGGCATCACGTCCCCGAGCCGCAGGTTCACCGTCACCGCCGACGGCGACTCTTCCCAGTGCACGATGGTCGGCCCGTGGTTGCCCCACACGGCGAGCGCCACCGTGTGGCCGATGCGCTCGACCAGTTGCGAGGCGCGCTCGCGCGCGAGGCGCACGGCGTCCAGGCGCGACAGCGACGCGAGCCCGAGCTTGAGCGCGGCGGGCCCGAGGTCGTAGCGCGTGCTGGCCGGGTCCTGCACCACGAGCTGCAGGCGCTGGAAGCTCACGAGATAGCGGTGCGCCTTGGCGGCGCTCATGCCGGCGGCGGCGGCGAGGTCGCGCAACATCAGCGGACCTGCGGCCTGGCCGAGCGCGTCGAGCAGCGCGAACCCCACCTCGACGGACTGGATGCCGGCGCGTTCCTTCATCGCGCGGGGCCGGTAGAATTTCGGTTAGGTAAATTCATTTCACCATGCGTAATGCGGCGCGACTCTAGCGCACGCGGCGCGGCGAAGGCAAACCCCGATGAAGCTGGCAACGTACAAGGATGGATCGCGCGACGGTCAACTGGTGGTGGTCTCGCGTGACCTGGCCTCGGCCCATTATGCGACCGGCATCGCGGCCAGGCTCCAGCAGGCGCTGGACGACTGGGGCTTCATGTCCCCCCAGTTGCAGGACCTCTACGACACCTTGAACAACGGCAAGGCGCGGCATGCGTTCCCCTTCGAGCCGCAGCGCTGCATGGCGCCGCTGCCGCGCGCGTACCAGTGGGCCGACGGCTCGGCGTACATCAACCACGTGGAGCTGGTGCGCCGGGCGCGCAACGCCGAAGTGCCCGAGACCTACTACACCGACCCGCTGATGTACCAGGGCGGCAGCGACGACTTCCTCGGCCCCTGCGACGACGTGATCGTGGGCAGCGAAGAGTGGGGGATCGACTTCGAGGCCGAGCTCGCGGTGGTCACCGGCGACGTGCCGATGGGCGCCGGCCCCGAGCAGGCGCTCGAAGGCATCCGGCTGCTGATGCTGGCCAACGACGTGAGCCTGCGCAACCTGATCCCGGCCGAACTGGCCAAGGGGTTCGGCTTCTTCCAGAGCAAGCCCGCGACCGCGTTCGGCCCGGTGGCGGTGACGCCCGACGAACTGGGCGACGCGTGGCAGGGCGGGCGCGTGCACCTGACGGTCACGTCGACGTGGAACGGCCGCAAGGTCGGCATGTGCGATGCCGGTCCCGACATGACCTTCCACTTCGGCCAGCTGATCGCGCACATCTGCAAGACGCGCAACGCGCGCGCCGGCAGCATCGTCGGCTCGGGCACCATCAGCAACAAGGGCGTCGAGAAGGACGGCCGCATGGACTGGCCCAAGGGCTACAGCTGCATCGCCGAGAAGCGCGCCATCGAAACCATCCAGGACGGCAAGCCGTCGACGGCCTTCATGAAGTTCGGCGACACCATCCGCATCGAGATGAAGGGCAAGGACGGCCAGTCGGTGTTCGGCGCCATCGAGCAGAAGATCAGCCCGTTGCACGCCGGGTGAGTCGCGGGCGCCACGGCGCCTCTTTCCGGCCCGCCAGCCCAGCCGTAAGATGGCCGGCATGCACCGCATCACCGGTCCGTACCGCGGGTACTTCGTGGCGGCCTACACCGTGAAGGCCAAGGGCGGCTTCGTCGGCTACGGCAAGGCCTGCGTGACGCGCCCCAGCGCCGCCTGGCGCGTGAAGGGCGCCGCCGGGGTGGCGAGCAGCCTCTATCCGAACGAGTTGCAGGCCCTGGTAGCGGCGGAGCACAAGGTGCGGCTCGAGATCGACCAGCTGCCTCCCAGCTGGGAGCCGTTCACCGCCCCCGACCAGCTGGTCGACTCGACCCGCTAGCCTTGCGTGCGGCTCACAGCCGCAGCCAGGGCGTCCCGCTCTCTTCCGCTTCGGCCTGCCCGAGCAGGTGCAGGTAGCTGTCGCACCACCAGTGCACGTCGGCCTTGCGGATGGTCGCCAGCAAGGCCTGGTGGCGCTGCTGGCGCTCTTCGAGCGGCATCTCCAGCGCGACGTGGATCGCTTCGGCGGTTCCGGCCGTGTCGTACGGATTGACCAGCAGCGCTTCCTTCAGTTGCTCCGCCGCGCCGGCGAAGCGCGAGAGGACCAGCACGCCGGGGTCGTCCGGGTCCTGCGCGGCGATGTATTCCTTCGCGACCAGGTTCATGCCGTCGCGCAGCGGCGTGACCAGCGCGACGCGGCTCGCGCGGTACAGGCCCGGCAAGCGGGCCCGCGCGACGGTGCGGTGCATGTAGCGCACGGGCATCCAGTCCAGCTCGCCGTAGTTGCCGTTGATCGAGCCGCACAGGCTCTCGAGCTCGTGCAGGATGTCCGTGTAGGCGCTGACGTCCTCGCGGCTGGGCGACGCGATCTGGATCAGCGTCGCGCTCTTGCGCGACTCGGGGTACTTGGCCAGCAGCTCGCGGAATGCGCGCAGCCGCTGCGGCAAGCCCTTGGAGTAGTCGAGCCGGTCCACGCCCACCAGCAGCTTGCGGCGCGAATACTCGCGCCGCATGCGCTCGAACATGTCCATCGACTCGGCACCGGCGGCGAGCGACTCGAATTCCTTGACGTCGATGCCGATCGGGAACGCGCCGGCCTGCAGCGTGCGGTTGAAGACGCGCCAGCGCCCCTCGCCCAGGTCCTGCGCGTGCGCTTCGTCCTGGATGTAGCGGGTGAAGTTGTCCAGGTCGGCCCGGCTCTGGAACCCGACCAGGTCGTACGAGCAGAGGCCCTTCATCAGCCAGTCGTGGCCGGGGATGGCCGCGAAGATCAGCGGCGGCGGCAGCGGGATGTGCAGGAAGAAGCCGATGCGCTGCTGGCAGCCCAGCGCCCGCAGTTCCGCCGCGAGCGGAATCAGGTGGTAGTCCTGCACCCAGACGATGTCGTCGGGGCGCAGCAACTCCATCAGCTTGCGCGCGAAGGTCTGGTTAACGCGCCGGTAGCCTTCGATGTAGCCGGCGTCGAAATCGGCCAGGTCCAGCCGGTAGTGCAGCACCGGCCACAGCACGCCGTTGGAATAGCCGACGTAGTACGCCTCGTAGTCCTCGCGCGTGAGGTCCATGGTGGCCAGCGTCACCGGACCGGCCTGCTGCTTGTGCACCGGCAGGTCGGTGCCCACGGGCTCGTCGACCAGCTTGCCGCTCCAGCCGAACCACAGGCCGCCGCTGTTGTTCAGGACCTCGCCGAGCGCCACCGCCAGCCCGCCGGCCGCGGTCTTGCGCGGATCGGCGATGCGGTTGGAGACGACGACCAGTCGCGACACGCGGGGCTCCTCAGATCACCGTGTCCCACGGCGCCGACAGGCGCACGGCGGCGTTGATCAGGCCCACCATCGAGTACGTCTGCGGGAAGTTGCCCCACATCTCGCCGGTGGTCTCGTGCGTGTCCTCGGACAGCAGCCCCAGCGGGTTGCGGCACTTGAGCATCACCTCGAAGATCTCGCGCGCCTGCTGCTTGCGCCCGATGCGCGCCAGCGCGTCGATGCGCCAGAAGGTGCAGATGTTGAACGCGACCTCCGGCTTGCCGAAGTCGTCGGCCGCTTCATAACGGCGCATGTACGGGCCGTTGCACAGCGACTTTTCCAGCGCGTCCACGGTCTTGACGAAGCGCGGGTCCTTCGGGTCGATCATGTTGACCTCGGCCATCAGCAGCGCGCTGGCGTCCAGGTCGCGGCCGCCGAAACTCTCCGCGAACGCCTGCCGTTCCTCGCTCCACGATTCCTTCAGGATGCGCTCGCGGATCTCGGTGGCGCGCTCGGCCCAGTACGCGGACCGGTCCTTCAGCGCCAGCGTCGCCGCGATCTTGGCCAGCCGGTCGCAGGCCGCCCACGACATCAGCGCCGACGACGTGTGGATGCGCGAGCGGGTGCGCAGCTCCCACATGCCGGCGTCGGGCTGCGTGTAGACCTTGTAGGCCTGCTCGCCGACCGCCTCGAGCGATGCGAACTCGGTGCGACCCGCGCGCTTGAGCAGGCGGTGGTCGTGGAACGCCTGCGCCGCGCCCAGGATGATGTTGCCGTACACGTCGTGCTGGAAGTGCTCGGCGGCCTGGTTGCCCACGCGCACCGGCCCCATGCCGCGGTAGCCGGGCAGGTGCTCAAGGATGCTCTCGGGCAGGGTCTCCTCCTGGCCGACGCCGTACAGCGGCTGGATATGGCCGCCGCGCGACCGCACGACGACGTTGTTCAGCCAGCGCAGGTACTCCTCCATCGTCGCGACTTCGGAGATGCTGTTCAGCGCGCGCACGACGAAGAACGCGTCCCGCAGCCAGCAGTAGCGGTAGTCCCAGTTCCGGCCGCTGTGGGCGGACTCGGGAACGCTGGTCGTCATCGCGGCGACGATGGCGCCCGTGTCCTCGAACAGCGACATCTTCAGCGTGATCGCCGCGCGGATCACCGCGTCCTGCCACTCCAGCGGCAGCGCGAGCGCGCGCGACCAGTTGCGCCAGTAGTTGGCCGTGTCCTGTTCGAAGCTGCGCGCCGTGTCCTCGATGCCGCCGGTTAGCGTCTCGTCCGGGCCCATGATGAAGTTGAGCGGCCGGTCGACGACGAAGAAGGTCTCGGACAGGATGTAGTCGATCGGCGCGTCGGTGTTGACGCGGATCGTCTGCGCGGCCCCGACGTAGCGGATGTGCGTGCTGCCGCGGGTGACGCGCGGCTCGTCGCGGCCCCAGTCGAAGCGCGGCCGCAGCACCACGCGCATGCGCGGCGTGCCGCCCAGCACCTTCACGCGCCGGATCAGCGTCAGCGGGCGGAAGGTGCGGCCACGGCTCCAGAAGCGCGGCGCGAAGTCGGTGATCTCGATGCCCTGCCCCTGCCGGTCGTACAGGCGGGTGTGCAGGATCGCGGTGTTCGGCTCGTAGTGGTGCTCGCTGCGCGCGAAGTCCTCCAGCTCGAAGGCCCACAGCGCGCCCTTCTCGGTCGGGTCGAGCAGCGAGTTGAACACCGGGTCGCCGTCGAAGCGCGGCAGGCAGCACCAGATGATGCTGCCGCGTTCGTCGACGAGCGCGCTGTAGGCGCAATTGCCGATCACGCCCAGGTTGAGGTTGGGGACGGAGGTGTTGGCTTTCATTGTTCCGCAGGGGTGGCGGCGACCTTGGTGGCGACCGCGCGTTCGAATTCGAGGCGCAGCGCGCCGGGATCGGCCAGCCGTTGCCAGGCCGCCGACGGGCCTTCGCCCACCTTGACGCCCAGGCCGCCCAGGCGTTGCACGGCCTCGAAGCCGGCTTCGTCGGTCACGTCGTCGCCGACGAACACCGGCGTGCGGCCGGCAAAGGGTGGCTCGCGCAGGAAGGCTTCGATGGCGGCGCCCTTGCTGGCGCCGCACGGTTTCGCTTCGACGACCATCTTGCCGCGCAGCAGCGCCAGGCCTTCCGAGCGGTCGACCGCAGCGGCCATGGCGTCGATGCACTCGCGCTCCAGCTCGGGCGCCCGCCGGTAGTGCAGGGCGACGGACGTGCCCTTCTCCTCGACGAGCAGGCGGGCGTCGCGCGCCCGCAGCGCGAGCGCAGCGCGCGTGACTTCCTCCAGCGACGCGGGCTCCACGCGGTCGAGCGCGCCGGACGCGTCGCGCCGCTCGGCGCCGTGCACGCCGGCCACCGGCAACTGCAAGGGAGCGAGGTAGGTGTCGAGCTCGCGGATCGACCGGCCGCTGACCACCGCGACGGCACCGCCCAGGTACGTCTGCAGCGCGGAGAGCGTCGGTACCAGGCTGCAGGGGACGACGATCGCGCCTGGCTCGGGAGCGATGTCCACCAGCGTGCCGTCGAAGTCCAGGAACAGCGCGCAGGCCGGACTCAGGATCTCCACGAAATTCATGGGGCGTGACGCTAACACCGTCTCAGCTCCACAGCAGCGCCCGGCGGGCATGAGGGGTCGTAGGAGGCGTCCTACTGTCGGGGAAGTGCCACCGCCGCCGGGGACAATCGCGCCAAGGAGACGACCCATGGACTATTCCCGCTACCGCACGCTCGCCATCACCCGGCGCGGCCCCGACGACAGCGTGCTGGACATCCAGATGCGCGCCGCCAACGGCAAGCTGCCCACGGCCGGCCACGACGGCCACCGCGAGCTGGCGGAGATCTGGCGCGACGTCGCCGCCGACCCCGGCGTGCGTTGCGCGGTGCTGCGGGGCGAAGGCATGGGCTTTTCGGGTGGCGGTGACCTGTCGCTGGTGCAGGACATGGCGCAGGACTTCGCGGTGCGCACCCGCGTGTGGCAGGAGGCGCGGGACCTGGTCTACAACGTGATCAACTGCGACAAGCCGATCGTCAGCGCGCTGCACGGGCCGGCGGTCGGCGCCGGCCTGGTGGCGGGCCTGCTGGCCGACATACCGATCGCGGCCAGGGACGCGCGCATCGTCGACGGCCACACGCGCCTGGGCGTCGCGGCCGGCGACCACGCCGCGATCGTGTGGCCGCTGCTGTGCGGCATGGCCAAGGCCAAGTACCACCTCCTGCTCTGCGAACCGGTCAGCGGCGAGGAAGCCGAGCGCATCGGGCTGGTGGCGCTCGCGGTCGACGGCGACCAGCTGCTGCCCAAGGCCTACGAGATCGCCGATCGTCTGGCGCAAGGCAGCCAGACCGCGATCCGCTGGACCAAGTACTCCCTGAACAACTGGCTGCGGCAGGCGGGTCCTGCGTTCGACACCTCGCTCGCGCTGGAATTCATGGGCTTCGCGGGGCCGGACGTGCGCGAGGGCGTGGCCTCGCTGCGCGAACGCCGCGCCCCGCAATTCCCCGCCGACGACGCGGCGGCAGGCCGGCACGGATAATCGGCGCATCGCGGCATCAGCCGCCGAGCCTGCCATGTCCCCCCTGCTTCCCCGCGCCGCCGCAGCGCTGCTGCTGGCCGCCGCCTCCACCATCGCCGCCGCGCAAACGACTCCCGTGTCCGTCGACGGCGCCTGGGCGCGCGCGAGCGTGCCGGGCCAGCGCTCCAGCGGCGTGTTCATGACGATCACGAGCAGTGAGCCGCTCCGGCTGGTCGGCGTCGCGTCGCCGGTGGCGCGCGTGGCCGAGGTGCACGAGATGAAGATGGAAGGCGACGTCATGCGCATGCGCGCGCTGGACGCGCTGGACATCCCGGCGAAGCGGCCGGTGCAGCTCAAGCCCGGTGGCTACCACGTCATGCTGCAGGAGCTGAAGGCGCCGCTGCAGCCCGACACCTCGATCCCGGTGACGCTCACGTTCAAGACCGCCAAGGGCGAGCAGCGCCAGCTCGCGCTGCAGGTGCCGGTCTCGGCCGCGGCGCCGAAGGGCGTCAACGCGGCCGCGTCGGCCGGTTCGCACTCCAGGCACTGACGCGCCCCGGGCCCGCGCAGGCCTGCTAAGCTGGTTCCATCACCCGGAGGCAGCGCATGAGCGACCCATCCACCGCCGGCTTCGGCAAGTTCGTTCCCGGCTTCGATTTCCTGCAGAACATCGCCAAGGGGGCGTCGCAGGCGATCCCGCAGCTGCCCAACCTGTCGAACTGGGTCGCGCCCACGCTCAACGTCGAGGAACTCGAAAAGCGCATCGAGGAACTGAAGGCGGTGCACTTCTGGCTGGACCAGAACTCGAAGGCGCTGGCCGCCACCGTCCAGGCGCTCGAGGTGCAGAAGATGACCCTCGCGACGCTCCAGGGCATGAACTTCAACATGGGCGACGTCGCCAACGCGCTCAAGCTCAAGGCCGCCGACACGATGGCCGGCGGCGTGCAGAAGGCGGCGCAGGCGGCTTCGGACGTGGCCGGTGCGGCGAAGAAGGCGACCGGCAAGGGCGGCAAGGCCGCCGCGCCGATGGTCGATCCGCTGCAATGGTGGGGCGCGCTCACACAGCAGTTCCAGCAGATCGCGACCGACGCCATGAAGGACGTCGCGCGCACCACCGCCGTCGATACGGCGAAGCACATGGCCACCGGCGCCGCGCGAGAAGCGATGAAGGGCGCCGGCAACGCGGCCAAGGCCGCGACCAAGCGATCGAGCGCCAAGCCGGCGCGCAAGGCACCGGCCAAGCGCGGCGCGGCCCGCAAGACGGGCCGCTGAAGGATTCCCCGTGAAGTTGTTCCCGTTCGCGCACGCGACGCACCCGGACTGGTCGATGGCGGCCGGCCTGGTGCTGGCGCAGCTGCGCGCCCAGATGGCGCTGCGCGACTACGCCGCCAATCCCACGCTGGGCCTGTTGTACATCACCGACCACTACGCGGTCCACGCGCAGGACATCCTCGAGCACGTCAGCGCCGAGCTGCCGGAGATCACCGACTGGTCCGGCACCGTCGGCGTCGGCATCGCGTCCAACAACGTCGAGTACTTCGACGAGCCGGCGCTGGCGGTCATGCTCTGCGCCGTGCCACCGCACCAGTACCGCGTGTTCTCCGGTGTCGCGCCGCTGGGCGTGGGCGAAGGCATGGGGTTCCAGCCGCACACGGCGCTGGTGCATGCGGATCCGACGACGCCCGACGTCGGCGAGCTGGTCGACGAACTCGCATCGCGCACCGCCACCGGCTACCTGTTCGGCGGCCTGGCCGCCAGCCGCGCCGACACCGTGCAGTTCGCCATCAGCGGCAACGGCAACATCAAGGGCCACGGCAAGGCCAGCGGCGTGTTCCGCGGCGGCCTGTCCGGCGTGGCGTTCGGCGAGGACGTCCCGGTGGTGTCGCGCGTGACGCAGGGCTGCCAGCCGCTGGGCGAGCAGCGCACGGTGACGAAGGCCGAAGGCAACGTGCTGCTGGAGATCGACGGCCGCCCCGCGCTGGACGTGCTGCTGGAGGACGCCGGCATCTCGCTGGACAAGCCCAAGGAGGCGATGCAGCTGCTGCGCGCCACGCTGGTCGGCCTCACCGCGCCCGGCGCCGAGGCGGTGGTCGAACGCGCGCGCATCTTCGGCAGCGACGTCGTCGTGCGCCACATCATCGGGCTGGACCCCGCGCGGCATGGCGTCGCGGTGGCGTCGCAGGTGCAGGAAGGCACGCGCATGGCTTTCTGCCGCCGCAATGCGCAGGCGGCCAAGGCCGACCTGGTGCGCATCTGCGCGGAGATCCGCGAGGAACTCGAACCCGAGGAGCTCGAGGTGCACGTCGCCAGCGCGCTGGCCGCGCCCGAGGCGCAGGCCGGCCCCCATGTGGCACGCGGCATCGCCGGCGCGATCTACGTCAGCTGCGCCGGCCGCGGCGGCCCGCACTTCGGCAGCCCGAGCGCGGAACTGCAGATCGTGCGTCGCGCGCTGGGTGACGTGCCGCTGGTGGGCTTCTTCGCCGGTGGCGAGATCGCGCGCCACCACGTGTACGGCTACACCGGCGTGCTCACCGTGTTCCTGGAGTCCCCCGCCGCAGGCGGGTGAAGGCCTCGAACTCCCACTCGCGCATCGCCAGCAGCAGCGTGTAGCCCTCGCGCGCCGTCTCGGGCAGCTTCTGGTCGGCCTGGTGCTGCTGTGCGAAGTCCTGCGCCAGCCGCTGCAGCCGGTCCACGAACGACGGCGCGATCGCCTTGCTGACCGAACCGTGCACCAGCAGCAGGCTTTCGGCGCCGCGGTCGAAGCCGCCCGCGAAGTAGTCGTGCACGACCTGGTCGCGGAAGTAGTTCATCACCGGGCCGTGCGGCCGCCAGCGGAACGTCTTCGCCAGCTTGAGCCGGTAGCGGTTCATGGGCCGCAGCTCGATGATCCCGATGCGATCCAGCTGCGCGAAGTACTTGATGCACTCCGCTTCGCTCAACCGGTAGGTCGCCGTGACCTGCTCCAGCGTCCACAGGCTCAGGACGCTGATCGCGACCAGCAGCAGCTTCTTGTCGGCGACCACCGCGCGCTCCTGGTCCTGCGTCAGCTCGGTCATGAGCGGCTGCGCATCGGCGACGCGCCGCGCGAGCTCGGCGAAATCGAGCTTGAGCGCGCGGCAGATCGCGTCCACGCGCGACAGCGGCATGTCGCCCTTCGCCAGCATGCGCTTGACGCTCGACTCCGCCATGCCCAGGCGCTTGGCGAGCAGCGCGTAGGTGAGCCCGGCGGCCTTGAGTTCCTTCTTGAGGGCGAGGACGAGATCGGCGCTGGTGCTCATGCCGGTATCGTCATCCGATACTCATGGGGCCGTCAAGGGCGTCGGTGGCTGAATTTTCGAGACTGCGCGGGAGCGCCTGCGCAGACTGGCGTCCTCTTCGCAGGAGGATTCCATGCCGATCGACCGTCCCATGCCGCGCGAGTGGCGCCTGCTGCTGGCGGTGCTCGCCCTCGCGGCGCTGGCCCTTGCCGGCCCCAGCGTCGCGCAGGTGGCGCAGTACCACCAGTTCGCCGACCAGGGCCTCTGGCACGGCGTGCCGCATCCGGGCGATGTGCTGTCGAACCTCGCGTTCGCCGCCGTCGGCCTGTCGTGCGGCCTGGCGCTGCTGCGTGCGTGGGGAGTGCTCGCGAGCGCCGAGCGCGCATTGCTGGCGCTCACCGCTTGCGGGCTGGTCACGACCTGCCTTGCTTCCGGCTGGTACCACCTGGCACCGGACGACGTGCGCGTGGCCGTCGACCGCGCCGGGATGGTGCTCGCCTTCGCCGGCGTGCTCGGCCTGGCGGGGTGCCGCGTGAGCAGCCGCGCGGGCCTGGCGCTCGCGACGCTCATCATCTTCACGGGGCCGGCGGCGATCGCGTCCTGGCTTGCTACGGGGGACTTGTGGCCGTGGGCCGTCGTGCAAGGCGGCGGTGCGGTGTTGCTGCTCGCCTTGGCCGCCACGCAGCATCCCGCGGCATTGCCAGTGCGCTGGGCCTGGGTGGTGGCGGCGTACGCGCTCGCCAAGCTGTTCGAAGTGGCCGACCACGAGGTGTGGACGCTGACCGGCGGCCTCGTGTCGGGCCATTCGCTCAAGCACCTCGTCGCCGCCTGGGCGGTGCTGCCCGTGACTTTCGCCGTCGCGCGCCTCGTGCCCGCACGGCAGAATGCCGCCAAGCTGCCGGCCCGTGCAGCGTGAGGAGGGGACCGACATGACCACCATCGCTGCTTCCGGGGCCGCCGACGCCGGCGCGCCCGCGCACCCGAACCAGTTCGCGCTGCTGGGCCAGCGCCGCTTCGCGCCGTTCTTCTGGACCCAGTTCGCCGGCGCGGGCAACGACAACCTGTTCAAGTTCGCGTTCACCGTGATGGTGACCTACCAGCTGCAGGTGGCCTGGTTGCCGCCGGCGATGGCCGGCCTGGTGATCGGCGCGCTGTTCATCCTGCCCTTCCTGCTGTTCTCGGCCACCAGCGGCCAGCTCGCGGACAAGTACGACAAGCGGGCGCTGATCCGGATGGTGAAGTGGCTCGAGGTCGGGATCATGGTGTTGGCCGCCTTCGGCTTCTTCGCCGCGAACGTCGTGGTGCTGCTCGCGTGCACCTTCCTCATGGGCCTGCACTCGACGCTGTTCGGTCCGGTGAAGTTCGCCTACCTGCCGCAGCACCTGGACGAGCGCGAGCTCACGGGCGGCAACGGCATGGTGGAGATGGGCACCTTCGTCGCCATCCTGCTGGGCAACGTCGCGGGCGGGCTGCTGATCGCGATGCCGGACGTCGGCGCGCACTGGGTCGGCGCGTCGTGCATCGCGGTCGCGTTGCTCGGGAGGCTGACCGCGCAGTTCATCCCGGCGTCGCCGTCGACCGACCCGCAGCTGCAGATCAACTGGAACCCGTTCACGGAGACGTGGCGCAACCTGAAGCTCGCGCGCGAGAACGTGGTGGTGTTCCGGTCGCTGCTGGGCATCAGCTGGATGTGGTTCTTCGGCGCCGTGTTCCTCAGCCAGTTTCCCAGCTTCGCCAAGGAGGTGCTGCACGGCAACGAGCAGGTCGCGTCGCTGCTGCTCGTGGTGTTCTCGGTGGGCATCGGCACCGGCTCGCTGCTGTGCGAGGTGCTGTCGCGCCGCCACGTGGAAATCGGCCTGGTGCCGCTGGGCGCCATCGGCATGACGGTGTTCGCGGTCGACCTGTACTTCGCCTCGCGCGGCCTGCCGCCCACGGGCGTGCAGACCTTGGGCGCATTCGCCGCGCAGCCCGCGCACTGGCGCGTGATGGCGGACCTGGCGCTGCTGTCGCTGTTCGCCGGCCTGTACAGCGTGCCGATGTACGCGCTGATCCAGCTGCGCTCGCAGCCGACGCACCGCGCGCGGATCATCGCGGCCAACAACATCCTCAACGCGCTGTTCATGATCGCCAGCTCGGTGCTGGCGGGCCTGCTGCTCAAGGCCGGCTGCGACGTGCCGCAGATCTTCCTGCTCACCGGCATTGCCAACGCGGTGGTGGCGCTGTACATCTTCCTGCTCGTGCCCGAGTACCTGCTGCGCTTCGTGGCCTGGGTGCTGTCGCACGTGGTCTACCGCTTCCGCATCCGTGGCGAGCAGCACATCCCGCTGGAGGGTCCTGCGCTGCTGGCGTGCAACCACGTGAGCTTCGTCGACGCGGTGCTGCTGATGGCGGCCAGCCCGCGGCCGATCGTGTTCGTGATGGACCACCGCATCTTCCGCACCCCGGTCCTCGGCTGGTTGTTCCGCCTGGCCAAGGCCATCCCGGTGGCACCGCAGAAGGACGACCCGGCGGTGTACGAAGCCGCGTTCGAGCGCGCTGCGCAGGTGCTGCGTGACGGCGACCTGCTGCTGATCTTCCCGGAGGGCGCCATCACGCGCGACGGGGAGTTGCAGGAGTTCAAGGGCGGCATCGCCAAGATCCTCGAGCGCGCGAGCGCCGACGGCATCGACCCGCCGGTGGTGCCGATGGCGCTGACCAACCTGTGGGGCTCGTTCTTCAGCCGCGTCGAGGGACGCGCGATGGCCAAGCCGTTCCGGCGCGGCTTCTGGAGCCGCGTGGGGCTCGAGGTGGGCGAACCGATGCCCGCAAACGCCGCGCAACCGGCGGCATTGCGCGAGCGGGTCGCGGCGCTGCTGGCCCGCTGAATATCGCCATCCGATACCGGCGAGTGCGCCGCTGGCCACTCGGCATCCTTTCCTGCTGCTTGTCGCCCCGCCGCGGGCAGAGTGCGACCCCGCCGGTGCCCGAGCCGCGCCGGCTTCAAGGAGACCACGTGAACCGAACCCGTTTGCTGTCCACCCTGGCCTTGGCCGCCGCGCTGGCCTGCACGTCCGCCCCGGCGCTCGCCGACCCGGCATCCAACGCGTCCACCGCTGCCAGCGCGATCTCGCTGCTGCCGGTGGCTTCCGTCGTGCTCGGCACCAGCGTCGCCGTCGAAGGCGCCAAGGCCGTGCAACCCTCGCTGGCGGCCGCCGGCCGCTTCGTCGTGCGCGGCGTGGAAGCCAGCGGGCGCGGAACGGTGCTGGTGCTGGAAGGCGTGTCGGACGGTGCGCGCGCGAGCGTGCACGTGGCCGGCCACGTCTCCGTCGCCGTCGGCAGCGCGGTGACCACCGCGGCGCTTGCCTCGGGCACGGTGCTGTCGGTGGCCGGCCAGGCGATCGCGTTCATCCCGAACGAGGTCGGCCGCACGCTTCTCTACAACCAGGTCGTGGTGCGCTGACGTGAAGACGCTGCGAAGCCTCCTCGTGGCCGTCGCCATCGCGGCGACGGTGGTGCCTGCGGCGTACGCCGGCCGCTCGTGCGAAGAGCGCCCGCTCGGCGTCGAGCAGATCCGCCTGGGCCTCGACATGGCGATGCGCGTGCGGCAGGAACTGGAAGCGGCCTACGCGCGCGACGGCACCGAAGTCGTGGTGCTCGCGCGTGCCGGCCAGGACCTGTCCAGGTACGGCCTGCGCTATTCGCACCTGGGCCTGGCCTACCGCGACGCCGCGGCCGGCGAGGGCGTGTGGCGCGTCGCGCACAAGCTCAATGCCTGCGGCACCGCCGAAGCAGCGGTCTACCGCCAGGGGCTGGGCGAGTTCTTCCTCGACGACCTGTGGCGCCAGCAAGCCGCGTGGAGCGTGCTGGACGCGGCGCTGCAGAAGCGCCTGCTGCCGGTGCTGCGCAGCGACGAGGCGCTCGCGCGGCTGCACACCCGCGCGTACAGCATCGTGAGCTACCCATGGGCGACGCGCTACCAGCAGTCGAACCAGTGGGCGATCGAGACGATGGCGCTGGCGCAGGACTTCCCGGTCGCGACGCGCATGCAGGCGCAGGCGTGGCTGCAGCTGCGCGGCTACGAGCCGACGGTCCTGCAGCTCGGCCCGCTCACGCGGCTGGGCGGCCGGATCTCGGCCGCGAACGTCGCGTTCGACGACCACCCGAACGAGAAGCGGTTCTCGGACCGCATCGAGACGGTGACGGCGGATTCGGTGTTCGCGTGGCTGGAACGCTCGCGGCTGGGTGCGCGGCCGGTGACCGTGGGACTCGACTGAAACGAAAAGGAGACGGCGATGGGCAAGGGAATGCGACTGTCGGAGCGCTGGTTCCGGCGCGGGCTGTGGCTGGTGGCCCTGGTGTTCGCCGGCTTCCTGGTCGGGCTGGGCAATGCGCTCGTGGGCGACCTGCCGAAGGTGGAGCGCACGCAGGTGCTGGACGACTTCCTCGACCGCCCGCGGGCGGAGCAGCTGCGGGCCCAGGTGCGCACCTCGCAGCGTGCGCAGCAGGACGCGCAGTCCGCGCTCGAGCAATCGCGGCTGCAGCTGCAGGTCGCGCGCAACGACGTGGGCGCCGCGCGCGAGACCTTCGGCCACTGGCTGGCCACGCGCCGCGCGACCCAGCAGGCCGCTCAGGATCCGGAACTGGTCGAGCGCACGCGGCAACTCGACGCGCTGCGGCAGGCCGAGCGGCAGGCGCAAGGGGCGGTCGAGCGCCAGGAGCAACTGCAGCTCGATGCGCGGCAGGCGTCGACGCGGGCGCAGCGCGAGTTGGCACAACTGGAAGAGGAGGCGCGCAAGGCGTGGGCCGCCGAGCAGCGCCGGGTCGAACTGCGAGTGTTCCTCTACCGCCTCGCGCTGACGCTGCCGCCGCTGGCGGTCGCCGGGTGGCTGTTCCGGCGCCACCGCAACGGGACCTGGTGGCCGTTCGCGTGGGGCTTCATCCTCTTCGCGCTGTTCACGTTCTTCGTCGAACTGGTGCCCTACCTTCCCAGCTACGGCGGCTACGTGCGCTACGCCGTCGGCATCGCCGTCACCGTGTTCGCCGGGCGGCAGGCGATCCGCGCCTACGAGCGGTACCGCGACCGCATGCGCGAGGCCGAATCGCGGCCGGAGGAGGAACGGCGCGAGGAGGTGCCGTACGACACGGCACTGGCGCGGATGGCCAAGGGCGCGTGCCCGGGTTGCGAGCGCGCAGTCGACCTCCAGGCGCCGGGGCAGGACTTCTGCCCGCACTGCGGCATCGGGCTGTTCGACCGCTGCGGGCACTGCGCGACGCGCAAGAACGCATTCGCGCGCTACTGCGTGGCGTGCGGCACCGCCGCACGCGGCGAGCCCGTGCCGCCGGCGATCGCCGCGCCGGCTTGATCAGCGCCGCGCCGCGGACCAGCGGCGCTGGAGCCGCCGGCGCAGCACGCGGCCCTGCCGCCATGGCCACGACGCGCGCACGGGCGCGAGCAGCGCCTCCTTCCAGCGCACCCAGCCGTCGTGCAGGCGCGCGAACCACGCGAGTCGCAGCAGCGCCGGGCGGGTGAGCGTGTACAGGCGGGCGACGATCGCCGTGCCGGCCAGCTTGGCGCCGATGATCACGGCCGTGCCCAGCGCCACGTGGCCGGCTGCGATCAAGCCGACCGCGGCCAGCTTGACCGGCAGCAGTAGCAAGGTGGGGACGGCGAAGATCGCGAGTGCGGCGTAGGGCGGCAGGCGTTCGATGCGTTCGCCCAGCCAGCGCAGGTGCAGCCGCAGCGCGAGCCGTCCCAGGGCCCGCTGCAGCGGGTCCCAGCCCCACTCCTCGAACAGGACCAGCAGCGCCAGCGGCCACGCCAGCAAGCGGCCGAGCATCCTGAGCAGCACACGCGCCATCGCGGCGCATCCTACCGGGCGCGGGTCAGACGCCGCGGGCGCGGTCCTGCCGGAACTGCGCGGCGAAGGCGGCGAAGCGGCCCGCTTCGAGCGCATCGCGGATCTCCTGCATCAGGTGCAGGTAGTAGTGCAGGTTGTGGATCGTCGCCAGCATCGGCGCGAGCATCTCGCCGCAGCGCTCCAGGTGGTGCAGGTAGGCGCGCGAGAAGCCGCCGGTCACCGTGCCGTCGGCAGCCGTGTGGCCCTTGCACGTGTAGCAACTGCAGCTCTCGTCCAGCGGCCGGTGGTCGGTCTTGTGCCGCGCGTTGCGGATCTTCAGGTCGCCGAAGCGCGTGAACAGGTGGCCATTGCGCGCGTTGCGCGTCGGCATGACGCAGTCGAACATGTCGACGCCCTGGCCGACGCCTTCGACCAGGTCCTCGGGCGTGCCCACGCCCATCAGGTAGCGCGGCTTGTGCGCGGGCAGCCGGTGCGGGGTGTGCGCCATGATGCGCAGCATGTCCTCCTTGGGCTCGCCGACGCTGACGCCACCGACGGCGTAGCCGGGGAAGTCCATGTCGACCAGCGCAGCGAGCGACGCTTCGCGCAGGTGCTCGAACATGCCGCCCTGCACGATGCCGAACAGCGCGTTGCGGTTCTGCAGCCGCGTGAATTCCGCTTGGCAGCGTTTCGCCCAGCGCAGGCTCAGTTCCATCGAGAACTTCGCCTCCGCTTCGGTCGTGAGGTGGCCCTTGGTCTCGTACGGCGTGCACTCGTCGAACTGCATGACGATGTCGCTGTCCAGGAGGGTCTGCACCTGCATCGACACCTCGGGCGTGAGGAACAGCTTGTCGCCGTTGACCGGCGACGCGAACTTCACGCCTTCCTCGCTGATCTTGCGCATCTCGCCCAGGCTCCAGACCTGGAAGCCGCCGGAGTCGGTGAGGATGGGACGGTCCCAGCGTTCGAACCGGTGCAGGCCGCCGAACGACTGGATCACGTCGAGGCCCGGACGCATCCACAGGTGGAAGGTGTTGCCCAGGATGATCTGGGCGTTCATCTCCTCCAGCGAGCGCGGCGTCACGCCTTTGACGGTGCCGTAGGTGCCCACGGGCATGAAGATCGGCGTCTGCACGACCCCGTGGTTCAGCGCCAGGCGGCCGCGGCGCGCGTGGCCTTCGGTGGCGAGGATCTCGAAGTTCAGCATGTCAGGTCCTGCGTTCCAGCAGCATGGAATCGCCGTAGGAGAAGAAGCGGTAGCGGTGCTGCACGGCGTGGCGGTACAGCGCCATGACGTGCGCATGGCCGGCGAAGGCGCTCACCAGCATCATGAGCGTGGACTTGGGCAGGTGGAAGTTGGTCACCAGCAGGTCGACCACCTGGAAGCGGAAGCCCGGCGTGATGAAGATGTCGGTGTCGCCGCGCGCCCGCCCGCTGCGGGCCCAGCTCTCCAGCGTGCGCACGCTGGTCGTGCCGACCGCGACGACGCGGCCGCCGCGCGCGCGGCAACTGGCGATCGCGTCCTGCGTGGCGGCGGGCACGTCGTACCACTCGCTGTGCATGCGGTGCTGCGTGATGTCGTCCGTCTTCACCGGCTGGAAGGTGCCGGCGCCGACGTGCAGCGTGAGGCTGGCGCGCTCGATGCCGCGCGCCTCCAGCGCCGCCAGCACCTGCTCGTCGAAGTGCAGTGCCGCAGTCGGCGCCGCCACCGCGCCGGGGTGCCTGGCGAACACGGTCTGGTAGCGCTGCACGTCGTCGGCCGTGTCGGCGTGCTCGATGTAGGGCGGCAGCGGCACGTGGCCGTGGCGCTCCATCAGCGCGTACGGGTCGTCGCTGAAGGCGAAATGGAACAGCGCGCCGTCCTCGTCCGGCCAGCGCCCGAGCAGCGTCGCCGTGAAGCCGCCCTGCATCGCGAGCACGGTGCCCACGGGCGGCTTCTTGCTCACCTTCATGTGGGCGACCACCGCGTGGCCATGCAGCACGCGCTCGACCAGCAGTTCGAGCTTGCCCCCGGTGGGCTTCTCGCCGTACAGGCGCGCCTTGACCACCTGCGTGTCGTTGAACACCAGCAGGTCGCCGGGCTGCAGCAGCGCGGGCAGCTCGCGGAAGACGCGATCGACGGGCGCATCGGCGCGGCCATCGAGCAGGCGCGACGCACTGCGCTCCGGCGCCGGGTGCTGCGCGATCAGGTCGGGGGGGAGGGCGAAATCGAAATCCGCCAGCGTGAACGAAGGCATGCTGCTTGAGGACCGGACGGGTCCGTACCAAGTGTGGAGACGGGCAGAATTGTCCCATGCCCGCCGCCAAGGCCCCCGCCGCGCCGACGAAATCCCTGTCCGAGCCGCAGAAGGCCTTGCGCAAGCTGGGCCTGGTGCGCGACATCGACCTGGCGCTGCACCTGCCGCTTCGCTACGAGGACGAGACGCGCATCACGAAATTGCGCGACGCGCGCGGCGGCGAGACGGTGCAGGTCGAGGGCGTGGTCACCGACAACCACGTGGCGTTCCGGCCGCGGCGCCAGTTGGTGGTGACCATCGACGACGGCACCGACACCTGCCAGCTGCGCTTCTTCAACTTCTATCCGTCGCAGCAGAAGGCGCTGGCGGTCGGCACGCGCATCGTGGCCCGCGGCGAGGCGCGTGGCGGCCTGGTCGGCTGGCAGATGGTGCATCCGACGACGCGAGCCGCGGGCGCACCGTTGCCCGAGGCGCTGACGCCGGTCTATCCGACCGTCGCCGCGTTGCCGCAGGCGTACCTGCGCAAGGCGGTGCTGTCCGGCCTGTCGCGCGCCGACCTGTCGGAGACCTTGCCGCCGGGGTTCGCGCAGCGCCTCGGGCTGGATCCGCGCTGGACGCTCGAACGCACGTTGCACTTCCTGCATCACCCGCAGCCGGACACCGCACTCTCCGACCTGGAGGATCGCAGCCATCCGGCGTGGCAGCGGCTGAAGGCCGAGGAACTGCTCGCGCAGCAACTGTCGCAGCTGGAAAGCAAGCGCGAACGCGATCGCTTGCAGGCGCCGGCACTTCCCGCGCGGCCGGGCGGGTTGCACGAGCAACTGCTGAAGGCGCTGCCGTTCCAGCTCACCGCGGCGCAGCGGCGCGTCAGCGAGGAGATCGCCGCCGATCTCGCACGTGACGTGCCGATGCACCGGCTGCTGCAAGGCGACGTCGGCTCGGGCAAGACGGTGGTCGCGGCGCTTGCAGCGACGATCGCCATCGATGCCGGATGGCAGTGCGCGCTGATGGCGCCCACGGAAATCCTCGCCGAGCAGCACTTCCGCAAGCTGATCGGCTGGCTGGAGCCCTTGCTCGCGCCGCGTGGCCTCGGCGTGGCGTGGCTCACCGGCAGCCAGAAGAAGAAGGAGCGCGGCGAGATGCTGGCGCGCATCGCGAGCGGGCAGGCCGCGCTGGTGGTCGGCACGCACGCCGTGATCCAGGACCAGGTGCAGTTCCAGAAGCTCGCGCTGGCCATCATCGACGAGCAGCACCGCTTCGGCGTCGAACAGCGGCTGGCGCTGCGCTCGAAGATGACGGCCGGAGGGAGTCATCCCCCGGCGGAGCCTGCCCCCGCGAAGGCGGGGGGCGGGGATCCATCTACCTATGCAGGCCGCGAACCGCATCTCGTGATGATGTCCGCGACGCCCATCCCGCGCACGCTCGCCATGAGCTACTACGCGGACCTGGACGTCTCGACCATCGACGAACTGCCGCCGGGCCGCACGCCGATCGTCACCAAGCTGGTGGCCGACACGCGGCGCGACGAAGTGGTCGAGCGCATCCGCTCGCAGCTGGCGCAAGGCCGGCAGGTGTACTGGGTGTGTCCGCTGATCGAGGAGAGCGAGGCGCTGGACCTCACCAACGCCACCGCGACGCACGAACAGTTGTCAAAGGCGCTGCCCGGCGTGATGGTGGGGCTGCTGCATTCGCGCATGCCGGTGGCCGAGAAGAAGGCGGTGATGGACCTGTTCACCGGCGGGCAGATGGGCGTGCTGGTGTCCACCACCGTCATCGAGGTCGGCGTCGACGTGCCGAATGCGTCGCTGATGGTGATCGAGCACGCCGAGCGCTTCGGGCTGTCGCAGCTGCACCAGCTGCGCGGCCGCGTGGGCCGAGGTGCCGCCGCGTCGGCCTGCGTGCTGCTCTACGCGGCGGGCGAGAACGGCCGGCTCGGCGAGACGGCGCGCGCGCGCCTCAAGGCGATGGCGGAAACGGCCGATGGCTTCGAGATCGCGCGCCGCGACCTGGAGATCCGCGGCCCGGGCGAGTTCCTCGGCGCGCGGCAATCGGGCGCGCCACTGCTGCGCTTCGCCGACCTGGTCATGGACGTGCAGTTGCTACAGGCCGCGCGCACGCTCGCGCCGGAGATGCTGGACCGGCATCCGGAAGACGCCGAGCGCCACACGGCGCGATGGTTGGGTGGAAAATCCGACTACCTCAAGGCCTAGCGACCAGTGACCCTCACCGAGCTCAAGTACATCGTCGCCGTCGCGCGAGAAAAACATTTCGGCAAGGCCGCCGAAGCGTGCTTCGTCTCGCAGCCCACGCTGTCGGTGGCGATCAAGAAGCTCGAGGATGAGCTGGAACTGAAGCTCTTCGAGCGCAGCGCCAATGAGGTGAGTGTCACGCCGCTGGGCGAGGAGATCGTGCGGCAGGCCCAGAGCGTCCTGGAGCAGGCGGCTGCGATCAAGGAGATCGCCAAGCGCGGCAAGGACCCGCTGGCCGGTCCGCTGAAGCTGGGCGTGATCTACACGATCGGTCCGTACCTCTTGCCGGACCTCGTGCGGCAGGCGATTGCGCGCACGCCGCAGATGCCACTGATGCTGCAGGAGAACTTCACCGTCAAGCTGCTCGAGATGCTGCGCACCGGCGAGATCGACTGCGCCATCGTCGCCGAGCCTTTTCCCGATGCCGGCCTGGCCGTTGCGCCGCTGTACGACGAGCCGTTCCTGGCCGCCGTGCCCACTTCGCATCCGCTCGCCGCACGCAAGGTCGTCACGGCGCAGGAACTCAAGAGCGAGACCATGCTGCTCCTGGGCACGGGGCATTGCTTCCGCGACCACGTGCTGGAGGTCTGTCCCGAGTTCGCTCGCTTCTCCAGCGACGCCGAGGGCATCCGCAAGAGTTTCGAGGGCTCGTCGCTGGAGACCATCAAGCACATGGTGGCCGCCGGCATGGGCGTCACGCTGGTGCCGCGGCTGTCGGTGCCCAAGGACGCGCTCGAGCCCAAGCCGCGCCGCCGCAAGGACGATCCGGCGTTCGTGCGCTACATCCCGTTCGACGGCGACCCGCCGTCGCGGCGCGTGGTGCTGGCCTGGCGGCGCAGTTACACCCGCTACGAAGCCATTGCCGCGCTGCGCAACTCGATCTATGCGTGCGAGTTGCCCGGCGTCCATCGCCTGTCGTGACCGCGCATCCTTGCGCCACCAACCAGCTGTTTCCATGCAAGACCCGACCCACTACCAACCCGGCATCCTCGACGGCGTGCCGCGCGTCGCCCGCTACGTGCTCTTCACGCTGTCCGACACGTCGCAGTCCGTGCAGCAGCACAAGGACGCCTTGCAGCGCATCGCGCCGCTGGTCAACGGCGAGGACGTCGTCATCGGCCTTGCGCCGGCACTCGTCAAGGCGCTCGGCGGCGACATCCCCGGCCTGCACGATTTCCCCGACTTCTCGGGACAGGTGAAGGTGCCGGTGGGCACCACCGGCCACCTGTGGTGCTGGGCGCGTGGCGACGATCTCGGCGACCTGCTGCACATCACGCGCAAGCTGCAGAAGGCGCTGGCACCGGCGTTCACGCTGCGCCACGTAGTCGATGCGTTCCGCCACCGGCACAGCGACGAGTCGGGCCTCGGGCGTGACCTCACCGGCTTCGAGGACGGCACGGAGAACCCCAAGGGCGACGAAGCGCTCGAGGCCGCATTCGTGGACGGCCAGGGCGAGGGCCTCGACGGCGCCAGCTTCGTCGCCGTGCAGCAGTGGGTGCACGACCTCGATGCGTTCGACGAGATGCCCGAGAAGGACCAGGACCACGCCATCGGCCGACGCCTGCGTGACAACGAGGAGATCGAGGACGCGCCCGAATCGGCGCACGTCAAGCGCACCGCGCAGGAGAGCTTCGACCCCGAGGCCTTCGTGCTGCGCCGCTCGATGCCCTGGATGGCCAGCACGCAGGCCGGCCTGATGTTCGTGGCGTTCGGCAAGTCGTTCGATGCCTTCGAGGCGCAGATGCGCCGGATGGCGGGCCTGGACGACGGCATCGTCGACGGCGTGTTCAAGCTCTCGCGCCCGATCAACGGCGCGTACTTCTGGTGCCCGCCGATGCGCGGCGGCAAGCTGGACCTGCGCCGCCTGGGCTTCGACTGACGCATGCGCGGCCGCCTCGGGCTCTGGCTCGACCTCATTCGCTGGAACCGCCCTGCGGGCTGGCTGTTGCTGCTGTGGCCCACGCTCAGCGCGCTGTGGGTCGCGGCGCACGGCTTTCCCGGCTGGCACCTGCTGGCGGTGTTCACGCTGGGCACCGTGCTGATGCGCAGCGCCGGCTGCTGCGTCAACGACGTCGCCGATCGCGACTTCGACAAGCACGTCAAGCGGACGGCGCAGCGCCCCGTCACCGCGGGCAAGGTGTCGGTGCGCGAGGCGCTGCTGCTCGGCGCCGTGCTGGCGCTGGTCGCGTTCGGCCTGGTGCTGACGACCAACGCGGCAACCATCGCCTGGTCGTTCGCGGCGCTCGCCATCGCGCTGCTGTATCCGTACGCCAAGCGCGTGGTGTCGATGCCGCAGGCGGTCCTCGGCATCGCGTTCAGCTTCGGCATCCCGATGGCGTTCGCGGCCGTGCAGTCGCGCGTGCCGCTGCTCGCGTGGGTGCTGCTGCTGGGCAACCTGTTCTGGGTGCTTGCGTACGACACCGAGTACGCGATGGTCGATCGCGACGACGACCTGCGCATCGGCATCAAGACCTCGGCCATCACGCTGGGCCGCGCCGACGTCGCGGTCGTGATGGCGTGCTACGTGGCGTTCCTGCTCGTGTGGGTGGCCGCGCTGGCCGGGCGCGATCTCGGCTGGCCGTTCTACGCGGGCATCGCCGCCGCCGCCGCGCAAGCGGCGGTGCACTGGACCTGGATCCGCGACCGCGGCCGTGACGGCTGCTTCCGCGCGTTCCGCCTGAACCACTGGGTCGACTTCGCGGTGTTCGCCGGCATCGTCGCCGGCTACGCCCTCAAGTAGCGTCGCGGCCGAATTCGTCGCCGAGTTCGGCGGCGCGCCGGCAGGCCGCGTGCATCGCCTGCACGAAATGGTCCGCGACGCGCGACTCGTCCATGCTCGTGAGCGCCGCGTAGGTCGTGCCGCCCTTGGACGTCACGCGCTCTCGCAGCACCGCGGGCGGCTCCTGCGACGAACGCGCGAGCTCGGACGCGCCGCGGAAGGTGCCGATGGCGAGCGCTTGTGCCTGCTCCTCGGGCAAGCCCATCTCGACGCCGGCGCGCGTCATCGCCTCGATGAAATAGAAGACGTACGCCGGACCGGAACCGGACAGTGCGGTGACCGCATCGAGCTGCTGCTCCTGCGGGACCCACAACGTCGCGCCCGTGGGCGCCAGCACCTGCTGGACGACGTTGCGGTCCTCGGCCGAGACGGCGCTGCGCGCATACAGCGCCGTCATGCCCAGCCCGACGAGCGCCGGCGTGTTGGGCATGCTGCGCACGATGCGCTCGCTGCCCGTCCAGGCGGCGATGCTGTCCGAGCGGATGCCGGCCGCGACGCTCAGGTGCAGCGCGCGTGACGTGTGCGGTGCGGCCGCGCGGGCGGCATCGCGAAAGATCTGCGGCTTGACGGCCCACACGACGATCGCGGAGCGGGCCAGCGCCGCGCCGGCCGTCTCGTGGACGGTGACACCGAACTCGCGGGCCAGGCGTTCGCGCGCCGGCGCGCCCGGATCGACGACGTCGACCAGCTTCGGGTCCAGGCCTTCGCGCAGCAGGCCGCCCAGGATGGCGCTGGCCATGTTGCCGCCCCCGATGAAGGCGATGGGGGTGGCGGCGAAGGTCATGGCGATCGTGGCGGGTGGCGGCGGAAGCGCCAGTCTAGACGGGCGGCGGGGCCGTGCTGCCGCGGCACACCAGCTCCACCGGGTAGAGCTGGAACGCGTCCCACGTGGCGCCCTCGAGCCGCGCGACCAGTTGCTCGGCGGCGGCGCGCCCGAGTTGCGTCACCGGCGTCGCGACGCTCGTGAGGCCGGGCGTCTGCGTCGCGCCCAGGTCGGTGTTGTCGACGCCGGTGATCGACATGCGGCCGGGCACGTCGATGCCCGCCTTGCGGCAGGCCAGCATGGCGCCGACCGCGAACACGTCGTTGGTCGCGACGACCGCGGTCGGTGGTTCGGGCAGCTGCAGCAGGCTTTCCATCGCGGCCTGGGCCGCCGCCAGCGAGATGGGCGCGTGCGCGACGTGCGCGGGATCGAGCACGAGGCCGTGTTCCGCCAGTGCAAGGCGCAAGCCTTCGCCGCGCGCCCGTGCGCGATCGTTGCCCGCGACCGGCGCGCTGAGCAGGCCGATGCGCCGGTGCCCGAGCTCGATCAGGTGCCGCCCCGCCTGGTAGGTCGCGGCCTGGTTGTCGAAGCCGATGCTGGGATGCCGCTGCGCCGGGTCCACGCCCCAGGTCAGCACGTAAGGCCGGCCGTAGTCCTCGAGCAGGGTGAACAGGGCCTGCTCGTGGTCCAGGCCGACCAGCACGAAGGCGTCGACGCCGTGCTCGACCAACTGGCTGGCGATGCGCGTTTCGGCCGCGAGGTCGTAGTGGTGCTCGGCCAGCACGAGGGCGTAGCCCTGCTCGTCCAGCCGTTGGTGCAGCGCGCTCGTGGTGCGCGCGTACAGCGCGTAGTCGAACGAGGGCACGATGGCACCTACCATCTTGCTGCGGTGGCTGCGCAGGCTGCGCGCGGCGCCGTGCGGCACGTAGCGCAGCTTCGCCGACGCCTCCAGCACGCGGCGCCGCGTCTCCGGGTCGACCTGCTGCGAGTTGTTCAGGACGCGGGAGACGGTGGCCGTCGACACGCCAGCCAGTTGTGCGACGTCCTTGGCCCCCGACCGGGCCTTCTGCTTCGGACGCCCCGGCGCTGCCATCCACCACCTCCATGTAAACGTTTGCAGGACAGCCTGCCGCCGTCGAACTGTATCCCGCCCGCCCGCCGGTTTCCGAGGAGAAGTGACAGGGAAAGCCCTGACCAGGGGCGGGGTCGGTCGGACCCGCAGGGGCGTTAGACTGGCCGCCCATGTAATCGATTGCATGGTCCGCCACCCATCACAAGGAGACAGCGATGAAGAACGATTCCCGCGACCCGAACGCCGCGTCGCGCCGCAAGTTCATCGGCCAGGCGGCCGCGATCGGTGCGGCGGGCCTGGGCGCCGGCGGCTGGATGGGCGAGGCCCTGGCCCAGGGCGGCGCGACCGACCTGGCCCCGTACCAGCGCGCCAAGATCAACTGGAAGCAGGTCGAAGGCGAATCGATCTCCATCGCGGTGATCCCGGCCAGCTACTTCGACAACCTGCTCGGGCTGCTGCCGCAGTTCGAGGCGCTGACGGGCATCAAGGTGCGCGCCGAGAAGGTGCCGCCCGGCCAGATCCGCCAGAAGGCCATGCTCGACCTGTCGTCCAAGACGGGCACCTATGCGACGCACGCCGCGGACCCGATGTACTACCCGCTGTACGTCGCCAACAAGTGGGTCGAGCCGCTGGACAAGTACCTGAACGACGCCACGCTGACCGACCCGGCCTGGTTCAACTACAACGACATCCTCAAGGCCTGGCGCGAAGCCGATTCGGTCGACGGCAAGCCCTACGGCATCCCGTACGACGGCGAGGTCACGGTGCAGGTCTACCGCAAGGACCTGTACGACGCCAAGGGCCTCAAGCCCGCCGAGACGTACGACCAGCTGCTGTCGAACGCGAAGGCGCTGAACGATCCCAACAACCGCATGTACGGCCTGGCCCTGCGCGGCTTCGCCGGCGCCGGCCAGAACATGTACATCTACCCGTCGCTGTTCCGCGGCTTCGGTGGCGACTGGATGCACAACAAGACCGTGACCGTGAACAGCCCGGAAGCGGTCAAGGCGCTCGACTGGTACGTCAACGCGCTGGCGCAGTACGCGCCGCCCGCGGTGCGCAACTGGAACTGGCCGGACATCGCCGACGCGTTCTCGCAAGGCACGGTGGCCTGTTACATCGACGCGCACTCGTCGGCCGCGGTCATCACGAATCCGGAAAAGTCCAAGGTCGTCGGCAAGGTCGCCTACGCACGCTGGCCCAAGGGCCCGTCGGGCAAGCGCGTCACCTCGATCTGGAACTGGGGCTTCCCCATCAACGCGGCGCTGAGCGAGAAGCAGAAGAAGGCGACCTGGCTGTTCATCGCCTGGGCGGCATCGGCCGAGACGCAGGCGCGCACCTCGTGGAAGTTCGACGGCCCCGCCAAGCGCTCCGGCCTGAACCGCCTGTCGCTGTGGAAGGCGCCGGAGTTCGCCAATGCCATGAAGGGCGCCGGCGAGAACTTCATCCCGGCCGCGCTGGAATCGCTGGAGCAGGACACCGACGTCGAATGGCGCCCGCGCGTCCCGCAGTGGCCCGCCGTCGGCGAGACCATGGCCACCGCCATCCAGGCCGCGCTGGTCGGGCAGAAGAAGCCCAAGGAAGCGCTCGACGAGGCGCAGGCGCGCATCGCGCAGATCATGAAGGCCTGATCCCGGCATGACCTCTCCCGCGCTCGCCGCGGGAACGCTGGAGCGGCAGGAGCGGCGCTTTGCGCTCGCCCTGTTCGCGCCCGCGTTCCTGTTGCTGCTGCTGACCACCACGGTGCCGCTCGTGTACCTGGGGTGGAACAGCCTGCAGAAGCTCGACATGAGCATGCCGTGGCTGACCGGCTTCGCCGGCGCGGGCAACTACCTGAAGATGGGCGAGGACCCGCGGTTCTGGAATTCGCTCTGGCTCACCGTCATCTACACGGCATCCACGGTGGTGCTGCAGGTCGTCATCGGCCTGTCGCTCGCATTGTTGGTGCTGCAGATCCCGCGCGGGCAGGGCCTGCTGCGGGTGGCGGCCATCCTGCCGATCGTGCTCGCGCCGGTCGTCGTCGGCCTGTTCTGGCGCACCCTGGTGCTGTCGCCCGATGTGGGCCTGCTCGACGTCGTGACACGCGCGCTGGGCCTGGGCGGACACAACTGGCTGGGCGATCCGCAACTGGCGCTGGTGTCGGTGATCGCCATCCACACCTGGCAATGGACCCCGTTCGCGTTCCTCGTGCTGCTGGCGACGCTGTCGACGCTGCCGCCCGACGTCTATGAAGCGGCGCGGCTGGACCGTGCGAGCGCGTGGCAGCGGTTCCGCTTCATCACGCTGCCGTTGATCCGGCCCGCGGTGGTGATGGTGGTCATCCTGCGCACGATGACCGCGCTGTCGGCGTTCGCCGCGATTTTCGCTGCCACCGGCGGCGGTCCCGGCACTTCGACCGAGATCCTGAACCTGTACGCGTACCGCACGTCCTTCACCGAGCTGAACATCGGCTACGGCTCGGCGCTCGCGATGGTGCTGCTGGTGATGACGCTGGTCATCTCCTGGCTGCTGTTCCGCCGCCGGAGGTCGCCATGAACCGCAACCTGCCGCGCCGCGTGGTGCTCGCGGTGTTCGCCGGCCTGCTGGTGTCCGTGTGGGCGTTCCCGGTGCTGTGGGCGCTGCTGACGTCGTTCAAGACCGAACGCGACGTGCTCGCCTACCCGCCGCTGCTGGTGTTCGAGCCCACGCTCGCCAATTACGTCGACGTGCTGTCGGGACCGTCGTCGATCGTGCCCAACCTGTGGTCCAGCGCGGTGGTGAGCGTCAGCGCGACGCTGCTGACCATGCTGTTCGCGGTGCCGGCGGCCTATGCGCTCGCGCGGCTGCGCTATCCCGGCAAGCGCGCCAGCGGCTTCTACGTGCTGGCCACCCAGATGCTGCCGCCGGTGGGGCTGATCATCCCGTACTACCTCGCGCTGCAACGCGTCGGCGGGCTGGATTCGTACAGCGGCCTGGTCACGATCTACCTGACGTTCTCGCTGCCGTTCGCGATCTGGCTGATGGTCTCCTACTTCGAGGACATCCCCTACGAAATGGAGGAGGCCGCGCTGCTGGACCGCGCGGGCCGGTTGCGCGCGCTCTGGTACGTGATCCTGCCGCAGGTGCGCGGCGGCATCGCGGTGACCACCGTGTTCGTGTTCCTCAATGCGTGGAACGAGTTCCTGTTCGCCGTCGTGCTCGGCGGCAACCGCGTGCGGCCGGTGACGGTCGCGATGTTCAACTTCATCTCCGTCGAGCAGACCCAGTGGGCGCGCCTGGCGGCGGGAGCCATGGTTGCCATGGCACCGGTGATCCTGGTGGGCCTGCTTGCGCAGCGCCACATCGTCAAGGGCCTCACCGTGGGAGCAGTCAAGGGAGGCGGTCGCCGATGAGCAAGCTGGGAAGCGTTCGCCTGCAGGGCGTGGTCAAGAAGCATGGCGAGACGACCGTGCTGCATGGTGTCGATCTCGAGATCCGCGCCGGCGAGTTCTTCGTGCTGCTCGGCCCGTCCGGTTCGGGCAAGACGACGACGCTGCGCATCCTCGCGGGGCTGGAAACGGTCAGCGCCGGCACGGTGTCGATCGACGGGCAGGACGTCACCGGCGCCGAGCCGGGCGAGCGTGACGTCGCGATGGTGTTCCAGAGCTACGCGCTGTACCCGCACATGACGGTGGCCGAGAACATCGGTTTTCCGCTGCGCATGGTGGGCACGCCACGCGACACGATCGCGAAGGCGGTCGAGGACGCGGCAGGCCGCGTGAGCATCGGCCACCTGCTGGCGCGGCGGCCCGGGCAGCTGTCGGGCGGGCAGCAGCAGCGCGTGGCGCTGGCGCGCGCGATCGTGCGCCAGCCCAAGCTGTTCCTGCTCGACGAGCCGCTGTCCAACCTCGACGCCAAGCTGCGGTTGGAGACGCGTCTCGAGCTGAAGCAGTTGCAGCGCACGCTGGGCGTCACCACCGTCTACGTCACGCACGACCAGGAAGAGGCGATGACGCTGGCCGATCGCGTGGCGGTGTTCATGGACGGGCGCATCGTGCAGATCGCGACGCCGCGCGAGATCTTCAGCAAGCCGCGCCAGGTGTCCGTGGCCGGCTTCATCGGCACGCCGCCGATGAACCTGGTGCCGGCCCAGTGGCGCGGCGACCGCGTGCTGTTCGGTGGCGTCGAGCTGCCGGTCGGCGCGACCACCGAAGGCACGCGCGACATCACACTGGGCGTGCGCCCCGGCGACATGCGGTCGATCGCAGGCGGCATCCCGGCGCGGGTGGACTACGTCGAGGAACTGGGCGACTACAGCATCGTCGACCTGAAGGCCGGCGAGCAGCGCCTGAAGTGGAAGACCGACGGCCTGGCGCCCGCGCGCGAAAGCGAGGACGTGCGCCTGGGCTTCGAGCCGCAAGCCGCGCACCTGTTCGACCGCGCGAGCGGCGAACGCCTGAACTGAATCACCGTGTCGACGACGAAGGAGTCCCCATGACGAAGCGACCCAACATCCTGCTCATCCTGAACGACGACATGGGCTACTCGGACATCGGCTGCTACGGCGGTGAGATCGAGACGCCGAACCTGGACCGGCTGGCGACCAACGGCCTGCGGTTCTCGCAGTTCTACAACACGGCCCGTTGCAGCCCATCGCGCGCATCGCTGCTCACCGGCCTGCATCCGCACCAGACGGGCATCGGCATCCTCACGTACGACTCGGGGCCCGAGGGCTATGCGGGCAACCTGAACCAGCGCTGCGCGACGATCGCCGAGGTGCTCAAGCCCGCCGGCTACCGCAGCTACCTGAGCGGCAAGTGGCACGTGTCGAGCAACCTGACGCAGCCCACCGACTCGTGGCCGATGCAGCGCGGCTTCGACGACTTCTTCGGCACCATCATCGGCGCCGGCAGCTTCTACGACCCGAACACGCTCACGCGCCGCAACGAGAACGCCGAGCACGAGGCGCGCCAGCCGGGCTGGTTCTACACCGACGCCATCAGCGACGAGGCGGTGAAGTTCCTGCGCACGCACAAGGCCGAGCACGGCGACAAGCCGTTCTTCCAGTACGTCGCGTACACCGCGCCGCACTGGCCGCTGCACGCGCACCCGGAAGACATCGCCAAGTACAAGGGCCGCTTCGACGCCGGCTGGGACACGCTGCGTGAGCAGCGGCTGGAGCGCCTCGTGTCGTCCGGCATCCTGGACGCGCAATGGAAGCTCACCGGCCGCGACCCGAGCCAACCGGCATGGACCCAGGCGCAGGACAAGGCCTGGCTCGCCAACTGCATGGAGGTCTACGCGGCGCAGATCGACCGCATGGACCAGGGCATCGGCCGCATCCTCGATTCGCTGGAAGAGCTGGGGCAGCTGGAGGACACGCTGGTGATCTTCCTGTCCGATAACGGCGCGTGCGCCGAGGACATCCCGGAGAACGTCACGATCGACGAGCTGGTGAACAAGCTGATGATCGCCCGCTCGCACACGCGCGACGGCGCGGTCGTGCGCTTTGGCAACAACCCGGACATCGCCCCCGGTCCCGAGGACACGTACCAGAGCTATGGCCAGGCCTGGGCCAACCTGTCGAACACGCCGTTCCGCCTGTACAAGCACTGGATCCACGAAGGCGGCATCTCGACGCCGCTGATCTTCCACTGGCCCAAGGGCATCGCGCAGCGCGGCGAGGTGCGCCACACGCCGGGCTACCTGCCCGACATCATGGCCACCATCCTGGACGTCACGGGCACGCCGTATCCGCAGGCGCTGGACGGCCGCAGCATCCTGCCGCTGGAAGGCCACTCGCTGCGCCAGTCCTTCACGTCCGACGCCGGCGAGCGGCCGCCGATGTTCTGGGAACACGAAGGCAACGCGGCCGTGCGCATCGGCAAGTGGAAGCTGGTGCGCGAGTACCCCAAGGACTGGGAGCTGTACGACATGGAAGCGGACCGCACCGAGACGAATGATCTCGCGGCGAAGCATCCCGATCGCGTGGCCGACATGAAGAAGCAGTACGAGGCCTGGGCGCGGCGCTGCGGCGTGCTGGACCGCGAGAAGGTCGTGGCGCTCATGCGCAGCCAGGGCGTGACCAAGGCGTTCTGGGAAGACGAGTGAAAGGCTGCTGCGTTCCCGCAGCACAGGCCGGCAGTGCGCCGGCCGTGCCGGGGCGCGGCCAGGACCATCGCACCCGGATCGCGCACGACTGGGTGGCGATCCCCGGCGGTGAATTCCTCATGGGCACCGACGACGCCGATGGCTTCGCCGAGGATGGCGAAGGTCCTGTTCGTCCGGTGACGCTGTCGCCCTATTCGATGGCCGCGACTGCCGTGACGAACGCGCAGTTCCGCGACTTCGTCCGCGCGACCTCGTACATCAGCGAAGCCGAGCAGGCCGGCTTCTCCTTCGTCTTCTACCTGCAGTTGCCGCCGGAGCGCCGCGCCGGCATCCGGCAGATCTCGCGCGACCTGCCTTGGTGGGTGCCGGTCGAAGGCGCGTGCTGGCAACGCCCTTCGGGACCCGGCTCGTCGATCCACGAGCGGCTCGAGCACCCCGTGGTGCACGTGTCGTGGAACGACGCCGCCGCCTACTGTGCGTGGGCGGGCGTCCGGCTGCCCACGGAAGCCGAGTGGGAGTGCGCAGCCCGCGGCGGACTCGTGCAGAAGCGCTATCCGTGGGGCGACGAGCTCGCGCCTGATGGCACGCTGCCCTTGAACATCTGGCGCGGCCAGTTCCCATCGCAGCCCGAAGCGGGCTGGCAGCCCGACACGGTTCCCGTGCGTACGCACGCGCCCAACGGCTGGGGGCTGTTCAACATGGCGGGCAATGCGTGGGAGTGGTGCGCGGACTGGACCAGCCCCGATTACCACCGGACGACGGCGGCCGTCGATCCGCTGCAGTCGCACCCGACCGGGCGCCGGTCGATGCGTGGTGGCTCGTTCCTCTGCCACGAGTCGTACTGCAACCGCTACCGCGTCGCGGCGCGCGGTTCCAACACGCCGTCGAGCACCTCCAGCAACTGCGGTTTTCGGGTCGCGGTGCCGAGTGGTGCCACGCTGCTCGGCGACAATCGGGGCACATGAGTCGAACGGATCTGCTCGACGCGCTGGCCCGCCCCACGCAGTACGACATCGCAATCATTGGCGGCGGCGCCACGGGCCTGGGGGTCGCGCTCGACGCGGCCGCCCGCGGCTTCTCGGTCGTCCTGCTCGAATCCCACGATTTCGCCGGCGGCACCTCGTCGCGGGCGACCAAGCTGGTGCACGGCGGCGTGCGCTACCTGGCGCAAGGCAACGTCGCCCTCGTCCGCGAGGCGCTGCACGAGCGCCAGGTGCTGCTGCGCAATGCGCCGCATCTTGCGCAGCCGCTTCCTTTCATCATGCCCTCGTACAAGTTGTGGGAGACGCCGTTCTATGGCGCCGGCCTGAAGCTGTACGACGCCCTGGCGGGCAAGGCCGGCCTCGCGCCCACGCGGTTCCTGAGCCGGCGCGAGACGCTGCAGGCCTTGCCGGCCGTGCAGCCGCAGGGCCTCAAGGGCGGCGTCGAGTACTGGGACGGCCAGTTCGACGATGCACGGCTCGCGCTCGCCCTGGCCCGCACCGCCGCCGCGCGCGGCGCGCTGGTGGTCAATTACTGCGCCGCGACCGGGTTGCTGCACGAGAACGGGCGCGTCGCCGGCGTGCGGGCGGAAGACCGCGAGACCGGGCGGCAGTTCGAGGTGCGCGCCCGCTGCGTGGTCAATGCGGCCGGCGTCTGGGTCGACAGGTTGCGCGAGCTCGATGGCGAAGCCGTCGGCCGCAAGGTGCGCCCGATCGTGGCGCCCAGCCAGGGCGTGCACGTGGTGGTCGACCGCGAGTTCCTGCCCGGGCGCCACGCGCTGATGGTTCCCAAGACCGCCGACGGCCGGGTGCTGTTCGGCGTGCCGTGGTTGGGCAAGGTGATCCTGGGCACCACCGACACGCCGCGCCAGGACCTGGCGCGCGAGCCGCGGCCGTTCGGCGAGGAGCTGGACTTCATCCTCGGCGAAGCCGCCCGCTACCTGGTCAAGGCGCCGCGGCTGGAGGACGTCCGCAGCTGCTGGGTGGGCCTGCGCCCGCTGGTGCGGCCGGAGGACGACGAAGGCTCGCCCACCAAGGCGCTGAGCCGCGAGCACACGGTCCTGGTCAGCCGTTCCAAGCTGGTGACGGTAACCGGCGGCAAGTGGACGACGTACCGCGCGATGGCCGAGGACGTGCTGGACCGTTGCTTCGACGATGGCCTGCTGGAGCGGGCGCGCGGCGGAGTGACTGCCAACTTGAAGCTCGTCGGTGCGCCCGAGGGCGGCGAGCTCCATGCGATCAGCGAGGCGCCGGGCCCGCATCTGTATGGCAGCGAGTCCTCGACCGTCGCCAGCCTCCCGGGCGCGGGACGTGACCTCGGCGGCGGCCTGACCGAAGCCATGGTGCGCTTCGCCGCCCGTGAAGAGCAGGCCCGCACCGTCGAAGACGTGCTGGCCCGGCGCTCGCGGCTGCTGTTCCTGGACGCGGCCCTCGCCGGCCGCCTTGCTCCCGCCGTCGCGACCATCCTGCGCGAGGAGACGGGCCGCGACCCGCAGGAAGCGGCGTTCGCCCAGCTGGCCGCGAGTTACCTGCCGCAGCGCCAGCCGGCCTGAGAGGCCCCCCGAAAGTCCCCGGCCTCACGGGCCTGTTGACAGGACCTGTGCATAAGGTATGATCGCGGGCTCGCCTATTTTCAGGCGAGATTCTGCCCATTCGGAGGCGCGCCAGCGGTTGGTGCGCTGACGGCGGGCCCAAGACTGCCCTGCAGGCCGCACTCGACGCGAGAGGCCAGTGGGGACAAGTTGGGAATACACACATGATCCAGACTGAATCCCGGCTCGAAGTCGCCGACAACACGGGCGCGAAGTCCGTGCTTTGCATCAAGGTGCTCGGTGGCTCCAAGCGTCGCTACGCCAGCGTGGGCGACATCATCAAGGTGAGCATCAAGGAAGCCGCGCCGCGTGGCCGCGTGAAGAAGGGCGAGGTGTACAGCGCCGTCGTCGTTCGCACCGCCAAGGGCATCCGCCGCGGTGACGGCTCGCTCGTGAAGTTCGACGGCAATGCCGCCGTGCTGCTCAACAACAAGCTGGAGCCGATCGGCACCCGCATCTTCGGCCCGGTGACGCGCGAACTGCGCACCGAGAAGTTCATGAAGATCGTGTCGCTGGCCCCCGAGGTCCTGTAAGGAACACGCCATGAACAAGATCCGCAAGGGCGACGAAGTCATCGTCATCGCCGGCCGCGACAAGGGCAAGCGCGGCAAGGTCCTGCTGCGCAAGGACGACGACAAGCTCGTGGTCGAGGGCATCAACCTGGTGAAGAAGCACACCAAGCCCAACCCGATGAAGGGCACCACCGGCGGCATCGTGGAGAAGGCCATGCCGATCCACCAGTCCAACGTGGCGATCTTCAATGCCGCCACCGGCAAGGCCGACCGCGTCGGCGTCAAGGTCCAGGGCGAGAAGAACGTGCGCGTCTTCAAGTCGTCCGGCGAAGAAATCAAGGTGGCATGACCATGGCAACCGCACGCCTGCAACAGGTTTACCGCGACAAGGTCGCGCCCGAGCTGACCGAGAAGTTCGGCTACAAGTCGCCGATGGAAGTGCCTCGCATCACCAAGATCACGCTCAACATGGGCGTGAGCGAGGCGGTGGCGGACAAGAAGGTCATGGACAACGCCGTCGGCGACCTGACCAAGATCGCCGGCCAGAAGCCCGTCGTGACCAAGGCCAAGAAGGCCATCGCCGGCTTCAAGATCCGCGAAGGCCAGGCCATCGGCTGCATGGTCACGCTGCGCGGCCAGCGCATGTACGAATTCCTGGACCGCTTCGTCACCGTGGCCCTGCCGCGCGTGCGCGACTTCCGTGGCGTGTCGGGCCGGGCCTTCGACGGCCGCGGCAACTACAACATCGGGGTCAAGGAACAGATCATCTTCCCCGAGATCGAGTACGACAAGGTCGATGCGCTGCGCGGCCTGAACATCAGCATCACCACCACGGCCAAGTCCGACGACGAGTGCAAGGCGCTGCTCGCTGGCTTCCGTTTCCCGTTCAAGAACTGAGAGAGCATCGTGGCCAAAACTGCTTTGATCCAACGCGAACTCAAGCGTGACAAGCTGGTCGCCCAGTACGCGAAGAAGCACGCGGAACTGAAGGCGATCGCCGGCGATGCCAAGAAGAGCGACGAGGAGCGCGCCGCCGCCCGCCTGGCGCTGCAGAAGCTGCCGCGCAATTCGAACCCGACTCGCCAGCGCAATCGCTGCGAGATCACCGGTCGTCCGCGCGGCACGTTCCGCCAGTTCGGCCTCGCCCGCAACAAGATCCGTGAACTTGCTTTCGCCGGCGACATCCCCGGCGTGACCAAGGCCAGCTGGTAAGCGGGAAGGAGCACAGACATGAGCATGAGTGATCCCATCGCCGACCTGCTGACCCGCATCCGCAATGCGCAGATGGTGGCCAAGCCGACGGTGACCGTGCCCGCTTCCAACCTCAAGGTCGCGATCGCCCAGGTCCTGAAGGACGAGGGCTACATCGACGGCTTCGAGGTCAAGAAGGACGGCAACAAGAGCGAGCTCGAGATCTCGCTGAAGTACTACGCCGGCCGCCCCGTGATCGAGCGCATCGAGCGCGTCTCGCGTCCCGGCCTGCGCGTGTACAAGGGCCGCGATTCCATCCCGACCGTGATGAACGGCCTGGGCGTGGCGATCGTGACCACCCCGAAGGGCGTCATGACGGACCGCAAGGCACGCGCCACCGGCGTGGGCGGCGAAGTCCTCTGCTACGTCGCCTGACCAGGAAGGAACCAGACATGTCCCGAGTTGGAAAGATGCCTGTCTCCGTCCCGCAAGGCGTGGACGTGCAGGTCAAGGACGACCAGATCAGCGTCAAGGGCACCGGCGGCACGCTGTCGCTGGCCCGCAATGCGCTGGTCAATGTCGCGAACAAGGACGGCAAGCTGTCCTTCGAGCCGGCGAACGACAGCCGCGAAGCCAATGCGATGAGCGGCACCATGCGCCAGCTGGTGAACAACATGGTCGTCGGCGTGACCAAGGGCTTCGAGAAGCGCCTGACCCTGGTCGGCGTGGGCTTCAAGGCCGCCGTGCAGGGCAACAAGCTGAACCTCGCGATCGGCTTCTCGCACCCGGTGAACATCGAGATGCCGCAGGGCATCAAGTTCGAAACCCCGGCTCCCACCGAGATCGTGGTCAAGGGCGCAGACCGCCAGCGCGTCGGCCAGATGGCCGCCGAGATCCGCGCGGTCCGCCCACCCGAGCCCTACAAGGGCAAGGGCATCCGCTATGCGGACGAGAAGATCGTGATCAAGGAAACCAAGAAGAAATAAGGAGCGGACGATGTTGAACAAGAAAGAACAGCGTCTCCGTCGCGCCCGCCAGACCCGCGTTCGCATTGCGAACCTGGGCGTGGCCCGCCTGATGGTCAACCGCACCAACCTGCACATCTACGCCAGCGTCATCTCCGGCGACGGCTCCAAGGTGCTGGCCAGCGCGTCCACCGTGCAGCCCGACCTGCGCAAGGAACTGGGAGCGACCGGCAAGGGCGCGACCACCGACGCCGCCGCCCGCGTGGGCAAGCTGATCGCCGAGCGCGCCAAGGCTGCCGGCGTCGAGCAGGTCGCCTTCGACCGTTCCGGCTTCGCCTACCACGGCCGCGTCAAGGCGCTGGCCGAGGCTGCCCGCGAAGCGGGCCTGCAGTTCTAACGGGATACCAACATGGCACGAGTTCAAGCGAAGACGCAGGGTGACGGTCCGGAAGACGGCCTGAAGGAAAAGATGATCGCGGTCAACCGCGTCACCAAGGTGGTGAAGGGCGGCCGCATCCTCGGTTTCGCCGCGCTGACCGTGGTGGGCGACGGTGACGGCCGCGTCGGCATGGGCAAGGGCAAGTCCAAGGAAGTGCCCGCTGCCGTGCAGAAGGCGATGGAAGAAGCCCGTCGCAACATGACCAAGGTGTCCCTGAAGAACGGCACGATCCACCACAGCGTGATCGGCGAGCACGGCGCTGCGCACGTGATGATGGCCCCCGCCCCCAAGGGCACCGGCATCATCGCCGGCGGCCCGATGCGCGCGGTGTTCGAAGTCATGGGCATCACCGACATCGTGGCCAAGAGCCACGGTTCGACCAACCCCTACAACATGGTGCGCGCCACGTTCGACGCGCTGCGCAAGTCCACGACCCCCGCGGAAGTGGCTGCCAAGCGCGGCAAGTCGGTCGAGGACCTGTTCGCCGCCTGAGCGAGGTAACGACATGGCTACCCAACAGAACACGACCGTCAAGGTGCAGCTGGTGCGCAGCCCCATCGGCACCAAGGAATCGCATCGCGCCACCGTCCGCGGCCTGGGCCTGCGCAAGCTGAACTCCGTCAGCGAGCTGCAGGACACGCCGGCAGTGCGCGGGATGATCAACAAGATCAGCTACCTGGTGAAGGTGCTCTAAATGGAACTGAACAACCTGAAGCCCGCCGCCGGTTCGCGCAAGCCGCGCCGCCGCGTCGGCCGCGGCATCGGCTCCGGCCTGGGCAAGACCGCGGGTCGCGGCCACAAGGGCCAGAAGTCCCGCGCGGGCGGCTACCACAAGGTCGGCTTCGAAGGCGGCCAGATGCCGCTGCAGCGCCGCCTGCCCAAGCGCGGTTTCAAGTCGCAGAACCTGAAGTTCAACGGCGAAGTCACCCTGGCGCAGCTCGAGCAGCTGGGCCTGGGCGAGGTCGACCTGCTGGCGCTCAAGGGCGCCAAGCTGGTGGCCCAGATCGTCCAGAACGTGAAGGTCATCAAGTCCGGCGAGCTCAAGCGCGCCGTCAAGCTGACCGGCATCGGCGCGACCGCCGGCGCCAAGGCTGCCATCGAGGCGGCCGGCGGAAGCCTGGCTTGAAGCAACGCGTGACGCACAAGGACTGAAGTGGCCACGAACGCAGCACAACTCGCGAAGACCGGCAAGTTCGGCGACCTGCGTCGCCGGCTGCTCTTCCTGCTGCTCGCGCTGGTGGTCTACCGCGTCGGCGCCCACATCCCCGTGCCGGGCATCGACCCGACGCAGCTGCAGCAGCTGTTCAAGGGGCAGCAGGGCGGCATCCTGAGCCTGTTCAACATGTTCTCGGGCGGCGCGCTGTCCCGGTTCACGGTGTTCGCGCTGGGGATCATGCCCTACATCTCGGCCTCGATCATCATGCAGCTGCTCACCTACGTGGTTCCCACGTTCGAGCAGCTGAAGAAAGAGGGCGAGGCGGGCCGCCGGAAGATCACGCAGTACACCCGCTACGGCACGCTGGGCCTGGCGCTGTTCCAGTCGCTCGGCATCGCCGTGGCGCTGGAAGCGTCGGCCGGCCTGGTGCTGAACCCGGGTTTCGGCTTCCGCCTCACGACGGTGATGAGCCTGACGGCCGGCACCATGTTCCTGATGTGGCTGGGCGAGCAGATCACCGAGCGCGGGCTGGGCAACGGCATCTCGATCCTGATCTTCGCGGGCATCGCCGCCGGCATGCCGTCGGCGATCGGCGGGCTGCTGGAGCTGGTGCGCACGGGTGCCATGAGCATCATCGCGGCCATCTTCATCGTGCTGGTCGTCGGCGCGGTGACCTGGGGCGTGGTGTTCGTCGAACGCGGGCAGCGCAAGATCCTGGTCAACTACGCGCGGCGGCAGGTGGGCAACAAGGTGTACGGCGGCCAGTCGTCGCACCTGCCCCTGAAGCTGAACATGGCCGGCGTGATCCCGCCGATCTTCGCGTCGTCGATCATCCTGCTGCCGGCCACGGTGGTGAGCTGGTTCTCCACGGGCGACTCCATGCGCTGGCTGAGCGACATCGCCGGCACGCTGCGCCCGGGCGAGCCGATCTACACCCTGCTGTATGCGGGCGCGATCGTGTTCTTCTGCTTCTTCTACACGGCACTCGTGTTCAACAGCCGCGAGACCGCCGACAACCTGAAGAAGAGCGGTGCGTTCATCCCCGGGATCCGTCCCGGCGACCAGACCGCCCGCTACATCGACAAGATCCTGCTGCGACTGACGCTGGCCGGCGCGGTGTACATCACCTTCGTCTGCCTGCTGCCCGAGTTCCTCATCCTCAAGTACAACGTCCCGTTCTACTTCGGCGGCACGTCCCTGCTGATCATCGTCGTCGTGACGATGGATTTCATGGCCCAGGTGCAGAACTACCTGATGTCCCAGCAATACGAGTCGCTGCTGAAGAAGGCCAATTTCAAGACGTCCCTCGGGGGCTGAGCAAGAAGGTTTAGGAGAAAGACAAATGAGAGTTTCGGCTTCCGTCAAGAAGATCTGCCGCAACTGCAAGATCATCCGCCGCAAGAACGTCGTGCGCGTGATCTGCACCGACCCGCGCCACAAGCAGCGCCAGGGTTGAACAGGAACATAGGAAAGACACCATGGCACGTATCGCTGGTATCAACATTCCGCCGCACCAACACGCGGAGATCGGCCTGACCGCCATCTTCGGCATCGGCCGCACCCGTGCGCGCCAGATCTGCGAAGCCTGCGGCATCGCCTTCTCGAAGAAGATCAAGGACCTCTCCGACGTCGAGCTGGAGAAGGTGCGCGACGCCATCGGGCAGTTCACGATCGAAGGCGACCTGCGTCGCGAGACGACGATGAACATCAAGCGCCTGATGGACATCGGCTGCTACCGCGGCTTCCGCCACCGCCGCGGCCTGCCGATGCGCGGCCAGCGCACCCGCACCAACGCCCGCACCCGCAAGGGTCCGCGCAAGGCTGCGCAGGCGCTCAAGAAATAAACCGGGAAAGTAGAGAACCATGGCCAAGGCTCCCGTCAACAACGCCGCGCAGCGTGTGCGCAAGAAGGTCCGCAAGAACGTCGCAGACGGCATCTGCCACGTGCACGCGTCCTTCAACAACACGATCATCACCATCACCGACCGCCAGGGCAACGCGCTGGCCTGGGCGTCCTCGGGCGGCCAGGGCTTCAAGGGTTCCCGCAAATCGACCCCGTTCGCCGCGCAGGTCGCGTCGGAAGTGGCCGGCCGCGCCGCGATGGAACAGGGCATCAAGAACCTCGACGTCGAGATCAAGGGCCCCGGCCCGGGTCGCGAGTCGTCGGTGCGCGCGCTGGGCGCGCTGGGCATCCGCATCACGTCGATCAGCGACGTGACGCCGGTCCCGCACAACGGCTGCCGCCCGCAAAAGCGCCGCCGTATCTGAGGTGGACCAGGCGCGTTCCCTGGTGGAGCGCCCTGTCCCCGGGTTGAAGACCACCGCCGGCATCCACGGGTGCCGGCTCCCGCGGCAACAGGCCGCGGCAGTCATTTGAAGGAAGCAGAAAAGTGGCACGTTATCTCGGCCCGAAGGCCAAGCTCTCCCGCCGTGAAGGCACCGACCTGTTCCTGAAGAGCGCCCGCCGCTCGATCAGCGACAAGGCCAAGTTCGACAGCAAGCCCGGCCAGCACGGCCGCACCTCCGGCCAGCGCACCAGCGACTTCGGCCTGCAGCTGCGCGAGAAGCAGAAGGTCAAGCGCATGTACGGCGTGCTGGAAAAGCAGTTCCGTCGCTACTTCGAGGAAGCCAACCGCCGCAAGGGCAACTCCGGCGCCAACCTGCTGTTCCTGCTCGAGTCCCGCCTGGACAACGTCGTGTACCGCATGGGCTTCGGTTCCACCCGCGCCGAAGCGCGCCAGCTGGTGAGCCACAAGGCCATCACGGTGAACGGCAAGCCGGTGAACATCCCGTCGTACCTGGTCAAGGCCGGCGACGTGGTCGCCGTGCGCGAGAAGTCCAAGAAGCAGAACCGCGTCGTCGAGGCGCTGCAGCTGGCCCAGCAGGTCGGCATCCCGGCGTGGGTGGACGTCAACGCCGACAAGGCCGAAGGCACGTTCAAGAAGGTGCCGGACCGCGACGAATTCGGCTCGGACATCAACGAGTCGCTGATCGTCGAACTGTATTCGCGCTAAAGCGCACGCCGGGGCCGCGGGCCCCGGCCACAAAGAGTTTTCGTTCCCTGTTGCGGGGCACCGTGACCGGGCACTTCACCAGCCTTACCGGTGTAACGAGCCGGGGGTATTGAGAGGAAGTCCTGCATGCAAACCAACCTGCTGAAACCCAAGTCCATCAACGTCGAGCAGCTCGGCACGAACCGCGCGAAGGTCACCCTCGAGCCGTTCGAGCGCGGCTATGGCCACACGCTGGGCAACGCCCTGCGCCGGGTGCTGCTGTCGTCGATGGTCGGGTATGCGGCGACCGAGGTCACGATCGCGGGCGTGCTCCACGAGTACTCGTCGATCGACGGTGTCCAGGAAGACGTTGTCAGCATCCTGCTGAACCTCAAGGGCGTCGTTTTCAAGCTGCACAACCGCGACGAGGTCACCCTGTCGCTGCGCAAGGACGGCGAAGGCGTCGTCACCGCCGCCGACATCCAGACCCCGCATGACGTCGAGATCATCAATCCCGACCACGTGATCGCCCACCTGTCCCAGGGCGGCAAGATCGACATGCAGATCAAGGTCGAGAAGGGCCGCGGCTACGTGCCCGGCACGATGCGCCGCTACGCCGACGAGCCGACCAAGTCCATCGGACGCATCGTCCTCGACGCGTCGTTCTCGCCGGTCAAGCGCGTCAGCTACACGGTCGAGAGCGCCCGCGTCGAGCAGCGCACCGACCTGGACAAGCTGGTCGTCGAGATCGAGACCAACGGCGCGATCACCGCCGAGGACGCCGTGCGCGCCTCCGCCAAGATCCTCGTCGAGCAGCTCGCCGTGTTCGCGCAGCTGGAAGGCAGCGAACTGGCCGCCTTCGACCAGCCGGTGCAGCGTTCGAGCCAGCAGTTCGACCCGATCCTGCTGCGCCCGGTCGACGAGCTCGAGCTGACGGTGCGCTCGGCCAACTGCCTGAAGGCCGAGAACATCTACTACATCGGTGACCTGATCCAGCGCACCGAGAACGAGCTGCTGAAGACCCCGAACCTGGGCCGCAAGTCGCTCAACGAAATCAAGGAAGTCCTCGCCTCGCGTGGCCTCACGCTGGGCATGAAGCTCGAATCCTGGCCGCCCGCCGGCCTCGACAAGCGCTGACGCGGAGGGCGCAAGCCCTTCGACGATGAACCGCCCAGTACCTGGTACGGCTGGGCGAACCAGAACGGAAAGGAAACCACACCATGCGTCACGGTCACGGCCTTCGCAAACTCAATCGCACCAGCGAGCACCGCCTCGCGATGCTGCGCAACATGATGAATTCGCTGCTCCAGCACGAGGTGATCAAGACCACCGTGCCGAAGGCGAAGGAACTGCGCCGCGTCGTCGAGCCGATGATCACGCTGGGCAAGGAACCCACGCTCGCCAACAAGCGCCTGGCGTTCGACCGCCTGCGCGACCGCGAGATGGTCACCAAGCTGTTCAACGAACTGGGTCCCCGCTACAAGGCGCGCCCGGGCGGCTACACGCGCATCCTGAAGATGGGCTTCCGCGTCGGCGACAACGCGCCGATGGCGCTGGTCGAACTGGTCGACCGTCCCGAAATCGCCGAAGGCGATTCGGGGAACGATTCGGCCTCGGCTTAATCTATAATCAACACACACTGACGCGCGGTGGAGCAGCCTGGTAGCTCGTTGGGCTCATAACCCAAAGGTCGCAAGTTCAAATCTTGCCCGCGCAACCAACTTCAAAGGCCGGACGACTGTCCGGCCTTTTTCTTTGGGCGCGCCGCTTCAGTACACCAGGTCCTCGATGACGAGGAACCGGTAGCGCTGCCCGTATGAGCAGTGCGTGTCCTTCAGCAGGTCCACCACGTGCTGCGACGTGAGCTTCGCGTTCGCGTGGATGATCAGCGCGTGGTGCCCGGCGTGCGCGAGCTGGCGCAGGTGCAGCGCCGTGTCCGACTCGGTGCCGATGGAAGGCAGCAGCAGGTCGCTGCGCTCGTTGCAGAAATCCCGGATCTCGCGCTCGAACTCCTGCGGTGTCGCGCACGAGAGGTCGTCTTCCGACACGCCGTCCGCGACGAGGAGCCTGGATGCGAGTTCGCAGTCCTGCTCGGTCGGGAACATCAGGACGATGTGGCCCCGCGGGTAGAAGACGCCGCGCATGGTGGTCATGCCGGACGAGAGGCTGAAGTGCTTCATGCGGACCTCCGGTGCAAGCGCCGAAGCAGGCAGCATAGGCGCCGCGAACCGGACAAGCGAGACCAATCCTCCGTCATCAGTGCGCCGGCTCACACGCCGCAACTGCTGACTTTGCGTTGCCGGACCATCGGATGTAAAAGCCACTGACGCGCCATCGCGTGCAAGGGAGGCTCCAATGGCCAGGCTCCTGCGTTTGCGTCTTGCGGATCCGCCGGCGGCAGCCCGGCCGGAGGCGGTGGTTGCACCGGCCTAGCCATGGCGATCGCCATTGCCCTGATCGTGCTGGCGCTGGGCTCGGTGCTGTTCCATTTCCTGAGCCCCTGGTACTTCACCCCCATCGCGTCCAACTGGGCATCGATCGACACGACGATCGGCATCACGTTCTGGGTGACCGGCTTCGTGTTCGTGGCCGTCAACCTGTTCATGGCGTGGGCGGTCGTGCGCTACCGCCATCGTCGCGAAAACCGCGCCGAGTACCAGCCGGAGAACAAGAAGCTCGAGGGCTGGCTGCTCGTCGTGACGGCGGTCGGTGTCGCCGCTATGCTGGCGCCGGGCCTGCTCGTGTGGGCGCAGGTGATCGACGTGCCGCAGGATGCACAGGTGGTCGAGGTGGTGGCGCAGCAGTGGAACTGGAGCTATCGCCTGCCCGGCAAGGACGGCAAGCTGGGCACCACCCACGCGCGCTTCGTCACGGACGGCAACCCGTTCGGCCTCAACCCGGCCGATGCCGCGGCACGCGACGACGTGCTGGTGGCCAGTCCCGAGCTGCACCTGCCGCTGGGCAAGCCGGTCAAGCTGCTGCTGCGGTCCAAGGACGTCCTGCACGACTTCGGCGTCGCGGAGATGCGCGTGAAGATGGACCTGGTGCCGGGCCAGGTCACGTACGCATGGTTCACGCCCACGCGCACCGGCACGTTCGACGTGTTGTGCGAGGAGCTTTGCGGCGTCGGCCACTTCGCGATGCGCGGGCGCATCGTGGTGGACGAACCCGCCGCCTACGCCACGTGGCTGGAGGGGCAATCCACCTCCACGCAGCTGGCGCAGCGTGGGCACGGAGATGCGGCCGCGGGCAAGGTGCTGTTCGCCACCTGCGTGGCCTGCCACGGCGCCAATGGCGAAGGCAACCAGCTGCTGAACGCGCCGCGCCTCGGCGGTCAATCCGCGTGGTACCTGGAGCGGCAGCTGCACTTGTTCAAGGCGGGCGCGCGTGGCAAGGACGACAAGGACACCTACGGCAAGATGATGGCGCCGATGGCGGCCACGCTGCCGGACGATGCGGCGATCGCCAACGTCGCGGCCTACATCGCTTCCCTGCCGGAGACGCCACCGGCCACCACCATCAACGGCGACATCGACAGGGGCCGCCGCCTTTACGCCACGTGCGCCGCCTGCCACGGCGCGGATGCACGCGGAACGGCCGCCACGAACGCGCCGCGGCTGCAGGGCATGAGCGACTGGTACATGGCGCGCCAGTTGCGCAACTTCCGGGATGGCGTGCGCGGCAGCGATCCCGCGGACCACCACGGCGCCCAGATGCGCCTGGTGGCCGGCATGCTGCGCGACGACGCCGTGATCGGCGACACGCTGGCGTACCTCAACTCGCGCTGACATCGGGAGACCTGCATGACCAGCCATGTCGCGCACGACGAAACGGCCTACGCACCCCCGGCCGAAATCGGCGAAGTCGAGCTGTACCACGCGAAGACATTCGTCGGCAAATACATCTGGAGCCAGGACGCGAAGGTCATCGCGATCCAGTACGCGCTGACCGCGATGGCCATCGGGCTGGTGGCGCTGGTCTTTTCCTGGCTGATGCGGTTGCAGCTCGGATTCCCGGGCCGCCTCACCTGGATCGACCCGGCGACCTACCTGCAGCTGGTGAGCATGCACGGGATGATCATGGTGATCTACCTGCTCACGGCGCTGTTCCTGGGCGGGTTCGGCAACTACCTGATCCCGCTGATGGTGGGGGCACGCGACATGGTGTTTCCCTACGTCAACATGCTCAGCTACTGGATGTACCTGCTGGCCGTCGTGCTGCTGGTCGTCAGCATGCTCGTGCCCGGCGGGCCCAGCGGCGCCGGCTGGACCCTCTATCCGCCGCAGGCGATCCTCGAGGGCACGCCCGGCTCGCGCCTGGGCATCATCTTCCTGCTCGTCTCGCTGATCGTGTTCGTGATCGGCTTCACCATGGGCGGCCTCAACTACGTCGTCACGGTGCTGCAGGCACGCACGCGCGGCATGACGCTGATGCGCCTGCCGCTGACGGTGTGGGGCATCTTCATGGCCACCATCCTCGCGCTGCTGGCGTTCCCGGCGCTGTTCGTCAGCGCCGTGATGATGCTGCTGGACCAGACGCTGGGAACCAGCTTCTTCATGCCGGCGCTGGTGTCGCAGGGGCGGCAGCTGCAGTACTCCGGCGGCAGCCCGCTTCTGTTCCAGCACCTGTTCTGGTTCTTCGGCCACCCGGAGGTCTACATCGTGGCGCTGCCGGCGTTCGGCATCGTCTCGGACCTGATCGCCACCCACGCGCGCAAGAACATCTTCGGCTACCGCATGATGGTCTGGGCGATCCTGGTGATCGGCGGCCTGTCGTTTGTCGTCTGGGCGCACCACATGTACGTGAGCGGCATGAACCCGTACTTCGGCTTCTTCTTCGCCACCACGACGCTGCTCATCGCGGTGCCGACCGCCATCAAGGTCTACAACTGGGTGCTGACGCTGTGGCGCGGCAACATCCGCCTGACGGTGCCGATGCTGTTCGCCATCGCGTTCATCTTCACCTTCGTCAACGGCGGCCTCACGGGCCTGTTCCTCGGCAACGTGGTGGTCGACCTTCCGCTGTCCGACACGATGTTCGTCGTCGCGCACTTCCACATGGTCATGGGCATCGCGCCGGTGCTGGTGGTGTTCGGTGCCATCTACCACTGGTACCCCAAGGTGACCGGCCGCATGCTGGACGACCGCCTGGGCAAGCTGCACTTCTGGATCACCTTCGTGGGTACCTACGCGATCTTCTATCCCATGCACTACCTCGGGTTCATGGGCGTGCCGCGCCGCTACTACGCGCTGGGCACCACGAACTTCATCCCGCAGTCGGCGCACCTGCTCAACGAGTGGATCTCGATCGCGGCCTTCATCGTCGGCGCCGCGCAGATGGTGTTCCTCTACAACCTGGCGCGCAGCTACTTCCGCGGCCAGCCCGCCGGCGGCAACCCGTGGCAGGCGACGACGCTGGAGTGGCAGACCCCGCAGACGCCGCCTGCCCACGGCAACTTCGGCAAGGAGCTGCCGGCCGTCTACCGCTGGGCCTACGACTACGGCGTGCCGGGCCTGCAGACCGACTTCATTCCGCAGAACGTGCCGCCCGCCGACGTGCCCGCGGAAGCGTGGGTGCGGACGGGGCAGGCCGCAGCGAGGGGGGCCGCAGCGTGACCATCGGCCTGGTGTTCCTCACGCTGCTGATGGCCGCCATCGTCGGCTGGCTGTTCCGGCAGACCCTCCATGTGCAGCCTTGGCGGGCGGAGGCCGCCGGTGCGGGCCGACCGCCGGGCACCCCAACCACGCCGCCCGCCAAGACGGCACTGTGCGTGTTCCTCGCCGTGGCCAGTTCGCTGTTCGTGCTGTTCATCAGCGCCTACGCGATGCGGCTGGGCGTCGCCGACTGGAACCCGATGCCGCGGCCGCGGCTGCTGCTGCTGAACACCGCGCTGCTGGCCTTCGCCAGCCTGGCGATGGAGTGGTCGGTGCGCGCGGCACGTCGCGACGATGTCCCGGCGCTGCGCCATGGCCTGCTCGCCGGTGGAGCGCTGACGGTCGGATTCATCGCCGGCCAGCTGGCCGTGTGGCGGCAGCTCGATGCCGCGTCCTTCGTGGTGTCCAGCAGCGCCGCTGCCGCGTTCTTCTACCTGCTGACTGCGGCGCACGGCCTGCACGTGCTGGGCGGCCTGGTGGCGTGGGCGCGCGCGGTGCGGCGTGTGTGGCGCGGCGGCACGGACCCGGCCGCCGTGCGGCTGGGCGTCGAACTGTGCGCGACCTACTGGCATTACCTGCTCGCCGTCTGGATCGCGCTCTATGCGCTGCTCGTGTCCGAGGGACTCGGGCTGGCGATCTGCACGTCGGCGCCCTTGTGAGGAGCAGCAGCATGGCCATCAGCATCGATGCAGGACCGGTGGTCGCCAAGCCCGCCGAAGGCTGGCAGAGCGTCGTCGCCGACGTGTCCTCGGACCAGCGAGCCTTCAAGGGCGTGCCCTGGGGCAAGCCGATGATGTGGATCTTCCTGGTCAGCGACACCTTCATCTTCGGCAGCTTCCTGATCTCGTACATGACGGTGCGCGCGTCGACCACCGTGCCCTGGCCGTCCCCCAGCGAGGTCTTCGGGCTCGAGCTGTTCGGCCGGAACGTGCCCCTGCTGCTGATCGCGATCATGACGTTCGTCCTGATCAGCAGCAGCGGCACGATGGCGCTGGCGGTCAACTATGGCTACCGGCGCGACCGCAAGACGACGTTCGCGCTGTTGCTGGCCACTGCGGCGCTGGGTGCGACCTTCGTCGGCATGCAGGCGTTCGAATGGACCAAGCTGATCCTCGAAGGCGTGCGCCCCTGGGGCAACCCGTGGGGCGCGCCGCAGTTCGGGTCGACGTTCTTCATGATCACCGGCTTCCACGGCACGCACGTGACCATCGGCGTGATCTTCCTGCTGATCGTCGCGACGAAGGTCCGGCGCGGCGACCTCGATGCGCAGCGGCCGGGCTTCCTCACCGGCCGCCGCGGGAACTACGAAATCGTCGAGACCATGGGCCTGTACTGGCACTTCGTCGACCTGGTGTGGGTCTTCATCTTCGCGTTCTTCTACCTCTGGTAGCCGGGAGCAGGCCATGGACCATGCAGAGCATCCCCATGACGTGCACGGCGGCAGCCACCCGGTCGGGCAGCAGCATCCGCTGGGCATCTACTTCAAGATCTGGGGCCTGCTGTTCGTGCTCAGCGCGGCGTCCTACCTGGTGGACTACTTCGACGTGCAGGGGGTGCTGCGCTGGTTCCTGATCGTCGTGTTCATGCTGCTGAAGGCCGGGCTGATCGTGTCGGTCTTCATGCACATGGTCTGGGAGCGCTTGGCGCTGGTCTACGCCATCCTCGTGCCACCGCTGCTGCTGGTCACGCTGCTGGGCATCGGCGCGCTGGAGGCCGGCTACACGCACCTCGCGCGCGGCACCTTCTTCGCGCCGGCCGCGGAACCCGCGGTGGCGGCGCCGGCCCACGCCAAGTAGCGGCCCTACTTCGGGCTCGCCGCCGCCTCGTCGTCGACGGCCTTCTGCACCGCCCGGTAGAACGCCGTGCGGGCGGCGCCCGCCGTGCGGTCGGACGCGCCACCGGCCCAGTTCGCGTTCGACGCGACCACGAGCTGGCGCTTCGGGTCGATGAAGATGCCCTGGCCGAAGATCCCCTTGGCCTCGAAGCTGCCGTCGTCGTGCGTCCACCACTGGAAGCCGTAGCCGTCGCCGGGCTTGCCGATGTCGGCCTGCCTGGTGGTCGCCTGCTCGAGCCAGCGGTCCGGCACGATCGATTGCCCGTTCACTTTCGCGCCGCCGAGGACGAACAGGCCCACGCGCGCGTAGTCGCGGGTCGCGGCCTGGATGCAGCAGCCGCTGATCTCGCGGCCGGTGCGGCTGAGGATCCAGGTCGCGTCCTGCTGCATGCCGGCAGGTTTCCACACCTTCTCCGACAGGTACTGCGCCAGCGGCTTCCTGGTCGCCTCCGACAGCAGCACGCCCACCAGGTTCGTTTCACCCGTGCTGTAGTTCCAGCGCGTGCCCGCGGGCGCCGCGCGCGGCAGCTTGCGCAGGTAGCTCACGAGCTGGTCGACGCCTTCCTCGGGCTTGTGGTTGTTGAAGCGCGCGACGTCGGAATCCGGGTCCGAGTAGTTCTCGTTCCACTGCACGCCCGACGTCATCGACAGCAGCTGGCGGATGTTCACGTCGTCGTACGCCGAGCCTTTCATCTGCGGGATGTAGGTGCTGACCTTGTCGTCCAGGCTCTTGATGAATCCGTCGCGAATGGCGGCGCCCACCAGCGTCGACGTCAGCGATTTGGCCACCGAGAAGCTCGTCCAGCGGCCGTTCGCATCAAAACCCAGGCCGTAACGTTCGAGGCGCAGCTTGCCGCCGTGCACGATCAGCAGCGCCGCGCTGCGCTGGCCCTGCATGTAGGCGTCGACATCGACCGGCAGCGCCAGCGGCGCGCCGGCCGGCAGTGGCGATGCCGTGGGCCCCGCTTCGATCACGCGGTGCTTGGCGAGGAGGGGCAGCCGGTCCAGCGCGCGGAACGCGGCGTCGCGCTGGTCCTGGTTCCAGAACAGCAGGTCGCGATTGGTCGGCACCGTGGCGAGCAGGCCGCGCGTTTCCTTGTCGAGGCTGAACCAGCCTGCGGTGCCGGCGACGACGAGCGCGGCCAGCGCACCCAGCGCGATGCTCTTGGATTTCATGGCTCCTCCGAGTGGTTCGTGCGATTGGACACGAAAGATTCGCGTCAGAGCACCCCGCGCGCTCGCAGCGCCAGCAGCAGGATGCCGACCGCGGTGATCCATGCACCCGCCATGCGGCGCGCGATCGAGGCGCCGAGCTGCAAACGTGCGGGCCAGCGGATGCTTGCGCGCGCGAGCAGCAACGCGGCGCCTGGCACGAGCAGCAACGCGACGCTGCCTGCCGCTTCGGCGGGCGTCGCGGTCGGCACGCCTGCGGCCAGTGCGGCCGCAAAGCCACCGGGCACCAGCGCGAGCGGCGAAGCCGCGCGGAATTGCCCATTCGCGGCCACGAACACCCCGAGCACGCCCAGCACGCACGCCGCGATCGTGGCGGCGGGCCAGGTGTCCGGCGTCGCATAGCCGGACAGGAGCGACACGCCCAGCAGCGCGGCCATCGCGGCCGCCGCGCGGCGGGACGCGGGACGGCAAGCCAGGCACGCTGCCAGGATGGCGCCGAGCGCGAGCGGCGACTGCGCCGCGTACAGCGCTCCGTCGGCCAGGCCCGCGGCGTCCATGCGACTAGGCGCCCGCGATGCGGCTCACGAGCAGCCACGCGCCCGCGCACGCCACGAGGACGCCGAGTGTGCGCAGCACGCGGTCGCCATGCCGCCATGCACGCACCGCGCCGATCGCGATGCCGGTGCCGTGCAGCAGGCCGCTGGCCAGCACGAAGCCGCTCGCGTACGCGGCAGGCAGCGCGGCGCTCGGCAGCTCCTTGCCGTGTGCGTAGCCATGCAGGAAGCCGAAGAAGGCGACGACGGCGACGGCCAGCGGCAGCGACGCGCGCCACCACGCGGCGATCGCGCCGCCGAGCACCAGGACCGACAGCGCGACGCCGGGTTCGATCGCCGGCAGCGCGACGCCCGCCAGCGCCGTCACGGCGCCGATCACCATCAGCATCGGGAAGGCGACCGGCAGCAGCCACACGAGCGGCGCGCCGAGGATCGCGCCCCACATGCCGACCGCCACCATCGCCAGCAGGTGGTCGCCGCCGGTGAGCGGGTGCAGGAAGCCGCGCACGAAGCCGCCGCCGGTCGCGACGTCCGTGTGCGCCTGCGCGAGCAGCGGCCCCAGCAACGCCACCAATGCGATGTGGCGCGCCTTCATTGCACCTGCACCGTCAACGTGGCGAAGCGCGTGCGCCACACGTTGTCAGCACCCGGCAGGTCGAACGCGGTGCTGCGCAACAGCCATTCGCCGGGCGTGGGCAGTTGTACGCTGATGCGGCCCTGCGCGTCGGTCTGCGCCCAGATGCCGGCCGCGCCGCGCAGCGGCACGAGTTCGATCGCCAGGCCCGCGACCGGCTTGCCATTCGCGAGCGCCTGGAAGGCCACCGGTTGTGCGGCACGCAGCGGCTGCGATCCGACGGGAAGCAGTTCCAGCGGGTCACCGTGCGGCGTGCGAGCGCGCGCCAGGTCCTGCACGGCCGCGCCGGGCACGAGTGCCTCGATGCGCACGTACTTGCGGTAGACCTCGTTCCAGCCGATGCCCGCTTTCGCCTGCCGGGCCCACGCATCGCGCACGGCCTGCGGCGCGCGCACGTCCTCGACATACGCCTGCACGAGGTCGGGCGCGAGCGTGAGTTCCACCGGCAGCAGTTCCAGCCAGCAGCCGACCGCCTTCGCGTCGCCGATGCGCGAGCGCATCTCCAGCGCCAGCGGCAATTCGCTGCGCGGCGACAAGCCATGCTGTTGGCCGGCTTCGTCGACGCAGCCGGATCGCGCCACGCGTGCGCTGGAGATCACGCCGTCGGATTTCGGATAGCGCCCGCCGGATCCGAGGTGCAGCGCCAGCAAGCCCGCGCCCGGCTGCTGCGGCGCGACCTGCAGCCAGGTGTCGTGCGCCTGGACTGCGGACGAAGCCAGCAAGGCCGCGAGGGCCGCGACACGGGCGAGGAGGGGAAGGCGCGTGATCGGCACGGGCGCAAGCATAGCGACCGCCGCGGCGCGATCAGAACCGGGCGGTGACCGCCAGCCGCAGCGTGCGCGGCTCGACCGGGTGGAAGTGCAGGTCCTCCACGCCTTCCAGCGGCTCGCCGGCCAGGCGCGACGCGTAGAAGTACTCGATGTCGCTGGCCCTGCGGTTGAACAGGTTGAACACGTCAGCGGTGAGTTGAACGCGCGGCGTGGCCTGGTAGCCGATGCGCAGGTAGGCCAGCGTCGTGGACGAGGAGCGGCGCGAGTCGTCTTCCAGCAGCGGGCGTGGGCCGAAGTAGCGCAGTTGCAGGTGGCCCGACCACGGCCCGTAGCCCGTGACGGTGGCGCCGATCGAGGCGACCTTCTCCGGCGCTCCGGGCACGCGGTCGCCGGCCGGGTCGGCTTGCGTGAAGCGCGCGCGGGACCACGCGAAGTCGGCGTCCAGCATCAGCCACGGCGCGACGCGCCAGTGGTTGTTCCATTCGATGCCGCTGCGTCGGCTGGCACGGCTGGGCTCGGTGTCGCCCGCGTCGCCGGAGAACACGAGCTCGGAGCCGAGGCGCAACTGCCAGAGCGCGAGCGAGCTTTGCAGTCCCTCGATGGCTTCGGTGCGCACGCCGACTTCCGAACCCCTCGTCCGCACCAGCGGCGTCACCGGCGTCACCGGCGTGGGCTCGCGCGGCGCCAGCGTCGCGACCGTGCCGCGCGCATCGTTGCTGTGGAAGCCGTAGCCCGAGTTGACGAAGAACTCGGTGCGCGACCACGGTCCCAGCACGAGGGACAGCTTGGGCGACGTGATCGATGCGCTGCGTGCGCCGCTGTTGCCGGCGATGCTGCTGGCCACGTCGAAGTCGAACCGGTCGTGCCGCACGCCCGCGATGGAGCGCAGCCAAGGCAGCCACTGCGTGTCGTTCGAGGCCCAGGCGCCGATGCTGCTTTCGCGCACGCGGCTCTCCTGCACCGTCGCGACGCGTTGCCGAGCTTCGGTATGGAACAGGCCGACGGGATCGAGCCGGTCCTGCCGCACTTGCACGCCGACGCCGGTGAATCCTTCGCGGCCCGCCAGGTGCGTGTGCCAGCGACCGCTGGCCGAGCCGCCGACGATGCGTCGGCGCTCGGCTTGCGCGAACTGGTCGCCCTGGAGGCCCGACGCATTCGCGGCCGCATCGTCGGCCGGGTGGTCGAGCAGGTAGGTGAAGTTCGAGAACAGGTCGAGCCGCGAGCGGACGGCGTACGCGTTGGCCTGCAGCCAGCCGCCTTCGTCCAGGGTGCGCTGCCAGGCCCAGGACAGGCTCGCGCGCGAGCTCTTGCCGCCATCGCTGGGGTCGACAACGCCGAAGCGGTCGATCGTTCCCGCTTCGACGGCGCGCAGCGGGATCTGGTCGGTGGCGTTCCAGCGCGCGTCGTAGGCCATGCCGGTGAGCGACCAGCGCGTCGCACCCTCGGCCTGGCTGAATCGCAGCACCGCGTTATGGCGGCGGAAGCGCTCGGGCACCGTCCACGGCCCGTCGTTCGAAGCCGCTTCGCCCGCGTACAGCAGCGTGCCGGTGGACAGCGCCGTGCTGCCGGCCACCAGCCCACGGCGGTAGCCACGCTGCCCCGCCGCCAGTTGCGCCAGCGGGCCGGCCAGGCTGTCGACCAGGCGGATGTGCGCGGCACCGGCCGACGAGAAGTCGCCCTCGGACGCGTAGTACGGACCCTTCTGGTAAGCGATGCGCTCGACCAGTTCGGGCAGCAGGAAGTTCAGGTCCGTGTAGCCCTGGCCATGCGCGTGGCTCACCATGTTCACCGGCACGCCGTCCACCCAGGTGGCGAAGTCGGTGCCGTGATCGAGGTTGAAACCGCGCAGGAAGTACTGGTTGGCCTTGCCGTCGCCGGAGTGCTGCGTGACGATCAGCCCGGGGACGAACTCGAGGATCTCCGCGGGACGCAGCGTCGGGCGGTTCTGCAGCAGCGTGGAGGTGGCGACGCCCTGGCTGGCCGCGTCGGAGGTGCCGACCGCGTTCTGGTACGTGCCTTGGACGGTGACGGGGGCGAGGCCGGTGCCCGATTGGGCTTGCGCGGCGGCCGCGCAGGCCAGCGCGAGCAAGGCGATGCAGTCACGGCGTGCGGGCAAGCGGGACATTCACCCTGGATGGCGCTCGTCGCGAGGACGGGGAAACCGAGTGGTGCGGCTGGCGGGGATCGAACCCACGACCCTTGGCTTCGGAGGCCAATACTCTATCCACTGAGCTACAGCCGCACGGTGGAGGCTCGATTATCGCCCATCGCCGCAGCCGCGGCGGGTGCGCGACGGCCGCGTTGGTGTCGCCCTCTATAATCGAAGGTTGTTCTGACTTCGCCCGCGCAACCCGAGGACGCCATGAGCGACAACTTGCACGAAGAATCCCACACCGGCCCGATCAAGACGCCCAAGCAGCTGCTGGCGACCGTGTTCTTCGCGTTCGTGGTGCCCGTCGCCATCATCATGGGCCTGGTGGCCTACGTGTCGTCCGAGTTCAAGCCGGCCGGCTCGACGGAGACCGAATCCTTCACCCTCGGCGGCGTGACGGCGCAGGACATCGAGCGCGGCACCACCGACCGCATCCGCAAGGTCGGCACCGTCGAGATCCGCGACGCCAACCGCCCGCTGCAGTCCGGCGAGAACGTCTTCAAGGCGCAGTGCACCACCTGCCACACGGCGGGCGTGGCTGGCGCGCCGAAGTTCGGCGATGCCGCAGCCTGGGCCGCGCGCATCAAGACCGGCTTCGAGGCGCTGGTGAACAGCGCGCTCAAGGGCAAGGGCGCCATGCCCCCGCAAGGCGGCGGCGACTTCAACGACACCGAGATCGCCCGCGCGGTCGCCTACATGGCCAACGCCGGCGGTGCCAAGTTCCAGGAACCGGCCGCACCGGCGGCAGGCGCCCAACAGGCCGCGGCCTCGGCTCCGGCTGCCTCCGCACCTGCTGCAACGGCCGCTGCATCCGCGCCCGCTGCTCCCGCGCAACCCGCGGCGCAGACCGTTGCTGCCGCCCCCGCCGCCGCGCCGGCTCCCGCTGCCGCTGCCGGCAACGGCGAAGCCGTCTACAAGCAGTTCTGCGTGGCGTGCCACGCCGCCGGCGTGGCCAACGCGCCCAAGTTCGGCGACAAGGCCGCGTGGGCGCCGCGTGTCGCGCAAGGCATGCCTGCCCTGTACAACTCGGCCCTCAAGGGCAAGGGCGCGATGCCTCCCAAGGGCGGCAGCCCGGCGCCCGATGCGGACATCCAGGCCGCGGTCGACTACATGGTGCACGCGGCGAAGTAATCGCGGCTCCCGCCTTCCAACGAAAAGCCGGTCAATGACCGGCTTTTTGCTGGGCGGGGCTGGGCACGTACCCGAAGCGCGCCGGCAGGTCGCGGGCCAGCACGTCCTGCGGCTGCCAGGTGCCCTGCTCCACCAGGTCCGACGCCACGTGCATGTCCTGCGTGTGGACCAGGCCGAGCGCGCGTGGCGTCTCCACGTAGAGGCGGCCCGCTTCGTCCAGGTAGGCGGCCTTCGCGGCCAGCGTTTCTCCCGTGTGCGCCGTCAGCACGCCGGCTGCATCCACGCGCAGCACCAGCGGCGCCGCTTCCAGTTCGACGTAGACGCGTTGCGGGCCGTTCTGGAAATACCAGCAGCCGTCGTCGTCGCGCTCGTAGTTGCGCTGGATGAAGTCGACCAGCTTCTCGTGCCGCAGCAGCGAGCCGCGCGATTGCGGGAACGGGCCGGCGGCCTGGGCACGGTCGTCGCGCATGAACCATTGCCCGCGCGCGTCCAGGCCGAGCCAGCCGAAGCAGTGCGGCACGTTCGGCCACTTGGCCATCGCCTGGCGCACGATGTCGTCCATCGGCCCATGATAGGCCGCCGCACCGGTCGTCAGCGCAGGAACGCGTCGTACCCCGTCTTGCAGATGAGTGCGGTGACCACCACCAGGAACATGCTGCGCACGAAGCCGGCACCGTGACGCAGCGCCAGGCGCGTGCCCAGCAGGCTGCCGGCCACGTTGGCCACCGCGAGGGCCAGCCCGTAGTGCCACCACACGTGGCCCTTGAAGGCGAACAGCGCAAGCGCGGCGAGGTTGCTGGCCGTGTTGACGAGCTTGGCCGAGGCCGACGCGTGCAGGAAGTCGTAGCCCAGCAGGCGCACGAACAGGAACACGAGGAAGCTGCCCATGCCGGGGCCGAAGAAGCCGTCGTAGAAGCCGAGCACCAGGCCGATGGCCGCGCCGACCAGGGCTTCCGCGCGCCCTTCGAAGTGCGGCGCGTGGTCGCGGCCCAGGTGCTTGCGGGCCAGCGTGTACGCGAGCACGGCGACGAGCACCAGCGGCAGCAGCTTGCGCAGGAAATCGGGCGACACGGAGGTCACGGTCCAGGCCCCGATGAAGCTGCCGGCCATCGCGGCGATCGCGGCGGGCAGCAGCGCGCCCCAGCGCAGGTCGACGCGGCGGCTGAATTGCGCCGTTGCGATCGCCGTGCCCCACACCGACGCGCTCTTGTTGATGCCCAGCAGCGTGGCAGGGTGCGTGGCGGGCAGGGTCGCGAACAGCGCCGGCACGAGCACGAGGCCCCCGCCCCCCACGATCGCGTCCACGAAACCGGCCAGCAGCGACGCGGCCGCGATCAACACCAGATCCATCCCGGAATTGTCCCATCGCGCTCGCTGCGCCCCGGGCAACAAAAAGGCGCCGGGGGTGCCGGCGCCTGGGGAATGCATCGCAACGATGCCGAAGCGGCGATCGTTCGTGTTGTTGTTGTCTTGTCTCCTCGGTCCCCTCGCTGGCGCGGACCGGGTCCGCTGCGAGTGGCGCGACTCTAGGGCGGTGGGCGGCGGGCGGCATCGGGGCTTTCCCGGGCCGCTGTGGCATGCCAACACCACGCGTGCGGAGCGTGTAGGCGGTCGCGACTGCTGGGCTACAGTCTGTACGGGCCCCGCGGGGCCCATCGTTCAACGAGGGAGGAGACAAGATGAAGAATGCCCACTGGATTGCGCCGGCGCTGCTGGCCGTCGGACTCGCCGGCTGCGGCGGAGGTGGCGGGGGCGGCGATGGTGGAGCGACCGCGGGCGGCGGCGGGACGGTGTCCGCGCCCGCACCCGCGCCCGCGGTCGTGATCACGCAGGCCAACGCGCCCACCGTGGGCGCCCACGGCCTCGACGCCGCGCAGGACGACAGTTCGACCAACACGGCGGGCATCCTCACGGGTGTCCAGGTCCAGGGCGGCGCCGACGTCGGCCCGCTGGCGCTGGCCGCGATCGCCCGGCGCATGGGCGGCAAGGTGACGGCACTCCCCCTGGCGAGCGGCGTGCAAGTCGACGAGACCCAGCCCTGCCAGAACGGCGGCAGCGTCCGCATCGTCGGCACGGTCGCCAGCAACAGCGCCCTGGGCGCCGGCGACGACCTGACCATCACGGCGACGAACTGCGCGGAGCCTGTCAATGGCGTGATGACGACCCTGAACGGGCAGATGCGCTTCGAGATCACCGCCGGCTCGATGCCGGGCTCGGGCGTGCCGCCCTTCCACGTCGTCCTGCGCGTGACCACGACGGCCCTGTCGGTGCAGACCAGCACCGACCTGGCCACCAGCGACGGCGACATGACGATCGACCTCACCATGACGTCGTCCACCGCGCAGACGCTGGTCGTCTCCGGCACTTCGCTGAGCAGCAGCGCCACCATCAACGGTGTGCAGCGCCGGCGCACCCTCGCCAACTACTCGCAGCGTGTCGTGCTCAATGGCAGCACCGTCACCGGCGCCGTCTCCGGCACGGTCACGACCGACAGCACGCGCCTCGGCCCGGCCGGTGGGACGTTCACGCTGAGCACGCCCCAGGACCTGCGCTGGAGCACCACCAGCGACGCGCCGGTCGCGGGGCAGCTGAAGGTGACGGGCGCCGGCAATTCCGCGGTCCGGCTCACGTTCGGCGCTTCCAGCGTGACGGTGGAGACCGACGCCAACGGCGACGGCACCTACGAGGGATCGACGACCGCGACGGTCGCGCAACTGCAGGGCCTGCTCTGATGCGGCGCGCGGCGGCTGCGTTGCTGCTCGTCGCGGCCACCGCGGCGTCCGCGCAGGACAGCCTCGTGGTCGGCGTGTCGGTCGGCGCCATGCACCGGCAGCTGCGCGAACGCGCGGCCGGCGCGACGCTCCTCACCGAACGCGGGACGGTCGCCACGGCCGGCGTGCAGGCGACGCGCACCTGGGCGGGTGGCGCGGCCTGGCAGGGCGAAGCCCGGATCGCCGGCGGCCGCCTCGACTACGACGGCCAGACCCAGGGCGGTGCGCCGCTCGCGGCGCGGTCGGGTCACCTGGACTGGACGGCCGACGTCCGCTGGCGTCCGCTCGCGCCCGCGGCCTGGGGCGAGGCCTGGCTGACCGCAGGGACGCTGCGGAACCGGCGTGACATCAGCAGCACGCCGCAGGCGAGCGGCTTGCGCGAGACGTCCCACTCGCTGCTCCTGGGCATGCGCTGGGGATCGCCGATGCTCGCCGGCCCGGCGGGCTGGCAGTTGCAGGGCCTGGCCGACGTGCGGGGCAGCGTGTGGCACCGGCTCGACGTCGACTTCCACGGGCTGCTCGACACGGCACGGCTGCGCGGCGCGCGCCAGGTCGATGCCGGCCTGCGCCTCGTGGGCACGCGCGTGTATTCGCCGTGGTCGTGGGAGCTGTCGTGGCGCCGGCTCGCCCAGCCGCAGAGCGAAGTGACGCCGCTTTATCGCAACGGGGCCGTCTTCGGCACCGTGCGCCAGCCCGCGCTGCGCGTCGAGGACCTGGGCTTCGCGCTCAGCCGGCGCTTCTAGCCGCGTCGCGCACGATCCACTCGGCGGCCTTCTCGGCCAGCATCAGCGTGGGTGAGTTCGTGTTGCCGCTGGTGATCGTCGGCATCGCGCCGGCGTCGACCACGCGCAGGCCGTCGACCCCGCGCACCCGCAGGCGCGAGTCCAGCACCGCCATCGGGTCGTCGTCGCGGCCCATCCTGGTCGTGCCCACGGGATGGAAGATCGTCGTTGCGATGTCGCCAGCCAGCCGTGCCAGTTCCTCGTCGGTCTGGTACTGCACGCCCGGACGCCACTCCTCGGGACGGTACTTCTGCAGCGCGGGCTGCTGCACGATGCGCCGTGTCAGGCGCAGCGAGTCGGCGGCCACCTGGCGGTCTTCCGGCGTGGCGAGGTAGTTCGGCGCGATGGCCGGCGGCTCGTCGAACCGCGGGCTGCGGATGCGCACCGAGCCGCGGCTGGTCGGGTTGAGGTTGCACACGCTGGCGGTGAACGCCGGGAACGAGTGCAGCGGCTCGCCGAACGCGTCCAGGCTGAGGGGCTGCACGTGGTACTCCACGTTCGGCCACGGCTGGTCGGGCGTGCTGCGAGTGAACGCCCCGAGTTGCGACGGCGCCATGCTCATCGGGCCGCTGCGCGTGAGCAGGTACTGCAGCCCGATGCGCGCCTTGCCCACCCAGCTGTTGGCCAGCGTGTTGAGCGTCTCCACGCCTTGCACCTTGAACACGGCCCGGATCTGCAGGTGGTCCTGCAGGTTCTCGCCGACGCCCGGCAATTCGTGCCGCACGGGGATGCCGTGCCGCTGCAGCAACTCGCCCGGGCCGATGCCGGACAGCTGCAGCAACTGCGGCGAGCCGATGCTGCCCGCGCACAGGATCACTTCGCGCTCGGCCTCGACCTGCACAACCGCGCTGCCGGTCCACACGCGCGCGCCGGTGCAGCGCAGCGCGCCGTCGCCTTCTCGATCGACCACCAGCGACTGCACGTGCGCGTTGGTCCACATCTCGAAGTTGGCGCGCCCGTAGCATGTGGGCCGCAGGAAGGCCTTGGCGGTGTTCCAGCGCCAGCCGCTGCGCTGGTTGACCTCGAAGTAGCCGACGCCTTCGTTGCTGCCACGGTTGAAATCGTCCGTGGCCGGCACGCCGGCCTCCTGCGCCGCCTGGGCGAACGCGTCGAGGATGTCCCAGCGCAGGCGCTGGCGTTCGACGCGCCACTCGCCGCCGGCGCCATGCAGGTCGTCGGCGCCCTTGTGGTGGTCTTCGTGCTTGCGGAAGTACGGCAGGCACTGGTCCCAGCGCCAGGCCGGGTCGCCGGTCAGCGCGGCCCACTGGTCGTAGTCGCGCGCCTGGCCGCGCATGTAGATCATCCCGTTGATGCTGGAGCTGCCGCCCAGCGTCTTGCCGCGCGGGTAGCGCAGCGCGCGGCCGTTGAGGCCGGCATCGGGTTCGGTCTTGAACAGCCAGTCGGTGCGCGGATTGCCGATGCAATACAGGTAGCCGACCGGGATGTGGATCCAGTGGTAGTCGTCCTTGTGACCAGCCTCCAGCAACAGGACGCGGACCTTCGGGTCGGCCGAGAGGCGGTTGGCGAGCAGGCAGCCCGCCGTGCCCGCGCCGATGATCACGTAGTCGAAGGTGGTGTCGCTCACCCGACGAGCTTACTTGGAAGCGGCCTGCATGGCTCCAACGCACCTCGGCCGCGGGGGGCTTGGGCCAGGGCGGGATACCCCGGATGGGGCATCGCCGCAAGGACAACTCTGCAGGTAGCATCGCGCATCCGACCGCACCCGCATGCAGGACCCCTCCCCGCCCCGCGTCGAAGTCGCACCCGAAGAAGGCGGTGCCGCCCGAGCCCGCTTGCAGGGCGCATGGACCGCCGGGCAGTTCGCCGAACCTGGCCTCCTCGCCGACGTGCATGCGCAACTGGCCGGGGCGCAAGGCGCGGCCGCGTGGGACCTGCGCTCGGTCGCGCAGCTGGACCACGTGGGCGCGCAATTGCTGTGGGACCACTGGGGGCGCCGCCGCCCCCAGACGCTGGACCTGCTGCCGGGCCAGCGCGCGGTGCTCGAGCGGGTCGAGCAGTTCACCAACGATGCGCCGGCGCGGCAGCCTGTCGGCTGGCGCCAGCGTTACCTGCAGTTCGGCGAGGCGGTCCTGCAGCGCGTCGCCGCGGTCAAGGACTTCGTGCGCCTGGCCGGCCAGCTGGCGCTGGACACGTTCCGCCTCGCCAAGGCGCCGCACTACGGACCGTGGCGCGACCTGTCCGGGCACCTGTACCACATCGGGGCGACCGCGCTGCCGATCACCGCGCTGGTGGGCTTCCTGATCGGGGTCGTGCTGGCCTATCTCACGGCCAAGCAGTTGCGGCAGTTCGGCGCCGACGCGTTCATCGTGAACATCCTGGGCGTGGCCTTGATCCGCGAGCTGGGGCCGATGCTGGCGGCGATCCTGGTCGCGGGCCGCTCCGGCTCGTCCATCACGGCGCAGATCGGCGTCATGCGCGTCACCGACGAACTCGATGCCATGAGCGTGATGGGCATCTCGCACACCTTCCGCCTCGTGCTGCCGCGCGCCCTCGCGCTCGCGATCGCGATGCCGCTGATCAGCATCTGGACGACGCTGTGCGCGCTGGCCGGCGGCATGCTGGCGTCCGACATCTCGCTGGACATCACGCCGACCTTCTTCATGAACGCGCTGCCGGCCGCGGTGCAGATCGGCAACCTGGTGCTGGCCACCAGCAAGTCGGTCGTGTTCGGGCTGCTCATCGCCCTCATCGGCTGCCACTACGGCCTGGCGGTGCTGCCGAACACGCAAAGCCTGGGCGAGGGCACGACCGCCTCGGTCGTCACCTCGATCACCGTGGTGATCCTGGTCGATGCGCTGTTCGCCATCGCGTTCCAGGAGGTGGGGTTCTGATGGAGCCGCGCGTGCAGGACCCGCAGCAGCCGAAGGCGGCGACGCCGATGGTGGAGATCCGCGGCCTGCGCACGCAGTTCGAATTGCCCGGCCGCACGTTCACGGTGCACGACAACCTGGACCTCACGGTGCGCCGCGGCGAGGTGATGTCGCTGGTGGGCGGCTCCGGCACCGGCAAGACCGTGCTGCTGCGCCAGATCCTCGGCCTCGAGCAACCGGCCGCCGGCGAGATCCGCGTGTTGGGTCAGCCGCGCGGTTCGCTCGGCGAGCGTGCCGCCGCCAGCCGCGTGGGCATGCTGTTCCAGCACGGGGCGCTGTTCTCCGCGTTCAGCGTGCTGGAGAACATCGCGTTCCCCTTGCGTGAGTTGCGCACGCTGCCCACGTCGCTGATCCACGAGGCGGCGATGGTGAAGCTGCAGATGGTGGGACTGCAACCCGATGACGGCGCCAAGATGCCGTCGGACCTGTCGGGCGGCATGATCAAGCGCGTGGCCCTCGCGCGCGCGCTGATCATGGATCCGCCGCTGCTGCTGCTGGACGAGCCCACCGCGGGCCTGGACCCGGACAGCTCGGACGGCTTCGTCACGCTGCTGCGCTCGCTGCACCGCGACCTGGCGCTCACCGTGATCATGGTGACCCACGACCTGGACACGCTGTTCGAGCTGTCCACGCGCATCGCGGTGCTGGCCGAGAAGCGCGTCATCGTGAACGCGCCGCCCAAGGACGTGATCGCGTTCCAGCATCCCTTCATCCATGATTTCTTCCTCGGGCAACGCGGCCAGCGCGCCATGGAGCTGCTGCGCGAGTACCCGTTCGCCGTCTAGGAGCCACCCCGCATGGAAAACAAGGCCCACGCCCTCGCCGCCGGAATCTTCGTGGTGGCGCTCACGGTGATGCTGCTGGTGCTCGGTGCCTGGCTCACGCGGGATTCCGGCCCGCGCGACGCCTACGAGATCTCGACCCGCGAGTCGGTCACCGGCCTGCAGGAGCAGGCGCCCGTGCGCTACCGCGGCGTCGACGTCGGCAAGGTCACGCGCATCGGCTTCGACCCGAAGAACCAGGGCAACGTGCTGATCCGGCTGGAGATCGGCAATGGTGCGCCGGTCAGCACGGACACGTTCGCGACGCTCTCGTTCCAGGGCGTGACGGGCCTGGCCTTCGTGCAGCTGGACGACAGCGGCAAGCCGGCACCGCTGCTGCAGCCGAACAACGACGCGCCACCCCGCATCCCGCTGCGTCCGGGCCTGCTGGCCAAGCTCACGGAGAAGGGCGAGAAGATCCTGGACCAGGTCGAAGAGATCACCACGCGCGTCAACGGCCTGCTGGACGACAAGGGCGGCAAGGGCTTGCCGACGGCGGTGGCCAACGTGTCGCAGGCCGCCGCCGACCTGAGCACCCTGAGCCGCAACGTCGACCAGACGCTCGCCGCGCAATTCGGCCCGCGCAAGGTCGACATTCCGTCGCTGGTCAAGCGCACCGACACCGCGCTCGCCTCGCTGCGCGACACCTCCGAGGAAACGCGCTCGACGATCCACGAGATCGGCGTCACCGCGCGCCGCCTGAACGAGAAGGACGGCCCGATCGATCGCCTGTCCGAAGGCACGCAGGCGCTGTCGCACGCGGCCGACTCGTTCAACGCCGCCACGCTGCCGCGCATCAACCGCGTCACCGAAGACACCACGCGCGCGGTGCGCCAGCTGAGCCGGACCGTCAACAACATCAACGACAACCCGCAGTCCCTCATCTTCGGCAGCGGCCGCATCGAGCCGGGACCGGGCGAGGAGGGCTTCGTGTCGCCTGGAGGGAAGAAATGATCCGCCTGCACCGACTCGCCTGGGTCGCGCTCGCCTTGCTGCTGGGCGGCTGCGCCGGCTTCGTCGACAAGCCGCAACGGCCCGTGCTGTTCGACATGGGCCCGCTGCCCCCGCTGGTGGCGCCTGCCGCGAAGCCGGAGCCGCGCGTGGCCGTCGTCGTGCCGGACATCGAGGCGTCGGGGGCTCTGGACAGCTCCGCGATCCTGTACCGGCTCGGCTACTCGGACGACCACCAGCTGCGCGCGTACTCGCAATCGCGCTGGACCGCGCCGCCGCCGCAACTGGTGCGCCAGCGCCTGCGCCAGCAACTCGGGCGCGAGCGGCCGGTGCTCAGCGCCGATGAAAGTGCCGCGCTGGGCCGCGAGGGGCTCAGTGCCATCTACATCCTGCGGCTGGAGCTGGAGGAGTTCGCGCAGGTGTTCGACTCGGAAGCGCGCAGCCGCGGCGTGATCCGCCTGCGCGCCACGCTGCTGGCCAACACCACGGGCGGCGAGCAGCTGGTGGGCCAGCGCAGCATCGCCGTGGAAGGCGAGTCACCGACGCCGGATGCGTCAGGCGGCGTGCGCGCGATGACCGCCGCCACCGATGCCGCCGCCGCGGACATCAGCCTGTGGCTGCGCCAGGTGCGGGAGACCAAGTGAAGCCGGACGCCGCCGACCGGACCGATGCCGCCGCGCGGCTCGTCACGTCGGTGGCGCCGCGCCGCCCGGTGCGCGAGGAACTGGAGGCCGCGGGGCTCGAGGTGCTCGGCCCGTGCATCCGCCTCGCGCAGCGCCGCGACCTGCTGATGGAGTCGGCCCTGCTGCAGGACTTCACGGCCGACGAGGTCGACGCCCTGGGCAGCGTGATGCTGCACGTGCGCGCCAGGCCGGGCCAGTTGCTGATCCGCGAGGACGACAAGAGCGACTGGATGATGCTGCTGCTGTCCGGCACGGTGGACGTCGGCAAGCGCCCGGTGGGTGCGACGTCGCAGGCACCGGTCCAGTCCGAAGCCGCGCGGCTGGCCGTGCTGCGCGCCGGCGCCGTGCTGGGCGAGATGTCGATGCTGGATGGCGAGCCGCGGTTCGCGAGTTGCTGGGCGCTGGGCGACGTCGAGGCCGCGGTGCTCACGCGCGAGGGCGTCGCGCGCCTGATCGCGGAGCAGCCGGGCGTGGGCGCCAAGCTGTTGGTGAAGATCACGCAGTTGCTGGCCCAGCGCCTGCGCAACACCAGCCACCAGCTGATGCGCCACCTCAAGGGCGAGCGCTGACCCTCATCCCGGCTCGCGGCGCCGGAACATGCCGTAGCCTTCCATCAGCAGCACCTGCTCGCCGTTCTGGTTGAACATCTCCCACACGGAACGCACAAGGCCGATGTCGGGCTTGCTGCGCAGCGGCCGCGACTCGAGGATGCGGTGGCGCAGGGTGAGCACGTCGCCGGGGAACACCGGCTTCATCCACGACAGCTTCTCCAGCCCGGGCGAGCCCATGCTCGACGAGTTGCGCAGGAAGTTGTCGACCGTCAGCCGCATCGCCATCGCGCAGGTGTGCCAGCCGCTCGCGCACAAGCCGCCGAAGACGGACTCGCGGCCGGCCTGTTCGTCGACGTGGAACGGCTGCGGGTCGAATTGGGTGGCGAAGGCCTTGATCTCCTCCGCCGTCGGCGACACCGTGCCCAGGTCGAGCACGGTGCCGGGCTTCAGGTCCTCCCAGTACAGGCGCGACTCCATCAGCGGCCCCCCGACACGTCCAGCAGGCTCATGGTGGTGTAGCTCGCCTGCGGCGACAGCAGCCAGACGATGGCGTGTGCGACCTCCTCCGCGGTGCCGCCACGCTGCATCGGGACCTGGTGCTTCAGGCGTTCGACGCGGTCCGGGATGCCGCCCGACGCGTGGATGTCGGTCTCGATCAGGCCGGGGCGCACCGCGTTCACGCGGATGCCTTCGCCCGCGACTTCCTTGGCCAGCCCCATCGTGAACACGTCGATGGCGCCCTTGGCGGACGCGTAGTCGACGTACTGGCCCGCCGCGCCCAGGCGCGCCGCGGCGCTGGAGACGTTGACGATGGAGCCACCCGCGCCGCCGTGCTTCGTGCTCATGCGCCGCACGGCTTCGCGCGCGCAGACGATCGAGCCGAGCACGTTGATGTCGAACATGCGGCGCAGCCGCGCGACCGACATCTCGTCCACGCGTGCCGCGACGTCGACGACGCCGGCGTTGTTCACCAGCGCGCCCAGCGTGCCGAAGCGGTCCACCTCTTCGTACATCGCCAGCACCTGCTGCTCGTCGGCGACGTCGGCCTGCACCGCGATCGCCTGCCCGCCGCGCGACTCGATCGCGTGCACCACCTCATCGGCGGCATCGCGGCGCGCCGCGTAGTTGACCGCCACCTTCCAGCCTTCCGCCGCGGCGGCCAGCGCCGTCGCCGCCCCGATGCCCCGGCTGCCGCCGGTGACCAGCACCACATTGCCCATCGAGCCTCCTGGTTCGTTTTGCCGGGATTAGGATACGCGCCCACACACGAAGGAGACCACCATGGGTGCATTCGTCGACCTGCAAGCCGCCGACGGCTTCCGCTTCCCCGCCTACGTGGCGCAGCCCACCGGCGCCGCGAAGGGCGCCGTCGTGGTGCTGCAGGAGATCTTCGGGGTCAACTCGCACATCCGGTCCGTCGCCGACGGCTATGCGGCGCAGGGCTTCCTTGCGGTCGCGCCGTCGACCTTCCACCGCGTGAAGCAGGGCGTGGAACTGGGCTACAGCCAGGACGACATGCAGGCGGGCTTCGCGTTGAAGACGGCCGTGGAGGCGCTGCCCGCGCCCGGCGTGATGCAGGACATCCAGGCCGCGATCACGCACGCGAAGCAGGGCGGCAAGGTCGGCATCGTCGGCTACTGCTGGGGCGGGCTGCTGTCCTGGCGCTCGGCCTGCACGCTCGACGGCCTGTCGGCCGCGGTCTGCTACTACGGCGGCGGCATGACGACGCCGGACGAATCGGCGCGCCAGCCGAAGGTGCCGGTGCTCGCGCACTTCGGCGACCAGGACCACTGGATCCCGCTGGACAGCGTCGAGGCGTTCAGGAAGGCGCACCCGGACGTGGAGGTCCACGTCTACAAGGCCAACCACGGCTTCAACTGCGACCAGCGCGGCTCGTACGACGAACCGTCGGCCAAGGTAGCGCGCGAGCGCTCGCTGGCGTTCTTCGGCAAGCATCTGGCCGCGTGATGCGCGCCCTGCGGCAGGGACTGGCCGCGCTGCTGGCGACGCTGACGTGCGGCGTCGCCCTGGCGGCTCCCTACGTGGGGCCGCTGTTCGATGCCCACCTGCACTACAACGTGGAGGCCTGGGATGGCCGCAGCGGCCCGGTGCCGCCGCAGGAGGCCGCGGCCAGGTTCCAGCGCAACGGCGTGCGCGCGATCCTGTCCAATTCGCGGCCGAACGACGGCACGCACACGCTGGCCGGCTCGCCCCAGGTGCGCGCCGCCGGCGTCACCGTCGTGCCCTTCGTGCGGCTGTACCGCAACCGCGCCGACTACGACAACTGGTACCGCGACGAGAGCATCCACCGCATGGTGCTCGACGAGCTCGCCCGCGGGTCGGCCGCCGGCCCATTCCGCGGCATCGGCGAGTTCCACCTGTACGACAGCGCGAACGCCAACGGCCCGGTCGCACGGCAATTGATGCGACTCGCCGAGGAGCGCCAGCTGGTGGTGCTGGCGCACGTCGACGACACCGCCATCGACCTCCTGATGGCGAACACGCCTTCACGCGGCCAGAAGGCGCGGTTGATCTGGGCGCACACCGGCATCGGCGGCGCGCCGGTGGCGCGCGTCGACCAGCTGTTCGCCAAGTACCCGCTGCTGATGGGCGAGCTGTCGTACCGGCCGGGCCTGACCTGCGAAGGCGGCAAGCTGTGCGCGCCGTGGCGCGAGTTGCTCCTGAAGTACCCAGGACGCTTCGTGATCGGCTCGGACACCTGGGTCAACCAGCGCTGGGACAGCTACGACGACCTGATGGCCGGCTACCGCGCGTGGCTCGGTGACCTGCCGGCCGACGTCGCACGCCGCATCGCGTGGGGCAACGCGGCAACCCTCTTCGGACTGCCGGAACCGAAATGATCCAGCTGCACCACTACCCCAGCACCGCGGCCATGGTGCCGCACATCCTGCTGGAGGACATCGGCGTGCCGTACGAGCGCGTGTTCGTCGACCGCATGGCCAACGCGCACAAGGCGGCGGACTACCTGCGCCTCAACCCGAACGGCCTGCTGCCGGTGCTGGTCGACGGCGATCTCGTGCTGTACGAGACCGCGGCGATCGCGCTGCACCTGTGCGACACGCAGCCGCAGGCGAAGCTCGTGCCCGCGCTGGGCACGAACGATCGCGCGCAGTTCTACAAGTGGCTCATGTGGCTGACCAACACGCTGCAGGCGGCTCTGATCGTGTACTTCTACCCGGACCGCTGGGTCGATGCGGGCAATGCGGAAGGCGCGGCGGAGGTGAAGCGGCACGCGCACGAAAAGGTGGTCGGCCTGCTCGGGCAACTGGAGGAGCAGCTGGCCTCGCACGCCGGTCCGTGGTTCCTCGGCGAGCAGTACACCGCGCTCGATGCCTACGTCTTCACGCTGTGCCGCTGGACCCGCAACTTCCCGAGCGGCAAGGCGCGTGAGCTGCCGCGGCTCGGCCCCTACCTGCAGCGCATGCTCGAGCGGCCTGCCGTGCAGCGCGTGCTCGCCAACGAGCAGCTTCAGCCGCCCTTCGTCTGAACGAGCAACCGCTGCAGTTGCAGCGCGTCGCCGGCGGCCGCGCCGCTGGCCGTGTTGTCGAAGATGCACCAGACCTCGCTGCCCGTCGCGGCCTGCTGTGCGATGCGCTGCGCCAGTGCCTCCAACTGCGCCTGGGGATACGACGAGTAGTACATGCGCGGCGTGCCGTGCAGGCGCAGGTAGGTGAGGCCGTGCCAGCCGCCCGGCTGGCCCCCTTCGGGATGGCGCACGGGATCGGCCAGCACACGGGCAATGCGCATGTCGCGCAGCAGGGCGTCGGCCTCGGCACCGAACCAGGTCGCGTGGCGTGGTTCGGCGGCCACCTGCAACTCCCATCGCGACCGCAAGCCGCTGAAGAACGCACGGGCGACATCCGCATCGAAGGCGAAGCTGGGCGGCATCTGCACGAGCAGGCAGGCCAACGATGCGCCCAACCCGTTCGCCTGCGCCAGGAACTCGTCGAGCAGCGCGCCGCAGTCGAGCAGGCGCCTTTCGTGCGTGATCGTCTTGGGCAGCTTCGCCGAGAAGGCGAAACCGGGCGGCACCGAGGCGGCCCAGCGTTGCCAGGTGGACGCGCGGTGCGGCCGGTGGAACGAGCTGTTGATCTCGCTGCAGGGGAACACCTGCGCGTAGCGGGCCAGGTGCGAGTCGCCGGCCGGCAACTGGGGCGCGACGTCGGCTGGCAACGTCCAGCCCGCACAGCCGATGCGAACCGCCCCCTGCACGCGATCAGCGCGAACTGCGCTCCAGGTAGTGCTTGCGCCAGAACACCAGCCCCAGCGACAGCGCGATGACCACCATGCCGCCCACTGCCACCCAGAAGCCGATCGGGTCGCGCAGCAGCGGCATGCTGGCGAAGTTCATCCCGAAGATGCCGGTGATCAGGTTCAGCGGGAGGAAGATCGCCGTGAGCGCCGTCAGCGTGCGCATGATGTTGTTGGTGCGGTTGCTCTGTGCCGAGAAGTGGATCTGCACCACGCTCTCGGCGCCCTCCTCCATGCGCCGCACCTGGTGCACCACGCGCTGGATGTGCTCGACGACGTCGCGCGCGCGGGCCACGAGGCCGTCGCGCTCGGCCTGCGACAGGTTCGGCGGCGGCGTCTCGCGCGCCGTGTCCAGCCACTCCTGCATCGCGTCGTTCTGCTCCTCGCACAGGTCCTCGAGCAGGTGCAGTTCGCGCCGCGCCACCATCAACCCGCCCCAGCCGCGGAAGTCGGAGCCGGGACGCAGCAGTTCCTGCTGCCACTGGTCCAGCTCCGTGCTCAGCTGCTTGCGCAGTTCCAGGTAGCCGTCGACCATCACGTTGACCATGCGCAGCATCAGGTCCGCGGGATTGGCCGGCAGGCGGCTGCGGTTGGCGGCGACCCCTTCGCCCTGCACGACGTCCGACAGGTAGCGGCTGATGAACGAGCGGGCCGTCAGGCACGCGGCCGGGTGCACCGAGACCAGCAAGCGGTCGCAGACGACGAACGACACGGCGCGCGTGCGGATCCGGTAGAAGCTGGCCAGCGCCGGCACTGCGCGCACGGCGGTGCCGTTCGCCTCCAGCTCGCGATCCACTTCGTCCGGTGTGGCAAGGCGCCGGAAGATCACCAGGTCGTAGACCGATGTGAAGTCGTAGTGCGACGGGTGGGTCGCGTTCTCCAGGTCCTTGACGTGCAGGTCCAGCAGCGCCGAGCCGCCCAGCCGGTGCGCGGCGGCCTGCAGCGTGGGCAGCGCCTCGCGCAGGTTCTCGCGGTCGAGGAAGATCCAGACGAAGCCGTCCGCCGGAGGGCGGGCCGGCACGCTTTCCAGGAAGCGCAGCGAGCCGCCGGTGAACTCGACGATCTGCATGCGCCGCTCAGGCCCGCAGCTTGCGCGCCGCCTCGAGCGCGAAGTAGGTGAGCACGCCGTCGGCGCCGGCGCGCTTGAACGCGAGCAGGCTTTCCATCATCGCCAGGTCGCCATCGAGCCAGCCGTTCTGCGCCGCGGCGCGCAGCATCGCGTATTCCCCCGACACCTGGTACGCGAAGGTGGGCACGCGGAATTCGTCCTTCACGCGGCGCACGACGTCCAGGTAGGGCATGCCGGGCTTGACCATCACCATGTCGGCGCCCTCGGCGATGTCCATCGCGACCTCGCGCAGCGCCTCGTCGCTGTTGCCCGGGTCCATCTGGTAGACCTTCTTGTTCGCCTTGCCCAGGTTCGACGCCGAGCCGACGGCGTCGCGGAACGGGCCGTAGAACGCGCTCGCGTACTTCGCGCTATACGCCATGATCCGCGTGTGGATCGAGCCGCGCTGCTCCAGCGCCTGGCGGATGGCGCCGATGCGGCCGTCCATCATGTCGCTCGGCGCCACGATGTCCACGCCGGCCTCGGCCTGCACCAGCGCCTGCTTGACCAGCACTTCGACGGTCTCGTCGTTGAGGATGTAGCCGGTGGGATCGAGCAGGCCGTCCTGGCCGTGGCTGGTGAACGGGTCGAGCGCCACGTCGGTCATCACGCCCAGTTGCGGGAACCGCTCCTTCAGGCCGCGCACGACCCTCGGCACGAGGCCATCGGGATTCCACGCTTCGCGGCCGTCGTCGGTCTTGAGCTTCGGGTCGAGCACAGGGAACAGCGCCATCACCGGGATGCCGAGCGCGACGCATTCCTCGGCGACGGGCAGCAGCAGGTCGAGGCTCAGGCGTTCGACGCCCGGCATCGACGTCACCGTCTCGCGGCGTTTGTGCCCGTCCAGCACGAACACCGGGTAGATGAGGTCGTGCGCGGTGAGCGCGTTCTCGCGCACCAGGTTGCGGGTGAAGTCGTCGCGGCGCAGGCGGCGCGGACGGCCATGGGGATACGAAGCGTGCAGGACCATCCGAAAATTGTGCCCCATCGCCATGGGGGGGCCGCCGATGGGCGGTGCGGCTGCGCCTTGTAAGCGCAGGAGGGCTTTGCTAAATTAGCCCCCGGGCGGCTTGCCGCTCCCCGCTTTTCCTCCCTGAGCGGGTGCCTTGATGTGTGACAGCAAAAAGGCTTTCGGACCCCGGCTCAGGCCGGGGTTTTTTTATGGCCGCGCCAGCCCGTCGCGGGCCCACCCCTTCCGTACACTCGGCCCATGCTCTGGGTCAAAGCGCTGCACATCGTGTTCGTCGCGAGCTGGTTCGCCGGCCTGTTCTACCTGCCGAGGATCTACGTGAACCTCGCGATGGTCGAGCCCGGATCGCTGGCCGAGCGCGAACGGCTGCTGCTGATGGCCCGCAAGCTGCTGCGCTTCACGACGCTGCTCGCCGTGCCCGCGCTGGGCTTGGGCCTCTGGCTGTGGCTCGGCTATGGCATCGGGCGTGGAACCGGCTGGATGCACGCCAAGCTCGGCGTCGTGCTGCTGGTGGTCGGGTACCACCACGCGTGCGTGCTCCTGCTGCGCAAATTCGAGCGTGGCGCCAACACGCGCAACCACCGCTGGTACCGCTGGTTCAACGAGGCACCGGTGCTGCTGCTGCTCGCCGCCGTGGTGCTGGTGGTCGTCAAGCCGTTCTGAGGCATGGAAGGCCGCAAGACATCCGCCTGGCCGCTGGCGCAGGCGTATGCAGTCCTGATCGTCTACGCGAGCCTGTACCCGTTCAGTGGCTGGCGCGACCAGGGCATCGCGCCCTGGGCCTTCCTCGCCAGCCCCTGGCCCAAGTACTGGACGGCGTTCGACCTGCTGGCCAATGTCGCCGGCTACGCCCCGCTCGGGGTGCTGCTGGCCCTGGCCGTGTTGCGGCGCGCTTCGGCGGCGTCGGGTGGCGGCATCGGCCGCGCGGTCGGCCTGGCCACGCTCGCCGCGGCGGTGCTCGCGCTGGCGATGGAGGGCATCCAGAGCTACCTGCCCGAACGCGTGCCGTCCAACCTGGATGCCGCGCTGAACACCCTGGGCGCTGCGCTCGGGGCCTGCGTGGCGGGCGCGCTCGAGCGCTGGGGCGCGGTGGACCACTGGAGCCGGTTCCGCGTCCGCTGGTTCGTCGACGAGGCCCGTGGCGCGCTCGTCCTGCTGGCGTTGTGGCCGTTCGCCCTGCTGTTCCCCGCCGCCGTGCCGCTGGGGCTGGGCCAGGTGCTGGAGCGGCTCGAGGCGGCGCTCGGCGAGTGGCTGGCCGACACGCCGTTCCTCGGCTGGCTGCCCGTGCGCGACGTCGAACTGCAGCCGCTGGTCCCCAGCGCGGAGCTCGCGTGCGTCGCGCTCGGGGTGCTGGCGCCCTGCCTGCTGGCGCACTCCGTGATGCGGTCTGTCGGTCGGCGGGCGACGGCGACGCTCGTGCTGGTGCTGGTCGGCGTCGGCGTGACCGCGCTGTCCGCTGCACTGAGCTGGGGGCCTTCCCATGCCTGGGCATGGCTCAGCCTGCCGGTGCGCGTCGGGCTCGTCGCCGGCCTGGTCCTGGCGCTCTTGCTGCTGGCGCTGCCACGTCGTGGCAGCGCCGCCGTGCTGCTGCTGGCGCTGGCGCTGCACCTGAGCCTGTTGAACCAGGCCCCGACGAGCGCTTACTTCGCGCACACGTTGCAGGCGTGGGAGCAGGGGCGCTTCATCCGCTTCCACGGGCTCGCGCAGTGGCTGGGGTGGCTCTGGCCTTACGCGGTGCTGGTCTACGTGCTCGTGCGCCTGTCCACGCGCGAGCCCGCTCCTAGAATCCCCCAATGAGCGATGCATCCCGCCCCTCGTACTACGAGCGGCACATCTTCTTCTGCACCAACAAGCGCACCAACGGCGAGAACTGCTGCGCCGACCACAACGCGCAGGAAGGCTTCGACCGCTGCAAGGCGCAGGTCAAGGCACAGGGGCTGGCCGGTCCCGGCAAGGTCCGCGTCAACAAGGCCGGCTGCCTGGACCGCTGCTCGGCCGGCCCGGTGTGCGTGGTGTACCCCGAGGCCGTCTGGTACACGTACGTGGACGCGCAGGACATCGACGAGATCGTCGAGTCGCACCTGAAGCAGGGGCGCGTCGTCGATCGCCTGCTCACGCCGCCGCACCTGGGGCGCTGAGCACCATGAATACCTTCACCCGCCGCCTGCAGGTGCCCGGCGCCGCCGGTGCGCTCGAAGTGCTGCGCGACGACCCGGACGGCCCCACGCAGGGCGTCGCCTTCCTGGCGCATCCGCACCCGCTGTTCGGCGGCACGATGGACAACAAGGTCGTGCAGACGATGGCGCGCGCTTTCGTGCAGGGCGGCTGGTCGTCGGTGCGGTTCAACTTCCGTGGCGTCGGCGGCAGCGCCGGCGTGCACGACGAGGGCCGTGGCGAGGCCGACGACATGCGCCTGCTGGTCGCGCACTTCGCGCCCGAGGGCCCGATCGCGCTGGGGGGCTTCTCGTTCGGCGCGTTCGTCGCCAGCCAGGTGCTGGCGTCCGTGTGGGACACGCGCGAGGTGCGCAAGATCGTCCTCGTGGGCACGGCCGCCTCGCGGTTCTCCGTGTCGGCCATCCCGCTGGAGGCGCACGACCGCACCCTGGTGGTCCACGGTGAGGAAGATGACACGGTGCCGTTGCAATCCGTCCTGGACTGGGCGCGTCCGCAGGCCCTTCCCGTCAGCGTCGTGCCCGGTGGCGGGCACTTCTTTCACGGACAATTGCCGCTCCTGAAGTCCCTGGTGGCACGCCACCTCCGTTCCTGAATCCCACGACCACGATGACCCGATTCGCCAAGGCGCTGTTCGCGCCCTTGCTGGCCCTTTTCTGCCTGGCCGCCGCGGCCCAGGTTCCGCAACCCCCCGAGATCGCCGCCCGCAGCTACCTGCTGATGGACGTCAGCGCCAACCAGGTGCTGGCCGGGCGCGACGTCGACAACCCGGTCGAACCTGCGTCGCTCACCAAGCTGATGACGCAGTACCTGGTGTTCGACGCCTTGCGCGCCAAGAAGGTGTCGCTGCAGCAGACGCTGCCCGTGAGCGTGCGCGCCTGGAAGATGCCCGGCTCGCGCATGTTCATCGACCCGAAGATGCAGGTGCCGGTCGACGACCTGATCAAGGGGATGATCGTGCAGTCGGGCAACGACGCGACCGTGGCCCTGGCGGAAGGCGTCGGCGGCTCGGTCGAGCACTTCGTCGAGCTCATGAACCAGCAGGCGAAGGCGCTGGGCATGAAGAACACCTCGTACAAGAACCCCGAGGGCCTGACGACGCCGGGGCACACCACCACGGCGCGCGACCTGAGCATCCTGGCCACGCGGCTGATGCAGGACTTCCCGGAGTACCTGCACTACTACGCGATCAAGAAGTACCGCTACCAGGGCACGCCGACGGCCAACGACACCAACCGCAACCTGCTGCTGTTCCGCGATCCGACGGTGGACGGCCTGAAGACCGGCCACACCGACGCCGCCGGCTACTGCCTGATCGCCACCGCCAAGCGCGACTTCCCGAACCTGCAGGGCCGCCGCCTGCTGTCGATCGTGCTGGGCACCGGCAGCGAGGAAGCGCGCGCCAACGAATCGCAGAAGCTGCTGAACTGGGGCTTCACCGCCTTCGAGGGCATCAAGCTGTTCGACGCCAACCAGGCGGTCGCGACGCCCGAGATCTGGAAGGGCACGTCCAACACGGCCAAGCTGGGCCGTCCGCAGCCGGTCGTCGTCGCCGTGCCGGCGGGCACTGCCGCGCAACTGAAGACCGCGGTCGCGCGGCCCGACCCGCTGGTCGCTCCGCTGGCCAAGGGCCAGCCGGTCGGCTCGCTGAAGGTGCTGGCCGGCGACAAGGTCGTCGCCGAAGTGCCGCTCGTGGCGCTGGAGGCGGTGGACCAGGCCGGCGTGCTTGGTCGGGCCTGGGACGCGGTGCGACTCTGGGTCAAGTGACGCGCCAGTCGGGCGCCGGCGGCTGAGCCGGCGCTCACGTCACCTGCCGGGCTTCGGCCCGGCGACAGCCCGCCTGCTTGAGGGAAACACCGCCTCGGGATATACTGGCGGGCTTTCCCGCTGTTGGGGCGGGGATGCCATGCGCGCTCGGTGAGGCCGGGCGCCAATTTTTTCGACGCTTAGGGACATCTTTTTTCAATGCCAACCATCAACCAACTCGTGCGTCACGGGCGGGAGGTCGAGAAGACCAAATCCAAGTCGCCCGCGATGCAGAACAGCCCGCAGCGCCGTGGCGTGTGCACCCGCGTGTACACCACGACGCCGAAGAAGCCGAACTCGGCGCTTCGCAAGGTCGCCAAGGTGCGCCTGACCAACGGTTTCGAGGTCATCTCGTACATCGGCGGTGAAGGCCACAACCTGCAGGAGCACTCGGTGGTGCTCGTGCGCGGCGGCCGCGTGAAGGACCTGCCGGGCGTGCGCTACCACATCGTCCGCGGCTCCCTCGACCTGCAGGGCGTCAAGGATCGCAAGCAGTCCCGCTCCAAGTACGGCGCCAAGCGCCCGAAGAAGGCCTAAAGAGTTTTTCGTTTGTCGGTGCTTCACTCGCTCGGCAGGCGAATCGAAGCGTAGTGACCCGGTTGTCGGGTCGAGTAAGCGGAAGGCCCGGATGGCCCTCCAGGTCCCCAGAGGACCAGCTGAAGCAAGAAAGGAACAGAAATGCCACGTCGTCGCGAAGTCCCCAAGCGTGAAATCCTGCCGGATCCCAAGTTCGGCAATGTCGAGCTCGCCAAGTTCATGAACGTCATCATGCAAGGCGGCAAGAAGGCGGTGGCCGAGCGCATCGTCTACGGTGCCATCGACCACATCGAGAAGAAGAACCCTGGCCGCGACCCGGTCGAGGCGTTCACCATGGCCATCAACAACGTCAAGCCGATGGTCGAGGTGAAGTCCCGCCGCGTCGGTGGCGCCAACTACCAGGTGCCGGTGGAAGTGCGCCCGGTGCGCCGCCTGGCGCTGTCGATGCGCTGGATCAAGGAAGCCGCCAAGAAGCGCGGCGAGAAGTCCATGGCCCTGCGCCTGGCCAACGAGATCATGGAAGCCACGGAAGGCCGTGGCGGCGCCATGAAGAAGCGCGACGAAGTGCACCGCATGGCCGAGGCGAACAAGGCCTTCAGCCACTTCCGCTTCTAAAGACCGTCCCCATCTGTGGAACGGGCCCGCCGAGAGCGGGCCCTTTCCCTTTTCAACGAAAGATCATCATGGCCCGCAAAACGCCCATCGAGCGCTATCGCAACATCGGGATCTCGGCGCACATCGACGCCGGCAAGACCACGACGACCGAGCGCATCCTGTTCTACACCGGCGTGAACCACAAGATCGGTGAAGTGCACGATGGCGCCGCCACCATGGACTGGATGGAGCAGGAGCAGGAGCGCGGCATCACGATCACGTCGGCGGCCACCACCTGCTTCTGGAAGGGCATGGACATGTCCTTCCCCGAGCACCGCATCAACATCATCGACACCCCCGGCCACGTGGACTTCACCATCGAGGTGGAGCGTTCCATGCGCGTGCTGGACGGCGCCTGCATGGTGTACTGCGCCGTGGGCGGCGTGCAGCCGCAGTCCGAGACGGTCTGGCGCCAGGCCAACAAGTACAAGGTGCCGCGCCTCGCGTTCGTCAACAAGATGGACCGCACCGGCGCGAACTTCTTCAAGGTCTACGACCAGATGAAGCTGCGCCTGAAGGCCAACCCCGTGCCCATCGTCATCCCGATCGGTGCCGAGGACAACTTCACGGGCGTGGTCGACCTGCGCAAGATGAAGGCCATCATCTGGGACGAGGCGTCCCAGGGCATGAAGTTCACCTTCGAGGAGATCCCGGCCGAGCTGGTGGAAACCGCCAAGGAATGGCGCGAGAAGATGGTCGAGGCGGCCGCCGAGGCCAACGAAGCCCTGATGAACAAGTACCTGGAAGAAGGTGACCTCTCCGAAGAGGAGATCACCCTCGGCCTGCGCACGCGCACCATCGCCGGCGAAATCCAGCCGATGCTGTGCGGCACCGCGTTCAAGAACAAGGGTGTGCAGCGCATGCTGGACGCCGTCATCGAGCTGATGCCTTCGCCGATCGACATCCCGCCGGTCAAGGGCATGGATGAAGACGAGAAGGAAACCAGCCGCAAGGCCGACGACAACGAGAAGTTCTCGGCGCTGGCGTTCAAGCTGATGACCGACCCGTTCGTGGGCCAGCTGACCTTCGTGCGCGTCTATTCGGGCGTGCTCACCAAGGGCGACAGCGTCTACAACCCGATCCGCGGCAAGAAGGAGCGCATCGGCCGGATCGTGCAGATGCATGCGAACAACCGCCAGGAAGTGGACGAGATCCGCGCCGGCGACATCGCCGCCTGCGTGGGTTTGAAGGACGTCACCACGGGCGAGACCCTGTGCGACCCGGACTCCATCGTGACGCTGGAGCGCATGGTGTTCCCCGAGCCGGTGATCCGCCAGGCCGTCGAACCCAAGACCAAGGCCGACCAGGAAAAGATGGGCGTGGCCCTGCAGCGCCTGGCCGCGGAGGACCCGTCGTTCCGCGTGAACACGGACGAGGAATCGGGCCAGACCATCATCGGTGGCATGGGCGAGCTGCACCTGGAAATCATCGTCGACCGCATGAAGCGCGAGTTCGGCGTCGAGGCCAACGTGGGCAAGCCGCAGGTCGCCTACCGTGAGACGGTGCGCTCGAAGGTCACCGACGTCGAAGGCAAGTTCGTGCGCCAGTCGGGCGGCAAGGGCCAGTACGGCCACGTCGTCTTCACGCTGGAGCCGCAGGAAGCCGGCAAGGGCTTCGAGTTCGTCGACGCGATCAAGGGCGGCGTGGTGCCGCGCGAGTTCATCCCGGCCGTGGAAAAGGGCGTGATCGAGGCGCTGAACACGGGCGTGCTGGCCGGCTACCCGGTCGTGGACGTCAAGGTCACGCTGACCTTCGGTTCGTACCACGACGTGGACTCGTCGGAGCAGGCGTTCAAGATGGCCGCCATCTTCGGCTTCAAGGAAGCCGCGCGGAAGGCCAACCCGGTGATCCTCGAGCCGATGATGGCCGTGGAAGTCGAGACGCCGGAGGATTACGCCGGCAACGTGATGGGCGACCTGTCGTCCCGTCGCGGCATGGTGCAGGGCATGGACGACATGGTCGGCGGCGGCAAGGCGATCAAGGCCGAGGTCCCGCTGTCCGAGATGTTCGGCTACTCGACCACGCTGCGATCGATGTCGCAGGGCCGCGCCACGTACACGATGGAGTTCAAGCACTACGCCGAAGCTCCGCGCAACGTGGCCGAGGCCATCGTCGCCGCGCGCGCGAAATAAGTCGAAGGACAGGGCGGCGCCAGTCGCCCTGTTGTCCTCCGTTGTGTCTGCGACCGCACACCCCGCGCTGCCCGTGGCGAGGGACCCAGTGATGCGGTGCAGACGTTAAACCCCCCACGGGCGTTGCTCTTTATCGGAGATTTCCCAATGGCAAAAGGTAAGTTCGAGCGGACCAAGCCGCACGTCAACGTCGGCACCATCGGCCACGTGGACCACGGCAAGACGACCCTGACGGCGGCGATCGCCACCGTGCTGGCGGCCAAGTTCGGCGGTGAAGCCAAGGCCTACGACCAGATCGACGCGGCTCCCGAAGAAAAGGCGCGCGGCATCACGATCAACACGGCGCACGTCGAGTACGAGACGGCCAACCGCCATTACGCGCACGTCGACTGCCCCGGCCACGCCGACTACGTGAAGAACATGATCACCGGTGCCGCCCAGATGGACGGCGCGATCCTGGTCTGCTCCGCCGCCGACGGCCCGATGCCCCAGACGCGCGAGCACATCCTGCTGGCCCGCCAGGTGGGCGTGCCCTACATCATCGTGTTCCTGAACAAGTGCGACATGGTCGATGACGCCGAGCTGCTGGAACTGGTCGAAATGGAAGTGCGCGAGCTGCTGTCCAAGTACGACTTCCCCGGCGACGACACCCCGATCATCAAGGGTTCGGCCAAGCTGGCGCTGGAAGGCGACAAGGGCGACCTCGGCGAGCAGGCCATCATGCGCCTGGCCGATGCGCTGGACAGCTACATCCCCACCCCGCAGCGTGCCGTCGAAGGCGCGTTCCTGATGCCGGTGGAAGACGTGTTCTCCATCTCCGGCCGCGGTACCGTGGTGACCGGCCGTGTCGAGCGCGGCGTGGTCAAGGTCGGCGAGGAAATCGAGATCGTCGGCCTGGCGCCCACGATCAAGACCACCTGCACGGGCGTGGAGATGTTCCGCAAGCTGCTGGACCAGGGCCAAGCGGGCGACAACGTCGGCATCCTGCTGCGCGGCACCAAGCGCGAGGAAGTCCAGCGCGGCCAGGTGCTGTGCAAGCCCGGTTCCGTGAAGCCGCACACGCACTTCACCGCCGAGATCTATGTCCTGTCCAAGGACGAAGGCGGCCGCCACACGCCGTTCTTCAACAACTATCGTCCGCAGTTCTACTTCCGCACGACGGACGTGACCGGCGCGATCGAGCTGCCCAAGGACAAGGAAATGGTGATGCCGGGTGACAACGTGACGATCACCGTCAAGCTGATCGCCCCGATCGCCATGGAAGAAGGCCTGCGCTTCGCCATCCGCGAGGGTGGCAAGACGGTGGGCGCCGGCGTCGTCGCCAAGATCATGGAGTGATGGCCATGGCACAGCAGAAGATCCGCATCCGCCTGAAGGCGTTCGACTACAAGCTGATTGACCAGTCCGCCGCCGAGATCGTCGACACCGCCAAGCGCACCGGCGCCATCGTCAAGGGCCCGGTGCCCCTGCCGACGCGCATGAAGCGCTTCGACATCCTGCGCTCGCCGCACGTGAACAAGAGCTCGCGCGACCAGTTCGAGATCCGCACGCACCAGCGCCTGATGGACATCGTCGACCCGACCGACAAGACCGTCGACGCGCTGATGAAGCTGGACCTGCCGGCTGGCGTGGACGTCGAGATCAAGCTGCAGTAACCGCTCGCAGCCCCCGCGAAAAAGCCGCCCTCGGGCGGCTTTTTCCTTGCGTGCGGGAAAAGGGATTACTGCTCGCTGTTCAACCAGGCTTCGTACGCCTTGAAGCTGTACGGCCGGCCGAGGAAGTCCTTCACCAGGTCCGCGGCCGGCTTGCTGCCACCGGGCTCCAGCACCGACTTGCGGTAGCGGCTGGCGATGCCCGTGTCCATGATGTCGCCCTTCGCCGCGAACTCGCTGAACATGTCCTTGGCGATCACCAGCGACCACATGTACGTGTAGTAGACGGCGGAGTAGCCGTCGAGGTGGCCGAAGGCCGCCTGGAAGTGGTTGCCGGGCACCGGCTCGTACGGCGTGTACTTGCGCTGCAGCTCCTGCATCACGGCGGTGGTGTCCAGGCCGTCCGGGTCGCGCCGGTGGTACTCCAGGCTCATGGCCGCCAGCCACATCTGGCCGCGCACGCCCAGGCCGCGGTTGATCTCGCCGGCCTTGACCAGGCGCTGCGCCAGCGCGGTCGGGATTGGCTGGCCGGTCTGGTAGTGGGTCGCGAAGGTCTGCAGCACCTTGGGATCGCGGATCCACTCCTCCAGCATCTGCGAGGGCGCCTCGACGAAGTCGCGCTCCGTCGCCACGCCCGAGGTGCCGGCCCAGCGCCCCTGCCCGGAGACGATGGCGTGCACCAGGTGGCCGAACTCGTGGAAGAAAGTGCGCACGGCGCCGTACTCGAGCAGGCCAGGGTCGGTCGCCGTCGGCTGGCGGAAGTTGCACATCAGGACGCTCTCGGGCAGCGCAACGCCGTCCTTGCCGTGCAGAAGCGTGCCGTGCGCGAAGTGCTTGTACTTGTTCGCGCGCGGGAACATGTCCAGGTAGATGCGGCCCAGCAGGCGGTTGCCGGTGTCGTACACGTCGTAGGTCTCGACTTCGGGGTGCCACACCTTGGCGTCCGCGATGCGCTCGAAGCGGATGCCGAACAGGCGCGAGCTGGTCTCGAGCACGCCCTTCTTGACCTTGTCGTACTGGAAGTACGGGCGCACCTCCTGCGAGTCGACATTGAATTGCTCGACGCGGATGCGCTCGGCCAGGTAGCCGCTCTCCCACGGCTTGACGTCGGCGGCGGCGGGATCGTCCTTGCGCTTGCGCGCCAGCATCTCGGCGTAGTCACGCTGCGCGCGCGGTTCGGCCGCCTTGGAGATCTTCTCGATGAACTCGGCCGCGTGGCGGCTGTCGCCGATCATCTTGTTGGCCATCACGTAGTCGGCCCAGTTCGCGTAGCCGAGCAACCTGGCCAACTCCTGCCGCTTGGCGAGCATCTTCGACAGCGTCGCGAGGTTCTGCGGATACGCGCGGTTGCCGTAGGCCTTGTAGAACCGCTCGCGCAGCGCGGTGCTGCGCGAATAGCTCATCACCGGGCCGTAGTCCGGGCTGTCCGTCTTGAGCACGATCTTGCCGTCGGCACGCGGCGGATGCGCGCGGATGTAGTCGGCGGGCAGGCCTTCCAGCTCGGCCGGCGTGGCTTCCACGGTCAGGACGCTTTCGCGGATGTGCTTGCCGAACTCCTGGCTGAGCGCGGTGAGTTCGTCGTTCAGCGCCTTCACGCGGGCGCGGGTGGCGTCGTCGCGGTCGACGCCGGCCAGGCGGAAGTCGCGCAGCGTGCGCTCGAGGTAGTGGCGCGTGCCGGCGTCCAGCGGCTTGGCATCGATGCGCGACAGCGCGTCGTAGATGCCGCGGTCGAGCGAGAACTCGGTGCCGACGGTGTCGGCTTCGCGGCCGCAGGCTTCGCCGGCGCTGCGGATGTCCTTGTCCGGGTGCAGTTCGGCGGCCAGGCCGCCGCGGCTGTCTGCGTCGCGCAGGAGGCGCCGGGCCTCGTCATAGGCGTCCAGCACGGGCAGGCCCGTGGCGGAGGCGGCTTTCAGGCGCGCCATGGCGGCGCGGGACGCGGCCAGGTCGGCCCGGCAGCGGGCCAGGAAGGCGTCGGGGGTGGCGACCATCGAGGCGGAAGCGCCGACGATCGAGAGCTGGGGGGCACGCCGGGTCGGCGACTGGGCGCAGGCGGCGAGAAGCGCCGCGAGGGCGACCGCGCCCAGGCGGGGCAGGAAGTAAGGCGTCATGGGGCCGGGAGGCTGTGGCAAAGCCCGGCATTGTCGAGGCAGCGCCCCCAGCCGCCCCCGCTCGCATCGCCCCTTGGCAGGAGATGCGCAGGCGGGCTATAATCCCCGGCTTGCCCGAATCGGGCATGTGCTGTCATGGCCGCAAGGCCTGCAGCGATCATCAACCTTCCCTCGACCTTCGGCCTGCCGGCGGTCAAACGCAGAAGCCAATTGCAGCGGCTGCGGCGGGGGCAACGGAGCGAACAACATGAGTCAGAGCAACTCCCTCGGGTTGCTGGGCCGCAAGGTGGGCATGATGCGCCTGTTCACCGATGACGGGGACGCAGTCCCGGTCACGGTGGTGGACGTGTCGGGCAACCGAGTCACCCAGGTCAAGACCCAGGACAACGACGGCTACGTGGCCCTGCAGGTCACGTTCGGCAAGCGCAAGACCTCGCGCGTGTCCAAGCCCGTCGCCGGCCACCTCGCCAAGGCGGGCGCCGAAGCCGGTGAAATCATCCAGGAATTCCGCGTGACGGCCGAAACCGCCGGCAAGTACGCCGCGGGCGCCACCCTGCCGGTGGCCGAGCTGTTCGCCGTGGGCCAGAAGGTCGACGTGCAGGGCACCTCGATCGGCAAGGGCTTTGCCGGCACCATCAAGCGCCACAACTTCAGCTCGCAGCGCGCGTCGCACGGCAACAGCCGTTCGCACAACGTGCCGGGCTCGATCTCGATGGCGCAGGACCCGGGCCGCGTGTTCCCGGGCAAGCGCATGTCCGGCCACCTGGGCGACGTGACCACCACCACCCAGAACCTGGACGTCATCCGTGTGGACGAGTCCCGCGGCCTGCTCCTGATCAAGGGTGCGGTCCCCGGCTCCAAGGGTGGCTTCGTCACCGTGCGCCCGGCCGTCAAGGCCAAGCCCGCCGCCGCTGCCAAGGGAGGGAAGTGATGCAGCTCGAACTCCTGAACGAGCAGGGCCAGGCCGCGTCGAAGGTCGACGCGCCCGAGACCGTGTTCGGTCGTGAATACAACGAAGACCTGGTGCACCAGATCGTCGTCGCCTTCCAGGCCAATGCCCGCCAGGGCACGCGCGCCCAGAAGGACCGCGAGATGGTCAAGCACTCGACCAAGAAGCCGTTCAAGCAGAAGGGCACGGGCCGCGCCCGCGCCGGCATGACGTCCTCGCCGCTGTGGCGTGGCGGTGGCCGCATCTTCCCGAACAGCCCGGACGAGAACTTCACCCAGAAGATCAACAAGAAGATGTACCGCGCCGGCATGGCGTCCATCTTCTCCCAGCTGGCCCGCGAAGGCCGCATCGCCGTGGTGGACTCCATCAAGGTCGATTCGCCCAAGACCAAGCAGCTGGCCGCCAAGTTCAAGGCGATGAACCTTGAATCGGTGCTGGTGATCGCCGACGAAGTCGACGAGAACCTGTACCTGGCTTCGCGCAACCTGGCCAACGTGCTCGTCGTCGAGCCGCGTTACGCCGATCCGCTGTCCCTGGTGCACTACAAGAAGGTGCTGGTCACGAAGGCCGCCATGGACAAGCTCAAGGAGATGTTCGCATGAGCCGTGTGAACCCCACCCCCGCCGAACGCAAGTTCGACGAAGGCCGCCTGATGCAGGTGCTGGTCGCCCCGATCGTCTCGGAGAAGGCCACCCACGTCGCGGACAAGAGCAATGCCGTCACCTTCAAGGTGCTGCAGGATGCCACCAAGCCCGAGATCAAGGCCGCCGTCGAACTGATGTTCAAGGTCGAAGTCAAGGGCGTCTCCGTGGTCAACACCAAGGGCAAGACCAAGCGCTTCGGGCGCTCGGTGGGCCGCCGCGACAACGTTCGCAAGGCCTACGTGACGCTCAAGGAAGGCCAGGAACTGAACCTCTCCGGGGAGGCCGCGTAATGGCAGTCGTCAAGATGAAACCGACCTCGCCCGGCCAGCGTGCCGTGGTCAAGGTCACGCGCGATCACCTGTACAAGGGTGAGGCGTATGCGCCCCTGCTGGAGCCGCAGTTCCAGAAGGCCGGCCGCAACAACAACGGCCACATCACCACCCGCCACAAGGGCGGTGGCCACAAGCACCACTACCGCGTGGTCGATTTCCGTCGCAACAAGGACGGCATCCCGGCCAAGGTGGAGCGCGTCGAGTACGACCCGAACCGCACGGCGCACATCGCGCTGGTGTGCTACGCCGACGGCGAGCGCCGCTACATCATCGCCCCGCGCGGGCTGGATGTCGGCGCGCAGCTGGTGAGCGGCTCGGAAGCACCGATCCGCGTCGGCAACACGCTGCCGATCCGCAACATCCCGGTGGGCTCGACCATCCACTGCATCGAACTGCAGCCCGGCAAGGGCGCGCAGATCGCGCGGTCGGCGGGCACCTCGGCGACGCTGCTGGCCCGCGAAGGCACCTACGCCCAGGTCCGCATGCGCTCCGGTGAGGTCCGCAAGGTCCACATCGAGTGCCGCGCCACCATCGGCGAAGTGGCCAACGAGGAACACAGCCTGCGCCAGCTCGGCAAGGCCGGCGTCAAGCGCCACATGGGCATCCGCCCGACGGTGCGCGGCGTCGCGATGAACCCGATCGACCACCCGCACGGCGGCGGCGAAGGCCGCACCGGCACGGGCAAGCCGCCGGTGGATCCGTGGGGCAACCTGACCAAGGGTTACCGCACGCGTAACAACAAGCGCACGCAGACGTTCATCGTCTCGCGTCGCAAGAAATAACCAGGGGTCGCACAGATGACGCGTTCTCTCAAGAAGGGTCCGTTTGTGGACCACCACCTGGTGGCCAAGGTCGACAAGGCCGTGTCCGCCAAGGACAAGAAGCCGATCAAGACCTGGTCGCGCCGCTCGATGATCCTGCCCGATTTCATCGGGCTGACCATCGCCGTGCACAACGGCAAGCAGCACGTGCCGGTCTACATCACCGACCAGATGGTGGGCCACAAGCTGGGCGAATTCGCCCTGACGCGCACCTTCAAGGGTCACCCCGCGGACAAGAAAGTCCAGAAGAAATAAGGAGCAGACATGGAAACCCGTGCAGTCCTCCGTGGCGTCCGCCTGTCCGTCGACAAGGGCCGGCTGGTGGCCGACCTGATCCGCGGCAAGAAGGTGGACCAGGCGCTGAACATCCTGGAATTCACCGAGAAGAAGGCCGCCGGCATCGTCAAGAAGGTGCTGGAGTCCGCGATCGCGAACGCCGAGCACAACGACGGCGCCGACATCGACGAGCTGAAGGTCAAGACCATCTACGTGGAGCAGGGCGCGACGCTCAAGCGCTTCACGGCGCGCGCCAAGGGCCGCGGCAACCGCATCAGCAAGCCCACGTGCCACGTGTACGTGACCGTCGGCAACTGAAGGCAGGAAGAATATGGGACAGAAAATCCACCCCACCGGCTTCCGCCTGGCGGTCAGCCGCAACTGGGCGAGCCGCTGGTACGCGAACAACCGTGACTTCGCCGGCATGCTGGCCGAGGACATCAAGGTCCGCGAGTACCTCAAGAGCAAGCTGAAGAACGCCGCGGTCTCGCGCGTGCTGATCGAGCGTCCTGCGAAGAACGCCCGCATCACGATCTACTCGGCGCGTCCCGGCGTCGTGATCGGCAAGAAGGGCGAGGACATCGAGAACCTGAAGAAGGAACTCGCCACCCGCCTGGGCGTGCCGGTCGCGGTGAACATCGAGGAAGTGCGCAAGCCCGAAGTCGATGCCCAGCTGATCTCCGACTCGATCACCCAGCAGCTCGAGAAGCGCATCATGTTCCGCCGCGCGATGAAGCGCGCCATGCAGAACGCCATGCGCCTCGGTGCCCAGGGCATCAAGATCATGTCGTCGGGCCGCCTGAACGGCATCGAGATCGCGCGCACCGAGTGGTACCGCGAAGGCCGCGTGCCGCTGCACACGCTGCGCGCCGACATCGACTACGGCTTCAGCGAAGCCAAGACCACCTACGGCGTCATCGGCGTCAAGGTGTGGGTCTACAAGGGCGACACGCTGGGCCGCAGCGACGCGCCGTCGCTGGACAGCACGCCGCGCCCCGAGGGCGAGGAGCGTCGCGGTCCGCGCGGTCCGCGCCGTGACGGCGACCGCCGTGGCGGCCCCGGCGGCGATCGCCGCGGCCCGCCCTCGCGCGGTCCCCGTGGTGGCGCCGGTGCCGGCACCACCAACGCCGCGCCTGCCGACGGCAGCGACAAGCCCGCAGAGGCCACTGGAGGCGCCGACGCGCCGAAACCCGCCGTTAAGCGCGTGGCCCGCAAGGTCGCCGCCGCGCCGGCCGCTCCCGCGGCCGACGGCAAAGGAGAGTAAACATGCTGCAACCCGCTCGCCGCAAATACCGCAAAGAGCAAAAAGGCCGCAACACCGGCATCGCCACCACTGGCAACAGCGTGGCGTTCGGCGACTTCGGCCTGAAGTGCACCGACCGCGGCCGCCTCACGGCGCGCCAGATCGAGGCCGCGCGTCGCGCGATCTCCCGTCACGTCAAGCGTGGCGGCCGCATCTGGATCCGCGTGTTCCCCGACAAGCCGATCTCCCAGAAGCCTGCTGAAGTGCGCATGGGCAACGGCAAGGGCAACCCGGAGTACTACGTGGCCGAGATCCAGCCGGGCAAGGTCGTGTTCGAGATCGTCGGCGTGCCCGAGGAACTCGCGCGCGAAGCGTTCAAGCTGGCTGCCGCCAAGCTGCCGCTGCGCACCACGTTCGTGACCCGCATGATCGGCGCCTGAGGAGAGACAGATGACCAAAGCCGCCGATTTGCGCCAGAAGGACGCCGCCGCCCTCGAAGAGGAAGTGAAGTCCCTGCAGCGCGCCCACTTCGGGCTGCGCATGCAGAAGGCCACGCAACAGTTGAACAACACCGGCTCGCTGCGCGTCACGCGCCGCGACATCGCACGCGCCAAGACGATCCTGGCGCAAAAGCGTGCCGCCACCGAAGGTGGCTCCGACAAACCCGCCAAGTAACCCCAGGAGCTGAACATGACGGAAGCAAAAACCTCCCTCAAGCGCACCCTGGTCGGCAAGGTCGTGAGCGACAAGCGCGCCAAGACCGTGACCGTTCTGGTGGAACGCCGCGTCAAGCACGAGCTGTACGGGAAGATCGTCGCCAAGTCGAGCAAGTACCACGCGCACGACGAGAAGGGCGAGTTCCATGTGGGCGACGTGATCGAGATCACCGAGTCCCGCCCGATCTCCAGGACCAAGAACTGGGTCGCGACCCGCCTGGTCGAGAAGGCCTCGACGGTCTAATCCCCGTCCCGGCGAACGCCTGCGAAACCGGCCCACAATGTGGGTCGGTTTTTTTTCGTCCACACGAGGAGCGCACCATGATCAAGGTTGGAGACAGCCTGCCCGACGTCACCCTGCAGGAGTATTCGGAAGTCGAAGGCAACGGCTGCAGCATCGGCCCGAACCCGGTCAAGGTCGGCGAGGCCGCCAAGGGCAAGACCGTCGCGGTGTTCGGCCTGCCGGGCGCGTTCACGCCCACCTGCTCGGCCAAGCATGTGCCGGGCTACGTGCAGAAATACGACGAGCTGAAGAAGGCCGGCGTCGACGAGATCTGGTGCGTGAGCGTCAACGACGCGTTCGTGATGGGCGCATGGGCGCGCGACCAGAAGACCGGCACCAAGGTGCGCATGCTCGCCGACGGCAGCGCCGACTTCGCCAAGGCCACCGGCTTGACGCTCGACCTCACCGGCCGCGGCATGGGCGTGCGCAGCACGCGCTACTCGATGCTGGTCAAGGACGGCAAGGTGCAGACCCTCAACCTGGAAGCGCCGGGCAAGTTCGAGGTCAGCGACGCCGACACGCTGCTGGCGCAGGCCAAGGGCTGACGCGCCGCGGGGCGCGCGCACTCAGAGAGCGACCTTGAGGTAGTGCGCCCCGGCGATGGGGTTGTGGTAGTAGGGATCGATGGGCTCGAAGCCCAGGTCCTCGTACAACGCGCGCGCCGATTCCATGTCGTCCAGCGTGTCCAGCAGCACGCACGCATACCCGGCGCGCCGCGCCGCATCCAGCGCCGCTTCCGCCAGCTGGCGCCCCAGGCCCAGGCCGCGGTACGCCGGCCGCACGTACAGCCGCTTCATCTCCGCCGCGTTCGCGTAGTCACTGGTGTCCAGCGGCCGCAGGGCGACGCAGCCGGCCACCTGCCCTTCGACGCGCGCGAGGACCAGCGCCCCGCGCGGCTCCGCGTACTCGCCGGGCAAGCCGTCGAGTTCGGCATCGATGTCCTGGAAGTCGAGGTCCACGCCGAGCCCGTCGGCGTATTCCTGGATGATCTGGCGGGCGGCCTGGATGTCCTCGTGCGTGGTGGGTGTGACGAGGTCCAAGACGGGTAACTCTGCCGTTGGCAAGGCGATCGTGGGGAGTGGGGGAAGGGCCAGTTTAGCGACTGGGCCGAGGCTCGCAACCTCAGCTTTTCACCAACCACCAGACCAGCCCGCCGCACGCGGCGAGCACGACGGAAGCGAGCGCTCGCGACGTGGCATCGTCGCGCGACGGCGCGGCCTGTCCGTGGACCTGCTTGTCGCCGAGCACCATCGGCCGCACCAGGTCGTCCTTCTTGCGCACCAGGTAGAACAGGACTGCCACCAGGTGCAGCACCACCAGCGCGAGCAGCAGCCATTGCCCGATTCGCTTGTGGTACCAGGTGGCTGCCAGTCCCTTGGCGCTGCTCACGTACCGGTTCAAGGGACCCTGGAACGCGCTGTCGTCATCGCTCACCAGCCCGGTGCCGACCTGCGCCAGCAGCACCAGCAGCATGGCGAAGACGGAGGCCGCGCCGAGCGGGTTGTGCCCGACCAGGTGGTCCGGGTGCGGGCGGCCGCGCAGGTACGCGACGACGCTGGCAGGCGCATACAGGAACGAAGCGAAGCGGGACCAGCGACCGCCGACGAAGCCCCAGACGATGCGAAACAGCAGCAGCGCGAGGACGGCGTAGCCGAGACGCGAATGCCACTCCAGCGCGTTGTCCGCGTAGCCCGTGATCGCCAGCGCGATCACGCAGGCGACCAGCGCCCAGTGGAACAAGCGCGTCGGAAGGTCCCAGACACGGATGAAAGCGGCCATCGGGTTCGTTGATCTCCTTGCCTGCGATTGTGCTGGCAATCCCCGACTCGCCCGGTCCCGGGTACATACCCTGAGGCCGCGCGAACGAGGAGACTGCTGCTACAAACGCGGGCGGCAACCGCCCGAGACCCCAAACCTGGAGACAACGAATGAGAACGCTCGCATCGCTCGCCCTCGCCCTGGCTATCGCCGCACCCGCCGCGGCGCAGAATTTCCAGAAGCCCGAGGACGCGATCAAGTACCGCCGCTCCGCGCTCACCGTGCTGGCCGCGCACTTCGGCACCCTCGGCGCGATGGCCAACGGCCGCGCGCCCTACGACGCGGCGCAGGCTGCCAAGAGCGGCGACGTGGTGGCGCTCGCGTCCACGCTGCCCTGGGCCGGCTTCATCGCCGGCACCGACAAGGGCGAGACGCGCGCGAAGCCGGAGATCTGGACCGAGCAGGCCAAATTCAAGGAGCACCAGGATCGCCTGGTCGACAACATGCAGAAGCTGTCCGCCGCCGCCAAGTCGGGCAGCCTCGACCAGCTCAAGGCCGCGTGGGGCCCCAACTCGGGCAGCTGCAAGGCCTGCCACGACAACTTCCGCAAGGACTGAACCCCGCGCCGCAGGCGCTCCTGAAGAACAAAGCCCCGCGACGCGGGGCTTTGTTTCGTGTTGGAACGAAGCGGATGCTCGGGGCTTTGTTTCCTGTTGGAGCGAAGCGGTTTATGCCGATTCGGCCAGCAGCTTCTCGATCAGCGCGTGCAACTCACCGAAGTCCGGCTCGCCGACATAGCGCTTGACGATCTCGCCCTTCTTGTTCACCAGGTAGGTCGTGGGCGTCAGCTGCACCTCGCCCCAGGCCTTGGCGACATCGCCGGTGTTGTCGATCGCCACCTTGAACGGCAGCTTGCGCGTCTCGGTGTAGTTCACGACATAGGCGGGCGGGTCGTAGCTCATCGCCACGGCCAGCGTGTCGAAGCCGCGCGCCTTGTACTTGTCGTAGGTGGCGACGATCCTGGGCATCTCCGCCACGCAGGTGGTGCAGCTGGTCGCCCAGAAGTTCACCAGCGTGACGCGGCCCTTGAGGTCCGCCGTGCTCTGCTTGCTGCCGTCGAGCAGGACGAAGGTCGAAGGCGGCGCCGTGTTGGCGCTGCAGCCGACGAGGGTGAACGCCGCCGCCGCCACCAGGGCTGCCGCCACGACGCCGATCCGGACCTTCTTCATGCCCGCATTTTAGGCGCCGTGCACCCGCCGCGCCGCAGGCGGCCGGCAAAGCCCTTGAGGCGCATCAAGCGCAGCGCAGCAGCAGGTCGGTCAGGTCCGCGGGCAGGCTCACCATCGGGTCGTGGCCGGTGGGCAGCTCGACCACTTGGGCGCCGCCGCCGGAGCGCCACGCCCCGCCCCAGAAGCCGGGGTCGGCCATGCGCGGCCGGATCGCGTCGATGGTCGGCAGCGCCGGCCTGGTGCAGCTGACGAAGGTGCGCGGCACGGCGGCGACGCGGGCCGGGTCGAAGTCCAGCGGCGCTTCGTACGTGTGGCCCGGGTGCGGGGTGAGGCGGCGCTTGACCCACGCGTAGTCGTCCGCGCCGAGGCCGTAGTTGTCCGGGTCCGGCACCGCGATCGCGTAGTCCGCCGACGCGGCCGCGGCCGCCATGCGGGCTGCACGCACGGTGCGCGCGTGCGTGCTGCTCCAGCTCTCGCCGGGGCGCGGCACGACCGCATCGACGTACACCAGGTGCCGCAGCCGCGAGCCCATGCGGTCGGCGATGGCGGTGCCCAGCATCCCCGCATACGAGTGCACCGCAAGCACCACGTCCTGCAACTCCTCGGCTTCGATCACGCCGCCGACGTCCGCGATGTGCGTCTCCAGCGTGATCGTCGAGGCGAGCAGGTGCGCGCGTTCGCCAACGCCGGTGAGCGTCACGGCATGCACGCGATGGCCGTCAGCGGCCAGCCGCTGCACCACGCGTTGCCAGCACCAGGCGCCGTGCCAGGCGCCATGCACCAGGACGAAGGCCGCCATCAGATCACCTCCTTCTGCCGCAGTTCGCCGATGCGCGCGGCGTCCCACCCGAGCACGCCGCGCAGCACGTCGTCGGTGTGCTGGCCCAGGAGCGGAGGCGGCAAGTCCTGGCGCACCGGCGTCGCGCTCAGCTTCAGCGGGCTCGACACGAGGTCGACCTCGCCGCCGAGCGGGTGCTCCCAGCGCGTCACCATGCCGCGCTCGCGCACGTGCGGGTCGGCGAACACTTCCGCGAGGCTGTTGATCGCGCCGCACGGCACCTTGGCGGCCTCGAGCGCCGGCAGCCACTGGGCCTTGGCGCGCGTCTTCATGATCTCCTCCAGCATCGGCACCAGCACGGCGCGATTGCGCACGCGGTCCTGGTTGCGCGCGAAGCGGGGGTCCTGCGCGAGTTCCGGATGGCCGGCCACCTCGCAATACTTCGCGAACTGGCCGTCGTTGCCGACCGCGATGATCACGAAGTCCTTGGCGTCGTCGGCGGCCGGTGCGACCTCGAACACCTGGTACGGCACGATGTTCTGGTGTGCGTTGCCGGCGCGGCCCGGCACCTTGCCGCTCACCAGGTAGTTGGCGCCCAGGTTGGCCAGCATCGCGACCTGGGTGTCCAGCAGCGCCATGTCGACGGCCTGGCCTTCGCCGGTGCGCTCCGCGTGACGCAGAGCCGCCAGGATGGCGGTCGACGCGTACAAGCCGGTGAACAGGTCGGCCACCGCCACGCCCACCTTCTGCGGCCCGCCGCCCAGGTCGTCGCGTTCGCCGGTCACGCTCATGAGACCGCCCATGCCCTGCACCGCGTAGTCGTAGCCGGCGCGCTCACGGTAGGGGCCGGTCTGGCCGAAGCCGGTCACGCTGCAGTAGACGATGGCGGGATTCACGGCGCGGATCGACGCGTAGTCGAGGCCGTAGCGCGCCATGTCGCCGACCTTGAAGTTCTCGACGAACACGTGGCAGTGCCGTGCGAGCTCGCGCACGAGCGCCTGGCCTTCGGGGCGGGCGATGTCGCAGGTGACCGAGCGCTTGTTGCGGTTGGTGCCCAGGTAGTAGGCGGCCTCGCGCGTGTCGCGGCCCTCGGTGTCCTGCAGGAAGGGCGGCCCCCACGTCCGCGTGTCGTCGCCGGTGCCGGGCCGCTCGATCTTGATCACGTCGGCGCCGAGGTCCGCGAGCGTCTGCGTGCACCAGGGCCCGGCGAGCACGCGGGAGAGGTCCAGGACACGAATGCCGTCGAGTGCGTTCATGCAGCCATTGTGGCGCGGACCCGTATCATCCGGCGATGCGCCGCACCCCAGCGGCGGCCGCGCTGCTTGCCCTCGCCGCGTCCGCCTGCAGCCCCACCTTCAACTGGCGCGAAGTCCGCGCCGAACCCGCTCCGCTCAAGGTCCTGCTGCCCTGCAAGCCCGACAAGGGCAGCCGCCGCGTGCCGTTGGGCGGGCACGACGTCGACCTCGCCGTCATCGGCTGCGACGCCGGCGGCGCCACCTTCGCCGTGCTGCAGGTCGATGCCGAAGATCCGTCGCGCGTGCCGGTGGTCCTGGAGCAGTGGCAGCGGGCGACCCTGCTGAACCTGCATGGCACCGCCGGCGACGCGCGGCCCTTCGCGCCGGCGGGCTCGACCCCGGTGCCCGGCGCGCAGCGCGTCTCGGTCCAAGGGCAGCGCGCGGACGGTTCGCCGGTGCGCGGCGAGATCGCCTACTTCACGCGCGGCACGCACGTGTTCCAGGCGGTGGTCTATGCACCGCAGCCCAGGCCCGAGTGGGTGCAACCCTTCTTCGACGGATTGAAGTTCGAATGAACGTGCTCTCGCGGCGTACCGCCGTCGTCGTCTTCCTCGCCTTCGCGTTCTGCTACTTCTTCTCGGCCATCCTGCGGGCAGTCACGGCGACGCTGGCGCCGACGCTCACCGCCGAATTCGCGTTGTCGGCGCAGGACCTCGGCCTGCTGGCGGGCGGCTTCTTCTTCGGCTTCGCGGCCACGCAACTGCCGCTGGGCACCTGGCTGGACCACCATGGGCCGAAGAAGGTCGTGCTGGCCTTCGTCGCCATCGCCGTCGGCGGCTGCCTGGCGTTCGCGGCCGCGGACGGGTTCTGGTCGCTGCTCGCCGCGCGCGTGCTGTGCGGCGTCGGCGTCAGTGCGTGCCTGATGGCGCCGCTGACCGGGTACCGCCGTTGGCTCGACGGGCCGGGGCAGCTGCGCGCCAACTCATGGATGCTGATGACGGGATCGCTCGGCATGGTCGCCTCGACGCTGCCCGTGCAGTGGCTGCTGCCGGTGATGGGCTGGAGGCCGATCTTCGTCGGCCTGGCGGTGCTGCTGGGCGTCGCCTCGCTGGTGCTCGCGTGGCGCGTGCCCGGCTGGGAGGTCGGCGAGCACCACGGCGAGCCGCCCAGCTACGCGCAGGTCTGGCGCCATCCGTACTTCCGCCGCATGGCGCCGATCGGCTTCTTCCACTACGGCGGGATGATCGCCGTGCAGTCGCTCTGGGCGGGGCCGTGGATGGTCCGCGTCTCGGGCTGGGAGCCGCTGCAGGCGGCGACCGGCCTGTTCGCGATCAACATCAGCATGCTGGTGACGTTCTGGACCTGGGGGATGCTCAACCCGCTGCTGGCGCGCCGCGGCCTGGGCACCGACCGGATGATCGCCTGGGGCCTGCCCCTGAGCCTGGCCACGATGGCCGGCATCGTCGTCGCCGGGCCGGCCGCCGCGGCGGCGTCGTGGGCGCTGTTCTGCGTCACCTCGACCTTCGTCTCGCTCGCGCAACCGGCGGTCGGCATGGCCTTCCCGTCCGCGCTGGCCGGCCGCGCCCTGTCGGCCTACAACCTCGTGATCTTCGCCGGCGTGTTCACGGTGCAGTGGGGCGTCGGCCTGCTGGTCGACGGCTTCCAGGCCCTGGGCGTGGCGGAAGTGGATGCGTTCCGTGGCGCTTTTGCCGTCTTCCTCGTGTGCATCGTCGCCTCCTATGCGTGGTTTCTCAGGGGGTCGCGGGATAATCCGGCAGAGCCCGCCGCCCGATGAACGCCATCCTGATCATCGCCCACGCCCCGCTGGCGCACGCGTTGCGCGAGTGCGCGCTGCACGTGTTCCCGGACTGCGCACCGATGGTGGCTGCGATCGACGTCCAGCCCAATCTCTCGCCCGAGGAAACGCTCGCCACCGCGCGCATCGCGATGGAGCAACTCTCGCGCGGCCCCCAGGTGAAGGGCGTCCTGGTGCTCACCGACATCTTCGGGGCGACGCCGGGCAATGTCGCCCAGAAGCTGGTCGACGGCGTCACCTCCCGCCTGATCACGGGCGTGAACCTGCCGATGCTCCTGCGCAGCGTCAGCTACCGCCACGAACCGCTCGATGCCCTGGTGGCGCGCGCCGTCATCGGCGGCACGCAGGGCGTGATGCAGGTGGCCGTCACCGCGCCGCAGAACCAGCCCCGCCGCAAGCATGATCAAGACGACCACGACCATCAGCAATAAGCTGGGCCTGCATGCCCGCGCCTCGGCCAAGCTCACCAAGCTGGCCGCCGCCTATCCCTGCGACGTGTGGCTCTCGCGCGGCGAACGCCGCGTGAACGCCAAGAGCATCATGGGCGTGATGATGCTCGCCGCCGGCCTCGGGGCCGAGGTGGTGGTCGAGACCGACGGAAAGAGCGAGCAGGAAGCGATGGACGCGATCCTCGCCCTGATCAACGACAGGTTCGGGGAAGGCGAATGACAGCCCCCACGCTCCCCCACTTCGTGTGGCTCGCTGGCCTTGCAGGCCGCGCCTCTTCGGGCCGTCCAAGCCTGCGCAGGCAGGTTTGGAGCCGCGGCCCTCAGCCCCTCGGGGGCCGTGTTCCGCCTTCGGGCGGCCGTGCGGCGGAACAATGACCTTCTCCATCCACGGCCTCCCCGTCGCGCGCGGCATCGCCATCGGGCGGGCCGTGCTCATGGCGGGGCGAGTGGACGTCGCGCACTACTTCATCGAGCACGGCCAGGTCGTCGCCGAGATCTCGCGCGTGCGCGATGCGCGCGACGCCGTGGTGGAGGAAGTGCAGCGCCTGCAGCAGACCATCGCCGGCATGGGCCCGAAGGAGGCGCCGCACGAGCTGTCGGCGCTGCTGGACGTGCACCTGATGCTGCTGCAGGACAAGGAGCTGGAAACCGGCGTCAAGCACTGGATCAGCGACCGCCTCTACAACGCCGAATGGGCGCTGACCACGCAGCTGGAGCAGCTCTCGCGCCAGTTCGACGAGATGGAGGACGAGTACCTGCGCGAGCGCAAGGCCGACCTCGAGCAGGTGGTCGAGCGCATCCTGCGCCACATGAAGGGCGTGTCCTCGCCAGTGCCGTCCAGGCGTCCCGCGCAGCCGCGGTCGCAGGACAAGCTGCTCGCCGACGACTCGGTCGACGTGCCGCTGGTGCTTATCGCGCACGACCTGTCGCCCGCGGACATGCTGCAGTTCAAGCAGAGCGTGTTCGCCGGCTTCGTCACCGACGTCGGCGGCCGCACCTCGCACACGGCGATCGTGGCGCGCAGCATGGACATCCCCGCCGTGGTCGGCGCCCGCAGCGCGAGCCACCTGGTGCGCCAGGACGACTGGGTGATCGTCGACGGCGACGAAGGCGTGATGATCGTCGACCCGTCGCCGATCATCCTGGCCGAATACGGCTTCAAGCAGCGGCAGGCCGAGCTGGAGCGCGGACGCCTCGCGCGCCTGCTGCACACGCCGGCCGTCACGCTCGATGGGCAGAAGATCGAGCTGCTCGCCAACATCGAGCTGCCGGAAGACGCGCCCGCGGCCGTCGCGGCCGGCGCGGTCGGCGTCGGCCTGTTTCGCAGCGAGTTCCTCTTCATGAACCGCAAGGGCGACCTGCCCGGCGAGGACGAGCAGTACGAGGCTTACCGGCGCGCGGTGGACGGCATGCAGGGGCTGCCCGTCACCATCCGCACCATCGACGTCGGCGCCGACAAGCCGCTGGACGAGACCGAGCGCGACGAGGCGCACCTGAATCCCGCGCTGGGCCTGCGCGCCATCCGCTGGAGCCTCGCCGATCCCGCGATGTTCCTCACGCAACTGCGCGCCATCCTGCGCGCGGCCGCGCACGGCAAGGTGAACCTGCTGGTGCCGATGCTGGCGCACGTCAGCGAGATCCGCCAGACGCTGTCGCTGCTCGACTTCGCGCGCGCCGAGCTGGACAACCGCGGCACCACGTACGGGCCGGTGCAACTGGGCGCGATGATCGAGATCCCCGCCGCGGCCCTGACGCTGCGCACCTTCCTCAAGTACTTCGACTTCCTGTCGATCGGCACCAACGACCTGATCCAGTACACGCTGGCGATCGACCGCGACGACGAATCGGTCGCGCACCTGTACGACCCGCTGCATCCCGCGGTGCTGCAACTGGTCGCCAACACCATCGCCGAGTGCAATGCGCAGGGCAAGGGCGTCAGCGTGTGCGGCGAGATGGCGGGCGACACGCAGATGACGCGCCTGCTGCTCGGCCTGGGGCTGCGCAGCTTCTCCATGCACCCGGCCCAGGTGCTGGCGGTCAAGCAGGAGGTGCTGCGCGCCGACACCAGCCGCCTTCGCGCGTGGGCGAGCGACGTGCTCGCAGCCGAGGAACCGGTCAAGTTACTCGGCTAGCGGGCTACCAGCCGATTTCGCGTGTGCGGTTCGGATCGAACTGCACGGCGGGCGGCGGTGCCGGGCCGGCGCCACTGGCTTCGCGCACGAGGGCACGTTCCGCCGGGCGGGCCGCCGGGGCAGGCGGCACCACGATCGCGGCCACGGGTGGCGCGGCTTCGCGCACCGAGGGCGCCACCAGGGCGCGCGGTGCTCGCCAGCTCGGGTCCGGCGTTCCGGGCGCCCAGAACTCCGACGACGTCGGCGGCGACACGATCACCGGCTCGACCACCGTCGGCGAGCCCAGCGCCGGCAGCGCGGCCACTTCCTGCAGCGGCTCCTGCGGCGTCACCGTTCCCCACCACGCCGCGATCTCGGCGGCGATCTCCGGGTCCGTCAGCCGCGGGAACTTCGCCTTGGCGTCGAGCAGCTTGGCCTTGAACGCGTCGCGGTAGAACTCGGCCACCATGGGCAGCGCACTACGTGCCCCCTGTCCCCACGCGTCCTGCATCGTGAGGCGGCTGTCGTTGAAGCCGACCCAGCTGCCCGCGATCAGTTGCGGCTGCATCAGCACGAACCAGCCGTCGGTGTTGTCCTGCGTGGTGCCGGTCTTGCCGGCCAGGTCGCCTTGCAGGCCGTAGCGCGTGCGGACGGCGGTGGCCGTGCCGCGGTCGATCACGCCACGCATCGCGTCCAGCAAGACGGCGTTCGGCGCAGTCGGCAGGACGGGTTCCGCGACGGCGGGATCGAACGCCTGCAGCAGGCGCCCCTTCTTGTCCTCGACCCGCGCGATGAACATGGGCGGCACGTAGCGGCCGCTGTTCGCGATGGTGCCGTAGGCGCTGACGATTTCGCGCAGCGTCACCGGGCTCGTGCCCAGGCCCAGCGACATCACCGGCGTGAGCCTGCTGTCGCGAACGCCCATGGCGCGCGCGACGTCGGCGACGTTGGCAGGGCCGACCTGCTGCGTGACCTGCGCCGTGATCGTGTTCTTCGACAGCGCGAGCGCGTCGCGCAGCGTCATGGGCTGGCCGGTGGGCTCGCCGATGTCGGTGGGCCGCCAGACCTCGCCCGGGCCCACCTGGTACTCGGTGACCTCGTCGAACAGCACGTCGCCGGGCCGCGAGCCTTGCAGGAACGCGGTGGCGTACACGAAGGGCTTGAACGTCGAGCCGGGCTGGCGGCGCGCCTGCGCGACGTGGTCGAACTGGTCCAGCGCGAAGTCGCGGCTGCCCACCCAGGCGCGCACGAAACCGGTGCCCGGCTCGATGGCGACGAAGCCGGCCTGGATGCGCGTCTTGTCTTCGCGCAGGGCGTGCATGAACTCCGGGTCGGCACGCAGCCGGGCCAGCGCCTCTGCTTCGCCCTCGCCCTTCGCGCGGGCCGCGCGGAACGCCTCGCTCTCGCGGATGAAGGTGTCGACCAGCGTCCGCTGCGCGGCCCAGCCGCGCTTGCCGGACCACATCGCGTCGACCTGCTTCTGCAGCCGCTCGGATTGCGCCTGCACGGCCCGGGTCGCCATCTGCTGCGCGCGCATGTCCAGCGTCGTGCGCACGACCAGCCCGTCGGAGTAGACGTCGTAACCATTGCGGTCGGCCCACTCGAGCAGCCAGCGCCGCACCTGCGCGACGAAGTGCGGCGCGGGACCCAGGTCTTCCTGCTGCTGCTCGAAGTCCAGGTGCAGCGGCGACTGGCGCAGGCTCGCCAGCTGCTCGGCATCCAGGCGCCCGGTGCGCGCGAGCTGGCCCAGCACCGTGTTGCGCCGGGCGCGGGCGCGCTCCGGGTTGAGCACGGGGTTGTAGTAGGTGGTGCCCTTGAGCATGCCGACCAGCGTGGCGCTCTGCAGCACGTCGAGCTCGCGGGCCGAGCGGCCGTAGTAGGTGCGCGCCGCGGCCTCGATGCCGTACGCGTTGTAGAGGAACGGCACCGTGTTGAGGTAGGTCTCGAGGATCTCGTCCTTCGAGTACGCCTTCTCGATCTTCACCGCCGTGATGGCTTCCTTCACCTTGCGCTCGACGGTCGGCGCGCGGCCGATGTCCTCGGGGTAGAGGTTGCGCGCCAGCTGCTGCGTGATGGTCGAGCCGCCCTGCAGGCGACCGCGCAGCGTGGCCCACGCGGCGCCGATCGTGCGGCGCACGTCGAGCCCGTGGTGGTCGTAGAAGCGCTGGTCCTCGGTGGCCAGCAGCGCTTGCACGACGGAAGGCGAGATCGAGGCCAGCGGCACCCACTCGCGGTTGGCGCGCCGCAGCACGGCGAGCGTCTGGCCATCGGCGGACAGCACGACGCTCGCGCGCTGCTCGCGCACCTTGCGCATGTCCGACACGTCGGGGGTCTGCGGCACCAGGGCGAGCACGTACGCGACCGCCAGCACCAGCGCTGCGATGGGCAGCAGCGACAGCAGCAGGACGGGGTGGGCGCGGACGCCGTGCCAGGCCGCCACCGCGACGCGTCTCGCTCGTTCGCCTGCGGTTGGGTGGTCTCCGTCGGGGGTACTGCGCATTCGGGGTCGGGGGTGCCGGCCCACTCTAGGTCGGGGGTGCGGACCCCCCTGTAGGACGGCTGCGCGTGGCCTCGGCAGTGCATAGGTCACGCGGCGCCGGATGAAATCCGGTTCGCATGCCCGCTGAGCCACACGGCTCCTGTCGGCCGCGGAAGAATGCGCCGATGCACGAGACGATCGAAGTGGCGCGCGCGTTGCGCGAAGGCACGCACCCGTTGCTGCAGTTGCAGGCGGGCGAATTGCGCGCGGCCATCACGCCGGAAGTCGGCGGCTCGCTCGCCAGCTTTTCGCGCGAGTGGAAGGACGGCGGCCGCACGCGCGAACTGCACTGGCTGCGCCCCGCGAGCGACGAGGGCCTGGCCAACCGCAACCCGCTCGCGATGGCGAGCTTCCCGCTGGTGCCCTACTGCAACCGCATCCGTGGCGGTCGTGCGCACTTCGGCGACCGCGACGTGCACGCGCCGCCCAACCATCCGGCCGAGGACTCCCCGCATCCCTTGCACGGCATCGGGTGGCAACGGGCCTGGGTCGTCGAGGTCGAGGCCGCGGCAGAAGTGATCCTGCGGCTGGAAGTGCCCGCGGGACCTGCGTGGCCGTGGGCGTTCTCGGCGCGCCAGGCTTACGTGTTGTCACCCGACCGGCTGGAGATCGCGATCGCCGTGCGCAACGAGGACACGGTGCCGATGCCGGTGGGCATCGGCCACCACCCGTACTTCCCGCATGAGCCAGGGACGCGGCTGGCCACGCAGACGCGCGCGATCTGGGAAGCGGACGACGAGGTGATGCCGACGCGCCTCGACGGGAGCAGCGCCGTCGTTCGCCAGTTGCGCGAAGGCGCCGACCTGTCGCAGCTGCACACCGACAACAACTTCACCGGCTGGTCGCGCGAGGCGCGCATCGACTGGCCCGCCAGCGACCACGGCCCCGAGCGCAGCCTGGTGATGACGGCGGAGGCGCCGCTGGACTTCTTCGTGCTGTACCGCCAGCGCGGCTACGACTACTTCTGCGCCGAACCGGTGAGCCAGTGCACCGACTGGCTGAATTTGCAGGACCGCTACGCGACTGTCGATCTCGGCGGCGCCGTGCTCGCGCCGGGCCAGGGCATCGCGGCGCGCTTCTGGCTCAAGCCGCAGTGGTGACCGGCTCGCGCTGCCGCGTGCCGAGCACCGCGCCGCCGACGATGAGCGCCGTGGCTAGCCCGATCGACGCGCTCACGCCGCGCCCGGTGACGGCCAGCAGCAGCGCGGTCGACGCCAGCGGCGTGATGTAGCTCAGCACGCCGAGCTGGCGCGGGTCGCCGCGCTTGAGCGCCGCGTCCCACAGGAAGAACGCCGCGCCGAGCGGGCCCAGGCCCATCACGGTCAGCAGCAGCCAGTCGCGTGTGCCGAGTTGCGCCGCCGGCTCGAGCGCGACGTGGCATGCCAGCGAGAGCAGGCCCGACACCAGGCCGAACAGGCCGATCGCCGCTGTCGGGAACGCCGCCACGCGGCGCGTGAGCAGCGAGTACGTCGACCACATGACGGCGGCACCCAACGCGGGCAGGTAGCCCCATGACCAGCCCGCCGCGCTGTTCGCATCGCGCGCTCCCAGGATCGCCACGGCAGCCCCCGCGAAGCCGAGCAAGGCGCCGACGACGTGCGTGCCGCGCAGGTGCATGCCCGGCAGCAGCACGGGCGCGAGCACCACGATCAGCAGCGGCCACAGGTAGTTCACCAGGTTCGCTTCGACGGCGGGCGCCGAGCGCAACGCGATGAACAGCAGGAAGTGGTAGCCGAACAAGCCGCAGACGCCCAGCGCGAGCGTCGAGGCCGGCACGCGCCAGTGGCGAACCAGCGGCCACGCGGGCACGCTGCCGATCACGAGCGCGAGCCCTGTCAGCAGGAACGGGGGGATGTGGGCGAGTTGCGTGCCCAGCGCCGCCAACCCGGCCCACAGCGCGATCGCGCCCAGGGCGAGCAGGTTGGCCTGCATCGGCCGCTCAGGCGGTGCCGACGCCGGCCGCGTGGGCTTGCTGGTCCGCGTGGTAGCTGGAACGCACCATGGCGCCGACGGCCGCGTGCGTGAAGCCCATCTCGTAGGCCTTGGCCTCGAACATCTTGAACGTCTCCGGGTGCACGTAGCGTTTGACGGGAAGGTGCGACGTCGACGGCGCGAGGTACTGGCCGATGGTGAGCATGTCGATGCCGTGCGCGCGCATGTCGCGCATGACCTCGAGGATCTCGTCGTCCTCTTCGCCCAGGCCGACCATCAGGCCGCTCTTGGTCGGGATGTGCGGAAACAGCGCCTTGAACTTCTTCAGCAGGTTCAGGCTGAACTGGTAGTCCGAGCCGGGCCGGGCCTGCTTGTACAGGCGCGGGATCGTCTCCAGGTTGTGGTTCATCACGTCCGGCGGCGCGGCCTTCAGGATCTCCAGCGCGCGGTCGTCGCGGCCGCGGAAGTCCGGCACCAGTACTTCGATGGTGGTCTGCGGCGACAGCTCGCGCGTCTTGCGGATGCACTCGACGAAGTGGCCGGCACCGCCGTCGCGCAGGTCATCGCGGTCGACGCTGGTGATCACGACGTACTTCAGCTTCAGCGCCGCGATGGTCTTGGCCAGGTTCTCGGGCTCGCTCACGTCCAGCGGGTTGGGGCGGCCGTGGCCCACGTCGCAGAACGGGCAGCGGCGCGTGCACTTGTCGCCCATGATCATGAACGTGGCCGTGCCCTTGCCGAAGCACTCGCCGATGTTGGGGCAGGACGCTTCCTCGCACACCGTGTGCAGGTTGTGCTCGCGCAGGATCTGCTTGATCTCGTAGAAGCGCGTGGTCGGCGAGCCGGCGCGCACGCGGATCCAGTCGGGCTTGCGCAGGATCTCGTGCTGTTCCACCTTGACCGGGATGCGCGAGAGCTTCGCGGCCGCCTTCTGCTTGGCGGTGGCGTCGTAGGTCGCGGTGTCCTGCGCCTCGCGGACGACGGGGCTGGTGCTCATGGTGCTGTCAGGTGAGCAACGCGTGCAGGTGGTGTCCCAGCCGCTGCGCTGCTTCGTCCCAGGTGGTGGAGACGCCGATTGTAGAAAGGTCCACCGTCGCGAGCCCGGCATAGCCGCAGGGGTGGATGCGCGAGAAGGGTTGCAGGTCCATCGCCACGTTCAGCGCCAGCCCGTGGTAGGTGCAGTGGCGGCTCACCTTCACGCCCAGCGCCGCGATCTTGCCCAAGCCCTCGAACGCATTGCTCCCTCTCCCATCGGGGGAGGGCTGGGGTGGGGGCGCATCGAGGCGCCGGTGCGAGAACGGATCGTCCAGCCGCACGTAGATGCCCGGCGCGCCGGTGACGCGATGGCCGGTGACGCCGCACTCGGCGAGCGTGCGCAGCACCGCTTCCTCGAGACGGAACACGTATTCCTTGACGAAGTAGCCGCGGCGGTGCAAGTCCAGGAGCGGGTAGGCGACCACCTGGCCAGGCCCGTGGTACGTGACCTGGCCGCCGCGGTTGGTGGCGACCACGGGGATGTCGCCCGGCGCCAGCACGTGTTCCGCCTTGCCGGCCAGGCCCTGCGTGAACACGGGCGGGTGCTCGCACAGCCAGAGCTCGTCGTCGGTGCCAGGGCTGCGCGCGTCCGTGAACGCGCGCATCGCCTCGTAGGTGGGCAGGTAGTCGACCCGCCCGAGCACCTGCGTGCGCATGCGCGCTACAGGACGACCTTCACCATCGGGTGGGAGGTCAGGGTGCGGTACAGCTCGTCGAGCTGCTCACGGCTGGTGGCCGTCACCGTGATGGTGATGCCCAGGTAGTTGCCGGCCTTGCTGTCGCGCAGCTCGACCGTCGATGCATCGAAGCCGGGATCGAAGCGCTTGGCGATGCTGGTGACGGCGTGCACGAAGCCGTCGACCTTCGCGCCCATCACCTTGATCGGGAATTGCGACGGGTATTCGATGAGCGAGTCCTTGCGCGGATCGTCGCCCGGGGTGGGGGTGGGAGTCGGGGCTTGGGTCATCAGGAGCGCTGCTTGGCTTGCTGGTAGCCGGCATACAGCTTCTCGTAGATGGGGCCAGGCCGGCCGTTTCCAACCGGCTGGCCGTCGAGCGTGACGACCGGCAGGATTTCCTTGGTGGCCGACGACAGCAGCAGTTCATCGGCGGCCAGCACCTCGTCGCGCGGGATGCGTCGCAGCTCGAACGGCACGCCAGCTTCGCGGCACAGCTGCTCGATCAGTCCGTAGCGGATGCCTTCCAGCACCAGGTTGTCGCGCGGCGAGCCGGACACCTTGCCGTCCTTGACCACCCACACGTTGGACGCCGCCGCTTCGGACAGCATGCCGTCGCGGAACATCACGGTCTCGATCGCGCCCTGGTCGGCGCTCATCTGGCGCGCGAGCACCGACCCCACGAGGCTGGTGCTCTTGACGTGCGCCTTCTTCCAGCGGAAGTCGTCGGCCGTCACGCACGCGAAGCCGCGGGCGCGCTCCTCGGGCGAGTACAGGGCCATGCGGTTGGCGAGCGCGAACACGGTGGGCTCGACGTCGACGGGGATGACGTGGTCGCGCATCGCGACGCCGCGCGTGATCTGGATGTAGACCAGCTGGTTGGTGTCGGCCACCGCGGTGCCCGCGTGCCGGGAATAGGCGCCGACCAGGCGCTCGACCAGAGCGCGCCAGTCGCCCTTGGCCATCGGGTTGGACATGCGCAGCTCCGCCAGGCTGCGGTCCAGGCGCGCCAGGTGCTCGTCGAAGCGGAACGGCTTGCCGTTGTAGACGGGCACGACTTCGTACACGCCGTCGCCGAAGATGAAGCCGCGGTCCATCACGCTCACCTTCGCTTCGCGCAGGTTGGTGAATTCGCCGTTCAGGTAGCAAGGAAGCGGCTGGAGCTTGTCGGTGGTGGCGGTCATGGCAGCGATTGTCGCGCGTTGCGCGCCGGCAGCCAGCGCGTCTGGCCGATGGCCATGACACCGAAGTCCTGCGCCGCGACACCGGCGGCGTCGCGGGCGCGCGCCAGGTCGCGCGGGGGCTGGTCCAGCGCCTCGTCGGTCAGCTCGAATGTGCCCCAGTGGATGCCGATGCTTTGCCGCGCGCCGAGGTCCTTGTGCGCCTGCACGGCTTCCGCCGGATCCATGTGCTGCTCCTTCATGAACCAGCGCGGCTCGTACGCACCGATCGCCAGCAGCGCCAGGTCCACCGGGCCGCTGCGCTCCCGCGTCTGCCTGAAGTGCCCGGCATACCCGGTGTCGCCCGAGAAATACCAGTGCAGGTCCGGCGCGCGCACGAGCCAGCCGCCCCACAGCGTCCTGTTGCGATCGCCCAGCGTGCGCGCCGACCAGTGCTGCACCGGCACCAGCTGCACCGGCACGCCGCGCACGGTGTGCACGTCCCACCAGTCCAGTTCGACCACGTTGGTGATGCCCTGCCGCGCCATCCAGGCCTTCAGCCCCAGCGGCACCACGAAGAGCGTGCGCTCGCCGCCGCGCCGCGCGAGTTCGACGACGCTCTCGCGGTCCAGGTGGTCGTAGTGGTTGTGCGAGACCAGCACCAGGTCGATCGGCGGCAGGTCGGCCAGCGCGATGCCCGGCGGCTGCGCCCGTTTCGGGCCGGCGAACTGCACCGGCGAGGCGCGCTCGCTGAAGACGGGGTCGGTGAGGATGTTGAGGCCCCCGGACTGCACCAGCGTGCTCGCGTGGCCGATCCACGTGACCGAGGGCTTGCCCGGCGACGTGTTCGCGCGCAGCGCGGCCAGGTCCGGTGCGATGCGGGGCGTCGGAGCCTCCGGCGGCGGCGGCAGCCCGTCGCGCAGTGCGGCGTATCGCCAACGCAGCAATGCGGACAGCGGCTTGTCGATCGGGCCGGTGGCGTCCGGGTTGCGGAAGCCGGCCCGGGTGTGGTGCGGCTTGCCCGAGTCCGGGGCATCTGGCGCAGGGGCGGCACAGCCGGCGAGCAGTGCCGCGGGCAGCACGAGGGTCGAGAGCGTGCGGGGCGTCATGGCGGCCGGTCCAGGTGCGGCCGATTGTTCGGCCGTGGTGCGAAACGCGCATGCGCGGCGCGCTGAAGTCGAGCTTTGGTGCGCGACGTGGCTGGAACGAGGGGGTTTCTACTTATAATGAGAGGCTTTGTGACTTTTCAGGGCCAGAGGCCGGGGCACCGTGGACAGAAGAACAACCGCCCCCCCACCTGACTGGTCCGAGGACGAGCAGCCCCCGGTCGTGAAGCTGGACGCCGAACAGGCGCGCCGGCTGCGCGAACAGCATCCGCCAGTGTCCCCCTGGTGGGTGGTGGCGGGGCAGGCGGTGGTGGGCCTGGTCGCGGCACTCGTGGCCTGGATCGCCACCGGAAGGCCAAGCGCTGGATGGTCCGCCGGTTACGGCGCGCTGTCCGTGATGATCCCCGCCGCGGTGTTCGCGCGGGGGCTCACGGGCCGATTCTCCTCGCTCAACGCCGGCACGGCGGCCTTCGGGTTCCTCGTGTGGGAGATGGTCAAGATCGCCTTGACGGTGGCCATGTTGGTGGCCGCGCCAGGGCTGGTGCGTGAGCTCAGCTGGCCCGCCTTGCTGGTGGGGCTGGTGCTCGCGATGAAGGTGTACTGGGTGGCGCTCGCGTTCGCACCGCGCAAGCGTCCCCCGACGAAGAACTGAAGAGACGAACCAGAACATGGCCGCCGCAGACAACGCCGCTCAGCACGCTCCCACCGCTGGCGAGTACATCGTCCACCACCTCACCTTCCTGCAGAACAAGAAGCCGGCCAACGTCGTCGACTTCACCGTCTTCAACTGGGACTCGCTGTTCTGGGCGATCCTGCTGGGGGTGGTGACCTGCTTCTTCCTGTGGAAGGCGGCGCGCAAGTCCACCGCCGGCGTGCCGGGCCGCTTCCAGGCCGCCGTGGAAATCCTGGTGGAGATGGTCGACTCGCAGGCCAAGGGCATCGTGCACAACGCCACCAGCCGCAAGTTCGTCTGCCCGCTGGCGCTGACGGTGTTCATCTGGATCGTCCTGATGAACACGATGGACCTGCTGCCGGTGGACTTGGTGCCCGCCATCTGGGCCCAGATCTACGGCGCCGCCGGCCACGACCCGGAGCACGCGTTCATGCGCGTGGTGCCCACCGCCGACCTGTCGATCTCGATGGGCCTGTCGGTCTCGGTGCTGCTGGTCTGCCTGTTCTACAACCTGAAGGTCAAGGGCGTGGGCGGCTGGGTGCACGAGCTGTTCACCGCGCCGTTCGGCAACCACTGGGCGCTGTACCCGTTCAACTTCGCGATGCAGATCATCGAGTTCATCGCGAAGACCGTCTCGCACGGCATGCGGCTGTTCGGCAACATGTACGCCGGCGAACTGATCTTCCTGCTGATCGCCCTCATGGGCGGCGCGTTCGGCTCGCTGGGCATCGGCGGTTCGCTGGCGCTGGCCATCGGCCACATCATCGCCGGCTCGGCCTGGGCGATCTTCCACATCCTGATCATCGTGCTGCAGGCCTTCGTCTTCATGATGCTGACGCTGGTCTACGTCGGCCAGGCCCACGACGCGCACTGACCGCTTTCCCTTTTCCCTTCACCAACCCAACCAAGTCCTTAGGAGCATTTCAATGGAACAAGTCATCAGCTTCGTCGCGCTCGCCGCCGGCCTGATCATCGGCCTGGGTGCCATCGGCGCCTGCATCGGCATCGGCGTGATGGGCAGCAAGTACCTCGAGTCCGCCGCCCGTCAGCCCGAGCTGATGAACGAGCTGCAGACCAAGATGTTCCTGCTGGCCGGCCTGATCGACGCCGCGTTCATCATCGGCACGGGTATCGCGCTGTGGTTCGCCACCGCCAACCCGTTCCTGGGCCAGCTGGCGAAGTAAGCATCCTTCCTGCAACCACTCTCCCGGGACGCCGTGTGCGCGGCCGGGAGCAAGGATGACCAAGTGAGCATCACCGGTACCCTCATCATTCAGATCATCGTGTTCCTGATCCTGGTCGGGTTCACGATGAAGTACGTGTGGCCGCCGATCGCCGCCGCGCTGGACGAGCGGGCCGCGAAGATCGCCGAAGGCCTGGCCGCGGCCGACCGCGCCAAGACCGAGCTGGCCGCCGCGAACGCGAAGGTCGACGAGGAGCTGGCCAAGTCGCGCAACCAGATCGCGCAGCTGCTGGCCGACGCCGAGCGCCGCGCGCAGGCGATCGTCGACGAGGCCAAGCACCGCGCCGGCGACGAGGCCGCCAAGATCGTCGCCGCCGCGAAGGCCGAGGCCGACCAGCAGGCGATCCATGCCCGCGAGCAGCTGCGCGACCAGGTCGCCGTGCTGGCGGTCAAGGGCGCCGAGCAGATCCTGCGCAAGGAAGTCAACGCCGGCGTGCACGCCGACCTGCTTGGCCGCCTGAAGGCCGAGCTGTAAGGGACGCACCGATGGCCGAACTCGCCACCATTGCGCGCCCGTACGCCGAGGCGCTGTTCAAGTCCACCCGGTCGGACCTGGACGGCACTTCGGAATGGCTCGATTCGCTCGCCGCCGTCGCCGGCAACGAGCAGCTGCAGCAGTACGCGGACAACCCCAAGGTCACCGACCAGCAGGTCTACGACCTTGTCGTGTCGATCCAGCGCGGCGCTCTGCCGCCCGTGGGCCAGAACTTCCTGCGCACGGTGATCGAGAACAACCGCCTCGTCGCGCTGCCCGAAGTGGCCGCGCAGTACCGCGCGATGAAGAACGCGCTGGGCGGTGCGTCCGATGCGATCGTCTACAGCGCGTTCCCGATCGCCGCCGACCAGCTGGGCGACGTGGCACAGGCGCTGGAGAAGCGCTTCGGCCGCAAGCTCAATGTCACGGTGCAGCAGGACGAGTCGCTGATCGGCGGCATCCGCGTGGTGGTCGGCGACGAGGTGCTGGACACCTCGGTGAAGGCCCGCCTCGAGCAAATGAAGTTGGCGCTGACGGCCTGAGGCCGCCCCGCTCCCACAAGGACACAAGGAACGAGTCATGCAGCTCAATCCCGCAGAAATTAGCGAACTGATCAAGAGCCGGATCGAGGGCCTCGCGGCCAGCGCCGACATCCGCAACCAGGGCACGGTGATCTCGGTCACCGACGGCATCGTCCGCATCCACGGCCTGTCCGAAGCGATGGCCGGCGAGATGCTGGAGTTCCCGCCGACCCCCAGCGGCCAGCCGACGTTCGGCCTGGCCCTGAACCTCGAGCGCGACTCCGTCGGCGCCGTGATCCTGGGCGAGTACGAGCACATCTCGGAAGGCGACACCGTCAAGTGCACGGGCCGCATCCTGGAAGTGCCCGTCGGCCCCGAACTGATTGGCCGCGTGGTCAACGCGCTGGGCCAGCCGATCGACGGCAAGGGTCCCATCAACGCCAAGCTGACCGACGTGATCGAGAAGGTCGCGCCCGGCGTGATCGCGCGCAAGTCGGTGGACCAGCCGGTGCAGACCGGCCTGAAGTCGATCGACGCGATGGTGCCGATCGGCCGTGGCCAGCGCGAGCTGATCATCGGCGACCGCCAGACCGGCAAGTCGGCGGTGGCGGTCGACGCGATCATCAACCAGAAGGGCCAGAACATGGTCTGCGTCTACGTGGCCATCGGCCAGAAGGCGTCGACCATCAAGAACATCGTGCGCGCCCTCGAGGCCAACGGCGCGATGGAGTACACGATCGTGGTGGCCGCGTCGGCCTCCGAATCGGCTGCCATGCAGTACGTCTCGGCGTACTCCGGCTGCACGATGGGCGAGTACTTCCGCGACCGCGGCCAGGACGCCCTGATCATCTATGACGACCTGTCCAAGCAGGCCGTCGCGTACCGCCAGGTCTCGCTGCTGCTGCGCCGTCCGCCGGGCCGCGAAGCCTATCCCGGCGACGTGTTCTATCTCCACAGCCGCCTGCTGGAGCGCGCCGCGCGCGTGAACGCCGACTACGTGGAAGCCTTCACCAAGGGTGAAGTCAAGGGCAAGACCGGCTCGCTGACCGCGCTGCCGATCATCGAGACGCAGGCCGGCGACGTGTCCGCGTTCGTGCCGACCAACGTGATCTCGATCACCGACGGCCAGATCTTCCTGGAAACGTCGCTGTTCAACGCCGGCATCCGTCCCGCCATCAACGCGGGTATCTCGGTGTCGCGCGTCGGTGGTGCCGCCCAGACCAAGCTGATCAAGGGCCTGTCCGGCGGTATCCGGACCGACCTGGCGCAGTACCGTGAGCTGGCCGCGTTCGCGCAGTTCGCTTCCGACCTCGATGCAGCCACGCGCAAGCAGCTGGATCGCGGCGCCCGCGTGACGGAACTGCTCAAGCAGCCGCAGTACAGCCCGCTGTCCATCTCGATGATGGCCGCCTCGCTGTTCGCGGTGAACAAGGGCTACTTCGACGACCTCGACGTCAAGAAGGTGCTGTCGTTCGAATCCGGGCTGCACGCCTGGCTGAAGGACAAGCACGCCGCCCTGGTCCAGAAGCTGGAAACCAACAAGGCCATGGACAAGGAGTCCGAGGCCGAGCTGGCCAGCGCGATCGAAGCGTTCAAGAAGACCTTCGCCTAAACACCGGCCCCATGCCGGCGCCCTGCGCGCCGGCGTGACGGTCCCTAAGGAACAGCAATGGCTGCAGGCAAAGAGATTCGCGGCAAGATCAAGTCGGTGGAGAACACCAAGAAGATCACCAAGGCCATGGAAATGGTCGCCGCCTCCAAGATGCGCAAGGCGCAGGAGCGCATGCGCTCCGCGCGCCCGTACAGCGAGAAGGTCCGCAACATCGCCTCCAACCTCGGAAAGGCCAACCCCGAGTACACGCACGCCTTCATGAAGCACAACGACATGAAGGCGGCCGGGTTCATCGTGGTGTCCACCGACAAGGGGCTGTGCGGCGGCCTGAACACCAACGTGCTGCGCGCCGTCACCGGCAAGCTGCGCGAGCTGCAGGACCAGGGCGTGCAGTCGCAGGTCGTTGCCATCGGCAACAAGGGCCTGGGCTTCATGAACCGCATCGGCGCGCGCGTCGTCTCGCACGTCACGCAGCTGGGCGACACGCCGCACCTCGAGCGCCTGATCGGCCCCGTCAAGGTGCTGCTGGACCAGTACGCCGAGGGCAAGCTGTCGGCCGTGTACCTGTGCTACACGAAGTTCATCAACACGATGAAGCAGGAACCGGTCGTCGAGCAGCTGCTGCCGCTGTCGGCCGAGAAGATGCGCGCCGAGACGCACGCGTCGGGCGACCACGGCTGGGACTACATCTACGAGCCGGACGCGCAGACCGTCATCGACGAGCTGCTGGTGCGCTACGTCGAGGCGCTGGTCTACCAGGCGGTGGCGGAGAACATGGCTTCCGAGCAGTCGGCGCGCATGGTCGCCATGAAGGCGGCGACCGACAACGCCGGCAACCTGATCGGCGAGCTCAAGCTGGTCTACAACAAGACGCGCCAGGCCGCGATCACGAAAGAGCTTTCGGAGATCGTGTCGGGCGCCGCAGCGGTTTAATTTCGGAGAGCAAGAACATGGCTCAGAACCAAGGAAAGATCGTCCAGTGCATCGGCGCCGTCGTCGACGTCGAATTCGCCCGGGACCAGATGCCCCGCGTGTACGACGCGCTGAAGATGGAAGGCTCCGCGCTGACGCTGGAAGTGCAGCAGCAGCTGGGTGACGGCGTGGTGCGAACCATCGCGCTGGGCTCCACCGACGGCCTGCGCCGCGGGCTGGTGGTCTACAACACCGGCGCGGCCATCACCGTCCCGGTGGGCAAGGCCACGCTGGGCCGCATCATGGACGTGCTGGGCAACCCGATCGACGAGCGCGGTCCGGTGGACCAGTCGCTCACCGCCTCGATCCACCGCAAGGCCCCGGCGTACGACGAGCTGTCGCCGTCGCAGGAGCTGCTGGAAACCGGCATCAAGGTGATCGACCTGATCTGCCCGTTCGCCAAGGGCGGCAAGGTGGGCCTGTTCGGTGGCGCCGGCGTCGGCAAGACCGTGAACATGATGGAGTTGATCAACAACATCGCCAAGGCGCACTCGGGCCTGTCGGTGTTCGCCGGCGTGGGTGAGCGCACCCGCGAGGGCAACGACTTCTATCACGAGATGGCCGACTCGGGCGTCGTGAACCTGGACAACCTGGGCGAGTCGAAAGTGGCCATGGTGTACGGCCAGATGAACGAGCCCCCGGGCAACCGCCTGCGCGTGGCGCTGACCGGCCTGACGATCGCCGAGTCGTTCCGCGACGAAGGCCGCGACGTGCTGTTCTTCGTGGACAACATCTACCGCTACACGCTGGCCGGCACGGAAGTGTCCGCGCTGCTGGGCCGCATGCCGTCCGCCGTGGGCTACCAGCCGACGCTGGCCGAGGAAATGGGCCGCCTGCAGGAGCGCATCACGTCGACCAAGGTCGGCTCGATCACCTCCATCCAGGCCGTCTACGTCCCCGCGGACGACCTCACCGACCCGTCGCCCGCCACGACCTTCGCCCACCTGGACGCCACCGTGGTGCTGTCGCGCGACATCGCCTCGCTGGGCATCTACCCCGCGGTGGACCCGCTGGACTCCACGTCCCGCCAGGTCGACCCGAACGTCGTGGGCCAGGACCACTACGAGACCACGCGTGCCGTGCAGTCGACGCTGCAGCGCTACAAGGAACTGCGCGACATCATCGCGATCCTGGGCATGGACGAACTCGCGCCGGAAGACAAGCTGGCCGTGGCCCGCGCCCGCAAGATCCAGCGCTTCCTGTCGCAGCCGTTCCACGTGGCCGAGGTGTTCACCGGCTCGCCGGGCAAGTACGTGCCGCTGTCCGAGACCATCCGCGGCTTCAAGATGATCGTCGCCGGCGAGTGCGACCACCTGCCGGAGCAGGCGTTCTACATGGTCGGCACCATCGACGAGGCCTTCGAGAAGGCCAAGAAGATGGCGGCCTGAAGGCCCCGGCATGGCTGATCCCACCCACACCATCCAAGTCGACGTGGTGAGTGCCGAGGAGTCGATCTTCTCGGGCGAGGCGCGCTTCGTCGCCCTGCCCGGCGAAGCCGGCGAACTGGGCATCTACCCGCGCCACACGCCGCTGATCACGCGCGTGCGGCCCGGCTCGGTGCGCATCGAGAAGGCCGACGGCGGCGAGGAGTTCGTGTTCGTCGCGGGCGGCATCCTCGAGGTGCAGCCGAACCGCGTGACCGTGCTGTCCGACACCGCCATCCGCGGCAAGGACCTCGACGAGCAGAAGGCCGAGGACGCGCGCCGCGCGGCCGAGGAAGCGCTGAAGAACGCGAAGAGCGAAGTGGACATCGCGAAGGCGCAGTCCGAGCTCGCCGTCATGGCCGCGCAGCTCGCGGCCCTGCGCAAGTACCGCCAGAAGAAGTGACCTGCGTCGCAGGTCCGTTGCGAAAGCCCCGCGCCGCCCGGCCCGGGGCTTTTTTCATTGCGCGGCCGCTGGCTCAGCCGTATCCTTCCGCAGTCGACCCGCGCCTTCGAGCCGGGCATCCCAGGAGAACCATCCCCATGCGCAAGCTGCTCTGCACCGTGCTGTTCGCGGCGGCAACGCCATTCGCCAGCGCCGACATCGTGGTCGGCCAGTCCGCACCGCTGACCGGCGGCAACGCCGAACTCGGCAACGACATCCGCAACGGCGCGCTGGCCTACTTCAAGAAGGTCAACGACAACGGCGGTGTCGCGGGCCACAAGATCAAGCTGGTCACGTTCGACGACCGCAACGACACCAAGCTGTCGGCCGAGAACACGGCCAAGCTGGTCGAGGACGAGAACGCGGTCGCGCTGTTCGGCTACGCGTCCTCCACGCTGAGCATTCCCGCCATGCCCAAGGTGAAGGAGGGCAAGGTGCCGTTCTTCGCTCCGTTCACCGGCGCCGACACCATCCGCAAGCAGAACGATTTCGTCTACACGATCCGCGCGACCTACGCCGACGAGATCGAGAAGATCATCAACTTCTGGGGCAACCTGGACAGCACCAGCGTGACGGTGCTGCACTACGACGACCCGGTGGGCAAGCAGAACTTCGAGACCGTCGCCACGGTGCTGAAGAAGTTCAACCGCACGCCGGTGTCGGTGGCGATCAGGCGCAATGCCGAAGTCACCGACGCGAACGTGAAGGCGGTGATGGACTCGAAGCCGAACGTGCTGGTCATCACCACGCTGTACGCACCGGCGGCGCAGCTGGTCAAGAAGATGAAGGCCGCGGGCGGGGCGTCGATGATCACGAGCCTGTCGTTCGCCGGCGCGTCGCAGCTGGCGAAGGCGCTCGGCCCGGACGCCACGAAGGTGTCGGTGTCGCTCACGGTGCCCAACCCGCGCTCGAACAGCGTGACCGTCGTGCGCGAGTGCGGCGAAGCGTGGACGTCGTCCGGGCAGAAGGAGACGATGTCCGTCACGGCGCTCGAGTCGTGCATCGCCGCCAAGGTGCTCGTCGAAGGCATGCGCCGCTCGGGCAAGGAAGTCACGCGTGCTTCGCTGCACAAGGCGCTGAGCAGCCTAGGCCGCTACGACGCCGGCGGCTACGTGGTCGACTTCAAGCCGAACTTCCGCCATGGCGGCAGCTACGTGTCCATCGCCCTGCTGCAGCCCAATGGCGACGTGAAGAACTGACGCGCTACCTCGCTAGCGTCGGGACAGGGCACCTTCGGGTGCCCTTTTCGCATTCGGGGGCACATGCGTCGCCGTCCGACAAACTGCCGCGCAGGCGCATCGCTAGCCTGACGGGTTCCTCGCCCTGGCACGTCCGTGCCGGGCATCCCGCCCCCCAACCACAAAAGGAGCCCCATGCACACGAAGCACCTGACTTTCGCCCTGGCACTGGCCGTCGCCGGCGCCTGCGGCCCCGCGATGGCGCAGTCCAAGGAGGATCCTTCCGGCACCAAGGCCGCCGGCAAGGCGGGCGCCACCGGCACGAAGAGCGAGCGGCAGGCGGCGCGGCGCGAACGCCGGGCCGAACTCTCGCGCGAGAACAGGGCCGGTGAATTGCGCAGCGTGCCCGAAGCCAGCGGCGCAGGGCCGGACACCGGCAGCACGCAGAAGTACTCGCGCGAGGAAAAGCGCGAGGCGCGCAAGCAGCGATTGAAGGATTCCGCGGACGCGAACCGCAAGGGCGAGATCCGCTCCGGCGATCGCTGAAGTCAGTCGGCCAGGGCGAGCGCCGCGGCGCCCAGCAGCGCGCCGAAGCCGGCCGCGCGCCGCAGCATGCGGCGCGTGGAGGTCGGGCGTTGCCGGAAGTGCAACGCCAGGCCCGCAGCCACCGCGATGCTGGCGCCGACCAAGGCGAGGAGTTCTTCGCTGTCCATGCGCCAGTCTAGGCCGAATGCCTTCAGCCGAGCACGGGTTCGTCTGGCAATTCGTTCGGCCGCACGCTGCCTGGCTCGGCCGGGAAGTGCTGCACGAGCAGCGCCGACACTTCGGCCAGCGCATCCGTGAGGCCCTCCTCGTAGCGGCCTTCGCGGAACGCCGCGCCCATGCGGCGCACGAGCGCGTCCCAGATGCGCGCATCGACGCGGCGCGCGAGCCCGCGGTCGGCCACGATCTCGATCGCATGCTCGGCCAGCAGCAGGTAGATGAGGACGCCGTTGTTGTGCTCGGTGTCCCACACGCGCAGCTTGCCGAACATCGTGATCGCTCGTTGCCGCGCCGTTGCGCCGCGCCACAGGTAGCTGGTCGGCAGGGATGACTCCACGCAGATGCGCACTTCGCCCGTGTGGCGGCGCTCGCTCGCGGCCACGCGGTCCGCGAGCCGCCGCACCAGGTCCTGCGGGATCGCGCCTTGCACGCGATCGTCGAGCCAGCGGTGGCGAACGAGGCGTCGCAGCCGTTGCAGCATCACCAGTCTCCCGAGGCGCCGCCGCCCCCGAAATCGCCGCCACCGCCGGAGCTGAAGCCACCGCCGCCGCCCGACCATCCACCACCGCCACCCAAGCCACCTCCGCCCCAGCCGCCGCCGATGTAGGGTCCGCTGGACCAGCCCCCACGGCGGCCGCCGCCGAGGCCGGAGAACAGCGCGACGAACAAGGCGATGACGCCGGCGACCCCGGCGACCAGCAGGCTGGACGTGAAGAGCCAGGCGAGCGCACCGACGCCGCCGCCGGTGAGCAGCGTGCCGAGCGGCCGGCCGAACATGCGGCGCAGCACCGCGCTGCCGATCGGCACCGCGAAGAACAGGAAGATGGCCGAGTCCCACCAGTCGACGCCGTCCGCATTCCCGCGTGCATCGCCGTCGTGCCAGGTGCGCTGCGGCGGCACGGGCAGTTGCTCGCCGCTGATGCGCGCGAACAGCTGGTCGAGCGCGGCCTGCAGGCCACCGGCGAAGTCGCCCTGGCGGAAGCGCGGCGTCATCGCGTCGTCGATGATCTGCCGCGCCGCGAGGTCCGGCACCGCGCCTTCGAGCGACTTGGCCACCTCGATGCGCACCTTGCGGTCGTCCTTGGCGACGATCACGACCACGCCGTCGCCGACCTGCTTGCGGCCGATCTTCCACTCGTTGGCCACGCGGTTGGCGTAGCTGGAGATGTCCTCGGGCTGCGTGGTGCGCACCAGCAGCACCACGACCTGCGTGCCCTTGGTGCGCTCGAAGTCCGCGAGCTTCTGCTCGAGGCCGGTGCGCTGGATGTCGTCGAGCGTGCCGGTCTGGTCGACCACCCGCGCCGTGAGCGCCGGCACGGGCTGCACGCCCTGGGCGAAGACGCTGCCTGCGAGCAGCGCCCACGCGAGCGCGAGCAGCCGCAGCAGCGTCACTTCTTCGGCTGGCTGGCGCTGCCGGCGCCGAAGTCGACGGTCGGCGGCGTGGAGATCTGGGCCTCGTTCTGCACCGTGAAGTTGGGCTTGGGCTCGTAGCCGAACACCATGGCGGTGAGGTTGCTCGGGAAGCTGCGCGCGAGCACGTTGTACTCCTGCACCGACTGGATGTAGCGGTTGCGCGCGACGGTGATGCGGTTCTCGGTGCCTTCGAGCTGCACGCGCAGGTCGCGGAAGCCCTGGTTGGCCTTCAGGTCCGGGTAGCGTTCGCTGACCACGAGCAGGCGGCTGAGCGCGCTGGACAGCTCGCCCTGTGCCTGCTGGAACTTCTGGAACGCGGCCGGGTTGTCGATCGTCTGGGGCGTCACCTGCACCGACGTCGCCTTCGCGCGTGCCTCGACGACCCGGGTGAGCGTTTCCTGCTCGAAGTTGGCTTCGCCCTTCACGGTGGCGACGAGGTTGGGCACGAGGTCGGCCCGCCGCTGGTACTGGTTCAGCACCTCGGCCCAGGCCGAACGCGTCTGCTCGTCCAGGCGCTGGAAGTCGTTGTAGCCGCAGCCCGACAGCGTCGACAGCGCGAGGGCGGCGGCGAGGAGGGCGAACCAGCGTCGGATCATCTCGAAGGCTCCTTGGGCAAGGGTGGGCGACGGTAGCATAGATGGGATGCGTGACGGGCCGATTCAAGCCCTGCACGCCGCGGCGCGCGGCCCGCGCGACGAGCGGCCCGCGCGGCCGCGGCTGCTGGTGGCGGGCGCGACGGGCGTGCTCGGCACGGAGGTGCTGCGGCGCCTCGTCGGCCTGCAGCACTACGCGACCACGCAGGTGCTGGCGCGCGAGCCGATCACCACCGGCGTGCGCGCGGTCGGGGCGACGCTGGTTCCGTCCGACGATCCCGACGCGTGGCCCGCCGGTTCGGCCGATGTCGGCGTCGTGCTGTTCGAACCGCCGCGCCTGTTCTACGAACGCGAGCGTGCCTTGTGGACACCGGCGCCGCAGCAACTGCCCGCGCTGGCGCGCTGGATGCGGCGCAGTGGCGTCACCACGCTGGCGATCGTCCTGCCCCATGCGCAAGGGCGCCTGCCCGAGTCGCTCAAGCGCGGGCTGGCCAGCCTCGACGAGCATGCGGTCGCGGCGTGTGGCTTCGACCGCCTGCTCATCGTGCGCTCGGCGCAGAAGCCCAAGTCCGACGGCGTCCCGGGCCTGCTGCCGGGCCTGGCCCGGTGGATGCTGTCGATCACGCGCTTCATGGTGCCGGACCGCGAGCAGCCGGTGCGCTCGCCGCGCATCGCGGAGTTCGTGTCGCATGCGCTGCAGCTCGCGCCGGCGGGCATCCACGTGGCGGCCTCGGAGTTCGTCTGGTCGGCCGCGCAGGGCGACGTGCGCGACGCCGTCCGGAAGTGGCTGCAGGCGGGATCGGGTTAAATCACGGCCATGCGCAAGTCCAAGCTCCAGGCGGCCAATCTCGAGGGCCACGCCGACGAGGTGGAAGCGGCCTTCTACGAAGCGCTGCAGAACGCCGACATCGACAAGCTGATGGCCTGCTGGGCCGACGAGGACGACATCGTCTGCATCCATCCGGGCGGGCCGCGCGTCGTCGGCCCGACGGCGATCCGCGCGACCTTCGAGGCGATGTTCGCCAACGGCAGCATCCGCGCCTGGCCCGAGCGCGTGCGCAAGGTCGAGTCGCTTGGCTGCTGCGTGCACAGCCTGCTGGAGAAGGTCGAGGTGCTGACGCCGCAGGGCCCGCGTGTCGCGTGGGTCATCGCGACCAACGTGTGGCACAAGACCGCGCAGGGCTGGCGCCTCGTCGCGCACCACGCGAGCCCGGGGACGGCCAGCGAGATCCAGGAGGTCTCGGACACGCCGTCGGTGCTGCACTGATGCGTGGGGCCGCGCCCGCGTACGCGGCGCCGTGGTGGCTGCCCGGTGGCAACCTGCAGACGATCTGGCCGGCGCTGTACGCGCGCCGCACCGAAGGCTTGGCACCCAGCTACCGCCGCGAGCGCTGGACGACGCCGGACGGCGACTTCATCGACCTCGACTGGAGCGAGCACGTCGTGCCGCCCGGGGCGCCGCTGCTCGTCCTCTTCCACGGCCTCGAAGGGTCCTCGCGCAGCCACTATGCGGAAGCGTTCGCGGACGTCGCGCGCGAACACGGCCTGCGCTACGTCGTGCCGCACTTCCGCGGCTGCAGCGGCGAGCTCAACCACGGCCCGCGCGCGTACCACTCGGGCGACCACGAGGAGATCGGCTGGATCCTGGCGCGCCTGCGCGAGCAGCACGCAGGCCGGTTGCTTGCCGTCGGCATCTCGCTGGGCGGCAACGCGCTGATGCGCTGGGCGGGCGAGCACGGCGAGGTGGCCGCGCGCCACGCCGACGCCGTCGCGTCCGTGTGCTCGCCGATCGACTTGCGCGCCGGCGGCCACGCGATCGGCCGCGGCTTCAACCGGCTGGTCTACACGACGATGTTCCTGCGCACGATGCGGCCCAAGGCGCTGCGCAAGCTCGCGCAGCATCCGGGCCTGTTCGACCGCGAGGCGCTGCTGGCCGCGCGCGACCTCTACGAGTTCGACAACGTGTTCACCGCGCCGCTGCACGGCTTTCGCGACACCGAGGACTACTGGGTCCGCGCCTCGGCCAAGCCGCACCTCGCCCGCATCCGCATTCCCGCGCTCGTGCTCAACGCGCGCAACGATCCATTCGTGCCGGCCTCGAGCCTGCCCCGCGAGGACGAGGTCGGCCCGCAAGTGCATTTGTGGCAACCCATCCAGGGCGGGCACGTGGGATTTCCCTCGGGTCCCTGGCCCACGCACGTGCGCTGGATGCCCGCTGCGGTGGCGTCCTGGCTGCTCGCGGCGGTCGGCTGAGTCGTCGCGCGTGCGACCCCCCGCCGGGTAAGTCCCAAGTTCGCGCGACGCGCCGCGCGGCGATAAAGCGCCATCCACGCGATGGCCGTCCAAGATCCTTCCCTGCCCCTGCTCGACGTGCGCGGCGTGACCGTCCGCTTCGGCGGCATCACCGCGCTGGACGGCGTGTCGTTCGCCATCGCGCGCGGCGCCATCACCGGCCTCATCGGTCCCAACGGCGCGGGCAAGACCACGCTGTTCAATTGCCTGTCGCGCCTGTACGTGCCCACCGAAGGCAGCATCCTGTTCGAAGGCACGCCGCTGGAGCAGTCGCCGGCGCACCGCATCGCCGCGTTGGGCATCGGGCGCACGTTCCAGAACCTGGCGCTGTTCCGCACGATGAGCGTGCGCGACAACGTGATGGTGGGCGGCCATTGCCGCACCGGCAGCGGCTTCCTGGCCAACGCGCTGCGCCTGCCCGCCGTGCGGCGCGAGGAGCACCGGCTGTCCGACCAGGCCGAGCGCCTGATGGCCCTGCTGGACCTGCAGGACGTCGCGCAGCGCCCCGTGTCCGACCTGCCGTTCGGCACCGCCAAGCGCGTCGAGTTCGCGCGGGCCCTGATGAGCGAGCCCAAGCTGCTGCTGCTCGACGAACCCGCCGGCGGCCTGAACCACGAAGAGGTCGACGGCCTGCGGCAGCTGCTGCGCCGCATCCAGTCCGAACTGCGCCTGACCATCCTGCTGGTCGAGCACCACATGAATCTCGTGATGCGCGTCTCCGACCAGGTCGTCGCCCTCGACTTCGGCCGCAAGATCGCCGACGGCACGCCCGCGGAGGTGCAGGCGCACCCGGACGTCGTGCGCGCCTATCTGGGGGCCGAAGCATGAGCACTCCCTTGCTGCAAGTGAAGGGGCTGCATGCGCAGTACGGGCCGACGCGCGTGCTGCACGGCATCGACTTCGAGGTGCGCGAAGGCGGCATCACCACCATCCTGGGCGCCAACGGCGCCGGCAAGACCACCACGCTGCGCGCGGTGTGCGCGATGGTGCGCACGCAAGGCGAGGTGTGGCTGGGCGGCGAGCGAATCGACGGCAAGGCCACCGAGGCCATCGTGCGCGCCGGCGTCGCGCACGTGCCCGATGGCCGCGGCACGTTCATGAACCTCACGGTGGACGAGAACCTGCGGCTGGGCGCGTACACGCGCAAGGACAAGGAGCAGGTGGGCGAGGACCGCGAGCGGCTGCTGCAGTGGTTCCCGCGCTTGCGAGAGCGGCTCAAGCAGCAGGCCGGCACGCTCTCGGGCGGCGAGCAGCAGATGCTGGCGGTGTCGCGCGCGCTGATGCTGCGCCCCAGGCTGCTCTTGCTGGACGAGCCGTCGTTCGGCCTGGCGCCCCGCATCGTGCAGGAGCTGTTCGAGATCTTCGGCGAGATCAACAAGTCGCAGCGCACCAGCATGCTGCTGGTGGAGCAGAACGCCGCGCTCGCGCTCAAGCTGGCCGACCACGCCTACCTGCTGGAGACCGGCCGGGTGGTCATCTCCGGCAGCGCCGAGTCCATCCGCAACGACGAGTCGATCCGCCGCTCGTACCTGGGTTACTGAAGGAGCCGCGCCCTTGGACCTGTTGCTGCACCAGGTGCTCTCCGGCCTCGCGACCGGCGGCATCTACGCGAGCGTCGCGCTCGCGCTGGTCATGATCTACCAGGCCACGCACCTGGTGAACTTCGCGCAGGGCGAGCTCGCGATGTTCGCGACCTACCTGTCGTGGACCCTGATGCAGTCCGGCCTGCCGTACTGGGTTGCGTTCGCGCTCACGGTGCTGATCGCGTTCGCCGCCGGCGTCGTGATCGAGCGCGTGGTCGTGCGGCCGGTGGAAAACGGCTCGGTGCTGTCGGTGGTGATCGTCTTCATCGGCCTGCTGGTGATCTTCAACAGCCTGGCCGGCTGGATCTACTCGTACACCATCAAGCCGTTCCCGAGCCCGTTCCCGTCCGATCTGGTCGCCGGCGGCCTGCTGTCGGGGCATGAGCTGGGCTCGATGCTGGTGACGCTGGGCGTGCTGGTGCTGGTGTTCGTGTTCTTCCGCTTCACGCCGCTGGGCCTCGCGATGCGCGCCGCGGCGCAGAACCCGGTGTCGTCGCGGCTGGTCGGCGTGCGCGTGGGCTGGATGCTCGCGCTCGGCTGGGGGCTGGCGTCGGCCATCGGCGCCGTCGCCGGGATGATGGTGGCGCCGATCGTGTTCCTGGAGCCGAACATGATGGGCGGCATCCTGCTCTATGCGTTTGCGGGAGCGCTGCTGGGCGGCATCGACAGCCCCGGCGGCGCGGTGCTCGGCGGCTTCCTGGTCGGCGTGCTGGAGAACCTGGTGGGCATGGTGCTCGGCACCGAGCTGAAGCTGTCCGTCGCGCTGGTGATCATCGTGGCGGTGCTGGTCGTGCGGCCTTCGGGACTGTTCGGCCAAGTCCACGTGGCGAGGGTCTGACGCATGGCTGCCGTCCTCGACCAACCTGCCTCCAAGCCGCGCCAGGCGCTGGGCCGCAAGCAGTGGATCGGCCTGGCCGTGCTGCTGGTGGTGGCGTGCGTGCTGCCCTTCGTGCTGGGCAACTACCGCGTGTTCCAGCTCACGCTGGCGCTCGCGTATGCGATCGCCATCCTCGGGCTGAACATGCTCACCGGCTACAACGGCCAGATCTCGCTGGGCCACGGCGCGTTCTTCGCCATCGGCGCCTACGCCGCGGCGATCCTGATGGACAAGGCCGGGTGGCCGTACTGGGCGACCATTCCCGTCGCGGGGCTCGTGTGCTTCGTCGCGGGTTTCCTGTTCGGGCTGCCGGCGTTGCGGCTCGAAGGGCTGTACCTCGCGCTCGCGACGTTCGCGCTCGGCGTCGCCATGCCGCAGATCCTCAAGTACAAGGCCTTCGAGCACTGGACCGGCGGCGCGATGGGCGTGGTGATCGTCAAGCCCGATGCGCCGGAAGGCGTCCCGTTGTCGCAGGACCAGTGGCTGTACTTCTTCACGCTGTTCTGGGTCGTCGTGCTCTTCGTGGCCGGCTGGAACCTGCTGCGCGGCCGCGTCGGCCGCGCGCTGGTCGCCATCCGTGACCAGCCGACGGCAGCCAAGGCCATGGGCATCAACACCGCGCTGTACAAGTCCACCACCTTCGGCGTGTCGGCGCTGTACACCGGCATCGCCGGCGCGCTGTCGGCCATCGCGGTGCAGTTCGCGTCGCCCGATTCGTTCGCCATCTTCCTGTCCATCACGCTGCTGGTCGGCGTGGTCGTGGGCGGGCTGGCCTCGATTTCCGGCGCGTTCTACGGCGCGCTGTTCATCCAGTTCATTCCCAACATCGCCGACCAGATCTCCAAGGCCGCGCCGTGGGCCCTCTACGGCGTGTTCCTGATCGGCCTCATGTACCTCATGCCCACCGGCGTCGCGGGCCTCGTCCGCCTGCTGCGCCACCGGTGGGACACCCGCCGCCGTTCCCACTGAAGGAGAGATCGATGACACGCAACCGCATTTCCCGCCGCTCGGTCCTGATCGGCGCCGCCGCCAGCAGCGCCCTGCCGTCGCTCGTGTTCGCGCAGTCCAAGGGCGAGATCAAGCTGGGCCAGACCATGCCGTACAGCGGCCCGGCCAGCGCCTACGGCACCATCGGCAAGGTGCAGCAGGCCTACTTCAAGATGGTCAACGACAACGGCGGGATCAACGGCCGCATGGTCAACCTGCTGTCCGTCGACGACGGCTACTCGCCGCCGAAAGCCGTCGAGCAGGTGCGCAAGCTGGTCGAGCAGGACGAGGTGCTGGCGCTGTTCCAGACGCTGGGCACGCCCAGCAACTCGGCGATCCACAAGTACGTCAACGCCAAGAAGGTGCCGCACCTGTTCGTCGCCACTGGCGCCACCAAGTGGAACGACCCGAAAGGCTTCCCCTGGACCTTCGGCTTCAACCTGAGCTACCAGACCGAGGGCGAGATCTACGCGCGCTACATCCTCAAGGAAAAGCCGAACGCGAAGATCGCGATCCTTTACCAGAACGACGACTACGGCAAGGACGTGCTGGCCGGCGTCAAGCGCGTGCTCACGGGCGACAAGGCCAAGATGATCGTCGCCGAGCAGACCTACGAGGTGACCGATCCCACGGTCGACTCGCAGATCCTGTCGCTCAAGGCGTCCGGTGCCGACACCTTCATCAACATCACGACGCCCAAGTTCGCCGCGCAGTCGATCCGCAAGGTGGCCGACGTGGGCTGGAAGCCGCTGCAGTTCATCAACAACGTCGGCGCCTCGGTCGGCTCGGTGCTCACGCCCGCGGGCCTGGACAAGTCGGTCGGCCTGATCACGGTGCAGTACTACAAGGACGCCAACGACCCGCAGTGGAAGGACGACCCGGCCATGCTGCAGTGGCGCGGCTTCATGGGCAAGTACTACCGCGACGGCAACCCGGCCGACGCCAGCAACATCTACGGCGTGCTCGCCGCCGAACTGATGGTGCAGGTGCTCAAGCAGTGCGGCAACGACATCTCGCGCGAGAACATCAAGAAACAGGCCGAGAGCATCAAGAACTTCAAGTCCGGCCTGCTGCTGCCGGGCATCGCGATGAACACCAGCCCGTCCGACCACGCGCCGGTCGACCAGGCGCAGCTGTCCAAGTTCGACGGCAAGCAGTGGCAGCTGTTCGGCAGCGTGCTGGGCGGCCAGGGCTGATGCGCGGCGACCCCGCGCGCGGCTCGCGCTAGCGCGCTGCGGCCCGCACCGGCACCGCGCTCGCGGCGGGCAGCGACGTGGTTGCCTGCACGGGCGCGCTGGCGGCCGATGACGCCGCGGCCGCCGGCGCCTGCGCGACGGGCACGTTGCCGGTTCCCGGCGGCCAACCGACCTCCGACGCCGGCCGCGGCTTGCCCACCGGCGCCTGCGCCTGGCCCTTCTGCACCAGGGCGATGTCCTCGTCGTTCGGGTACAGGCCCTGCAGCCAGTAGTCGAACACCCGGCGCGCGATCGGCGCCGAGTTGGCGCCGCCGAAGCCGGCGTTCTCCACCACCAGCGCCAGCGCGATCTGCGGGTTGTCCGCCGGCGCGTACGCCATGTACAGCGCGTGGTCGCGGTGGCGCTCGTCCAGCTGCGAGGCGTTGTACTTCGCGCCCTGCGCGATCGTGATCACCTGCGCCGTGCCGGTCTTGCCGCCGCTGGTGTAGGCCGCGCCGCGGAACGCCGACGCGCCGGTGCCCTCGATGTTCACGCCCACCAGCGCCTTGCGGATCACCGCCAGGTTCTCCGGCTTGACGCGCAGCGGGTCCGCTTCGACCGGCGCGACGGCCTCCGCCTGCTTGGTGCCGACGTCGACGATCTCGCGCACCAGGTGCGGCTTCATGCGCACGCCGTTGTTCGCGATGGTGGCCGTCGCGTTGGCGATCTGCAGCACGGTGAAGTTGTTGTAGCCCTGGCCGATGCCCAGCGAGATCGTCTCGCCCGCGTACCAGCGCTGCTGCTCGGGCTTCTTGTAGGCCTTGCGCTTCCACGCCGTGGACGGCAGCAGGCCGCGCGCCTCGCCGGCGATGTCGATGCCGGTGTATTCGCCGAAGCCGTAGTGGCTGAGCGTGTCGTGCATCAGGTCCACGCCCATGTCGTTGGCCAGCAGGTAGTAGTAGGTGTCGCAGGACTGGACGATCGACTTGTACATGTCCACCGTGCCGTGGCCTTCCGGCTTGTCGTCGCGGAACTTGTGGCCGCCGAACCAGAAGTGACCCGGGTCGCTGATCGCCTGCTCGGGGCGGCGCTTGCCGGTCTCGAGCGCCGCGAGCGCCATGAACGGCTTGAAGGTGGAGCCGGGCGGGTAGGTGCCGCGCAGCGCGCGATTGAGCAGCGGCTTGTCGATGGACTCGTTGAGCGCCTGCCAGTTGTCGGTGTCGATGCCGTCGACGAACAGGTTGGGATCGAAGGTCGGCTTGGAGACGAAGGCCAGCACCTCGCCCGTGCGCGGGTCCAACGCCACCAGCGCGCCGCGCCGGTTGCCGTACAGGTCTTCCACCAGCTTCTGCAGGCGGATGTCGATCGACAGCTTCAGCGTGTTGCCCGGCGTCGCCGAGCTGCTGGCGAGCTTGCGCACCGCGCGCCCGCCGGCCGAGGTCTCGACCTGCTCGACGCCGGTCACCCCGTGCAGCTGCCGTTCGTAGCTGTGCTCGACGCCCAGCTTGCCGATGTACTCGGTGCCGCGGTAGTTGGCCTGGTCCTCCTCGGGCCAGTCCTCCTGCTGCTGCTTCTCGGCCTGGTTGATGCGGCCGATGTAGCCGATCACGTGGCTGGCGAGCTCGCCGTACGGGTAGCTGCGGAACAGGCGCGCCTTGATGTCCACGCCGGGGAAGCGATAGCGCTGCGCGGCGAACTTCGCCACTTCCTCGTCGGTGAGCTTGGTGCGGATCGGCAACGACTCGAAGCCCTTGGTCTCCTCCAGCAGCTTCTTGAAGCGGCGGCGGTCGCGCGGCTGGATGTCGACGACCTCGGCGAGCTGGTCGATCGTGCGGTCCAGGCTTTGCGACAGCCGCGTCGGCATGATCTCGAGCGTGTAGGCCGAGTAGTTGGTGGCCAGCACGATGCCGTTGCGATCCGTGATCAGGCCGCGGTTGGGCACGATCGGGACGATGGACGTGCGGTTGTTCTCCGCCTGCTCGCTCAGGTCCTCGTGGCGGAACACCTGCAGCCACACCAGCCGCGCCGCCAGCAGCAGGAAGCACACCAGCACCACGAGGCTGGCCGCGAGCACCCGTGCGCGGAAGCGCGAGAGATCGGCTTCGACGTTGCGCAGTTCGGTCATGGGCGGGGCTCGCTAGAGCGGCCGATTTTCGTCCGGATCGGGCGCGCGGCGCTGCGGCGCCAGCAGCGCGACCGTCACGACCGGCCAAAGCGCGGCTTCGATCACGGGCGCGAGCAGCAGCGACGTGCCGGGGAAGATGCCGCCGGCAATCATGCGGATGGCCAGCTCGATGGCATGCGCGGCCAGGAACAGCGGCAGCACCTGAACCGCCTGCGACGGCACCGTGAACCACAGGAGCCGCCGGTGGATGGTGATGGCGAAGAAGGTCAGGGCGGTGTACGCCAGCGCATGCTGCCCGAGCAGCGACGCCTGGTGCACGTCCATGCAGATGCCGAACAGGAACGCGGCGCCGATGCCCACGCGCAGCGGCTGGTGCACGCTCCAGAACACCAGCGTGATCGCCAGGATGTCCGGCATCCACGCGACGCGGCCGAACGGCAGCATGTTCAGCAGCAGCGCGCACAGCAGGCTGAACCAGATGAAGAACGGGTTCGCCGGCAGCAGCAACTGCTGCCCAGGACGCATGATCATAGGACCCCCACGCTTGTCACTGCGTGTACTGCGCTGCCCCCGGAGGGGGCCTTCGAGTCTAGGGGCGGCCCGTCGACTCTCATGGCGCCGGCCCTCCCACGCCCTTCTTCACGCGCGGCTGCGGCGTGGGCGCCTCGACCGGCGGCCGCGGCGGGATCTGGGCCTGCACCGGCTTGAGCACCATCACGTGCCGCGCGCCGTCGACCAGCGCCTGCGGCTGGCACCAGATGCGCGCGAAGGCGGAATCCGCGCGGCGCTCGACCTTGGCGACCTTGGCGACCGGCAGGCCCGCGGGATAGACGCCGTCCACGCCGCTGGTGGTGAGCACGTCGCCGGGCTGCACGTCGGCGTTGTCGGCCATGAAGCGCAGTTCGAGCGCGCCCGCATGCGCGCCGCTGGGCTCGCCGTAGGCGACGCTGCGCGCACCGGTGCGCGTGTTCAGCACGGGGATGGCCTGGTCGCGGTCGGTGATCAGCGTCACCTCGCTCACCAGCGGGTGCACGCGCGTGACCTGGCCCAGCACGCCGGATTCATCGATGACCGGCGAGCCTTCCAGCACGCTCTCGGCCATGCCCTTGTCGATGACGACCTTGCGCGTGTACGGGTCCTGCGCGTCGTAGAGCACCTGGGCGGCCGTCGCTTCGGTGGCGAGCCGCCCGCGCAGGTCCAGCAGCTTGCGAAGGCGGGAGTTCTCCAGCTCCAGCTGCTCGACCTGGTTGGCGCGCAGCGACTGCTGCGCGAGCTTCACGCGCGCCGCGGCCTCGGTTTGCTGGGTGTTGCGCAGGTCGACGAGGTACTCGCCGGCGTTGCGCAGTGCCAGCACCGGTTGCAGGGCGACCCACTGCACGGGATAGAGCACCGTCGCGACGCTCGCGCGCAGCGGCTGCGTGAGCTTGAAACGCGTGTCCGCCACCATCAGGAACAGCGCCAGCGCGCTGAAGACCATCAGCTTGGACAGCGCGGAGGGGCCCTGCTTGAAGAAGGGCGGAGGGGTGCGGTCGAGGGTGCCTAACGGCACGGCGCGCTCACTCGCTGGTGAAGATCGAGCCCAGGCGCTCCATGCTCTCGAGGGCGATGCCGCAGCCGCGCACGACGCACGTCAGCGGGTCCTCGGCGACGAGCACGGGCAGCCCGGTCTCCTCGGCCAGCAGGCGGTCCAGGTCGCGCAGCAGCGCGCCGCCGCCGGTGAGCATCATCCCGCGCTCGGCGATGTCGGCGCCCAGTTCGGGCGGCGTGCTCTCCAGCGCGTTCTTCACGGCCGACACGATGTTGTTCAGGGGGTCGGTCAGCGCTTCCAGGATCTCGTTGGACGAGATGGTGAACGAGCGCGGCACGCCTTCGGAGAGGTTGCGGCCCTTGACTTCGATCTCCTTCACCTCGCTGCCGGGGAAGGCGGAGCCGATGTTCTTCTTGATCGCTTCGGCGGTGGGCTCGCCGATCAGCATGCCGTAGTTGCGGCGGATGTAGCCGATGATGGCGTCGTCGAAGCGGTCGCCGCCGACGCGGACGCTGCCCTTGTAGACCATGCCGCCCAGCGAGATGACGCCCACCTCGGTGGTGCCGCCGCCGATGTCGACGACCATCGAGCCGGACGCTTCGGACACCGGCAGGCCGGCGCCGATGGCGGCGGCCATGGGTTCTTCGATGAGGTAGACCTCGCTGGCACCGGCGCCGAGCGCCGATTCGCGGATGGCGCGGCGCTCGACCTGGGTGGAGCCGCAGGGCACGCAGATGATGATCCGGGGGCTCGGCTTGAAGATGCCCCGCGGATGGACCATCTTGATGAACTGCTTGAGCATCTGCTCGGTGATCGTGAAGTCCGCGATCACCCCGTCCTTCATCGGGCGGATGGCTTCGATGTTCCCCGGGACCTTGCCCAGCATGGCCTTGGCTTCGTGGCCGACGGCCTGGATGGTCTTCTTGCCTTGCGGACCGCCTTCGTGGCGGATGGCCACCACGGACGGTTCGTCGAGAACGATCCCCTTGTCCCGGACGAAGATCAGCGTATTGGCGGTGCCCAGGTCAATGGCCAGGTCGGTCGAGACAAACCGACGGAACGCTCCGAACATGGGGGGGATTCCTCTTCTTCTGCGAAAGCGGCCCCGGAGAGGGGCCGTCATCAAAGCGGGATAATACCTGATCCCCTGTGAATAACTCATCCGCGACCGGCCCCGCGCTGTCGCGATTACAACTGGTTTCGCCGCCTCTCCCACCATGGCCCTGACCCCCGACGACATCGGTCGCCTGCAGCACCTGGCCCGCCTGGAACTGCAGCCGGCCGAGAGCGAGCGCATGCTGACGCAGATCAACGGCTTCTTCTCGATCGTGGAAGCGATGCGGGCTGTGGATACCTCCGGCCTGGAGCCCCTCGCGCACCCCGTGGCCGCCATCGACGACGTGCAATTGCGGCTGCGCGAGGACACCGTCAGCGAGACCAACCAGCGCGAGGCCAACCAGCGCAGCGCGCCGGCCGTCGAACGCGGGCTGTTCCTGGTCCCCAAAGTGATCGAGTGACGTGATGGCGGACCTGCACGACCTCTCCCTCCCGGACCTCGCGCGCCAGCTGAAGACCAAGGACGTCTCGGCCGTCGATGTCGCGAAGCACTTCCTGGCGCGTGCCCATGCCGACACCTTGGGCGCCTACCTCGCGATCGACGACGACGTCACGCTGGCGCAGGCACGCGAAGCCGACGCCCGCATCGCGAACGGCGACGCCGCACCGCTGCTGGGCGTGCCGGTCGCGCACAAGGACATCTTCGTCACCAAGGACTTCCCCAGCACCGCCGGCTCCAAGATGCTGGCCGGCTACCGCTCGCCGTTCGACGCCACGGTGGTCGACAAGCTCGCGCAGGCCGGCATGGTCAGCCTGGGCAAGCTCAATTGCGACGAATTCGCGATGGGGTCGTCCAACGAGAACTCCGCGTTCGGCGCGGTGAAGAACCCGTGGGACACCACGCGCATCCCGGGCGGCTCCTCGGGCGGCAGCGCGGTGGCCGTCGCGGCGCGCCTGGCGCCCGCGGCCACGGGCACCGACACCGGCGGCTCGATCCGCCAGCCGGCCTCGTTCTGCGGCATCACCGGCATCAAGCCGACGTACGGGCGCGCCTCGCGCTACGGGATGATCGCGTTCGCCTCCAGCCTGGACCAGGCCGGCCCGATGGCGCGCAGCGCGGAAGACTGCGCACTGCTTCTCTCGGCGATGTGCGGCCCCGACCCCGATCGCGATTCGACGTCGCTCGATCGCCCGGCCGAGGACTTCAGCCGTTCGCTCACGACCTCGATCGAAGGCCTGCGCATCGGCGTGCCGAAGGAGTTCTTCGGCGCCGGCCTCGCGGCCGACGTGCGCGCGGCGATCGACGCCGCCCTGCAGCAGTACGTGCAGCTCGGCGCGAGGCTGGTCGAGATCTCGCTGCCGCGCACCGAACTGTCGATCCCGGTCTACTACATCATCGCGCCCGCCGAAGCATCGTCCAACCTCTCGCGCTTCGACGGCGTGAAGTTCGGCCACCGCGCCCAGCAGTACGGCGACCTCGTCGACATGTACAAGAAGACGCGCGCCGAAGGCTTCGGCGACGAGGTCAAGCGCCGCATCATGATCGGCACCTACGTGCTCTCGCACGGCTACTACGACGCCTACTACCTGCAGGCGCAGAAGATCCGCCGCATGATCGCCGACGACTTCCAGCAGGCGTTCCGGCAGTGCGACGTCATCGCCGGCCCCGCGGCGCCGACCACGGCGTGGAAGCTCGGCGCCAGGAGCGACGACCCGGTGGCCAACTACCTCGCGGACATCTTCACGCTGCCCGGCTCGCTCGCCGGCCTGCCGGGCCTGTGCCATCCCTGTGGCTTCGGCGAAGGTGGCCTGCCCGTGGGCCTGCAGCTGCTGGGCAACTACTTCGACGAAGCGCGCCTGCTCAACGCGGCGCACCGGTTCCAGCAGGCGACCGACTTCCACCTTCGCAAGCCGGAGCAGATGAGCCCCCACGCTCCGCACTTCGTGTCGTCGCTGCCCCCCGAGGGGGCTGGCCTCCCTAAGGGCGGCCTGTCGGGAGGCCGGCAATGACCGACAAGCTCGTTCGCGGCTGGGAAGTCGTCATCGGCTTCGAGACCCACACGCAACTCGCGACGCAGTCGAAGATCTTCAGCCGCGCCTCGACGGCGTTCGGCGCCGAGCCGAACACGCAGGCCAGCGCCGTGGACGTCGCGCTGCCCGGCACGCTGCCGGTGATGAACCGCGCGGCGGTCGAATGCGCCATCCAGTTCGGCCTGGCCGTGGGTGCCAACGTCGCGCCGCGCAGCGTGTTCGCGCGCAAGAACTACTTCTATCCCGACCTGCCCAAGGGCTACCAGATCTCGCAGTACGAGATCCCGGTGGTGCAGGGCGGTGGCGTCGAGTTCTATGTTGGGGACGAGAAGAAGTCCGTGCGCCTGGTGCGCGCGCACCTCGAGGAGGATGCGGGAAAGTCGCTGCACGAGGACTTCCATGGCCAGTCGGGCATCGACCTCAATCGCGCCGGCACGCCGCTGCTGGAGATCGTCACCGAGCCGGACATGCGCAGCACGGAAGAAGCCGTCGCCTACGCGAAGGAGCTGCACAAGCTCGTGACGTGGATCGGCATCTGCGACGGCAACATGCAGGAAGGCAGCTTCCGCTGCGACGCCAACGTGTCGGTGCGCCGCCCAGGCGGGCCGCTGGGCACGCGCCGCGAGATCAAGAACCTGAACAGCTTCAAGTTCATGCAGCAGGCGATCGACTTCGAGATGCGCTGGCAGATCGAGGAGCTGGAGGACGGACGCGCCATCCAGCAGGCCACCGTGCTGTTCGACCCTGACACAGGCGAGACGCGTGCGATGCGCACCAAGGAAGACGCGGCCGACTACCGCTACTTCCCTGACCCGGACCTGCCGCCGCTGGTGATCGCGTCGACGTGGGTCGACGAGGTGCGTTCGCGCATGCGGGAACTGCCGCGCGCGATGGCGCAGCGCTTCGTGGCCGACTACGCGCTGCCCGAGTACGACGCCACCACGCTCACGCAGTCGCCGGCGATGGCCGCCTACTTCGAGGCCGCCGCCAAGGCCAGCGGCCAGCCCAAGCTGGCGAGCAACTGGATCATGGGCGAGGTGTCGCGCCGGCTGAACGCGCAGGAAGTCGGCATCGAGCAGGCGCCGGTGCCGGCCGCCACGCTCGCGACGTTGATCGGACGGATCGCCGACGGCACGATCTCGAACAACGCCGCGCGGCAGGTGTTCGACGCGCTGTGGTCGGGCGAAGGCCAGGACGTCGACGCGCTGATCGAGGCCAGGGGCCTCAAGCAGATGAGCGACACCGGCGAGCTGGAGAAGATCCTCGACGGCATCCTCGCCGCCAACGCCGACAACGTCGCCCAGTTCAAGGCCGGCAAGGAGAAGGCGTTCAACGCCCTGGTCGGCCAGGCGATGAAGGCGACCAAGGGCAAGGCGAATCCGCAGCAGGTGAACGAACTGCTGCGGAAGAAACTGGCGGGCTGAAGGGCCGCAGGCCCGAGGCCCGCCATCCCGGCGAAGGCCGGGGCCTCGACACGGGGACGCGATGGATTCCGGCCGTCGCCGGAATGACAAAGGCTACGACCTCGGCGCCGCTGCCTTCGCCGGCCGCACCTGTTGCGCCCACAGGACCTTCAGGCGCTCGCGCTCCTCGTCGAAGCGGGTGGCGATGCGCTGGCGCTCGTCGCGCTGCGCTTCGAGCAGGCGGCGTGACGCCCCATCGCTCTCCTCGTTCTGGGACAGGGCGCGCTTGATGCGTTGCGCCTTGATGACGTCGGTCGCGGACGCCTGCTGCTGCGCCAGCAGGTCCTCGCGCTGGCGCTGCAGGTCCAGCAGCCGGCGTTCGCCGCTGGCGATGGCGTCATCCAGCCGCTGGAGCGACGCGGCGCGTTCGCGCTCGTGGCTGGCCTCGTCGGGGTAGCGGTTCACCAGCAGGCGGTCGCGCCGCCTGGTCTCGGCCACGCGCTGGCGATCCTCGGTGTCGCGACGGGCCTTCTCCTCCGCCGCGGCACGCTCGTCGGCCGTCATCGACGGCGGCAGCGTGCCCTGGACGGTGCCGCCGCTGCCGTACTGCTTCTGCTCGCGATCGAGGCATTCCATGATCGGGCGGTCCGACGTGATGCGGCGGCCCTTCGCGTCCACGCACACGTAGATGCTGGGCGACGACGATCTCGCGGCCTGCGCGAACGCCGGGCCGGCGGCGAAGGCGAAGCAGAAGGCGGCCAGCGCGGGCCGGATGGCGCTCATGCAGCGTTGGAGTTCAGGCGACGCCGTAACGTTCCCGGTACGCGAGCACGCGGGCGTGGTGTTCGCCCAGCGCGCCGCCGGCCTGGTGCTGCAGGTACTGGAGCAGGTCCGAGAGCTTCGCGATGGTGCACACCTGCAGGCCCAGCTGGCGCTCGACGAACTGCACGCCGCTGTAGTCCACGTCCCGCCCCTCGCTGGTCGCTTTCTCCTGGCGGTCCATGGAGATCGCCACCGCCACCGGCTGGGCGCCTGCGGCCAGGATGATGTCGCGGGCTTCGCGCTTGGCCCCGCCGTCGGTGATGACGTCGTCGACGATCACGACCCGCCCGCGGACCGGCGCGCCGACCAGCGTCCCGCCTTCGCCATGGTCCTTGGCTTCCTTGCGGTTGTAGGCGTAAGGCACGTTGCGGCCCAGGCGGGCCAGTTCGATGGCCACGGCCGCCGCCAGCGTGATGCCTTTGTAGGCAGGCCCGAACAGCATGTCGAACTCGATGCCGGACGCGAGCAGGCGGCGTGCATAGAATTGCGCGAGCCGCCCGAGTTTCACGCCGTCGTCGAACTGGCCGGTGTTGAAGAAGTACGGCGAGAGGCGTCCTGCCTTGGTTGTGAACTCGCCGAACCGCAAGGCGCCCGCTTCCAGTGCGAACTGCACGAACTCCTGCGCCAGGTCGTCCTGGCCCACCGCTGCCACCATGGGAAATTCCTTGTTCAAGCTCACGAGCCTCAACCTGAATGGCATCCGCTCGGCCGCCAGCAAGGGCGTGGAGGCGTGGCTCGCGAAGACGCAGCCCGATTGTATTTGCGTGCAGGAGGTCAAGGCCCAGGCCGACGACGTGAGCGGCCGCTTCGACGATCTCGCAGGCCTCAAGGGCTACTTCCACTTCGCGCAGAAGAAGGGCTACTCGGGCGTGGGCGTGTACAGCAAGCGCCTGCCCAGCGACGTGCGCATCGGTTTCGGCTCGACCGAGTTCGACGCCGAGGGGCGCTACCTCGAGGCGCGCTTCGACACGCCGGCGCGCAAGTTCTCGATCATCAGCGCCTACTTCCCCAGCGGCTCGTCCGGCGAGGACCGGCAGGCCGCCAAGTTCCGCTTCCTCGCCGAATTCGAGCCGCACCTGCTGCGGCTGAAGGCCGAGCGCGAGTTCATCCTGTGCGGCGACATCAACATCGCGCACAAGGAACAGGACCTGAAGAACTGGAAGTCCAACCAGAAGAACAGCGGCTTCCTGCCCGAGGAACGCGCGTGGATGACACGGTTGCTGGACCAGCACCAGGTGGTCGACGTCTACCGCCACCTGAAGCCGCACGCCACCGAGGAGAGCTACACCTGGTGGAGCAACCGCGGCCAGGCGTACGCGAAGAACGTGGGCTGGCGGCTCGATTACCACCTGGCCACGCCCGGCGTCGGTACGCTGGCGCGCGACGAGGCGATCTACAAGCAGGAGCGGTTCTCGGACCACGCACCGATCACGGTGCAGTACGACGTGAAGTTCTAGCGCAGGAGGCTGCCATGGCGACCCAGTACTTCACCGCGACGAGCCTCGACGGCTTCATCGCCACCGAGGACGACTCGCTCGACTGGTTGTTCCCGCTGGGCAATGTCGCCGACACCAGCTACCCGCAGTTCATCAAGGAGGTCGGTGCGCTCACGATGGGCGCGTCGACGTACGAGTGGATGCTGCGGCACGCGGACCGCGTGTCCGCGGAAACGGGTTCGGCGTGGCCCTACACGCAGCCGACCTGGGTGTTCACGCACCGCACGCTGCCCGCCATCGCGGGTGCCGACCTGCGCTTCGTGCAGGGCGACGTGCGCCCGGTGCACGCCGCGATGCTGCAGGCCGCGGCCGGCCGCAACCTGTGGATCGTCGGCGGCGGCGACCTCGCCGGCCAGTTCGCCGATGCGGGCCTGCTCGACGAGATCCTGGTGCAGGTCGGCTCGGTCACGCTCGGCTGCGGCAAGCCGCTGTTCCCGCGCCGCCTGACGCAACCGCCGCTGCAGTTGCAATCGGTGCGGCAGGTGGGCAGCGGCTTCGCGGAGCTGCGCTACAAGGTGCCGCGCCGCGACGCCGCGTCCTGAGGCTGCCGCGCCAGCGCGCGGGCGATCGTGCCCACGGTCTTGATCGCCCCCTCCACGCGCGGGTCGCCCGGGTGGCCGAAGTTGATCCGCACGTGGTTCGCGAACCGGTGGTCGGCCGAGAACAGGTGGCCCGGGGCGAGGCTGACGTCCTGCGACAGCGACAGCCGGTGCAGCTCCAGCGCGTCGACGCCGTCCGGCAGTTCCACCCACAGGAAGTAGCCGCCCTCGGGTTGCGTCACCCGGGTCCCTTCGGGGAAGTGCCTGGCGATCGCGCGCGCGACCAGTTGCCGCTGCGTCGCCAGCGCCTGCCGCAGCTGCCGCAGGTGGCGGTCGTAGCCGCCGTGCTGCAGGTACTCGGCCAGGCCCTCCTGCACCGGCACCGAGGTCGCCAGCGACGCCATCAGCTTGCGCCGTGCGACCGACTGCGCGTACCGCCCCGCCGCGGTCCAGCCCACGCGGTAGCCGGGCGCAAGCGTCTTGGAGAAGGAGCTGCAATGCAGCACCAGCCCCTTGCGATCCCAGGCCTTGGCCGGCCGCGGCTTCTGCGTGCCGAAGTACAGCTCGCCGTAGACGTCGTCCTCGATCAGGGGCACGTCGTGCTCCGCCAGCAGGTCGATCAGCGCGTGCTTCGCCGTGTCGGGCATCAGGCTGCCCAGCGGGTTCTGGAAGTTGGGCATCAGCCAGCAGGCCTTCACGGGATGCTGGCCGAGCACGGCGGCGAGCGAAGGAACGTCCACGCCCGTGCGCGGATGCGTCGCCACTTCGACCGCCTTCAGGCCGCGCCGCTCCAGCGCCTGCAGCGCCGCATAGAACGTCGGCGACTCCACCGCCACCAGGTCGCCGGGCCGCGTCACGGCTTCCAGGCACAGGTTCAGCGCCTCCATCGCGCCGTTGGTGACGACGATCTCCTGCGCGTCGACGTGGCAGCCCATCGCCAGGTAGCGCAGCCCGACCTGGCGCCGCAGCGCCGCGCTCCCCGGGGCGAGGTCTTCCACCGTCTTCCATGGATCGAGCTGGCGCGCCGCCTTGCCCAACGCCAGCGCGAGCTTCGGCAGCGGGAACAGCGAGGCGGCCGGGAACGCCGACCCGAGCGGCACCAGCGTGCGGTCGCGCGCGTGGCCGAGCACCTGGAAGACGAGGTCGGAGACTTCGACCTCCTGCTCGCGGGCGATCGGGTGCGACAGCGCCGGCTCCGCCTGGCTGCCTGCGCGATCGCGCACGAAGTAGCCCGAGCGCGGCCGTGCCTCGACGAAGCCGCGGGCCTCCAGGAGGTCGTACGCCTGGAACACGGTGGAAGGGCTGACGCCCCGGCTCGCGCTCGTCTCGCGCACCGAGGGCAGCCGCTCTCCCGGCCGCAGGCTGCCGCTGGCGATCCCGTGGGCGATGTCGTCGGCGAGTGCTTCGTAGCGTTTCATGGCGATGCGCGCGGTGCCACTGTTCCGTCGCGGTGGCGTGGCGGGGACCACTGTACTGTTCGCATGCCGGCCGAATGGAAAGCCCCGCTTCCAGGCCATCTGATCCGCTGTTTTTTCCTGTTTCTGCGCCGACTGCCGCATCTGGTTTGCTGGCACAGTCACGCGTGATGCGATCCGTCCTCCCACTCCGATCCTTGCTTGCCGTTGGCGCGGTGCTCCTGGGTGCGATGCATCCGTCGTGGGCGCAGGACGCGCCGGCCGCGCAGCCGAAAGTGCAGGACACGATGGCGCAACGCATGCAGGCGTGCGTCGTCTGCCACGGCAAGGAAGGGCGCGCGACCAACCAGGGCTACTTCCCGCGCATCGCGGGCAAGCCGGCGGGCTACCTGTACAACCAGCTGAAGAACTTCCAGGCCGGGCTGCGCAAGTACGACGCGATGAACCACCTGGTGCAGAACCTGTCCGACGATTACCTGCACGAGATCGCGAATTACTTCGCCGGGCTGGACGTGCCGTATCCGCCGGCGCAGGTCTCCAAGCTCACGCCGCAGGAAGAAGCCGCGGCGCGCGCGCTGGTGTTCGACGGCGCGCCGCAGCGCGGCATCCCGGCCTGCGTCGCCTGCCACGGCCAGCAGATGGCGGGCATGCTGCCGGCGATGCCGGGCCTGTTCACGCTGCCGGCGGACTACCTCAACTCGCAGCTGGGCGCGTGGCGCACCGGCCAGCGCCACGCGAAGGCGCCCGACTGCATGGCGGGCGTCGCGAAGGCGCTGGCGCCCGAGGAGATCTCGGTCGTCGCGCGCTGGCTGTCGGCGCAGACCTTGCCCGCCGGCACCAAGCCGGCGCCGCCGTCGACGCAGCCGCTGCCGACCGCGTGCGGGAGCTTCCTGCAATGAGCACCGGCATCGTGAAGCGCGCGCGCTGGCAGCGCTGGCTGCTTGGCGCGATCGTGCTGGTCGCGCTGCTGCTCGCCTTGTTCGCCGGCTGGGTCGCGTGGTCGAACGTGCGGGGCGAAGCGCCGCTGGATGGCTCCTCCGCTGCCACGACGCCGCCCGATGCGAAGCAGGTGCAGCGCGGCGCGTACCTCGCGCGAGCGGGCAATTGCATGGGCTGCCACACCACGGTCGGCGGCGCCGAGTTCGCCGGCGGCGGCGGCGTGCACACGCCGTTCGGCACCGTCTTCGCGCCCAACATCACGCCCGCTGCGAAGACCGGCATCGGCACCTGGTCGGCCGCCGAGTTCTGGCGCGCGATGCACCACGGCCGCGCGAAGGACGGGCGCCTGCTGTACCCCGCCTTCCCGTACCCGAGCTACACCAAGGTCACGCGCGAGGATTCGGACGCGCTCCATGCGTACCTGCGCACCGTCCAACCCGTCGAACAGGCGAACAAGGCGCACCAGCTGCCGTTCCCCTACGGCACGCAGGCGGCCTTGGCCGTGTGGCGCGCGCTGTTCTTCCGCGCGGGTGCGTTCGAAGCCGACCCGCAGCAGGACGTGGCGTGGAACCGCGGCAAGTACCTGGTCGATGCGCTGGCGCACTGCGCGGCCTGCCATTCCAGCCGCAACGCGCTCGGCGCCACCAGCGTGAACGCGGAATTCGCCGGCGGCCTGATGCCCGACCAGACCTGGTACGCGCCGTCGCTCGCGACGCCGAAGGAGGCGGGCGTGCAGGGCTGGCCGCGCGAGGAAGTCATCAAGCTGCTCAAGGACGGCGTGTCCGCGCACGCGACGGTGTCCGGCCCGATGGCCGAGGTCGTTTTCACGAGCACCCAGTACCTCACTGCCGACGACCTCGGCGCGATGGCGCAATACCTGGCGGCGATCCCCGTGCGCGAGGAGCCGCGGCTGCTCGCGCGGCGCGCGCCCAGCGACGTGCTGGAGCGCGGCGGCAAGGTCTATGGCCAGCAGTGCGCCACCTGCCACGGCGCGCGCGGGGAGGGCGTGCCGTCGCTCTATCCGGCGCTGGCCGGCAACCGTGCGGTGCTGCTGGAGGCGCCGAACAACCTGATCCAGCTGGTGCGCCACGGCGGCTTTTCGCCCAGCACCGCGGGCAACCCGCGGCCGTTCGGCATGCCGCCGTTCCACCAGGTGCTGGGCGACGAGGACATCGCCGCGGTGATCACCTACGTGCGACAGTCCTGGGGCAATGCGGCCCCGCCCGTGTCGGCGTTCGACGTGCAGCGGGTGCGCTAGTTCGAGGAGGAAGAGGAGTGAACGTGTTCCGCCAGGTCAAGACCGTGCTGTGGGGCTTCTTCGGCGTCGCGCCGCGCGATGCGCGCGGCCAGCACGAGAAGACCAATCCCTTCGTGCTGATCGGTGTCGCGCTGGTCGCGGTGCTGGTGTTCCTGGGCACGCTGGCATTCATCGTGCACCAGGTCGCCAAGCCGTAGGGCGCTCCTCAGCGCGCGACGCGCACCACGCTCTCGAGCTGCGGCGGGGCGGCGGCCAGCACCTTGGCCACGCGCCGCGGCCCGCCGGTGACTTCGGTGACCAGGTCCACGCGCGACCAGCGGAACGCATCCAGCAGCGCCAGCATGTCGTCGGCCACGCGCGGCTCCACGCCGCGCAGCACCGCCAGCGGCAGCGGATGCCGGTTCCACAACGCGTCGAGCAGTTCGGTGACTTCGGGCGTGCGCGCGGTGCCGCGCAGTTCGACCACCTTCAGCAGGCGGTCGAAGGCGGCGAGCCCGGCCTCGGTGGCCTGGTGCGCCGCGAGTTCCTCGTCGAGCATGCGCGCGCGTTCCAGCAGGGTGGCCTCGTGGTCCACGCGCCCGCGGCCCGCGTGGCCCGCGACCACCTGCACTTGCTCGATCCGTGCCAGCCTGGCCTGGTGGCGACGCTTGCGATCGGCTTGCGACATCGATGCCCTCCTGCGCTCCGGGAGCGTGCCTCCTTTGTAGCCGTTGGCCGCGTTCGCCGCCAGAGGGCGCGCGCGGTGTGTGGCGCGGATGCAAGTGCGATCGAGGTTCCTGCACACGCGAGTCGCGTCGCGGTAGCGGCGTGCTCGCAGGTTGTCACCGGCACAGGCCAGCGAAGCGGTCCTGCGGGCGGCACGCACTGGGGGGCGGCGGCGCCGGGTCCGCGGCCCTGCAATGGCCCAGGCGCGTCTTCACGCGCGTGGAGTACTGCCAGCCCGCATTGAGCGCGGGCAGCTCCGATCCCGGCTTCCACGTCAGCGACTTCCACTTCGGGTGGCCCTTGGCCTGCAGTTCGTCGAAGCGGTCGCAGAAGCGGTCCGCCATGACGGACACGAAGCGGTTGCGCCCCGGGTCGCTGAAGTTCGCCGTGATCAGGTACGAGTCCACCGACAGCGTCGGCTGCGCGGGATCGGCGACGTTCAGCAGCGGGTAGTTCGCCTTCTGGATGTCGGCGCGCCGGTACTCCTGCAGCAGCTTCGCCGAGGCCGGATGGTTGGGGTCGAACTTCAGCAGCTTCAGGTTGTCGGGGATGTTGGACGCCAGCAGCTTCATCGGCTGCCCCGCGACCAGGACCATCACGTCGATCTTCGGGAAGTCCTTGTAGAACTCGGGATCGCTCAGCACCATCAGCGCCGAGCGCCGCGTCTTCGTGCCTTCGTCCTCGCCCGTGACGGTGGGGTTGATGAAGGGCGCCACCGCCTGCGGGCGTTCGTTGAACAGCTTGCTGTAGATGTTCAGCGCCGTGAGGTAGGTGCCGCTCTTCTCGGCATCCATCCAGAGCCGCGCGCCCTTGATCTGGTGGATGTATTCCAGCGGGCTGTCCTTGCGGACCAGGAAGTGGATCTCCTCGCGGTACAGCGGCATGAACACGCGCAGGTTGGCCAGCAGGTGCGCGTACTGCTGCCGCGTCTCCGCCGGCACCTGCGGGTTGTCGCGCAGGTAGACGAATGCGGAGTAGACGTCGGACTGCACGATCGCCAGCCCCACGCCCTTGGTCTGGCTCAGCTCCTCCACGTTGGCCCACGAGCCCTTGGAGTCGCGCACCTCCAGGCCCGGCGACACGATGTCCTTGAGGTTGGTGCCGATCTGGTAGTAGGTGCCGGTCTTGCCGCCGGTGACGATGACCTCCGCCGGCGCGGACGCCGCCGCGGCCAGCAGCCCGGCGGCCACCAGCAGTCGTCGCACCCGCCGTGGCCAGGCGCGGTTGGTTCGCAGTGCATGCATGGTGTTCTCCCTTCGCGTGTCGTCAGTGGGGGTTGCACAGCCCGGCCGCTTCATTGGCGGCGGAGCACAGGGACCGGTTCCGTGCGGGCGGCGCGGGGGGCGGTGCCGGCACCGGCGGCGCCGGCGTCGCAACGGGCTCCACGTGCGCCGCCGCGGGTGGCGCGGCCTGCTGCGGCGCCGGCGCGGCCACCGCAGGGGCGATCGCAGGCGTCCTGGCCCTCGTCACCCGGTCGAGGACGTCCTGCAGGCCGAGCACCAGCAGCACCAGCGCGACGGCGCCGGCCAGTGTGATCGCGATGCTGCGGAGGCCGCGTGCGCGCGGTTCAGGGGCCTGCGGTTGCGCCGGCGTGGCGACGCGCAGCGCGCCTGGGTGCTGGTAGACGGTGCGCGTGGCCAGTGCCGCTGCGCCACTCTCGGTCGCGTCGAAGGGGTCGAGACGCGGCTCTTGCTTCGGTGGCAGCGTCGCGCGTCGCACCGGGGCGGAGGGCCGCCCGCAGTATGGGCAGTAGTCCACCGCACCGAACCAGGGCTCGCCGCAGCCGCGGCATCCCATGCGCTTGCGGTGGACGATGGCCGATGGTTCCGGGGCGGCCCGCGGGGCGCGGCTGGCGCGCACGGCGCCGGTCGTGCGCGGCGGGGGCATCAAGGTGTCTGGTGCCGCCATGTGTCGTCTCCTTCAGCGCCCCAGCTTCCAGCCGCGCGCGCGCGGCAGGTCGGGGTGGGCGATCCACAGGTGGCCTTCGTGCACGAAGGGCGACGCCAGCCAGGGACTCCTCACGTCGAGTGCGCCGAACGCCACCGGCGCGTGGCCGGGAGCCTCGACCTGCAGCACGGCCAGACAGGGCTCGTTCGCGGCCTGCAGCAGCGCTGGCAGCCCGCCGGGCGCGTCCATCCGCAATCCGACCACCGCCCCGTCGACCGCCGATTCGAGCAAGGGGGCGACGACTGCGGTCGCCTCGTCGCCGGTGGCCGGAGGCGCGGCGCTCCACGGGTGGCCGTCGATCCAGGCGGTGCCGCGGTAGCAGCCGCGGCCCGTGCACAGCCGCGGCCCATCGGCCGGCGTGACCTGCGGGCCGTCCTTCGCCATCTGCACGAACGCGAAGCCGCCGTCGCCGCCGGTGCGGCACAGCTGCACGAAGCTGCCCGCGGCCGTGTGGCTGGGCCAGCCCAGTGCGAACAGCGGCCTGGTGCCGGCGGGCCAGGGGATCCACGCGCACTGCGGCCGGCCGAGCGCGTCGTGGCGCAGGACCAGTTGGCCTTCGTCGCACGGCCAGTTGACATGCAGGTCGTCGAACACGGGCGCCTCGAAGCCGTCGCGCGGCGCCAGGGCCGGGGTCGGCACGAGCATCGAGCCGGCGGTCCCATGCACGGGGTGGCGCACCAGCTCGACGCCGTGTCCCTCGCGCAGGACCGGCAGCCAGATCGCATCGCCCCACGCCACCGGGCCGCCCAGCGCGGCGCCTTCGCCGGCGTGCTCGACCGAGTGGCGCAGGCCGACCGGATCCGGCGTGATCGCCGCCAGGCCGTCGGCCGACGGGGCGTAGAGCGTGCCCCGCCCACCGGCATGCACGAGTTCCATGCGCCAGCCGCGCGGGTTGCGCAGCTTCTGCCCCCAGGCGTCCCCCGCCGCGCGCCGCAGCGGCATCCACCGCTCCGACTCGGGCAGGAGCAGCAGCAGTTCACCGCGCTGCGGCTCGATCGCCATCACCAGCGGGCAGGCGAGGCCGAACTTGTCGACGACGAAGCGGTAGTGCCCCGGGGGCAGCGGGGGCAGCGTGCGATCGGGCAGGGCCTCGGCCGAGCGTTCGCCGGCGCGGGCCAGCGCCAGCGGCCGCGGCGTCTGCCGCGAGCCGCGCGCGAGCGGCTTGGCCGCGGGCAGGGCGGAGGCACCGAACGGTGGCACCCAGGGGAAGTCGACCGTCGGGATCGTCACGCGCAGCGGCGCGCCGGTGCGTTGCGAATAGCGGAACTCCGGCGGGAACCAGCCGCTGCCCGCCGGTTCGAGATGCGCACCGACCAGCCGCGCCACGTCCTGCGGCGGCAGCCGGCCATCCACGGCGGTGCCGTCGCGGGCGGCCAGCCGCCAGGTCTCCGAAGCCAGGTCGCGAAGCCACGTCCCGGAGCGCAACTCCCACGACTCGGTCTGCTCTTGCACCACTCGCCACCTCGGTCCCGGCCCCGTGCCGTTCGAGGAGCCCATTGGGAGCCGATGAACGCGAGAATGGAACGGGACGAACGTCCCGTTGTTGTCCCGGATCGCGCGGGACACCGGCCCGCGGCTGCCGCTTCAGCGGTCGAGCTTGCGCAACACGAACAGGCGCTGCGGTGCGCCCTCGCCGGCTTCGCGGGTGCCGCGGATCTCGCGCCCGCAGCTGCCGGCGACGACGTCGCCCAGCCAGGTGGCGCTGATGCGCACGCCGTCCGCCGATTCCTCCAGCGTGAGCTCGCCGTCGTCGAGGTCGGCCGCCAGCTTCGATCGCGTGCCGTCGCGGTTGATCTCGCCGGACAGCGAGCCGCGGTAGCGCGGATGCGGCTCCAGCAGCAGCATCGCGGGTGCGTCGCCCTCGACGTCCGCGCGCCACAGTCCCACGAGCTGGGCGGGCGCGACGTCCTTCCCGTCGTTGCAGGCCTGCTGCTGCGCGTGCGCGTGCGCGATGCCCGTGCACGCGACGAGCGCGATCGCGAGCAGCCGCTTCATTTGGCCGCGGCCGCGGCGGCCGCCTGCGCGTCGGCGCTCTTCTTGGCGAACTCGGCGCGCAGCGCCTTGAGCTTCTCGCGCGGGTCTTCCTTGACGGTGGCCTGGTTCAGCGCCATCTCGGCGATGAAGCGGCTGGGCTGCGCGGCGATGGTCTCGCGGCCCTTCTTGCGGCGCTTGGTCCAGCTGACGGCCAACGAGCGCTGCGCGCGCGTGATGCCCACGTACATCAGCCGGCGCTCTTCCTGCAGCCGCTGCAGCATGCCCTCGCTGGGCTTGTCCTCGTCTTCCAGCTTGAACGGCAGCAGGCCCTCGACGCAGCCGACGAGCATCACGTGCGGCCACTCCAGGCCCTTCGATGCGTGCAGCGTCGACAGCGTGACCACGTTCTGGTCCTGTTCGCGCTCGGTCAGCGTCGACAGCAGCGCGATGGTCTGCGCGACCTCCAGCAGGTTCTTCTTCTCGCTGGCGACCTGCACGCCCGCGGTGTCGTCGATGGTGCCGCCGCAGCGCTGCGCCATCCAGTCGCAAAAGTCCATCACGTTGGTCCAGCGCGAGGCGGCGAGCTTCTCGCTCTCCTCGCCGTCGTACAGGTGCTTCTCGTAGCCGATGTCCTTCAGCCATTCGGTGAGGAACGCGCGGGCATCCTCCGCGCCGCTGGTGTGGCGCGCGCGGTATTGCAGGTCGTTCACGAAGCGGCCGAACTCCTGCAGGCTGCCCACGGCGCGCGCGTTCAGCACCGAGCCGAGCGACGAGGAGAACAGCGCGCCGAACAGCGACAGCTTGTACTTGCCGGCAAACTCGCCCAGCGTGCCCAGCGTCTGGTGGCCGATGCCGCGCTTGGGCGTGGTCACCGCGCGCAGGAACGCCGGGTCGTCGTCCTCGTTGACCCACAGGCGCAGCCACGCGCACAGGTCGCGGATCTCGGCGCGGTCGAAGAAGCTCTGGCCGCCCGAGACCTTGTACGGGATCTGCGCCTTGCGCAGCGCCTGCTCGAACACGCGCGCCTGGTGGTTGGCGCGGTAGAGCACGGCGAAGTCCTTCCAGTCCTTGGCCATGCCGTTGGCGCGGATCGACTGCATGCGCGCGACGACGCGCTCGGCTTCGTGGTCCTCGTTGTCGCAGTCGACCACGCGCACCGGCTCGCCCTCGCCCAGCTCCGAGAACAGCGTCTTCGGGAACAGCTTCGGGTTGGGCTGGATGACGTTGTTGGCCGCGCGCAGGATCGCGCTGGTCGAGCGGTAGTTCTGTTCGAGCTTGACCACCTTCAGCTGTGGCCAGTCCTGCGGCAGGCGCTTGAGGTTGTCCAGCGTCGCGCCGCGCCAGCCGTAGATCGACTGGTCGTCGTCGCCCACCGCCGTGAAGCGGCCCTTGTCGCCCACCAGCAGCTTCAGCATTTCGTACTGCGTAGCGTTGGTGTCCTGGTATTCGTCCACCAGCACGTGCCCGAGCAGCTGCTGCCACTTGGCGCGCACGTCCTCGTGCTGCACGAGCAGCTTGAGCGGCATGCCGATCAGGTCGTCGAAGTCGACCGACTGGTAGGCCGTGAGCCGCTCCTCGTAGCGCTGCATCACCATCGCGGTGACGCGCTCGTTCTCGTCCTTGGCCTGCGCCAGCGCCTGCGCCGCGTTCAGGCCCATGTTCTTCCACAGGCTGATGCCCCATTGCCACTGGCGCGCGGTCGCGGCGTCGGTGGTGCCGCCGGCGTCCTTCAGGATCGAGGTGACGTCGTCGGTGTCGAGGATGGAGAACTGGGGCTTCAGGCCCAGCGGCGCGCCGTCCTGCCGCAGCAGCCGCACGCCCAGCGCGTGGAAGGTGCAGATCACCACCTCCTTCGCGTCGCGGCCGATCAGCGACTTGGCGCGCTCGCGCATTTCCGCGGCGGCCTTGTTGGTGAAGGTGATCGCCAGGATGCGGCGCGCCTCGACGCCGCTCTGGATCAGGCGGCCGATCTTGTGCGTGATGACGCGCGTCTTGCCCGAGCCGGCGCCGGCCAGCACCAGGCAGGGCCCATGCATGTAGTTGACTGCTTCCTGCTGGGCGAGGTTGAGGCCGGACATCGAGGGGAGAGGGGGACTGCTTCGGGTCGGTGCGCGAGGAAGCGACGGATCATAGCCAGCACCCGTGCCTCGCCACGGTGCAAAAGCCCGCGGCCCGTTGCACCGACAATACGCGCCGTGCTGCAGATCCTCCAGGTCACCTTCCCGTTCTTCGCGCTGGTGGCCTGCGGCTATCTCGCGGCGCGCGCGCGGATGCTGCCGCTGGACGCGATCGGCGGCCTCAACACCTTCGTGCTGTTCTTCGCGCTGCCGTGCATGCTGTACCGCTTCGGCGCGTCGACGCCGATCGCGCAGCTGCTCGATCCGTGGGCGCTGCTGGTGTACCTGCCGTGCGCGCTGGTGATGGTGGCGGGCGCCGTCGCCTTCAGCCTCAATGCGCGCATCCGCTGGAACGACGCCGCGTTCGGCGCGCTCGTCGCCGCGTTCCCCAACACCGGCTTCATGGGCGTGCCGCTGCTGGTGGCGCTGCTCGGTGCGGCGGCAGCCGGTCCCGCCATCCTCACGATCCTGATCGACCTGGTGATCACCACGTCCTTGTGCATCGCGCTGTCGCGGCTCGACACCGCCGGCCAGCATGGCGCCGCCGCGGCCGCCCGCAGGGCGCTGCGCGGCGTGGCGGCCAACCCGATGCCGTGGTCGATCGCGCTGGGCGCGCTGTCGTCGCTCACCGGCTTCAGGCCGCTGCAGCCGGTGGGCGCCACCATCGCCATGCTGGCCGACGCCGCCTCGCCGGTCGCGCTGTTCACCATCGGCGCCGTGCTGGCGCGCTCGCAGTTGCTGGGCGCCGCGCAGGAACACGGGCCGCTGCCCGCGCGCGACTTCGTGCCGATGGCCGTCGCCAAGCTGGTGGTGCATCCCTTGCTGGTGTTCGCCGCCGGCTCGCTGGCGCGCGCCGTGGGCGTGCCGCTCGATCCCTTCGCGCTCGTCGTGATGACGCTGGTCGCTGCGCTGCCGAGCGCAAGCAACGTCTCGTTGCTTGCCGAACGTTTCGCAGCAGATACCGGGCGGGTCGCGCGCATCATCCTGGTCACCACGGCTGCCGCGTTCCTGACGTTCTCGGCGGCCGTCGCGTTGTTGCGCTGACTTTCCGTCGCGCTCCCACCTGGCGTCGGCTCGGTCCTACACCCGCGCGGCGCGCCCTCTGGCATGCTCGCCGCGGACCGACGGGGGCCCCGTCTTCTTGGAAGGAATGGATTGGTCGACCCCCGTACGACGATGGCGCCCCGCGGCGCCGATGACGGCATCCTGGACGTGTTTCGACGAGCGACGGCAGGCCGCCATGCGGCCATCGAGGATCTCCTGGACCTGCGGCGCCCCTTCGGCCGCGCGCACTACACCCGTGTCCTGCAAGGCTTCGCGGCATTCCTGGCCGCCTGGGAGCCGCGCATGGCCGATGCGCTGCCCGAACGCCTGCACGCATGGTTCGGCGACGGCCGCCGCCTGCACCTGCTGCACCAGGACCTGGCCGTCCTCCACATCCAGCCCGCGCCTGCGCGCGAGGACACTCCCGCGTTGCCGACGCTGCCGCACGCGCTCGGTTCCCTGTACGTGATGGAGGGTTCCGCCCTGGGCGGCCAGTTCATCGCCGCGCACGTGCGCCGGCACCTGGGCCTCGCGCCGGAGCAGGGCGCTTCCTATTTCCATGGCTGCGGCCGCGGCACGGCCGAGCGCTGGCGCGAGGCGCGCGCGCTGTTCGCGAGTGAATTGCAGGGCGACGCGGCCGGGTCCGCCGCCGCGGTGCAGTCCGCGCAGGACACCTTCGACGCCCTGACCCGCACCTTCCAGGACGTCCTGCATGAACGCGCCGCTGCCTGACCTGTCGCAGTGCGCGCAGGAGCCCATCCGCGTCCCCGGTGCGATCCAGCCCCTGGGCTGGATGTCCGTCATCGACGGCAACGGGCAGCTGGTCGCGTGGAGCGCGAACTGGCCCGACCGGGACCGCGCGGCGCTGGCGGCGGGCCTGGCGCGCGGCGCCCTCGACCGGCTGGACTCCACCGGTGAAGGCCCGGCCGCGCTGGGGCACATCGAACTGGGCGACCAGGCGCTGGACGTGCTCGCGCACCGCAGCGGCGACCTGTACGTGCTGGAGTTCGAGCCGCACGTGCGCGAGGCCGGCATCCAGGCGCCGATCTATTCGCTCGCGCGGCATTTCCTGCCGCAGATGCAACGCGCCGAGTCGCTGCAGGACATCCTGGAGCTCGCCGCGGTCGAGATGAAGCGGCTGTCCGGCTTCGGCCGCACGCTGGTCTATCGCTTCGACGACGAGGGCCACGGCGAGGTGCTGGCGGAAGCCGCCGACCGGGGCTACGAGTCGTACGCCGACCATCGCTTCCCGGCGGCGGACGTGCCCACGCAGGCGCGCGAGCTGTACCGCGTCAACCACATCCGCCTGATCGCCGATGCGACCTACGAGCCGGTGCCGCTGCTGGGCGCGCCGGGCTGGGACCCGTCGTCACTCGACCTGACCTATTCCACCTTGCGCAGCGTGTCCCCAGTGCACCTGGAGTACATGCGCAACATGGGCACGCTGGCGTCGATGTCGGTGTCGATCGTGGTGCGCAACAAGCTGTGGGGCCTGATCTCGTGCCACAACCACGAGCCGATGCGGCTGCCCTACCAGGCGCGTGCCGCCTGCGAGCACCTGGGCCGGCTGCTGTCGCTGCAGGTGGCGGCCAAGGAGGACAACGCCGAGGTCGCCACGCGGCTGGACCTGCGCCACTTGACGCTGCAGATCGTGTCGCACCTGGCCGACAGCGACGGCACGCTGCAGCGCCTGGTCGCCGAACCCGCGCTGCTGCTGCGCATGGCGCGCGCCAGCGGCGCCGCCGTGGTGCTGAACGAGCAGTGCTGGACCTGCGGCGAGACGCCGGAGCCGTCGCAGATCGCCGCGCTGGCCAAGTGGATCGCCGGCCGCAACCAGGACGTCTGGTCGACCGACCGCCTGGTGGAGGAGTACCCGGCGGCGGCTCCGTTCGTCGCGCGCGGCGCCGGGGTGCTGGCGCTGTCGATCTCGCAGGTGCACCAGCACCTGGTGCTGTGGTTCCGGCCCGAACTGGTCGAGACGATTCGCTGGGCCGGTGATCCGCGCAAGGAAGTGGACGTCGATGTCGGCGGCCGCATCCACCCGCGCCGCAGCTTCGCCAGCTGGCAGGAGCGCGTGCGGGGCCGCTCCGCGCCGTGGACCAGCTCCGAGGTGGCCGCGACGGAGGAACTGCGCCATGCGCTGATCGGCATCGTGCTGCGCCGCGCCGAGGAACTGGCGGAGGTGGCCACCGAACTCGGGCGCGTCAACAAGGAACTCGAGGCGTTCTCGTACACCGTGTCTCACGACCTGCGCGCGCCGATGCGGCACATCGCCGGCTACGTCGACCTGGTGCAGGACATGGAGGGCAAGACCCTCTCCGAGCGCTCCAACCGCTACCTGGCGCACGTGAAGGAGGCGGCGGCGTACGCCGGCCATCTGGTCGACGCGCTGCTGGATTTCTCGCGCATGGGCCGCGCGGCGCTCAAGCGCAAGCCGGTGAACTCGCTGCTGCTGGTGCAGGAGCTGGTCGCCGAGTTCACGCGGCAGGAGCCCACGCGCAACTTCGAGTGGGACATCTCGCACGACCTGCCGATGCTGTGGGCCGATCCGTTCCTGCTGCAGGTGGCACTGCGCAACCTGCTCGCCAACGCCGTGAAGTACACCCGCACGCGCGACGTCGCCCGCATCCGCGTCACGGCCGTGACGACGGCCGACGGCGATGGGCTGAAAGTTGCAGATAATGGCGTCGGGTTTCAACAAAAGTACGTATCCAAGCTCTTCGGGGTGTTCCAGCGCCTGCACCAGGCGGAGGACTTCGAAGGCACCGGGATCGGCCTGGCCAGCGTCCGCCGCATCGTCGAGCGCCACGGTGGCGTCGTCTGGGCGCAGGGCGAACCGGACCAGGGGGCCGAGTTCGGCTTCACGCTGCCACGGGCGGACGTGGGGCCGCAGCCCCGACCAAGACAAGTGAAAGACCAGTGAGATGCTCAAGCCGATCCTGCTCGTCGAGGACGACAAACGCGACCTCGAGTTGACGCTCGTCGCGCTCGAACGCAGCCAGCTCGCCAACGAGGTCATCGTCGTGCGCGACGGCGCGCAGGCGCTCGACTACCTGCTGCGCGAGGGCGACTTCCGGGGGCGCGACGAAGGCAACCCCGCCGTGGTCCTGCTGGACCTGAAGCTGCCCAAGGTGAACGGGCTGGAGGTGCTGCAAAAGGTGCGGGCCACACCGGCGCTGCGCAGCACGCCGGTCGTGATGCTCACCTCCTCGCAGGAGGAGTCGGACGTCGTGCGCAGCTATGAGCTGGGCGTCAACGCGTACGTCGTCAAGCCGGTGGAGTTCAAGCAGTTCGTCGGCGCCATCGCCGACCTGGGCGTGTTCTGGGCCGTGCTGAACGAGCCGCCGCCGGGCTCGCTGAAGGCGAGCTCGCGCCGGTATGAATGAACACCTGCCCGAGAACGGTTCCCACGAACGCGACCTGAAGGTCCTCCTGCTGGAGGACTCGCGCTTCGACGCCGAGCTGCTGCGCGAGACGCTTCTGGGGTCCTACCCGCACGCGCAGCTGCAGGTGGTGCGCGACGAACCGGGCTTCGTCGGCGCGCTGGCCTCCGGCCGCTACGACGTGATCCTGTCCGACTACGAGATCCCGGGCTTCTCCGGCGACCAGGCGCTCATCGAGGCGCGCGCGAAGAACCCGCGGGTGCCCTTCATCTTCGTGTCCGGCGTCATCGGCGAGGACAACGCCGTCGAGATGCTCAAGCGCGGCGCGACGGACTACGTGAGCAAGGGCCGCCTGGTGCGCCTGCCGCTGGTGATCGACCGCGCGCTGCGCGAGGTGTCCCAGCGCGAGGCGCGCGAGGCCGCCCAGGTGCAGCTGCGGGAAGCCAATGCGGTGTTCGCGCGGGTGGTCGATTCGCTGCGCAACTACGCGGTGGTCCTGACCGACGTGCGCGGCACCATCAGCAGCTGGAACCAGGCCGCCAGCGAGATCTTCCTGCAGCCACGCGAGCAGATGATCGGCGCCAACTTCGAGGTGCTGTTCACGCCCGAGGACCGCGAGGCGGGCGTGCCCCGGCTGGAGATGGCGCAGGCGCTGGCGCACGGCAAGGCCGACGACAACCGCTGGATGATGCGCAGCGACGGCCTGCGCCTGTGGGCCGAGGGCGTGGTCACGCCGCTGTACAACGACGCGGGCGAGCACAGCGGCTTCTCCAAGATCGTGCGCGACGCGACGGCGGACTACCGCGACGCCGAGGCGCTGCGGACCGCGAAGGAAGAGGCCGAGCGCGCCAGCCAGGCCAAGGACCGCTTCCTCGCGGTGCTGTCGCACGAGCTGCGCACGCCGCTGTCGCCGATCGCGACCGCTGCCCACCTGCTCGAGCGCACGGCCACCGTGCCGCCCAAGTACGCCAACCTGTTGCCGATGATCCAGCGCAACGTGGCGCTGGAGGCGCGGCTGATCGAGGACCTGCTGGACCTGACGGCCATCTCGGCCGGGAAGGTGCACCTCAAGCCGAAGACCGTCGACATGCACGCGCTGGTGCACGTGGTGCTCGACATGCTGGACGCGCAGCGCCGCGACAAGGGCATCGACGTGCAGTTGGAGTTGCGCGCGCCGGTGCCGCTGGTGCAGGCCGACGAGGCGCGCATGCAGCAGGTGCTGTGGAACCTGCTGCGCAACGCGATGAAATTCAGTTCCGACGGCGGCCGCGTCGAGGTGCGTACCTGGCAGGACGACGGCCAGTTCGTGCTCGAGGTCGCGGACAACGGCATCGGCATCGAGCCCGAGGCGCTGCCTCGCATCTTCAGCGCGTTCGAGCAGGCCGACCTCGAGGTGTCGCAGCGCTTCGGCGGGCTGGGCCTGGGGCTGGCGATCGCGCGCGGCCTGGTCGCCGAGCACCGCGGCGAACTCACCGTGTCGAGCGCGGGTCGCGGGCAGGGCGCGACGTTCACGCTGCGCCTTCGCAGCCAAGCGGCCGACTCGGCGGTGCAAACCGTCGGCCACGATCGCACTGCCTCCAACGATGGCGGCTGGAAGCTGCTGCTCGTCGAGGACAACCAGGACGCCGCGGAAACCGTCGTCATGTTCCTGGAAAGCTACGGCTACCAGGTCACGCACGTCGCCACGTGTGCCGATGCGATCCGCACGGCGCAGCGCGGGACCTTCGACATCGTGCTCACCGACCTCGGCCTGCCCGATGGCAGCGGCATCGACGTCGGCCGCGCGCTCAGCAAGTCGCTGCCGGTGGTGGCGTTGTCAGGCTACGGCGCGACGCCGGACCTGCAGCGTTCCGCGATGGCGGGGTTCGCCGGCCACCTGGTCAAGCCGGCCGAGCCGCAGGCGATCCACGCGGCGCTGCAGAAGGCGCTTGCATCCCGCACGGCCGCCCGGCCGGCGGTGCCTGCCGTCAGCGCGGCAGGTTGACCATCAGCAGGTTGCGCCCGCGGCGCTCGACCTCCGGGTCGGGCAGGTCCAGCATCTCGCGGACGCTCTGCAGCGGCTCGAGGCACGCGCCCAGGGCGTTCTCCAGCGCGCACAGGCCGGCCATCTCGGTGCCGGTGCTGGCGCCGCTTTCGAGGTGGGCCTTCAGGTCGCGCACGACGCGATGCAGGAAGAGCTTGGTGGTCTCGGGCACGAGCAGGTCGCCGTTCATTTGCTCCTGCGCCTTCGGTAAATAGGTCATGGCCGGCACTCCCTTGGGTGGCCCCCAGTGTGGGAGGCAGCCGGCGCGGTGCCTGTCAGCAGGCGGCGCACGCCCCTGTGCGGGCGCCGCGCCTCACACCGACAGCCAGTGCCGGACCTGCTGCAAGACGGCGCCGTTGCGCACCAACTCCAGGTGGCCGACGCCGGCGGCGATCCAACGCTGGGCTTCACCCAGTTCGAGGTCCTGCCCCGGCGGCAGGTCGCGCCCCAGCGCGCTCGCGACCGTGACGACGCCGTCGTCGCCGCGCTCCTGCAGCGACCCCGCGATGGCGTACGCACGCGCACCGGCCGGCCACGGCCGCGGCAGCACGGCGAGCGGCACGCCCTGCTCGTGCTCCATCCAGTGGCCACCGGTGAAATCCTCCATGCCTTCGCTGCGCCGGTTCGCGGCGCGTGACAGCAGCAGGCTGGCATGCGTGCCCGAGCCCGCGGCGTCCACCAGGTCGCGCCACTGCGCGTTGCGCGCGCCCGCATGCGGCGTGCCGAGGAACACCACGTGGCGCACCAGCGCCGGCCAGGCGAGGCCGCCCCGCTGCGCCTGCTGCAGCGCGCTGCGCAGCACGAGGCCGCCGAGCCCGTGGCCGACGAGGTCCAGGCCCTGCACCTTCACCGGCCAGCCCGCCACCTGCCGTTCGAGCGACGTCGACACCTCGCGCGCCACGGCCGCCACGCGCCGGCCGGCGTTGTAGCGAAGGCTGAGCGGCGTGGCACCGATCGCGGTGGCGAGTTCGTCGCCGAAGCCCGCACCGTCCTGCGACCAGGCACGCGGGTCGAGGCCGAGGTCGTGCGCGAGCACCAGCAGGCGGCCGAGCTTGGGCGTGCCCGCCCGCCAGCTCGTGTGGATGGCCAGCGGGTTGCCGGTGCGGTGCAGGTGGTCGCCGAGCACGGCGTTGAGCGCCGCGATCGCGGCATCACGCGAACGCGCGCGTTCCTTGGGCAACGGGCCGCGGTCCGGGTCCTGGGCCCACGCCTGCACCGAGGCCAGCGCGAGGTCGGCGCCGCCGCCCAGCAGGTCGGCCGAGCCGCGCAGCCCGCGGTAGACGACGCTGGCCCAGCCTTGCGTGGGCGGGCGCGGTTGCAGGCCGCGCACCGGCGGCGACACGTCGGCCAGCCGCTCGTGCACGCGCTCGATGCGGTCGAGCGAACGGCGCACTGCGTCGAAGGCCAGCTGCACGCCGCCGCGCAGGTCGCGCACGGAGCGCGGATCGGGGCGCATCGAGCGCTGGGTGTCGGGCCGCTGCATGGTCCAGCCATGCTAGGCACGGCGCGTCCTGCACCACGTAGGAAGAGGGTGACAGCGCCATGGCCGCGCCGCGCACGGCGGGAGCGGGTGCGCGCGGCCATGAGGCTCCGCCGGGCTCCTACAGCCGAGTTGCATCGTCGCCACGACCATGCAAGGCGTGGGTGCAGTCGTGTGCCCGCCTCAATCAAGGAAAGGGAGAGATCATGAACAAGACCATCGCCATCGTCGCCGCCACGGCCGCCGCCGCCCTGGGCCTGACCGCCTGCGACGTGCGGAAGACCCAGGAAGGCAAGGTCGACGCGCCCAAGTACGAAGTGACCAAGAAGCAGGACGGCGACGTCCAGCTGCCCAAGTACGACGTCACCGGCCCCGACGTGAAGGTCGAGAGCAAGGAAACGACCGTCAAGGTCCCGACCGTGAAGACCGAAGAGAAGAAGGTCGACGTCCCGACGGTCGACGTCAAGACCGGCAAGGAAAAGGCCGCCGAGCAGGGCAAGAAGTAAGCCCGCGCGGCGCCTCACCAGGCGTCGATGCGGTGCCGCGGCACGTCCGGCGACGGGCGCGCCGCGGCGAGCCCACGTGCCAGCCAGTCGCGCGTGCGTGCCGGCTCGATCACGGCGTCGATCTCCAGCGTCTCGGCCATGCGCAGCGCCTGGCCGTTCTCGTACTGGCGCGCGAGCAGCCGCTCGTACAGCGCCTCGCGCTGCGGGCCCTCGGGCTGCGCATGCAGCTCCTTGCGGTAGCCCAGCTTCACCGCGCCCTCCAGCCCCATGCCGCCGAACTCGCCGGTGGGCCATGCGACGGTGAACGCGGGCTCGTGGAAGCCGCCGGCGGCCATCGCCATCGCGCCCAGCCCATAGCCCTTGCGCAGGACGACCGCGAACAGCGGGACCTGCAGGTGCGCGGCCGCGATGAACATGCGGCTCACGTGCCGCACCTGCGCGCGGCGCTCGATGTCGGGACCGACCATGAAGCCCGGTGTGTCGACCAGGCTGACCATCGGCAGGCCGTGCGCGTTGCACAGCTGCAGGAAGCGTGCGGCCTTGTCCGCTGCATCGGCGTCGATCGCGCCGCCCAGGTGCGCCGGGTTGTTCGCCATCCAGCCGATCGCACGCCCTTCGATCCGCGCGAAGCCGGTGTGGATGCCCTGGCCGAACCCGGTGCGCAGTTCCAGCACGGTGCCCACGTCGGCGATGCCATGGATCGCGGCGCGCGTGTCGTACGCGCGCAGCCGGTTCTCGGGCACGACGCCGGGCAAGGCATCGACGTCCGGTGTCTCCCAGTCGGGGAGCGCACCCTGGAAGATCGCAAGGCATTGCCTGGCCCAGCGCACCGCGTGCGCCTCGTCGTCGGCGAGCAGGTCGATCACGCCGTTGCGATGCAGGTCCGCCGCCGGCCCGATGTCCTCCGGCGCGAAGCGGCCCAGCCCGCCGCCTTCGACCATCGCCGGTCCGCCCATGCCGATGGTCGCGTCGCGCGTGGCGATGATGAGATCGCAGCAACCGAGCAACGCCGCGTTGCCCGCGAAGCAGCGGCCGGCCGCGATGCCGATCGTCGGCACGACGCCGTTCAGGCGCGCGAATGCCGCGAACGTCGGCACGTGCAGGCCGGCAACGATCGGCATGTCGGCGTCGCCGGGCCGGCCGCCGCCGCCTTCGGCGAACAGCACGACGGGCAGGCGATGCCGCGCCGCGACGCCGAGCAGGCGGTCGGTCTTCTGGTGGTTGCGAAAGCCCTGCGTGCCCGCGAGCACCGTGGCGTCGTAGGCGAGCACCGCCGTGCGCGCGCGCTCGGGCGCGAACAGCGCGCCGTTGACGCCGCCGATGCCGGTCACCATGCCGTCGGCGGGGGTCTGCCGCCGCAGCTCGTCGACCGGCCGGCGCGAGGTCTGCGCGGCGATGGCGAACGCACCGTACTCGTCGAAGCTGCCGGGGTCGCACAGGTCGGCGACGTTCTCGCGCGCGGTGCGCAGGCCCAGCGCGTGGCGCCTGGCGACGGCGTCGGGCCGCGCGGCATCGCGCGTGAGCGCCTCGCGCTCCTGCAGGCGCTGCAGGTCGGCGCGCGACGCGTCGGTGGGCGCGGGCGCGGCGGGGGCAGCGCCCGGCGCTTCGGCGAGCGCCGGTTCCGCCGCCCACAGCACGTCGCCTTCGGCCACCGTGTCGCCGGGCGCGTGCAGCAGCTCGCGCACGCGCACCGTCGCCGGCGCGCGGATCTCGTGCTCCATCTTCATCGCTTCGAGCACCAGCACGACGTCGCCTTCGTGCACCAGCGCGCCGGGGGCGACGAGCCATTCGACGACTTGGGCATGCAGGGGAGAACGCAGGACGGTCATGCATCCATTGTGTCTTCGGCGCAGGCGAGGCCGCACAATGCCGCCGTGCGCTTCTACTTCGACTTCGTTTCGCCCTTCGGCTACTTCGCGTCCCTGCGCATCGACGACATCGCCGCGCGCCACGGGCGCGACGTCGAGTGGCGGCCGATGCTGCTGGGCGTGTCGGTGCTGAAGGTGATGGGGCTCAAGCCGCTGCTGGAGACGCCGCTCAAGGGCGACTACCTGCGGCGGCAGATCGCGCGCCACAAGCGCAGGCACGGCCTGCAGCTGGCGCGCAGCGCGGACGATCCGATGATGGATCCGCGCGCGTGCGCGAAGGCCTACTACTGGACGCTGGCGCATGCGCCGCAGCTGGCCAAGCCGCTCGCGCAGGTGCTGTACGACCGCTACTGGCGCGAGGGCGAGGACCTCGCCGATCCCGATCGCATCGTCGCCGGCCGGTTGCCCGCCGGACTGGATCCAAGCGCCTTGCGCGCGGGCATCGACGGCGACGAAGCGCGCACGCGCCTGCGTGCCGAAGTGGAGGAGTCGATGCGCCGCGGCGTGTTCGGTTCGCCCACGGTGGAGGTGGACGGCGAGCTGTTCTGGGGCGTGGATGCGCTCGCCGAGCTCGAGGACTGGCTCGCGCGCGGCGGCTGGTAGCGCGGCTCAGGCCAGCGTGCCTTCGGCTTCGCGCGAGGAGCGGCGCGCGCCGGGCCTTCCGACCAGGCGGAAGTTGCCGCGGCTGGCCAGCTGCTCGAATTCCTGCGGCGACATGCAGAACAGCGCGCTGCGCTCCGGCTGCGAGGCGAACTCGAGCCGCACCTTCAACGTGCCGTCCTCCAGCACGTCGAGCGTCTCCCAGCAGTGGCCGTTCTTGTCGATGTACCTCATGCAGGCATGCTCCTCCGCGCGGTGCCACGTGGCATGGGAAAAGCTCCCAACTCGCCGTCGGACGGCGCGGATGGGCTCAGGTCGGCAGCGTGCGTCCCGGTGGGAACGTGAGCGCCTGCTTGATGAGGGCGGTGGTCAACCGGCCCAGGAGGTCATCGAGGCAAGCGATCGAATAGGCGACTGCGCGCCGCTCCTGCACGGGCAGCGGCCGCAGTCCCTGGATGCTCGCCAGGCCCATGACCACCATCCGGTAGGTGTCGGGCAAGCGCGCCAGCACCGCCTCGTGGCCCAGGACGTGGGCCGGGAGTTCGGAGACGAGCAGGTCGATCGCGTCGTCATAGGGGACGTGGGAACTGCCGGCGAGCACAGCGGCATGCGTGACGTGCACGCGCGCGCTCAGCGAGCAGGTCAGGTCGGCGAGGGCGGCAGGCGTCATGCGGCGGTCCGGTGCTGCAAGCTACGCGCGTTCCGATCCGCGGCCATGTAGGAGGCGGCGCGGCACGCGGGTCGGGGTTCGCGCCTTGTTCCCTTGCCGAGGTTCGGGCCTACGCCGTGGTGTCCGCGCTCCTACGCCCATGGAAGGCCTGTGGGAGGTCCTCCCATCCGCCGCGACCCAGCATCCTGCAGGTTCACGAGGCACCCCGCCTCGGACCGAAAGGAACACAACATGCTGAAGATCCTCGCTCCCATCCTCGTGTCCGCCGCCGCCCTGGCAGCTTGTGGCACCAGCGCCACCGGCTCGACGTCGGGCACCGCGTCGGGCATGGGCTCCACCGGCGGCACCGCCAGCGGCTCGATCTCGACGCCTTCGGGCAGCGCCTCGGCCTCGACCCCGAGCAGCACGTCGGGCACCTCGTCGGGCATGGGGTCCTCGGGCAGCTCCACCACCTCGCCGTCGTCCTCGTCGTCGACGGCGCCCAGCGGCTCCACCAGCGGCACGAGCAGCAGCTCGGGCACGAGCGGGTCCACCGGCTCGACGACGTCGGGCGGCACCAGCACGCGCTGATGCAGGCAGGCCGGCTGCCGCTTCACCGCGGCGGCCGGCCAGGAGCCCAGCATGCCCTCGCCCCTGCAACGCCGCGCCTGGCCGCACGTTGGTGCGTGCGTGCTGGTCGCGGCCTCGCTGCTGGGTTGCGCGGACCGCGCGACCCCGACACCGCCAGGTGAAGCGAGCGGCGCGCCCAGCGCCGAAGCGCCGATCCCGGCCAATGGCATGTCGCGCCAGGACGATTGCCGCGGCCCCGCCGAGCTCTGCAAGCAGGACTCGGCCAAGTAGCCGCGCCGCTCAGCGCGTGAACTTCAGCTCGGGGTGGAGCGACATCGCCCCGAGACGCTGCTGCACCTGCTCGCGCAGGGCGGCGCCATCGGCGGCGTGGACGACGAGCGTCGCCACGAGCTTGCCGCCTCGGTCTTCCGCCTGCACTTCGACCGTCACGCCGAGATCCGCAAGCGACTCGCGCAGCCGCGTCTCGATCGCCATCACGCGCAGCGCCGGCTTGTAGACCTTGCCGATCGCCGTCACCGGCAGCGACGGCAGCACCGTCACGCGCTTGGGCACGGCCGGGCGCTCGTACACGCGCGGCGACACCTCGGCCAGGATCGCCGCCGCGTCCGCCTGCCCACCCGGCCGCAGCGTGACGAACGCCACCGGCACTTCGCCCGCGTGCGCGTCCGGCTCGCCGACCACCGCGGCCATCGCGACCGCGGGATGCGCGAGCAGCGCTTCCTCCACCAGCCCGGGATCGATGTTGTGGCTGCCGCGGATGATCACGTCCTTGGCACGGCCGGTGACGTGCACCGTGCCGTCCGCATCGACGTGCCCGAGGTCGCCGGAGACCAGCCAGCCGCCTTCGAACATGCCTGCGTTGCGTGCGGCATCGGTGTAGCCGGGGCTGACGTGCGGCCCGCGCACGACGATCACCCCCGTCTCCCCCGGCGCGCAGCTGGCGTCCAGTTGGACCTCGCCGCCGGTCCAGGGCACCGCGCGCACCTGCGTGTACGGCAGCCGCAGCCCGGTCGAACCGGGAACGCGCCGCGCCGCGAACGGCTCGATCGTCAGCAGCCCCGCGCACTCGGTCATGCCCAGGATGTTGCGCACCGGGATGCCGGTGCGCGCCTCGAATTGCGCCGCGAGCTCGTTCGGCAGCGGCGAGCCGCCCGTGTACGCGACACGCACGCGCGAGACGTCGGCATCGAGCGGCTGGTTGGCCAGCGTCGCGAGGATCGTCGGGACGCACGCGAGCGCGCTCACGCGATGGCGCTCGCAGTGCTTCCAGTAGCTGCGCACGAACGCCGCGTTGCGCATGCCCGAGAGCGTCGGCACGACCTGCGTGCCGCCGATCGCCAGCAGCGCGAGGCCGTAGACGAACGCGCCCGCGACGTGGAACAGCGGGAAGCCGTTGATCTCCACCGTGTGCTCGTCGAAGCCGTAGAACCGGTGCGCGAACCAGCTGGTGTGCGCCTCGTTGCCCTGCGTGTGCAGCGCGAGCTTGGGCGCGCCGGTCGTGCCGCCCGTGTGGTAGCAGGCGGCGACGTGGTCGGGATGCAGCACCGGCTCGAACTGCAGTTGCGCCGGCTGCTGCTGCAACGCCGTCGCGAAGCCCTGCGCACCGTCCGCGCCACCGATCGCCAGGCAGGGCAGCGGATGCAGCGCCAGCACCTGGCGCACCGTGGACCACATGTCCACTTCGTCGTTCGGACCGAGCGCCACCAGCACCTTGGCGCCGCTGGCGCGCAGCAGGGCCGCGATGTGCTCGGGCTGCAGCAGCGGGTTGATCGGGCACGCGCGCCCGGCCAGTTGCGCGCCCCACAGCGCCGCATGCGTCAGCGGGTGGTTCGGCGCGAGCAGCGCCACCGCGTCGTCCGGCCCGACGCCCAGCGAGCGGAACAGGTTCGCCGCGCGATGGATGCCGTCCAGCAGTTGCGCATACGTGGTGCGTTCCACCGGCGCCGACGGATCGCCCGAGGGCAGGAAGACGAAGGCGTCGCGCTCGCCGAAGCGCTGCGCCGCGCGCTGGATCAAGCCATAGGGCGAGCGCGCCGGGATCGCCTGCTCGTACGGCGCGCGCTCGAGCGCTTCGATGTCGGCGAGGGAGCGGATGGAGGGCATGCGGGCATTCTGCATTCCCGCACCTCCCTGTCATTCCGGCGAAAGCCGGAATCCATGCTCGTAGGAGCACTGTGCTGCTCGCGCGAGCCAGCGATCACGTCAGACGATACCTGCCGGGGCCTCATGCTCGCCCGCGACAATCACGCACCCCCCCCCGGAGTCCGCATGAAGAGATCGACCCTGCTTGCCACCCTGCTGCTTGCCGCCGCGGCCTGCGCCCACGCGCAATCGGACGCTGCTGCGGATTGCCGCCAGGACCTCGACGCGCTCGCGCCGTACATGCTCACGAACGACGCGGGCGCGCGAGACCACGTGGCGCAGAAGGGGCAGGCGGCGTTCGATGCGGCGCTGGCCGCCGCGCGCGCACAGGCGGGGCAGATCGCGAGCGACGAGGCTTGCGTGGACGTGCTGCGCACCTACCTGCGGACCTACCGCAAGTGGCACCTGAGCTTGAGGTCGCTGCTGCCCGGGGCGGCCACCCCGGCCCGCGCCGCCCCTGCGCCCCCTTCGTTCCGGATCCTCTCCGACCGCACGGCGATGCTCGTGCTGCCCTCGTTCGGCGATCCGTCCGGCGCCGCCATCGCCGCGCTGCTGAAGGAGCACGTGACGGACATCGCCGCGCGGCCCAACCTGCTGGTGGACGTGCGCGGCAACGGCGGCGGCTCGGACTGGACGTACGCGCCCGTGCTGGCGCTGGCCGACGCCAACCTGCGGCGCGATGTCGGCGCCGAGTACCTCGCCACGCCCGCCAATGCCGCGGCGCACCGCGCAGCCTGCGCGGTGTTCGCGCCGGAGTCGCAGCAGTGCCGCGACGCGACGGGCAAGGCCGCCGACGCGAGCGAACGCGCGGCACCGGGCACCTTCATCCCGCAGCCCGGCGAGCCGCCGTTCGAGATCGTCGCGCCGAAACAGGTTGCGCCGCAGCCGAGCCGCATCGCCGTGCTCACCGACGGCCGCTGCGGCAGCAGCTGCGAGGAGTTCCTGCTCGCGATGCGCCAGAGCTTCAAGGTCAAGCTGTTCGGCCAGTCCAGCGCGGGCTCGGTGGACTACTCGAACCTGCGGCCCTGGACGCTGCCTTCCGGCAAGCGGCGCCTGATGTACGCCACGTCGCGCTCGCTGCGCCTGCCCGAGTTCCCCGTCGACCTCGCCGGCATCCCGCCCGACCAGGTGCTGCCCACGCCGGCGGACGCGGCTGCGCGCGACGCCGAAGTGCGCGAGGTGCAACGGGTGCTCGAATCGGGGCGCTGAGAGCCAGCCCGCGACAGCGGGCGCACTCCCCACGACAATCGGCCCATGACCCCCCTCGTCGAGACCACGCGCGGCGACACGCGCGAGAACCTGCATCACGGCGCGATCGCCGTCGTCGACACCCAGGGCCGCGTGCTCGCGGCGGCGGGCGATGCGCAGTTCATGACCTTCACGCGCTCGACGCTCAAGGCGCTGCAGGCGCTGCCGTTCGTCGAAGGGGACGGCCCCACGAAGCTCGGCTTCACGCAGGAGCAGCTCGCGGTGCTGTGCGCCAGCCACAGCGGGGAGCCGATGCATGTGCGCAACGTTGACGCGATCCTGCAGCGCATCGGCCTGCCCGTGAAGGCGCTGCAGTGCGGCTGCCACGTGCCGTACTACGTCGACCAGGGCGTCGGCCCGGCGCCGGCGCACTACGACGAGCGCCACCACAACTGCAGCGGCAAGCACGCGGGCTTCCTCGCGTGGTGCGTACAGCACGGGCAGCCGACGGAGAGCTACCTGGAGATGGGGCATCCGCTGCAGGCCGCGATCCGGCGCGACGTCGCGCGCGCGAGTGGCCTGCGCGAGGGCGACCTGCGCCTGGGCATCGACGGCTGCTCGGCCCCGAACGTCGCGATGCCGCTGGCGGCGCTGGCACGCGCCTATGCGCGGCTGGCGACCGGCGAGCGCGACGCGGAATTCGGCGGCAGCTTCCGCCAGTTGCGCGACGCGATGGTCGCGCACCCGGACCTGGTGTCGGGCACCAACCGCAACGACCAGATCCTGATGCGTGCCGGCTGCGGCGACTGGGTGACCAAGGTCGGCGCCGAGGGCGTGCAGGTGATCGGCAGCGCGAGCCGCGGCGAAGCGCTGGCGATCAAGATCGCCGACGGCAACAAGCACGCGCTGTTCGCCGCGACCGTCGAAGCCCTCGACCAGCTCGGCTGGCTGGACGACCAGCAGCGCGAGGCGTTGCAGCCCTTGCGCATGGCGACCATCACCAACTGGCGCGGCACGGCGGTCGGTGCGCGGCGGCCGGTGTTCCGGCTGCAGCGCCCCTGACGCGCGTCACCAGTCGACCAGGCTCAGCCCGACGCTGAACACGGTTCGGCGGCGGTTGTAGTCCAGCAGGCTGTCGCCGAAGCCGTTGAACAGCTGCGTGTGCAGGCGCAGGCGGCCGAACTGGCCGATCTCGTCGCCGGCGCCCAGGGGCAGCATCCACTCCAGGCGCACCGAGCCGCGGCGGGTCCAGTCACGCAGCGGCGTGCGCCACGTCACGCTGACCGTCTGCCCGCCCGCGGTCGTGACGCCGGCGAGCAGTTCGGCGCGGCCCACGTAGCTGCTGATGCCCGGGTTGTCGTCGTCGGCTGCGTCCTCCGGCAAGCGCCGCCAGGCGCGCGCCTGCAGCGTCCAGCCATCCGGGTGGTCCGCGCCCACCATCACGTAGGCGCGGTTCCAGCTGCGCGAACGCGGCAGGCTCTGGCCGTTGGACTGGTGGACGAGGCCGAGCCCGCCGTAGCGGACGGTCCAGTTGCCCGGCGCACGCAGCGTGACCGGGTGGATGTAGACGATCTCCGGTTCGTGGTCGGTGTTGCGGAACGGGCGCGACAGGTCCGGCGTGAACAGCTGCCACGACGACTGCTGCGTGTAGCCGAACCACAGCGAATCGCGCAGCGGCCCCTCGCCGGTGAGCAGACCTTCGGCGACCTTCGTGCGCACCGAGAGCTGGATGCGGGTCTCGGTCTTGCGGTAGGGCTCGGCCGTGGCGACCGAGTTCAGCGGGTTCTCCGACGTCGGCTGCGTGTTGATGGAGTTCGAGTGCACGACCGAGAGCTGCATCGGCCGGTAGATGCGGATGCGGAACACGCCGCACCCGCTCGCCTTCTCGAGCTCCCAGTAGCGGGCCAGCGGGGACGCCGAGGGATCGCTGCCGCAGCGCGCCGAGGGACGGGCGAGCGCGGCCTCGGCGACTTCCAGCGCCGGCAGGTCCGGCGAAGGCGCGGGCGGCGTCGTCGCGGCGGTGGCAGGCGCAGCAGCGGGCGCAGGCGGGGCGGTGATCGCCGGCGCGGCCTGCGTGCGCGCCCACGCGTCGAAGCACGCGAGGCGGGCGGTGGGTTGCTGCTCGCGCGTGCATGCTTGCCAGGCCGTGTCGTCGGCGGCCCAGGCACCGAGCGGCAGCAGGCATAGCGCGGCAAGGACGTTCGTGGATCTCACGAGCCGATGATGCCCGAGGTCGCGCGTCCTACGCGCGGTGGCTGCGCGTTCCGACCGCGCCAGCCCGGCCGTGCCGCCAAGCTCGTCGCATGGCCCGCGAAAAGCGCCCGGCACCGACTCCGCCTGAGCCAAAGCAGGAGGCCCTCGACACGACCCGGTTCGTGCGCGTGCGTGGCGCCCGCGAGCACAACCTCAAGGACGTCGACGTCGACATCCCGCGCGACGCGCTCGTCGTGTTCTCGGGCGTGTCGGGCTCGGGCAAGTCGTCGCTCGCGTTCGGCACGCTGTACGCCGAAGCGCAGCGGCGCTACCTCGAGTCGGTGTCGCCCTATGCGCGCCGGCTGATCGACCAGGCCGGCGTGCCGGAGGTCGACAGCATCGAAGGCCTGCCGCCCGCGGTCGCCCTGCAGCAGCAACGCGGCACGCCCAGCGCGCGGTCGTCGGTCGGCAGCGTGACGACGATGTCGAGCCTGGTGCGCATGCTGTTCTCGCGCGCGGGCAGCTACCCGCCGCAGCAGCCGATGCTGTACGCGGAGGACTTCTCGCCCAACACGCCGCAGGGCGCGTGCCCGCGCTGCCACGGGCTCGGTAAGGTCATGGACGTGACCGAGCGCGCGATGGTCCCGGACGATTCGCTCAGCATCCGCGAGCGCGCGATCGCCGCCTGGCCGCCCGCGTGGCACGGCCAGAACCTGCGCGACATCCTGGTCACGCTGGGCTACGACGTCGACAAGCCGTGGCGCGAGCTGCCGAAGAAGGACCGCGACTGGATCCTGTACACCGACGAGACGCCCACGGTGCCGGTGTATGCGGGCTTCACGCCCAAGGAGACGCGCGCCGCGCTGCGGTCGAAGATGGAACCCAGCTACATGGGCACCTTCACCGGCGCGCGCAACTACGTGCTGCACACGCTGGCGACGACCCAGAGCGCGCTGATGCGCAAGCGCGTGTCGCGCTTCATCACCGGCTCCACCTGCCCGGTGTGCAACGGCAAGCGGCTCAAGCCCGAAGCCTTGTCCGTCACGTTCGCGGGCCTGGACGTCGCGGAATTCGCCGGCACGCCGCTGTCGCGGCTGCGCGAGGTGCTCGAGCCCGCGGCACGCGCCGACTGGGGCGGCGCGCCATCGGGCGGCACGCTGGATCGCGCCAGCGCCAAGGCGGCGGTAGCGAAGCGGGTTGCCCAGGGCGGCTCCGCGCATGCGGCGGCGCCCGACGTCCGGCGCACGCCCAACCTGTCGGAGGAAAAGCGCCTGACCGCGCAGCGCATCGCGCGCGACCTGCTGGCGCGCATCGCCACGCTGGAGCAGCTCGGCCTCGGCTACCTGTCGCTGGACCGTGCAACCCCGACCTTGTCACCGGGCGAACTGCAACGGCTGCGCCTGGCGACGCAACTCGGCTCGCACCTGTTCGGCGTGATCTACGTGCTCGACGAGCCGTCCGCCGGCCTGCATCCGGCCGACAGCGAGGCGCTGCTGGTCGCGCTCGAGCGCTTGCGCGACGGCGGCAACACGTTGTTCGTCGTCGAGCACGACGTGGGCGCGATGCGGCGCGCGGACTGGCTGGTCGACGTCGGCCCGGGCGCGGGCGAGCGCGGCGGCGAGGTGCTGTACAGCGGGCCGCCGGAAGGCCTGGTGCATGTGCAGTCGTCGCAGACGCGTCCCTACCTGTTCGGCGAGGTGCCGGCGCCGGCGCGGCCGCAACGCACGCCGCGCGGCTGGTTGCGGCTGGCGGGCATCCACCGCAACAACCTGCACGGCCTGGACGCGGCGTTCCCGCTTGGCGTCCTCACCGTCGTCACCGGCGTGTCGGGTTCGGGCAAGTCGAGCCTCGTGTCGCAGGCGCTGCGCGACCTGGTGCTGGCGCACCTTGGTGGCGAAGCCGACGGCGACGAGGAACCCGCGAACGAAGCCGATTTGCTCGCGGCCGACCAGGCGGAGCCGGTGCGGGGCCGCATCGCGGAAGGGGCGGACCGCATCGCCCGGCTGGTGCAGGTGGACCAGAAGCCGATCGGCCGCACGCCGCGTTCGAACCTCGCGACGTACACGGGCCTGTTCGACGACGTGCGCAAGCTGTTCGCGGCGACGCCGCTGGCGAAGCGGCGCAAGTACGACGCCGGCCGCTTCTCGTTCAACCTGCCCAAGGGGCGCTGCCCCACCTGCGAGGGCGAGGGCTTCGTGTCGGTCGAGATGCTGTTCATGCCCAGCGTGTTCGCGCCGTGCCCGCAATGCCATGGCGCCCGCTACAACACGGACACGCTGGAGGTGACCTGGCAGGACCGCACCATCGCGGAGGTGCTCGGCATGACGGTGGACGAGGCGCTGGCGTTCTTCGAGGGCCAGGCGTCGATCGCGCGTTCACTCTCGGTGCTGCAGTCGCTGGGCCTGGGCTACCTGCGCCTGGGCCAGCCCGCCACCGAGCTGTCCGGCGGCGAAGCGCAGCGCATCAAGCTGGCGACCGAACTGCAGCGGCCCGGGCGCAGCGCGACGCTGTACCTGCTGGACGAACCGACGACGGGCCTGCACCCGGCCGACGTCGACAAGCTGCTGGTGCAACTGCACGCATTGGCCGACGCGGGCCACACCGTGGTGCTGGTGGAGCACGAGATGCGCGTGGCCGCGCAAGCCGACTGGGTGATCGACGTCGGCCCCGGCGCGGGCGAAGAGGGCGGCCGCATCGTGGTCGAAGGGCCGCCCGCGAAGGTGGCCCAGGCCCGTGCGAGCCGCACCGCGCCTTACCTGGCGCGTGCGCTGGACGACGCGAGCTGAGGCGTCAGGACGACGCCCGCTCGCGCTGCACGCGGCGGGCGGCCAGCCAGCCGGCGCCGAGCACGCCGGCGATGGCCAGGGCGTACGTCGCGTAGCGCGCCGCGGTGTGCACCCAGGTGTCGGGATCGAACACCGGGTCGAGCAGCGGTTCGCCGGTGATCATCTTGGCCGCTGTGAAGGCCAGCACGGCGGCGCCCAGCTGGATGATGATCGGGAAGCGGTCCACCAGCTTGAGCACGATCGAGCTGCCGAAGACGACGATCGGCACGCTGACCAGCAGGCCGATGACCACCAGGTCGATCGCGCCGTGCGCGGCGCCGGCCACGCCCAGCACGTTGTCGACGCCCATCAGCGCGTCGGCGACGACGATGGTCTTCATCGCGCCCCAGAAGGTCGATGCGACGGGGGCGCCGTGCTCGTCCTCTTCGCTGGCGGGCACCAGCAGCTTGTAGGCGATCCACAGCAGGCCGATGCCGCCGGCCAGCATCAGGCCGGGAATCTTCAGCAGCCAGACCACGCCGATGGTCATCAGCGAACGCACGGCGATGGCGCCGAACGTCCCCCAGAGGATGGCCCGGCGGCGCAGGCCGGCGGGCAGGTTGCGGGCGGCAAGCGCGATGACGATCGCGTTGTCGCCCGCGAGGACGAGGTCGATGAGGACGATGGCCAGCAGGGCGGACCACCAGGCGGTCGAGAACAGTTCCATGGACACTCCGTAGAAGACTTCCGGGGTGGCCAGGCAGCAGGGGGACGAAGGCAGGCGTCAGGCGCGGCACTTCGACCCGGCCTGCTGCGCAGGCCGCGATCGAAGGTCTTGCTCGGCTGGTGGGACCGGGCCCGGCGCACCGGAAGCGGCGAGCGCTTCGTATTGACGATGGACCGATCGGCGCCGCGCCCGGCCGCGAGGCCGGTGGGCACCGGGGAGCTACTCCCCTTCGTGGACGCAATTAAACCACGGGCGGGCGTGTTGGCGTGTCGGCCGGCGCTGTCATCGGCCAGTGGCGGGTCGCTTCGCTCGCCTTCAACTCAACGCAGAGTGCACAGAAAGGGGACAGAAGCACGGAAAAAAACATGCATCGGTTTCTTCTGCGCCTTCTGGACCCTTTCTGCGACCTCTGCGTTGAACGTGCGCGAGCGCCAGCGAGGCGCCGGCGCCGCCCCCGCTCAGTAGCGACGGTCGCGCTGCTTCAGCGCCCACACCGCCACGCCGACCAGCGCGCCCAGGATCATGGCCTTGCGCACCAAGCCGACGCGGTTGTGGCGCCACTCGCTGGCCAGGCCCATCTCCTTCCAGAGGTTGGGCACGTGGCCGTGCGCCAGGTCCTCGAGGATGCCTTCGCCGACGTCCACGCGGTCGGCCAGCAGCAGGATCATCCAGTGCCGCATGTCGTTCTCGCTGTAGCGGAACGCGGCGCGCCGGATCATTCCCGACAGGCCCCTGGGCGGCGAGGTCGTGCCGTACACGGGCGTGAGCCCGGGTCGCTCCACCGAGTGCAGCACCTCGACCCCGCGGTTCGGCTGCTCCGGCGGCCGCTCGGGGTGCCAGTGCTCCAGCCGCGGGGGCGTGCGCTCCATCGGCACCGCGGGCCGGTTCGCGGGATCGAGGTCCGCGCCCCAGCCGGGCACGCGCTCGCGCGCGGGCGCCGCCTGGCTGCGGCGGAAGTGCGGGTCCTTGTCGTCGACGACGACGGTGTCCCCATGCTGGTGTCCATCCATGGTCGCCTCCTTGTCAATGCACCACCGCGCGCGGCGGGACCAGCACGGGCTTGATGCAGTCGTCCAGCTTGCTGGAGAACAGGTGGTAGGCCTCGCCGACTTCCTCCAGCGGGATGCGGTGCGTGATGATCTCGCTGGGCTTCACGCGGCCGGCCTGGACGTGCTCGATCAGGCGCGGCAGGTGGCGCTTGACGCTGGCCTGGTTCATCCGCAGCGTCAGGCCCTTGTTCAGCGCGTTGCCGATCGGCACGTAGTTGAACGTCGGGCCGTACACGCCGACGATCGACACCGTGCCGCCCTTGCGCACCGAATTGATGGCCCAGAACAGCGCGGTCGCGGCGCCGGCCTGCATGAAGGTGTAGTAGCCGGTCAGCCGCTGCAGCGCGTTGCCCGCCGCTTCGGCGCCCACCGCGTCGATGCAGACGTCCGCGCCCAGCCAGTCGGTCATGCGCTTGATGTGCACGGCCATGTCGTTGACCTCGAGGAAGTTCACCGTCTCGCAGTGCGCGAAGCGGCGCGCGAAGTCGAGGCGGTACTCCAGGTGGTCGATCACGATCACGCGGCCCGCGCCCATGAGCCAGGCCGACTTGGCGGCGAACAGGCCCACCGGTCCGGCGCCGAACACGACGACGGTGTCGCCTTCCTCGATGTCGCCCATCTCCGCGGCCTGGTAGCCGGTGGGGAACACGTCGGTCAGCAGCACGGCGTCGTCCAGGTCCATGTTGGCCGGGATCACCGTCGGCCCGACGTCGGCCATCGGCACCCGCACGAACTCGGCCTGGCCGCCGTCGTAGCCGCCGGTCGTGTGCGAGTAGCCGTAGATGCCGCCGACGGCCGTCGCCTCGGGGTTCACGTTGTGGCAGTTGCTGTACAGCTCCTTCTGGCAGAAGAAGCAGGAGCCGCAGAAGATGTTGAACGGCACCAGCACGTGGTCGCCCTTCTTCAGGTGCTGCACCCCCGGCCCGACCTCCTCGACGATCCCGGTGAACTCGTGGCCGAACGTGGTGCCCACGCGCGTGTCGGGCACCAGGCCGTGGTAGAGGTGGAGGTCCGAGCCGCAGATGCAGGCACGCGTCACGCGCACGATCGCGTCGTTCGGGTGCTCGATCTCGGGTTCGGCCTTGTGGCTGGCCCGCACGCGGTACGGACCCCTGTAGTTCATCGCCAGCATGGTGTGGTTCGCTCCTTGGTGTGATTCGCATCCAGGGGCAAACGGCGTGCCGCACGGCCGGGCAGTCCCCGCCTTCGCGGGGATGACGAGGAGGCGCGTTGCCGCACCTGGTTCCCTCACAATACGGCGCGATGAGCCAAACCGTCAGCCTGATCGGCGCTCCCACCGACGTGGGCGCCAGCGTGCGGGGCGCCGGCATGGGCCCCGACGCCTTGCGCGTCGCCGGCCTCGCGCAGGCCCTGCATGCCCAACGCTTCGACGTCGTCGATCGCGGCAACCTCGCCGGTCCCCCGAACCCGTGGCAGGCACCCGCCGACGGCGTGCGCCACCTCGACGAAGTCGTCGCCTGGAACTGGGCGGTGTACGGCGCGGTGGAACAGGCGCTCGCGCAGGGCCAGTTCCCGTTGCTGATGGGAGGCGACCATTGCCTGGCCATCGGCTCGATCAGCGCGGTGGCGCGCCATTGCCGCGCCGCCGGCAAGCAGCTGCGCGTGATCTGGCTGGACGCGCACAGCGACGTCAACACCGCGACGAGCAGCCCGACCGGCAACCTGCACGGCATGCCCGTGTCGTGCCTGCTGGGCCACGGGCCCAAGCCGCTGGTGGGCTGGAGCGGCGAGCCGGCGGCGATCACGCCGGAGCAGGTCGACTTCATCGGCATCCGCAGCGTCGACGCCGACGAGAAGCAGGCGATCCGCGACCTGGGCCTGTCGGTCTACGACATGCGCCACATCGACGAGCACGGCATGCGCCACACGATGACCGAGGTGCTGCAGGACGTGGACGAGAACACCCACCTGCACGTGAGCTTCGACCTCGACTGCCTGGACCCGATGGAAGCGCCCGGCGTCGGCACCGGCGTGCGCGGCGGGCCGACCTACCGCGAGATGCAGCTGTGCATGGAGATGATCGCGGACACCGGCCGGCTGGCGTCGCTGGACGTCGTCGAGATCAACCCCGCGCTCGACGTGCGCAACCGCACCGCCGAACTGGCGGTGGAGTTCATCCAGAGCCTGTTCGGGGCGTCGACGCTGGCGCGCTAGACCTGCACCGTCACGCGCAGGAACGTCGCCGGGATCTCGGTGCGCGTCGCGTCACCGCGGTTCTGCGCCTGGAACAGCGCGAGCAGTTCCTGGTGCAGCTGGGCTTCCTTGCCTTGCTGCCGCGCGGCTTCGTAGGCGTTCATCGTCGGGCCGTACCAGTCGCGGAACAGCTCGAGGAACTTGTCCGCGCCGGCCTGCATGCGGAAGGTGAAGGTGTCGCGCTCGCAGCGGATCCGGTCGGCGGCGATGCCGGCCTTGCCGAAGCGTTCCACGACGTTGGCTTCCACGCCCCACAGCATCGGGCTGATGAAGCCGGCCGGCGGCGGGGGTGCGTAGGCGCTGCTGGTCTTGAGGATCTGCGCCACCAGCGTCGGGTCGCCGGGGATCCAGTTGCCCATCACGATGCGGCCGCCCTTCTTCGTCACGCGCACCATCTCGCGGGCGACGTCGTCCGGCTTGGGCGCGAACATCGCGCCGAAGATGCTCACGACCAGGTCGAAGCTGCCGTTCTCGATCGGCGACAGGTCGCAGGCGTCGCCTTCGACGAAGCGCACGTTCTGCAGGCCGGCCTCGGTGGCGCGGCGGTTGCCGGCTTCCACGAGGTTGCGGGCGATGTCCACGCCCAGCACGTCCGCGCCACGGCGCGCTTCCGGCAGCGCGGTCGTGCCGTCGCCGCAGCCGAGGTCCAGCACCTTCATGCCGCGCGTGACGCCGATCGCCTCGACCAGCCGGTCGCCGCTCTCGCGCATGGTGGCGGCGAGCTTGGTGAAATCGCCTTTTTCCCAGAGAGCCTTGTTCGGGTTCATCGTGCTTCCTTTCGCATCGGTTGGTGAACCCGCACTGTGGCGGCCGGGGCGTTCCACGGGCGTTGCACAGCGCGGCGGGAGGCCGATGAGGCGCCGCCGCCGCGCCAGCGTCAAGATGTGGTTTCGTCCAGAACGGCAGCTCAGGCGGCCGCAACCCGCGCCGTACGGGCCTTGCGCACGAACTCGGGCTGGAAGGTGCGCAGGCTGCCGTCGGCGAACGCCACGGTCACCTCGGCCGCAGTGGCCTCGCGCACCTCGCCGCGCCCGTAGCGCTTGACCTGCACGACGTCGCCGCGCGCGAACGCCGGCCTCGCTTCGTCGTCGGGCTCGTGCGCTTCTTCCTGCTCGATCGCGGCGGCCTTGCGCGCGAGCGCCTCCTCCTGGCGCGCGATGCGGATGCAGTTGTCGCAGTGCCGGCAGCGCTCGAACGGCGCGGCGCCTTCCAGGTGGTCGAGCAGCACGCGCCAGCGGCACTGGCCGGTCTGCGCGTAGAACACCATGCGCTCCAGCGTCTCGCGGTCGGCGTCGCGCTTGTCGCGGTAGGTGGCCATCAGCTTGCGCAGTGCGTCCTCGGCCAGCCCGCCTTGCAGCAGGCGCACCGTGCCGTCGGCGTCGACGCCGACGATCTTCTGCCGCCGCAGCAGGCCGAGCGCCACCTGCACCTTGCTGCGCGGCCGGTTTAGCCGCGCCTGCAACGCGCCGACGGTCCACCCGCCTTCCGCGGGCGGCGCCTGCAGCGCGTCGTACAGCGCCACCGCGTCGTCGTCGGTCGGGTAGCGGCCGACCAGGAAGAACTGCTGCACGGCCTTGTCCGCGCGCAGGTACAGCAGGGTGCACAGCGAGGCCTTGCCGTCGCGGCCCGCGCGCCCCGCTTCCTGGTAGTACGACTCCAGGCCCGCGGGCAGCTGGTAGTGCAGCACGAAGCGGATGTCGGGCTTGTCGATGCCCAGGCCGAACGCGTTGGTCGCGACCATCACGCGGCACTGGCCGTCCATGAAGCTGTCCTGCGCCGCCTTGCGCGCGGCCGCCGGCAACTTGCCGTGGTACAGCCCCACCGATTCGCCCTTGGCCTGCAATGCCTCGTGCACGGCGACCGCGGCTTTCACCGTCGCCGTGTAGACGAGGCCCGAGCCCTGTGCCTGCTGCACGAACGCGACGGCGCGTTCGAGCTTGTCGTCCTCGCGCGCGACCTGTTCCACCTTCAGCGCGAGGTTCGGCCGGTACGAACCGGTGTGCACGATGTCCTCGCGCCCGATCCGCAGTTGCTGCGCGACGTCGCGCGCCACGTCGTCCGTCGCCGTCGCCGTGAGGGCCAGCACCGTGGGCTTGCCCAGCGCGGGCAGCGCCGGGCCGACATCGAGGAACGCGGGGCGGAAGTCATGGCCCCACTGGGAGATGCAATGCGCTTCGTCGACGACCAGCAGGCTGGTCGGATGCGCGGCCAGGTCCTGCACGAAGCCGGGCTCGGCCAGCTTCTCCGGCGTGGTGAGCACGATGCGCGCCGAGCCGTCCATGGCGGCCGCGTGCGCCGCGCGCGCCTCGTCGCTGTCGATCGCGCTGTTCAACTGCACGGCGGCGATGCCCAGCTCGCGCAGCGACTCCACCTGGTCCTTCATCAGCGCGATCAGCGGCGATACGACCAGCGTGCGGCCGGGAAGCAGCAGCGCGGGCAACTGGTAGCAGAGCGATTTGCCCGCACCCGTGGGCATGATCGCCAGCGTGTTGTGGCCGGCGAGCACGCGCTCGATCACCGTGCGCTGGCCGGGGCGCAGCTGGCGGATGTGGAAGGTGTCCCGCAGGACCTGTTGCACGCGCGCGAGCGTGCCGGCCGTCGCGGCCCGCCGCGCGGGCATCAGCGGTTGGCGCCGTCGCTCTCGTCGGCGTCGGCGTCGCTGTCGGCGTCGAGGTCGGTCATCTCCTGGCCGTCCGGATCGGCCTCGGGGAAGCCTTTGCCGGAGCCGGGGCCGTCGTCGACGGCTTCGCCGAGTTCCTCGCCGTCGGCGTCCATGCGCACGACGCGATCGGGTGCGATGTCGGCGCCTTCGACAGCGTCGGGCCCGTAGACCGCGCCGCGTTCGCCGGTGCCGACACCGTCGCTGTCGGCGTGGAGTTCGGTCGTGCCCAGCGCGTCGCTGCCGCTGTCGGAGTTGTCGCTGGGACCCAGCAGGTCGCTGCTGCGGCCGCTGGGCTGGGCGGGCGCGCGGTCCCCGCCGAGGATGCTGCTGTAGGCCATGGTGGGTGCCTCCTGTGGTCGACGCCAGTGTCCGCGCGGCCCGGCCGTTGTCGCGTCGGCCCGCTCTCGCGGCTGGTGTCGGACAGCGCGCTGTCCTCGGTCCCCGGCCGGTGGCCGGCTTGCGCATAATCCCACGCACTTCCCGGGACCTTCTGCATGCAATCCGCGCGCCCCGGCGGCGTCGACCCCATTTCTTCCACCATCTCGCAGCCACCCGCGGCTGGCAGCTGGGGTGCCTGGCACCTGGCCGTGCTGGAGCGGCTGGCGCCGCCATCGCTGTTGCTCGATGGCCAGCACCACGTCGTGCACCTGTCGCCGCAGGCGGGCCGCTTCCTGCAGCCCGGCGGCGGCGAGCCGAGCCAGGACGTGCTCGTGCTGGCCCATCCCGCGCTGCGCGAGCCCTTGCGCGAAGCCCTTGCACGCGCCGGCGCCAACGGGCAACACGCCACCACCGAGCCGGTCACGATCGGCAGCGAACTGGTGCGTGCGCGCGTGCAGCCGGCGCCCGAAGTCGGTCCCGGCGCCTGCCTCATCGTGTTCGAGGCCTCGCATGTGACACCGCCCGCGCGGCCGGAGCGCCTGCGGTCCATGGTCGACGACGTGCGCGACTACGGCATCGTGGCGCTCGACGCCCAGAAGCACATCACGAGCTGGAACCGCGGCGCCGAGCTGCTGCTCGGCCATCCCGAATCCGCGGTGGCCGGCGAGTCCGTGGACCTGCTGTTCACCGACGACGACCGCGCCGCCGGCCTGCCCGCGCAGATGGCGCAGATGGCGCAGGCGAACGGGCAGGCGATGGACGAACGCCTGCTGCGGCGCGAAGACGGTTCGCAGCTGTATGCCAGCTGCCTGTGGCTGCCGCTGCGCGACGCGCAGTCGCGCACGCTGGGCTACGTGCTCGTGCTTCGTGACCTCACCACCGAGCGCCAGTCCAGCGAGGCGCTGCAGCGCAGCCAGGCCGAGCTGGTCGACGCGCTCGCGGATTCGCAGCGCGCGCGCCAGCAGCTGGAAGCGGCCGAGGCCGCGAAGGACCGCTTCCTGGCCGTCCTGTCGCACGAATTGCGCAACCCGCTCGCGTCGATCGCGAGCGCGTCCGAACTGCTGCTGATGCCCAAGCTGCCGCCGGCGGCGCTGGAGAAGGCGGCGCAGGTCGTGCAGCGCCAGGCGCGCGCGATGAAGGTGCTGCTGGACGAGCTGCTCGACGTCTCGCGGCTGACGCTCGGTCGCCTGACGCTCACGCGCAAGCCGGTGTCCATCGGCGACGTGGTGCAGTCGGCGCTCGACACCACGCGGCCGCTCGTGGCGGCGGCGGGGCACGACCTCGTGGTGCGCCTGCCCCGCCAGACCGTCGAGGTCGACGGCGACCCGGTGCGGCTCGCGCAGGTCGTCTCCAACCTCGTGAGCAACGCCGCCAAGTACACGCCCGAGGGCGGCCGCATCGCGATCGCCGCCGAGGTGTTCCACGACGAGGTCGTGGTGTCTGTGGAGGACAACGGCATCGGCATGGACCCGGCCGAGATCGAGCGCATGTTCGACGTGTTCTCGCAGGGCGCGCAGCCGGCCGGGCAGCGCTCCAACGGCGGCCTGGGCATCGGGCTCGCGCTGGCGCGCAACATCGTGGAACTGCATGGCGGCTGGATCATGGCCAGCTCGGCGGGGCCGGGCCAGGGCAGCCAGCTGCGCGTGGGCCTGCCTTTGCTGCGCGTCGTGCAGGACGAGGAGTTGCCGGTCGTCTCGGTGCCGCCCGTGGCGCAGCCGCTGCCCGCCGAGCCGGCGGAGGGCGAGTTGATCCTCGTGGCCGACGACAGTGGCGATGCGGCCTGGGGCCTCGCAAAGCTGCTGGAGCTGTCGGGGTTCCGCGCGGTGCTCGCGCGCAGCGGCGAGGAAGCGCTGCGCGTGGCCGAGCAGGAGCGGCCGTCGATCGCGTTGCTGGACATCGGCATGCCCGACCTCAGCGGCCACGAGGTGGCGCGGCGCCTGCGCACCACGCCGTGGGGCCGCGACATGGTGCTGATCGCCGCCACCGGCTGGGGCCGCGACGCGGACGTGCAGCAATCGCTGCAGGCCGGCTTCGACGCCCACCTGACCAAGCCGCTCAACGTCGGGCGCGTCCGCGGGCTGGTCGAGGAATTGTCGGCACGCCACCGCCGCAAGTCGTCGTAGGCACGCCCATTGCCGGGCATGGGGGGTCCGCAACCCCAAGCAGGAGAGCCCGAATGGCTGACCACGACGACCGCCGCGACGTGTACCGCGACCCGGTGCGGCCGGCGACCACCGACGACCCGTACCGCGAGACCACCACGACGCGTGATCCGTACCGCGACACGACGACGACCACGACGACCGCGTACCGCGAAACCGCGGCCTACGACAACCGCGAGCCCGCGCGCCACCACCACGTGGGCGTCGGCAGCAAGAACCTGCTGGACTGGCTGGCGATCATCCTGCTGATCGTGGGTGGCCTGAACTGGGGCCTGGTGGGCCTGTTCGGCTTCGACCTGGTCGCCGCGATCTTCGGATCCGGCACCACGATCGCCCGCGCGATCTACATCGCCGTCGGCGTCGCGGCGATCTGGGGCTTCGCGCTGATGCGCCTGGGGCCGGCGCACCGGCATTGAAGGCGGATTTCCGAACGCAGCGGCCGCAGAGCAAGCGCAGAGGACGCGGAAGACAATTCCTTGGGATGAAATCCTTCTGCGGTCTCTGCGCTTGCTCCGTGATCTCTGCGTTCGGCTGTCCGCTCCCGCCTTTCACCCCGCCAGCAAAGCCACGTTGCCACCGGCAGCGGCGGTGTTGATGGTGAGCGTGCGTTCGGCGCAGAAGCGCAGCAGGTAGTGCGGGCCGCCGGCCTTCGGGCCGGTGCCCGACAGGCCTTCGCCGCCGAACGGCTGCACGCCGACGACGGCGCCGATCATGTTGCGGTTGACGTAGACGTTGCCGACGCGCGCGCGCTGCGCCATCGCCTGCGCGCGGCTGTCGATGCGGGTCTGGATGCCCAGCGTGAGGCCGTAGCCGAGCGCGTTCACCTGGTCGATCACCGCCAGCGGGTCGCCCGACCAGCGCACGACGTGCAGCACGGGGCCGAACACCTCCTGGTCGACGTCGGCGATCGCCTGCACCTCGATCAACTGCGGCGGCACGATGTGCGGCGGTGCGCCCGCCGGCACGTCCGCGGCGAACAACGGCCGTGCCGTGCGGCGCAGCCGCTCGAGATGGCGGCCGAGGTTCGCAAAGGCGTCCGCATCGATCACCGGCCCGACGTCGGTCGCCAGCCGGCCCGGGTCGCCGCACACCAGTTCGCGTGCGGCGCCGGCCACCATCTCGACCACCGCATCGGCGATGCCTTCGTGGACGCACAGCAGGCGCAGCGCCGAGCAGCGCTGGCCGGCGGAGCGGAACGCGCTCTGCACCACCGCGTCCGCGACCTGCTCGGGCAGCGCGGTCGAGTCGACCACCATCGCGTTGATGCCACCGGTCTCGGCGATCAGCGGCGCGATGGGGCCGTCTTTCGTGACGAGCGTGCGGGCGATCAGCCGCGCGACCTCCGTCGACCCGGTGAACACCACGCCCGCGATGCCGGGCGCCTGCACCAGTGCTGCGCCGACCGTTTCGCCGGTGCCGTGCAGCAGCTGCAGTGCGTCATGCGGCACGCCGGCCGCATGCAGGATCGCGACCGCTTCCCGTGCGATCGCCGGCGTCTGCTCGGCGGGCTTGGCGAGCACGGTGTTGCCCGTGGCGAGCGCGGCGGCCACCTGGCCGGTGAAGATCGCGAGCGGGAAGTTCCAGGGGCTGATGCACACCCACGGGCCGCGGCCTTCCAGGCGCAGCTCGTTGCTCTCGCCGGTGGGGCCGGGCAGCAGCACCGGCTCCATCAGCTGCACCGCGTGCAGCGCGTAGTAGCGCAGGAAGTCGATTGCCTCCCGCACTTCGGCCACCGCATCGCCCCAGGTCTTGAACGCCTCCTTCACCAGCAGCGCGCACAGATGCGGCAGCCGCGCCTGCATGCTGTCGGCGGCGGTGCTCAGGATCGCGGCACGGCGCTCGACCGGCCATTGCGACCAGCTCGCGAAAGCCGCGTGGGCGCGCGCCACCGCGGCGGCGACCTCGGCAGGATCGGTCATCGGCATCGAAGGCACCGTCGTGCGTGCGAGCGCGTCGAGCAGCGGCTGGCGCATCGCGTCGACGGTCAGGTCGACGCCGTCGCTGTTGCGGCGCCCCGGGCCGTACAGCGCGGCCGGCAGCGGCAGCGCCGGCGCGGGCGATGCGTACAGCGGCGAGCGCAGCAGGTCGTCCAGGCCCACCGATTCGTCGGCGAGCTGGTGCACGAAGGAGGAATTGGCGCCGTTCTCCAGCAGGCGTCGCACCAGGTAAGCCAGCAGGTCGCGGTGGCGGCCGACGGGAGCGTAGACGCGGCAGGCGAGCTGCGCGTCCCTCAGCACCTCGCGGTAGATGCCCTGGCCCATGCCGTGCAGGCGCTGCAGTTCGAAGGCCGCCTTGCGCTCGCGGGCCATCTGGACGATCGCGGCGATGGTGCCCGCGTTGTGCGTCGCGAACTGCGGATAGATCACGTCGTGCGCATCCAGCAACGACCGCGCGCAGGCGAGGTACGACACGTCGGTGTGGTGCTTGTGCGTGAACACCGGGTAGTGCGGCAGGCCCATCTCCTGCGCGCGCTTGATTTCCGCGTCCCAGTACGCGCCCTTGACCAGGCGGCACATCAGGCGCAGGCCGTGGCGGCGCGCAATCGCTGCGACTTCCTCGATCAGGTCGACGGCCCGCGTCTGGTACGCCTGCAACGCGAGGCCGAAGCCGCGCCACTGCGGCTGTTCGCGCGCGACGTGCTGCGCCAGCGCCTCGAACACGTCAAGCGACAGCTCCAGCCGGTCCACTTCCTCGGCGTCGATCGTCAGGTGCACGTTGGCGCGCGCGGCCTGCAGGCACAGCGATGCGACACGCGGCACGAGTTCCTCCAGCACACGCTCGCGCTGCGCGTCCTCGTAGCGCGGGTGCAGCGCGCTCAGCTTGATCGAGATGCCGTCGTTGCGTTCCACCGGCACGTCCGGCGACGCGCGTTGCGCGATGGCCTCGATCGCGTGCGTGTAGTTGGCCAGATAGCGCTGCGCGTCGGCCTCGGTGCGCGCGCCTTCGCCGAGCATGTCGAACGAGAAGCGGACGTTGGCCTGCTCGCGCCGCGCGTTCGCCGCTTCGGCCAGTGCGGCGGCGATGTCCTCGCCGAGCACGAACTGCCGGCCCAGCAACTGCACCGCGCGGATGGTCGCGGCGACCACCGTGCGCGCCCCGAGGCGCGCGAACAGGCCATCGTCGCTGCGCCCATCGGGCAGCATCTTCCTGGACAACGCGAGGGCGGCGCTCGACAGGCGCGCCATGGCGCTGTCGCCTTCTGCGCCGCTGAAGTTCGCGCGCCCGAGCTGGTCGGCGGTGAGCGCGATGGCGGTGTCCGCATCCGGCACCCGCAGCAGCGCTTCGGCGAGGCGCATCAGCGCCAGGCCCTCGGCGCTCGAGATCGGGTACTCGCGCAGCAGCGACTCCATGGCCCAGAACGGCGGCGGGTCGCGGCGCACCGCCCGGACCCACGGCGCCGCTTGCCGGCTCGCGGCGTCCCAATCCAGGGCTTGGGCCAGGGCGGCCAGGCGGCGGGCGACGATGGCGTTCTCGTCACGGTAGGGGGTGGGCAGGCGCTGCGGCATGGTGGGCGAGGGTTGGAACGATCTGCATCGTCTGCGGGAATCTGCCGAATCTTTCGCTAAAGTCTGGCTCATGGGCAGAACAATCTCCAGCCATGGCTGAGGCGGCCGAGGCGCTCGACCGGGTCGACCGGAAGATCCTGCAGCTGCTGCAGGCCGACGGCCGCATCGCCAACTTGAAGCTGGCCGACGCGGTCGGCCTGTCACCGACCGCCGTGCTGGCGCGCGTGCAGCGCCTCACGCGCGAGGGCTACATCCTGGGCTACGAGGCGCGCCTGAACCCGCTGAAGCTGGGCGCCGGGATGCTGGTGTTCGTCGAGGTGCTGCTGGACCGCACGACGCCGAACGTGTTCGAGGCCTTCAAGGCCGCCGTGCAGGTGCATGACGAGATCCTGGAATGCCACATGGTCGCCGGCGGCTTCGACTACCTGCTCAAGACGCGCATGCGCGACATGCAGGCCTACCGCGAGTTCGCCGGCACGGTGTTGTGGCAACTGCCCGGCATCCGCGAGACCAAGACCTATGCGGTGATGGAAGAGGTGAAGCACACCGCGCGGCTCGCGCTGCGCTAGGACTGGTTGCGTTTCCGAACGTGCGGCTCACACCTGCCTGGCGCGCCGCAACCCATCATGCGTGCCACCAGCACAAGGGAGCAAGCTGCATGAGCGACAAGTTCCGGCCCGGCGACGCCGTCGAATGGAATTCCCACGGCGGCATCGCCAAGGGCAAGGTCAAGAAGAAGCTGACCAGCCGCACCACCATCAAGGGCCACCAGGTGGCCGCCTCGATGGACAACCCCGAATACCTCGTCGAAACCGGGCAGGGTGGACAGGCGGCCCACAAGCCGGGCGCCTTGCGCAAGCGGCCGGGGTAGGGAGGCGGACTTCCGGACTCTGCGTTCGGGAGTTCTTGAAGGCTCGGGCAGCCACCGATGTCGCGGTGGCGCACGGCGGCTAGCATCGGCGCATGACTTACCTGCTTGCGCTCGACCAAGGCACGTCCTCTTCGCGGTCCATCGTCTTCGACGCCGGCGGCGGCATCGTCGCGATGGCGCAGCGCGAACTGCCGCAGCACTACCCGCAGCCCGGCTGGGTGGAGCACGACGCGCTGCGCATCTGGGACGACCAGCTGGCCACGGCGCGCGAGGCGATCGCGAAGGCGGGCATCCAGGCGAAGGACATCGCGGCGCTGGGCATCACCAACCAGCGCGAGACGGCCGTCGTGTGGAACCGCAAGACGGGCCAGCCCATCCACCGCGCGATCGTCTGGCAGGACCGCCGCGGCGAGCCGCTGTGCGCGCAGTTGCGCGAGCAGGGCCACGCGGGGCTGGTGCAGGACCGCACGGGGCTGCTCGTGGATTCCTATTTCTCCGGCACCAAGGTCCGCTGGCTGCTCGACAACGTGCCCGGCGCGCGCGACCAGGCGCAGCGCGGCGAACTCGCGTTCGGCACCATCGACAGCTGGCTGCTGTGGCAGCTGACGGGCGGCCAGTCGCACGTCACGGACGTCACCAACGCGTCGCGCACGATGCTGTTCGACGTGCACCGCAACGAGTGGGACGACGGGCTGCTGGACCTGCTGCAGGTGCCCGCGTCGATGATGCCCAAGGTGCTGCCCTCCAGCGCCGACTACGGCCGCACGGTGGAGTCGCTGCTGGGCGCGCCGGTGCGCATCGGCGGCGTCGCCGGCGACCAGCAGAGCGCGCTGTTCGGCCAGGCGTGCTTCCGCGAAGGCATGGCCAAGAACACCTACGGCACCGGCTGTTTCCTGCTGATGCACACCGGCGGCAAGTTCCAGAAGTCGGCCAACGGCCTGGTGACCACCAGCGCCGCGCAGACCAGCACGCAGCCGCAGTTCGCGCTCGAGGGCAGTGTGTTCGTGGGCGGGGCGGTCGTGCAATGGCTGCGTGACGGGCTGAACGCCATCGAGAGCAGCGCGCAGATCGAGTCGCTCGCGGCCAGCGTGCCCGATGCCGGCGGCGTGATGCTGGTGCCCGCCTTCACGGGGCTGGGCGCGCCGTACTGGAAGCCGGACGCGCGCGGCACGATCACCGGCCTCACGCGCGGCTCGAACCTCGGACACGTGGCACGTGCGGCGCTGGAGAGCATCGCGTACCAGAGCGCGGCGCTGTTCCAGGCGATGGCGCGCGATGCGCAGGCGGCCGGCGCGGCTTCGGTCTCGGAGCTGCGCGTCGACGGCGGCGCGTGCGTCAACAACCTCCTGATGCAGTTCCAGGCCGACCTGCTGGGCATCCCGGTCGTGCGGCCGAAGGTGGTCGAGACCACCGCGCTCGGCGCGGCCTACCTGGCCGGGCTGGCCGCCGGCGTCTACCGCAGCCCCGACGACCTGCAGGCGCAGTGGCAGGTCGAGCGGCGCTTCGAGCCGGCGATGCCGCGCGACCGCGCCCAGGAGTGCATGGCGCGCTGGGACCACGCCGTGCGCCAGGCCACGCTGGCCTGAGCCGCGGCGGCTCGGCACAATCGCGGAACCCCACCGAGGAGATCGCCATGCGCCCGTCCACCGCCATCGCCGCCGCACTGCTGGCCGCCGCCACGCTGCCCGCTGCGGCCCAGACCCTCAAGCCCGGCCTGTGGGAGATGCGCCAGAAGATGCAGGGCGGCCAGATGGACAAGGCCATGGCCGAGATGCAGCAGCAGATGGCGTCGATGTCGCCCGAGCAGCGCAAGCAGATGGAAGCCATGATGGCCGCGCGCGGCGTGCAGATGGGGCCGTCCGCCGGCGGCGGCATGGCGGTGAAGGTCTGCATGACCAGGGAGATGGTCGAGCGCGACGAGGTGCCCGCCGCCCAGGGCGACTGCAAGACGACCTCGCAGAAGCGCACCGGCAACACGATGGCGGTCGCGTTCTCCTGCACCAACCCCACCTCCAGCGGCGATTCCACGATCACGTTCAACGGCCCCGAGTCGTACAGCTCGAAGACGAACGTGACGACGCAGAAGAACGGCAAGGCCGAGAAGTTCACGATGGAAGGCACGGGCCGTTGGCTCGGCGCCGACTGCGGCAGCGTCAAGCCCATCCAGCCGCGCAAGTGAGCTGAACGCTGGGGGCGACACGCCCCCGCCTGTTGCACTTGCACACGGTGGCGCAATGCCGTGTTGCAGCCCGCCCGTGGTGAACTTGGCCGGATGCGCCAGGGCATCTTCCCCACCTTCTTCCTCTCCGGCTTCGAGTGCTCGACCTTCCTGTGGAAGGACGGCCGCCGGCGCGACCTGGTCGCCGAGACGCAGCACCGCGAGCACGCCTCGCAGGACTACGGGCTGCTGAGCGACCTGGGCATCGCCGTCGCGCGCGAAGGCATCCCGTGGCCGATGGCCGACCTGGGCCGCGGCCGCTACGACTTCCACATGCTCGAGCCGGTGCTGCATGCGATCCGCCGCACGCGCATCACGCCGATCTGGGACCTGTGCCACTACGGCTATCCCGAGGACGTCGATCCCTTCACCGACGCCTTCGCCGAGCGCTTCGCCGCGTACTGCGAGACGTGCGCCCGGTTCGTGGGCAGCGAGCTGGACGGGCCGCACTTCTTCACGCCGATCAACGAGATCACCTTCTTCGCCTTCGCGGGCGGCGAATGGGGCTGGGTCGCGCCGTACTGCAAGGACCGCGCGGGGCGCGAGCGCCTGCGCGTGGCGCTGTGCAAGGCGTCGATCGCCGGCGTGAAGGCGATCCGGCGCGTGCTGCCCGACGCGCGCATGGTGCACGTGGACCCGCTGATCCAGGTGGTCGCGCCGCCGGACCGGCCGGACCAGAAGGCGGCGGCGGAGCACGAAACCTTCGTCGACGCGTTCCTCGCCTGGGACATCCTGGACGGCAAGGAGCATCCGGAGCTCGGGGGGGCGCCCGAGGTCCTCGACATCGTCGGCTGCAACAACTACTCGTTCGGCCAGATGGAGTACCGCGAGCACGGCCCGCACCAGGCGCTGCCGCCCGGCTCGCCAGGCATCCTGCCGCTGTGCGACCTGCTGCAGCGCGTGTGGGATCGCTACAAGCGCCCGATGGTGATCGCCGAGACCAGCGGCATGGGCAAGGGCCGGCCCGACTGGTTGCGCGACGTGATGAACGAGGCGATGGCGGCGGTCAACCGCGGCATCGACCTGCACGGGATCTGCCTGTTCCCCGCGGTGGACATGCCGGACTGGCACACCGGCGAATGGCTGCACAACGGCATCTGCGACCTGGTGGACGGCGATGGCCGCTTGCGGCGCGTGCCCGACCCCGCGTACGTCGACGAGCTGCGGCGCTGGCAGAAGGAGCTCAATCGCGTCACCGAACTGGACGAGGATCCGTACAGCGATCCGGTGGACCTGCAGGACGTCATCGACGCGGCGCGGCGGCTGCGCCCCAAGGCGGATGCAGACTGGGCGTAGGGGCCGCGAGCGTCAGGCGCCGCGCGGGAACGTCGCCGTGAAGGTGGTGCCTTCGGACTCGCTGGACGCGACGGCCACGTGGCCTGCATGCGCCTTCGCGATCTCGCTCACGATGTAGAGGCCCAGCCCCACGCTGCGCACGCTGCTGCCCAGCGAGGTGCCGCGGGCCAGCGGCTCGAACAGCCGCGAGTGCGCCTCCAGCGGGATCGGCGCGCCGTGGTTGTGCACCGACACGGAGAACTGCTGCGGCGCCACCACGGAGCGGACCGTGACGGGCTCGTCGGTGCTGCCGTAGGCGAGCGCATTGGCGACGAGGTTGCCCACGAGTTGCGCGATGCGGTCGGCGTCGCCGATGCACTCGCCATCGCCCTCGGCCTCGTGCACCAGCTTGCGGTGCGGGTGCGCCTGCGCGAGTTCGTCGACCACTTCGCCGACCGTTGCATGCAGCTGGATCGGTTTCGTCTCGGTGCTCAGGCCCTTGCCCAGGCGCGCCTGGGTGAAGTCCAGCAAGTCGGCGATCAACCGGTGCGCGCGCTCGGTCGCGCGCGCGATGCGCCCGAGCACGTTGCGCTGCTGCGGCCGGCTCTCGGTGCGCGTGAGCAGGTCCGCGCCCATCTGGATGGTCGCGAGCGGGTTGCGCAGGTCGTGGCTGACGATGCCCATCATCTGCTCGGCGAACAGCGCGCGGTCCTTGGCGTCGGCCTGCAGCGCGCGCGCCTCGGCGACGGACTGCTCCAGGCGCTTGCGCGAGGCGACCAGTTCCTTCTCGTACTTGTCGCGGTCGTGCGCCACGAACAGCGCCACTTCCGTGAACGTCCCCTGCGGTGTCTCGTGCCGCTGCGCATTGAGCACCACCGGGATCGTCTTGCCGTCGCGCCGCAGGAAATCGAGCTTCACTTCCGACAGGGAGCCCTGGATCTGCAGCAGCGGCGCCAGGTGTGTCTGGTGGAAGATGCGCCCGCCGATCGTCAGCAGCTCCGGCAACCGGCGGCCGAGGATCTCGTGCCGCTCGTAGCCGAGCCAGCGGCACGCGGTGGCGTTGACACGCCGGACCACGCCGGCGCTGTCGGTGCGCAGGAGGCCGCACGGCGCCATGTCCAGCGCCAACTGCACCTGGACCGTCAGCGCGTCCGGCAGCATCTCAGGAGACGTACCGTGTCAGGAAGTCGTCCATCGCGTCGACGCAGGCGCCGGGAGCACTCAGGTGCGGGCAGTGGCCGATGTTGTCGATGACGGCCAGCGTGCTGTTCGGCAGCACGCGGTGCATGTACTCGCCCACCGACACGGGCGCGATGATGTCGTCGTTGCACTGCACGATCAGCGTCGGGGCGGTGAGCTTGGGCAGGTCCGCACGGTGGTCCGACAGGAAGGTGACGCGCGCGAAGTGCTTGGCGATGTCCGGGTCGGTGCGGCAGAAGCTGTTGGTCAGTTCCTGCGCGAGCTCCGGCTGGTCGGGCGCACCCATGATCGCCGGCGCCATGTTGCTGGACCAGCCCAGGTAGTTGCTCTCGAGCGTCTCCAGCAGCGCCTCGATGTCGGCGCGGCCGAAGCCGCCGACGTAGTCGCCGTCGTTGATGTAGCAGGGCGACGGGCCGATCATGACCTGCGCCGCGAAGCGCTCGGGCTTCTTGACGTTGGCCAGCAGCCCGATCATCGAGCTGACCGAGTGGCCCACGAACACCACCGGGCCGGTGGTGAATTCCTCGATCACCTCGAGCACGTCATCGGCATGGCCGTGCAGCGTGCCGTGCCGGCCATGGTCGTACTTCGACAGGTCGGACTTGCCGCTGCCCGTCAGGTCGTACAGCACGGTGCGGTAGCGGCGTGCGTATTGCGGCGCGAGCTTGCGCCACATGGCCTGGTCGCAGCCGAAGCCGTGCGCGAAGACGATGGTGGTGCGGCCGTCGCCGTCGACGGTCACGTTGTTGCGCAAGCGCGTACTCATCAGTGATCCTTGGCGGTGGAGCGGGGATTGTTCCACAGGGAAGGGCCCCTGGGCCGCCCGCTCACGCGGGTTTACGCGTGCGGCCGCCAAAGATCGCGGTGCCGATGCGCACCATCGTGCTACCCGCGACGATGGCGGCCTCGAGATCGGCGGTCATGCCCATGGACAGCGTGTCCAGCGGCAGGCCCGCTTCGCGCAGGTCCCGCAGCAGCTGCGCGGCGCGTTCGTGCACGGCCACCTGCGCCGCAAAGTCGTCGGACGGCTCGGGGATCGTCATCAGCCCGCGCAGGCGCAACCCGGGCAGCGCGGCGATTTCGCGCGCGAGGTCCGGTGTTTCGCCCGGTGCGACGCCGGCCTTCGTCGCGCCGCCGTCGACGTTGACCTGGATGCACACCTGCAACGGCGGCAGGCCGGGCGGGCGTTGCTCGGACAGGCGCTGCGCGATCTTCAGGCGGTCGATCGTGTGGGCCCAGGCGAAGTGCTGCGCGACCAGCCGCGTCTTGTTGCTCTGGATCGGGCCGATGCAGTGCCATTCCAGCGGCAGGTCGGCCAGCAGCGCCATCTTCTCGACCGCTTCCTGGATGTAGTTCTCGCCGAACGCGAGCTGGCCGGCGGCATGCGCTTCGCGCACGGCTTCGGGGCCGAAGGTCTTGGAAACGGCCAGCAGCGTGACTTCTGACGCAGGCCGTTGCACCCGGGCACAGGCGGCGGCGATCCGGTCCCGGACGGTTTGGAGGTTGCCAGCAATGGTGGTCATAATCAGCCAGCGCTACCTGAGCAATTCTCGAGGGACCCCGTGGATATTACCCAGCTGCTGGCATTCAGCGTGAAGAACAAGGCGTCGGACCTGCACCTGTCCGCCGGCCTGCCGCCGATGATCCGCGTGCACGGGGACGTCCGCCGGATCAACATCGAGCCGCTGGACCACAAGCAGGTCCACGCCATGGTGTACGACATCATGAACGACACCCAGCGCAAGCAGTACGAGGAATTCCTCGAATGCGACTTCTCGTTCGAGATCGAGGGGCTGGCGCGCTTCCGGGTCAACGCGTTCAACCAGAACCGCGGCGCGGCCGCCGTGTTCCGGACCATTCCCTCGAAGATCCTGAGCCTCGAGCAGCTGAACGCGCCCAAGATCTTCGCCGACCTCGCGCTCAAGCCGCGCGGCATGGTGCTGGTGACCGGTCCCACGGGCTCGGGCAAGTCGACCACGCTGGCGGCGATGGTGAACTACCTGAACGAGACCGAGTACGGCCACATCCTGACGGTCGAAGACCCGATCGAATTCGTGCACGAGTCCAAGAAGTGCCTGGTCAACCAGCGTGAAGTCGGGCCGATGACGCTGTCGTTCGCCGCCGCGCTGAAGTCCGCGCTGCGCGAGGACCCGGACTGCATCCTGGTGGGCGAGATGCGCGACCTGGAAACCATCCGTCTGGCCATGACCGCGGCCGAAACCGGCCACCTGGTGTTCGGCACGCTGCACACGTCCAGCGCCGCCAAGACCATCGACCGGATCATCGACGTGTTCCCCTCCGAAGAGAAGGAGATGGTGCGCGCGATGCTGTCCGAATCGCTGCAGGCGGTGATCTCGCAGACGCTGTGCAAGACCAAGGACGGCGCCGGCCGCGTGGCGGCGCACGAGATCATGATCGGCACGTCGGCCATCCGGAACCTGATCCGCGAAGCCAAGGTGGCGCAGATGTATTCGGCCATCCAGACCGGCAACAGCTTCGGCATGCAGACGCTGGACCAGAACCTCACCGACCTGGTCAAGCGCAACATCATTTCGCCGGCCGAAGCGCGCGGCAAGGCCAAGATCCCGGAGAACTTCCCCGGCTAAGCAGCCGCGGGGACGCAAGCAGAAAGGAGTCGCTTCATGGAACGCGACCAGGCTACGAAGTTCATCAACGACCTGCTGAAGCTGATGGTCAGCCGCAACGGCTCGGACCTCTTCATCACGGGCGACTTCCCGCCGGCGATCAAGGTCGACGGCAAGGTCACCAAGGTCTCGCCGCAGCCGCTGACCGGCCAGCACACGCTGGCGCTGGCGCGGTCGATCATGAACGACAAGCAGGCGTCGGAGTTCGAGCGCACCAAGGAGTGCAACTTCGCCATCTCGCCGCCCAGCATCGGCCGCTTCCGCGTCAACGCGTTCGTGCAGCAGGGCAAGGTCGGCATGGTGCTGCGGGTGATCCCGCAGGTGCTGCCCACCATCGACAAGCTGGGCGTGCCGCAGGTGCTCAAGGACGTGGTGATGGCCAAGCGCGGCCTGGTCATCCTGGTGGGCGCGACGGGCTCGGGCAAGTCGACCACGCTGGCGGCCATGATCGACTGGCGCAACGAGAACTCGCAGGGCCACATCATCACGATCGAGGACCCGGTCGAATTCGTGCACCCGCACAAGAACTGCGTGATCACGCAGCGCGAAGTGGGCCTGGACACCGACAACTGGGAATCGGCGCTGAAGAACACGCTGCGCCAGGCGCCCGACGTGATCCTGATGGGCGAGATCCGCGACCGCGAGACGATGGAACACGCCATCGCATTCGCCGAAACCGGCCACCTGTGCATGGCCACGCTGCACGCCAACAGCGCCAACCAGGCGCTGGACCGCGTCATCAACTTCTTCCCGGAGGAGCGGCGCGCGCAGCTGCTGATGGACCTGTCGCTGAACCTGAAGGCGATGATCTCGCAGCGCCTGGTGCCCAAGCAGGACGGCAAGGGCCGCCAGGCCATGGTGGAGATCATGCTGAACAGCCCCCTGATCAGCGACCTGATCTTCAAGGGCGAGGTCTCCGAGATCAAGGAGATCATGAAGAAGAGCCGCAACCTGGGCATGCAGACCTTCGACCAGGCCCTGTTCGACGCCTTCGAGAACAACATCATCTCGTTCGAGGACGCGCTGCGCAACGCCGACTCGGTCAACGACCTGCGGCTGCAGATCAAGCTCAATTCGCAACGGGCGAAGACGCAGGATCTGGCGTCCGGGACGGAGCACCTGGCCATCGTTTGAGCCGAGTTGCCATCCCGGCGCAGGCCGGGATCCAGGAAGCCGCCGCGAGGCGGCTTTTCCTTTTTGCAGCCCGTGCAAAGCCGTTTCCGCGGGCCCGGGATTTCCACACAGCGCGCGCAGCGGCACAGTGCGGCTCTTCACTCCCAGGAGACGCCATGCCCTTCGTCCGCATCGACCTTCCCGCCGCCACGCCTGCCGACGAGGCGGCGGCGGTGTCCGGCGCCGTCCATGAGTCGCTCGTCGCCGTGTTCAACGTCCCGGCCGACGACCGCTTCCAGGTCATCGGCCGCCGCGCGCCGGGCGACCTGGTGTGCACGCCGCGCTACCTCGGCGTCGAGCATGGCGACAAGGTCGTCTTCGTGCAGGTCGCCTGCGCGCCGGGCCGCACGGTCGGGCTGAAGGAGGCGCTGTACGAGCGCATCGCGCGCGAGGTGGCGAGGACGACCTCGTTCGCCGCCGCCGACGTGGTCATCCACCTCGTCGAGACGGCGCGCGAGAACTGGTCGTTCGGCAACGGGGTGGCGCACTACGCGGTGCAGGACCGCACGCGCCCCTCCTAGAATGGCCGCTCACAGAAGGAGACGACCCCCATGGCGAGCACCAACCCGAAGACCTACGAACAGACCGCGCCCCGCAAGGTGGCTTTCCTCGGCCTCGGCGTGATGGGATTTCCCATGGCCGGCCACCTCGCACTGGCCGACCACGATGTGACGGTCTACAACCGCAGCGCCGCCAAGGCGCAGGCGTGGACCGGCGAGTTCAAGGGCAAGTCGGCCCCGACGCCCCGCGAAGCGGTGGCAGGCTGCGACATCGTGTTCTGCTGCGTGGGCAACGACGACGACCTGCGCTCGGTCGTGCTGGGCGACAACGGCGCGCTTGCCGGCATGAAGAAGGGCACCGTGTTCGTCGACCACACGACCGCGTCGGCCAACGTCGCGCGCGAGCTCTCGGCCGAAGCGAAGAAAGCCGGCGTGCAGTTCGTCGACGCGCCCGTCTCCGGCGGCCAGGCCGGCGCGCAGAACGGCCTGCTCACCGTGATGTGCGGCGGCGACCAGGCCGCGTTCGACACCGCCAGGCCGGTGGCGATGGCGTTCTCGCGCGCGTTCACGCTGCTGGGCGGCAGCGGCTCGGGCCAGCTGGCCAAGATGGTCAACCAGATCGCGATCGCGGGGCTGGTGCAGGGGCTGTCGGAAGCCATCGCCTTCGGCATGAAGGCCGGGCTCGACATGGAGCAGGTGCTCGAGGTGATCGGCAAGGGTGCCGCGCAGAGCTGGCAGATGGACAACCGCGGCAAGACCATGATCGCCGGCAAGTTCGACTTCGGCTTTGCCGTCGACTGGATGCGCAAGGACCTGGGCATCGCGCTGGAGGAAGCCAAGCGCAACGGCGCGCGCCTGCCCGTGACGGCGCTGGTGGACCAGTTCTACGCCGACGTCCAGCAGCAGGGCGGCAACCGCTGGGACACGTCGTCCCTGATCAAGCGGCTGCGCTGAGACTTGCCCGTCGTCCCGCCTTCCTTCGCGGGAATGACGGGGCTTGCCTACTTCGCCGCCGGCTGCTGCTGCGCCGGCGTGCCGACCATGCGGCGCAGGTCGTCCTCGGAGACCACCTCGAACAGCCGCACGACCTTCTGCACGCCGCTCACCGAACGCGCGACGCTGGTGGCGCGGTCGGCTTCGCGCTGGGTCACCAGGCCCATGAGGTAGGTGGTGCCGCGCTCGGTCACCACCTTGAACGCGCCGGCCATCAGTTCCTTGTCGTCGACCAGCGAGGCCTTGACCTTGCCGGTCACCAACGCGTCGGACGAGCGCGAGGTGAGCGAGGACGTGCCCATCACGCCCAGCTCGTTGACGATGGTGCGCACGTTCTCCACGCGCGCGACGATCTGCTCGACCTGCTGCTTCTCGCGGTCGCTCGGCACCTCGCCCGTCAGCAGCACCTGGCGGTTGTAGCTGGTGACGTTGACGTGGCCGCGATCGCCCAGCGCCTCGCGCAGGCGGGCGCCGGCGCGCAGCTCGATGCCCTCGTCCTCCAGCTGCGCGCCGGAGGTGCGGCGGTCGATCGCCACCAGCGTCCCCATGGCGGCGCCGCCGACCACCAGCGGGAAGCAGGCGGTCAGGCTGGTGGCGGTGACGAGGGCGGCGCAGGCGGCGAGGGCGAGGCGTTGCAGGCGAAGGGTCATGGGGTTTCCTGGTCTCCGAGCAGTTGGGCGTCGACGCCGTCGCACAGGCAGTGCAGCGTCAACAGGTGGACTTCCTGGATGCGCGCCGTGCGGTCGTGCGGCACGCAGATGTGCACGTCGGTCTCGCGCAGCAGCGCGCCGATCTTGCCGCCGCCACGGCCGGTGAGGGCGATGACGGTCATCTCGCGTTCGTGCGCGGCCTCGATGGCGGCGAGGACGTTGGCCGAATTGCCGCTGGTGGACATCGCGAGCAGCACGTCGCCGGCCTGGCCGAGCGCGCGCACCTGCTTGGAGAACACCCGGTTCCAGTCGTAGTCGTTGGCGATCGCGGTCAGGATCGAGGTGTCGACCGTCAGGGCGACGGCCGCGAGTTCCGGGCGCTCGCGTTCGAAGCGGCCGACGAATTCGGCCGAGAAGTGCTGCGCGTCGGCGGCCGACCCGCCATTGCCGCAGGCGAGCACCTTGCCGCCGCTGGTCACGCAGGCGAGCAGGGCCTGCACGCCGGCGGCGATCGGCTTGCTCAGCGCCTGCGCGGCCTGGTATTTCAGGTCGGCGGAGTCGATGAAGTGCTGCTGGATGCGCTGTTCGAGCATGGGTCGATTCTAGGGGGCCGGCGGCGATACTCGAGGGCAGGGAGAAGCTGCGGCATGAACCGGAACTGGAAGCGATGGGTGGCGCAGAGCGCGGTGGGCCCGTGGGCGCGGCGGCTGCACGGCACCATGGCGCGCTGGGCCGGACGCGCCGCTGGCGCGGACAAGAGCCGTGACTACGACCTGCAGACGCTGGCCGTCATGCGGCGCGTGCTCACCCAGGATGCGAATTGCGTCGACGTGGGCTGCCACGAAGGCAGCATGCTGCGCGAGATGCTCCGCCTGGCGCCCCGGGGGCGGCACTTCGCGTTCGAGCCCCTGCCGGGCCATTTCGCGGGCCTGCAGCGAACGTTCGCGCGCTACCCCAATGTCCAGCTGCACGGCTGTGCGCTCAGCGAGACGGCAGGGTCGGCCACGTTCCAGCACGTGGTGAGCAATCCTGCCTACAGCGGCCTGCGTCGCCGGCGCTACGACAGCCCCGACGAGCGGGTGGAGCAGATCGTGGTGCGGACGGAAAGGCTGGACGACGTGGTGCCGCGCGACATGCCCTTGCACTTCGTCAAGGTCGACGTCGAGGGCGCCGAGCTCCAGGTGTTCCGCGGCGCGGTCGCGACCTTGCGCGCGCACCGCCCGGTCGTCGTCTTCGAGCATGGGCTGGGAGGTGCGGACTACTACGGCACGCGCCCCGGCGACGTCCACGACCTGCTGGCGGGCGACTGTGGCCTGCGGCTGTTCGTGATGGCCGACTGGCTTGCGCACGGCGGGCCCGCGCTGGGGCGCGAAGCGTTCTGCGAGCAGTTCAGCAGCGGCCGTGACTACTACTTCATGGCTGCACCCTGAACGAGCGGCGCGGCGGCGCTGGGTGTCAATGGGGGCTGTTCGCTGGCGAACGGGCACCGCAGCCGGGACAATGACGCATGACGATCGCGACCGATCCGGCGGCCCTCGACGCCCTGCTGGCGAACCAGGATCCAGGGCGCTGGGACAGCTTCTTCGCCGACCGATCGCGGCCGGTGCCGTTCTTCGGCCCGGCGCCCGACGAGAACCTCGCGGCCTGGATCGACGAAGGCCTGCTGCGACCCGGCCAGGCGCTGGACCTGGGTTGCGGGTTCGGCCGCAACGCGGTGCACCTGGCGCGCCATGGCGTCGACGTCCAGGCGGTCGACTATTCGGAAACGGCGCTCGCCTGGGGCCGCGAAGCCGCGCAGCAAGCGGGCGTGCAGGTCGACTTCGTGCGCAGCGACGTGTTCGAGCTGCAGGTCCCTGAAGGCGCGTACGACATCGTCTACGACGGCGGCTGTTTCCACCACATCGCGCCGCACCGGCGTGCGCAATACGTCGACCTCGTCGTGCGCGCGCTGCGCCCGGGCGGCATCTTCGGGATGACCTGCTTCCGGCCCGAAGGCGGCAGCGGCTTCAGCGACGACGAGGTGTATGCGCGCGGCACGCTCGGCGGCGGGCTGGGCTACACCGAGGAGCAGTTGCGCGCCATCTGGTCGGCCGGGCTCGTCATCGACGAACTGCGCCCGATGCGCAAGCCCGCCGCCGGCAGCGGCACCTTCGGCGAGCCCTTCCTGTGGGTGCTGCGCGCGCACCGCGCGTGAGGCTCGGCCATATCGACAACGACGGCGCAAGGCGGTTCATTCCGCGGGTGACCCTGGCGCGCTAGCGGAACGCGATTCCGGGACTCGCGTTCCTACACTGCATCCATGCAGTCCCAGCTCGCCGAGTTCACCGCCGCGCTGGAGCAGGCCAGCGCCCGGCGGTTCCGTGATGCCCGGGACCTGCATGCATCCAGCGCCGCCGAGTACCGCACGTTCTGGCGCGAGTTCCTGGCCTGGAGCGGCCCGCCGCTGGCGATCGAGGGCGCTGCCGAGCCCGTGTGCGTCGGTGGCGACGTCGAGCATGCGCGCTTCTTCCCGTCACTGCGCCTCAGCTACGCCGACAGCCTGCTCAACCTGCGCATCGCCGGCGCCAATGCACCGGCACTCACGGAAGTGCATGCGGATGGGTCGTCGCGCACGTGGACACGCGGGGAGTTGCGCGATGCCGTGGCACGGCTGGCACAGCAGCTGTCGGCGCTCGGCGTCCGGCCCGGCGATCGCGTCGTCGCCGTCCTGCGCAACGACGCGCGCGCGGCGATCGCGGCGCTGGCCGTCACGGCCCTGGGCGCCACCTTCTCCAGCGCGGCGCACGACATGGGCATGCAGGCGCTGCAGGACCGCTTCGGCACGCAGGCGCCGGTGCTGCTGGCCGCGCACCTCGACGGCGGAGCGCAGGAGCCCGCGCTGGCCGACCGCGTCGCGCAGCTCGCACGCAGCCTGCCGAGCTTGCGCGCGGTGCTGCTGCTCGACGATGGCGCGTGGCCCGGCCCTGGTCCGCTGCCGCGCATCGCCATCGACGATGCGATGGCGCGGGGCGATCCGGCTGCGTTCGGGTGGCCACGCTTCCCGTTCGACCAGCCGCTGTTCGCGATGTTCTCCTCCGGGACCACCGGCCGGCCCAAATGCATCGTGCACGGCGCGGGCGGCAGCCTGCTGGAGCACGTGAAGGAACACCGGCTGCACACCGACCTGCGGCCGGGTGAACGGATGTACTTCCACACCAGCTGCGGCTGGATGATGTGGAACTGGCAACTGTCGGCCCTGGCGAGCGGCGTGGAGATCGTCACCTACGACGGGCCGGTCGACAGCGTGGAGCGGCTGTGGGAGCTCGTCGCGCGCCACCGCGTGCACGTGTTCGGCACCAGCCCCGGCTACCTGAAGATGGGCGAGGACGCGGGCTTCGAGGCGTCGCGGCTGGACCTGTCGGCCTTGCGCGCCGTGCTGTCCACGGGCGCCGTGCTGCACGAGCGGCAGTTCCACTGGGTCACGCGCTGCGTGAAGGACGTGCCGGTGCAATCGATCTCCGGCGGCACCGACATCCTCGGCTGCTTCGTGCTCGGCCATCCGGGGCTGCCGGTGCGTCCCGGCTTCGCGCAGGCACGCAGCCTGGGGCTCGACGTGCAGTCCTGGAACGCGGGCCGGCCGGCCGCGGGCATCGGGCAGCTGGTGTGCACGAATCCGTTCCCCTCGCGTCCTCTCGGCTTCCTGGGCGATGCCGACGGCAGCCGCTTCCACGCCGCCTACTTCGCGCAGAACGCCGGCGTGTGGACGCACGGCGACCTGGTCGAATTCGACGCCGCGGGCGGCGCGCGCCTGCACGGCCGCTGCGACGGCGTGCTGAACGTGCGCGGCACCAAGTTCCATCCGGGCGAGGTGGTGCGCGTGCTGACGGGCGTGCCGGGCATCGCCGATGCGATGGTGGTTGGCAGAGAAGCGCCGGAGCCGCAAGTGGTCGCACTGGTGGTGCTCGCGAAAGGCACCGAGCTGACGCCCGCGCTGGCGGCCCTCCTGCGGCAGGAGGTGCGGCAAGCGCTCACGACGGCGCACGTGCCCGACGTGCTGCTCGAGGTGCGCGACCTGCCCGTCACGCACAACGGCAAATACTCCGAGGCCGCCGCGCGTGCCGCGCTCGAGGGCCGCGACGTCGTCAATCTCACGGCGCTGCGCAACCCGCAGTGCCTCGACGCGATCCGGCGGCGCGCCGCGCCACAGCCGCCGGCCATGGACACGGCGAGCGACGCATCGCTGGCCGGCCGCCTCTGCCGCCTCTGGGCGCAGGTGCTGGGACTGCCCGCGGTGCGTGCGGAGGACGACTTCTTCGCGCTCGGCGGCAACTCGCTGCGCGCGGCGCGCCTGCTGCGCGAAGTGCAGCACGCCACCGGCTGTGCGTTGCCGCTGTCGTCATTGCTCGTCGCTCCCACCGTGCGCGCGCAGGCCGCGCTGGTGGAGGGGCGGCAGGCCGCGCCGTCGCCGACCCTGGTGCAGCTGCGCGACGGCCGCGGACGCCCGCTGTTCCTCGTGCACGGCCTCAGCGGCACGCTGATGGAATGCCGCGACCTGGTGCAGCGGCTGCGCGCCGGCGTGCCGGTGTGGGGCTTGCAGGCCGTGGGCCTGGACGGGCGCGAGGCGCCGCTGGACGACGTGCGCCGCATCGCGGACGGCTACGTGGCGCAGGTGCGCACCGTGCAGCCGCGGGGGCCGTATGCGCTGGCGGGCTTTTCCTTCGGCGGCCAGGTGGCGTACGAGATGGCTTGCCAACTGGCCGCCGTCGGCGAGCGTGTCGAGCCGCTGGTGCTGCTCGATCCCTACGTGCGCCGCGACCTGCCCGCGTGGTGCGACCACGCGGGGCGCGCCTGGCTCGCGTTCACGCGCCTGCTCGCGATGACGCAGGCGCAGCGCGGGACCTACGTCCGCACGCGGTGGCACTCATTGCGGGCCAGCGGGGCCAGGCGGGCAAGCGACGGGCTTGGCCTCCTCGCGCCGCAGGCGCGCGTGCTCGACGCGATGGCCGGGGCGCTCGAGCGCTACCGGCCGCCGCGGTACGACGGCCGCCTGCTACTGGTGCGGGCCAGCGGGCGCCTGCCCGGCTACCTCGATCCGCTGCCGGCCTGGCGCCGCGCCGCGCCGCAACTGGTCGTGCGCGAAGTGCGCGGTGAACACCTGGACCTCGTCGGGGCCAATGCACCCGTGGTGGCGCGGCTGCTGGACGAGGTGCTGGCCGGCACGCGTCCCAACGAGGCGGACGCGATCGCGCCGCTGGCGCGGGTCAACGCCGCCTAGCGCCCGGCGTCGAACGCCGCCCGCAGCCACTGCACGCCGTCGGCCTCGACCGAGACGACGTCGAAGCGGCACGGCGGCGGCGCGCCCGCGCGGCGCAGCAGGAAATGCCGGGCGGCGAACACGATGCGCCGCTGCTTCAGCGGCGACACGCTGGCGGCCGCGCCGCCGTGGTCGCCGCGGCTGCGCCGGCGCACCTCGACGAACACGAGCGTGTCGCGGTCGCGCATCACCAGGTCGATCTCACCGCCGCCGCGCCCGGGCGTCCGATAATTGCGCGCCACCAGCAGCAGGCCCGCGCGGCGCAGGTGGGCGAGGGCGCGGTCTTCCGCGGCATCGCCCACCGCCTTCGTCGTCGGCCTCGCCAACAGCCCTTGCAGCACGTCCTTCATCGCGCCCTCCCATGAGCTCGCCCGCCGCTTCCTTCGCCGCCGCGCTGCAGGCGGCACGCGCCGCGGTCGGTGCGCAGGAGTATCCGCGCGCGTCGCTCTACCTCGTGCCCACCCCTCTCGGCAACCTGGGGGACGTCACGCTGCGCGCGCTGCACGTGCTGCAGCTGGCCGACCGCATCGCCTGCGAGGACACGCGTCACACGCAGGCGCTGCTGCGCGCGTACGGCATCGACGCGCCGGCCGACCGGCTGCTGCCCGTGCACCAGCACAACGAGGCCGAGGCGGCGCAGCAGGTCGTCGCGCGCCTGCAGGCGGGCGAACGCGTCGCCTATGCGAGCGACGCCGGCACGCCCGCCGTCAGCGACCCCGGCGCGCGGCTCGTCGCGGCGGTGCAGGCCGCGGGGCTGCGCGTGATCCCGCTGCCGGGGCCCAGCAGCGTGACGACGGTGCTGAGCGCCGCCGGCTCGATCCGCGAGGGCGGCTTCGTCTTCCACGGCTTCCTGCCCGCGAAGGCGGGTGAGCGCGAGTCGGCCGTGCAGGCGCTCGCGCGCGAGGACCGTGCCGTCGTGCTGCTCGAAGCGCCGCACCGCATCGCGGCGATGGCGCAGTCACTCGCCATGCTGGGCGCGCGCCCGGTCACGGTCGGCCGCGAATTGACCAAGCAGTTCGAGCAGGTCGCGACGATGCCATGCGCCGACCTGCCAGCGTGGCTGGCCGCGGATGCGCAGCGCACGCGCGGCGAATTCGCGCTGGTGCTGCATGCGATCGAGCCGGTCGCGGACGAAGGCGCCGGCGAACGCGTGCTGCGGGTGCTGCTGCCCGAGGTGCCGCTGAAGACGGCGGTGAAGCTGGCTGCCGACATCACCGGTGGACCGAAGAACGCGCTGTACGACCTGGCGTTGCGACTGAAGCAAGCGGACTGAGAGCGGAAGCGGTGGGTTCCCGCCTTCGCGGGAACGACGGTGAGGCGCTCAGATCGCGAGCGGATCCACGTCCACCGCCCAGCGGATCAGGCCCTTGGGACGCCGGGCCTGCATCACCGGCTGCCACTCCCACAGGAACCGCTGCAACGCCTTGCGCGAGGGACTCTCGACGACCATCTGCGCGCGTTCGACGTTGGCGACGCGCTGCACGGCCATCGGCACGGGCGGGTAGACGGTGACCGCAGCGGCGTCCTGCAGCGATTGCGACGCGTCGCTGATCGCCTGCAGGAAGTCTTGCGCGACTTCCTGCGTGCGTGCCTCGGCGCGCACCAGCGCCTGGAACGAGAACGGCGGCATGCCGGCGGCTTCGCGCTCCTCGAGTTGCTGGGCGGCGAACTTCGGGTAGTCGTGCCGCTTGAGGGCCGCGAACAGCGGGTGCGCGGGATGCCAGGTCTGGATCCACATCTCGCTGGCCTGCGCATGCGCGGCGTCGCGCCCGGCCCGGCCCGTGGCCTGCAGCAGCAGCGCGAACAGCCGCTCGGGCGCCCGGAAGTCGCTGGAGAACAGCGCCGAGTCCGCGTTCAGCGCCGCCACGAGCGTGATGCGGCGGAAGTCGTGGCCCTTGGTGACCATCTGCGTGCCCACCAGCACGTCGACCTCGCCGCTGTGCACCTGCGCCAGCTGTTCGTCGAGCGCGCCCTTGCGGCGCGTGGTGTCGGCGTCGATGCGGGCAACGCGTGGCGGCCCGCCATCGGGCCGGCGCGCGCGGGCCAGCAGTTCGCCGATGTGCTCCTCCAGCCGTTCGGTGCCGCGGCCGAGCGGCGCGATGTCCAGGTTGCCGCAGCTGGGGCAGGCCCGCGGCACGCGTTCGGTGAAGCCGCAGTGGTGGCAGCGCAGCGTGCGGTCGATCTTGTGGAACACGCGGTACGCGCTGCAGTGCGGGCACTCGCTCTTCCAGTCGCAGTTGGTGCAGGCCAGCACCGGCGCATAGCCGCGGCGGTTCAGGAACAGCAGAGTCTGCTCGCCGCGCTGCACGCGCTGCTCGATCGCCGCCAGCAGCTGCGGCGCCAGCACCGTGCCCTTGGGCTGCTGGTTCAGGTCCACCAGCCGCACCGCGGGCATGCGTCCTTCGCCGATGCGCGACGGCATCGCGAGGCGCTGGTAGCGCCCCTTCTCGCTCGCGTGCCAGCTTTCCAGCGACGGCGTGGCCGACGCCAGCAACACGCGCGCGCCTTCCACGTGGCCGCGGTAGATCGCCAGGTCGCGCGCCGAATAGCGCGCGCCTTCCTGCTGCTTGTAGCTGGGGTCGTGCTCCTCGTCGACGACCACCAGCCGCAGGTGCGGCATCGACGCGAACACGGCCATCCGCGTGCCGAGCACGATGCGTGCGCCGCCGGTATGGGCCGCCAGCCAGGCCTTCAGCCGCTGCGGCGGCGTCAGCCCGCTGTGCATCGACACCACCGCGACGGCGCCGAACCGCTGCGTGAAGCGGGCCTGCAACTGCGGCGTGAGGTTGATCTCGGGGACCATGACGAGCACCTGGGCCTGCGGATCGGCTTCGAGCACTTCGGCGGTCGCCCGCAAGTAGACCTCGGTCTTGCCGCTGCCGGTCGCGCCGAACAGCAGGAACGGGCCCGGACCGCCGCGCAAGCCGTCGAGCGCAGCCTCTTGCTCGGCCGTGAGCGAGGGGGCGCTCTCGTGCGGCGCGGCTGTGGCGCTCGCCCGCTCGCGCCGCAGCCGGCGGGTCCATTGCTCGGGACTGAGTTCGCGCAACTGCGGCGGCAGCGCCGCGAGGGCCACTTCGCCGATGCTGCGCTGGTAATAGGAAGCAGCGAAGGCAACGAGCTGTCGCCAGGCGGGCGCCAGCGGGGGGATTCCGGCCAGCGCCGCCGTGACGGGTTTCTCCTCGAATTGCCCTTCGCCCGCAGGATCGGCCTCGCCCCAGACGACGCCGAGCACCTCACGTCGGCCGAGAGGCACGCGCACCAAGGTCCCCGGCGCGAGCGCAGGCTCACTCGCATAGGTCAGCGGCCCGCCCACCGCACTGTGCGCGGGCGTGGCGACGACGACCGCCAGCCGGTGCGGCGCCTGCGTCATCCTTGGACCGGTTTCCTCATGTCGAGCTTTGCTTTCCCTCGCAAGTCATTGTTTTTGAAGCCCTTTACAGATCTTCACTGCTTCTGTGGATAACTTTGTTGATAGACCGCTGCGACCGCTCCGTGAGCCCCGGAAAATCAAGGGCTTGGCTGCGCTGCCCGCAAAATCGGCATTTCCACAATTCAAGGAAAATCAACAACTTACGGTGGCTATGGAAACTGTAGCGTTGCGCTGCCTGCACGGAGCCCCACGTTGCGCCGCAACACCGGTTTTGTGCATAAGTCAAGCAGTGCGCTCACCGGCGAACCCTGTCCACTAGGGGATTTCCCGATGGCCGCTGCTATGCAGCGACGGCCCTGCGGGACAGCCGGTGGACGGCCTCGACGAGCGCGGACACATGCTCCGGCGGCGTGTGCTGGCTGATGCCGTGGCCCAGGTTGAAGACCATCGTCGGGCCCTGGCCACTGCCGGTGTGGGGCGGCCCGAACGAGTCGAGCAGTTGCTTCACCTGGGCCTCGATGCGGTCGGGTGGCGCAAACAGCACGGTCGGGTCCAGGTTGCCCTGCAACGCCCTGCTGTCGCCGACCAGCTGGCGTGCGCGGCCGAGGTTCACCGTCCAGTCGACGCCCAGCACGTCGCAGTCCAGCGACCGCATCTGCTCTAGCCACAGCCCGCCGCCCTTGGTGAACACGATGCGCGGGATGGCCACGCCGTCCTTCTCGCGCTGCAGCTGGGCCAGCACGCGCGCCGTGTACGCCAGGCTGAACTCCTGGAACGCACCGTCCGCCAGCACGCCGCCCCAGCTGTCGAAGACCATCACGGCCTGCGCGCCGGCGTCGATCTGCGCGTTGAGGTACGCCGCGACCGCGTCGGCGTTGATGGCCAGCATGTGGTGCATCAGGTCCGGGCGGCCATACAGCATGGTCTTGACCAGCCGGTAGTCGTCCGACCCCTGGCCTTCGACCATGTAGCAGGACAGCGTCCAGGGGCTGCCGGAAAAGCCGATCAGGGGCACCCGGCCGTTCAATGCCCGGCGGATCGAGGTCACGGCATCGAACACGTAGCGCAGCTTGTCCATGTCGGGCACGGCGAGCGCGCGCACGGCCTGCTCGTCGCGGACCGGATGCGCGAACCTGGGCCCTTCGCCCAGCGCGAAGCTCAGCCCCAGGCCCATCGCGTCGGGCACGGTGAGGATGTCCGAGAACAGGATCGCCGCGTCGAGTGCGTAGCGTTCCAGCGGCTGCAGCGTCACCTCGGTCGCGTAGTCGACGTTGGTCGCCAGGCCCATGAAGCTGCCCGCTTTCGCGCGCGTCGCCTTGTATTCCGGCAGGTAGCGGCCCGCCTGCCGCATCAGCCACAGCGGCGTGTACGGCGTCGCAAGGCGCCGGCAGGCGCGCAGGAACGTGTCGTTCTGGAGCGGGGCGAAAGTCATCCCACGATTGTCGCAGGGGGCCGCGTCAGGCCGCCCGTAAGATCGCCCGCGATGGATGCGGCCACGTTCGAGCAAGCCAAGGCGCAGTTCCTGCGCGGCGTGCAGGCGTTCGAGGCGGGCCGCTACGAGGACGCCGAACGCGCGTTCGCAGACTCCGTGCGATTGCTTCCTGGCCGCGCCTCCTCCCTGATGAACCTGGGCGCAACGCGCATCCGGCTGGGCCAGCACGCGCGCGCCGTCGAAGCGCTGCAGGCCGCCATCGCCGCCGAGCCGGCCAACGCCGAAGCGCATGGCCATCTGGCGACCGCGCTGGCCGAACTCGGCCGTCCTGACGAGGCGCTCGAGGCGGCAGGCACGTCGCTTCGGCTCGACCCGGAGGTTGGCTCCGTGTGGCTGCTGCAGGCGCACCTGCTGCGCGAGCGCGGTGACGTCGAGCAAGCGGCCGTGTCGTACCGCGAGGCGGCCGCACGCGGCGCCGACCCGCAGCTGGTGCATTACGCGCTGGCAGGACTGGGAGCGGAGCCCGCGCCGGCGACGTCGCCACGGCAGTACGTCGAGCAGCTGTTCGACAGCTACGCCGCGGGGTTCGACGAGCACCTGGTCGACACGCTGCAGTACCGCGCGCCGGCCGTGCTGGCCGAAGGCCTGGCGCGCCCGCGCTACCACCACGCGCTGGACCTCGGCTGTGGCACCGGCCTCGCGGCGCCAGTGCTGCGGCCGCGTTGCGAGCGGCTTGACGCGATCGACCTGTCGCCCGGCATGGTGGAATGCGTGCGAGCGCTCGGCACCTACGACGCCGTCGTGCAAGGCGACATCGCAGACCACTTGGCCGGCGTGGCTGGGCGGTACGACCTGCTGCTCGCTGCCGACGTGCTGATCTACATCGGCGACCTCGCGCCCGTGGTCGCCGGGGCCGCGCGTGCATTGCAGCCCGGCGGCGAGTTCTGCTTCACGGTCGAGGTGCACGACGGTCCGGGCGACTGGGTGCTGCGGCCGAGCCTGCGGTATGCGCACGGCGAGGGTTACATCCGGATGCTGGCCGGGCAACACGGTTTCTCCGTGCGGCGCACGGCCCGGCATCCTTTGCGCCTGGACCAGGGGCACCCCGTCGAGGGGCTGTTCACCTGGCTCGAACGGCCCAGCCACGCGGCCTAGCCGCCACGTCCGAAGCTTCGCCGGGCAGGGCGGCCGTTCCGAGGGGGAACACCGCGCGGACGCCCCGACAAGGAGAACCAGCTTTGGATTTCGGCTACCCGCGCCCGCAGCTTCAACGCGCGCAGTGGACGTGCCTCAACGGCCCGTGGCGCTTCCGTTACGACGACGAGCAGGCCTTCCGCCGGCCCGACGACATCGACCATTGGCCGCAGCAGATCACCGTGCCGTACCCGCCGGAGTCGCGGGCCAGCGGTATCGCCGACACCGGCTTCCACACGGTTGCCTGGTACCAGCGGGACTTCGACCTCAAGCCGGGCGGCGACCGCGTGGTGCTGCACTTCGGCGCCGTCGACTACGCGGCCAGGGTCTGGGTCAACGGCCGGCTTGCGGCGACCCACGAGGGCGGCCACACGCCGTTCTCCGCCGACATCACCGACCTGCTGGACCCGTCGGGCCGGCAGGTCGTGACGCTGCGCGCGGAGGACGACCCGCAGGACCTGACGAAGCCGCGCGGCAAGCAGGACTGGCAGCTCGAGCCGCACTCGATCTGGTACCCGCGCACGACGGGCATCTGGCAGACGGTCTGGTTCGAGCGCGTGCCGCGCACCTACATCGACAAGGTGCGGTGGACGCCGCGCGTCGAGGGCTTCCAGATCGGCTTCGAGGCCCGCGTGCGCGGCGACCAGCCGGACGACCTGATGGTGGAAGTGCAGCTGTCGCACGGCGAGCGCCTGCTCGCGCGCGACCGCTACCAGGTGATCGACGGCGAGGTCGATCGCTACATCGTGCTGTCCGACCCCGGCATCGACGACTTCCGCAACGAGCTGCTGTGGAGCCCCGAGCGGCCGACGCTGCTGGAGGCGCGCATCCGGCTGCTGCGCGGCGAGCAGGTGATCGACGAGATCTCCTCGTACACGGCACTGCGCTCGGTGAACATCCTGCGCGACCGCTTCATGCTCAATGGGCGGCCCTACGTGCTGCGGCTGGTGCTGGACCAGGGCTACTGGCCCGAGACGCTGCTGGCCGCGCCGGGCGACGAGGCGCTCAAGCGCGACGTCGAACTCGCCAAGGCGATGGGCTTCAACGGCGTGCGCAAGCACCAGAAGATCGAGGACCCGCGCTACCTGTACTGGGCCGACAGGCTGGGGCTGCTGGTCTGGGAGGAGATGCCGTCGGCGTACCGCTTCACGCGCACCGCGATCAAGCGGCTGGTGCGCGAGTGGACCGAGGCGATGGACCGCGACTACAGCCACCCCTGCATCATCGTGTGGGTGCCGTTCAACGAGTCGTGGGGCGTGCCGGAACTCACCGCGGTGCGCGAGCAGCGCCATGCCGTCGAAGCGCTGTACCACCTGACAAAGACGCTGGACGCGACGCGGCCGGTGATCGGCAACGACGGCTGGGAGTCCAGCGCCACCGACATCATCGGCATCCACGACTACGACGCGAACACCGCGCACATCCGACAGCGCTATGGCGCCGAGATCCCGCCGGAGCAACTGTTCGACCGCCGCCGCCCGGGCGGCCGCGTGCTCACGCTGGACGGCTACCCACACCGCGGCCAGCCGGTGATGCTCACCGAGTTCGGTGGCATCGCGTTCGAGGACAAGTCGGAGCCCGGCGTGAAGAAGGTGTGGGGCTACACGAAGGCCGATGCGGCGGAGGAGTTCGCCAAGCTGTACGAGGATCTGCTGCACACCATCATCCACACGGCGCTGTTCAGCGGCTTCTGCTACACGCAGTTCGCCGACACGTACCAGGAGGCCAACGGCCTGCTGAATGCGGACCGCACGCCGAAGGTGCCGCTGGAGCGCATCCGCAAGGTGACCACGCTGTCGCGCACCTGGATCCCGGGAACGCTGTGATGCACCGCCTGGAGCTCACCAAGCCGGACGGGCGCAAGCTCACGCTGTATTCGCGCGCGCCGATCGACTCCAACCTGCAGGCGCCCAGCCCGTTCAGCGACCCGTTGCAGGGCGCCCCGCACCTGCGCTGGCATCCGCTGCGCGGCGAGTGGGTCACGTACGCCGCGCACCGGCAGAACCGCACCTTCCTGCCGCCGCCCGAATACAACCCGCTGGCGGTGACGACGAGTGCGGACAACCCGACGGAAGTGCCGGCGGGCGCGTGGGACATCGCGGTGTTCGACAACCGCTTCCCGTCGCTCGGCGTGCCGCAAGGCGCCGAGCCGCCGCCGTCGCTGATCGTGCCGACCGCGCCTGCCAACGGGCATTGCGAAGTCGTCGTGTTCACGCAGGACCCGAAGGGCGCGCTGGGCCGGCTGCCGCTGGACCACATCGAGTTGCTGCTGCAGGTGTGGGGCGACCGCACCGAGCGGCTTGGCACGCGCCCGGACATCCGCTACGTGCTGCCGTTCGAGAACCGCGGCGCCGAAGTCGGCGTCACGCTGCACCACCCGCACGGGCAGATCTATGCCTACCCGGTGGTGCCGCCGGTGCCCGCGCGCATGGCGCAAGTGGCCAGCGAGCACTACGCGCAGCATGGCCACGGCCCGCTGGCCGAAATGATCCGGTCCGAGCGCGAGACCGGCGAGCGGGTGCTCTACGAAGGCCGGCACGCGATCGCGTTCGTGCCCGCTTGCGCGCGCTATCCGTACGAGGTGTGGATCGCGCCGATTCGCGAAGTGCCCGGGTTCGCGCAACTCGAGTCCGCCGAGCGTGCCGACCTCGCGCGCGCGCTGAAGACCGTGCTGCTCAAGTACGACGGGCTGTGGGAGCGGCCGTTCCCGTACCTGATGGCGTGGTACCAGGCGCCCACCGACGGCGACCCGCACCTGGGCATGCACCTGCACGCCGAGCTGTGGCCGCCGTACCGCACCAAGGATCGCCTCAAGTATCTTGCCGGCACCGAGCTGGCCGCGGGCTTCTTCGCGATGGACGCCTTGCCCGAGGACAAGGTGAAGGAATTGCAAGCCGTGGAGGTTTCCCTATGAGCCACGCCGCCGTGGAAGCCGAGATCCAGGCCAAGGCCGAACACCCGCGCGCGGGCGACGGCACGCTCGAATTCGAGAACGCGTTCGGCCGCCTGCCGACGGCGCAGGCGCATGCACCTGGCCGCGTGAACCTCCTGGGCGAGCACACCGACTACAACGACGGCTTCGTGCTGCCGGTCGCGATCCCGCAGCAGACCCGCGTGGCGATGGCGGCCAACGGCAGCTCGCATTGGCGCCTGCATGCCGCCGAACTCGATCGCGCCGTGGAGTTCACGCTGGAGGACCCGCCGGCCGAGCACTTCGCCAGCTACGTGTACGGCTGCCTGCGCCTGGCGCGCGACGAAGGAGCGGAGATCCCGCCGCTGGACATCCTGGTCAGCTCCGAGGTGCCGATGGGCGTGGGGCTGTCCTCGAGCGCGGCGCTGGAGGTGGCGGTGCTGCGCGCGCTGCGCAACCTGCTGGGCCTGGACCTCGACGACGTGCGCATCGCGCAGCTCGCGCAGCAGGCCGAGATCCAGTACGCCGGCGTGCGCTGCGGGATCATGGACCAGATGGCATCCAGCCTCGCGGGCACCGATCGCGCCTTGATGCTGGACACGCGCTCGCTGGAGCGGCGCACCGTGGCGCTGCCGCCTGGCACCCAGGTGCTGGTGCTCGACTCGGGCGTCGCGCGCACGCTCGCCAGCAGCGGCTACAACCAGCGCCGCTCGGAATGCGAAGAGGCCGCGCGGCTGCTCGGCGTCGCCTCCTTGCGCGATGTCGCCGACTTGCAGCGGATCGAGTCGCTGCCGGACGTGCCGCGCCGCCGCGCGCGCCACGTGTTCACCGAGAACCAGCGCGTGCTGGAAGCGGCGGCGTGCAGCGACCCGGCGCGCTTCGGCGAGCTGATGAACGCGTCGCACGCGAGCCTGCGCGACGACTACGAGGTGTCCACGCCCGAGCTGGACGAATTGGTCCGCCTGCTGCAGCACCACCCGGACGTGCACGGCGCGCGGCTGACCGGCGCGGGCTTCGGCGGGGCCTGCGTCGCGCTGTGCCGCGAAGGCACCGCGGTGGGTGTGGCCGCAGACGTGCTGCCGCGCTACCGGGCGTCCGGCCACGAAGGGCGGCTGCTCGTGCCCGCCCACGCATAGGAGTTCGCCATGCGCCCCGCCTACGGTTTTCTTCTTGGCGCCATCGCGGTCGCGGCGCAGGCGCAGGTCAAGCCGGTCGAGCCTTTCGGCGGCCGGCCCTTCGGCGCACCGCCCGATGCGACCGTGCCCGCGCCCGAACCGGTGGGGCCGCCCGGCACGAGCGTGACGCCGCCGGCACCTCCACCGCCCGAGGTGATGGCGCGGCCGCCGATGGTGGTGACGCAGCCGCAGCAGCAGCCGCAGGCGGGCAGCAGCACGGCGGTGATGGGCAATGCTGCGGCGCCGGTCGCTCCAACGTCCGTCCCGCCTTCGACCGCCACCGCACCTGCACCGGTGCAACCGCAATCGCAGCCCCAACCGCAGCAGCAACCGGCTGCGGCGGCGCCGCAGCCGACCCCGCAAACGCAGCAGCGGGGCGCGCCCCCCGCGCCGGCTGCACCGCCCGCGACCACGGCCCAGCCTTCGGCCCAACCCGGCGCACAACCTGGCGCGCAGTCGTCCGCCGCGATGCCGCCGTTCGCGCCGGCACGCGCAGCTGCCTCTGCGCCCGTGCCGGCCGCGGCCTCGGCCGGCACGCAGCCGCCGGTGCGCGGCCTGCCGGCGGACGCGCCCAAGATCATCGTGAGCGGCGGCACGTACTCCAGCAACCCGGCCAGCCGCCTGCTCATCGTCAACGGGCAGGTCGTGCGCGAGGGCGCCGACCTCGGCGGCGGCGTGGTGCTGGAGCAGGTCACGCGCGACGGTGCCGTACTCGGCTTCAAGGGTGGTCGCTACACGGTCGTGTTCTGAGGCCGGAAACGTTGCCACGCACTTGATGCACCGCTTCACGCCTGTGCGTGGCGCAGGTGAGCAGCATCCATGGCAACAGCACAGGGAGTGCCCATGGACCGCCGCCCGTTCGCTTGTCTCCTGGCCACCATCGCCTTGGCCCTGACGGGGTGCGGCGGCGGAGGTGGTGGTGATGACGTCGCCGCCACGCCGCCGAGCAGCCCGCTCGCCGCCGGACCGTCGCCGGGCGGAACACCAGCCCCTGGTAGCGGCCCAACCGCTCCGGCGGGCACCGGCAGTCCCACCAGCACCGGAAGTCCCATCGCCGGAACGGGCACCGGCAGCCCGAGCGCCTCGGGTGCACCGGCTGCGGCGCCGCCGGCCATCGTGTCGGGCTTCGCGCCGTTCGGGCCCGTCACCGTCGCGACCAGCAACGGCCCGCAGGCGCCCGCCGTCGCGCGCTTCGCGAGCGGCGGCTCGGTGGTCGTGTGGCAATCGTTCAACGGACCGCTGCAGATGCAGCGCGTGGACGCGGGCGGCCAGGCCGTGGGGACGCCGGCGACCATCGCTGCGATCGGCGCGCCCAGTGTGCAGCCGGCCGTCGTGCCGCTGGCGGGCGGCAGCTTCGTCGTGCTCTGGGCCGATGCCACCAGCGCCGGCGCGACCAGCCGCGTGCTGATGCGCGGCTTCGACGCGAGCGGCACGGCGACGACGCCCCTCGCACAGGTCAGCACGGCCGTCACGTCACTCACCGCGCTGGATGCGGCCGCGCTGCCCGACGGCGGGTTCGTCGTGGCCTGGGCCGGCACGCAGCTGGTCGGCGGGCCGTCGACGGTCGCCGTGCAGCGCTTCGACGCGGCCCTGGCCCCGGCGGCGCAGGCGCAGCTGAATTCGCCCGTGACGGCGCAAGCGCAGCGCCTGCCGCGCGTCGCGGTGCTGCCCGACGGGAGCTACGCCGTGGCGTGGTTGCAGGAAGGCGGGACGACCGCGCTGCCCAGCTTCACGGTGAACCTGCAGCGGTTCACGGGCACCGGCACGGCGCTGGGCGCCGAGCGCGTGCTGGCCGGCACGTCCTCGGGCGTGGCGTTCCCCTTCGACATCACGGCGCTGTCCGACGGCCGCCTGGCGCTCGTGTGGCAATCGTTCGGCGTGACGCAGGGCGTGGCCGACCTCGACCTGCAGATCCTCGGCGCCGACGGCAGCGTGCTCGCGCCGTCGACGCGCATCGCGGGCGCATCAGGCGTCGACGTGTTCGATCCGCACGTCGCGTCGGTGGGCACGAGCGGCTTCGTGGTGACCTGGGAGCAGCGCAGCCTGGCCGGCATCCGCCAGACCGACGCGACCGTCTTCGTCCAGCGTTTCGCCAACGACGGCACGCCGCTGGAAGCCGCGCAGTCGCTCGGCACGCACAGCCTGCAGACCACCACCGGCGAAGCGTCGGGCCAGTCCTCGCTCGCCGCCGGCACCGACGGCCACTTCCTGCTGGTCTACGACCGCTGGCTGGCCGGGAGCTTCATCGACCTGGTCGGGCGCTGAAGGCGGAGTTTTCTTCCGGTCGTCCTATTCCAGCAGCGCGGTGTCCACCTCGTCCAGGTACCGCACCAGCCCGTCCTCCAGCGTCGGCATCAGCACGCCCTTTTCGCTGTCCAGCGCGGAGAACCGCGGGCGGCAGGCGACCCAGCCGAGTTCGGCGCCGGGGCGGCCCTGCACCATGTTGTGGTCCAGGCCGGCCGCTTCGGCGGCCATGCGGGCGAGTTGCTCCCAGCTGACCGCGCCGCGGTTGGCCAGGTGCCAGATGCCGTGCTCGCCGTCGATCAGCAGGTCGAGCGACGTGCGCACCAGGTCCGGCACGTAGGTCGGCGACACCCACTGGTCGGCGGCGGCATGCCAGCGTTCGCCGCGGCGGATCGCCGCCAGCGCCTGCGTCACGAAGTTGTGCCGGTCCCAGGGCCCGAAGAACGCCGCGGTGCGGATCACCAGCGACGTGTCCGCGGCCACGGCGAGCAAGCGCTGCTCGGCTTCGGCCTTGGTGCGGCCGTACGCGCACAGCGGGCGTGGCTCGTCGGTCTCGACGTAAGGCGCGTTCTTGTCGCCGTCGAACACCAGGTCGGACGAGAAACTCATGATCCGGATGCCGCGCCTGGCGCATTCGGCCGCCAGTACCACCGGGCCGTCGACGTTCTCGCGCCAGTTGCGCGGATCGTTCTCGGCGTCGTCGACGCGCACGTAGCCCGCGGTGTTGATCACCGCCCAGGGCTGCCAGCGATCGAGCGCCGCCGCGACCGAGGCCGGGTCGGCGATGTCCATGTCCTGCCGGGTGAGCAGCTTGTAGGGCAGCCCACGCACGTCGCACATGCGCGCGTAAGCCCGGCCCAGCGTGCCAGTGGCACCGGTGATGAGCACCGGCTGGCCGATGACTTCCAGCGAATCGAGGTCACCATGGTGCGGGTACAGCAAGCGCAGTTCACGCTGCCACCACCCCGGACCCGCGAGCACCGGATGCTTCGGCTCGCGCCCATGGCCGAGATCCGCGGCGAGGTGCGCGAGCGCGGTCGGACGCGGTGTGCCGCCGCCCCGGATGTCCCACAGGCCCGGCTCGTAGTGGCCCTGCTCCCGGGTCACGAGGCTGTCCCAGTCGAACGTGCCGTACGCCGCCCACACGGTGACGGCACGCACGTCGAGGCCCTCGCCACGCAGCTTCTGCGCCGACTGCCAGGCCTGGTGCAGCCAGCGCAGCTGCTCCTCGCGCGTGCAGCCCAGGTGCACCTCGGTGATCGCCACCGGGCGCTCGTAGCGCTCGCACGCCTCGCGCAGGCGCGCCGCGAAGCCGCCGATGTGCGCGCCGTGCACGCGCGCCGTCTCGACGTCGGCATAGCGGTGCCTGCCGTTGCCACCATGCAGGTGCGGCGGGTACAGCTCCAGCCGGTCGTCGAGGAAGCGCTCGCTGGTGATGTACGAGTTGATGCCCAGGATGTCCGGCGGGCAGGGCTCGTCGACCAGCGCCTGCAGTTCGCCCTCACCGATGCCGCTGCGGACGAGGTAGTCCCACAACGGATGCTCGCGCGTCACGCGGCCGCACAGCAGGTCGTAGCCGAGCCAGCGCCGGTGGTTCTCGAAATCGGCCTGCTCTTGCAGCTGCGGACCCGACACCGTCGTGTAGCCGAGGTCGTCGGTCTGCACCAGCATCGCCTGCGGGTTCACGCGGCGCACGGCCCGCATCGCGAGCACGGTGGCCTGGATCTCCGTCAGCAGGCAACGCACGAAGGTGCGGTCGTCGCGGCCGTGCGGGTACCAGACGCCGTACAGGCCCGAGAAGCGCGCCGTCGTCAGCGGCTCGTTGATCGGCGTGTACGCATCGATGTCGGGGAAGCGTTGGGCCACCGCCGCTGCGTACTCGGCGAGCAGCTCAGGAAAGCGCGCGTCCGTGAGGCTGGTCTGCGGCGGCCCCGAGCCGTGGTGCACCAGGCCCGCGATCGGCCGCACGCCGAGCTCACGAAGGCGCTTCACCGCGCGATCGGGCCACGACCAGTTCGCCGTGGCCGGGCCGTCGGGTGCGACGCGCTCCCAGATCAACGGCAGGCGCAGGCGCTCGATGCCGAGCGCGGCGAGCCGGTCGAGGTCCTCGATGCGGTCCTCGAAGCCGTTGTAGCGGGCCTGGTCCAGCCAGGCGTCGCCGACCCGGTTGACCGTGCACTCGGCGCCCGCCCAGAGTCGAAGGTCCCGGCTCCGCGGGAATGACGGGTCCTGCATCGCCATCTCAAGCCGAGCTTGCTGCCGTGTGCTGCACGGCGTCGAGCGCCTCGTCGGCCTCGGCCTGCGCATGCCGTTCCTGCAGCCGCTTGAACGCGGTCAGCGCCTGGGCGACGACCTGGTCCATGTTGTAGTACTTGTACGTGGCGAGCCGGCCGACGAAGGTGACGTTCGCCATCGCGTCGGCCTCGGCCTCGTACTTGCGATAGAGCTCGGCGTTCTCCGCCTTGGGCACCGGGTAGTACGGGTCGCCCTCGGCGCGCGGGTACTCGTACACGACCGACGTGGTGGGGTGCTCCTGCCCCGTGATGTGCTTGAACTCGCTGATGCGGGTGTAGCCGTAGTCGTTCGGGTAGTTCACCGTGCCCACGGGCTGGAACCGTTCCTGCTTCAGGTTCTCGTGCCGGAACTCGAGGCTGCGGTACGGCAGCTTGCCGTACTTGTAGTTGAAGAAGGCGTCGACCGGGCCCGTGTAGACCATGTGCTTCCACGGCACGAATTCGACGATGTCGCGGTAGTCCGTGTTCAGCATGATCTTGATGTTCGGGTGGTCGAGCATCTTCTCGAACATGCGCGTGTAGCCGTGCAGCGGCATGGCCTGGTAGGTGTCGGTGAAGTAGCGGTCGTCGCGGTTGGTGCGCGTGGGCACGCGCGCGGTGACGCTCGCATCGAGTTCCGACGGGTCCATGCCCCACTGCTTGCGCGTGTAGCCGCGGAAGAACTTGTTGTACAGCTCGCGGCCGACCTTGCTGACGACGACGTCCTCGCTGGTCTTGACGCTGTCCTTCTTCTCGGCGACCGACTCGAAGAACTTCTCCAGCTCGAAGCTGGTGAGGTTCAGGCCGTACATCCTGTTGACGGTGTCCAGGTTGATCGGGATCGGCAGCAGCTGGCCGTCGACGCTCGCCAGCACGCGATGCTGGTACGGGCGCCACTGCGTGAACTGCGACAGGTACTCGAAGATGTCGGCCGAGTTGGTGTGGAAGATGTGCGGCCCGTACGGATGCACCAGCACGCCGTGGTCGTCGTGCCGGTCGTACGCGTTGCCCCCGATGTGGGGGCGCTTGTCGACGATGAGGACGCGCTGGTTCAACTCGTTCGCCAGGCGCTCGGCGAGCACGCTGCCCGCGAAGCCGGCACCGACGATGAGGTAGTCGAATCCCCGCTGACCAGGGATCGCGGCGGACACCGCCGACTGGAACACTTCACTGCCTTTGTCCAATTGCTACTCCTGAGTGGGTGGCGGGCGCGATTTCCCCGCTACGCAACGTCAGCAGTGGCAAGCGGTGGCCCGGAGGTCGGCGCCGAGCTTAGTCAGGAGTGCGCGCACACGGTGTGGCTGCAAGTGCCTGCGCCCGTGTCGGAGGGCGCCTTACGCCGTGCGGTGACTTGTTGTGTCTTTGGTGTCTCAGCAGCGGGAAAGAGCTATCCAACGCAGAGATCGCAGAGCTAGCAGATCGCAGAGACAGCCTCTGCGTTGAACTTTTTCCCCACTACACCGCGCGGCGCAGCGCCTGGTCGATGTCCCAGAGGATGTCGTCGACGTCTTCGATGCCCACGGACAGGCGGACCATGTCGGGGCCGACGCCCGCGCGGGCCAGCTCGGCTTCGTCCAGTTGCCGGTGCGTGGTCGAGGCAGGATGGATCACCAGCGTCTTGGCATCGCCGATGTTCGCCAGGTGGCTCAGGAATTCGCAGGCGTCGATGAAGCGCTCACCCGCGCGTGCCGCATCGTTCGCCTTGATGCCGAAGGTGAGGATGCCCGAGCAGCCGGGCACGCCGTCGATGGCGCGGAACTGCTTCTTCGCCAGCTCGTGGTCGGACGAACTGGCCAGCCCGGGATAGTTGACCCATGCGACGAGCGGGTGCTCGCTGAGGAACTGCGCCACGCGCAAGGTGTTGCGGCAATGCGCCTGCATGCGCAGGTGCAGCGTCTCGATGCCCTGCAGGATCAGCCACGCGTTCAACGGCGACAGCGAGCCGCCGAAGGTGCGATTGACCTCCATGCGCGCCTTCATCGTGTAGCCGAAGTCCCCGAAGGTCTCGTAGAACTTGACGCCGTGGTACGCGCGGCTGGGCTCCAGCATCTCGGGGAATTTGTCGCGCGACAGCTGCGACCCCCAGTCGAACTTGCCGGACTCGACGACGACGCCGGCCATCGTCGTGCCGTGGCCGCCGAGGTACTTGGTCGCGCTGTGCACGACGATGTCGGCGCCGAAAGCGAACGGGTTGCACAGGTACGGGCTCGCCACCGTGTTGTCGATCACCAGCGGCACGCCGTGCTCATGCGCGATGGCGGCGACCGGCTCGATGTCGAACACGTTCACGCGTGGATTGCCCAGCGTCTCGCCGTACACCGCGCGCGTGGTGGGGCGCATCGCGCGGCGGAAGTTGTCGGGGTCGGACGGGTCGACGAAGGTGGTCTCGATGCCCAGGCGCGAGAAGCCGATGCCCAGCTGGCCCACGGTGCCGCCGTACAGCGTCGACGACGCAACGATGTGGTCGCCGGCCTTCAGGATCGCGAGCAGCGCGGTCATCTGCGCCGCCATGCCGGTGGCGCACGCCAGCGCCGCGCGGCCGCCTTCCAGCGACGCGACGCGTTCCTCGAGCACGGCCACGGTGGGGTTGCTGATGCGGCTGTAGACGTTGCCGAAGGTCTGCAGGTTGAACAGGCTCGCGGCGTGCTCGGCGGAGTCGAACACGAACGAGGTTGTCTGGTGGATCGGCGTCGCCCGCGCGCCCGTCACCGGGTCGGGCGTCGCGCCCGCGTGGATGGCCCGCGTGCCGAAGCCGTAGTCGTGGTCTTGTGCCATGTCAGTAAGGCAGTTGCTGGGGGCGCCGGGACGAGATCACGCGCGTGTTGACGCCGGCCCAGTTCAGGCCGCCGAACAGGCGCGCGTGTTCGATCTTCACGCAGCGGTCCATCACGACGTCCAGTCCGGCATCGCGCGCTTTCGTCGCCGCGGCTTCGTTGATGACGCCCAGCTGCAGCCACAGGCAGCGCGCGCCGGTCGCGATGGCCTCGTCGGCGATGGGCGCGATGTCGTCGCTGCGGCGGAAGCAGTCGACCATGTCGATCTTCACGCCTTGCGAAGCCAACTGGCGGGCCGCTTCGGACACCGACGGGAAGCAGCGTTCGCCCAGGATTTCGGTCGCGGATGGGTTCACGGGGACGATGCGATAGCCGTGAGCCTGCATGTACTTGGCCGCGAAGAAGCTCGGCCGATGCCACTGCGGCGACAACCCGACCACGGCGATGGTCCGGCAGGTGCCCAGGATGCGGCGCAGGTCGCTGATGGAACTCATGCGCCCCAGTGTACGCAAGCCCCTCCATCGGGCCACCACGCAGCGGGGGAGTCCTACCGGGGCGCCTCACGGTCCAGCCTAAGGTGCCCGCATGGACGATCAACGCCTCCTGCGCGCCCTGCTGCGACGCCGCCATGTCCTCGAGGCGGCGGGCGCCGCCTGGGCGGTGTCGGCGCTGGGCGGCTGCCTGTGGAAGGAAGGCGAGGCGCAGGCCGCGGGCCCCGCGGTGCTGGGCACCAACCTGTCGGGGCTGGAGTGGACGCAGCCGATCCTGCGCCGCACGGCCGGCACGATGCCGCTGGTGAACTATGCGCCGCCACGCAAGGCGGAGATCGCGTGGTTCGCGTCGCAGGGCTTGCGCAAGAACCGGCTGCCGATCTCGTGGGAGATGCTGCAGCCGGTGCTGCACGACAGCCGCCCGAACGGCGACGCGCGCAAGCTGGTGGGCGAGCCGGGCGAGTTCCACGCCGGCTACGCGCAGCTGATCACCAACGTGCTGGACGCACATGCCGCCGCCGGTGCGACCTGCATCCTGGACCTGCACAACTACGGCCGCTACCGCGACTTCCGCTACGCGGCCGACGGCAGCGTGCCGGGGTTGAAGCCCGGGCCGACGCCGTTGCACCGCGCGTACAGCGAGGACCCGAACGCGATCCGTGAACGCATCTTCGCGCTCGCGCCGGGTGCGACGTTGGCCCCCGCGCACTTCGCAGACTTCTGGCGGCGCGCCGCGCAGCGGTGGAAGGACCATCCGGGCCTCGCTGGCTGGGGGCTGATGAACGAGCCGCACGACATGCCGGCGCCCGGCGGCACCGAGCCCACCGACGGCGGCGGCGAGGACCTCGCGATCTGGCCGGCGTTCGCGCGTGCGGCGGTCCAGGCGATCCGCGAGGTCGAGCGCAACGTCCCGATCTACGTCGGCGGCAACGGCTGGAGCGCGGCGGCCAGCCTCGCCGACAGGAACCCGGGGTTCCCGCTGCAGGGCGAGAACCTCGTGTACGAAGTGCACCTGTACCTCGATGCGACCAGCAGCGGCCATGCGTTCGACTTCGACGCCGAGTCGGGCAAGCGAGCGGGCGGCAGGTTCAGCCGCCGTGCGATCGACGAGGACGTGGGCCAGCGGCGGCTTGAGCCGGCGGTGCGCTGGGCACAGCAGCACAAGGTGCGGCTCGCGTTGACCGAGGTCGGCCTGCCGGTGGACGACGAGCGCTGGCGGCCGCTGTTCGACCGCACGATGGCCTACGCGGTGCGCAACGGCGTGGAGGTGATGACGTGGCTGTCGGGCAACCACTGGCCGGTGCGCGGGCATCCGTTGCAGGTCGCGCCGGGCTGGTCGGCGCAAGGCACGGTGATCCCCGCAGCGATCACTGCGATGCAGGCGGCTGCAAGCCGGTCTGCCAAGACTTCGAAGGTCGACGCGACACCTGGCCAGCGGCCCGCCGCCGTGCAGGCACTGCTGAACCGCCACCAGGGAAGCGCGTGGGCCATGGGGCACGCATTCACGGACTACGTCCAAGGCGTCCCCGCGCGCGACGGCCAGCCCGTGCGCGCGGTGGCGGACAGCGGCACCGGGCGGCTCGCGATGCTGCATGCCCTCGCGACCGACGAGATGCCCGACGTCGGCTGGAAGCCGCCGGTGCTGCGTGTCGCTGACGGCAAGCCCGCGATCGAGTGCGGCGGCGAGAAAGGCTTCGGCCTGTGGTGCCGCACCGGTGCCGTGCAGGCCGGCGTGCGGTCGCGGCCCGCACCGGCCGTGCCGTTCGGCCTGCAGGACGAGCATGTGTTGATGGCCGTGGTGCGCGCCGGCGCGCCGGGTTCGACCGGCATCGTGCTGCAGGCGTCGACGGCGGAAGAAGGACATGCCAGCGAATTGGTGCTGGAGGACGGCAAGCCGCGGGCGCGCTTCGTCGACGCGACGGGCCGCGAGACCGCGCTGACGGCGCCGCATGCGCTCGAGCCCGGCAAGCCCGTGGTGCTCACGCTGGTCAGCGGCCCGGCGGGCCAGCAGTTGCGCGTCGACGGGCAATCGGTGGCCACCGCGCAGCAGCACTTCGAGCCGGCCGCGTTCTCGCAACTGCTGCTTGGCGCCGGCTTCACGCGCTACTACCCGAAGGCGGGTTTTCGCGGCCTGCTGCATGGAGCGCTGGTGCTGCGCGGCCGGCCCACGGAGGCCGAACTCGCCGACTTCGAGCGCTGGTTGCGCAGCCTGGCTGCCTGAGCGGCAGATGCGGCCCAGGCCGACATGGTGCGGCGCATGCGCTTGGTAGAACCAGAGCCCATGCCCGAGCACTCCCAGCCACGTCCGTCCTGCCTCGACCGTCCCGCGCCTCGCGTGCCGCGCTGCTGATGCTGCAACCCGTTTCCGACATCTCGGCCGCGGAACTGGAGGCCGGGCAACAGGCGCTCGTGCGTGACCTCGCGTGGGCCAGCCTGTCCAGTGCGTTCTGCGGCGGCGTCATCCTCACCGCGTTCGCGCTGTCCATCGGCGCGACGCCGATCGTCATCGGCCTGCTGGCCGCGATCCCGTTCTTCACCCAGGCGCTGCAACTGCCGGCCACGGTGCTGATCGAGCGGCAGCGCCGGCGCAAGCTGCTCGCCTTCGGGGCGAACACGGCGGCCCGCGTGCTCGTGTTCGCGATGGCGGCGCTGCCCTTCCTGCCGGGCAACCTGGCGCTGTCGGCCCTCGTCGCGGCGGAGATCGCCATCTGCGCCTTCGTCGCGGTCGGTGGCTGCGCCATGAACTCGTGGATGCACGAGCTGATCCCGCAGGCCTCGCTCGGCAGCTTCTTCGCACGCCGGCTGTTCTGGGGCACCACCGTTGCGTGCGTGGGCACTCTTGCGGCTGGCGCGCTGCTGGACCACATCCCGCCGAATCGCACGGCGCTGGCCTACGCCACCTGTTTCGCCATCGCGGGGCTGGCGGGGTTCGCGAGTTCCAGCTTCGTGGCGCGCGCCCCGGAGCCGCAGATGCGCGATGCCGGCCCGCGGCGGCCGATGCGCGAGCGCATGCGGGCGCCGTTCCGCGACCACAACTTCCGTCGGCTGCTGGTCTTCCTGGGCTCGTGGATCGTGGCGTCCAACCTGGCGGCGCCGTTCTTCACCGTGTTCCTCATCGACCAGCTGGAGTACCCCGTCGGCACCGTGACGACGCTGTGGGTGTCGATGCAGTTCGCGAATGCGCTCACGCTGTACCTGTGGGGCCGCCTGTCGGACCGCCTGACCAACAAGGCGGTGCTGGCGGTGGCGCTGCCCGCGTACTTCGCCTGCCTGCTCGCGCTGTGCTTCGTCGACAACGCGCCCGGTCCCCGCTCGCAGCTGGCCATCCTGTACCTGCTGCACATCGTGATGGGCGTCGCCTCGGGTGGCATCGGGTTGGCGACCGGCAACCTCGGCCTCAAGCTCGCGCCGCGGGGAGAGGGCACGACCTACCTCGCGGCGATCGGGCTGGTGTCGGCCGTGGCCGGCGGCATTGCGCCGATCGCGGCCGGCACGCTCGCGCAGCTGTTCAAGCTGGCCAAGCTGTCGGCGGTGATCCGCTTCAGCACGCCGTGGACCGCGCACGAGCTCTCGATCCTCACCTTCAAGCACTGGGAGTTCGTGTTCGCCATCGCGGCGGCGCTGGGGTTGTACGTGCTGCACGCGCTTTCGCGCGTGAACGAAGGGCACGAGGTCAGCGAGCGGCAGATCATGCAGGAGTTCGCGATCGAGGCCTGGCGCTCGATCGGCAGCATCGGCTCGTCGACGCTGGGAGCGGTGTTCCCGTTCGAGCGGCTGTCGGAACGCCGCAAGTGGTGGCGCGCCCGCGAAGACCGCTGACGCGCCTCAGAGCTTGCGCACGGCGTCGCGCACTTCGTCGACGCCGAGCAGCTCGGACAGCACCACCGGCGGCTTGCCCTGCTGGTACAGCACGTACACCGGCACGCCGTTGCGGCCCAGTGCCGACAGTGCACTGGTGATCGCCGGATCGCGCCGCGTCCAGTCGGCGCGCAGCAGCGCGACGTTGCGTTGCTTCAGGTCGGCCAGCACCTGCGGGTGCGTCAGCGTGGTTTTCTTGTTCACCTGGCAGGTGACGCACCAGGCGGCGGTGAAGTCGACGAACACCGGCTGCCCGGCGCCCACCAGCTGCTGCACCTTGGACTGCGACCAGGGTTGCCAGTCGCCGTCGGCGCGGGCGGTCGTCGCGGCCTGCGCCGGCTGCACGACCAGCGGGCCGACACCCCACGCGGCGGCCACCAGGACGGCGAGCGAAGCAGCGCCCAGGAGGGTGCGAGCGCGGCCGCGCAACGTGAGGGTCCACACCAGCAGGGCCAGCGCCACCAGCAGCACCAGCAGCGCGCCGGCACCGTCGATGCCGCTCTGCTGCCCGATCACCCACACCAGCCAGGCGACGGTGGCGAACATCGGGAACGCCATCAGGCGGCGGAACACGTCCATCCACGCGCCCGGGCGTGGCAACAGGCGCGCGACCGCCGGCACCAGGCTCGCGGCCAGGTAGGGCAGCGCCATGCCGAGGCCGAGCACGCCGAACAGCAGCAGCGCCTGCGCGGCGGGCAGCGTCGCCGCCAGCCCCAGCGAGGCGCCCATGAAGGGCGCGGTGCAGGGCGATGCGATGGCGACGGCGAGCACGCCGGAGAGGAAAGCGTTGCCGGCCGGGTGCTTCACTTCCATCGACGCCAGCGACGAGGGCAGCATCGAGCCGACCTCGAACACGCCGGCGAAATTCAGCGCGATCAGCGTGAACAGCGCGGCGAGCGCCGCGACGACCGCGGGCGACTGCAACTGGAAGCCCCAGCCCAGCTGCTCGCCGCCGGCGCGCAGCGCCAGCAGCACGGTGGCCAGCAGCAGGAAGGACACGACGACGCCGGCCGTGTACGCGAAGCCTGCGATGCGGTGCGTGCGGCGGTCGTCCGCATGCTGCGCGAAGCCCACCACCTTGATCGCGAGGACCGGGAACACGCAGGGCATCAGGTTCAGGATCAGTCCGCCCAGCAGGGCGCCAAGCAGCGCGGCGGCGAGACCGATCGGTGCAGTGGCCGGCTGCTGCGCCGCGTTCGCCTTCAACGCGTCCTGCAACGCGGGCGAGACGGCGGTCGCCGTGACCGGCGCGGGCGGCCAGGTGCCCGCCACCTTCAGGTCCACGCGCCAGCCTTTGTCGCCTTGCACGAGGACCACCGGCAGTACGCCGGGGGTGGTGGAACGCTGGCCGGAATACGGCACGTGCGCGGTCCACACGGCGCCCTTCCAGGCCTGCGTCCACGCACCGGCGGGTTCGACGATCTCCGGCGTCTCCGGGAAGAACTCGAGATGCTGGCCGCGCAGCGCGACCGGGAGGCCCTGCACCTCGACGTCGATGCCCTTGGCCGTGACCTTCGCGACGCTGTCGGGGATGGCGCCCGCCGTGCCCTGCACGACCGGCTTCGGGTTGGCGTCGAAAGCCGCCTGGAAGTCCGCCGCGTGCATCGCGGTGGTGCTGCGCAAGGGCAGCTTGAGCGCGAACTCGCCTTCCTCCGGGATGCATTCCTTCTTGCACACCAGCCAGTTGGCCTGGAGCTTGACCTCGAGGTCGCCGCCGCCGAACGGCGAAGGCTTGAAGTCCGGCGCGATCGTCAACGGCACCGGCAGCAGCACGGTGCCTTCGTAGCCGTAGTTCGCCAGCGTGCCGACGGGAATCTTCTTCGGCACCGGCCAGGCGATGTCGCCGGCGGTGACCCCCGCCGGCAGCTTCCACTGCACCGTGGTCGGCAGGCCCGAGTCGCCCGAGTTCTTCCAGTACGTGTGCCAGCCCGGCTGGTGCGCCAGTTGCAGGCCCACCCACACCGGCTTGCCGGGCGCGACGCCTTCCGGCGCATGTGCCACCAGTTCCGCGCGCACGCGTTCACTGGCGACGACGCTGCCGGCGGACGAGACCTGCGCGAACGAGGAGAGGGGGCCGGCGACGAGGCAGGCCAGGAACAGGGAACGCAGGAACACGGACATCACGGAATGTTGAGCTGGGGGCGCGGGCCGGGGTTCCGCCGTTCAGGCAAAGCCCAGCACCACCCGTCGGGTGGTGGCCGATTTCTTCTCGATCTTGGTGACCACGACCGAGCCGATCTCGGAAGTGTTCGCCACGTGGGTGCCGCCGCAGGGCTGGTAGTCGACCAGCGTGCCGTCGCCGACGCGGATGGTGCGCACGCGGCCGGTGCCGCGCGGCGGCTGCACGGACATGCTCTTGACCAGCGACGGGTTGGCGTCGAGCTCTTCGTCGCTGATCGAAGCGATCACGACCGGATGCGCTTCACCGACCAGCCGGGCGATGCCGCTGGTGAGCTGGTCCTTGTCGAGGGGATCGGTCATGTTGAAGTCCAGCCGCGCGTACGCGGGCGTGATGGAGCAGCCGTTGACCAGCTGCGGCACCAGGTGGCACAGCAGGTGCGTCGCGGTGTGGAAGCGCATCAGCTTGTGGCGGCGCTCCCAATCGATGCGCGCGGTGACGTTCGTGCCGGGGTGCAACTGCGCCAGCAACCCGTCCTGGCCGGGCGCGGGCACGTGCAGGATGTCCGCGGTGGGGCGGCCTTCCGCATCCTTGGCCTTGCGCGTGTCGGCGACAAGCACTTCATGCCCATCGGCGAGCGCGAGCACGCCGCTGTCGCCGGCCTGCCCGCCGCCCAGCGGGTAGAACACCGTGCGATCGAGCACGACGCCTTCGGGCGTGACCGCGACCACGGTGGCGGCGCACTCCCGCAGGTAGCCGTCGTCACGGAAGAGGTCCTGCGTCATCCCGGGATTGTCGCGTTTTTCCCCTGTGCCCCCGCGGGGCAGGGACTTGCGCCAGACTGCCTCGATGCGCACGCTGATCGCTTCCCTCCTGGCCTCTGTGGCGCTCGCCGGTTGCGGCGAGATGTCGCGCCTCCCGGAATCGAAACAGGTCGGTCCCGCGCCGGAACTGCCCGCACCCACGCGCAGCTGGATCCCCACGGTGCACATCGCGCCCGCCGAGGGCTGGCCTGTCAATGCGCAGCCGGTCGCACCTGCCGGATGGCGCGTGACGGCGCTCGCTCGCGGCCTCGACCATCCGCGCTGGCTGCACGTGCTGCCCAACGGCGACGTGCTGGTGGCCGAGAGCAACAAGCCGCAGCCGCCGAAGGAGAAGGAACGAGGCGGCCTGCGCGCGTGGGCGATGAAGTTCGTGATGAAGCGCGCCGGCGCCGGCGTGCCCAGCGCCGATCGCATCACCTTGCTGCGCGATGCGGATGGCGACGGCGTCGCCGAAACGCGCAGCGTGCTGCTGGAGGGACTGCACTCCCCTTTTGGCATGGCGCTGGTCGGTGACTGGCTGTACGTCGCCAACGCGGATGCGATCGTGCGCGTGCCGTACAAGGCCGGCGACACGCGCATCACCGCCGCGCCGCGGAAGGTGACCGAGCTGCCCGCCGGCATCAACCACCACTGGACCAAGAACCTGCTCGCCTCGCGGGACGGCCGCAAGCTGTACGTCACCGTGGGGTCGAACAGCAACGTCGGCGAGAACGGGCTGGAAGCGGAAGAAGGCCGCGCGGCGATCTGGGAAGTGGACGCCGCGACCGGCGCCAAGCGCCTGTTCGCCGGCGGCCTGCGCAACCCGAACGGCCTGGCGTGGGAACCCGCGAGCGGCGCGCTGTGGACCGTCGCCAACGAGCGCGACGAACTGGGCAGCGACCTCGTGCCCGACTACCTGACGTCGGTGAAGGACGGTGCGTTCTACGGCTGGCCGTGGGCGTACTGGGGCCAGCACGTCGACGACCGCGTGCAGCCGCCGCGGCCGGAGATGGTGGCGAAGACCATCGCACCCGACTACGCGCTGGGCAACCACGTCGCGCCCCTGGGCCTCGCGTTCGCCGACGGCAAGCTGCCCGCGCCGTTCACCAGCGGCGCCTTCATCGGCGAGCACGGGTCCTGGAACCGCCGGCCGCTGTCTGGCTACAAGCTTGTGTTCGTGCCGTTCGCGAACGGCAAGCCGCAGGGCACGCCGATCGACGTGCTCACGGGGTTCGTGAGCCCCGACGGAAAAGCGTGGGGACGTCCGGTCGGCGTCGAGCTCGATCGCCAAGGTGGAGTGCTGGTGGCCGACGACGTCGGCAACGCGGTGTGGCGGCTGGCGCCCGCTCGCTGACGTCTTCCTGCGCCGCGAAAGGAGACAGTCCATGGCGGCAGATCCCCTGGTCGGCAACCGGCGCACCCTGGCCCTCGTGGGCCCCAGCGGCGCGGGCAAGACGAGCGTGGCCGAAGCCTTGCTGGCCGCCGCCGGTGCGATCGGCGCACCGGGATCGGTGGAGAAGGGCAGCACGGTGTCGGATGGCGACCCGCTGGAAAAGCGCTACCAGCGCTCGCTGCACAGCAGCGTGCTGCACGTCGAGCACCGCGGCATCACCACCCACTTCATCGACACGCCCGGCGCGCCGGACCTGCTCGGCCAGTCGCTGCCCGCGCTGGGCGCGGTGGAAACGGCGGCGATCGTCGTCAGCGCCGCGACCGGCCTCGAGCCGGCGGCGCTGCGCATGATGGAGTGGGCCGCCCAGCTGGGCCGCGACCGCATCGTGGTGGTCAACAAGATCGATGCCCAGGGCGCCGACCTGCAGGCGCTCGTCGAGGAGATCCGCGAGGCCCTGGGCAAGGAGTGCCTGCCGGTCAACCTGCCTGCCGCCGGCGGCGAGCGCGTGCTCGACTGCTTCTGGTCGCGCACCGGCGAAGGCGCGGATTTCTCGTCGGTGGAGCAGGCGCATCGCGCGCTGGTGGAGCAGGTGGTGGAGGTCGACGCGGGCTTTGTCGAGCGCTATCTCGAGGACGGCGACGTCGACCCGGCCGAATTGCATGCGCCGCTGGAGCAGGCGCTGCGCGAAGGCCACCTGGTGCCGGTCTGCTTCGTGTCCGCGCGCACGGGCGCCGGCGTGCCCGAGTTGCTGGACATCATCGAGCGGCTGCTGCCCGATCCCAGCGAAAGCAACCCGCCGGCGTTCGTCGATGGCGAGGGCGCGGCCGCGCGGCCGGTGCAGGTGGCCGCGGATCCTCGGCGCCACGTGCTCGCGCACGTGTTCAAGATCGCGCAGGACCCTTACGTCGGCAAGCTGGGCGTGCTGCGCGTGCACCAGGGCACGATCACGCGCGACAGCCAGCTGTACGTCGGCGATGGCCGCCGCCCGTTCAAGGTCGGGCACCTGTTCGCCCTGCAGGGCGGCAAGCTGGCCGAGGTGTCGCGCGCGGTGCCCGGTGACCTGTGCGCGGTCGCGAAGGTGGAGGAGCTGGACTTCGGCGCGGTGCTGCACGACGCGGCCGAGGACGCGAACATCCGCCTGCAGCAACCGCTGCCCTTTCCGGTCCCGGTGCACGGCCTGGCGATCGAGCCGGCGCGTCGCGGCGACGAGCGCCGGCTGCACGACCTCCTGCAAAAGCTGGTGAGCGAGGACCCCTGCCTGCGCATCGAGCACCCGCCCGGCAGCCACGAGACGGTGGTCTACGGCCTCGGCGAATTGCACCTGGCCGCGCTGCTGGACCGGTTGACCGACGTGCACGGCTGCCCGGTGCAGACGCGGCCGCCTCGCATCCCCTACCGCGAGACCGTCACCGCGCCGGCGGAGGGCCACCACCGGCACAAGAAGCAGACTGGCGGCGCCGGCCAGTTCGGCGAGGTGTTCCTGCGCATCGAGCCCTTGCCACGGGGAGCCGGCTACGAGTTCGTCGACGCGGTCCGCGGCGGCGCCATTCCCGGCAGCTTCATGCCCGCGGTGGAGAAGGGCGTGCGGCAGGCCATGGACGAAGGCGTGCTGGCCGGTTACCCGGTGGTGGACCTGAAGGTCACCGTCTACGACGGCAAGCACCATCCGGTCGACAGCAAGGAGGTCGCGTTCGTGACCGCCGGCCGCAAGGCGCTCATCGCGGCCGTGCAGGCGGCGCGGCCCTGCGTGCTGGAACCGATCGTCCACGTGGAAATCGGCGCGCCCATGGACGCCACCGGCGCCATCACCGGCGACCTGGCGTCGCGCCGCGCGCAGGTGAGCGGCACGAACTCCGGTGCCGATGGGGCGCTGACCGTGCTGGCGCTGGCGCCGCTGTCCGAGCTGGCGAGCTACCAGTCCCGGCTGAATGCGCTCACCGGCGGCCAGGGCCGCTACACGCTGGCGTTCAGCCACTACGAGGCGGTGCCGCCGGACGTGCAGGCGCAACTGGCGGCGCAGTACCGGGTGAAGGAGGAGTGAGGCCTGCGTGACAATGGCGTCGTGGCGCCCAGCGCCGACGGACCGAAAGCAGCATGACTTCCTTGCAGGACCTCGCGACGCCTTGCGCACTCGTGGACGTGGCGCGCATGCAGCGCAACATCGCGCGCATGCAGGCGCGGATGGACGCCCTGGGCGTGCGCTTCCGGCCGCACGTGAAAACGAGCAAGTGCGTCGACGTCGCGCGCCGGCAGCGCGACGCCGGCGCGCGCGGCATCACGGTGTCGACCCTCAAGGAAGCCGAGGAATTCTTCGCCGCCGGCTTCGACGACATCCTGTACGCGGTGGGCATCGCGCCCAACAAGTTCGCGCAGGCGCGCGCGCTGCGCGAGCGCGGCTGCGACTTGAAGCTCATCACGGACAACGCCGCGGCCGCGACCGCGCTGGGGCGGTTCGGTGCCGCGCACGGCCACCGTTTCGAGGCCTGGATCGAGATCGACTGCGACGGCCACCGCTCCGGCATCGCGCCCGAGGGGGCTGCGTTGTTGGAGGTCGCCCGTGCCATCGTCGAGGGCGGCAGTGCCCTGGGCGGCGTGCTCACGCATGCCGGATCCAGCTACGAACTGGACACCGAAGCCGCGCTGCAAGCGATGGCCGAGCAGGAGCGGGCCGGCTGCGTGCGCGCCGCGCAGCGCCTGCGCGACGAGGGCTTCCCGTGCCCGAACGTTTCCGTCGGCTCGACGCCGACGGCGCTGTCGGCGCAGTCGCTGCAAGGGGTGACCGAGGTGCGGGCGGGCGTGTACGTGTTCCAGGACCTGGTGATGGCCAACGTGGGCATCTGCTCGCCCGCGGACATCGCGCTGGGCGTGCTCACCACCGTGATCGGGCACCAGGCCGAGAAGGGGTGGACCATCGTGGATGCCGGCTGGATGGCCATGAGCCGCGACCGCGGCACCCAGCGCCAGCGCCATGACTACGGCTACGGGCAGGTCTGCACGGCCACCGGCGATGTCATCGACGGCTGCCTGATGACGGGCGCCAACCAGGAGCACGGCATCGTGTCCTGCACAGGCGGCGCCGGGAGCTCGGTCGCCGAGCGCTTTCCGGTGGGCACGCAACTCCTGGTGCGCCCCAACCATGCCTGCGCCACCGGAGCGCAGTTTCCCGAGTACGTCGCCGTGCAGCCGGACGGCACCTTGGCGCGCTGGCCGCGCTTCGCGGGGTGGTGAGATGGCCGAAGACCCGATCGTCCGGCTGGACCCCGACGCCATGGCGCGGCCGGGCGGGCACTACAGCCACGCGGTGGTCGCCGGCGGCCTGGTGTTCGTGTCCGGGCAATTGCCGATCACCCCCGACGGCGAGAAGCTGACCGGGGCGCCGTTCGCCCGCCAGGCCGAGCAGGTGCTGGCCAACGTGCGCATCGCGCTGGAGGCGGCCGGCAGCGGCGTGCCCCGGCTGGTCCAGGTGCGCGTGTATGTCGACGACATGGCCCACTGGCCGGAGTTCAACACCATCTACGCGCGCTGGGCCGGCGAATCCCGGCCTGCACGCGCGGTGGTCCCCGTCGGGCCGCTGCACTTCGGCCTGCAGGTCGAGGTCGAGGCGGTGGCCCTGGCCGGCTCCTGATCCGCGCCGGGCTGGTCCGCAAGCCCCCTGCCTGGCCCGGCGGCGCGCGTTGGGCCTACAGTTCCCCCATGACCGACCAGAGCATCACCCGCTTCCTCCTGACGCCCGGCACCGACACCGACCCGGCGGAAACGGCCGAGTGGCGCGAGGCGCTCAGCGCGCTGATCACCAGCGAAGGCCCGGAGCGCGCTCGCTTCATCCTCGACCAGCTGGCCGCGATGGCGCGCACGCCGCAGGTGGGGTGGTCGCCCGAGCTGGTCACGCCGTACGTCAACACGATCCCGGTCGAGCAGCAGCCGCCATTCCCGGGTGACCTGGCGATCGAGGAGCGCCTGGCGTCGCTGATGCGCTGGAACGCGCTGGCGATGGTGGCGAAGGCGAATGGCGCGTACGGCGAGCTGGGCGGGCACATCGCGAGCTACGCCAGCGCGGCCGACCTGTTCGAGGTCGGCTTCAACCACTTTTTCCACGCGAAGAGCGAGCAGCACGGCGGCGACCTGGTGTTCTTCCAGCCGCACAGCGCCCCGGGCGTCTACGCGCGTGCCTTCCTCGAGGGCCGGTTGAGCGAAGCGGACCTCGCGCACTACCGCCAGGAGATCACGGCGCCGCAGCGTGGCGCGCGCGGCCTGTCGTCGTACCCGCATCCCTGGCTGATGCCTGACTTCTGGCAGTTCCCGACCGGCTCGATGGGCATCGGGCCGATCAGCTCGATCTACCACGCGCGCTTCATGCGCTACCTCACGCACCGGCAATTGCTCGATTGCACCGGCCGCAAGGTGTGGGGCGTGTTCGGCGACGGCGAGATGGACGAGCCCGAGAGCATGAGCGCGCTGACGCTCGCCTCGCGCGAGAAGCTGGACAACCTGGTGTGGGTGGTCAACTGCAACCTGCAGCGGCTCGACGGCCCGGTGCGCGGCAACGGTCGCATCGTCGACGAGCTGGAAAAGCTGTTCCGCGGCGCCGGCTGGCACGTGGTCAAGCTGCTGTGGGGCAGCGACTGGGACGGCCTGTTCGCGCGTGACCTCACCGGCGCGCTGGTCAAGGCGTTCGCGCACACCGTCGACGGCCAGATGCAGACGTTCGCGGCCAAGGACGGCCGCTTCAACCGCGACAACTTCTTCGGCCAGAACGAGGAGCTCGCGCGGCTGGCGCAGGGCATGACCGACGAGCAGATCGATCGCCTGAAGCGCGGTGGCCACGACCTGGTGAAGATCCACGCGGCTTACCACGTCGCCGCGCGGCACCAGGGGCAGCCGGTAGTGATCCTGGCCCACACCAAGAAGGGCTACGGCATGGGCACGGCGGGCCAGGGCCGGATGACCACGCACAGCCAGAAGAAGCTGGACGAGGCGGCGCTGCTGGAATTCCGCAACCGCTTCAACCTGCCGATCTCCGACGCGCAGGCGACCAACCTCGATTTCTTCAAGCCGGCGGACGACAGCGCGGAGATGCGCTACCTGCACGAGCGCCGCCGCGCGCTCGGCGGCTCCATGCCGCGTCGCGAGACCAAGGCGCCGCAGTTGCCGGTGCCGGATCTCGCCAGTTACGCGCAGTTCGCGCTGCAGGCGGCCGGCAAGGAGATGTCCACCACGATGGCGTTCGTGCGCCTGCTGGGCAACCTGCTGAAGGACAAGCAGCTGGGCCCGCGCATCGTGCCGATCGTGGCCGACGAGGCGCGCACCTTCGGCATGGCCAACCTGTTCAAGCAGGTGGGCATCTATTCCAGCGCGGGGCAGCTGTACGACCCGGAGGACATCGGCTCGGTGCTGTCGTACCGCGAAGCGCTCGACGGCCAGATCCTCGAAGAAGGCATCAGCGAAGCCGGCGCCATCGCCAGCTGGACGGCCGCGGCCACCAGCTACAGCGTGCACGGTGTCCCGATGCTGCCGTTCTACATCTACTACTCGATGTTCGGCTTCCAGCGGGTGGGCGACGCGATCTGGGCGGCGGCCGACCAGCGCGCGCGCGGCTTCCTGCTGGGCGCGACGTCGGGCCGCACGACGCTGGGCGGCGAGGGCTTGCAGCACCAGGACGGCAGCAGCCACCTGGTCGCGGCGACGATCCCGAACTGCAAGGCCTACGACCCGGCGTTCGCGGGCGAACTCGCGGTCCTGCTGGACCACGGCATGCGCGAAATGCTGGTGGACCAGAACGACGTCTTCTACTACCTGACGTTGATGAACGAGAACTACGCGCAGCCGGACCTGCCCGAAGGCGCGGCGCGCGGCGTGGTGCGCGGCGGTTACCGCTTCGCCGTGTACGGCGAAGGCGCGCCGAAGGTGACGCTGCTCGGGTCCGGCGCCATCCTCACCGAGGCCGTGCAGGCGGCGCGGGCGCTGGCGGCCGACGGCATCACGGCGGAAGTCCTGAGCATCACCAGCTGGAGCGAGCTGGCGCGCGACGGCCTGCATGCGGAGCAGCGTGCGATGCGCGGCGAGGCGCACGGCACGCCGTACCTGCATGAACTGCTTGCGGGAACGAAGAGTCCGATCGTCGCCGCCAGCGACTACGTGCGGGCGGTGCCGGAAGCGATCCGAGCTTTCCTGCCGGAAGGGCGCCGCTACCTGACGCTGGGCACCGATGGCTTCGGCCGCAGCGACACGCGTGCGGCGCTGCGTGGCTTCTTCGGCGTCGACGCCGCGCACGTCGCGCAGGCGGCGCGGCACCTGCTGCGCGGCTGACGCTTCGCCCGGGCCGGGTCAGGCGCCGTGGTCGCAGTGGCCCAGCATGGGCTTGCTGGAGCCGGTCGTGGTGGGCACGTCGTCGTCCGGCAGCAGGGCGCCGCGCATCGGTGGCTCCGAGACCGGGACCAACGGGGTCGCCGTCGCTGCGGTCGCTCCGACCGAAGACGTCTCCGCCAGCGGCGCACTGCGTGGCGTGTCCCGGTCCAGCAGCGCGGCCGTCGCCAGCCCGGCGATGGCGACCGCGACGGCGCCGGCAACCCAGCGCGGCCGCAGGCCGCTCGACGACGGCGCACCGGCCGTTTCGGTGGCGTTGCTGGCGGGCGACGCGCGGTGACTGGCGAGGTGGCACATGGCAGCCTCCTTCGGCACATGGATGCACCCATGATCGGCGCCGGGACCCAGCTTGCAAGGCGGGCTTGTGACAATCTCCCGCCGCGTTGCCGCCTGGAACGGGCCCGGCCTGTCGATTCCGGGCTGGCTCGTTCGTCGTGGCCATGTCACCCTTGGAGACATCGCCATGCGTCCTGCCCCCGTTCCCGTCCTCGACCGCAACTGGCCGCTCGTCGCCGCCGGTGCCCTGATGACCTGCGTCGCCATCGGCGTCGTGTTCTCGCTGGCCGTGTTCCTGGACCCGATGGGCGCGGACACGGGCTGGTCGCGCGCCGGCATCTCGGTCGCGATGACGCTGGCCTTCCTGAGCATGGGCTTCGCCGGCTTTGGCTGGGGCACGCTCAGCGATCGCTACGGGCCGCGTCCGGTGGTCGCCGCCGGGGTCGTGCTGCTCGGGCTGGCGGCGGTCGTCTCGAGCCAGGCGCAGAGCCTGCTCGTGTTCCAGGTGAGCTTCGGGGTGCTGATGGGCGTGGCGGCGGGCGCGTTCTTCGCGCCTGTGATCGCGGCGACCACGGTGTCGTTCGAGAAGCGGCGCGGGCTGGCCATCGCGCTGGTGTCGGCCGGGATGGGGGTCGCCCCGATGACGATGTCGCCGCTGGCCGGCTGGCTGGTCACGCTCTACGGCTGGCGCCTGACGCTGCTGGGCATCGGCATCGCGACCTGGGTCGTGCTGTTGCCGTTCGTGCGGTTCATCCGCTCCGTGCCTGCCGCCGCCGCGCCCGTGGCCACGCTGGGCGAGCCTGCACCGGACACGGCGCGCGAAGCGCTTCGCTCGCGCGCCTTCTTCGTGCTGGCCGGCGCCTTCTTCGCCTGCTGCGCGGCGCACTCGGGGCCGATCTTCCACACCGTGAGCTATGCGATCGGCTGCGGCCTGCCGATGGTGGCCGCCGTCACCATCTACAGCATGGAAGGAGTCGGCGGGCTGGGCGGGCGCTTGCTGTTCGGCGTGCTCGCCGACCGCTACGGCGCCAAGCCGGTGCTGGTCGCGGGGCTCGTCGTGCAAGGGCTGGCGGCATTGGCCTATCTCGCGGTGGACCAGCTGGGCGGCTTCTATGCGGTGGCGCTCGTGTTCGGCGCGGCGTACGGCGGCACGATGCCGCTGTATGCAGCCCTCGCGCGCGACGCGTTCAGCCCGCGCATCCAGGGCACCGTGCTGGGCGCGGCATCGATGGTCTCCAGCCTGGGCATGGCACTCGGCCCGTTCGCCGGCGGCTGGCTGTACGACCGCTACGGCAGCTACGCATGGCTGTACATCGGCTCGATGATGGCCGGCCTCGCGGCGGCCGCCATCCTGCTGCTGTTCCCGCGCTCGCCGGCTGCCACGCCGCCGGCGCGGCTGGCCCCGGCCTGAGCGGGCCACCGCGGCCGCGCCGCGCCTGTGGCACGCTGCGGCCCCATGGACACCTTGCAGCCCCTGCGGACCATCGACGCCGGCGTCCTGTCGGTCGCGTTCCACGAAGCCGGTCCGGCCGACGGCCCGCCGGTGGTGCTGATGCATGGCTTTCCGTACGACATCCACTCGTACGTGGACGTGGTGCCGATCCTCGCCAGCGCCGGTTGCCGGGTGGTCGTGCCTTACCTGCGCGGGTACGGGCCGACGCGGTTCCTGCGCGAGGACACGATGCGCTCGGGCGAGCAGGCCGCGCTCGGCGCGGACCTGCTGGCGCTGCTCGATGCGCTGGCGATCCCGCGCGCCGTGCTCGCCGGCTACGACTGGGGCGGGCGCGCCTGCTGCGTCGTCGCCGCGCTTTGGCCCGAGCGTTGCACGGGCCTGGTCTCGTACAACAACTACAACATCTTCGACCACGCGCGTTCGCTCGAACCGGACAGGCCCGACAACGAACGGCGCCTCTGGTACCAGTACTACTTCCATTCCGAGCGCGGTCGCGAAGGGCTGCGTCGCAACCGGCGCGAGCTGTGCCGCTTGCTGTGGGACACCTGGTCGCCGACCTGGCGCTTCGACGGTGGGACGTTCGAGCGCAGCGCCGCCGCGTTCGACAACCCGGACTTCGTCGACGTGGTGATCCAGTCGTACCGGCACCGCTTCAACCTCGTCCCTGGCGACCCGGCGTACGCGGACATCGAGCGCCGCCTGGCCGCGCAGCCGGCGATCGCCGTGCCGACGATCACCTTCGATGGCGCCGATGACGGCGTGCGCTCGCCGTCACCGGCGTCGGCGCATGCGCACCGCTTCACCGGCTGGCGCGATCACCGCGTGGTGCGAGGCGCCGGGCACAACCTGCCGCAGGAAAAGCCCGACGTGTTCGCGCAAGCGGTGCTGGAGCTGGTTCGCCGCGCGGGCTGACCGCCCAGCGCTTACCATCCGCCCATGCCGCTCCGCTCCCGCTATTGGGCCGACCTCAGCACGCGCGACTTCGCCGCGCTCGACGCGTCGCGCGTCGTCGCGGTGCTGCCCGTCGCGGCCACCGAGCAGCACGGGCCGCACCTGCCGGTCAGCGTCGACACCACGATCGTCGATGCGGTGGTGGCGGCAAGCCTGCCGCTCCTGCCGCCGGAAGCGCCGGTGCTGTTCCTGCCCACGCAGGCGATCGGCAAGAGCAACGAGCACATCCGCTTTCCCGGCACGCTGACGTTGTCGGCCGAGACGACGATCCGGCTGTGGACCGAGATCGGCGAGTCGGTGGCACGTGCGGGCGTGCGCAAGCTGGTGCTGTTCAACTCGCACGGCGGCCAGGTCAGCGTGATGGACATCGTCGCGCGCGACCTGCGCACGCGCTGCGAGATGCTGGTGGTCTCGGCCAACTGGTACGGCCTCCCGCTGGGCGATGACGTGATGGGCCGCTTCCCGCGCGAGGAGCACCGATTCGGCATCCACGCCGGCGACATGGAGACGTCGCTGATGCTCGCCGCGCGCCCGCAGCACGTGGACATGGCGCAGGCGCGGGACTTCCGCTCGACCTCGCAGGACCGCGCGGCGAGGTTCGCGATCCTGGGCAACGGCACGAGCGCGAAGCTCGGTTGGCAGATGCAGGACTACAACGCGCAGGGCGCTGCGGGCAATGCCAGCGTCGCGACGGCGGAGAAGGGGCGTGCGCTCCTCGACGCCGCAGGGCGGCAACTCGCACTGCTGCTGCAGGAAGTCGACCAGCTGCCGCTGTCGACGCTGGTCGACCGGCCCGAGCCGGGCTGACGAAAAAAAAGGGCCGCCTGCCGGCGGCCCCTGTCGCAACGCCCGCTGGATTACTGCGAGGCCTTCTTGCGATTCGCGCTGCGTGCCATGCCGCCCTTGCGGCCGGCTTCGCGAGCTTCCTCGGACGTGAACTCGTGCGCCGTGCCCTTCTCGTGGGCGGCCTTCCCGCCTTCGCTGGCGATCTGGCGCTGACGTTCCGGATCCATCGAGGCGAACCCGCGATTCGATTTGCCCTGGCTGCCCTGATTGTTCGATGCCATCTGGTACTCCTGAAAAAGCTTGGTGGGTTGCATGGCGGCCGATGCGCCAACCATGCTTGGCATTGGGAGGGCAAAGCCGAGAAGGCCTCGTCAGGTGCACGAGCCGAGTGACTGTAGGAAGGGGCCTTGCTGGGTTACATCCAGACAACGCCTGTATCGGCTGCTAGCGTTTTCGGAGCACTTCAACACGCAGGCGATCGAGCAGCACGCCGGCCTCGGACGATGCTTCGCGCCCTTCCGGAGCGGCGATCAGGCTATCCAGCAGGCGTTTGACCTGCACCGCGGATGGTTGCACGGGACCGAAGAAACGCACGGTGTCGCCGTGCGCGACCAGCAACGTGGGAAAAGTTTCCACGTCGACGTCGCCCATCGCGTCGGCCTCGTCCTCGATGTCCACCCAGGCGAAGCGCACTTGCGGATGCGTGGCCGCGAGCTCGTCGAAGACGGGCGTCCATTCGCGGCACACGCCGCACCAGGCGGCGCACAGGCAGATCACCTGCCAGTCGCTCGAACCCTTCACTGGCGCGCTGGAAGAGGACATGCGGGGAAGTTTACTCAGCGGTCGCCGGGCGGCCGCCGGGTGGGGTCAAGCGTAGGTGACGTCGCCCCGCAGGTCGGGCGCGTCCATGTGGGGCAGCGTGTTGAACGTGTGGAGCGACAGCCGCTTCGGGTTGAACGCCAGCTCGGTGACCGACGTGTTGCGCAGGCGCAGGTTCAGTTCGATCGTCGCCGCTGCCGGCGTGCCGAGCACATGCCCGACGGCGGTGGAAATCGGGCCGCCGCTGGTGACCACCAGCACGGTCTTCCCGAAGTGGTTGGCGCGCACGTGGTCGAGGGCGCTGGTGACGCCGTGCACGAACTGCGGATAGGGCGGCATGCCCTCGGGCTGCGTGGTGCCGTCGATCCACGCGGCCAGTCCCTGCCTCAGTAGGCGGAAGTGCTGCCGCGCGGCCTCGGCGGAGGTGGGACGCTCGAGTTGGGCCGGATGGATTGCGCGGATCACCGCTTCGCTGTCGTACTCGTTCAGGCCGGACCACGCGAGGTGCTCGCCCGGGAACCCCATCCCGCGCCGGATGCCGTCCAGTGTTTGCAGGTGGCGTTGCAAGGTCCCCGCGATCACGGCATCGAAACGCAGGCCCTGCGCGGCGAAGTACTCGCCCAGGCGAACGCTCTGGCGCACGCCGAGGTCGCTGAGCTGGTCGTAGTCGTCGGCGCCGAGCGAGGCCTGGCCGTGGCGCACGAGGTAGAGCATTCCCATGCGCCGATTTTGCGGATGCACGCGCGGGCTTGCGGTCCCGTGCGCGACTGGCGCCTACGCCCCCATGGGCGGTGTTCTGGCAAGGGGCTTTAGCTCGTCCAAGTGTGATCGGGGCTTCCAGTCCACAGGAGACAAGCGATGGCGCGATACGGCAGGAAGTCGCACGAGAAGGTCGAGGAAACGATGCACGAGATGAAGCGCGGGCAACTGCGCAGCAGCACGGGCAAGAAGGTCACCAGCCGCAAGCAGGCGATCGCCATCGGCTTGTCGGAGGCGCGCAGCGAAGGCGGCAAGGTGCCGGCGAAGAAGGGCGCCGCGAAGAAGACCACGGCGAAGAAGACCACGGCGAAGAAGGCGACCGCCGGCAAGACCACCGCGAAGAAGGCGACGGCCAAGAAGACCACCGCACGGAAGACGCCGGCGAAGAAGACCGCCGCCAGGAAGACGGCGGCTCGCAAGTCCCCGGCCCGCAAGGCGGCGGCCCGGAAGACCCCCGCCCGCAAGACGACCGCGAAGAAGACGACCGCGAAGCAGTCGACCGCCCGCAAGACGACCGCGCGCAAGTCGTCGGCGCCCCGCAAGTCCACGGGACGCAAGACGGCGGCGAAGAAGAGCTCCTAGGCGAGCTGCGCGTCGGCCGGCTCGCGGTCGTTGCGCGCGGGCACGGTCTCGAGCGTGGCGCCGCTGCGGCCGCGGATGTGGTTCCGGGCCATCAGCTCGGCGCTGGCGAGCGCCGCTTCGGCCGTGTCGAAGAGTCCGCCGCCGCACAGATGGGCGCAGCAGCCGGGTTCCTCGCACAGGGTCGCGAGCCAGAAGCTCGCCGGGCGCTTGCAGCACACCTTGGCGAAGCCGAGGTAGCGTCCGCTGAGTTCACTGGCGGAGCTGGCGACGTGGTACCCGTCGAACGGGCCGGTGACTCGATCCATGGAGAACCTCCGGCGCTCGTTCGCGGCGCCTGGTCCCCACTCTAGGCAGCGCGCACCGACAGCGGTGTAGGAGCCTGCCGACGCGTTGTCGGACAGCCCATCCGGTTCACAGCCCGTCCGAAGCCAACCGGGCGGTCCCCCGCGGGCCCAGCAGCGTCACGCCGAGGTTCGGCGAGCCTTCGGCCAGCTCGACGCCTTCGAGTCCGATGGCGGCGAAGGCGCGGCCAAGCAGCGCGGCCTGCGGGTGGCGCACGCGAACGCCGTGCAGCGTCACGCCGCTGTCGGGCATCGTGGCGGCCGGGTGCACGTCGCCCCAGGCGATCAGCGTCGGCAGGCAGCCGTCGAACAGGCGCTGGCCGTCGTCGCGCACCGTGATCTCCCAGCGCAGCAGGCCGCGCGGCGTTTCGCGCGAAGCGGCCACGATGCGGCCGCGTTCGATGCCGAGCGCCTGCCACGCGGCAACTGCAGCGGTGAGGTCCGGCACCTGCACCACCCAGTGCAGCAGCCGCGGGCCGTGCGTGCGCAGCGCGTCGCGCACGCGCGGCTCGTCGAGGTCGAACCAGCGGCGGCGGCCTTCCGGCGCCTGTGGCACCGCCGGGTTCGGTGCGATGACTTCGAAGTACGTGCGCGGATGGTCGACCGTCGCGATGCGCAGCAGCCGGTTGTGCGTGCCCATGAACGCGTGCTCGCCACCGGGCCCTGGCGTGACGCCCAGCGTGCGCTCGCACCAGGCGGTGCCTTGCGCGAGCGAATCCGCACCGACGACGAGGTGGTCGATGCGCGTGCCGGTCACAGGTGCACCTGGCCTTCGATGCAGGTGACGGAGGCGCCGCCGATCCAGGTCTCGCCGCTCGCGTCGCGCTCGACGTGCACACGACCCGCGCGGCCCAATGCGGTGCCTTGCGAAGCGATGTAGCGCGGCGGCGCCATCCCCGAGCCGATCAGCCATTGGGCCAGCGCCGCGTTCAGGCTGCCGGTGACCGGGTCCTCGGCCATGCCGTTGTTGCCCGGGAAGAAGGCGCGGACTTCGAACGCACAGTCGTCGTTGCGGGCACCCACCACGCCGACCTTCCCACGCGCGCCGACGACGCCGACATCCAGTCCGTCCAGCACGGCGCCGTCGGGCTTCAGCGCGAGCACCTGCTGCGCATCGCGCAGCATCACGCCGCGCCAGTTCGGGCCGTTGTCGCACCAGGCGTGCGCGACGATGTCCGCCCGCGGCACGCCCAAGCCTCGCGCGATCAGCTCGACGTCGCTCTCGGGCAGCGGTCCCGACTTGCGCAGCGGCGGCGCAGCGAACGCGAGGCGCTCGCCGTCGCGGCGGATCTTCACGAGCCCGACGCCGCACTCCTGCACGATGAACTCGCCCTTGGGCCGTCCACCGGCGGCCAGCCAGGCATGGCAGCTGCCCAGCGTCGGGTGGCCGGCGAAGGGCAGTTCCGCCTTGGGATAGAAGATGCGCAGCTTGTAGTCGGCGTCCGGATGCTCGGGCGGCAGCACGAAGGTCGCTTCGGACAGGTTGGTCCAGCTGGTGAACGCCTGCATCTGACCGGTGGTGAGTCCGCGGCCATCGAGGACCACGGCGACGGGATTGCCCAGGTAGGGCACGGACGTGAACACGTCGACTTGCTGGAACGGGCGTGAGGTCATGGTCAGGACAGCGGAAGGTCGAGGACGCCGGCGGCGGCCGGCAAGCGGCGGACGCGATCCCACCACGCGTCGAGATTCGGACGGGCGCGCCAGTCCAGCGGCAGGCCGCGCCAGCGGTGCATCTCGCAGGCGATCGGGATGTCGGCGATGGTGAGGTCATTGCCCACCATGTGGGTGCGGCCGGTGAGTTGCGCGTCGAGCAGGTCCCACAGTGGCTCGGTCGCGGCGACGGACTGCGCGATGCGGTCGGCGCTGCGCTCCGCCTCGGGCGTGCGCACGAACTGGATGAAGGCCTCGCGGCCGGCGCCGTTGAGCGTCGTCTGCTGCCAGTCCATCCAGCGCTCGGCATCGAAGCGCTGCTGCAGGTCGGCCGGGTAGAGCAGCCCGTCGCCATGCCGTGCAGCGAGGTAACGCACGATGACGTTGGATTCCCAGAGCTCGAAACCGTCGTCGTCCAGCAGCGGAACCAGCGCGTTCGGATTGCGCGCCAGGTACTCGGGCGTGCACACGATGCCGAACGGCCCGCCGGCATCGATGCGTTCGAAGGGCAGGTGCAGCAGGCGCAAGGTGAAGACCACCTTGCGCACGTTGATGGACGACAGGCGGCCCCAGAGGCGGATCACGTCACTTCCCGGATGGCCTCGGCCAGCGCGGCGATGCCGCGATCGATCTGCTCGCGCGTTGCGGTGACGAACGACAGGCGCAGCGTGCGCAGCGCCTCGGGGTCGTCCTCGGCGCCGGCGAAAAAGGCCGCGCCAGGCACGAAGGCGACCCCTCGTTCCACCGCGCGCGGCAGCAGGTCCACAGCATTCACGCCGCGCGGGAGCCGCGCCCACAGGAACATGCCGCCTTCGGGACGGTTCCATTCGAGCCCCAGGCCCGGCATCTCTCGATCGAGCGCCGCGAGCATCGCGTCGCGCTGCGACTTGTACAGCGCGCGGATGCGCGGCACGTGGCGCTGCAGGAAGTCGCCCTGCATCACCTGCCACGCCATGCGCTGGTTGAAGCTGGGGCTGTGCAGGTCGGCGGCCTGCTTGGCTTGCAACAGCTTGGGATACAGCGCCGGCGGGGCAACGAGGAAGCCAAGGCGCAGGCCCGGCGCGAGCACCTTGGAGAACGAGCCCAGGTAGATCGTGCCTTCGGGGTGGCGTGCGGCGAGCGGCGCGGGCGGCGCCTGGTCGAACCAGAGTTCGCCATACGGGTTGTCCTCGACGAGCGGAAGGCCGGTGCGCTTGGCGACGTCGATCAGCGCGGCGCGGCGCGCTTCGGTCATCGTGCGTCCGGTCGGGTTCTGGAAGTTGGGCAGCACGTAGAAGAAGCGGGCGTCCTGCGCCTTGGCGGCGAGGTCGTCGGCGATGACGCCACCGTCATCGCTCGCGACGCCGACGACTTCGGGTTCCATCGGCGAGAAGGCCTGCAGCGCGCCGAGATACGTCGGCGTCTCGACCAGCACGCGCGAGCCCGGATCGAGCAGCACCTTGGCCACGAGGTCCAGGCCTTGCTGCGAGCCGGTGGTGACGAGCACCTGCGCCGGATCGACCTTCCACGGCAGGCTGGCGGCTATGTGCTCGCGCAGCGGGCCGAAACCTTCGCTGGCCGCGTACTGCAAGGCCGCGGGGCCGTCCTGCGCCAGCACCTGGCGGCTCGCGGCGTCGAATTCGGCGACCGGGAACGTGGTCGGCGAGGGCAGGCCGCCGGCGAAGCTGATGATGCCGGGGCGCTCGGTGACCTTCAGGATCTCGCGGATCACCGAGGGGTTCATGCGCGCGGCACGGCGGGCGAGCACCCAGGGCGTGGCGGGAAGGTCGTTGGCTTTCATGCGGGCTCCTGCAAGGGGGCGGTGCGCACCGGCATGGACTTGCCGATGGCGACGGTGGCGATCACGGCCAGCGCGAACGCCAGCGTGGCGGTGTCCAGCGTTTCGTGCAACAGGGGCACCGCGAACAGCATGGACAGGAAAGGCTGCAGCAGCTGCACCTGGCTCACGCGCACCGTGCCGCCTTCGGCGAGCCCGCGGTACCAGGCGAAGAACCCCAGCCACATCGAGAAGACGGCGACGTAGGCGAACGCCCACCAGGCCGGCGCCGGCAGCGCCACCTCCGGCCGCGACGTCCAGGCCAGCGGCGCCGTGAGGGGCAGCGCGATCACGAGCGCCCAGCAGATCACGTGGTCGGCGCGCATGTGGTGCGACAGCCGCGCGCCGTACGCGTAGCCGACGGCGGCGGCCGCCATCGCGGCGAGCAGCAGCAGGTCGGCCGGATGGATGCGGGTGCCGCCGTTCCGCTGCAGCACGTAGCCGAGCACGAGCAGCGTGCCCAGCGTGGCGCAGGCCCAGAAGCCGGTGCTGGGCCGCTGCTTGTGCAGCCAGGCGCCCGCCGCTGCGGTGGCCAGCGGCAGCACGCCCACCAGCACGCTGGCGTGCACCGCCTCCACGTAGCGCATCGCGATCGACGTGAGCAGCGGGAAGCCGAACACCACGCCGGCGCAGGTGACCACGAGCGCGGGCCAATCGGCACGGCGCGGCAGCGGGGCGCGGGTGGCGACAAGGAAGGCGGCGGACAGCAGCGCAGCGACGACCGCGCGGCCCATGGCGACGAACATCCCCGACATTGCCGGTGCATCGACGCTGCCGACGGCCAGGCGCGTCATGGGCAGCGTCAAGGCGAAGATCACCACGCCGAGGAAGCCGAGCGCCATCCCGCGCCAGGGGTGCGAACGGGAGGCGGTCGATTGCGTCGGCATGCGGGGCACTGTAAGCTGGCCGACCAATACACCGCCCATACAGTTGGCCGGGTCAGGTGCCGCGCTGTATCGGCCCGGCCGGCAATACACCGGAGCCGCCGCCATGCTGATGAAAGCCTCGTCGCAATCGCTCACCGAGCAGCTGTCGAGCCGCTTTGCCGAGCGGATCCGCGACCGCCTGCTCGCCCCCGGCGCGCGCCTGCCGTCGGTGCGCCAATGCGCGCAGCAGCAGGGCGTGAGCCCGTCGACCGTGGTCGCCGCGTACGACCAACTGCTGGCGCAGGGCCTGGTGGAGGCGCGCAAGAACCGCGGCTTCTTCGTGCGCGAGATCGCCGTGCAGCAGCCGCGCCAGCGCGCCACGAAAGCCCCTGCGGGGCCGGCAGCCGTCGATGCATGGGCGACCGCCGCGGGCTTCACCCCCACACGTCCCGCGCCGGTGGATGCGACGGCGCTGATCCGAGGCATGTTCCACCGCGTGAGCAACAAGCCGCAGCCGGGCATGGGCGTGTTCCCGCCCGAGTGGCTGGAATCGACCTTCATGCCGGCGGCGGTGCGCAAGGTGACCGGCACGCGCGCGCTGCACGAGTTCTCGCTGCAGTACGGGGAGCCGATGGGCGACTCGTCGCTGCGCCGCGCGCTGTCCGAAAAGCTTTCGCGCCTGAACGTGCATGCCGGTCCCGACAACATCATCACGACGGTCGGCGCGACGCACGCGCTGGACATCGTCAGCCGCACGTTGTTGCGGCCCGGCGATCCTGTGATGGTCGAGGAGCCGGGGTGGGCGGTGGAATTCGCACGCCTGACCGCAATGGGGATGCGACTGCTGCCGGTGCCGCGCCGTGCCGACGGGCCGGACCTGGAGGTGATGGCGCGCTATTGCGAAGCGCACCGGCCCAAGCTGTACGTCAGCGTGAGCGTGTTCCACAACCCGACCGGGTATTGCCTGACGCCGGGCAGCGCGCATCGCATCCTGCAGCTGGCCAACCAGTACGACTTCCACATCGTCGAGGACGACACCTACAGCCACATCGCGCCGGAGCACGCGACGCGGCTGTGCGCGCTCGACGGCCTGCAGCGCACGATCCACGTCAGCGGCTTCGCCAAGGTGCTGGCGCCGAACTGGCGCGTGGGCTTCCTGGCGGCGCACCCGGATCTGGTGCCGCGCCTGCTGGACACCAAGCTGCTGGCCACGCTGACGACGCCGGCACTGCTCGAACGCGCGCTCGCGCTGTGCATCGAGCAGGGCCAGCTGCGCCGCCACGCCGAGCGTCTGCGCACGCGCCTGGACGCCGCTCGGGCGCGCAGCGTGAAGCTGGCGCTGGCCGCCGGCTGCACCTTCGCGGCGGAACCGGCCGGGTTGTTCGGGTGGGTCGACACCGGCGTCGACACCGACGCGCTCGCGCAGCGCATGCTCGACGAGGGCTACCTGCTGGCGCCCGGCGCGTTGTTCCACGCGCAGCGCAAGCCGAGCACGCTGATGCGAATCAACTTCGCGACGACGCAGGACGCGGCGTTCTGGCGCACTTACGGGCGGCTGGTGCGCGAGATCGGGTAGGAGCGCGGGCTCCTAGAGCATTTCCTCGGGCGCGAACGGCGCGAGCACGTTCACCAGCGCCTTCAGCTTGAAGCCGGCTTCGGGCTCGCTGGTCGCGTCCTTGAAATCGGCGCCGGGCGGCGCGCGCCAGACGAGGCTGCCGCCGTCCAGGTCCACGCGGTACGAACCGTGCGCGAACGAGCGCTCGACCACGCCGGCCACGCGTTGGGCGATGGCGGGGCTGCGCAGCACCAGCGCCACTTCGCTGTTCTTGCGCTGCGAACGCAGGTCCAGGTTCATCGAGCCGATCACGGACAGGCGGCGGTCGATGACCACGGCCTTGGAATGCAGGCTGGCGCGCGAGCTGGCGCTCTTGGAGCCGCCGGCACCGCTGCCGAACCGCTGCTTGCCTTCGGGCATCTTGCCGCCCGGCAGTTCGGCGGCCTTCGGGTCGGCGCGCATCTCGTGCAATTCGACGCCCATGGCGAGCAGGTCCTTGCGGTAGCGGCGGTAGCCAGCGTGCGCGGCGGGCGCGTCGTTCGAGGCGAGGGAGTTGGTGAGGACGCGGACCGCGACGCCGCGGCGCCGCAGGTCGGCGAACATGCCCATCATTTCCCGCCCCGGCACGAAGTACGGCGAGATGATCAGCAGCTCCTGCTTCGCCTGCGAGACGAGTTGCAGCAGGCCGTCGACCACGGTGTCGCCCGCATTCGCTTCCTGCTCGTCCGGGCCGATCTTGCCGGGCTTGTCCACCAGCACCGCGGCAGGTGCCCACGTGAGCGGCACGCTGCGCAGGTCAATCGGCGGCCTGCGCGCCTCCACGACCGCCGTGGGCGTGGCGTTCGGCAGCACGGTGTTGACGGGCGTCGGCGAAGGCAGGCGGGGCGTGGCGACGTCGTTGCCGTCCTTGTCCTTCTCCTTGTCGTCCTTGCGCAGCTTGTCCAGGTCCTCGCGATCCAGCAGCGCCTGCACAGGGTAGGCGAGCTCGTCGTTCCAGTAGCGGTCGAAGCTGGCGGACATCTGGCGCACGACGGCGCCCGCGGCCAGCACGTCGAGGTCGACGAAGGTGCTCTTGTCGTCGCCGCCGAAATAGGCGTCGCCCAGGTTGCGGCCCCCGGTGATGCCCCAGGCGTTGTCGCCGATGAACAGCTTGTTGTGCATGCGCTTGGCCAGCTGCCCGCCCTGGTGCAGCGAGCCCGCGATCTTGGTGATCAGGGAGCCGCGCGAACCCGGCATCGGGTTGAACAGGCGCATCTCCACGCCCTTGACGAACGCCAGCCGCAGCACCTGCGCGTCCTCGCCCGCCGTGTTGAAGTCGTCGAGCAGGATGCGCACGCGCACGCCGCGTGCCGCAGCCGCCCGCAGCGCCTCGAGCAGCAGTTCGGTGCTGGCATCCGCGTGGATGGCGTAGTACTGCAGGTCCAGCGTGCGCTGCGCGGACTGGATCAGCGCCAGCCGGGCGCCGAAGGCGGCGTCGACGCTGTCGAGCAAGGCGAAGCCGGATTCGCTCGATGCGCCGCCGCGGCGCTGCGCCGCGAGTTGGCCGAGGGCCGTCTGCTCGGGCGCCTTCAGGGCCTGCGACGGCGTGCGCTGCACGTTGTCCGGCACGCCGGCGCAGCCGACGGTGGCGCCGCACAGCAGGAAGACGACCAGCAATTGCCGGACGGACGCGATCCAGGGAATCAAGGCGGCGGAGTGGACGCGCGGCAAGGACAGCATGGCTGGGCCACTGTAGATCGCGGGCCGCTCGCGCGGGGTCCGGGATGGGTCAGCCGCCGCCGCCAGATGGCGACAGCCCAGCCTTACACGCCGCCGAGGGCGTCCCAGCGTTCCAGTGCCGCCATCAGGTCGTCCTCGATGGCGGCGTTGCGCTGCGCGAGCGTGGCCGCGAGCGCAGGGTCGCTGGCGTACAGCGATCCGTCGCGCAGTTGCGCCTGGATCGCGGCCTGCTCCTGCTCGAGTGCCGCGATCTGGGCGGGAAGCGTTTCCAGCTCACGCTGTTCCTTGTAGCTGAGCTTGCGCTTGGCGGTCGCGGGCGCTCCTGTCGGCACCGCTGTCGTGACCGGGTCCTTCGGCCTGGCCGCGGGCGCCGTGGCCGGCTGCAAGGACAGCGAGCGCTGCGACTGCAGCAACCAGTCCTGCACGCCGCCTTCGTATTCGCGCCAGCGGCCTTCGCCCTCGAACGCGATCGTGCTGGTGACCACGTTGTCGAGGAACGTGCGGTCATGGCTCACGAGGAACACGGTGCCGTCGTAGTCCTGCAGCAGGTCTTCCAGCAGTTCGAGGGTGTCGATGTCGAGGTCGTTGGTCGGCTCGTCGAGCACCAGCACGTTGGCGGGCCGCGCGAACAGGCGGGCGAGCAGGAGCCGGTTGCGCTCGCCACCGGACAGCGACCGCACCGGGGACGCCGAGCGCGCCGGCGAGAACAGGAAGTCGCCCAGGTAGCTCTTGACGTGCTTGCGCTGGCGGCCGATCTCGATCCACTCGCTGCCCGGGCTGATGAAGTCTTCCAGCGTCGCGTCGAGGTCGAGCGCGTTGCGCATCTGGTCGAAGTAAGCGACCTGCAGGTTGGAGCCGATGCGCACCTTGCCGCGGTCGGGCGCCAGTTCGCCCAGGATCATCTTGAGCAGCGTCGTCTTGCCGGCGCCGTTCGGCCCGATCAGGCCGACCTTGTCGCCGCGCAGGATGGTGGCGCCGAAGCCGCGCACCACGACGCGGTCGCCGAAGGATTTGTCCACGTCCTGCAGCTCCGCCACGATCTTGCCGCTGCGCGCCCCGGCATCGAGGTCCATGCGGACGCGGCCGAGTGTTTCGCGCCGCTGCGCGCGCTGTTCGCGCAGGTGTTCCAGGCGCGTGATGCGGCCTTGCGCGCGCGTGCGGCGCGCCTCGACGCCCTTGCGCACCCACACTTCTTCCTGCGCGAGCAGCTTGTCCGCCTTGGCGTTGACCACGGCCTCCTGGGCCAGCTGCTCGTCCTTCAGCGCGAGATAGCGCGTGAAGTTGCCGGGGTACGACCGCAGCTGGCCGCGATCGAGTTCGACGATGCGGGTCGCGACGCGGTCGAGGAACGCGCGGTCGTGCGTGATGGTGACGACGCTGCCCTTGAACTCCACCAGCAGGCCTTCCAGCCAGGCGATCGCGTCGAGGTCCAGGTGGTTGGTGGGTTCGTCGAGCAGCAGCACGTCCGGACGCGTGACCAGCGCCCGCGCCAGCGCGACGCGCTTGCGCACGCCACCGGACAGCGTGCCCACGCGCGCCTCGGGAGCGAGATGCAGGCGATGCAGCGTTTCGTCGACGCGCTGCTCCCAGCCCCAGCCGTCCTCGGCCTCGATCCGGCTTTGCAGTGCGTCCAGGTCGCCTTCGCCGCGCGTGTATTGGTCGATGAGCGCCAGGACATGATCGAGGCCGGAGCGCACGGTGTCGAACACCGTGGCCTCGTCGTCGAGCACGGGCTCCTGCGGCACGTAGGCGCTGCGCAGGCCCTGCTGGCGCTGCAGCGTGCCGTCGTCGGGATGTTCGAGCCCGGCGAGGATCTTCAGCAGCGAGGACTTGCCGGCGCCGTTGCGGCCGATCAGGCCGACACGCTCCTGCGTTTCGAGCGCGAACGCCGCATGGTCGAGAAGGGCAACATGGCCATAGGCCAGCTGGGCATCGGACAACGTGAGCAAGGCCATGGAGCGCGCGATTATCGGCGCGCGCGTGGACACGTTCCCCTACGTGGTGCCGGATGGGCTGGCTATAGTGGGCTGACGAGGGATGGAGGCGCATGTGCAGTTGGCGGTGAACGGGCAGGCAGTCGAGGTCGACGTCGAGGCGGAGATGCCGCTGCTGTGGGCGTTGCGCGATGTGCTGCACCTGACGGGCACCAAGTACGGCTGTGGCGTCGGCGCCTGCGGCGCGTGCACGGTACACGTGGACGGACAGGCGGTGCGCTCGTGCGTCACGCCCGTCTCCGCGGTGGCCGGCAAGCGCGTCGTGACGATCGAAGCGCTCGGCACCGCTCGGCGCCCCCATCCGTTGCAGGCCGCGTGGATCGCGGAGCAGGTGCCGCAGTGCGGGTATTGCCAGAGCGGGATGCTGATGGCCGCGGCGGCGCTGCTGGAGCGCAAGCCCAAGCCGAGCGATGCGGAAATCGACGAGGCCATGTCCAACATCTGCCGCTGCGGCACGTACCAGCGGGTGCGCGCCGCGATCAAGCGCGCCGCCGGGGTGAAGGCATGAAGCGGCGCACCCTCCTGCTCGCCGGCGCGACGGGTGCGGGCGCACTGGTGGTTGGCTGGCTTGCAGTACCGCAGCGATCGCGCCTGGGCTCGCCCGGCCTGCTGCCGGTTCGCAACGGTGAGGTGGCGCTCAACGGCTGGATCAAGGTCGGTGCCGACGGCGCCATCGTCCTGGCCATGCCGCGCAGCGAGATGGGGCAGGGCGTGTACACCGCGCTGCCCATGCTGGCGGCGGAGGAACTGGACGTGCCGCTGGCCAGCGTGCGCGTGGAGCGCGCCGGCAACGACACGATCTACGGCAACGTCGCGACGGTGCTCGCGGGGCTGCCGTTCCATCCGCTGGACGACGAGCGCGAGGATGGCTTCGGCCGGGCCAAGGCGGCCCGGTGGGTGGTGGGCAAGATCGGTCGCGAGCTCGGCATCAATGCGACGGGCGGCTCCACCAGCGTGGTGGATGCGTGGGAGGTCGTGCGCACGGCTGCCGCGACGGCGCGCGCGTCGCTGCTGGGTGCGGCCGCATTGCAATGGAAGCTGCCTGTCGACGAGCTGAAGGTGCGCAACGGGGTGGTTTCGCACGCATCCGGGCCATCGGCGCACTACGGCGAGCTGGCCCGGTTCGCCGCCGCCACGCCGCCCGGCACGGTGCGTTTGAAGGCGCGCGAGGACTGGTCGCTGATCGGGAAGCCCGCGCCGCGGCTGGACCTGCCGGCCAAGGTGGATGGGACGGCCCGGTTCGGCGTCGACGTGCGGCCGCCGGGGCTGAAGTTCGCTGCCGTCCGCCTGTGCCCCATGCTCGGCGGCGCGCCGGGCCGCGTCGATGCGTCCGTGGCATCGAAGATGCCGGGTGTCGAGCGGCTCGTGATGCTGCCCGCCTATGGCGGCTCCACGGCGGGTTTTGCCGTCATCGCGAAGACCTCATGGCATGCGATGCGCGCGGCCGCCGCGGTCGACGTGCAGTGGGAGCAGCGACCCGCGGGGCCGCTCGATTCCGCCCGCATCGAGCAACAACTCGAAGCCGCGGTGCGTTCCGGCGATGGCTACGCGTTCCACAGCAGCGGCGATGTCGACGCGGCCGAGCGGCGGGCGTCGCGCACGATCGAAGCCTGGTACCGCGCGCCCTTCCTGGCGCACGCCACGATGGAGCCGATGAACTGCACGGCCCGCGTGGCGGACGGCAAGGTCGAGGTGTGGGCTCCCACTCAGGTGCCACTGATGGCACGCGACATCGCGGCGCGCGTCGCGGGCGTACCCGCGGAAGCGGTGACGGTACACGTGCCACTGCTGGGTGGCGGCTTCGGGCGCCGGCTGGAGGTGGACTACGTCGGCGTCGCGGTGCGCGTGGCGATGGACGCCGGCGGCGCGCCGGTCCAATTGCTGTGGCCGCGCGAAGAGGACACCACGCACGACTTCTACCGGCCGATGCACGTCGTGCGGTTGCGCGCCGCGGTGGAGGACGCGCAGGTGGCCAGCCTGCGCATCGACTCCGCGGGCGATGCGATCACGCCTCGCTGGTTCCAGCGCGCGATGCCTCCATTGGCCGGGCCTGTCGACCTGCCGGACAAGACGACGTCCGAGGGGCTGTTTGACCTGCCCTACGCCTTCCCGAACCAGCGGATGGCGCACACCGCCACCCGCTCGGGCGTGCCGGTGGGGTTCTGGCGGTCGGTCGGGCATTCGCACAACGCTTTCTTCTCGGAGTCCTTCATCGACGAGCTGGCGGGGGCGATGCAGGTGGATCCGGTGGAGTACCGGCGCGGCCTGTTGCGCCACGCCCCGCGCTATCGCGCCGTGCTGGACCTGGCGGCGCGCCGCGCCGGCTGGGGCACGCCGCTGCCGGCCGCCCGCGCACGCGGCGTCGCTCTGCACGAGTCGTTCGGCACGATCGTGGCGCAGGTGGCTGAGGTGTCGATCGACGCGGGCGGTCCGCGCGTGCACCGTGTGGTGTGCGCGCTGGACTGCGGCACGGTCGTGAACCCGACCATCGTGGCGCAGCAGATGGAGAGCGCCGTGGTGTTCGCGCTCACGGCCGCGCTGCACGGGCGCATCGATATCAAGGACGGGCAAGTGCAGCAGCGCAACTTCCCCGACTACCGGATGTTGCTGGCTGCCCAGGCGCCCCACGTGGAAACGTGGACCGTGGCCAGCGAGCGGCCACCGGCGGGTGTCGGGGAACCCGGTGTGCCGCCGTTGGCGCCGGCCGTCGCGAACGCGCTGTTCGCTCTCACCGGCAAGCGCCTCAGGTCACTGCCGCTGAACCTGGCTGCTGCCGACGCGTAAGAAAGTGCATCTGCGGAGGAGCTCGCTCGCACTTGTTCTATAGTCGCGGCCTCGCTGACCGGTGCAGAACACGCGCCGACTGCAGGCCGCCGGCGTCAAGCCGAGCCGGCAAGCAAGGTCAGCAAAGCGCTCGAGTTGACGTAGGACTTCAAACTGCTGCATAATCGAGGGCTTCGCCGGATGCGGCGCCCGACCCCAGCGGTCAGGCACATCGCCTGGAGGCCTCAACAAGGTCGCAGACGAAAAAACGCAAACGGTGTTGACGGGTTCGCAAAAACTCTGTCATAATCGAGGGCTTCGCTGATCGCAGCGGGGCAAGCAAACGAAGCGCG